>CAVQIU010000023.1:0-247259 GCA_963712625.1 uncultured Actinomycetota bacterium
GCCGGAACCGTCGTGGTGCACCCAGAGGTCAAGGCATCAGCATTGGTACGCGAAGTCGTCTCCTCCGCGATCGGCAAGATCGAGGCCGATCGCATCCTCGAAGAACGCGTGATCGTCGACGCGGTCAATCTCTTCTACCGGCCTGTCTACGCTTTCCGCTACCGCCACGCGGGCAAGGAGGCGGTGATCGAGTTCGACGGGCTCACCGGCGACTCTCCGGCGGGGCAACCTTCGAGCAATACCTGGGGAAAGCGTTGGAGCCGAGGTTTCTGCTCGATGCCGACGTCGAGGCTGTGAACCTGTTCGTCCCCAGGTACCCAGCTGGCCCGGATCGTGGTGCAGCACGGCGTCAAGCAGCTGATCGAGCACCGGAACCGCGAAGCCTAGCGTCGGGCAGCGTTCGGAAGATCATCCGAGAAGATCATCAGATATGGTGCGCCGCGCGGTGCTGGGCGAGCACGTCGAGCCCGAAGTCTGAGGTGGGATCGCGCCACACCGAGTGAGCATGGTTGGCGTCGCTCTGTGTGTTGTCCCACTCTATTAAGAGCCGGGGACCTTGCAGTCGGTAGTAGTGCGGCTCGCCGATGCCCGTCGGTCCCGCCCAGGCGAAGTGGAGGGCGTCGAGGGCCGATTCGTCGTCGTAGCGGCGCAGCGGGGACACCCCGGCTGGTGCGCGGTCGAGATAGGTGCCCAGGAGGGCCCGTAGCATCTCTCGCTGCTCGGCGTCGAACTCCGCGGCCGGTACGCCCTTGGGCTCGATCGAGTATGCGACGGCCCGGTGTTCGGCATTGCTCAGCTCAGCGGCCTCCTCGATGACGTCGTCGAGCGACTGCGACCTCGCCTGCTCGGCCGGATCAGGAAACCGCGCGTCCCGATAGATGCCAGCGAGCGGAATGACCCGATCGCCGTCAGTGACGTCGGTGCGGTTGACGGTGACGAAGTCGGACGGAGCCTTGGGCAACAGGATCACGCGGGCGGCGAGGTCGGGCCGCAGCGACCGCACCAGCTCGCGGCCCAGGTCCTCCATCCGAGCGAGTGGGCGGTTCATCGCGCCTCCGAGCAGCGGCGAGGTCGCGGGATTCGCACCCAGAAAGCACGGCGTCGTCGCGACAGCACGCCGTCGCCACGAGGTTGTTCAGCGAGACGTGGTGACCACCGAAACGCCAACCCCACAGACCCTTGTCGCGGTGTGCCGAAGACCCGCAGGTAGTACATCGCCAGGTCGCGGCCGCGTTCCCGATCGAAACGCGCCACGAACCCCTCGATGTAGTCGAGGACGTTCTCCAGGCCCATGATCGTTGCGACCGTCACGTACGCACGGGCGACAGCCCGGTCGAGACGAGCCGCATTGCGGCCCGCTGCTGTGCGGGTCGCTGCTGATGGATGGTGAGACCACCGTGGTCGGTCGGCGTGTAGAACCACCGGCGGCGTTCGTTGTCGCTGGCGTCGTCGACTGGGATGGTTCCCTGGCCGATCGCGCGCTGCTCCTCATCGAGGGTGTCCAGCCATGCTCGTGCCGCGTCGGCCATCCGGACAGCCACCTCGCGCCGGGCGGCGACGTCGTCGCTGACCGTATCTATATCGGGCATGCAATGGAATCTAACGCGGCAGCGAGCCAGCCGGAACCACGATCTGAGTCTCGTACGCATGCGGCGGATCGCCTGAAGCGTCGCGGCAAGTCGATCACGAGGGGCGGCAGTACACTCAGCAGATGGTGCGGTATGCGGCCGCCCTCCCTGCGGGGACGGATCCGAACCGACCAATTTGCGCGGCCGTGCCCCTGGCTGTGGTAGCGGCATGAGCGAGTCCGGACGAGACACCAGGGCGCGGCACCTAGCTCGGGTCGTGGTCATTGATGATCATCCATTCTTCCGTGACGGGTTGTCTCGCGGCCTGCGCCAGAGCGGCTATCTCGATGTCGTCGGTGAGGCCGGCACGGGCAGAGAGGGCCTCGAGTTGATTCGCGAGCTGGAGCCGAACGTCGCCGTGCTGGACTACCAGATGCCCGACCTCGACGGACTCGATGTCGTGCACGCGATTGTCGAGACGGCTTGCCAACCCGGGCATTGATCTTGTCGGCACTAACCCGACAGCGCGGTGGTTTTCGTGCCCTGGAAGAAGGGGCGCAGGGCTATCTGTCGAAATTCTGTTACGGCCTGTGAGACATAATGCCGAAAAAAAAAAAAAAAAAAAAAAAAAAAAAAAAAAAAAAAAAAAAAAAAAAAAAAAAAAAAAAAAAAAAAAAAAAAAAAAAAAAAAAAAAAAAAAAAAATCGATAAGAGCCTTGATCCGGGCCGAGCGGCGTACGACTATGCCAGCTGCGTTACGCGTGGCTCGCCCTGTTCATGGATGTGATCACCGTGGCAGCTCTGACCTTGATCTCCGACACCTCAGCCGAGCGAACCTGGGCCCCGTATCTGTTGATCAACGGATTCTTTTTGGTGCCGGTGATCACCGCCGCGCAGCTCAACCCGTGGATCTGCGCAGTCGTCGCTGCCCCTGCGGTACTGGTTTACCTGCTATCCAGCTTCGCAATCCGGCATGTCGACGACGAACCGATCTCCTCGATCCTGCTCCGCACCGGACTGCTGGCAACGGTTGGGCTCGGCTGCGTGCTGCTGTCGCGCGTCCAACGATCCCGAGTCTCTACGATCGCCCGGCTGCTCGACGAGCGCACCGACTTGCTGGCCGAGATGGTCACCATCGAACAGCGCGAGCAACGCGACCTGGCCGAGACCTTGCACGATGGTGCGCTGCAGTACATGTTGGCCGCTCGCCAGGAGCTGGAGGCTGTTGACGAGGGGGATCCGGACGCTGCCGAACGCATCGACCACGCCCTGGCTGAGACCTCCCGACTCTTACGCGCCACCATGACGCAGCTTCATCCGGCCGTAGTCGACACCGCCGGTCTGCTACCCGCATTGCGGGATCTGGTAGAGACCGTGAACGCTCGCGGCCAGCTCTCGGCGGAGCTGCAAACCCCGCGACTGGGACGACAACCTCCGTACCCCGATCGACGAGCTGCTGCTGACCACTGCCCGGGAGTTGATCACCAACGTCGTCAAACACGCTCAGGCGCGTACGGTCATGATTGCGCTCGCCCGCGAGACTGGTACGGCAAAGCTGCGGGTGGCAGACGACGGCGTCGGCATGGCGGGGTTGATCTTGATGCTCGGCTCGGCGCCGGTCATCTGGGTGTCGCCTCTCGACGGATCCGGCTCGAAGCGGCCGGCGGCCGGATCACTTTCCACCCCGCGGATCCGCACGGAACGATCGTCGATGTGCCTCGATATCATCGGGCCGCCGTGCTGTCTCGGCCGCCGACCGCACCTAGACATGCGAATGGCCCGCCGGGGCTGGCGGGCCATTCGCACTGGAGTTCAGATCGTCGGTCGGGAGGCATCGGGTGCTGACTCCTGGTCCTTGATCAGTTGTTCATGGTATTGCCGTCGGTGTTCATCTGGCTGTTCCCGTTCTGCAGCATCGAGCTCAGGGCGTTCTCGGTGGCTGCGTTCAGTTGGTCTGCGGCAGGTGTGCATCGCGCTGCAGGTACATGATCGCCTGAACCGTGGCGTGGTTCATGTAGCCGGTGACGGGACCGTTGTAGTAATTCAGCTGGCCCAGTTGTTCTCTGGAGGAGCTTGATCGTCTGCGATGGGCGAACCGGCGGGGTCGGGGGATTCGGGTTGACTGGAGTGGAGTGATGACCGCTAGTCGAGGGCACGATGAACTGTTCCCGGAGTGATCTGCGAGCTGGCGCGAGCCGGTGACCCGAAGGCGATCAGTAGTCCGGCCACGCTGCCGGCCAACGCGAGGCCAGCGGCGATGACGGTGGCCACGATCCAGCCTGTGGGCTTGCTGTCAGGGGTGGTGGGAGTGGTAGTGGGTGGACATGATGTTGATCTTCCTTTCGTTGCGGCTCGACCTTCCGTTCCGCGTTGACCGCAACTCTCCGGGAATACGCACTGCCACGGGATCGGGCGAATGGTGGGTGGTCCGGGCTGAATCTGGGGTCCACCGATCGGGGGACACGCTGATCACCTCCGGGATCAACCAATCAGCCGCTGCCGGCTGGAACCGCCGACGCGGATGATCGACACGTCGTAGGCACAAGGCCGGCGCACCGTCTAGGAAAGAATTCGATCATCATGACCACATCAACCTTCAGCACCGAGTCGCTTGACGTGCGGGAGCCCGCCGCGGCCCGTACGAGCCTGAGCGGTCGGATCGACACCGCCCGGTTCTGGGTCGGAACTGCGTTTACGGCCGGCATTCAGTGCATTGGCCGCTTTCATCGCTTTGATCATCTCTAATGACTTGCTGCACATCCCGGTCCTGATCGCGAAGGTGGTCATCTTGTGGTGGTCGGCTACGGCGCGTACGCACTGATCGCCGCTGCTGCCGCGGTCACCGCGTCGGTGCTGTACACCGTGCTGCTGCACTTCGCACCGCGGCCGGGGCTCTACGGCTGGATCGTCGGCCTCGTCACAGTGCTGGCCGTGCTCCCGCTCATTCCGCTCACCGTGGGAACCGCATTGGCCGCCCAGCTAGCGCTGGCCGGGATCAATCTGGTCATTGGCCTGGTGATCATCTGCCTGGTGCCGGTGGCTGCCGTCCGGGCGCGCTGATCAAAAGTACTGATCAAAAGCACTGATCAACAAAAAGTGATCGTGCCGTTGCAGCCTTGAAACAAGGGCGCAACTCGCACGATCTTGTCATGTCCGCCGGTCCAGCGAATCCAGGGCTCTTAGTGACCGGCTCCGTGCATAGCGTGATGGCTCGGCATATCGCGATTCATCTTGTCGAGGGTTTGCTGCGTCGCCTTCGAAGGCAGACCATCGTTGGTGATGTCGATGATGCCCATCATTCCGTTGTCCTCGTGGGCCACGATGTGACAGTGGAAGACGGTTGCGCCGACGAAGCGGTTGAAATGCATGCGAATCCGTACTTCACCGTGCCACGGTAGCGGCACGGTGTCCTGCTCGCTGTAGGACTGGACCGGCTTGCCGTTGACCGCCGTGACCAGGAAGTCATTCACGTGAATGTGGAACGGATGCTCCTCACGGGAAACGTTGCGAATGATCCACTCTTCGGTGGTGCCGAGTTTGGCGACGAAGTTGACGTGGTCGGATCGAACTGCTTGCCGTTGATATAGAACTGATTCGTCTTAGTGTTCTCGCTGAAGACGAGGTGTCGGACCCGATCCACGTGGTCGGTCGCCAGCGGTGACGGCGGCGCCATGGAAGTCGGCCAGGCGACGTCGGCAAGCGCGGCGCCGCTCACCTGCACGGTCAACAGCCGGCGCTGCGGGTAATTGTCGCCATCGGGCCCGGTGCTGTACGGCAGGGTCTCCAGCGTTTGGGTCCCTGGTTGCGGCCACCGGACACACACATCGAAATGCTTTCCACGGGAGCTCAGCTCCTCGGCGGTCCACACTTGAGCCACCGGGTTGGCATCTTCCGCGATCACTCGAAACTGGCTGCCACTCAGCCGGAGCCGATACCAAATGTCGGCACCGATGTTCGCCAGCCGGAGCATCTGGGTCTGATTGGTCTGAACGGATAGCACTGGATCGACCTGGCCGTTCACTGTGCGAGTGGTCGGAGCGCCGGAGTCAATGTTCGATGTCACGATCGCACCGTTTTTGACCTGCAAATCCTTGAGCGCCACAACGCTCTGCGGGACGCTCTGCAGCGCTGGCGGCAGGAGTTGTTCGAGTCCCGTCGACGATGAGCACCCCTGAGAGTCCAGCGAAGATCTGCGGCTCGACCAGTCCGTGTAAGTGTGAGTGGTACCAGTATGTCCCCGGATCTATGTCGGAAGGAAGCTGCCACTCAATGTGATTGAAGGTCCCGCTCTTCATGACCCGCAAGACGTTGTCAGAGATGCCGATTGGGGACATGAACATCCCGTGGCCGTGCAGATTGGTGGGCTGTCCGAGCTGATTTGTCAGGTCGATCCGGACGGTATCGCCAGGGCGGACCCGCAGCGTCGGCCCGATGTAGTTGCCTTGATAGGCGTAGCCCTTGACCTTCGCACCGGCCACGGTGAACGTCGCCGGCTCGACCGTGAACGCCGTGCGCAGCTGCCTGTCTGCCGAGCGCAGCTCTACCGGCGCCTCGAACGGCTGACGCTGTTCAGTCTTGAAGCTCGTCGGCACCGGCTCGTCGGCGGGTGTGGCACCTTGAGCAGGCGACGGGCCGCCCGGACTTCCCGGAGTAGCAGCTGCGAGCGCCTTTGGCGGTGTGCCCGTCTGCCCGAACCCGATCGCAATAGCCACGACGATGATGATCACGCCGACAACGGCCCCGATGATGATCAATGCGCGTGTCCGCATGTGACGCCCGTCCCATCTCCGCTCGATCTGCGCTCGATCGAAGGCCTGGACTGCTTGACGACAACGTATCGCAGCCGGGGCTTCGTTTGTCCTAGGGCCCGGCATTGGTGATGATCATGATAGGACATGTGCTGATCTTGAAGTATCTGTCTGACGCGGGTCGGCTGCCCACGGGCTTGTTTAGTCCAGCACAGTCGCAGCGGCGGCATCCTAGGCCGCTGGTGCTACTCGCCGAGATCGCACCTGCATCATCAAGATTGCATCCGCAAGACTGGTCCCCAACATCAGCAACATCTCACGTTCTGCCCAACAGGAGGATGAACATGGCGGAGGGGACACAACGTCCGACGATGACAGAGGGCCCGACGATGACAGATGCCGAGATCACGCGCGGGTCGACGAGCTGATCGCCGAATGACGCCGGCGGAGAAGGCCGGGCAGCTGACCCAGTACTTCTACTTCGGCGCCTGCCCGAGACGGATGCGGAGCACGAGGCCGGCACTCGGCCTCGACGTCGGACCAGCCGTCCATGGTGGAGGCGGCTCTGGGGCGCGGCGAGGCCGGATCACTGCTGTTCGTCACCGATCCGGCCGAGATCAACCGCCTGCAGCGGCTCGCGGTCGAGGGGAACCGGCTCGGCATCCCGGTGCTGTTCGGCTTCGACGTCATCCACGGGCTCCGCACCATCCTCCCGGTGCCGATCGCGATGGCCGCGTCCTGGGATCCGGAGACGATCGAGCGCGGGCCAGGCCGTCGCCGCCCGCGAGGCGCGGGCGGTCGGCATCCACTGGACGTTCGCGCCGATGGTCGACATCGCCCGCGACCCGCGCTGGGGCCGCATCATCGAGGGCGCCGGCGAGGATCCGTACCTCGGCGCGGCGGTCGCGGCGGCCCAGGTCCGCGGCTTCCAGGGCGGCGAGCTCGGCGCGCCCGAGCGGGTCATCGCCGGTCCCAAGCACTTCGCCGGCTACGGCGCCGCGCTCGGCGGCCGCGACTACGACGAGGTCAACCTCTCCGACTCCGAGCTGTGGAACGTCGTACTTCCCGCCGTTCCGGGCGGCGGTCGAGGCCGGCGCCGGCAACGTGATGACCGCGTACATGGACCTCAACGGCGTTCCCGGCCACCGGCAACCGCTGGCTGTTCACCGAGGTGCTGCGCGGCACGTTCGGCTTCGAGGGCTTCGTGGTCAGCGACGCCAACGCCGTGCGCAACCTGCTGACCCACGGCTTCGCCGCCGATCTGACCGACGCCGGCGCCCGCGCGCTCAACGCCGGCGTCGACATGGAGATGGCGATCGCCGACCCGGCGTACGCCCACCTGCCCGAGGCGCTGGAGCCGGTGCGGCGAGCGAGGAGGCGCTCGACGCGAGCGTGCGCCGGGTGCTGGAGGCGAAGATCCGGATGGGCCTGTTCGACGACCCGTACGTCGACGAGGATCGCGCCCGCGAGGTGCTGGCCGACCCGGCGCACCGGGACGTGGCCCGGGTCGCGCGGCCGAGCGGTCGGCGGTGCTGCTGCGCAACGACGGTGACCTGCTGCCGCTCGACGCCGGCAGCCTGGGCTCGATCGCCGTCATCGGGCCGCTGGCCGACTCCCAGCGCGACACGCTCGGGCCCTGGGTCTTCGACTTCGACCTGGACGAGACCGTCACCGTGCTCGAGGGCATCCGAGCCAGGGTCGGCGATGCCGTCCAGGTCGAGTACGCGCCCGGCATCCGGCCCGCGCAGCGCGTCTTCCCGTCGATGTTCGACATGTTCGGCGGCAACGCGCCGGAGGATCCCGAAGGCTTCGACGAGGACGCCGAGTTCGCAGCGGGCGGTCGACCTGGCCCGGGACGCCGATGTCGCGGTCGTGGTGGTCGGTGAGTGGCAGAACATGATCGGCGAGGCGGCGTCGCGGTCGTCGCTCGAGCTGCCCGGGCGCCAGCTCGAGCTGCTGCAGGCGGTCGTCGAGACCGGCACGCCGGTCGTGCTGCTGGTGATGAACGGGCGGCCCGCTGGATCTGCGCTGGGCAGCCGAGAACGTGCCGGCGATCCTCGACATCTGGTATCCCGGCACCCAGGGCGGTGCGGCGGTCGCGAACCTGCTGTTCGGCGACGTCTCGCCCGGCGGCAAGCTGCCCGTTCACCTGGCCGCGCACCGTCGGCCAGGTGCCGATGGTCTACTCCCACACGATCTCGCACGAGCCGGAGAACCAGGCGCGGCGGTACTGGGACGAGGACAGCACCCCGCTGTTCCCGTTCGGGTACGGGCTGAGCTACGCCAGGTTCGCGTACGCCAACCTCACCGTCGACCGGGACGCGATCACCTCCGATGAGAGCGGTGACGGTGTCGGTAGACGTCACCAACACCGGCGACCGGCAGGCCGACGAGGTGGTCCAGCTCTACATCCACCAGCGTTACGGCACGGCGTCGCGACCGGTCCGCGAGCTCAAGGGCTTCCAGCGCATCACGCCTCGAGCCAGGAGAATCCCGTACGCGTGCAGTTCACGCTTGGGCCCGGCCGAGTTGCGCTACTGGAACGCGGCTTCGCGGGACTGGGTCGTCGACGCTTCGACCTTCGACGTCTGGGTGGGCGGTGACTCGACGGCGCAGCTGTCGACGACGTTCGAGGTCAGGAAGGCGTAGACGAACCGAAACGCATTAGCGGGCTGGCGATCCGGCCGAGGCAATCAACGGAGCGAGCGTCTCGCCGATCAGGGCGACACGTCCTTCGATATGCCCGTTGGCTGGAGCGTTGACGGTCAGGCCGTCGATGCCGTGCGCCAGCAGTTTGGCGCACTGCTCCGCGATCTCGTCAGGTGATCCGACCATCGCTCCCACCCGCCGGCGGGCAGCTTGGTCGCTGTTGCGCCGTGCGAGGTACGCGTCGGCCTCGGCCTCGGCCTGCTCGTGAGTAGGGGCGACACAGACACTGGTGAGGTACGAGACGGTGATCTCCGAGCGATCGCGGCCGAGCGTCGCGCAGTGTCCGGCGAGCGCGTCGAGCTTGCGTGGGATGTCCGCGGGCGCACAGAGGATGTTGGACTCGTCCGCATACTGCGCCACCAGCCGGAGGGTTTTGCGTTCGCCGCCGCCACCGATCATCACCGGTATCGGGTTGACGGGAGCTGGTGAGTTGATCGCGTCTTGGACGTGGTACCAGGTGCCGTCCACGGTTGGCTGTTCGCCGCGCAGCATGCCGATGATGATCTTGAGGGACTCTTCCAACCGCGCGAAGCGATCAGTGAAGGTGCCGAACTCGAAGCCCAGTGAATCGTGCTCGAGCTCGTACCAGCCAGCTCCGATACCCAGCTGGGCGCGTCCTCGAGAAACCACGTCAAGCGCAGTGATCATCTTCGCGAGTAACGCGGGGTTGCGGTAGGTGTTGCCTGTGACCAGTGCGGACAGCCGGACCTTCGAGGTGTGCTGTGACAGTGCCGACAGCAGCGTGTAGCACTCGATCATCTCTTGATCAGGCGTACCCAAGCCGGGCAGTTGATAGAAGTGATCCATCACCATGACCGTGTCGAAGCTGCTGTTGTCGGCCTCGACGGCCTGCCGCACGATGGCGTCGAACAGCGTTGAGGGATCTGTGTCGGGATAGGTGAAATTCGGGATCTGGTAGCCGAGTCGCGTCACACCTTGGAACATACGCGCGGCCGGAATTCGGGTGACTCCAGGGTGGGCGATCAGGAGATTCAGCGAGTTCGGCGACGACTCCAGCCGATCTCGAGGACTTCGACCGTCCGCACGTGCTGCGGGGAGCCGGCGTTGGCTAGCCCCTTCCAACGAGGATCGATGGTCGGGTCATCCCAAGGGTCCACGACCTGGAGCTGAAAGCTCGTCGAGAACACGTCCGGAGTGTGGCGAAGGTCGTCGACGAGCCGGTTGTAGGCGATCCGGTTGCCACGTTGCCGGGTGGCCGACATCCATGTGTCCGTCGCCAGAAGGTGCTCGACGCGTCGCAGGTCGGCGCACAGTCTGCGTCGTCGTTCCATCAGCCACAGCTCATCCTCGTCGCGGTCGCTTTCCTCGGCTCGTGTCCAGTGGCTTATCAGCCAATCGCCAGCGCGTCTGGCCAGCCAGACGAGGACGCGTCGGGTCGTCGGGATTCTGAGAAGAACCAGCACGACGAACAGCCCGAGCATGCCCCACAGCGCCTCCAGCCCAGGCATGTCGATCACCACCGAACGTTGCAAGCCAGCCCTCCGCCCGATGGCCGGGCGAACCGAGGATTGTTGCGATTGCAATCCCTTCTAGATTGATCGTTGGATGCCGGGTTCACAAGACTGTCAGTGCGAAGGCCGAGCGCACTTCGCCCGCTGGGATCAGCCAGTACTCGGCTGGCACAGGCCATCGGTGTGCCGCCACGTCGAATCAACGAGATTGTGCACTGGTCCGGCTCGACACGGCCGTCGGTGTGCGCACTCAGTCATCCCGAGACACATGGCAAGCGGGAGCAATCGATGCCCGGACCTGAGCGTTCGAAGGAAGATCAGCAGCCGGGGATGCGCCGGATCACAAATCCGCGCTGCTGCAGTGCGGCGATGACCTGCGGAAGTGCTGCCACAGTTTGTGACCGGTTGCCGCCGCCGTCGTGCATGAGGACGATGGTGCCCGACCGTACCGTAGAAGCAGTGGCGGCCTCGACGATGTGTTTTGTCCCTGGTCGGCTCCAGTCTCGGGTGTCAATCGTCCACAACACCTGATGAAGGCCTTGTTGGCTCATGATGTGCCGAACGGTCGAGTTGGTGGCACCGTACGGCGGCCGCACACACCTGCTTCGCGGTCCATGGGCTATCTGCCAACGGATCTGCCCGGCTGTGAGCGTGGTCAGCTTTGGATGGTTGTACGTGTGATTGCCGACGCTGCTGCCCTGTGCGCGAATGCGGGCCGCCTCGGCGGGGTATTCGGCTTGGCGGAAGCCGAGCTCAAAGAATGTGGCAGTCGAGTGGGTTGCGCTCAATATGTTGAGGATCGCGGGCGTGTACTGGCTGGGCCCGTCGTCGAAGGTCAGGTACACAATGCCGCCGCGCCTCGCCGGCGCCTCGACCGCTTTGGCCAGATCGGTGCTTGCCTGAAGCTTGCGATGTTCCTGGGCTATTCGGCCTGGCCGGCCGAGCCTTTGCCGACGGGTGCTTCTGCGACTTGGCGATCCACGTCTCGGATTGGGACCTTTTGCTGGGCCGGGGCGTCGGGGTTTGACGGCCACCCGGTGCCGGTGCCGATACGACGGGAGGCGGTGATGCCACAACTGAGCCGGCACGCACAGTGCGCCCACTGTCGACCACGGCGACGATTCCGAGCACAACCACGGCTAGGACCAAGCCCAGAGATGGTACGGGAAGCCGACCCATCAGCTCAGTGAACCTGTGGCGGGCCGTGCATTCGGCCTTTGCTCAGATCGCGGGATCGCCATCGTCAGCTCCGTTCGGAATCGAACATGCTGACGCGGTGGCGTAGACACGACCCCGAGTGTGCACGTGCCAGTCAAACACGGCGGTTGGGCAATGCGTCGAGCAAATCTGCTGGGCTGAGTGAGAATGTCGCGTGTGGCCTTCTGATGCTGACTCGCTGATCGCCTACCAGGAGCGGCTGGCCACGGCAGTGCCCGAGCCGTCGATCTTCGACCCCGCCGCGGCGACCGTCTGCGGCTGCTGGGTGTGCTTCCCACGCGGCCTCACTGGTTCTGGTACTGACCATGATCCAGCCTGGTCCGCGGCGGTGATCATGCTCGGTGGCCGGGTGGCCGAGCAGCGGGTGATGAGCGGGACGGCGGGCGCGGAGTATGTACCGGGGCTGATGGCGTTGCGGCTCGGCCCTCTGCTGGAGCAGGCCGTACGCGCCCTGTCTCGTCGCCCGGACGTATTGCTGGTGGATGCCACCGCTCGCGATCATCCGCGAGGAGCCGGGTTGGCGCTGCACCTTGGTGCCGAGTTGGAGATTCCGACGATCGGGGTCACGCACCGGCCGCTGGTTGCTTCGGGCGAATGGCCGAAAGACCAGCGAGCTGCCACGAGCCCGCTGCGGATCGGCGATGCCGTGGTCGGCTGCTGGCTGCGGACCCAAGCAGGCGTACGCCCGCTCGCGGTACATCCCGGCTGGCGCATCGATATTGCCGCCGCAGTTGAGCTGGTCACCATGCTCGCCAACAGGGATCGGACACCTGAACCGCTACGTCGAGCACGGCAGCTTGCCCGTCGCATGCGTACCCGGCAGCAAGCGTTCGTCGAGACACCCGGCCGGGGAGAGACACTTGACTAATGGGCCGTGATTTCGAGCGCGGCGTGCGGATTCCTGCGGCCGGCGTGATCTTGGATGGCGATCTGCTCGTCCCTCGGGCGGCATCTGGTGTCGTCGTGTTCGCTCACGGCAGTGGGAGCAGTCGGCACAGTCCGCGGAACCGCTCGGTGGCCGCCAGCTTGCAGGCCGACGGCTACGCGACGCTGCTGATGGATTTGCTCACCCCGGAGGAGGGGCTGGTCGATGGGCGGACGCGACAATATCGCTTCGACATCCCGCGTCTGGCTTCACGGCTGGCCGATGCGGTTCGCTGGTTGAGCGAACGGCCGGAGACCACCGGACTGCCGCTGGCTTTGTTCGGCGCCAGCACGGGAGCGGCTGCCGCTCTGCAGGCCGCCGCCGAGCTTCCCGACCGAATCCAGTTGGTGATCTCTCGCGGGGGCCGGCCGGACCTGGCGGGACACGCGCTCGAACAGGTCCGTACGCCAACGCTGCTCATCGTCGGTGGTCGAGACGTCGAGGTGCTGGCCTTGAACAAGGCCGCGGCTGCTCGTCTGGCTGGCCCGGCCGAGATCGTCGTCGTGCCAGGTGCCACGCACCTGTTCGAGGAACGGGGCGCCATGGACCGCGTCGTCGAGCTGGCTCGCGATGCGCTCAACGACAATGGCCGCCTCTTCGACGCAATAGTCGCGAGTGCGGGCTCAGGTCATGGAGGGCTCAGGTCGCAGAGGGCTCAGGTCGAAGAGGGCTGGGGCATTGCCTGCATCATGCCGAAGATGTTGCTCTCGGTGTCCTTGTAGTACACCTGCCAGCCCACGCCGGGGACCTCGGTCTTGCCGAGCGCCTCAACGCCGCCGAGTTGCTGGGCCTTTGCGATCATCTCGTCCACGTTCTCCACGTCGATGGTGCAGACGTAAGCGATTACCGGCGTCGGCTCCTGCGGATCCGGATTTTGACCCATACGGCGCAATATCGCCCCTTCGATCCCGGGCGTGTCCGAGCCGGTGCTCACCAGCCAGTAGTCCACCGGTCCGTCCCACTTGGTGATCTTCCAGCCAAACAGTTCGCTGTAGAAATTCGCCGCCCGCTCTGGATCCTCGGCGTGTATCTCAAAGTGCACCGGTCTATTCATGCGAGGAAGACTACGGAAATGCTTCTTCTCGGTCTCTCGTGGCCTGGGTGAGCGGCAGCGCGCCTCGGCCGTCGGGCGTGGATCGAGATACGTTGCGATCACGCGTGCGACGGCGCCCTTGTCCATGAGTCGGCGTCATTCATAGTCGGTGTCGCCGGATGCCACTGACGACGGGAGGATCACCATGCCGTTTGATGCCCGTGACATCGCCCAGCTGCGCGACGTCACGACAAGATCGATCAGTCCCGAGAACTTCGACGGGACGAAGGGCGGTGGCGGCCGGGCCGCCGAGGGCACCGGGGCCAACGCCGCACGCGACCTCGGGGTCGGATGGAAGATCTCCCCATCGGTGATCATCGACGCTGGCAGCACCTTTCCAATGGCGACGATCGAGGGCCCGGGCACGATCACTCACGTCTGGCTCACGACAGACCCCGCACGGTGGCGGACTCTGGTGCTCCGGGCGTACTGGGACGACGCGGCCCTACCAGCTGTCGAAGTCCCGCTCGGCGACTTCTTCGCCAGCGGCTGGGGCCGGTTCGCTCAGGTCAGCTCGAGCATGATCGCCGTCAACCCGCATGGGGGCTTCAACTCCTACTGGCCGATGCCTTTCCAGCGTGGCGCCCGGCTCACGGTAGAGAACCTCGGCGATGCCAATGCCCAGCTGTACTACCAGGTGACCTACGAAACTGATCATGACGTCAGCGGGCGGGGCTATCTTCACGCCCAGTTCCGCCGCGCCAACCCGCTTCGCGCAGGCGATACGCATGTTCTCGTTGACGGTGTCACAGGTCAGGGCCATTACGTCGGCACCTACCTCGCCTGGGGCGTCAACAGCCCCCGGCTGGTGGGGCGAGGGCGAGCTCAAGATCTATCTCGACGGCGACAACGATTTCCCGACGATCTGCGGCACCGGCACCGAGGACTACTTTGGCGGCGCCTGGAATTTCGACGTCCCCGGTCGCGGCTACACCGAATACAGCACGCCGTACCTCGGCATGCCTCAGGTAATCCGCCCCGATGGCCTCTACCAGAGCCAGCAGCGCTTCGGTTTGTACCGCTGGCACGTCCCCGACCCCATCCATTTCGCCAGCGACCTCCGGGTCGAAATCCAGGCCCTCGGCTGGCAGTCCGGCGGCCGATACCTGCCGCTGCACGATGACATCTCATCGACGGCGTTGTTCTACCTCGACCGGGCGAGCACTCAGCGCCCCGCCTTCCCCAATGTCGACGCACTGCAGACCTGAAGGACCGGATATCACCCCGTGCAGGCCGGGCTTCACCTCGTAGCTGGTCTTGCAGCAAGTTCTCGTACGGGTGGCAACGTCGCCGGGAACTCCGATACCGCCCCGGTTGCCGGTTTGATCACCCATAGTCGGCCCTTTACTCCGGCCACGAAGAGGTAGTCACTGTCCGGAGACCACGCGAATGAACCTTCGTGCAGCGTCTGGTCCACCTGGACAGTGGTGAGCCGGTCGTGACCGCGTCGCAGATCCAGTAAGTGCAGCGCAACCGGGTGGTGTACCGCGGCATAGACCACTGCCAGGTACTGTCCATCGGGCGAAGTGGTCGCCAGCCAAGGAGAGACGTTGGACAAGGCAAGATCAACATTGTGACGATCGCCGCTGCGCCGGTCGATCACCACCCCATGGCAGTGGTGCTGGGTGTCGCACTCCGTCGTCAGCCGGATTTGGGGTTCGCTGAGCCCAGGCTGCGCACGCCGACCAGGTACAGGTTCGCTCTTCAGCGGTCGCGTCGGCGCTGCCGGTATACCCATCCGGGTGATCCGGCCGTCGGCTGGCTGAATCTTGATCACCTCGCGGTCTGTTTCGGCGTACAGCTCCCAAGAACTCTTGGTCGCCAGCAGCGGATGTCCAACCTGTATGACGCTCCAGCGACGGTAGCCAACAGGCTGCTTCTGATCTTGCTGAGGATCGTCGGTGATCACATGGGAAGACTCCGAAGTGCGGTTCCACGAGATGAGACCGTCAGCCTCGTGCCCCGAACCCACTACCCGGGCAGTGGTGATCATGATCACTGCCAGTGCCAAGATGCCAGCAAGCATCCCACGCCGCAGCCAAGGATGACGCCGCTGGAATCGCGACGGAGGGCTGATGATCAACCATTCCGGTTCAGTCTTCCGCTCGCCCGATGGCGAGAGATCAACAGCAGTTGTCATCGCCGGGCTCGATCCGGTTCATAGCGGCAGGTCGTGCCGGTAAGGATAGTGCGGTCGAGGTGCATGCCGAGCTCCGGATGGGCGTCGCTGATGCGGCGGATGGCGTCGCGGATGCGAGCGGTGACTGCCTTGCGGGCGCGTTCGGCAGCGGTGTTGGAAAGCGAGCGAGAGCTGCCGTCTGGGCGGGTGGCTCGGCGTAGTTCGGCCAAAAGGTGTTCGCGTTCTTCACTGGCACGCTGTTGGCGGGCCAAGATCGGCGTTGTCTTGGGCGCTTGCAAGCTCGTCGTCGAGCTCAGCCAGTCGTCGCCGGTACGCGATCAAGCGCGGCGTGATCAAGGACCGGCTCGGCTCGCGACAGAGGGGCGGAGCTGTGAAGGTTCACCGCCCGCGAGGCTCAGAGCGGACAGATCGGTTCCGGGACGCACAAGCAGATTCGCGAGGTCATGCAGTCCCTTGGCGTCGCGAAGATAGGCCACGTGCCCGCGATAGCTGGCCTGCCACATGTCGCCGGCGCGATGCAGCCGGGCGACATCGTTGTCGATCTCCAACACGTGCTGCACCACCAGATGGTGATCGAGCCGCAACTCCTGGTACAGGGCGGCGGCACATCGTGCGTGTTCAGACGCTTCGGGACCGCCCAAACTCGATAGCGCCTGGTGGGTTTCGGCCTGCCAGGCACGCGCGCCAAGTCGACGGTGGATCTTCAGGGCCTGGAGCAACCGTTGGCGGGCGGCGTCTTGTTGGTCGAGGGCGGCGTAGAGCAGCCGATGCGGTGCGCGTGGGCGCCCATGAAGCAGACGAAGGCAGCGTTGACCGCACAGGAGTCAGCCACAGGGAGCAGCTCCTCGATGAGTCGCTGGCATAAGCGCGCGGTCCTGCAGTGCGATCGCGGCGGCGGCCATCTCGCCTATGAAGACTGACCACAAATACGAACGGTCGGCACGCCAGTCGTCGAGCGCGAGCACTGTGTCGAGTTCACGACGGGCGGTCTCAAGATCACCGGCGCGGGCGTAGAAACCCGCGGCGACGGCATGGGCATGTGCGGGCGCGCCGATCCACCAACGCACCGCCTCGGCAGCCATATCTCGCAGTTCTGCCGGCTGATTGCGGGCACGAACGATTTCAAGTCGTTGTGACATGCGCACGTTGCCGACGTCACTCTCAGCGAGAGCCTCGCCGAGGGCGGCGGCCTCGACAGAGAGCCGTTCGCCCTGTCGATGTCCCCGTCGAGCAGCGCCAACGCGGCCTCCCGCGTACGCAAGAGATAGTCGTGGCGGGGCTGGTGCAACTGCTCACGTGAGATAGGCAAATTCGGCAAACGTGGCGCGGAAGGCCGGCGACGCATTCTCCAGCTGCGCGGTCGCCGACAGGAGCAGGGCTTGGGCCTGCCGTTCCTGATCATTGGCCTGCTTGGCCAGGTTGATGATCATGTCCGTGATCTTGGCTCGAGCAGTGGCAGTGCCGGGGGTCCACGAGACATCGTGTTGCGCGAGTAAGCAGCTGGCCAAGGTGTCCGGGTCGCCCAGGGTTTGTGCGATCTTGACCGCCTGGTCCGCCAGCGGCCGTGCCCGTGGGCGGTCGGCCGGCACCGAGTGTTGCAGCTGGCGGGCGAGAGCTGCGGTCACCTTCGCCTCGGTGCTGGTCCCCGCGCCCGTCAGGGCGTTACGGGCGGCGTCGAGTACGGCAACGAGATCGGCTCGCGGCATAGCGAAGCGAGCATCGAGGTGATCAAGGCCCAATGCCACCGCACCGAGGAGGTCGGCCCGGCCCGTTGCGCTGGCTCGGGCCCATGCACTGTCGAGTAGTGCCCGGGCGTGGGAGGCGTCGCCTCCGCGGAGCCGCAAATCCGCTTCAGCGGTGAGTACGCCGACGAGGTCTGCGTCCGGCAGCCGTTGGCCTGCAGCGTCGATGGCCGGACCGAAGGCGAGCGAGGTGCCCAGCGGCCTCGAGGAACGCAAAGCGTACGGAGTCGGCGCGGGCCGCCTCTTGTGCCCAGACCAATGCGGGCCCGATGCCGGCGACCGGAAGGGCGGCGGTGAAGTGGTAGGCCAACTCGGCCGCAAAGACTGTGACCACCCCGTTCGAGCCGGCGTAGCAGGGCGGCGGCGACCCGCTGATGCAGATCTACCTGACGCGCCGGCGTCAGGGCCGCGTAGCTGCGTCTCCCGATAGAGGTCGTGGACGAACGCGGTTGTACCCGCTTGATCACGGGCGGTGATCAGAATGCCGGCTGCTGTCGCCTCGTCGGCCAGCGCGGCCGCTTCAGTCGTGTCGTAACCAGTGACCTCGGCCAGTACGTCGAGCTGGAGCGTTGTGCCCGCAACCGCCGCGGCGTCCAGCAATGCTGCACAGCCGTGGGACAGATGGCTCAAGCGGCGGCCGATCACGGCGCGTACGGCTGCGGGAACGTCGGTTGCCGCGCCACCAGCAGCGAGGAGCTGGCACAGCTCGCGGGCGTAGAACGGGTGGCCGCCGCTGCGTTCGTGCACCAGACGCGACCAATGATCTTGCGCGGCCGATCCAGTGACTGCCTGCACCAGGTCGTCTCACCTCATCGACGGACAGGCCTCTCAGCGGCACGAGTTCGGCGGACGTGGCCAGGTCGGCCAGGGTGGCCGCGATGTCGGGTTGTAGTTCGTCCGGACGGTAGGCGCCGACCAGCAGAAGCCGACCCGCCTGGGGCTGGTGCGCGAGAAAACGTAGCAGGTCCATCGTGGACCGGTCGGCCCAGTGCAGGTCGTCGATGATCACGAGCACCGGAGCGCTCGCCGAGGCCCGACGCAGCACCTGCGCGGCCGCGTCGAACACACGGACCCGAGCCGCGGCATCAGAGCCGATCACTGTCTGGTCGCTGGCTAGCTCGGGCACAATTGCTGCCAGCTCGGCCGGGGCGGCTTCGGCCAGAGCATGGCTTCGATCAAGCAGCGCCCGCAGCGCCTGGGTCCAGGGCCACCACGCAGGGGTTTGATCGGCCTCCCAGCACGTACCCCACACCACGGACCCACCGTCGGCAGCCACGTGGCCGGCGAACCGCGTGAGAAGCGCAGTCTTGCCGATTCCGGCCTCACCGGTGACCAGGACGAGCCCGCCCAGCCGGAGCCGGCAACGTCAGGTGCTGTCGACAGTGTCTGGGCCGCGATGGCCTGATAGGCGGCTGACAGCCGGGCCAGCGGCTCTGTGCGGCCGACAAACGCGGGCACAGCTGCATTGTCCCCTACGTGGCACGAGTCCCCAATGCTGCGAGCGTCCGCGGGCGATTGCACGAGCAGCAAGCCCAAAAGAAAGTGCTAGCCGAATTCTGGCGGAAGCCTGCTGTCTTCTGGCGCGTACCGGGTAACACCGTCGATTTCCGGAGGGACATCATGACCAGCACAACATTCGATCCGCAGCAGTACAAGATCACCACACGGGCGCAATGGGAGGATGCCGCGGAGGCGTGGCATCGTTGGGGTCCTGTCATCGAGGACTGGCTCGGTGCCGCTACCGAGCGGATGCTCGACGCTGCCAAGATCACCAACGGCAGCCGGGTGCTCGACGTGGCCGCGGGTGCTGGCGGGCAGAGCCTGGCCGCCGCGCGCCGGGTCGGGGCTACCGGGCGCGTTCTGGCTACCGACATCTCCCCGACCATCCTGGAGTACGCCGAGAAGTCGGCCAGCGACGCCGGCCTGACCACTATCACGACCCGCGAGCTCGATGGAGAAGGCCTCGACGTCGATGAGGCGAGCTTCGATGCGGTCATTTCTCGGGTCGGCCTGATCTACTTTCCCGATCAGCAGGCTGCCTTGGCAGGAATGCGCCAGGCGCTACGAGCCGGCGGGCGTCTTTCGGCGGTCGTCTACTCGACCGCAGACCGCAACGGATTCTTCGCGGTACCGGTCGGCATCATTCGTCGCCGCGCCCAGCTGCCGCCGCCATTGCCCGGGCAACCTGGTCCGTTCAGCCTCGGCAGCCCAGGCGTTGCCGAGAACGCCCTTGCCACGGCCGGTTTCCGCGACGTCACGGTCGAGGCGGTGCCGTCGCCGCTGCGGCTCGCCAGCGCGGCCGACTGTGTCGCCTTCGAACGTGAGTCCTTCGGCGCACTGCATCAGATGCTCTCGGGCCTACCCCGAGCCGATCAGGACGCCGCATGGACCGAGATCAACCATGCGCTCGCCGAGTTCGAGGAGCCTGACGGGTTCGTCGGGCCGTGCGAGATGCTGGTCGTCTCGGGCACTCGATGAGGAAACTCTCGCGAGGTGACGGCCTCATCTTACCTGGCTCGTCTATGCTGCCGATCATGCTTATCCTCGGACTCATTTTGTTCGGCATGCTGGTCGGCGCCGGCGCACAGCTGATCATGGGCAAATCTGCCAAGGGCATCGACTGGACGCTGGCTTTGGTTGCCGGACTCGTCGGGTCATTCGTTGGCGGGCTGCTGATCAGCCTGCTGTCAGGAGACGGGCTTCAGTTCCGAGCTCAGCGGCATCATTGGGTCTCTGGTCGGTGCGCTGCTCGTCACCGCGGGGTGGCAGTGGTATCGCCGCCGCAGTAAGGCTTCGCACGCCTGACCCTGGGCCGGGCCGCCAGGGTCGGCGGCTCGCTCAATTCGTGACAGTCGCCGGCATTCGGCAGTCTGCATCGAGCATCAAGCAGATCGACCGTGCAAAGCTCATTCAGATCTGACGTGCCAATGGCCCCAGGTTGACCAGCTGCCGGCCTGGTGATTGTCAGCGATCCGCGGGAAGGTACTACGCACAAGATCTGCTGCGGCTGCGGAACATCGAGGGCCGTTACCACCCGACAACTTTTCCCATCTCAGCCAGTCCATACGTCCAGAGGAGATCAAAGATGTCCGTGATGACCGCTGAGGTGAGCCGGCTGGTAGCGCGCCCGAACTACGCTCACATCGCCACGCTGATGCCCGATGGTGCACCGCACTCGGTGCCGGTCTGGATTGACATCGAGGGCGACAATCTCGTAATCCTCACCGGCCCGGGTTCGCGGAAGGCGCGCAACCTCGAGCGAGATCCCCGACTCGCGATCTCGATCATCGACGTCGATCAGCCGTACGCGTCCGCGCTGATCCGCGGACAGGTCGTGGAATTCCTCGAGGGCGACCGCGCTTGGGAGATCATCGACCGGATATTCCGCAAGTACACGGGCCACCCCTATCCACTGCGTACCGGCCGAATCATCTTGCTGATCAAACCTGATCATGCACAGGCCGTGACCTTCGGCTGACGATAACCACAACTAATTGATCAACTTGAGAGGGCCTCATGCAGACCGGAGAAGAAGTCGATACCGCCACGGGATTCAGCCAAAGTCGCGTGCTGCCCGGTACGCCCGCTGAGGTATTCGCCCATTTCACCGAGCCGGCCCTCTTCTCCCGCTGGTTCATTGTCGAGGGTTTCACGACACCTGCGGCACGCATAAGCCTCGATCCCAGCCCGGGGGGAATGATCAGCGCGGTGATGGTGCCGGATGAAGGTGGCCCGGAGATCCCGTTCACCGCCGCGTACGGCATCGTGGAGCCAGGGCGCCGGATTCAGTTCAAGTTCACCGACCCGACCGAGATCGTGACGATCTCCTTGCTCGATCTTGCCGAAGAGGGTACGCAGGTGACCTATACCAATGTCGGCGCCGCGCTCAGCGGGCGAGCCGAGGCCCTGAGCGGAGTCGAACGCATGCTTGACGCACTGCAGAGTTCTGTCGCCGACCTGCACCAGACATCGCGGTGATGAGATGGTAACCACCGCACTCATCGCAGGCTCGTCATCTCGTCGAGGACTGGCTACGGGTGACATCCACCCGGCTACTTCGGCTCATCCTCCTTGCGGAGTACGCGCCGACGGGCCGACCCATCCCGAGCTGAACCCTGAGACCAGTTGGGATCGAAACCCACAGGAGGTTGCAGTGTCGGCATCCGTGCTCTATATGTCGATGTCATTGGACGGGTACATCGCCGGCCCCAACGACGATCTCGACAACCCCTTCGGCGATGACGGCCAGCGACTACACGATTGGTTCGTCGCTCCGGACGGAGAGTTCTTCCGGCCGCGCGGGCCGGCCGGAGAGTTGATGGATGAGTGGACCGCGACCGGCGCGGTCGTGGTAGGACGGCGCACCGCGGAGTTCGTGGATCACTGGGGCGGTGATCATCACGGGGTCCCCGTCTTCGTGCCTAGTCACCGCCCGCCTGGGCCATCGGTCGCGAACTATCCGTTGGTGACGTACGTGACCGATGGGATCGGTAGCACGATGGAACAGGCGAAGGCCGCCGCCGGGGACCGGAACGTGATGGTGCATGGGGCCTATACGGCGCAACGGGCGCTTGAGGCCGGTGTGCTGGACGAGCTGCAGATTCACCAGATCCCGGTGCTGTTCGGTGGCGGCCGTCGGCTGTTCGAGCTGTTGCCGTCGCGCGTGGAATTGGAGATCGTTCGGGTGATCGACACGCCGGAGGCCACGCACATCCGCTACCGCGTCCGTCGCTGAGATCACTTGATCCACTCTCTACGCCGACCTGTCAGAATCTCAGCCCCATATTGGTGCTCAGTTTCTGACAACCCAGCGGCGAGTGGATAGCAAGTGACTTCCACTGAGGCGGACCCTCACCTCGGCCGCGATGAATTATCGCGAAACGGGCGGTCAGTCCCTCCAAGAACCCAATGACACAAGGAGTAAGGCAATTGCCAGCATGGGAGGACCGCGGATGACCACGATTGCGAACGCCGGGATCTTGCGCCCGGGCGAGGCGGGGTACGACGAGGCGCGTCAGGTGTGGAACGCCATGGTGGACCGCCATCCCGCGATGATCGCGCGCTGCCGGGAGAGCAGGGACGTCGTGGCCGCCATTTCGCTGGCCCGACGAGAAGGACTGGAGATCGGCGTCCGGTGTGGCGGCCACAGCGTCGTCGGGCATGCGGTGCCCGAGGGCGGGCTGATGGTCGATCTGAGGCCGATGGGTGGAGTCCGCGTCGATCCAGACCGGCGGCGGGCGTGGGTACAGGGCGGTGCTCTGCTGAGCGCGCTCGACGCGGCGACTCAGCCATACGGGCTGGCCACGACCGCCGGCAACGTCTCACATACCGGCGTCGGTGGCCTCACGCTGGGCGGCGGGATGGGCTGGCTGGCCCGCGAGCACGGGCTGACCTGCGACAACGTGGTGTCGTTCGAGGTGGTCACGGCGATCGGCGACGTCGTGCGTGCATCGGCCGAGGAGAACGCCGAGCTGTTTTGGGGGTTGCGAGGCGGTGGCGGGAACTTCGGAGTGGTAACCGAGTTTGAGTTCCGGCTCCACGACACCGGCACCCGGGCGCTGAGCGTTGAGTTCGACTTTCCCGCCGCGAAAGCTGCGCCGGCACTCGCCCGCTGGCGGGACCTGAGCGCGACTGCACCGCGCAGAGCGACGTACGCCGCGACGGTTGCCGGCGGCGTGGCCACACTCGGCTTCGTTTGGGTCGGCGATCCGGAGGACGGCCGTGAGCACGCTCAGGCGCTCACCTCGCTCGGTCGCCCGCTTGATCGGCGATTGGTGGAGCTGTCCTACCTGGACCTCCAGCGACGCGAGGACGCCATCAAGGGCGATGCGCTGCGGCGGTACTGGAAGGGCCATTACTTCCAGGAGCTGCCGGATGCCGCCATCGACGCACTGCTGATGCACGACCCGACGGTGGGAGGCAGCCTGCAGGCGCACGGCGGGGCGATCGCAGACGTACCCGACCAGGCGACCGCGTTCAGCCACCGGGGCACGGCGTTCGAGTACGTCGGCGCTGCCCGCTGGACGGATCCGGCTGAGGACGAGAGGCGCATAGCCACCGCCCGGGAGTGCGCGACCCGCTTGGAGCGCTACGCGAGCGGGGTCTATGTGAACGTGCTCGGCGACGACGGGATGGCTGGCGTACGACGTGCGTATCCGCCCGAGAAGCTGGCCAGGCTCAGGGCGCTCAAGGACGCCTTCGACCCTGACAACATCTTTCACTTGAACCAGAACATCCCACCCACAGACATGTGAAGCAGCGTTCGCCGGCCCAAGTGCCACCGCCATATACCGCTATTCGTCGCTGCGCTCGGTCGTCACAGTCGAGAAAGGCAGGTCATGGGAAAACGATCATGGGAGCGGTGGTCACACTCGACGGTTACATCGCCGACCTCAACGACGAGGTCAGACCGCATCTCAGGCTGAGGTTATCAAATATGATAATATGAAGACATGTCGTCTCGCCCATCGATCGAGGCAGATCGTCCGGACCCCAAGTCAGCGAGCCTCACCCTGCAGCAGGTGCTCCAATCCGCAGCCCTGCTGCAGCGGGCGGTCCCAGATGCTGTCCTTGTTGGGGGCGCAGCCGCCGCTCTTTACGCTCATCACCGGGACTCCTTTGATCATGACCACGTCCTGACCGATCTCCAGGATCGATACCTTCAGGTGTTGGAGGCCTTGGAAGCCACCGAAGGGTGGGTGACGAATATCCGTGCCAGCTCACCCCCGCTTACTGTCCTCGGCAAGCTAGGCGGGATCGAGGCCGGCCTGCGTCAGCTGCGCAGACGGCGTCCGCTGGAGACCGAAGAGGTGCAACTCGATGAGACGTACGCGGTGCAGGTGCCGACGGCGGCCGAAATCCTTCGGGTCAAGGCCTACCTGGTCGTCCAGCGCAACCAGGTCCGCGACTATCTCGATGTCGTGGCATTGGCTGATCGGTACGGAGTCGGCCCCAGTGCCGAGGTTCTCGCTGCCATCGACGACTACTACGTAGATCGTTCACAGGTCCCCGACTCAGTGCTGACCGCCTTGGTCGAGCGAATGTCCGCTCCAGCCCCGCGAGATGAGCGGGTCACGCGCCAGCTGCAGCGATATCGGCGGCTGAATCCTCGCTGGCACAACTGGGCGACGGTCGTCGAGGCATGTCAGAGCCTTGCCGACGCCCTGCTTCGAGAGGTCGAACAGGAATGAGCCTCAGCTTCCGCAATGTCGACGCCGACCCGTCGGACCCGGTCGAGGCCTGGCCGTACGAGGCGATGGTCGCGGCCATCGAGCGTGGCACGATCCATGATTGGGCCAAGATCACGGCAGCCGTGCGTCGTGACCCCTGGGGCGAGGTGTCCCGCGCACTCGAGGACTATCTGGCGTACGCGGAGCGCTCTGGTGCGACCGAGCTCCTGGGTCGCGCCCTCCGCCAGGCTCGGGCCGAGATGGAGAGTTCGGACCGGGAAGAGGTCGCTTCCCGAGTCCGCCAACTGATCCACGACTCCGGGCTCACCGCTGCCACGTTCGCCAGTCGGGCCGGCACATCGGCATCGCGGCTCTCGACCTACGCGTCGGGCAAGGTCGTACCGTCTGCGGCGATGATGCTTCGGCTGGAGCGCGCCGCTCGCTCGCGTGGAGGCGCCTCGCGCAATGGGTGAGGAGCACTGAGCGCCAGTGGTACACGCTGGCCGCGCAGCGTGCCGCTGTGGGACCGTCGTTCTGTCACAGCCGACCGCTTCTTGCTCATTCCCTCACGCTTCAGCGCTGGCCGGCCCCGATCAGCAGACCAGTGGCAACAAATTGGGCACCACGTGGCCTGGTGCCTGGCCACCGATCGGCGAACAGTGTTGTAGCAGGCCTTCAGGAAGGACGAGTACGCAGTGAACGACGACAGAGCAGAGCTGGAAGAGTTCGGTAAGCGTTGGGCGGAGGCGGAAGTTGCCCAGGACCTGAACGCGTTGGACGCCATGGCGCACACGGAGTTCCTTCTGGTCGGGCCCTTGGGTTTCATCTTGAACAAAGCCCAGTGGCTGGAGCGTTACAGCAGCGGCGCCTTTGTCACGTCCGCACTCGATTGGCGGGATACCACGGTGCGCCTGTTCGGAGATTGCGCGATTGTGATCGGTGTCCATGATCAGGAAGCGGCGTACCGTGGCCAGCCCAACAATGGGCAGTTCCGAGCTACCCACATTCTGACGCGTGAGAGTGGTGGCCGATGGCAGCTCGTCGGCATGCATCTCAGCCCGGTTGCGACTCCGCCAATGGCGTCGCAGCAGGGTGGATGATCACGGTGAGCGATCCGCTCGTGAGATGGGTACAGTTCGTCAGCATCATGCTGTACGTCCTGGTCGCCGGTGTGATGTGGGGGACCTGGCTCTCCCTGGCACGCACTATGACCGACTATGACGCCGCGACCTTCCTGACCGATGGCAAGCACATGATCGAAAACCTTGCGATCATCATGG
The DNA here is from genome assembly GCA_963712625.1 of uncultured Actinomycetota bacterium. Lineage (GTDB taxonomy): Bacteria > Actinomycetota > Actinomycetes > Propionibacteriales > Propionibacteriaceae > Microlunatus. The sequence goes on from CAVQIU010000023.1 coordinate 26,065, forward strand.
CGGTGCTGATGATCTCCGCCGTAGTGATCGGATTGGTCGCAGTAGTGCTGCTCGTCCGCAGCGGTTCCACAGTCGCCGCTTGGATGGCAGCCGTCGGCCTACTGCTCATGATCGCGGTCCTGGTGATCACACTCGCTGTCGAGGTGCCGATCGATAATTTGATCGCGACATGGACTGAAGCGACACTGCCCGCTGACTGGCAGGAGATCCGCGCACGTTGGTCGGCATTCCATACCCTGCGTACCTTCATCTCACTCGGCGCCGTAGCCGCGGCTGTGGGCGCGGGGCTCACGATCCGGACCGCCGCCCAGGAAGTGTCACGACGTCGGCTCGAAGTCGATCACTCGCCGGTACGAGCCGAAGCCTGACCCGTGGCCTAGCTTGACAGGAAATGATCATGTCTTCGACGAAAGGAACCCTGATGCAGGAACCCGTGACCGAGCTGGACGAGCGCTTCAGCGACCCGGCCGCAGAGGCGACGCCGTGGGCGGCCACTCTGGCGGTGTTGGAGCAGGCCCAGCTGTCGTGGGTTACGACGGTGCGGGCTGACGGACGGCCGCACGTCACGCCACTGGTCGCGGTATGGCTGGACGATGCCCTGCACTTCAGCACCGGCGCGGGCGAGCAGAAGGCCGTGAACCTGGCCGGCAACTCCCATGTCGTCCTCAGCACCGGCTGCAACCAGTGGGACCGAGGGCTGGACGTGATGATCGAGGGCGAGGCCGAACGGGTCACCGACCGGTCCAAGCTCGAACGGCTTGCCGCTGCCTGGGCCACCAAATGGGACGGCCAGTGGCAGTATGGGGTGGCCGACGGCGGCTTCACCCACGCCGGCGGCGGCATTGACGTCAGCGTGTTGGTATTCGCGGTCAAGCCGGCCAAGGTTCTAGCATTCGGCAGGGACGGCGGATTCAGCCACACCCGCTACCGGCCGAGCTGAACGTCTTACCAGACCGACGTTTGTTGCTGGCGTCCTCCCGCGGCGTGCACGCTAGAACGGTGGCCGCGCCGACTCGAGATCTGCCCTGGTGGCTGCTGCACGTCGACATGGATTGCTTCCTGGCCGCCGTGGAAGTCAGGCGGCGACCCGAGCTGCGCGGCCGTCCCGTTGTGGTGGGAGGCGACGGTAACCCTGACCGCCCGCGACAGGTCGTCGCCACAGCGTCGTACGAGGCTCGCGCGTTTGGGGTGCACTCGGGAATGCCCATGCAACGAGCGCTGCGCAAGTGCCCGGATGCGGTGTTCCTGCCAAGTGATCATCCGGCCTACGACGCTGCATCGGCCGAAGTGATGGAGGTGCTGCGGAGCTTCGGACACCCAGTCGAGGTGTGGGGGTGGGATGAAGCGTTCCTCGGTGTCCATCGCGGAGACCCTGAGGAGCTCGCTCGGGCGGTCCGACAGACGGTGCACGAACGCACCGCCCTTACCTGTGCCGTAGGAATCGGGGACACCAAGGAGCGGGCCAAAATGGCGACGAGGTTCGCCAAGACGGCGCCGGACCACATCTATCGCCTTGACTCGAGCAACTGGATATCGATCATGGGCGGTTGCGATGTCGAGGAGCTGTGGGGTGTCGGCAAACGGACCGCAGCCCGACTCGCAGCGCATGATCTGCGCACCGTCACCGATCTGGCTCTGGCCGATCGGGACGATCTGGCTGCCTGGTTCGGGCCCACCATCGGCCCTCGGCTTCGTGCGCTGGCCCGGGGTGGGGGCTCGAAGACCATTACTACCGCGCCCTGGCTGGCGCGATCGAAGAGCCGGCAGGTGACATATCCCAGCGATCTCACGGACGCGATTGCCATCGGGCACGAGATTGCGGCGATGGCCCGTGAATTGTGCTCGGAGGTCGCAGCCGACGGGCGGCACGTAACCCACGTCGGTGTGGTTATCCGCACGCGTTCCTTCTTCACGCAAGTCAAGACCGGCAAGTTGTCGCAGGTGACAACCGATCCGGAAATCGTCGAGGCCGGTGCGCGGGCAGTACTGGCACGCTTCGAGATCAAGCGACCAGTCCGGCTGCTCGGGGTGCGGCTGGATCTGGAGATGCCGACTCCCGATCGATCGATCTTCCGATCGGTCACGGGCTTCCCAACAGAGTAAGGAAGGCATCGTGTCGAAGGACAGCACAAGATCCCACCCTCCGCGGCCCGGGCGAAGCGAGCCGGCTGCGAGTGCAAGCCGGCGCCCTTCATCGGTAGCTGGCCTGGGCAGGTGTCGCTGCCGATGATCGCGTATATGGCTTCGACGTTTCCCGGTCTCGGCACGCTGGTCAATGTCGCGACTGTGATCGTCGGCTCGAGCATTGGGCTGCTGTTGGGGGCGCGCCTTCCTACCCGTACTCGGGACACCGTCACAGATGCTCTCGGGCTGGTGACACTGTTGATCGGCGCCCTCTCCGCTGCCGAGGTCGGTTCCAGCGCGCTCGCTGCCGCGGTGGGCTCCGCCGCTCCGGTGCTCATTGTGCTCGGCGCCTTACTCCTGGGCGGCATCGCTGGTTCTCTGCTCGACATCGAGGCTCGGCTTGAGGGTTTTGGCGACTGGCTCCGGACGCGGCTGGCGCGCCGACGCTCTCCCGTACGGCTACGCGCTCCGGAGCAAGCGCGTACGCTCCGGTCTGGGCCCGTTCCGGCGGTAACGCTGCCCACTGGAGCCGCAACCTCGGACGTCGCCCCGGGGCTTTCGACTCGCCCAGCAGCACGCGAGGAGGACGCCCGCGAGCGCTTCATTGAAGGGTTTGTCACTGCTTCGCTGATCTTCTGCGTCGGGCCGCTGACCATACTCGGCTCGCTGTCGGATGGCCTCGGTCGCGGACCCGATCAGCTCATCCTCAAGGCGGTTCTGGACGGTTTCGCCTCGATTGCTTTCGCCGCCTCACTGGGTGTCGGCGTGATGGCCTCGGTGGTCGCCATCGTCGCGGTACAGGGCTCCCTCACCCTCGTCGGAGTGTTGGTCGGCGGAGTGCTGCCTGAGGCATATCTGGCAGCTATCACCGCGACCGGCGGGCTGCTGCTTCTTGGCGTCGGGCTGCGGTTGCTGCAGATCAAGGCCGTACCTGTGGGCAATCTGCTGCCTGCACTGCTTGTTGCGCCTGCATTCGTCGCTCTCGTCGCGGCGCTTCGATGACATGGGCAGTGCCAGTTGGATAGCGGACTGTCGAGCGGGTGGTTCTGTCAAGAATGATCAATCTGACCGAGTACGTCGGCAAAGCCTTGGCAGGCCGCGAAGACCGATGTCGTGGGAAGGGCTCCGAAGCCAACAAGAAATCCCGGTGATGGGTCGGTGAAATGGTAGGTGCGTCGCAACGACCCGATTTGGAAATCGCGACTCTCCAGGACTGACCACACGTATTGATCGGTGGGTAGCTCCGGCCGCACGATGGCGATGTGCAACCCGGCCTGTGCGGGCAGCAGCTGATAACCGGCGGGGAGAAGCTGGCCAAGCGTATTCCACATCAGTTGATGCCGCTCCCGATACACCGCTCGAGATCGTCGCAACTGGCGGTCGAGGTGCCCGTCGACGATCAGCGCGGCGAGTGCGACCTGGGTCGCTGACGGTGGGCACCAGTCGACTACCTGGCGTATCGCGCAAATGGGCAAGATCAGATTTCTGGGTGCGACGAGGAATCCGATCCGGAGCGCCGGCGACAGCGTCTTGCTGAATGTGCCGACATAGATCACCCGGCCGTCGCGATCGAGGCGCTGCAGGGGCTCGAGAGGTCGGGCGGTGTGGCGGAACTCGCCGTCGTAATCGTCTTCGACGATTCCAGCACCTGCGCGATTTGCCCAATCGAGGAGCTCGAGTCGCCTGCGGCGGGACATCACAACGCCGAGGGGGTATTGGTGGGAAGGAGTGACGTAGACCAGCCCGGCCTGCGAGGGAATGGCGTCGACGATGATGCCCTCGTTATCGACCGGAACGCCGACGACACGAAGACCTTGAAGGCGCAGCAGCTCGACGACCGGCGGGTAGCCAGGCTCCTCAACCGCGACCACCTCGCCAGGGTTGAGCACGACGCGGGCGACGAGGTCAATCGCGTGTCCCGCGCCAGAGGTGACGACGACCTCATCCGCAGTCGCAGTCACGCCTCGGGAACGGGTCACCCAGGTGGCCAAAGCGGCGCGCAGCTCCGGCGTCCCGGCTGGATCCCCGTACGGTCCGGGGGCTTCGTCGAGCGCGCGGAGGATGCACCGCCGCCAGGCGACGACCGGGAACAGCGACATATCAACTGACCCCGGCCGGAGATCGAAGGTGGCATGAATGTCAGGCCGTGGGTTGTACGGCCTGACACCAGCGGCTCTCGGGGTCGGGGTGAGCGCGTCCGCCGGTTCGCGGGGGTGGGTCGGCGTCGGCGGTCCGAGGCTAACGACGCTGCCACCGCCGGCGCGACCCTCGATATAGCCCTCGGCGCTGAGCCGGCCGTACGCCTCGGTCACAGTTGACCGCGACAGTCCCAGCTCAGCGGCAACCGTGCGCGTTGGCGCCAACCGGTCGCGGGCAGTCAGGCGCCCTTCCACAATCGCCTTCCGCAGCTGCTCATAGATCTGGACGCTGCGGGGCCTTCCATCGGTGGGGTCAAGAAACAGCTCCACCGCGCCAAACTACTTGGTCTGGTCAGATCCTGCGAACTTGGACCTTTGCAACAGTCCATCCGGGCCATAACGTGGAAACTGATGACGGTAACGGCTGCACTGGACCTCGGTCAGCGGCTGGAGCGTGCGCGATCGCGGCGCTTCGTGGGTCGAATGGCCGAACTCGAGCTATTCGCAGCCCGGCTGGAGGCGGCCGACGCCGGTGACACAGCTTGGGATCTGTTCAGCGTGTTGTGGGTACATGGACCGGGCGGCATCGGCAAGTCAACTCTGCTGTCTGCCTATGCCGAGGCGGCCCGCAAGGCTGGTTTCACGGTGCTGGACATTGACGGTGGGCGGATCCGGCCCACCCCGGCTGGGATCCGGGCGTCTGTTCCTGATTCCCTCGGGAATCGCGGCGTGATCGTGATCGACGCGGCCGAGCGGCTGGAGGCGGCAGAGGATTGGCTGCGAGATGAGTTCCTGCCCACGCTGCCAGCTGGAACCCTGGTCGTAATCGCCGGTCGACGACCTCCGGGTGAGCGATGGCGTTCCGATCCCGGCTGGCGCGATCTGTTGCGGGTTGTCTCATTACGCAACCTCCTGCCGGAAGCTGTGCGCGCTCTGCTCGAGGTGGAACAGATTTCTGGAGTATTGCTGGAACAGGTAATGGCATTGACCCACGGGCACCCCTTGGCACTATCGCTGCTGATCGATGCCGTCCGCCGCTGCGATACGGGAGGCGAGGTTCCGGCAACACTCGGTGAGCTACCAGATCTGGTGGCTGCGCTGCTTCGGCGTTTGGTGGATCAGGCGCCCACGGGCCGACATCGTGCAGCTCTGCAGGTGGCCGCGCATGCTCCGATCACCACCGAGCCGGTGCTCCGAGCGGTCCTGGCTGACTCCGATGCCCATGAGATCTCGGAGCTGTGGGATTGGCTGCGGGACCTCACGATCATGGAGGATTCCCAGGCTGGGATACGGCCGCACGAGGTGGGGCGCGACATTCTCGAGGCCGATCTGCGATGGCGCGATCCCGACGCGTACGCGGACATCCACCGCCGGATCCGCGGACATGCCGTGGACCAGCTCAAAGCCTCCGCCGGGAATCCGGAAGCGCTTCAGCACGCGGTGGCGGACCTGCTTTTCCTCGTTCGTGATCACCCGGTCGCCGGCGTCGGCTGGGATTGGGACGCGTTTGGTGAGCCTCCCGGGGAGTGCGTCCCGTCAGGGCAGATGGACTTGATCATCGCCATGACACGGGCCATCCAGGGTGCTCGGCAGGCGGAATTGGTCGCCCATTGGCTACACCGCCAACCGGAGGCATTCCGGCTGTTTCGCGATTCCGCAGGCGAGGTCGCCGGATTCGTTGCGCGTCTGTCCCTACATCTCGCGATACCTGAGGACATCGAGGCTGATCCCGGAACCGCGGCGTTGTGGCGTTATGCGCAGCAGCACCATCCCCCCAGGCCGGGGGAACAGATCGTGGCTTGGCGTTTTCTGGTCGACCGCGATCCCGACGAAACTCATCCGCGTCTCTCCGGCACCTTGTTCGGGGCCTGGCATATCAGTGACATCCTGCTTCGGCCACCGACCGCCTGGGACTTCATTGCCAATTACGCCGATCTCGACCACTGGCACCCCTTCTTCAATCACTGGGACTTCGTTCACCTGCCCGAGGCCGACTATCAGATCGGCTCCACCCGCTACGTGACGTTCGCTCACGATTGGCGCCGCGTTGGGGTTGCGGAGTGGCTGGAGCGTACGGCCGCGCGTGAGCTGGGGGAGCCGGTTACTCAGCTGGTTGAGCCGGCAGCGGCATTGTCGCAGGAGGAGTTCGCTGCCGCGGTGAAGCAAGCCCTGCGTTCGCTGCATCAATCCCAGGCGCTGTCACGCAACCCGCTGCTTGCCTCCAGCATGGTTCAGACTGAGTTGCAGCAGCACCCCGACGGTCGACCCGATCAGATCTTGCGAGGACTCATCCTTCAAGCAGCCCAGGTGCTCGAGTCGGATCCTCGGGCGGAGGCCCATTACCGAGTGCTGGACCGCACCTACCTTCGGCCCGCCCCAACGCAAGAGAAGGCCGCGGAGTTGCTCGACCTGCCGTTCAGCACCTATCGCCGCTACCGGGACCGGGGAATCGAGGCGATCACCGACTGGCTCTGGGACCGCGACATCGACAGGACCGCAGGATTGGGCTGAAAAACGCAATCGAGAGCACTGGACCAACGCTTCCCGCAAATCCAGGAGTCCGGTGATCTGGAACCCGGCTCAGTGCAGAAAGCCGGCGTGCACGTGATCATGATGCGTTGCATCGCTGAAGAATTGGTTGCCGGATCCTGGGAGGAGGTAGGGGCCGCCGACGTTGTAGGAGCCGACAGCAGCAGCGGCCCGCATGTAATCGGTGATCAGCTTCTTGGGGGTGGCGGGGTCCACGACCGCGTGACCGTCGATGCGCCACGTGTCGAACGCCCTCCCGCGCGGGTGATCACTTAGCCGGTTGGTGCCGAAGACGTGGATGGGATGACCGGAGCGAATCACGCTGACTCCAATCGAATAGTCCGCTGCAAGTCTGAGGAGCGCGTTGAGCACGCTGCCATGAACCCGGCCAGCACGCACATCAGCGGCTGAAGCCGGGGGCAGCTCGATCCGGTGATGTCTCAGGATTCTCGCGGCAAGTGAAGCGGGGGTCGAAGCGGGTGGGCCAGGATTAGCGGGATGCAGTGCGGTGATCCGCCAATGACTCCTAACCCGACTCAGCCGGACGTCGACCGTTGTGCCTCCAGGAGTCAACACTCCGCCTTTCACGCGCCACTGTCGGCAGGCGACGAGCACACTCGCCCTATCGGTGAGGATGCCGCCATATTGGGCATCGATCACTCCAACCACCGCGCGGTCCGCATCCCCGAGCAGGGACGGTGCCTGGCGTGCAAGTACGCCTGCCTCGCCCAGGGCTGCAATTCGAGACTCGGCAGCAGCTAAGCCGGAGCCTCCAACAGACCACGTGCCGATCGCCTCAATGACTCGAACCGCCTGCAGCTTCACCTGAGGTTCGATGTCGGCGCTACTCGGCCGCCATACCTGAACGTGCGGCATTGCGACGGATCTTGGCGACCTCGCAACCGACGGGGTCGGCGAGGGGAGCGGGGCTTCCCCTGGCGGCGATGCAACGACTGACCGTTCAGAAGGTGACGAAGACTTCGCCGTTGACGATGTGCATCCGGTCGCGCCCAGCACCAACCCGACTGTAAGCGTCAGCAGCTCTCGCCGGCGGATCTGATCATTCGACCCCACAGCTCCAGTATTAGCCTGAGATCGGCTGGCCGTCTTGATTGCCGGCTGCCACCATCAGGTCATTGGGCCACGATCGGTGATCTTCCCTCGCCCGAATTTGATCTATGAGTGTCTTGGACTGCTTCAGAGCGAAGCAGTCACGATCTCGCCGACTTCTTCATCGCTCAGCTCGATGGGATTTCCTCGCATGCTGCTCGCCTTCTGAGCAGCCGCAACTACCGCCGAGATCTGGTCCTGATCCAGGCCATAGCTTGCTAAACCAGGAATCGAGAGTGCCGAGGTCAGCTCCTCCAGCCAAACGATCGCGTCCTCGGGAGTCGCGCCTGGCCGGTCGGTCAGTAGAGCCGCCACCTCGTCCATGCGCCGTAACGCTGGATGGCCGGGAGCTCGCTCACGCAGGGCCCGCAGGTTCACGTCCATGGCCGCGGCAAGAACAGCCGCGCAGACCGCACCATGCGGCGCAGAGAGTCGGGCGCCGGCGGCTCCGGCGAGCCCGTGTACGACGCCCAGCCCAGAATTGGCCAGGCACACGCCCCCGAACAGGCTGGCAAGCGCGAGGTCCTCGCGTACGCGGGCGTCGTCCATTCCCTCCTGGTACGCGCGACCCAGTGATCGGGCGGAGCGGCGGATCCCATCCCGAGCCAACGCGTCGGTGAACGGGTTGGCGCGCTGTGACAGCAGCGGCTCGATCAGCTGGGATAACGCATCCATGCCGCTGGCCGCGATAGTCGGCTTTGGTACGCCGACGAGCAGGTCTGGGTCGACCAGGGCAACCTTCGGCAGCAGCAGATGACTGCGGAGGCTCGCCTTGACTCCACCGTCGGAGAGGACGGAGTTGCGAGTCACTTCCGAGCCTGTGCCTGCGGTGGTCGGAACTGCGACGCAGGGCAGGCCGGCCCGCTCGATCCGGCGACCGGCCCCGATGACCTCCAGATGGTCCATGGGGTCGCTGCCTGATGTGGCAAGGACTGCTGCGGCCTTGGCGACGTCCAGGGCGCTGCCGCCCCCGAAGCCGAGGACGGCGTCGCAACCAGCTTCGGCGAGCAGCGCAACGGCGGCTCGAACCCGCTCTATCGATGGTTCGGCCGCGACTCCGAACACCATGGTGGAGATGCCGGCCTCGTTGAGAGTGGAACGGATGGCATCCGCCCGCGATGTCGTACGGCCGGTGATCACCATCACCCGGTTAGCACCCAGCTCGACAAGTGCCTGCGGCACCTCGCTGACCCTGCCGGCACCGAACCGTACGTCTGCCGGGACTGCGAGATCGAAGCGAACCACGCGGCTACCAGTCCGTGTCTTCGGGGGACGTGTTGATGTAGCGCGTCGCCTGCCGAGGCCGGGCCATCATCGGCGCAACGATGTCACGCCACCGCTGGTAGTGACCGGTGTCCTTGTGCGCGGCTGCGGCCTCTTCGTCGCGATAGACCTCGACGAGTACCACGTGACCGGGATCAGCGCGATCGCTCAGCACATCGAATCGCACGATCCCCGCCTCGTGGCGACTCGCATGAGCGTTTTCCTCGGTCGCAGCGAGGAAACCCTCGATCTGATCGGGAATGACTGCGACGTCAACATGGACCACTAACAAGCTGTTCGACACGAGCTGACCATATTCGACTGGCCCCCATTCACCTCCTGCCGGTCAGCAGACTGCTAGGTGAAGTCGACTTGGAGGCGGTCCTCGACCGGCAGGTAGCCGAGTCCGGAGTAGATGTCGTTCGCTGTCGGATTGGCGAGATCGGCAAACAGAACCGGCACACCACCGTCGCTGAGGATGTCGAGCGTTGCCGCTGCTGTCACCGCCGATCCGTAGCCATGCTTTCGCTGATTGGTCGGCGTATAGACCGGGCCAATTCGGGCGCTTCCGGCGACGACGGGTCGCCGGGTCGCGAGCGAGACGACCGCATCGTCGGCGTCCATCCAGAGCCAGCAGCCATTCCAGCGCAGCGCGGCCTGTACATCTTGCCGGACGTCGACAATGACGCCGCCGGCCTCCCGATTGAAGGCCTCGTACCACGTACGGATCAGTTCGGTGTCGTCGGCGTCCGCTCTGCGGGCTCGACCGGCGACATGGGACGGCGGATTCAAGGCCGCCAACCGATACAGCCGCATCGTCGTTGTGCGCATGATCGCGTTCGGCATCCTGGCCGCGACCGATCGCACTGTCGCAGGGGCTCCGGAAAGACCGACCAGGGTTGGCAGACTCCCGACCGCGGTCGCCAACTGGTCAATGTCATCGACTGGCCAGTCCCCGTTCAGTACCAAGGGATAACTCTGGTTTGAGCGCACCGCGACGGCACCGCCGTCGAGTGTCGCCGCACACCAGCACTGCACCTCGTCCACATCGAGCGCGAGCCGGATCGTCCCTAGTACCGTCGCCCGCACTGGATCGGCGTGCAGCCTGCGATCCAGCAGTGCGCGGATCTCCTCTGGATCCGAGGTAATCGTCAAGACCACAGACTCATCATCGGTGCGAGTTGGGTGCCGCTGAATGCCCGAATCTGACATAGTCGTTCTTGATCACCCAACTTCGATCGAGTTCAGTCAGAACTTGATCGATTTGCAGATGCATTCAGATGAAGTATCGCGAGCTCGGCCGCACTGGACTGAGAGTGTCGGTCGTCGGATTCGGAACTGCGCCGCTCGGTGACATGTTCGGCATCAACGACGAGGATGCTGCGCTGCAGGCGGCGTACCGAGCACTTGACGCTGGCATCAACTTTTTCGATAGCAGCCCCTTCTATGGCAGAGGATTAGCTGAGGAGCGCCTGGGCAAGGTACTGCGCGGACAGCGTGACAAGATCATCGTCGGCACCAAGGCCGGTCGGTATGGACCGGAAGAGTTCGACTTCTCCGCGGATCGAATTCGGCGCGGCTTCGAGGAGAGCCTTCGCCTGCTCGGCACCGATTACGTCGACATCCTGCAGCTGCACGACGTCGAATTCGTCGATCTTGAGGGTCCGATAGGGGAGGGCTACGCGGAATTGGTGCGGCTGCGAGATGCCGGCATGTGCCGGTTCATCGGCATGACGGGATATCCGACCGCTATGACGCGGCGAGTGATCACTGAATGCGATCTCGACGTCACTCTGAGTTATGCGCACAGCACTCTGTTGGACGAATGCCTGGCCACAGACGTCCTTCCGCTGGCCGATGAGAGAGGCGTCGGCGTGATGAACGCGGCGGCCGTTGCGCTCGGATTGCTTACCGAGGCTGGGCCGCCGTCGCATATCGCCAAGGTGGTCGGTGAGGAGATCTGTGCGAGCGCCCGCCGGGCCGTCGAGGCGTGCCGGCGTCGCGGTGCCGACGTGAGCTTTTTGGCCAACCAGTACTCCATTCAGCGATCGGGGTGCGCGACGACATTGATCGGCACTGCGAAGCAACGGCACCTCGACTCGGCGGTGGCGGCCGCTGAGCAACCCATCGATGAGGGCCTACTCGCAGATGTGCTGGCCGCCGTCGGGTCCGATCGGGGTCGCCACTGGACAACCGGTCTCCCGCAGAACAACTGATTAGCCCGATCTGGCTCGTAGATAACGCACCCGAATGGCGCGATAGACGATGCCGAGCGCGAAGATCAAGATTCCCCCGAGCACTGCGGTCCAGGGCAACGTCACAACCAAGATCGCGCAACCGATCATCCCGATGATCTGCAGCAGGCGGGGGAATCGACGCCGATCGGAGGTCTGCGTGTAGGCGGATGCGTTCGCGATCAAGTAATAGAGCAAGACGCCGAACGAGGAGAAGCCGATCGCACCCCGCAGGTCCGTCAGCAAGATCAGAGCACAGACCAGCCCAGCCACGGCAACATCGGCATGATGCGGAACCTGGTGGCGTTCATGCACTGCGGCCAGCCAGTGCGGCAGGTCATCATGACGCGCCATCGCCAGCGTGGTTCTGCTCACGCCGGCGATCAGCGCCAGCAGCGCGCCGAGTGCTGCGGCCGCGGCACCGAGTCGCACCGGCAGGCTGGCCCATTCCCAGCCCACCGCCTGTACTGCGGCGGCTAACGGCGCCCGGCTGACGGCAACGCCGGCTGGGCCGAGAACTATCAAGATCGAGACACCGACCACCAGATAGATCAAGACGACGATGGTGAGAGCGGTCAAGATCGCTCGCGGGATGGTACGTTCCGGCTCGCGCACTTCTTCACCCATAGTGGCGATCCGTGCATAGCCGGCGAACGCAAAGAACAACAGACCGGCCGACTGCAGGATGCCGTACCAGCCATCGAGCCAGGAGATCCCGAGACTCAATCGGGCGTACGAATGCCGCTGCTCAGCGAGGCGGCTACGACCAGCGCCAATGTCGCGATCACAATTCCAACGATGATCTTGGTCAGGCCTGCGGTTCGGGTGATTCCGTAGTAGTTGACCGTCGCCAGGATGATCACTGCAGCGATCGCGACGGGCCGCTCCCAGCCTCGCGGCGCGACGTAGGCGGCGAAGGTGAGCGCCATCGCCGCGCAACTGGCGATCTTCCCGACAACGAATCCCCAGCCGGCCAGAAAGCCCCACCACGGCCCCAGTCGTTCCCGACCGTAGATGTATGTTCCGCCCGAGGTTGGATATTGGGCGGCCAATTGAGCCGACGCTGTGGCATTGCAGTACGCCACGAACGCGGCTATGGCGAGCCCGATCAGCAGACCCGCGCCCGCAACGCTGGCAGCGGGGGAGAAGGCGGCGAACACCCCAGCGCCGAGCATCGAGCCCAGCCCGATGATCACCGCGTCGCGCGTGCCGAGCCGTCGTGCCAGTTCAGGCTGGGTCACGACTCGATGCAACCACACACTGCTGTTCCAAACCCTGAAAACCTCACTCCAGGCGAATCGTCTGCGTTCGGTTCAGGCGTGGCGCCCGGGCTGCAGGCTCCTCTGGAGTGAGGTTTTCAGGGAATCGTGAGCTTGGTTGGATCCACCAAAACACCGCAAGTTCGCCCAGATTTGGTGTTTCAGGTCGTCACGAATACCGGGGTCGGTGACACGTGCAAGCGCACTCGGCCCTCGCACAGCTCGACTGGCTGCCTCTGACCTAACGCATCAACTGCCGTCGCGCGGGTCTCTGGCCATGGCCACTCGAAGGGCACCGGCGGCTTGTCCTCTCCGCTGAATGAGTCGCGCTGTTGCCAGACCACCAGCAGCGGTCCGCGTCCTCCGCGGCGCACATCGAACAAGTAGAGGTCCGGCTGCTCGGGCACCTCAACACATGTCACGGCCTCGACGCCGGCAAGCTGCTCGGTCATTAGCGCGAACGCTTCTGCGGACTGGTGGCGACATCGCAGCTCGGTGCCTTCGTAGCCCAGCAACGCAAACTTGCCGAAGAGCAGATCCATGATCGACAACGCGTTCTCATAGCCCGGGATCTCGGGCGCGAGGTTCCAGCAGACGGTACGACGCACCCCTGCGGACAGTGCCAGCAGGTTACGCATGACGATCTCGCGACAGTTGATCCGGTCCCGTTTGGCCTCCAGCGGCGGCGGACAACCACGCATGAACATCTGGAGTTGCGGCGGCAGACTGGCCATGCGTTCGTACAGATCGGCAAGAGCCGCTTGCTCAGGAGTCTGACCAATGTCGTCAAAGCCCTGCGCAACCGCAGCAATTGCTTGTTCCATCGCAGCCGTCGGCGCGCTGCCAAAGGAAGTGTCCATGTCTTGCGGCGCAAACGCTGAAAATCTCACCCAGGCGAATCCTCTGCGTTCGGTTTAGGCGTAGCCCGGATTGCAGACTCCTCTGGAGTGAGGTTTTCAGGGAATCACGCCGTGCCCTCGATTAGCGCCGTCGCCGACTAGATCTGGTGTTTTGGCCGCCACGAATACCAGGGCCGGTGACACGTGCAAGCGCACTCGGCCCTCGCACAGCTCGACTGGCTGCCTCTGACCCAACGCATCAACTGCCGTCGCGTGCGTCCGAGGCCATGGCCACTCGAAGGCACCGGCGGCTGGCCCTCTCCACTGAAGGAGTCGCGCTGTTGCCAGACCACCAGCAGCGGTCCGCGTCCTCCGCGGCGTACGTCGAACATGTAGCGGCGCCGGGCACCTCAATACGGCTCACGGCATCGACGCCGGCAACCTGCTCGGTCATTGTCGCAAACGCACATACGGACGGGTGGCGATGTCGCAACTCGGTGCCTTCCTAGCCCAGCAACGTAAACTTGCCGAAGAGCAGATCATGATCGATAGCGCCTTCTCATCGCCCGGAATCTCAGGCGCGAGGTTCCAGCGGACGTACAACGCACCCCGGCGGACAGCTGCCGGAGACTACGCGTGGCGATCTCGCGGCAGTTGATCCGGTCCCGTTTGGCCTCCAGCGATCGCCTGGACGTTTCTTGCAGCCGAGAGCCGTGAAGCGTCTCGCGTGGCCTCACACACTTGATGAGAGAGTGGGCGCGGTCGGGCGATCTGGAAAGCCGTGATCCCACTCGCAGGCCGTCGACGCCGACCCCGCGCCGGGACGACCGGCCGGATGTCGATCGACGACCTGCTCGATGAGCACCAGCGGATTGTGGGTGCGGAGGGTCCTAGGCGATATCTGGTTCAACGACGAGGACACAGAGTGGGTTGGACTGCTCAGCGACTGCATATTTGGCTTGTCGCCACCAATGGATTAGACGAAACTAGGCACACGGGGGTGAGATACGGCTGGCGAGACACCCCTGGAGGTAGGTCGTGGCGGTAATCATGCGCGGACTGGCCCGAACCGGGTTGCTCAAAGCCGGACATTGGCTGGGCTCAGTTTGGCCACACTGCCAGGCGTCCCCTCCCGCACCGACCTCGCAGGAACAAGTTGCCAGTGGAAGCTGCGATAGCACTCCGTAGGAGATGCCCGCCATGGCCGGACCATCGCGGGTGTAGGGATTTCCCCAATGCGGCTCTCGAGCGTCGGCCTGCAGAATCAAGTAACTTCGGCTGAGGCTGCCTATCCCAGCATTGAGAATGTCGGGGTCTCTCGCAACTTTGGACACTTAGAGGTGGTCCGTGGCCAGGGTATTCGTGAGTCATGCCAGTGAAGACCACCTGGTGGCCGCGGAGCTACATCGAGTGGTTGGTCGAGGACGGTCACGACGTCTTCTTGGACCAGGATCTCCGTGACGGTATTGCACTGGGTGAGGACTGGGAGCAGGCTGCTGAGCGGCTGCGTTGGGCTGACGCTGTGGTGTGCTTGGTTACCGCCTCCTACCGGGATTCGGTCTGGTGCGCGGCCGAGGTGGCGATCGCAGGGTCGAAGGGTAGTCGGCTGCTTCCGCTGTGGGCGGAGCCCGGCGTAAGTGCACCCGCTGTCTGATGCCCGGCCGATACCAGTACGCGGACTTGGTGAGTGATCCAAACGCAGCTCGCGC
Organism: uncultured Actinomycetota bacterium; assembly: GCA_963712625.1. Lineage (GTDB taxonomy): Bacteria > Actinomycetota > Actinomycetes > Propionibacteriales > Propionibacteriaceae > Microlunatus. The sequence continues at coordinate 41,270 of CAVQIU010000023.1, forward strand.
CGCGCTTCGCGAAGCGTTGTACCGACTCAACGTGGGCGGTGGCTCGGGCTGGGAAGATGGTCGCTCGCCATTTCCAGGACTGCGTCGGTTCGACACAGATCTGCAGAGCGTCTTTCGCCGGTGAGGGCAGACCGAGGTTAGGAAGTTGGCCGCCCGGCTGCGGTCGCCGTCAGAGAGCTTCCAACAGCGCGATGCTACACTTCGTCGAGCCGTCGGGGTGTGGCAAATCGTCGCTTGTCCGCGCGGGCCTGTTGCCCATCATGGCTCGGGATCCCGGCTGGCTGACCGCTGCCGCCGAGTGGTGCCAGAGGTCTCCATCCAGTTGCAATGCTGGCTCGGGTGCTTGCTCGCGGAGCGAAGGAGTTGCAGCGTTGGACTGGACCGTGAGTTCGGTGCGGGCTCGGCTGAACGATGATGATGGGTTAACGGCCCTTTGTGACGACTTGCTGGTCGCCGCTCGTGGCGTGAGCGGCTCGGTCCTCCTCGTGGTTGACCAGTTCGAGGAAATGCTCACACGATGGCCTCTGCGGAGGCGCGGGGCCATTTCGCGCGCCTACTGCGCTCCGCGCTCGCCGGCACGTGCAGGTCGTGGGGACGCTCCGCCCGGAGTTTCTCGGCCAGCTCTCGCGAGCCCGGAGCTGAGGGATCTTACTGCAGACACATACGCGCTACGGCCCCTGAGCCACGATGCATTGCGAACGGTGATTGAAGAGCCAGCTCGAGTAGCTGGTTTCTCGGTAGATCCCGGACTGGTTACGCAGCTGGTCGAGGACACCCGATAAAGGAGAAGCGCTGCCGCTGCTGGGCGTTCGCTCTGGCCCGCCTGGGGGCGGACTCGCTCGCGGTGGACGGCTTTCGCAAGACGTTATGAACAGCTCGGCGGAGTTCAGGGCGCACTGATACGTCAGGCTGATGCCGCTCTGGACGACGCCGTTGGCGGTAAATCATCGAACGCGTGACCAAGTGATCTCTGGGCTGCTTCGGCTCGTCACGGTGAACGAAGAGGGCCACCCCGTACGATGGCTGGTTGATCGCGCCGAGCTTGCTCCTGCGATACAGGCGGAGCTGAGGCATTTGTCGCAAGGCGGTTGGTGACAGCTGACTTGCAGGATGACGGCACGGTTGCTCTCGGCGTGACCCATGAGGCCTTTCTCACGGCTTGGCCGCCACTTGCTGCCGCGATCAACGCGACAGCGGCCGCGCTGCGGGCTCGTCGGAGCGGTGGAGCTTGCTGCCGCCAATGGGATGATGCCGGGCGCCCATCCTTGCAGTTGTGGGAACGGGGCCAGCTAGCCGCCGCCGTCGAGGCCACAGGCGCACGTCGTTGTCGGCGCTCTCGATTTGGCACCAACTGAGTCAGCGTTCCAAAGGGTCGACGACCGCATCCGTCTTGGACCTGGCCACCGAGTGGTGATCACAGAGAATGTTGAACTGAGCGCACGCGCTCGCGATTTTCTGTATCTCAGCATTCGCCGAGACCGCAGTCGGCGCGGGCGCGCCACAACGTGCTCTCGGTGCTCCTCGTTCTTGCCGTCACTGCCGCCGCGGTCGCCTTGATTCAGCAGCGCGCCGCCCAAGCACAGCAGCTGGTTGCCCAGCAGCAGCTTCGTATCGCAACCGCTCGGGAGTTGATCACCGAGGCCGATGCTTCCCTTGCCGACGACCCATTCGAGGCGCTGCAATTGGGTATCGCTGCCCAGGGAATTGAGGAGAACGCTGAGACACGGGCGAGTCTGGTGACCAGTCTTATCTCCACGCGTTATGCTGGTGTTCTTACCGCACATAGTGATGTGATCGCCGGACTCGCGTTGAGCCCGGAGGAAAAACGCTGGCCAGTTGTAGCGAAGACCAGAAATGTCGCCTCTGGAATTTCACTGACTTCAATCATCCGGCGCCTCTCGGTGAGCCAATTCTGGAACCCGCGGGCGCGAACACGGTTGCTTTTGCTCCTGACGGAACAATTCTTGCGGTCGGCCTGGTTGACGGGACAATTCACTTGTGGAAGCTTCACGACGCTGCCCATCCAGTACCTTTCGGTCCACCCATCAAAGCCCATGACGGGGAAGTTCGAGGTGTTGGGTTCGGGGATATGAGAACTCTGGTCACCGCAGGCGAAGATGGAATGGTGCGCGTGTGGGACCTCGCCAACCAAGCGATCCGTCGCCCGTCGGGCGACCCCTCTCCGGCCACCGCGGCATCGCTGTGCGCTCGCTCGCCATCAGCCAGAACAGGCAGATCGCCGCCACGGGCGATGTCGACGCTTTCGTTCGCCTGTGGAGGCTTGATCGCAATCATCTAGGTCCGCTGGGTCCGACCCTCAAAGGTCACTCGAGAGGGATGTTGCGCTCTTTGGCATTCACCCCGGACGGTCTCAGTATGGCGACAGTCTCCGACGACCGCTCGGTACGTGTCTGGAACGTCGCCAACCCGCGTGAAGCCAGCCCCATCGGGCCACCACTCACAGGCCACCAGGACGAGGTGACGTCGGTGGCCTTCAGTCCGAAGGAGCCGGTTTTTTTCACAGGTAGCGACGATCAGAATGTCCGTGGGTGGAACCTCGACTCCACCCACCCGACCTCCAGGGGGCGACCTCTGAGCGGTGCCACGACGAGGTCTATTCACTGGCCTTCACATCAGATGGCCGCCTCCTTACCGCCGGTATACGCGATGGCACCATCGCTTTGTGGAATGTCTCGGGCGGCACGTTGCCGGCTCCTCTTGGCTCACCGCTTACGGGCCATAAGGCGGGAGTGGATCCGGTGGTCTTCAGCCGGAGTGGTGATCTGCTGGCAAGTGCCAGTGAGGACATGACCGTCAAGCTGTGGCAACTGAGCCCTGATCCGTCCCACCCGTCACTCGGAGCCTCCCTGCGGCATGAAGATGAGGTGGCGTCTGTGGCGTTCAGCCCCGATCAACCCATACTTGCGACGGCAGGCGAAGGTACGGTCCAACTGTGGAATGTGGCGAGGCCAACGTCACCAGCGCTATCGGACATCCGCTCATGGTTGGCGACCGAGCCGTCGTTTCGCTGGCGTTCTGTCCTGGGAGGGACATTCTGATGATGGGTGATGAGGGTGGAAAGGTGCGCCTCTGGCAGGTCGCGGACCCGAAGCATCCAGTTCCGCTGGGCCCAGCCCTTCAAGGCAATGACGAGGAGGTCAGTTCTGTCGCATGCAGTCCGGACGGGCGCCTTTTTGCGGCTGCCGGCACCGCAATGGTGAAACTGTGGGGCCTTCCAGACCAGGCGCCGGTCCCCTTGGTACCTTCTCCGCGGGTCACGGACAGGCTGTGAATTCTGTGACATTCAGCCCGGACGGCGAGATCCTGGCGGCCGCCGCTGACGATGGTCTCGTGACTCTTTGGGACATCAAGCATCCGAGGAACATAGCCCCTCTAGGCCCGCCGCTCCGGGCACATGGCGACCCGGTTACTCGGTCGCATTCAGTCCAAAGGATTCGCGGATCATGGCGACGACGAGCGATGACAAGACGGTGCGCGTCTGGGACTTGACAGTGAGGGAGTTACCTGTCCCTCTTGGCCCGCCCCTGGAAGGTCACCAGGAGGCTGTTAATTCGGTAGCAATTGGCGCGAATGGCATCATGCGAGCGGTAGTGACGACACATGGTGCGTTTGTGGGACGTACGCACAATTGAGGCTATTCGACGAGACCCTATGGCTTATGCATGCTTGCGTACAGGGCGCGGCTTCAGTCCGGACGAATGGAAAAGCCAAATTCCAGCGCTTCCCTACCAGAAAACATGCCCCAACTGACTGAGCGCTTCCAGACCGTCGGATGAGTTGGATCCCGGTCTTTCACGTTTGAGATAGCTGCTTCGCTCAGCAGGTTTATCCCGATGGGTAGGCAATGAGTAGCGCCAAAAAAAGCACAATGCCGTCCAATCCGAGGAGCCATGAGTGCTGCCCGATCAAGGCGATGCCCGTGGAGAGGAGGACCAGCCCCGCGGCTGTGAGGATGATTCCGAGCCCATCCCGTGCGAGCGCCAGCCACACGCGACATCGACTCTGAGTCCGCGGGACGACTCAATGCACCCGTTCCAAGCATCTCGGTATCAAGACTGGGGAAGGCGCTTGTTGCCGCCTGGCTCCAGCTCGACGTTCTTGACTGGTTCAGCCACGGAAGCGCTTGATTGAGAATTCATGGCGCGTGCCACTTGCCGGAGGCGATCAGAGTCCCATGGAAATTCGCCGCCCCACACGCCCGGGCGATGTTGGAGTGGCCACCGAAACCCTTCTCGATGAGATGCACGCCCGCCGCGCGCTGATGTTCGTTGCGTAGGGCTGGCCCAAGGACCTCCCGAATTCCTAGCTTGAGTGCGTTCCGACCCAGTCGACCAACGGCCGTGCGGCGCGCCAGTCGGAGCGGACCATCGGGAGCAGCTTCGGCGTGTGGATCACCTCGTCAAAGCCGTAGCTCTTGTGCAGCACGAGCGACTTGTGCCGCAACAGCTCGATATGCGGGTGGTCAGCGGCGTAGCCCTGGGGCTTGGTCTTGAGCGTCGCACCACCGCGCGTCCAGCCCTTGCGCTCCAGACCGGCGAATAGTTTCGAGAGGTCCATTCCGCTGCGATCGTCCGCGATCGCCCTTCTGATCGCGGCAAGCGCATCCGAGGAGGGCTCGTAGTAGCCCACCGCGACATAGACGCCAGCAGCCGAGATCTGTACGTACCACCCCGATCCGGTGCTGCTCGCGACGTATGCGCCCTGATGATTTTTGTACGGCGTCTTGTCCTTGGCGAATCGCACATCGCGATACGGACGAAAGACCTTGGCCGGACCGAACTCCTCTTCGAGCGCGCCGGTGAGCTCGATCATCGGTGCCTTGACGCAGGTGTCGTAAATGTCCTTGTGAGCGGTCCAATACGACTTGGTGTTGTCGAGCTCGAGGTCGTCGTAGAAGTCGAGCGCCTCCTTGGGGAAGCCGGTGAACGTCATGGCCCTGACAATTAACGATGACATTAATGTGAAGGGGTGCGCACGCTGCTTCCACATCTGCGCCGTGCTCGTGACCTCATGGACAGCTGCTACGCCGACGACCTCGATATCGCGAGCGTCGCGCAGCGGGCCGGGGTGTCGAAGTATCACTTCATCCGCAGTTTCAGCGCGGAGTACGGCCAGACTCCGGCGCAATACCTCGCGCATCGCCGCATCGAACGTGCCCAGGATCTGCTGCGTGCCACGAACCTGACGGTCACGGAGGTCTGCATGCTGGTCGGCTACACAAGTCTCGGGTCGTTCAGCGCGAAATTTGCTGCACTCGTGGGCGAGACGCCGTCGGCGTTTCAGCAGCGCTACGGCGGCAAGGGGATCCCGCACATTCCCGGCTGCTACGTGTTCATGCGGGGCTTGCGAGAAGAGAGCAATTCCGGAGAAGCCGGCCGTACGGTCTACGTACTAGCGTTCTAGCCATGATCACGAACGTCTCGCTGGTGACCGTCTACGTCACGGACCAGGACGAAGCCAAGAAGTTCTACACCGACATACTCGGATTCGAAGCACGCACCGACGCCACGTTGGGCGACTACCGCTGGGTTACCGTCGGGCACCCCGATCACCGTGAGCTGGAGATCACACTGATGGTGCCCGGCCCTCCGCTCGACGACGAGATGGTCGAGGTCGTACGCCGCGCGCTCGCCAGGGGCCGCATGGGCGGGCTCGGCCTCAGGGTCGACGACTGCCAAAAGACATACGAGGATCTCACTGCCAAAGGTGTGGAGTTTCCACAGCCGCCTTCCGACCGGCCGTACGGTGTCGAGGCCGTCATGCGCGACAACAGCGGCAATTGGCTCGTACTGGTCGAGCCCAAGTCAGGCGACTAGCTGCGGCATGCTCCGGTGAGGCCGGTCCTGCCTCCGACCAGGGAATTGTCTGCAGTGACCGCTAGCAGATCGAGAGATTTGATTGTTTTTTGTCCAGTGAGGGACAAATTATCTGCATCTGTGGAACACTTTGACTGTGGCAAAACCCAGGCCTGTGGGCAACCCAGGGTCAAGAGACTCAGAGCGGTTCCTGGCGGCCGGCGCGGTCACCCAATCCGATCGACTCGTGATCGAGCTGGTCCAGCCGGCCGACACACCCGCCGCGATACTGATCAAGTGGCCACCACAGCCAACTGTCACCGATCCTGCCAAGCTCACGGCGACTATCGCTGCGATCGTGCGCGTCTTGGGCTCGGCACAGATCGAGCTGGCCGCGCGCCGTGCGGCTGGGCTATAACGCGCATCAGCCGGAACTGGTTGAGGGGCTGACTTAGGTACAGATGGGTTTCCCGCTCACAGATCGACTCCATCGGATCCGTTGGGATAGACCACGGACTTGAGGCTGTTCGGATTCAGGTCGCTCTCCAGCGCCTCATCTGCGCGCTCCAGGCCGAATCGGCCGGTGACCAGAGAGTCGAGGTCGACCTGGCCGCTGGCCACCAGGTGTATGGCGGCGGGCCAGGTATCGGTGTAGCGGAAGATTCCGGTCACGGTGATCTCGAGGTTCTGAATGTGCTCGACCGGCAAGGTCATTTCCGACGAACCAACACCCACCAGGACCGCTGTGCCTGCCGGACGTACTGCCTTGATGCCTGACATCACCGCGTGCGGCGAGCCGCTTGCGTCGACAAAGGCGTTGACGTCGAGGCCGGCGGTGGCGACATCGGTCTCGCGAGGATCCAGTACGCGGCGTGGCGCCGTAGCGCAGCGCCCGCTCCCGCCGCTCCGGCACGAGGTCGGTGACGATGATCTCCGCTGCGCCGAAGGCTCGTGCGGCCTGGGCACAGATGATCCCGATCGGTCCCGCGCCGGCGATCAGCATGCTCGATCCAGGAGTGACTCCTGCCTTGCGCATCGTCGTCACCGCCACCGACAGCGGCTCCAGCAACGCTGCGGCCTCGTCCGACATGGAGTCTGGTACCCGGTGGGCGAACTCAGTTCGGATCACGCAGTACTGCGCAAACGCACCGTCGATCGGTGGGGTGGCGTAGAACTCCATGTTGGGGCAGAGGTTGTAGCGGCCGGCGCGGCACTCGCGGCATCGGCGGCAGTTCTTCTGCGGCTCGATGGCCACCCGCTCACCGATTCTGGACTCCGGCACCTCCTCGCCCACAGCGACGATCCGGCCCGACAGCTCGTGGCCGAGGATCAGGGGACTCGTGACAACGAAGTCGCCGATCCGCCCATGCCGGTAGTAGTGAGTGTCGGAGCCGCAGACACCCACGGCGGCCACTTCGACAAGCACCTCGTCGCTGGCCATCGGAGGTGTCGGCACTTGCTCGATGCTGAGTGTCTTCACACCGGTGAGCACGCTGGCGCGCATCCGCTCGGGGATGGTGGTGGCGTTGCGTGGCGGTCTGGGTCATGGCAGTGTCCCTCTCGCTGTTTCCGACGTTGTGCGGTGATGGTCGCGGCAGGCCGGTCTGATCCTTGATCAACGGATGGTGTAGCCGCCGTCGACCAGCAAGTCCACGCCATTGATCATCTTCGCAGCATCGCTGGCCAGGAACACAGCGACGGCAGCGATCTCCTCGGGCTCAGCGAATCTCTGGGTGGGAATCTGTGCTTTCAGTGCCTCACCCTCCGGGTTGTCCCAAAGCTCCTTGGCCAGCGGAGTCATCACTACCGTCGGGCTGATGGTGTTGGCTGTGACTCCGCGCCCGGCCCATTCCAGAGCGAGCACCTTGGTCAGGCCGACCAAGCCGAACTTCGACGCGCAGTAGGCGAGGTGGCCGGGCAGTGCGATTGTCGCGGCCTGGGAGGCCAGGCTGATCACCGTGCCGCTGCCTTGGGCGAGCATGATCCGACCTACCTGCTGGCTGACCAGGAAGGCGCCTCGTAGGTTGACGGCCATCGTCAGATCCCAGTCTCGACTGGTGAGCTCCTCTGCCGCGTCCGTCACGGCAATGCCGGCGCTATTGACGAGTACGTCGATGCGGCCGAACTGTGCGCTCACCGCGCTGATCGCATCGATGACGGATTGCTCGATTGTCACGTCGCATCCGAAAGCCGCCGCTGCGCTGCCCTCGCTGACCTTGCGCTGAGCGGCCTCCATCGCCTTGTCGAGCACCACGACCGTGGCGCCCTTGGCGGCGTACGCGTCGACGATCGCCGAGCCGATTCCTGAGGCGCCGCCGGTCACGACAGCAACCTTGCCGGCGAGAGAGAAGTCATAGTCGATCTCCGATGACGTCATGTGCGGTAGCTCCTCGCGTCGAGGTCATTGTCGAGTGCTCAATGTAACGGCTGGACCTGGCGGGCAAGATCAGCGGCTGGAGTAACCGCCGTCTATCGGATCAGGATTACCCCGCACGGTCGGTGCCTGAAGTCGATCATGGTTCACTCTTTCTCAGGAGTTTCGATGTCAGGCCTGTCCTGAAGGAGTCCCAATGACTATTCAGCTTGAATCACACGATCGTCCGAGTCCGGGACAAGCACCAGTCGGCAGCCTTTCTGACCGAGATCCTGGGCCTGCCACCGGCGACGGCGTACGGGCCCTTCATGGTCGTCGAACTCGCAAATGACGCGTCTCTGGACTTTGCTGATGATCACGGTGCGGCCAACCCGCAGCACTACGCGTTCTTGGTGGATGAGTCGGAGTTCGACGACATTTTCGCACGGATCAAAGAACGCGAACTGCCGTACTGGGCAGACCCGTTCCGGCGGCGGCCCGGCGAATTCAACGCCAATGACGGCGGTCGCGGCGTCTACTGGGAGGATCCGAACGGCCACTTGCTCGAAATCATCACCAGGCCATACGGGAGTGGCGCAAATTCCTGAAGCAGCTCGCACTACACTGACTTCCCGCATGTTCTCTCTGCTTCCACCCGTTCCCGACCATCCCGCACTCGAGGAGGAGATCCTCTCGTGGTGGGATGAGCGTCGCATCTTCGATCAGCTACGGGAGCGCAACCGGGGCGGACCGGTCTGGAGCTTCATCGACGGCCCGGTCACCGCCAACAAGACGCTCGGCGTGCATACGGCCTGGGGCCGCACGCTGAAGGACGTCTTCCAGCGCTACAAGGCGCTGTGCGGCTTCGACCAGCGCTACCAGAACGGCTTCGACTGCCAGGGCTTGTGGATCGAGGTGGGCGTCGAACGGGAGCTCGGCCTCAACTCGAAGCGCGAGATCGAGGAATACGGGCTAGCTGAGTTTGCGCGCAAATGCCGGGAGAAGGTCGCGTGGTCGGCGCAGGAGCTGATCCGCGGATCGAAGCGCCTTGGCCAATGGATGGATTGGGGCAACGACTACTACACCTTCTCCGACACGAACATCTCCTACATCTGGCGCTTCCTGAAGCTCGTGCACGAGCGCGGGTGGCTCTACCGTGGGCACCGCTCCACCGAGTGGTGCCCACGCTGCGGCACCTCCATCTCGGCGCACGAGCTGGTCGGGAGCTACGAGGACCGCATCGATCCCTCGCTGTTCGTACGCTTCCCGCTCCGCGACCGGCCTGGCCAGTCGCTGACGATCTGGACGACTACGCCCTGGACGCTGCCTGCGAACGTCGCCGCTGCGGTTCATCCCGACGAGGAGTACGGCCTCCAAGAGGACGGGGAGTGGGTCGCGGTCAAGCGTTACCCCGACGAGACGTACGTCGAACGCCGCCGCGGATCCGAGCTCATCGGCTGGCGCTACGACGGGCCGTTCGACCACCTGCCTGCGGCCGAGGGGATCGAGCACCGCGTCATCGGCTGGGACGAGGTCACGATGGATGAGGGCACCGGCATCGTCCACATCGCGCCTGGGTGCGGCACCGAGGATTTCGAGCTATCTCGCGTACACGACCTCCCCATCGTCATGCCGGTGGATGAGGCTGGGCGGTTCTACGACCGTTTCGGCTGGCTGCACGGACTATCCACGTCGGAGTCGGCCGAGCAGATCGTGGCCGATCTCGCCGAGCGCGGCCGCCTTGTCGCGTCGGGGGAGTACGCCCACCGCTATCCCTTCTGCTGGCGCTGCAATACCCCGCTCATTTTCCGCATCGCCGACGACTGGTTCATTTCCGTGGACGAAGTGAGGCCGAGGTTGCTTGCAGCGAACGCGACCATCGAATGGACGCCGGCGTACTTCAGCAAGCGGATGGATGACTGGCTCCGGAACATGGGTGACTGGAACATCTCCCGGCGCCGCTACTTCGGGCTCCCGCTACCCATCTATCCGTGCACGTGTGGCCACGTCACTGTGGTCGGCTCCCGAGCCGAACTCGAGGAGCTGGCGACGGCCGGGATCGACCAGCTGGAGGAGCTGCATCGGCCGTGGATCGACGCGGTCGAGATCCGCTGCCCCTCCTGCGGGACGGAAGGCGTCCAGCGGATCCCGGAGATCGGCGACGTCTGGCTGGACGCGGGGATCGTCCCCTTCTCCACGCTCGGCTGGCAGAATCCGGAGTGGATCGAGGGTGGCTACGGGACTGGTGCTGCCCAGGGGCTCACGGGCGCCGATCTTCCCGATCATGACTATTGGGAGACCTGGTTTCCGGCCCACTGGGTCTCCGAAATGCGCGAGCAGATCCGCCTGTGGTTCTATTCGCAGCTGTTCATGTCGGTCTGTCTGGTGGACAAGGCGCCGTTTCGGTCCGTCCTCGGATACGAGAAGATGCTGGACGAGCACGGCCGCCCGATGCACGGCTCCTGGGGAAATCTCATCCCGGCCGAGGAGGCGTTCGCGCGCATGGGCGCCGACGTCATGCGCTGGCAGTACTGCGACCAACCACCCGACCGCGACCTGTTCTTCGGCTACGGGCCGGCGCACGAGATCAAGCGCAAACTCCTCACGTTGTGGAACTCTGTCGGGTTTCTTGTCAGATACGGGAACATCGAGGGCTTCCGGCCGACACTTGATGATCTTGCGGCTGGGCCGGTTGGGATCGAGCTGCGCCCACTGGACCGCTGGCTCGTCGCACGCACCGAGAAGCTCGTAGCTGACGCGACCGCCGCGCTGGAAGAGCAACTCACCTACCGACTGATTGCCGCCTTTGAGTCCTTCGTCGAGGACCTCTCGAACTGGTACATCCGCCGGTCGCGGCGACGCTTCTACTCCTACGATGACGCGGCCTTCCGAACACTCTGGTTCGCGCTCGTAACGGGCTTGCGGGTGGTCTCACCAGTCATGCCGTTCCTCGCCGACCATCTGTGGCGGAACCTTGTCGCCAACGCCTGCGAGGGCGCTCCGGAGAGCATCTTCCTGGCAAGCTGGCCTGAGGTCCGCCAGCCCGACGAGCGCCTTCTTGCCGAGATCGCGGAGGTGCGCCGGATCGTGGAGCTCGGTCGCGAGGCGCGTAACACGGCGGGGGTGAAGCTGCGCCAGCCGCTGCGGCGCGTGTACGTACGCGGAGCGCGGCTCGCTGGCGAGCACGCGGATGAGATTGCCGAGGAGCTGCGGGTGGATGAGGTCGGGTTTGATGAAGGGCCCGTCGCCCAGGTGCGGCTCCTGCCCAACCTGCGGGTGCTCGGCCCGCGGCTGGGTGCGAAGGTGCCTGCGAGTCAAGGCGGCGCTCGAGCGCGGCGAGGCCGAGGAGCTCGGCGACGGTCGCGTGCGCGTCGCTGGCGAGGAGCTGGCACGCCGACGAGGTGATCCGCGGGGAGCGGGTGGAGATTCCCGGCTGGGCGATCGCGGACGACGTAACGCTGTCGATCGCCATCGACACCGCGATCGACCCGGAGCTCGCGCTCAGAGGCCGGGTCTACGAGCTCATCCACACGGTCAACACGATGCGGAAGGACGCCGGCCTCGAGCTGACCGACCGGATCGTGCTCACGCTCCCCGACGGCGACGACCTGCTACGCCACGCGGACTGGATCAAGGCCGAGACACTGGCGTCTCGTATCGAACCAGGCGAAGCCTTGGCGATCGCAAAGGCGTAGGCATGACCCCAACGCATTGGGGCAAGTCTGATAACTGTCGACCGACCGATCGCCAGTGAATGAGCCTCATGCCCGTACATCCGCTCATAGCCGCCCGATTCCCGCTGATTTCACAGATCAGCAGCCTCGAGGAATCTCTCATGAGTCCTGCTGCAGCTCAGATGAAGGTGGCATACGAAGCGCCGTACGACGCCTACTCGCTTCCGGACATCGAAATCAGCAGCACATCGATCTCGGGCCCACACGGCGATATTCCCGTGCGGCTGTACCGGCCGCTCGCGTCGCGCGGACCGGCACCCGGTCTGCTGTGGATGCACGGTGGCGCCTTTGTTGCCGGGGATCTTGACATGCCAGAGGCCCATGTGGTGAGTGCAGAGCTCGCCTTCCGGGGCTCCACCGTCGTATCGGTTGACTACCGGCTGGCCACGGAGACCGTGCGCTATCCGCTCCCGCTCGACGACGTCCACGCAGCATGGGTGTGGTTCGCGGAAGCCACGGACGACCTCGGCACAGATCCGCAGCGGCTGGCCATCGGCGGTGCTAGTGCAGGTGCGAACCTGGCTGCCGCCGCGACGATGCGGGTCCGGGATGATTCCGGCACCCTGCCGGCAGCCATGCTCCTCGCCTACCCGGTAGTCCACTTCCCGGTACCGGCCTTGCCTGATGATCTGGCCGCCGAGATGCGGCAGTTACCGCGGATGCTGCGATTCACGGCTGCCGACATCATCGACTTCACTCGGTGGTACCTCGGCCGGCTTACCGATATCCCAACGCGAACGATGCCCGGCCACGGCAACCTCGAAGGAATGCCACCCACGCGGATCGTGCTGAGCGAGTACGACGACCTCCGGGGCTCTGGTGAACTGTTTGAGCAGCAGCTATGCGAGGTCGGAGTGGCGGTGGAGTCGACAGTGGCCGAGGGCATGCTGCATGGTCATCTCAATCTGATGCCGACAGCTCAGATGCCTGAAATCGAGCGGTCCCTTGATTTTCTGGCTGACGGGCTCGGTCTTCATCCGGCCCGTTGAGCTCGGTTCAGTTGTAGCCGAGCCCGCGCTCGCGAGCGAGGATTGCTGCTTCGGTGCGGCTGCCGACGTTGAGCTTGGTGAAGATCGACGAGGTGTTGTTGTTTACGGTCTTGAGAGATAGCCCCAGCCGGTCGGCGATAGCGGAGTTGGGCAGACCCTGGGCAAGCAGCCGCAACACGTCGTGCTCTCGCGGGGTTAGCTGGGGGAACGGGTCCTCGTCGGCAGATGTGGCACCGAGTCTGGCCAGCACCCGTTGTGCGACGGCGGGTCCGAAGATCGCTTGGCCGTCGGCAACGGCGGTCACGGCTCGCAGGATCTCCTCCTTGGTCGCACCCTTGAGCAGGTAGCCGCGAGCGCCCGAACGCATGGCCCTGGTCACAGTCGCGTCGTCGTCGCTCATGGTCAAGATCAATACCGCTACGTCGGGTGCGACCCGGCTGATCTCTGCAGTTGCGCTGAAGCCGTCCGTGTCAGGCATCGCGAGGTCCATGATGATCACGTCAGGCTTGTCGATCACTGCAGCCTTGATCGCCTCACGGCCCGTAGCCGCCTCTCCGATCAGCTCGATGGTGGGGTACTCGGCGAAGAGCGCCCGTAGGCCGTCCCGGACCACCGGATGATCGTCCGCAACGAGGACTTTGATCATCGACCGGCTCGCAGCGGTAGAACTGCGACGACCCGACCGCCTTCTGAGGTGGGCCCCGCCTCGCATGCCCCGCCGATCTCAGAGGCCCGGGTTTTGATGGAGGTGAGGCCCAGGCCGGGCGACCACGGGCCCGTGGAGGTGCCGTTGTCGCTGATGATCATCTCGAGCGCGCCATTGTCAGCGGTCAGCCGTACCGAGGCGAGCCCGGCATCGGAGTGTCGCACGACATTGGTCAACGCCTCAGCGGCAATCCGGTACGCAGCCACTTCCACAGACGATGGCAGCGCCGGCATGGACGCGGGTGCATCGATGGTCACTTTGACCGGGCCGAACCGACTGCCTTCCTCTCGCAGCGCGCCAACCAGCCCGAGCTCATCCAGCGCAGCCGGGCGGAGTCCGTACGCGAGCCGCCGTACGGCCTCGACGGACTGCCGGAGCTGATCGGCCAGCTCAACTGCAAGCGATTCGGCCCGCTCCGGTCGGTGCCGGGCGGCCAGGGCGATGCCGTCAGCCTTGAATGCGGCACCGGTGAGAAGCGGCCCGAGACTGTCGTGCAGCTCACGGCGCAGCCTGGTCCGTTCCTCCTCGGCTGCGTCGATGATCCGTTCGCGCGAAGCCTTCAGGTCCTCGGTGAGGGATTGCGCGTGCAGCACGAGCGCCAGTGGAGCCGCCACGAGGTCGATCACTTTCTGGTCGGCGAGCGAGAGCCGTTGCTCGCCGCGTCGTGGACCCACCACCAGATTCCCGACCTGTTTGCCGTCATAGGACAGAGGCCACCCTTGGAGAGCTGACGTTGCCTCGCCACTCGCGACGAGGCTGCCGTCTGCCCGGGTGATCGCCACGTAACTCAGGCGGAGGGTGTCACGCAGTGCGTCGGCGACTCCTTCGAGGTTCTCCCCAGCCAGCCGCTGACCGACCGCCGAGACCGCCGCCACCGGGTCGCGGCGGTTGCCGTAGACGGCGCGGTCTACCAAACGCTGTAGGCGAACCCGCGCCGGATTGAAGGCCAGCGCTATGGCGAGCGCGGCGACCACTGGCGCCCCGAGCCCTCTTAGTACTCGATCAAGAACCGCGACCAACCCGACATAGGCAGCGATCACGCCAGCAGTCAGTAGGACATAGACGACCAGTCGCGATGCCACGATCCTCACGTCGTAGAGGCCGTGCCGTAGAACCGCGATTGTCACGGCGGCGGGGATCAGCGGAAAGCTCAGCAAGAGCAAGATCGTCTTCCCGGCAGGGATGGTGAACCATGTCGGTGCATTGATCAAGATCACGAGAATGACGGCAACCAATAGCCACAGGACCTGCTGGCGGACGGTTTCCGTTCCGCGGATGAACCGCACGATCAGGCTGATCACTGAGGCCAGGATGATCAAGGGTGTCAGCACGCCGACGATCTGTTCGGTCACTGTCCACCAGGGCACGACCAGGAAGGACGAGGCGCCGTACTCGGGAGTCGGACCGACGAACGCGTTGCCAAGTGCCGCGGTGCCGATCGTCAGCCAGCACAACACCGTCCACTGTCGGCTCACCGGCTTCCCGGTCGGGAACAGTTGCAAGATCAACGGCAGGCAGCAGAAGACGCCCCAGGACCAGGCGAACATATAGCTGGTCACGACGAGGCGCAGGGCTGGCTGCGGCCAGTGATCGTCGGCGCCGTAGATCATGAGCGGGGTCGTTGCCGCGGTGAGCAGTGGGGCAATGCCCGCGATGAGGAAGAGCCAACCGATCGGGTTGTCCGGTTTGGCGCGGGCGATCAAGAGACCACAGGGCGCCGCTGAGAGACCGATCGCAATGTTGGTGATCAAGTACATGGACCACGCCGTCTCACGGTCGATACCGATGAGCAGGGCACCGACCACCGCAACCCCGGCAAGGACGATGGCGAACCCGAAGAGCGCGTACGCCAACATCGTGGGCCGCTTCGGCATGCCCTCATGATCCCGCCCGACACTCCCGACCACCAGGGAGTTGGCTCCCCAACCATCCGGGCAACCTCCCGGGCCGCCTAGCAGGAATCCTCCTGCTAGGCGTGTGCAAGCGGCGGCACAGTGCGAGGACCAGATAGTTCCCCGTGCACATCGGAGGCCACCATGTCAGTTGCCCAAGCCAGCCAGTCCACGATCACCGGCCAGAGCGGAGCGGCGCGCCGAGTTCGTGATGTACGCACGTTCCAGCGGTACGCGGGCGCGGTCATCATGCTCATTCCGGCCACGACTGTCGCTCTCGGGCGGCTGTTTCAGACCGACGACTCCGACACCAGGAGGTCGCTCGACCTGATCGCGGCCAATCCCGATCGTCAGTTCACCTTTGCCCTGCTCGGGTTCATCGGCCTGTTCTGCATCGTCCCGGCGTTCCTCGCTGCCGGGGCGCTCTCCCGACGTCGACGGCCAGTGCTGACCACCGTGGCGCTCGCGGTGAATCTTGTGGCGTACCTCGGGGCCTTTGCGATGGCCGCCATCGACAACCTCCTCCTGATCGGTGCCTCACTACCACCGGGCCAGCGCGACGTCGCTGCGATCGTGATCGAGAAGATGTGGTCGAGCGGGATTCCGGGACTGAGCACCAGCCTGTTCGTCCTAGGTCACATCCTCGGCGCAATTTTGATGGGTCTCGCCCTGCGCGGCAGCGTCCCGACCGTGGGCTGGCTGGCCATGCTGCTGACGACACCGGTGCACGTCTTGGCCTTCGTAGTCCTGCAGATGCCCATGCTGGACATGGCCGCGTGGCTGCTGATGACGCTGGCCTTCGCGTGCTGCGCGGTGAAGATCGTCAAGACACCGAACGATGCGTGGGACCTGCCTCCGCTGGGCCAAACCTCGTAGGAACCATCTAAGGCCGGTGCTCGACGGAATTGAAGGTTCCACCGAGCGCCGGCGCATCGAGGAGCTGGAGATGGATATCGCTGTTCTGGCTAGAGCGCTCGCCGCCCGTATCTTCATGGCCAGCACGCGCTCTCCGATCCGCCAGGGTGCTTGGCAACCGTCGGCGTGACTGAGACACTCCAACGATGAGCCTGGGCACCGAATCGATGGAAATTGACAGGGCCGCTCTCCGCGGGCACGTCGTCGGCTCGGGAGATCCGAGCTATGACACCGATCGCAAGATCTGGAACGGCTCGTTCGACAGGCACCCTGCGGTGATCCTCCGATGCCTGGGAGTTTCGGATGTCATCGCTGGTGTGAAATTCGGTCGGGCCACCGGTCTGCCAGTCGCCGTACGGAGCGGTGGACACTCCTTCCCGGGTCTGTCGATGGCGGACGGCGCCCTAGTGATCGACCTCTCGCTCATGAAAGGCGTCCGGGTCGATCCCGAAGGGCGAACCGCGCGGGTGCAGGCGGGCGTGTTGCTTGGAGACCTCGACAGGGAAACTCAGGCGTTCGGCCTCGCGGTGCCGTCCGGCATCGTCACCCATACCGGCGTGGCAGGACTCACGCTGGGGGGCGGGATCGGCTGGATCATGCGTCAACACGGGCTGTCGATCGACCAGCTCCTCTCAGTTGATCTCGTTACAGCTGACGGTGAGTTCGTGCAGGCGAGCGCGGATAGGAATGCCGATCTCTTCTGGGGAGTACGCGGCGGCGGTGGCAACTTCGGGATAGTCACTGAGTTCGAGTTCCGGTGCGTGCCTCTGGGACCACAGGTGGTGGCGGGACCGGTGTTCTGGCCGATGACCCAATCACCAGCCGTCCTGCGCTTCTATCGTGACTGGGTCGCTGACGCGCCGGACGAACTGATGACGATCGTGGTTCACCGTAAAGCGCCGCCGCTGCCATTCGTGCCGCCGGAACTTCACGGTAAGCCGGTCGTGAGCGTCGTCTGCTGCTGGGCCGGTGACATAGAGGAAGGGGAACGCTTTGTCCAACCGCTGAAGGCGTTCGGCTCCCCGGTCTTGGATCTATGCGTGCCGAAGCCGTTCCTGACGCATCAGGCGATGTTCGATCCGAGCTTCCCGGCGGGTCGTTGGTATTACTTCAAGAGCTGCGACGTCGCCGAACTGAGCGATGAAGTCATCGACATCACGGCGGAGCACTCGTTGCAGATCTCATCGCCGCTGACGGCGTTCCCGATCTGGCAAATGGGGGGCGCCGTGGGCCGAGTCGGCGACGACGAGACCGCGTTCAATGGCCGCTCGGCCAGCTTCACGTACAACATCGGCGCCAGCACCGAGACGAGTGCCGGATTCGCAGAGGAACGCGAGTGGGTACGCGACTTCTGGTCCGCACTACGACCGTGGCACGAAGGCGTCTACGTGAATTTCTTGGGTGACGAGGGTGCCGACCGCGTTCGACAGTCGTACGGGCCGAAGAAGTACGACCGGCTCCAAGCCTTGAAGCGAAAGTACGACCCGGACAACTTCTTCCACATCAACCAGAACATCCCGCCCAACTAGCCCGGGCGAAACGAGCAAGCCCATTGCCCGGCCAGCATGATCAGGATGACAGCATGATCAGGATGACCGCTGAATGATGTCCTCGATCGAGTGGACGGCCGTCGTGTTCGGAGCTCTGTCAGCCCGCCACGCGAATGATCAAGGCCTCGCCCTGACCGCCGCCGCCGCACAAACCGGCTGCGCCGAAGCCACCGCCGCGGCGCTTGAGCTCGAGCGCCAGATGCAGCGCGAGCCGGGCGCCGGACGCGCCAACCGGGTGGCCCATGGAGATGGCGCCACCGTTGACGTTCACGACGTCCTCGCCGATTTCCAGCTCACGCATCGACTGAATGGCCACCGACGCGAACGCCTCATTGATCTCGTACAGATCGACATCGTCAGGCGTGAGATTCTCCCGTCCGAGCGCCTTGCTGATCGCGTTGGCCGGCTGGGACAGCAGCGACGGATCCGGCCCGGCAACGGTGCCATGCGCGCCGATCTCCGCAAGGATCGGCAGCTCCCAGCTCCTCGGCCTTGGCCCGGGACATCACCACCACCGCGGCGGCGCCGTCGGAGATCTGTGACGACGAGCCGGCGGTCACCGTGCCGTCCGCGGCGAACGCCGGGCGCAGCTTCGCGAGTGTCGTCGCCGTGGTGTCCGGGCGGACTCCCTCGTCATCGGTGACCATGACTGGGTCGCCCCTGCGCTGCGGCACCGCCACCTCAACGATCTCGTTGTCGAACAGGCCGTTCTTCTGCGCCTCCGCGGCCCGGCCATGCGACGCCGCCGAGAAAGCATCCTGCTCGTCCCGACTGATGCCGCGCAGCTTGGTGTACGTCTCGGTCGCCGCGCCCATACCAAGCTGGTCGAACGAGCAGAACAGCGCGTCGTGCGCGGTGGAGTCCACGATCTCGCCGTTGCCGTACCGGTATCCGCCGCGGGCCTTCGGCAGCAGGTACGGGCCCTGCGTCATCGACTCCATCCCACCGGCGACCACCACATCGAACTCGCCGTAGCCGATCAACTGATCGGCCGTCGCGATCGCATTCAATCCGGACAGGCACACCTTGTTCACCGTCAAGGACGGCACCGACATCGGTATCCCACCCTTGACCGCAGCCTGCCGGGCGGTGTTCTGCCCGGCCCCGGCCTGGATGACGTGACCCATGATCACGTAGTCGACCTGATCACCAGTGATTCCGGCTCTCTCCAACGCGGACTTGATAGCAAACCCGCCCAGGTCCATCGCCGAGAAATCCTTGAGGGATCCGGCGAGCTTCCCGATCGGTGTCCTGGCACCCCCGACGATGACTGATCCTGGCATTTGGTGCCTCCTTATGTCGTTTTCTTTTTCTTCTTTGGCAGATAAAGGTCGGTGATGGTTCCCTCGAACGCCTCGGCGGCCATGCCGATGGTTTCCGAGAGGGTCGGATGCGGATGAATGGTCAGTCCGATGTCGGCCGCGTCGGCACCCATCTCAATGGCCAGCGCGGCTTCGGCGATGAGGTCTCCGGCACTGGGGCCGACGATGCCGCATCCGATGATCCGATCAGTCGATTCATCGAAGATCACCTTCGTGATGCCTTCGTCCCGACCGAGCGTCAGCGACCGGCCGGACGCCAGCCACGGAAACACCCCTTTGCCGTACTTGACGCCAGCGGCCTTCGCCTCGTTTTCGGTGACCCCTACCCAGGCCACTTCGGGGTCGGTGTAGGCCACGGATGGGATCACCTTCGCGTCGAAGTAGCTCGTCTTGACCGGCGGCAACTTCCGCGGCGACCTTGCCTTCGTGGACCGCCTTGTGCGCCAGCATCGGCTGGCCGACGATGTCGCCGATCGCGAAGATGTGCGGCACGTTCGTACGCTGTTGCTTGTCCACCAGAATGTAGCCGCGCTCGTCGATGAGCACGCCGGCGTTCTCCGCGCCGATCGCCGGCCGTTGGGTCGCCGCCCGACCGCGACCAGCACCTTGTCGAACGTGTCGGTATCCGGCGCGCCCGCGCCTTCGAACCGTACGCGCAGCCCGTCGTCCGCGGCCTCGACCGCGGTCACCTTGGTCTTCAGGTAGATGTTCTCGTACCGCTTGGTGATGCGCTTGGTGAGCGGCGTGACGATGTCCTTGTCCGCGCCCGGAATGAGCTGGTCCATCAGTTCGACGACGGTGATCTGCGCGCCGAGTTCGGAGTAGACGGTCGCCATCTCCAGGCCGATGATCCCGCCGCCGAGCACCAGCAGCCGCTGCGGTACGCCGTCAAGTTCCAGCGCACCGGTGGAGTCGATGACCCGCGGATCGTCGTTAGGGATGAACGGCAGCGTCATCGGTTCGGAGCCGGCGGCGATGATCGCCTGTTCGAAGCTCACGGTCTTGACCGAGCCGTCGTCCGCGGTCACCTGCTACCTGGTTCATCGAGGTGAATATGCCGGTGCCGCGTACGACCTCGACCTTGCGCTGCTTGGCCAAACCCGCGAGGCCGCCGGTGAGCCGCTTGACGACGCCCTCTTTCCAGTCGCGCAGCTTGTCGATGATCGATCTGCGGGTCGGCGAAGGACAGCCCGTGAGCGGCCATTTCCTTCGTCTCGGCGATCACTTTCGCGGCGTGCAGCAGCGCCTTGGACGGGATGCAGCCGATGTTGAGACATACACCGCCAAGCCTCTCCCCGCGGTCGACCAGCACGACGCTCTTGCCGAGGTCGGCGGCGCGGAACGCGGCGCTGTATCCGCCGGGCCCAGCGCCGAACACCAGCACCTCGCCGTGGACGTCGCCGCGCTCGGTCATCGGCGGCCGGGCGACTGGCGATGGTGCGGGTGCGGCAGCCTGCTCGGCGGCGGCCGGTGCTTCACCAGTACGCAGGTCCAAGATGGGGTGTCCGGCGGAAACGGTGTCGCCGACGTTCACCTTGACCGCGACGACCGTGCCTGCCGCCGGGGCGGGTACGTCCATGGTGGCCTTGTCCGACTCGAGCGTGATCAGCGGGTCGTCGACCGCGACGGTGTCGCCGGCGTTGACCAGCACCTCGATGACCGGTACCGCTTCAAAGTCGCCGATATCCGGGACGCTCACCTCGATCTTGTCGTAAACCCCGCTCGCGGAGCCATAACCGGTCTTCTCGCCAGGGTCAGGATGCGCGCTTTCATGCACGTGCTCCTTGGGCGGCGTGCCAGCAGCTCCCTCGGCCTCGAGGACCATGAGCACGCTTCCCTGCGAGACCGTGTCTCCGACGCCGATCCGCAGTTCGGACACAGTGCCGGCGGACGGGGACGGCACATCCATGGTGGCCTTGTCCGACTCCAGCGTGACCAGCGAGTCGTCAACCGCGACGACGTCACCGGGACTGACGTGGATCTCGATCACCGGCACGTCGCTGAAGTCGCCGATGTCAGGGACCTGAATCTCGACAGCGCTCATGTTTGGATGTCCTCGCGTCTCTAGAGGATGAGCCGACGGTCGTCTTCGAGCAGGTGGCACAGCTGCCGGGTGAACCGGGCGGCCGCCGCGCCGTCGATCACCCGGTGGTCGTACGACAGCGAGACCGGCAGCATCATCCGGGGGACGAACTCCGATCCATTCCAGACCGGGGACATCTTCGACCGCACCACACCGAGAATGGCCACCTCGGGCGCATTGACGATCGGGGTGAAGCTCGTGCCGCCGATGCCGCCCAGGCTTGAGATGGTGAACGTGCCGCCCTGCAGGTCATTCGGGGACAGCTTGCCGTCGCGAGCCTTCTTCGAAATGTCGCCGAACTCTTTGGATAGCTCGATGATCCCTTTGCGGTCGGCATCCTTGACGACCGGAACGACCAGCCCGTCGGGGGTGTCGACCGCAATGCCGATGTTGTAGAACTTCTTCAGGATCAGGCTGTCCTTCTCCGGCGACAGCGAACTGTTGAAGTCGGGGAACTGCTTCAAGACCGAGACGCACGCTTTCACCAGGAACGCCAGCAGCGTCACTCGGTAGCCGTCGGCCTTGGCTGCGGTGTCCAGCTCCTTGCGGTACTTGTCGAGGTCGGTGATGTCGGCCTCGTCGTTGTGCGTGACGTGTGGCACGTTCAGCCAGGACCGGTGCAGGAACGGGCCGGAGATCCTCTTGATGCGCGCAAGCGGCTTGGTCTCCACCGGCCCGAACTTGGAGAAGTCCTGGGCCGGAATCTCCGGGATGCCCGTGCCGGTCGCGGGTGCCGCGGCGGCTGGCGCCGGAGCCTGGGTCGGTCCGCGCAGGAAGCCCAAGAGATCGTCCTTGGTAATCCGACCTTTCGGCCCCGTACCCGTGACAGCCCCGAGGTCGATGCCGAATTCTCGGGCCATGCGCCGCACACTGGGGCCGGCGTGCACACCGGGCACGTCGGCCGCTCCTGCCGCAGGTGGTGCTGCGCTCGCAGCGGCGCGTCGGGGGCGCGGCTGGCGAAGCTGCGGCGGCCGCGGGTGCGGCTGCGGCGGGGCGGCCGCGGCCGGTTGGGCGGCCTCTGGCGGAGGCTCCTGCTGTTCCACCAGCGAAGGCGGCTCGGTCATCGCGCCATCGCCTGGTTGAAGCATCGAGAATCGGGGTGCCTTCGCTCACCGTGTCGCCGACCTTGACGAGCACATCCGCGACGGCGCCGGCGGCCGGCGACGGGACATCCATCGTCGCCTTGTCCGATTCGAGCGTGATCAGCGGGTCGTCCGCATTGACGGCATCACCGGGCTTGACGTGCACCTCGATGACCGGCACGTCGTCGAAGTCGCCGATGTCGGGGACCTTGACCTCGGTTGTTGTCTGGGTTGCCGCAGTCATGGGACGCCTCTCTTACGCGCGGGCCGGGATCGGGTTTGTCGGGGTTGAGGCCGTACTTCGCGATGGCCTCGGACGCGGTGCCGGACGGGAACGGTGCCTTCGGCAGCCAGTTCGGTGAGCGCGGCGACGGTGACGAAGTGCCGGTCCACCTCGAAGTGTTCACGGAGTTTGCGTCGGTAGTCGGAGCGGCCGAAGCCGTCGGTGCCGAGCACGTGGTAGCGCCGCTTCACGTACGGACGGATCTGTTCGGCGAACGCCCGGATGTAGTCGGTCGCGGCGATGGCTGGCCCGTCCGGCCGGCCGGCCAGCTGGGTCTCTACGAAGGACTGCCGGCGCTCCTCACTGGGATGCAGCATGTTCCACCGCTCGGTGGCCATGCCTTCGCGTCCCAGCTCGGTGAAGCTCGGCACGCTCCATACGTCGGCCGCCACGTTCCAGTCCTGCTCCAACAGGTCGGCGGCCGCGATGACCTCGCGCAAGATCGTCCCGGAGCCGAACAGCTGCACCCGCGGAGCCGATTTCTTGGCGGCCTTGCCCTCCCGGAACAGGTACATCCCCTTGACGATTCCGCTCGCGAACCTCGTCCTCGCGACCCTCGGGCAGAGCGGGATGCTGATAGTTCTCGTTCATCACGGTGATGTAGTAGAAGACGTCCTCCTGCTCGGCGTACATCCGGCGTAGCCCGTCGGCGATGATCACCGCCACCTCGTAGGAGAACGTCGGATCGTAGGAGACGCAATTTGGAATCGTCGCGGCCATGACGTGGCTGTGCCCGTCCTCGTGCTGCAGTCCCTCGCCGTTGAGCGTGGTACGCCCCGCTGTGCCACCCATCAGGAAACCCCGCGCCCGCATGTCGCCGGAGGCCCAGGCGAGGTCGCCGACCCGCTGGAAGCCGAACATCGAGTAGTAGATGTAGAACGGGATCATCGGGACATCGTTGGTGCTGTACGAGGTAGCCGCCGCAATCCACGACGACATCGCGCCCGGCTCATTGATCCCCTCTTGGAGGAGCTGGCCGCTCTTGTCCTCCTTGTAGAACATCAGCTGATTCGCGTCTTCAGGCTGGTACATCTGACCGACCTGGGAGAAGATGCCGAACTGCCGGAACAGGCCCTCCATGCCGAATGTGCGGGACTCGTCGGGCACGATCGGCACGATGCGTTTGCCGATCTGCTTGTCTCGCAGCAGCGTTGTCATGATCCGCACGAACGCCATCGTGGTGGAGATCTGCCGATCTCCGGTGCCTTTCAGCTGGGACTCGAAGGCGGAAAGCGGCGGCACCTGCAGCGACTCGGAGCTTCGGCGTCGGCGGGCCGGGAGGCTGCCGCCGAGTGCAGCGCGCCGTTCTTGCAGGTAGGCCTGCTCCTTACTGCCGGCGTCCGGTGGCAGGAATGGAACCTCGGCAATCTGATCGTCGGGCACGTCGATCTGGAACCGGTCCCGGAAGGTCCGCAGCACCGACTCACCCATCTTCTTCTGTTGATGGGTGATGTTCTGCCCTTCACCGGCCTCACCCATGCCGTAGCCCTTGACGGTCTTGGCCAAGATCACCGTCGGCTGGTCGATGTGATTGACCGCGGCGTGGTAGGCGGCATAGACCTTCTGAGCGTCATGGCCGCCGCGGCTCAGCGCCCAGATGTCGTCATCGGACATGTCGGCAACAAGATCAAGCAGCTCGGGGTACTTGCCGAAGAAGTGCTGGCGGACATACGCCCCGTTCTTCGACTTGAAATCTTGGTACTCGCCGTCGACGCACTCCTCCATCCGCTTGAGCAACAGGCCGGACTTGTCGGCGGCGATCAGCGGATCCCAGCCCGCACCCCAGATCACCTTGATCACGTTCCAGCCGGCGCCGCGGAACACCGCCTCCAGCTCCTGAATGATCTTGCCGTTCCCGCGGACCGGACCGTCCAGTCGTTGCAGGTTGCAGTTGATGACGAAGATCAGATTGTCGAGTTTCTCCCGTCCAGCAAGGGAGATCGCGCCGAGCGACTCCGGCTCGTCCATCTCGCCGTCGCCGAGGAACGCCCATACATGTCTGTTCGCGGTGTCAGCCAAGCCGCGGGCGTGCAAGTACTTGAGGAATCGGGCCTGGTAGATCGCCATCAGCGGTCCAAGCCCCATCGACACGGTCGGGAACTGCCAGAACTCCGGCATCAGCCACGGATGCGGATACGACGAAAGGCCGCCGCCGTCGACCTCCTGCCGGAATTTGAGCAGCTGGTCTTCGGTGAGCCGGCCCTCGACGTAGGCCCGGGCGTAGATGCCCGGCGAGCTGTGACCCTGGATGAAAACCAGATCACCGCCGTGCGACTCGCTGGGTGCGTGCCAGAAGTGGTTGAAGCCGATGTCGTAAAGGGTGGCCGCAGACTGGAAGCTCGCGATGTGGCCGCCCAGCTCGGACGACTCCTTGTTGGCACGCAGCACCGTCGCCACGGCGTTCCATCGGATCAGCGACCGGATCTTGTATTCGATCTCCAGGTCACCGGGGTGCTGCGCCTCTCGATCCGGCGGGATGGTGTTCAGATACGGAGTGTTTGCTGAGTACGGCACTGGCACGCCGCTGCGCCGGGCATCGCTGAGCAGTTCGTCCAGCAGGAACGTTGCCCGATCCGTGCCGTCGAACGTCACAACGGAGTCCAGCGCGTCCAACCACTCGCGGGTCTCCAGCGGATCAAGGTCCTGGGGCATTTGAGACCCTCCTCGGCCTTCGGCAGGCCCACTATGGGCCTGGGTGGTCGCAGATATGTCGGAAACGTTACGCCTGCCGTCCCATCTACTTCCAGCAGGTGGGCCCCGGCTGTCCAGTACGTGGTTCAAGCGATGCCCCAGCGTGTTGTCCGGATCGGTGTGGTGTTGTCCGTTGGCTGCGCCGTGTCGAATCTGCGGAGGAGTGTCGACGCCGACGCTTATATTGAAGGTGTGTTCGAAAATGATCTCGCCGAGCTGGATGCGGCCAGCACCCTGGCCGCCCCATCAGGCCCGACACATCGCGAGCGCGACCCGGCACTTGACCGCCAGCAGGCCGCCGTCGTGGACGGACGGATCGCCCCACTGTGGGCAAGGTGTCGTGGAGCCGACTACAAAAGTCTGCTTGATGCAGCCATCATCGAGGCCGATCCGGTCGGCGCTGAGCACCGTGCCGTTGCGGCTGCAGCGGAGCGGTTCGGGCGGCTCGGCCGCAGCAATGAGCATGGGTTGAAGTTGATCATCGCCCGCGCGAACGCCGGGGATGCCATCTGGTTCAAAGCGACCATCGACCGGATCGCCGACATCCTTGGTCGTCAAGGCGACACCGACACTGTGGAGATACGCCGCTCCAAAGCGATCGGCATACTGGCCCAGCCCGCCGAAGCCCTGCAGCTGCTTTGCCAACACCAAGACGACGAGTGGGGCGGACCAGATAAGCCCGCCGAAGAAGCACACATAAAAGAAGCAAACACAAGTGAGCAGGAAGCGGGCGCAGACGAGCAGCTCGACTTTGCTGAGACCATCTCCGAAGACTCCGAGCCGGCGACCGTTTCCGAGCAGGCCGCCGACAACCGTGACGGGGTCGATGAGGACAGTCGTCGGTCGCTGCAGATCAGCCGCCCGCCATTCGACCCAGCCCGCGCTCGGCCGCGCGCTATCGTCTATGTCCATCTTGGCGCGGAGGCCGTTACCGCCGGCACTGGTATCGCCAGGGTCGAAAACGTCGGCCCGATACTGCATCGGTCGGTTGCGCGGCCTGCTCGGCGACCGCTGCACGATAGGTCTGAAGCCGGTCATCGATCTGCCCGCCGGGCATATTCCGGTCGAAGCTACGAAATACCCGCCGCCTGCGGGAGCAACTGCTGCTCGCAATCCGGCCGATGTGTTCCCCTACGCCACTGCGGTGAGCCGCCAGATCGATGTTGATCACACCATCCCCTACCTCGACCCCGACCAGGGCGGCCCGCCGGGCCAGACCCGAATCGGGAACCTCGGACCCCATGTGCGGCGCGACATCACAGGCCCACGGCCGGTGGCGAGTCAGGCAACCCGAGCCCGGCACCTGGCTATGGCGATCACCCGCACCGCATCTACCTGATCAACCCCAGCGGCACCCACCCTCGGCAACACCGACTTCGCCGAGACAATCTGGCACGCCGCGGCCAGCCCTGCGGCAGCGCTCGTCAACTGACCAAACCACGGCCGGCTCGGCTCGGCTCAGATACCGGCCGCGATGGTAGGCGCGACTCTGAGCGCGTTGGCCGCGATGGTTAGTGCTGGATTCAGCGCGGCCGAGGATGGGAAGAAGCTGCCGTCCACGACGTAGAGGTTGTTGACGTCGTGGCTGCGACAGTCGCGGTCGAGAACGCTGATGGCCGGATCGACGCCGGCAACGGCTGTACCGCACATGTGAGAGTTCGTGGCAATGCCCATGCGCTCAGTGAGGATGATCGGGTAGCCGGCCCTACGGACCGCGCGCCTGACCCGCTTGACCAACTCGTAGTGGGGGGCAAGGTTGTTCGGAGACCAGTTGATCATGATCTTGTCGCCGTCGACAGTGACCCGGTTGAGTGGCCGGGGCAGATCCTCGGTAGTGAGGTAGATGTCGAGACTGCGATCGGTGACCATCTTCAGAGCCCACATTGGCGCCCAGGAGCGGGCCGCTTTGACCATCGGCGCACGCAGCTTGCCGAGCATCTGCAGGTTCCCGAGCGGATAGGGCGTGTCCGGCCCGGCCTCGTACCAGTCGTTGAGCCCGAGCGTCTTCTGCCAGGCGGTGTCATTACGGCGCGCAGGGTTCACCGCCAAAAAGAATGTGCTGTTGTGGACCATGTAGTTGCGGCCGAGTAGGCCCGACGAGTTGCCTAGTCCCCTGGGATGTTGATCATTGGCGGATCGCAGCAGCAAGGCCGCCGAGTTGACAGCTCCGCCGGACACCACGAAGGTCTTGGCCTCGATCCGTATGGTCTGCTCGCCTACATCTGCCTCCGCAGCCGTAATGGCGTCGCCGTCGCGGTTGCTGTGCAACCGGCGAACGTACGCGCCGAGGAGCATCCTCACGGTCGGTGACTCGAGGGCTGGCCGGACCGCGCGATTCTCGGCATCGCTCTTGTTGCCGGTCGCTGAGGGAGACCCATCAGCGGTGGTGTCGGCGCGTCGCTCGACCATCGACGGCAAGTGCATGCCATTGGCCATGTGGAATGGATGCAGGCCCTGCTGCCGGAGCCGTACGGCGAGCCGCTCGATGGTGGGTTCGTGGCTGAGCGGCGGATAGGGGTAAGGCGTGGAGTGTTCCGGCTCCGTGGGGTCCTCCCCAACTGCGCCATGCACCTCGAAAAGCTCTTCTGCCTTGGCATAGAAGGGCTCCAGATCGTCATAGCTGAACGGCCATCCGGGAGAGAGCCCGTCGTGATGAAGGACCTCTTGGAAGTCGCTGCGACGGAAGCGCGGCAGGCAGGCGCCATACATCTTGGTGTTCCCGCCCACCCAGTAGTAGACGCCCGGCTGGAACGGTTGACCGGTCTTGGCGTCGTACCACGGCCTCGACGTGACGTAGCGCTTCTTGATGAATACGTGATCGGGCTGGCTGTTCTCCGGCTCCCTGGGCAGGAACTGGCCACGCTCGACGATGAGCACGTCCAGGCCGGTGTCTTTCAGCGCCCAAGCGAGTGTGCCACCACCCATGCCGGAGCCGATGATCACCACATCAGCGGTCAGCGTTTTCTGATCAGCGTCGACGAGTGCTCCGTCGCGTAGGGATTGTGCTGGCTGTGTCATGATCGCGCGGGAACAGTGGGCTGGGTGAGTAGTTCGTCAACCTCGGCGCGGGTAGGCATGGCAGCAAGATCGCCACGGCGAGTGGTGACCAGAGCACCAACGGCCGCACCTTGATCAACTCGTTCTTGCAGGCTCGCGCCGGCGAGGAAGGCCGCCAGGTAGCCGGCGGCGAAGCCATCCCCAGCCCCGACGGTGTCGATCGGAGTGACCGTGAACGCTCGGGATTGAACGGTCTCCCCGTCGGCTGTCCACCCGCGGGCACCCTGCGCGCCGAGCTTGATCACGACTTCTTGCACGCCTCGCTCGAGGTAGAACTGCGCGATGTCGTCGGGCTCGCTCGTTCCGGTCAGCAGCCGTCCTTCCGCTACGCCCGGCATCACCACGGTGGCGCGGGAGGTGACAGTGTTGATCATGCCGCGCATTTCCTCTCGGTCAGGCCAAAGGTTGAGGCGGAGGTTGGGGTCGAAGGAGATACTGAGTCCGGCAGTGAGCTGCGGCGTCGAGCAGCGTCAGTGCGGCGGCGCGAGCGGCCGGGGAGATGCCAAGTGCAATGCCGGTCAGGTGCAGATGCTGAATTCCGTCCAACGCCAAGAAATCATCTGTCAGCAACGCCTCGGCGTGATGGGCGAATGCGCTGGCGTGCCGGACTTGCAGCACTTCCGGATCGCCGTTCGCGCCTCCGGCTTTGAACATGAGCGCGGTCGGACCGCTTGCCCTGCGGACGAGCGGGATGACGCCCAGTTGACCGACGGCATCGGCCAGATAGTCACCGTGCGCATCGTCGCCGAGGACGCTAGCCCAGGTGGTGCGGACACCAAGACGTGTGAGGCCGACGGCGACATTGAGATCTGCACCACCAGGAAACCGGCTGAACTGCGTGGCGACCCGCAGGTTGTCTTCGACGCGTGGCATAGCCCACCAGCGCCTCGCCGAACGTCAGTACTGACGGTGCCGAGATCATGACCGCACCGTCTCCTTGATCGCCGCACGTACGGCTCGGCAGCGGTTGCGCAGCGCACCAAGATCGCCACCCTTGAGGGCATCGCCCAGCAGGGGGCCGCCAATGCTCACCGCGACGGCGCCGGCATCCAACCACTCACGTGTCGCAGCGAGATCGACTCCGCCAGAGGGTATGGCCTCAAGATCAGGAAACGGCCCACGCAGATGTTTGAGGTACCCGGCGCCGACCGTCTGTGCGGGAAAGATCTTGACCGCGGTCGCGCCGGTGTTCCAACCGGCGGCGAGTTCGGTCGGCGTCAGTCCACCGGGGAAGACCGCAATCTGGCGCTCGACGGCGAGCTTGATCACCGGCACGTTCATGGTCGGAGTGACCAGGTATTGCGCGCCGGAATCCATGGCCCGTTGGGCTTCTGACTCGGTCAGTATGGTGCCGACACCCACATCGGCGGTGTCCGCGTACCGATCAACCAGCTCCGGCAGTGCGTCGAACAGGCCGGGAGTGGTGAGGGTCAACTCCAGGCTGAGGATGCCTTCATTCACGAGCACGTCGCAGACGGGAACGAGGGCGGAGACATGCGAGGCGCGCAGCACCGCGATCACCTTGCTGCTGACAAGCCGATCGCTGACCGGCGGCCGGCTGATCGTGGTGGTCATGGTGCCTGCACCACGCGGGCAAGGGTTTCGACGAAGAAGTACTCGCCCCACATGACGCTCTCATCCACACCGAGCTGCTTGGTCTCGTGGTACGAGCCGTGCTTGAGTACACCCTCCCAGGCGTCCTCGTGGGCAACGAACTCCGGCTCGCACAGTCGGGCGATGGTGGCCTCGGCGTGGCTGTGATACCGCTGTGCAGACTCATCATCTTCGACAAGAGAGCCGAGCATGATCAAACCTCCGGCGGCGCAGGCTGCGGCCGAAGATTCCCAGCGGAGTACCGGATTCGGTTCGTCGAAGTCATTCGGCGGCACTGGATCGGTACCGTCTTGTGCCGTGTGCTCCAGCCAGTAGTGGGCGTTCAGCTGAGCGGTGGCAAGCCAGTGCGGGTTTCCAGTCAGCGCATACATGGACGTGAATCCATACAGCGACCAGGCCAGACCGCGTGCCCAGGAGGAGTCATTGCGCCAGCCCTGCTGGGTGGTCTGACGCAGGAACTCTCCAGTATCAAGATCAAAGATGCCTTCATGGCTGGACGATCCGTCGCCGCGTACCAGATACTTGCGGGTCGTCTCGCAGTGCTCCTCGGCGATGTCCAGCAGCTCCTGATCGCCGGTCTCCAGCCCTGCCACCGCAATGATGCCGACGTTCATCATGATGTCGATGAAGATCGAATCCGGTGCCAAGAACGAGCGCAAGTACTTGCCCTTGGTATTGAACCGAGTGGCCATGGTCTTGCCACCCTGAATGATCACCTGGCGGCGCGCGTCCTCGCCGGTGAGCTCCCACCACTTCTTCCACGTCGGGCAGAGCACGAAACCAAGATCATGAACTTGATCGTCGTACTGACGTTCCTCGACGAGCTTGCTGTAGTGCTCGGCGCGGGCCCGCCAGTCGTCGCCGAGCCCAACCTCGTAGAACAACCACATCTGACCACCCAGGAAGCC
The DNA here is from genome assembly GCA_963712625.1 of uncultured Actinomycetota bacterium. GTDB lineage: Bacteria > Actinomycetota > Actinomycetes > Propionibacteriales > Propionibacteriaceae > Microlunatus. The sequence goes on from CAVQIU010000023.1 coordinate 72,265, forward strand.
TTCGCACCAATTCGTCCAGGCTTCCTTACCGTGCTTCCAGCGGCCTTGATCGGTGTAGAGGGGAAAGTAGTCCGGGTAGTCGGTGGCCAGCCGCTCCACTTTGCCGGCGGCAACCTGGAGGGCGGTGTTGGCAGCCGCCTTCGTCGCCTCGCTGAAAGGCAACGTGCGGCGTTCCCTGACTCGGCGGGAGGTCCAGTACATGGGTTCGCTACCTCACTTCTCGCCGACGCCGCCAACCCAGGAGGGCGCTTGGCTGCCGGTACGGATGATCGTGCTCTTGTGCTCGATGTACTCATCGATAGCCGTCCGGCCGAGCTCGCGGCCGATCCCGGAGGCGCCGTAGCCGCCGAACGAGATCTCTGGGAAGCCGTCCATGTAGCAGTTGATCCAGACGGTTCCAGCCTTGGTGGCACGCGCATATCCCAGTGCGGTATCAATATCGCGGCTCCAGACGCCCGCACTCAGGCCATACCCGGTGGCGTTGGTGATCTCCACGGCCTCAGCAAGATCAGCAAAACGGACCACTGACAGCACCGGCCCGAAGATCTCTTCCCGAGCGACGCGAGCAGCCTTGGGTACGCCGGCGAGCACGGTGGGGGAGTAGTAGCGGCCGCGATCGGAATCGAGCTGGCTGCCACCGAGCGCGACAGAAGCGCCTTCGGCTTGGCCAAGATCAACATAGCCGCTGACCACGCCAAGATGCTTCTCCGAGATCAGCGCGCCAACCTTGGTGACCGGGTCGAGCGGATCACCGACGGCGACGTCCTGGGCGCGCTCCACAATCCGCGCGGTGAAATCATCCGCGATGTCGGCATGCACCAGCAGCCGAGAGCCGGCATTGCAGCACTCGCCCTGGTTGAAGTAGGCGCCGAAGACGACCTTCTCCAGCGCCGCATCAAGATCAGCATCAGGAAAGACCACCTGCGGATTCTTGCCGCCCAGCTCGAGGCTGACCTTCTTCAGATCCTTCGCGGCGGCCTGTGCGACCATCCGGCCCACGCCAGTGGATCCGGTGAAGGTCGTCATGTGGGTTCCGGGATGGCTCGACAGCCAGCCGCCGACATCACCGCCGCCATGAACCAGGTTGACGACCCCGTTGGGCAGCCCTTCGTCGTGCAAGATCTGGACCAGGCGAGTGGTGGTGCCAGGTGTGAGATCGCTGGGCTTGACAACGGCCGTGCAGCCCACTGCCAGTGCAAATGGCAGCTTCTGCGAAACGATCAAGAGCGGGAAGTTCCACGGCGTGATCACTCCGACCACCCCGATGGGTTCCTTGACCGTCACCGCCAGATAGTTGGGACCCAGATCGTTGTGGGCGTCGCCGTAGCGCGTGCTGGGCGAGGCTGGCGGCGTAGTACCAGATGCCCGCTGCGCTGGACACCTCATCCTTCGCTTGCGAAATCGGCTTGCCGGACTCCAGCGTCTCGATCAAGGCCAGCTCGTCCAGCTCGGCTTCAATTCGTGCCGCAACTCGCCGCAGCAGCGAGGCCCGCTCGGCACCCGAGATCTCGCGGCCAATCACCGGAGCTGAAGGCCCTGTGCGCTGCAGTCACGGCCGCATCGACGTCGGCCTCGCTGGCGCTGTGGTAACTGGCGACACGGACATCATGAGCCGGGCTGTCGCGCAGTACCTCTTCGCCTCCGCCGCCGACTTCGCGGCCGTCAATGATGTTGGGCCAGATGTTGGCGGTAATGCTTGGTCGGGGCGGTGCTCGTGATCGTGGTCATGACAGTGCTTTCGGTCGGTGCGGATGTGTGCTGGCTGTGGGATTTAGGTTCCGCGGTAGCGCGGGTCGCGTTTCTCGGTGAAGGATGCGAAACCTTCGGCCGCGTCCTCGGTAAAGGCGGTAGCCGCAGAGCTGATCTGCTCCATCGCCTGGTACGCGTCGCCGGCGTCGATCGCCTGCTTGGCCATCTGCACGGCGATCGGGGCACGGGCGGCGATCTTGGTTGGCCAAGGCATGGGCCGCGTCGATCACCTGCGCCTTGGGAACGAGCTGGTTGGCCACACCCCAGGCCAGGGCTCGCTCGGCGGTCAGCGGCTCGCCGGTGAAGATCAACTCCTTGGCGCGTCCTGAGCCGACCAGGTCGCGAAGCCGACCAGTGCCGCCCCAGCCTGGGCAAGGTGCCGATGCCGACCTCGGTCAGGCCGAGCGTCGCGTCGTCGGCCAGGATGCGCAGATCGCACGCCAGAGCCAGCTCGAACCCGCCCCCGTACGCATTGCCGGTAATGGCTGCGATGGTCGGCTGTCGTAGCCCGGCAAGGTGGTCGAACACCCGGTGCCCGAGGCGGGTCCACTGCGCCCACATGTCCAGCGGCTGCTAGCGCCTTGAAGCGTTTGATGTCGGCGCCGGCGCAGAAGGAGCGATCCCCGACTGCGGTGACGAGGACGACACGGACCTCCCGGTCGGAATCGAGGCCGATCAGGATCTCCTCGAGTTGCCCCAGCATCTCCGGGCGTCAGCGCATTGTGCTTGGCCGGCCGGTTGAGGCAAATCGTGGCCACGCACATCGACATCGACACTGATTTCGCCGATGTCCGGTGTGGTTGCGTCGCTCATGTCGGGCCGTCGCTTGGGTCGGGCGGGGTAAGGCCGCGGAGCACGTGGTGCGCGCCCTTCTCGCCGATCATGGTCGAGGTGGCCATGGTGTTGCCGCTGATCAACTTCGGCATGATCGACGCGTCGATCACCCGGAGGCCATCCATACCGCGTACTTTGAGCTCTTGATCAACGACGGCGAGGTCGTCATCGCCCATCTTGCAGGAGCCGACCGGGTGGTAGTCGGTCTTGGCCCACTGCTTCACATACTCGCGAATGTCCTTGTCGGTCTTGACGTCCGCGCTAGGCAGATACTCCTTGATCACGAACGGCTGATACGCCTTACTACGCATCATCTCCCGCCCCCAGCGGAATCCTTCCAGCGACTTCTCCCAGTCGTACGGATCGGTGAGGAAGGCGGGATCGATGGCGGGCGGGTCGTCCGGGTTGGCGGTGTGCAGAGTGACCGAGCCGATACTGCGAGGCCGCAGATGGCAGGTGTTGATCGTCATGCCGTGGCCCTTGACCCGCATCCGGCCGTGATCGATCACGTACGCCGGCAGAGCGTGCATCTGGATGTCCGGTGTGGCCACGTCGGGGGTGCTGCGGACAAACATTCCGGCCTCGCAGACCGAAGCGGTGATGGGTCCCGTCTTGGTCGTGATGTACTGCAGGCCGGCCAGCGCAGCCTTGTCGGGCCGATCGGAGGAGTTGTAGCTCACCGGGGTGGTCTCGGCGGTGAGGTAGACGTCCATGTGATCTTGGAGGTTCTTGCCGACACCGGGCAGGTCGTGGACGATCGGGACTCCGAGCGGTTGTAGCTCGTCGGCCGGTCCGATGCCCGATAGCAGCAGCAGCCTGGGCGAGTTGACCGCGCCTCCGCTCAAGATCAGCTCCCGATCCACCTGCACGTGCTGCGGCCTCCCGTCGATGATCATGTCGAGACCGGTGACGCGGCCGTTTCGCACGATGATCTTGCGGGCCAGCGCGTGGGTGACGACGGAGAGGTTCTTCCGCGACCGGATCGGTTTCAAGTACGCGGTAGCAGTGCTCTCGCGGCGAGCGTTCTTCTGGGTGACGTCGTACCAGCTGACGCCCTCCTGGGCGGCGCCGTTGAAATCGGCAACGAAGTTGACGCCGAGCTCCTGAGCGGCGCGTACGAACGCCTTGCTCAACGGATTGTGCTGAACCTGCTCCGTGACATTCACCGCGCCCACACTGCTGTGGTAGCGGTCGTTGAGGCGCTCGTTGGCCTCGGCCCGCCGGAAGAACGGCAGCACCTGGTCATAACCCCAGTGTTTGTTGCCGAGCTCCGCCCACGCCTCGTAGTCCTCTTTCTGTCCGCGGATGTAGATCATCGCGTTGATCGAGGTGCTACCGCCGAGAGTGCGGCCCTGTGGGTACCACATCGCTCGGTTGTTCAGCTCCGGCTGTGGGACGGTGGAGAACTCCCAGTTGTAGCGAGGGCCAGCGAGCTTGGTGAAGCCAACCGGCATGTGGACCAGCGGAGACCAGTCCTTGCCGCCGGCCTCTAGGAGCAGCACGGTCGTGTTGGGGTCGGCGGAGAGCCGGTTGGCTACAGCGCAGCCAGCGGCGCCGGCGCCGACGATCACGTAGTCGTAGTGGGTTGCGGGCATGGTGAACGATTCCTTCTGATCAGGGGGCGGACTGGCCATTCGGAGCGGGGCGCTCGGGTGCGGAGACTGGCTCTGGGATGAGCGGAGCAATTCGCGACGGCTTGCGGGACAAGATCAATCCCATCGATTCCGGGCGGAACAGTGCGGAGGACATCAGCTGCAGGTCAGGGCTTACCAGCAGCGGTACGCCGGCCTTGGCGAGGACATCCTTTTCAAGATCGACTCCTGGCGCGATCTCGATCACCGTCAGGCCGTCTTCGGTCAGCTCGATGACGCAGCGTTCGGTGATGTAGAGGACCTCTTGACGGCGTTTGCGGCCCATTTCGCCCGAGAACGAGATCTGCGCAACCTCGGGGACGAACTTGGCGATCGAGCCGTCAGAGATGATCTTGAGCTGCCCGTCGGCGATCTGGATGTCCTTCTTGCCGGCAGTGAAGTAGCCGGAGAAAACGATCTTGGGGGCGCGGGTGATGATGTCGTTGAAGCCGCCAACGCCGGCCGTGACGTGCGGCCGCGCCGGCAGGTATGAGGCGTTGACATCGCCCGCACCGGACACCTCCAGAAACGACAGCATCGCAACGTCAAAACCGCCGCCTTGCAGCAGTGTGAACTGATCGACGCTTTGTAGCAGTGCCTGTGGATTGAGCGCGCACCCGAACGCGAACCCGGTCGCCGGGAAGCCGCCCACGGCGCCCTGCTCGATGACCCAGGTGACGTCGTCGGCGTGGCCCTCCTCGAGCAGCACCCGCGGGATTGCCGCGGAGATCCCGAACCCGAGATTGACGGTGGCGTTGACCTGCAACTCGGCCGCGGCCCGGCGAGCAATTACTTTTTCCAGACCGAACTCGACTGGCTCGATCTCGTCGAGATCGCGATGGACCTCACCGGATAGCGCCGGGTCGTAGAAGGTCTGCGTCGTCTGCATTTGATCGGGGTCGACCACGACAGCGTCGACAAGAATCCCGGGAACGCGAACATCCTGCGTAGGCAGCTGGTTCTCAGACAGCTTCTTGACCTGGGCGATGACAATGCCGCCGTTGTTATGGGCCGCGTACGCCTGATCAAGCGCGCCGAGAGTACTGCATTCCTCTTCGTACGAGAGGTTGCCGTATGGGTCGGCGGTTGTGGCTCGGATGATCGCGACGTCGACATCGACCGCCGGATAGAACAGGTATTCGTTGCCGTCGACCTTCATGAGCTGGACGAAGTCGTCGGTGACGGCGTTCATCTTGGCGCCGTCGATCCGAGGGTCGGCGTACGTGCCGAGCCCGACCTCGGTCAGTACGCCCGGCTGTCCCGTGGATGCGGCGCGGTGCATCTGGAACAGCACTCCGGAGGGGATGTTGAGCGCCTGAATTTGATCATTGTGGATCAGCTGCCGGATCAGCGGCGGGTCCAGCTTGGAACCGCCAGACGGGTAGGAGCCGGCCAGCACTCGGCGCAGTTGCCCTTGGCGGCACAAGTGGTCAATGCCCTTGATGCCGTACATGTCGCCAGCGGCAATCGGGTGAAGGGTGGTCAGGTTGCCGGGGGATCCGGTCTCGGCGTACCGATGCCCGATCGCCTCGAGCAGAGCATCGGGACAGCCAAGACCGGACGATGAGGAGATGGTGATGACGGCAGAGTCGGAGATCAGCGTGGCGGCCTCGGCGCCGGTCAGCACGGGTACGGTTCGCATATCTGCAGGATCCTTTGGGTCAGACGAGCAGTTGGGGACGGGGACAGCCGCAGGTCTCCCGCGGCTCGAGCTTGACTGGGAACTCTTCGCGTACGGTGTTCTCGGTCGATCCCGCCACGCGCTCGAGTACGAGCTGGCCGGCGCGACGGCCCGTCTCGCGAGCCGGTACCGCGACGCTGCTCAGCGAGGGTCGGTTGAGACCGGCGTCGTGCACGTCGTCAAAGCCGATCACCCGGACGTCAGATCCAACACCGCGACCGATGTCCGCAATCGCATCCAGGACGCCGAAGGCGACCACATCGCTGAAGCAGACAATGCCATCGACCGTGGGATCGTCGGTGAGCAAGCGCATCGCCGCCTCACGCGCCGGCGGCCGCGCCGGCTCACATACCACCGAATGCTCCGAGTCGAGCGTCAAGCCGCGATCGCTCAGGAATTCCGCCACGCCGCTGGCGCGCTCCTCGCGAGCCGAGGCGTCGACGTAGCCACCGACAAAGGCAATGTGACGGCAGCCGTGGCTGAAGAGATGCTCGGCGGCCGCATATCCGCCGTCATGGTTTTGCGCGCCCACGTAATCGACATCCATACCGTGCAGGCGGCGGGCCAGCAGCACCAGAGGCGTGCCGAGAAGGTCCGGAAGGTCCTCGGGCTTCGTGCCTTGGGCAGGCACCAACACGATGCCGTCCACAGCGCGTTCGACCAGCGATCTGACGAGGCGATGCTGCATGTCGCGGTCCTCCCCGCTGACCGCAAGAAGGGGGACCGTACCGCTGCTGGTCAGGGTGTCCTGAAGCCCCGCGGCGAATTCGGCGAAGTACGGGTTGGTGATGTTGGTCAGCACGACGCCGATGGCGTCGCTGCGCTGGGTGCGGAGCGAAGCCGCAGCACGGTTGTAGACGTATCCGAGCTCGGTCATGGCCTGGCGTACTCGGTCGCGCGTCTTCGCTGCGACGAGCGGGCTGTCGTTGAGCACCAAGCTCACCGTCGCTCGGGAGACTCCGCAGTGCCGGGCCACGTCCAGCAGCGTTACCCGTGCCATTGGTCCTCACTCTCGGGAATTTAGATCGATCTAAAGAAATCTAGATCGATCTAAGCGGATCTTTGCTCAGAAGTCAAGCGCGCGAGTTTGCACACGGGAGACAACGCCGCAGGCATGACCCGACAGCTCGATGGATGGTGACTGTCTCGCGTCAGCCCGAGGCCGAGCAGTAGCCTGACCACGTGCGAGGCACGTCGATTGGGGCGGCCGAGCGGCCCGCCGAGGCAAGCGAGCACCAGGCCGAGCAGACGCGCACCAGGGTCCGCCTGCTCGTCCAGTTGACCACCCGCCATGGTCGCTACCGCCGCGGGCTGGTGCAGGCAGCCAAGACCCTCACGCCGCAAGAGGCCTCAGTCCTTGCCGACCTGGAGGCACATGGGCTCGACGTCAACCAGCTCCGCGACGTGCTGTGGGGCGGCCATGTTCTCGTGGACAATCCGGAGCTTTATGAACGCTGGCGATTTCCGAAGGTGACGAGGCAGCGGCTGTCGAGTCACCACAAGACTGTCGACAAGCAGACATATCCGGACCTGGGAATGCACGGGCCGCTGGTACGCGAGAAGCTGCACGGCCGGACGGCCAACGGCACCTGGCTGCAACTCGAGAAGACGCCTGCGGCGTTCGGTGCAGGGCACCGGCTCCCGTCATGGAACGACGTGTTGCACATCGCCGACTACGTCGTTTACCGCGTGACCAAGCGCAACGTCGGGCCGTGGGGGCTTTCCACATACACCGAGCGGCGGCCGATGTATCTCTCACCGCAGCTGAGCACCACGGTGCCGCTGCCGGAGGCTACGACGCGCGCATTAGCAGCGGCGTTCGCCCGGCTGGACGCCGAGGACCAGCTCGTCGAGGTCCCAGAGAGCAGCCATTCCAATCTGGTTCGCCAGTTCCCTGGGCCGCTGCGGCAGGACCCTATGGCCGACCTGACGCCCGGGCCAGGCCGTGGACGAGGTCGAGGGCTATTCGGCAACTCACAGGTGTGGGTTACCGAGACTGGAGGCGCCACTGCCGGCCGGCTGCTCTCATCGGCCGCGCAATCGGGCCGCTGGGCACTGCCCGACGTAGGGGCCGTGCGACCCGTCGAGGTGGAAGTGGGCGACAGGCGGATACGTCTCGCCGCTCGCGTACTGGCTACCGCCAGAAGAGCGCCGTGACCGAGACCCAGTACCTCGGCGCCCCGCCGGGCCTGATTGACGCGGTACTCCACCTGGTGAGCACCGGACCGGTGCCGCTCGGCGGTTACAGCCTCGCCGAGATGGTGGCAGTTGACGCCGTCGTCGACTTCCTCGACGAGATGCCGTCCGAAGAAGCAGTCGATGAGGCTGTACGGTCGCTGGCCGCGCGGCAGCTCTTGGTTGCCATGCCGGATATGGGACGCCTTCAGGTCCGCGGGGATCTCGGCATTGCCGTGGTGTTTCAGCAACGCGCCAGGTCTGTCGTCGATGCGCGGGTGACTGGCACGGAGCCGGGGCAGCCGTGGCGTACGCTGCTGCTCCCGCAGCCCGAGGGGGTCGCCCTCGAGGTGCTGGTTGACGCGCTCGGCGTACACGAGCTTTCGCTGCGGGAAATGGACGATGCACTTCGCCGGCTGGGGGAGCGGCTCCCGGACGGCGACTCGTCAGATCGCGGCTCGGCCGATCCCCACGAGGTGCTCGCCGGAGCGGAGCGGAGTGCGCTGGTGACGGTGACGAGGTACTCAGCATCGGGTAGCACTGAGTCCGCCGAGATGAGTGCAGACATCGTTCTCGCCAGAAAGGACGATCGGTTCTTCGTGTTCACTCGCGACCCGCAAGACCCTGAACGGTTGGTCTCGCAAGGACTCGACGAAGGCGAGGTGATCGAACTCGTTCGCAGCCTCGCAGCACCGGAGAGCGGTTGGCAGACCCAGGAGACCGCCGAGCCCCAATCAGGGCGCATCGCCAAGATGCGCACCATGATCATGAGGCGCCTCCGCCGAGACCAGTCCGCGGCCGCGAGGTCCGCGCAGTAACACGCTATCTGCAACGCCCTGTGCTCGACTCAGCTCAGTTCAGCGATGGCAGCCGCAACATGGGCAAGTTCGGGATGCCCATCCTCCACGAATCTGGCAAAGTCCGCCTGAAGATAGCGCAGCTCGGCAAGGCCAGTCTCGGGGTGACCGGCACGGGCGATCCACTCGGCGAGCTGCCGGCGGGTGCGGAAGGTCTCGATCGATCGCATCCCTTGAATTCTCAGTCGGTCCTGCAGCAGCTTGATCAAATCGAACACCGCGCCCTCCGGATCGTTGAGCTCTCCACGGAGCACGGCCAGATCCTGTCGGCTCTTGAGCGTATCGGGATGACGGTCTCCAAGGATCCGACGCCGTCGGCGGTAGACCGTCCGCATTTCTCTGTGCGCCTTGTTCAGCTCGCCGGTCTGGCCGCGGAGCTGCGCGAGGATGTGGTGCATGCGCATGGTGTCCGGATGGTCGGGTCCGCAAACCCGAATCCAGTCGTCACGCTGATCGAGCAGCTGCAACAGCGCACGGTCATGGTCGCTCTGGCCCGTCCAGATCGGCAGCTCCAGCCGGGTTTTCAGCGTACTTATGTGATCGTCGCCCAGAATCTGCCGCTGTCTCTTGAGCACCTCGGTGAGCAAATCCGCAGCCGCCGCGTGCTGGCCGGCTCGGCCCGTCCAGACGGCGTGGCTGTATCGGACGTGCAGCGTTAGTGGGTCGTCCGGCGGCAAAACTTGCTCGGCATAGGCAATCAGCCGGGCCAAGTCGCGACATGCCGCGTTGACCTGGCCGGACCAGCCCTGAGATGTCGCCAGCTCGACGCGGGTACGGATCGCGCGGCGCTCGGCGTCCAGTTCGCCGCCACTCGTCGCGTCTCGCAGGGCAGTCAGCTCACGGATGGAGCGCGCGACCTTACCCTCCCTGCAATGCCAGACCCCGCAGGCATATTGCACGTCCTGGACGTCCGGATGGCCGCTCCCCAGCATCGGCGCTATCCGGTCAGCGAGTCGTTCGAAATAGCGCGCGGCACGGTGCGGACGGCCTGTCTCGCCGAGGCTCCAACCCAGCCGGATCAGGATGGGATGTACTCCATCGGATGACGCGAGTGCCTCCGCGCGTAGCCCGTCGAGCCAGATCGCGTTGCCTCGCAGATCCAGGTTGCGACGAGGGTCGTTCTCCACCGCTCCCCACAGCTCCATCACGGCGTCGGCGGCGACAACCACTGCCTCAGTGACCGCGGATGCTCCCATATGATGCCGGGTCATCCGGGCCGTCAAGGGGTGCATACGCGCTTCGCGAATCTTCAACTCAGTCCCGGCGTCGTACCGGGTGCAGCTGATGAGGCTGTACGACTCCAGTGCCCGGGTGGTGCGCGTCAGATCATCAAAGCTGACCACCGCTTCGCGCTGCTGGCCCTTGGCAGCCAGGAAACGGCGTACGACCTCAGTCCTCATGATCTTGGCCTGCACACCGGCCGGGTTGAGCACCGCAATCATCAGGGCAGCCCAGCTAGCCAGTCCGGCCGGGTTGCGCTGGTCTGCCCGGTCCAGGGAAATCGCCCAAGCTGCGACCAGCGGCCGCTCGTATCCCTCGGCGGTCTGTTCGGCAAACAGGCCATCAACGCCGTCCAGTTGGTCGGCGAGCAACCTGCGGTAGTTAGCACAGGTATAGCGATTCTCTTGCAAGACGCTGGCTGCCAGAGCGAGGGCAAGGGGCGTGCCGCCGAGATCATGCACCAGGCCATCCACCTCGTCGAATGTGTGGCTAACCATCTCGCCCGCTTTGACTGCAGACCCCAGGCGGCCCTGCAGATAACGTTGCCCCTCGCGCCGGGAGAAGCCCTCGACTGTGACGATCTGGCGACCCTCACCCTCCAGATCCGTGCCGCGGCGGCGGGTCAGCCACAGTGTTCGGCCCCGGGCACCACCCGGCCAAAAACCCACCAGGTGAGCCGGATCATCCACATCGTCCAGCACGATCCACCAGTCGAAGTCGGAGCGGCGCAGAGCTCGCATCAGACTCCGAGCGGACTCCTCAAGATTGCCGGGGTCGGGCGTTGTGAGTCCAAGCGCCTGGGCGGCTCGCGCGTACGCCTCGAGTACCGCATCCCGAGAAGCCGCGTCGCTGACCCAGATCACCTTGTCGGGAGCAAAGTCCTCCAGAACCGCGGCGACCAGCTGGCTCTTGCCGACTCCCGCGGGCCCCGACAGCACCAGCGGAGGACGCCCAGCTGTGCGGAGGATCTCGGTTACGTGCTGCTGGACCTCACGTCGCTGGAAGGCGCTGGCCAGCAAGGGCGGCACGTCGGCGAGAAAAGCGTCTGCCACACTGATCGCCGACGGCCGCAGCACCGCACTGGAGACGATGTCGGCCCGTTGCTGCCGAGTCGCGGCCGACGGCTCCGGACGGGCATAGCCCAACAGCTCGCCGGCGAGGGTGTCCGCGGTGAGATCCGGCCTAGGGTAAGTGATCGTCAGACCGCGCGCGAGATGCGCCAGATCGACGCCGCTGAGCGCCCGCCTCCCATTGAAGTAGTCGGTCAGTGCGTTCATCCAGCGTTTGAACTGTCGCCGCAATGCCGGATCTGTGTCACGTCTGGCGGCCAGCTCGAGCCAGGGGAGGACGCCCTGCCCGGCCTCCGCCAACAGCCCGCGCAGCATGACCAGCCCGATCATCACATTCTGTGGCACCAGCAATTCATCCCGCGAGCCAAGGCCGCGGCGGCGAAAGACGTCCGCTTTCTCGATCTCCCGCCAAACCGGCTGGAACTTCTCCACTAAGACGCAGAGCAGGCGATCCTGACGGCTCAACGACTCGTTGCCGCCGCCCATAGGTCTCGCCTGCTCGGCCAAAGCGGACCTCCTATCGATCCGGCATTACTCCTGCTGACTCCCTCTGTAATCCGTGGCAAATCCGCTATTTGCTGAGTGCCAATCAAATACCGCCAAGGGCGCTAGGACAAGAGGGGAGGCCATGAGAAATGAAATGTGGCAACGCGCAATTGCAGGCCCAACGCGAGCACTCCGGGCAGGCTGTGGGAAAGCTGAATGCCGTGCTCGTCGCTTTCCTGACGCTGTTCGGCTGGCTCCTTGTGGCCTGCGGAACCACGGAGACGACATCAGCCACCGGAACGCGGTGTCCGGATGCCGTGCAACAACTGGTCGACCCGAAGGTGATACCAGATCTCGAGATCAGTTTGGCGGTCGACGGCTCTGGTTCGTTTATGGGCGATCGCACAGCATCGCGCGCCTTTGTCGCCCAGCAGGTCGCGCTCACGGTGGAGGATGCGGTCGACAAGGGTGCCGCGCTTCGAGTGATCGTTTTCGGAGGCTCGGCCGGAAGTGCGCGCACTGTTGTCGAGTGCCCGGTGATGGCCGTGCGCTACCACAACGAAGCCGCTCGGCCAGCGAAGCTTGCCTACCTCAAGCAGGTGGCTCGCGATCAAGTCTGGCTGGCGGTCCGGAACGGACGCCCGCCTATGGCGCGACCGGGGACGTCGGTGGTCGGCGGCTACGTCGCTCTCGCTGATGCGACACCGCTAACCGCGGGTCGGCGCGAGGCGCTGATGCTGTCGGATGGCATTGCCTTGCCGGAGACCGTGGTCGCCGTTGACCTGTCGAACTTCAGCAGCATTGGAATGTACGGGGTTGGACAGACCGAGCCGCCGCCCAGCACGCCTGAGGTGGACAGACTGGCTCGGAGCTGGCATGCATGGCTCACCCGGCAAGGGGCTCGTCAGGTGGTGGTCTCTACTCAGGGCTACAGCTCGAAGATGGGCGGTAGCGCCATGAGTCCGCATCTGGTCACTGCGTCGGCCGACGAGGTGTATGGACCGCCTGGGCCGCGGGTTGCCGACATAGACCCGAGCATGGCGACCGGACTTACCGCACAGCAGGCGAGCGATCTGCTCACCGGGCATCGGCGCGGCGTACGCCGGACCCAAACCCCGTATCGGGATCACAGGTTGCAAACCCGCCTCGTGCGGCGTCGGGCCAGACAGCGTTATTGGACTGCAGCGATCGAGCGGACCGCATTTGCCGTCGAGAGTGCCCGGGGCAACCTGGCGGCCACTCCCGCCGTGCGGCGGCCCCTGGGCCGGATTGGTGCCTTCCTGGTGACAGCGTTATTGATGCTGGCGAGCTTCTTCACCATTAGCAGCATCCTCGCAAGCGCGGACCTACCTCCGTTTGAGGCATGGTTGCTGCCGCTGGCGTTCGGGCCGGTCTTCGTCCTGGCGACCAAGATGGCGGTGAGCTCGTGGCTGTCTTCGGCTCCATCCGAACGCTTGCCATCTCCGACTCATCGGGTAACGAGTTGGATCATCGGACCATGTCTGGCATGTGCCTCGCTGTCTCTGGTCAGCGGCGTAGCCGTAAAGAGCATTGCGGTCGGCGCGCTCGTCCCGCTGCCTGAGGCTGTTAGCCAACTGTCATCAGTGCTGATGTTCGCGGGACTGGCGCTGGGGGAGTTGGCAGGTGCTGCTGCGACGGCCGCGCGCCAGCACAGACCGGGCGCACGGGCGTACACAGCAGCACGAGATCAGTACCGGCGAGCGGTGATCATTCACGAGTTCGCGCATGCACGGCTCCGGGCCGCCGAGAGCGGGGCGGATGCGGCCGCCCAGGCGCTGGCCGTGCATCAGGAATGGAAGGCCGGACGCGCCCGACTTGCACTGGTTTCTGGCTGGAGCCGGGCCGTGCAACACAGTCGGAATGGTGACTCGCTACTCGGCAGAGTGGAGATCCTTCCGATCTCCATCACAAGACCATGACCATCGAACACGCGGCCACGGTTGCCGACGGCGCAAGACGCCATCGGACGTTTTGGATGGTCGTGCGGCTTATCGGCCTGCTGATTGCCATGCTCCTGCTACCGGTGCTGATCGTGTTGAACCTGTTGCTCTACTTGGTGATCTTGCCCGCCGCCGTGCAGGCGATAATCGGCTAGACGTCGCTGGCTCTCGCGACAGAGATGCCTCGTTACGTGATCAGGACCGCTTCGCAGCGTCGGAGTTGGCGAAGACCTTCGACTCCTTACGAGCGTGCTTGTCCAGCTTCAGCGCCTCGGCGCTGAACTCGGCCAGGCCCTTGGGCGTCAGCTTGACGACGTTGACCAGTTCTTCCTTCTCCTGCTCACCGCCGGAGTAGTTCGGCTCGGTTGCAATGTGGCCAACTCCAGGCCCGAAGTACTTGAATTCGCTGCCATCCTCGAGGATCACAAGAGATTTGAAGCAGTCGTAGTCGACGCATTTCTTCTCGCCGACCTTGGAAACCTCAGCGCGAATGGTTTCACGCGAGTTGTGCGCCTCGACGTACTTCATGCCCTCCTTGGGGTCGGCCATCATCCAGACACCCGGCCGTGCCCCTTTCTTGGGGGTAAGCCAGGCGTCGACGGCGTTGACGAACTGGCCGCCCTCATAGATCTCGGTGTACGAGCCGAGGTACCAGACATTGCCGAACTTGTCTTGAGCCAAGTAATCCAGCGACGCCTCGCCAACCTGGCCGGAGTCAATGTCCTGGTCCAAAACGGCAACGGTCTTGACACCATTCACCGTCTTCGTGACGTCAGTTACGGTGACACGCAATTGGTGGTGAAGCTTTCTGCTCCCGCGATTTATTGACCCGTCTCTCAGGGTCTGCGTACCAGGCACCAGTGGATACCAACTGTTCTGGCCGCCGATGGGATCGCCGAAGTCCTTCGGATCGAATTTCTTGTAATTCGCGTTGACCTTCTTTGCCGGCGTACTGCTCGGCTTGGAAGAAGGAGTGGGCGAGGGGGTTGAGGACGTTGCCGCTATCTGCGATGGCGTGGGACTCTCCGGTGCTGAGGGTGCTGTCTGTGGCGAGGAGCCGGCACTACAAGCTGCCGTCGCGGATGCAACCACGAAAGCACCGGCAACGGCCAAGGCCTTACGGCGGAGGCGAACAGGCGCAAGCACTTCGCTGACGATAGCACCGAGCGCGGAGGTCAAGGCGCGAGTGTCCGGTTGGTTACTCATCACGCAACAGCTCCCCGGGAGGTAGACGACGAACGAGGGTGGTAGCTGCCAACGACGCAGCCACCGATACGGCCAGCACTAGCCCCGCGAGTAGACCGATGTCGGCTCGCGGAATGACAACTTCCGGCCGGAGGACGAAGAGGGGTTGTAGCACGTTCACCAGGACGTACGCCATGATCGCGCCAACGAGGATCCCGACCATCGCTCCGACTATCACCACACCAACTGATTCGGTGACCAAGAGCGATCGAATCCTTCCAATGCGCATGCCCTGAGCCCGCAGCGTGACGTACTCTCTTCGCCGCTGAAGCAAAAGCCCGAACACGAAGATCGTGATCGCGGTAGCCGCCATCGCAAGGGCGTAGGCAGAGTCGAGGGTGAGCAAGCCGCGGATGTTCAGCGCCGCCAGGCTTGACTGGTCTTTGTCGAGTGCGGTTGCGCGTGTGTCGATCTGCAGAGCATCAGCCGAACCGGGCCCATCGCGCAGCGCAGTGACGACTCGATTCAACGTGGCATCGCTCGGGTCCGTGGTCTGCGCCAGGAAAAAGGTGGCGCTCGTGGACGGGATGAGCTGCATCTGACGCTTGATATTGACTACGAGGTCGGCGCCTTCGGGGAAGCCCGGAAGTCGTTGAAAAAGCCCGACCACCTTCATCTCGGACAACTTCTGTTTTTGAGTGCCCCTCGCGAACAGGATCTGTACCTCGTCGCCCGGTTCCACGTCGAGGGTATCGGCGAGATCCTCGGTCAGAAGGACGCCGCCCGGTTCGCGTTGCAGGGCGTCCATGGCGTTGGCTGCGGTCGTCCCAATGAAATCGCTATCGATGAGCGGGGCAACTTGCGCAAAGGCGGCGGGATCGACGGCGGCCATGTTCCCCGCATCTTCGTTCACCTCGCTCTCCAGCAACGCGTTCTGCAGGCCGTAAACCACCGGGGTCGCGGTCCGGATACCAGGCACTTCGAGCTTGTCGGCGTATTGCGGCGGATGATCAAGAGCGCTGATTGGGGACGGCGTGACGCGTACGTCCGAACCCACCACGAACCTCGCATCGTGCGCTTTCGCCTGGTTGTAGGACGCGCTGAAGGATGCCACGCTCGTGCCGAGCGCCACGATCAAGCCGACCATGATCACCGCCGACGCCGCGGCCCAGGAGCGGCGGCGGATGCTGCGTGTCAGCAAGCCCCGAAGCGGCCGGCCGAAGCGGTGGCGCAGCGGCAGCGGCAAGTAGGCGAACACGCGCTCGACGACCCGACCGAGTACGAGAACACCGCCGAGCCAAATCCCGATCGGAACGATGACCAGATGCAGGCGCAGGGACACAGCACGGCCGAAGTAGACCGATCCGCGAACGCCCTCGAAGCCGCCGTGGCGGCGCTGGTACCACTCGACGCCGACGGCGGCCGCCAAGATCAGGAAATCGATCCCGAGGAGTCGCCAGAGTGGGGCCCTTGATGCCAGCTGCGCTCGCTCGTCGCTGATCTGACCGTTGATTGCACGCCGGCCCGCCGCGTAGAGGGCGACGCCAGTGGCGAGAAATCCTGCACCGGCGCCGAGCAAAGCCGAGGCGAGCAGGCTGACGGGAGAGGCGCTGGCCAGAGCATCGGCCGGCAGCACCACAGCGGTGGACGCCAGACCCAGCGCGACGCCAAGCACCGACCCGACGACTGCGAGGATGAGGGTTCGCAACGCATGCATACGGAGCAAGTGGTGCCGATTGGCGCCGCGGATTCGCAGGATCGCCTGTTCCCGGCGGAGCGCACTGGCCAGCACACCACCCGCGTAAGAGGTGAGGATCGCTGCCAGCAACACGCCAGGAAGGCCCAGAAACACGAACATCCGCTTGGCCGTGCGCGCGTCCTCGCTGGCCACCTCGAGCGCGTTGGAGATGTTGTCGATCAAGACGTCTTGCCCGGGTGCAACGGTGTTCACAGCGCCAGCGACAGTCTTCGTCTGGGCCAAGGCCGTTGCAGGATCGGCGTCAAGCGGCTCGCGCACCATGAAGACGTCGACCTCGAGGATCGGCTGATTGCGAAGAATCGTGCCGGGGGCGGTTGCGACGTTCTGGAAGGCAGGCACGATCGTCTTGGCGAAGACCTCGGGCCCGACGATCACCGTGTTGCGCACGTATACGAACTGCTCGAGCTGTTTTCCCTCGCGGCTATAGAACAGGGACTTCGCCCGCGAGACGTCGGTGATGCCGCTGATGCGTACGCTGAGGGGCTGGTTCAGCCCGGGCACGCGTACCTGGACAGCGTCGCCAGGGCTGACAGACATCGCGCGGGCCGCCTCCGCGCTCAGAAGTCCTGCGCCCGGTTCGTAAGACCCGTCGACGATCCGGATGGACGGGTCGTGGTCCAAATATCGCTTGTCGAGGCCGAAGACGCGGGCCGCCTCGGGAGGCCGCGTATCGCCCATGGAGAGCGAGCCGGGGTCGAGATCGACGAAAGACAGCGGTTCTGCTCGGGCAACGCCGGGGATCTGGCCGATTTGGCTCGTCAGTTCCTCGAGGCTGAGTGGGTCGGAGGTGTTCGCCTTGACGGGCATACCGATCTCACGGCTGGAGAAGCTCGCGCTCGGACCCAGAGAGGGGACCGACTCGATCGCTGCGTCCGCCACCACGTCGTACGCCAGCGTCACCTTGGAATTGGGTGGCACGGTGCCCAGATTGAGGCCTAGCTTGGCCTCGCCTTGGGCGAGCGGGAACTCGCCGCCCGGATCGGGCATCCGCGAGCCGTCGATCGTCGATGAGTTGGGCACGTAGGTGAGGGGAGGCGTCGGTTCGTCTCGGATGACGACCTCATTGGCGGGATGGGAACTCTTGTTCGCCAAGATCAGCGTGACGTGCCCGTGTTGGCCAGGCTCGAGTCGCGCCGGAGCGATTTGTTCGGTCAGCCGCACCTTGTTGCCGAGTGGATCCCCCAGGACACGCTGCATGTCGATCGGGATAGGAGCGATCGCACGCGCGGTCATGGTCGCTGACGAACCGTCGATGAAGAACAAGACGGCTGAAAACAGGCCGATTCCCAGCGTCATCCCAGCGAGGGCGGTGAGACTGCGTCTCGGGTTGCGGCGCAGGTCGCGCCAGACGTAGCGGCCGATCATGAAACGCGCCCGTCTCGGAGATGGATTTGTCGGTCCAGCCGACCGGCGGCCTCGCGGTCGTGCGTCACCATGATCAACGTCGCACCGATCTCGCGCTGCATCCCGAGCAGTAGGTCGATAACTCCCACCGCGTTAGCAGCATCGAGAGCCCCCGTCGGTTCGTCGGCGAGAATGATCGCGGGCTGGTGCACGATCGCCCGAGCGACAGCAGCCCGCTGTCGCTGTCCGCCCGAGAGGTGGTCGGGCAGGCGGTAGGCCAGCCCGGCCAAGCCGAGATTGGCGAGCACCGCGAGTGATCGTCCGGTTCCTGACGGCGTTCCATTGAGCGCGAGCTGGAGTCCCACGTTCTCCAGCAGGGTAAGGAAGGGAAGCAGATTGTCCGCCTGATACACGAACCCGACGTTTGCACGTCGGAAATCGGAGCGATCACGTTCGGACAACTCCGAGATCTCGGAAGCGCCAATCCGCACGCTGCCCGAGGTTGGCCGGGCGAGTCCTCCGATTACCCCGAGAAGTGTTGACTTGCCGCCGCCGCTAGGCCCGGTGATTGCGATGCTCGACCCACTGTCAACAGTGAAGGAAACCCCATCGAGCGCGCGTACCGGACCGCTGGAGGTCTGGTGCTCGACGACCACCGAGTCGACGGTGATCGAGGCATCTACGCTCATGCGGCAACGACCCGACGATCGGCGAGGCGCATTGAGTGGTGAGCCCGACGGGCGAGCTGCTCATCGTGGGTCACATAGAGGACCGTGAGGTTGCGCTCCCGTGAGGCCTTGAAGATCATTTCCATGACGTCCGCCGCGGTCGTGGAGTCGAGTTGGCCCACGACCTCGTCCGCGAGGAGTAGGTCGGGTTCATTGGCGAGCGCAACGCCCACTGCTACGCGTTGCGATTCCCCGCCTGAGAGCTGCCGCGGCAGATGATCCATACGGCGTGCAAGCCCGAGGTCAGACAGTAGCTCCCGAGCCCGTTCGGTGGAACGTCGACTCTTGCCAAATCCAATAGCCAGTTCCACGTTCTCGACGGCGGTCAAAAACGGAATCAGATTGTCGGACTGCAGCACAAAGCCGATCCGATCTGCCCGGAGGTTGGCGCGGGCATCATCAGTGAGCTGATCCATTTGCTGCCCGCCGATGGAGATACGACCCGTATCGGGACGCATCAGTCCGGCGATGAGCGAAAGCAGGGTTGACTTTCCGGTTCCAGAGCGGCCGACAAGGCTTGTTGTCTCACCTTCGGGGAGGTCGAGGTTGAGCCCGTCCAGCACGTCAAGCTTGGAGGAACCGCTGCCGTACGACTTCGATACCGACTCGAGGCGGACGAACGGCTGGCCGGAGGTGGCGGTCATGCACTCTCCCCCCGAGCGCGGCGCATTGCGGGATCATCGCGCTTGATCATCGCGCTTGATCATCATGTGCTGCTCCGGAGTGGTGCCGGAAGCACCGTGGATAATCCGAAATCAGGACAGCTCCTTCCGCCCAAATTCCCGTGCGCTTGAGCTATACCGTACGCGTGCGCCATGGGAAACTTTTGACTCGACAGTCCATAAGAGGGCGCAATTGCCCGATAAGGACAAGGTCAAAGGAATTCCTGACCGGCGCTAGATCAGTGGCCGTTCTTTGGTGGTGAGGTTCAGCGTGGGTGATCTCCGCAGCGCCCTTCGATCACCCTTGGGACTCACACCCGCACGAGAGGTTAGGAGCCCGGAAGATATCCAGCGTGCCCTCTGAGTCCGAAATCCGCGCTCTGTCGATAAAGGCTGGCGAGTGGTGGTGGGGTGGCGCCGTCGCCGACGGTCAGCTGATGCCGTTTGGCCGGGTTCCACACCGACGCAACTTGGCCACGTCAGCAGGGTTTGCGGATGACGATCATGGTGGCGCGAATCAGTCGGCACCGTTCCTGGTGTCCAGCGCCGGCAGGTACGTCTGGTCAGAGAGGCCGTTCACCTTTGCCTTCGATGGTGTGGGGGGACTCGAACTGGACGGTCAGGAGATGGTCCTGGGCGAGGCCGGCGACTCGTTGGCGTCCGCGTTTCGAGCGGCGGCCGCCGAGCACTTCCCGGCATCGAAGCGCACTCCGGGCGAACTGATGTTCACCGCACCGCAGTACAACACCTGGATCGAGACGCCGTATCAGCCCACGCAGGAGGCAGTGCTCGATTACGCGCGGGGGGTGCTGGACGCAGGCCTCCCACCGGGATTGATCATGATCGATGACCGCTGGTCGGTCGACTATGGCAACTGGACCTTCGACCGTACGCGTTTCCCACGTCCCGCCGAGATGACGCAACAGCTCCACGAACTCGGCTTCTCCGTGATGGTGTGGCTGGTGCCCTTCGTGAGTCCGGACAGCGAGAACTCGCGGATGGCTGCGAGCAAGGGCTGGTTGATCAGGGGCCCGGATGGACGGCCGGTGGTGCGGGAGTGGTGGAACGGCTACAGCACAGTCCTCGACCTGACCCATTCAGATGCCGTGGGGTGGTTGCGCGAAGCATTGCGCGAGCTCATGGCGAGCGATGGCGTGGATGGGTTCAAGTTCGATGCTGGCGATCTTCGGCACTATTGCCCCGATGACGTAACGATGGCTGGCGCCGGCGCGGTGGACCAGTGCGAGGCGTGGGCCCGGCTGGCCAGGGAGTTCAGCTTCAACGAGCTGCGTGCCTGCTGGAAGATGGGCGGTCAGCCGCTCTCGCAGCGGTTGCACGACAAGCCGCGGATCTGGGGCCATGGCGGACTGGCCTCCCTGATCCCGGAAGCCATCGCGCAAGGCCTGATTGGGCATTCCTTCAACTGTCCGGACATGGTCGGCGGTGGCGAGCTCAGTTCGTTCCGGGATGGGTCGTCGCTGGACCAGGAGCTCTTCGTCAGGTTTGCCCAGTGCTCTGCGCTGTTTCCCATGATGCAGTTTTCCCTGGCTCCGTGGCGTGTCCTGGACGAACCACACTTTGCCGCCGTCCTGGCCGCCGTGCAGACGCGCCAGGCGCTGATGCCCTACCTGTCGACATTAGTTGATCATGCCGCTGTCACGGGCGAACCGATCTTGCGTCCGCTGGCCTACCACTTTCCGGGTTATGAAGCGGTGCACGATGAATTCCTCCTCGGCGAGGAAATCTTGTGCGCACCCGTTCTGGAACAGGGCGCCGCGACGCGCCGCGTTGTGCTGCCGCCTGGCCGCTGGTTGGGCAGGGATGGATCAATGGACCCAGGTCCGGCTGAGTTCGTTGTACAAGTCCAACTCGAGTCCCTGCCCTATTGGCGGCGCAGCCTCAGCTGATACGACAAGGATCATGACCCAGCCGTTGAAGATCGGCATTCTTGGCTCCGGCTCTGCTGGACGGACACTTGCGAATGGATTCCTTGATCATGCCCACCGGGTCATGATCGGTTCTCGTACTCCAGACAAGCTGCGCGACTGGCTGCGCCAAGCCGGCCGGGCGGCACAGGTTGGAACCTTCGCAGAGGCAGCCCAGTTCGGCGAGTTGATTGTCTTGTCCGTCAATGGCCGGGCCGCCGAGGACGTGATCCGACTCGCCAACTTGGAGAACTTTGCTGGCAAGATCGTGCTCGACGCCAGCGACCCGCTCGACTTCTCCTCCGGACGGCCGGGGCTGTTTGTCGGCACCACCGACTCGTTGGGAGAGCGGGTGCAGCGATTGATCCCCAGCGCGTACGTTGTCAAGGGCCTCAACATCGTTCAGGCAGATGTCATGATCAACCCAACCCTGACCGGCGGTGAGCCGGACATGTTCATTGCCGGAGACAGCGATGAGGCCAAGCAGATCGTGACAAATCTGCTCGAAGAATTTGGCTGGCCGGTGATCGATATGGGTGGCATCGAAAGCGCCCGCTGGCTGGAGGCCCTGAGCCTGGCATGGGTCGTCTATTCCCACCGCACCGGAAAGACGCATCACGCCTTCAGGCTCATCGGCAAGTGATGAGACCGCCGGCCGGGTAGATGGCCCGGCCGGCGGAATGTGGAGTGCGGAGTACTACGACTCGATCTTCTTGTTGGCGACGATGCCGCTGGTCAGTATTGCCGCGGTCATCGGCATGTGATCGGCAGCGACGGTGAGCTTGGTCTGGTAGTCGGCCTTGCCAGCGATGTCAGCATCGATTGCGGCGATCAGGGTGTCGACGTGTGGCACCAGCTCTTTGGCAACTGCATCGGCGGGGAGCTCGGGAATCACGGAGTTGATCAGCTCGCCGAAGGACTTGCGGTAGTTGTTCAGATCAGCCTTGGCCTTGGCAGCCTGCTTCTCGTTCTTGGTCGCCTTGCCCAAGGTGTAGTTGACAAAGAATCCGATGTGTTGCCTCCAGGAGGCCAGGAACGGCTTCTCGGCCTCGGGGTAGACCGATCCGACGGTCTTGGCCAATGCCACGGAGTTGGCGTCGAGGGCCTTGACTGGCGCCCACGACCTGCGGGTCCTGCAGATCGCCCTTGTGCCGGACGGCGGTGTCGATCGCATTGCCGGCCAGCCAGACGTGCGCTGAGAGCTGGCTGGTGAGAGTTGCCCGGACGGTTGAAGCCATGCCGTCGACATCGCCTTCCAGCCCCTTGTTCTTCGCAATACCACCAGCGAGGATCTCAGCGGTCATCACCATGTGATCGGCTGCCATGGAGAGCTTGGTCTGGTAGTCGGGCTTGCCGGCGACACTGGCGTCGATCGCGGCGTACAGGGACTGGACGTGCGGCTTGAGCTCGTCCGCAACCGCGTCGGCGGGCAGCTCGGGGACCACAGAGTTGATCAATTGACCGAACGAGGTGCGATAGGCATCAAGATCGGCCTTGGCCTTGGCGACCTGCTTGTCGTCCTTGGTGGCCTTGCCCAAGGTGTAGTTGACAAAGAATCCGATGTGCTGTCGCCAGGAGGCCAGGAACGGCTTCTCGGCCTCGGGGTAGACCGATCCGATGGCCTCGGACAGTGCCACGGAGTTGGCGTCGAGCGCCTTGACCGCACCAACAACCTGCGGATCCTTCAGATCGCCCTTGTGCTGCACCGCGGTATCCAACGCATTCCCGGCCAGCCACACGTGATCGGACAACAAGCTCGTCAGAGTCGCACGCAAGGCGGCTGCCTCTGTCGTGTCAGGCGCCACTGCGGTCGTCGTCGGGGAGTGATCAGGTGAGTGAGTCATCGAGACCGATGGCACGGAGGACGGCGACATCTCTGGGCCTGGCACGTCCGCCGGGGAGCCTGAGCTGCTGCATCCGGCAGCGAGGACGAGTACCGCGGCGGTGGAAATCGAAAAGCGAATCAAACGCTTGTTCATGAGGAACCTTTCGTTAGGCGCGAATTGCGCTGAGCTTGTGAAGGCGACGGAATAGTTCTGCTATTTCTGGTTGCCCTCGGTGGATGCGGAGTCTGCGACGACCGTGATCGTGGCGTTCATGCCCTGGTGGATGTCGCAGTAATAGGTGTAAGTGCCGGGTTTGGTGAACGTAAAGCTGAAGGTTTTGCCTTTTCCGTCCAGCTTGGCGTTGAACATGCCATCCGGTTGCTGCGAAGAGCGCAGACCGGTGGTCTTGTCGATGCCCATGAAGCGGCCGGAGGTCACCGTGTGCGTGATGGGTTCGTCGTTGCGCCAGGTGACCGATTCGCCTACCTTTACGGTGGTCGTGGAGGGGTTGAACGTCAGCGAACTCAGGTTGATCACTGGGCCTGTGGGTGCGGATGTCGCGATTGCGGGCGCCACCGGCGCCGACTCGGTGCTGGCGCTACAGCCGGCTAGGCTGCCCGCGGCGATGAGCAGCGCAGCGGCGCCAAGGATGAGTCTGCGGCGTGTGGGTTGATTCTTTGCAATATCCACGCCAGCTATTCGGCATGACGGAATACGCGGATGGGTAATTTCTCCAACCATTTCTAACCGGGCACAAATGTGGGCCTCGCTGAAGAGCCGACCAATCCGAAACGGCTTGGGATACGAATCAGATAGGCCGCGTGCTTTTCCGCCGCAGCTCAAGCCGATTTCGGTGCAGTGGCGGTGCCAAACACTTACCGGGCACCCCGGCGTTTTTGGGCTCCGCTGCCATGGCTAACGTGCCGACCATGACGACAAACGACTACGCAGAGCCCGCCGCTGCGTTGCCGACCAGCCGTATGCCGCTGCTCGGTTTTGGCACTTGGCAGATCAGCAACTCTGCTGCGACAAAGGCGGCCGCCACTGCTCTGGAGGCGGGATACCGGCACATCGATACGGCGACGGTGTACCGCAACGAGGCTGGCATCGGAAAAGCGTTGGCTTCGACTGCCGTCGCTCGGGAATCGGTGTTCGTGACGACCAAGCTGCCACCTCACCACGCCGGCCGGGAGCGCAGGACCCTCGGTGAGAGCCTGACAAAGCTACGGCTGGACTATGTCGATCTCTGGCTGATTCACTGGCCGCCCCATGGCGAGGCAGCGCCACGCGTCTGGGAACAGCTCGTCAACGCACAACAAGAGGGCTTGGCAAGGGCCATTGGTGTGAGCAATTACTCGATTGGCCAGATCGACGAGTTGAAGCGTGCGACCGGAGTGTCACCGCAGGTCAATCAGATCAGGTGGGGTCCGCCGCTGTACGACCCGGCTGTGGTCTCCGGACTGGACGAACGCGCCGTCGTGTTGGAGGGGTACAGCCCGTTCAAGGTGAGCAACCTGCACGACCCGACGCTGGTCTCGGTCGCCAAGCGACACGGCGCGACGACTACCCAGGTGATTGTCGCGTGGCACGTAGCCCACGGTTTCGTCGTCATCCCGAAGTCGGTACACCCTGAACGCATTGTCGCCAATGCCGCCGGTGCACGAATCCGGCTGACCGCCGACGAGGTCGCTGCCATAGATCACCTTTCCAGGGTTGCCAATGCCGGATCCTGGCGCAGCCCTGGATAGGTCACGCGGCGAATACGCTCCGGGCGTTCGTTGACCCACGCGGGTGATGCGCGTCCCCGCCCAGCTCGAAGACCTTCGACGGCTGATGCTGATCTTGATGCGCTGATGGAGAAGGTGGTCGCTGAGTTCCACCGGGGGAGTTAGCCATGAATGGCTGACGAGGAAATGGGATCGCGTCACTCGGCTGTTGATCACCACTGAGATCTTGCTCGTCGAGAGGTTCGCAGTGGAGGCAGCTGGAAGGGATGCGTACCGGGCGGAACCCGAGTAGCGTCCGAGTCATCGTCTGCAAGGAGGCAGCATGTCCGCTCGTGCTGGTGATCTTGAATTGCTTGATCATCCTGTTGCGCAACGCCTGCTCAGCTCAACGGAGCCAGCCCAGCTTGCCTATAGCTGGCTGGACGGCACGCCGCGGCCATCACGCCTACTGGACCACTCTGGCCCTACAAGATCCTTTACGTTCGTGGGGTCGCGTCTGTAGAGATGCTCGACGACATGTCCCCGGAGTACGCCGCCGCGGCCGAACGCTACTTCGGGCCCGAGCAGGGGAGGGCGTGGGTGGACCAGTTGCGAGGCCAGCCAATCGCGCGGATCCGGGTGGCGCCTCAGTGGGCCAATGTGATCGATTTCGAGACGCGATTCCCGAGCGCACTCTCTACCTGACGGGCCGAGCTTGGCTAGTCGACAGCGTCGCGTCCACGCTGGACCAGCAAGGGGTCAGCAGGGTAAACGACCTCCGGATTCCTGTCCTCATAGTCGAACTGGTTCAGGAAGAAGCGCATGGCGTTGATCCGGGCACGCTTCTTGTCGTTGCTCTTGATTGAGGTCCAGCGCGCGTAGTCGGTGTCGGTGGTCAGCAGCATGGCTTCTTTGGCTTTGGTGTAGTCGTCCCATCGGTCCAGGGACTCGATGTCCATCGGCGAGAGCTTCCAGCGTCGTACGGGGTCGATTTGCCGGATTGCGAACCGGGTTCGCTGTTCCTGCTGCGTGACCGAAAACCAGAGCTTTGTCAGCGAGAAGCCGCTCTCGACCAGCATTTCTTCAAACAGCGGCGTATGGCGTAGGAACTGGCTGTACTCCTCCGGACTGCAAAAGCCCATGACTTTCTCGACCCCGGCACGGTTGTACCACGAGCGGTCGAAGAGCACGATCTCTCCGGCTGTCGGCAGGTGTGCGACGTAGCGGTGGAAGTACCACTGGCCCCGCTCGGTCTCGGTCGGCTTGGTCAGCGCAACCACTCGCGCAGCACGCGGATTGAGGTGTTCCATGAACCGCTTGATCGTGCCGCCCTTGCCTGCTGCATCGCGACCCTCGAACAAGATCACATGTTTGGTGCCGGTCTCCTGTGCCCAATCTTGGAACTTCAGCAGCTCGATTTGGAGGGCGTACTTTTCCTGTTCATAATCCTCACGATCCATCCGTTCCTCATACGGATAGTCGGCACGCCACGTTTCGACCGGGTTGCCGCCCGGATCGATCAGATCAGGGTCCGAGCCGTGTTCATCATGGCGGACGGTGTAGCCGTCACGCATGATTTCCTCAAGGTATTCACGAAAGTTCTCGATGATCATCGTGGCTACTCCTCATCAGATGACGTGCGGGACGCAGGGTGTTGCGCTATGCCGAGAGAATGGCACAACCCGACCCGGTTCGTAGGGATCGCGTCATCACCCATACGACTGGGCCGAGCAGTGCAGGACTGGTGGGCCTTGCGGACCCATCGTGTCGGTCTGTGGTTCGTCCGGGTTGACTTTCGTCTAACCGTCAATGAATTCTTGGTGGCGGCCGATTCGAACCGCGGCTGACCTCATTGTGCTGTGGTCAAAGTCAGGTGGGCACGGCGGAGTTCGTTGGCATCGATATCTGCAGGGCGGACATCCCGCTGAGGTCGAGCCACAGCGCCTCCGGCGTACGCACAATTCGCACCAGCACGTCCTCACAACCCGGGCAGCGACCCACAAACCCCGGGTCGGGGCCATACACCCGAAGGGTGGCCACCCGTGACGACGTCCCGCAGCTGCGGCACCGACCGACTGCCGTCGTCACTTCGACGGCGAACACCTCCGACAATGGACCCGCCATTGCATTCCCGTCGTACATGGCTTCTGTTTGCACATCCATCTGCAAGACACCTCCATCAGGGACCGCTTGGCCCGAACCGCTCTGTCCTGATCATGGTCGGGTCGTGTCCCAAGAAGATCAAGAGATTCGACACCGTCTCGACGAAACCAGTCGGCCCGCAGACGTAGCAGGTCGGCTCCAGCTCCGCGGCCCAGCCGTGTGAGACCAGGTCGTCGATCTTGATCCGCCCAGCCGGCCGTGGATCTGAATCCGGAGCAGCCCGAGTGTAGATGAAACTGATGTCGAGCTGGTCATCCTCGGCGGCGCGACGCTGCAGCTCATGATCATAGATCCGGTCGTCCGGTGCACGTACGGAGTAGATCAGCCGGAACGGGGCCTGGCTGATGCCGTCCCGAGTGCGAATCATCGCCATCAGGGGTACCACGCCCGACCCGCCCGCCACGAGCAGCACGGCGCCGCTGTCGTCTGGCTTCCACACGAACCAACCGCCTACCGGTCCGCGCACTTCGACGGAGTCACCAGGCTGGGCATCGCCGACGAGATAGCTGGATACCTCGCCATCGGGGACTGCTTGCACGGTGATCTCGACGCGGTCGCCGTCAGCAGGTGCGGCGAGCGAGTAGCTGCGCGCGGCCTGGTAGCCGTCGGGCGCGGTCAGGCGTACGTCGACGTGCTGCCCGGCCAGATGTCCAGACCAACCGGGCACCTCGAGAGCCAGCGTGGAAGCACTCAGCGTCTCCGGGCGGCGTTCCGCGACAACCGCGGGCCGCCAGGCGCGGCGCAGCTTCAATCCCCCTGATACCGCTGCTCGCGCCATGGGTCGCCATAGTCGTGGTAGCCGAGTTGCTCCCAGAAGCCGGGCGAGTCTTGCAACATCAGCTCGATGCCGCGTACCCACTTGGCTGACTTCCAGAAGTACAGATGCGGGACCAGCATTCGCGCAGGTCCCCCGTGCTCGGGAGCAAGTTCGGATTCGTCGTACTGATAGGCCACCCAGGCGTGACCGTCGAGCAGATCCTCCAGCGGCAGGTTGGTGCTGTACCCGCCGTAACTGTGGATCATTGCGAAGTCGGCCTCCGTCTCGACATCCGCTAGCAGCGTGTCGATCGGAGACACCGCGCCAGTTGGTATCCAGCTTGGACCAACGTGTCACGCAGTGGATGTCTACTGTGATCGACTCGGCAGGCAGTGCCATGAACTGTGTCCAGCTCCAACGATGGCTGTCGCCCAGCTCAGTCGTGACAGTGAATTCCCAGGCGTCCAGCGATATGCGGGGTGTTGGTCCCGCCGATAGGACGGGGAAATCGTTGGTGAGGTACTGGCCCGGCGGCAGCTGTCGCTTACTGTCACGCCGTCGTCCCAGAAACCCTCTGCTGATAATGCCCATCGGCACCCCTCCTTCAGCGGCCAGCTAGCACGAATCTAATGTGGCCCCCAACCTAATCTGGCACTGTGCCAAGGGTCGTGGCTAGCAGCGCGCGCGATTCCGTTACGGCGCACTCCCAACCCACGACCTAGGAAGGCAATTCGATGAGCCCAACCCCTGTCGTCTTCATCCACGGTCTCTGGCTGCACGCGACCAGCTGGAACCCGTGGATGGAGCGCATTCCGGGAAGCCGGATATGACCCGATTGCTCCGGGTTGGCCGGGAGAGCCGGACACGGTGGCCGAAGCCCGCGAGCACCCAGAGAACGTAGCCAACATCGGGATCAACGACGCAACAGGCCATTACGCCGACATCATCGACGGACTCGGCGAGCAGCCGGTGATCATCGGTCACTCTTTCGGCGGTCTCATCGCTGAAAAGCTGCTGGGCCAAGACGTCGGCAGGGCAGCGGTCGCCATCGATCCTGCGCAGATCAAAGGCGTCCTGCCGCTACCGCTGGCCCAGTTGCGTTCCGGATTTCCCGCGCTGGGCAACCCGACGAACCTACACAAGGCCGTTTCTTTGACGGAAGGGCAGTTTCGGTATGGATTCGGCAATGCATTGAGCGAGGAGGAGTCCAAAGCGCTGTACGAGAAGTGGGCCATCCCATCGCCTGCCAGGCCTTTGTTCCAGGCAGCCTCGGCCAATTTCGTCATGCACTCTCAGGCCGAGGTCAACACCGCCAACAAGGACCGGGGGCCGCTGCTGTTGATCTCCGGTCTCGAAGATCACACCGTTCCTGACGTGGTCACTCGATCCACGTTGAAACAGTATCGGGACTCGGCTGCGGTCACAGAGCTCAAGCAGTTCGAGGGCCGTGGCCACTCCATAACCATCGATAGCGGCTGGAGGCAGGTAGCCGACGCAGTCCTTGATTGGCTCAAGGCGAAGGGACTGAGCCCGGAGCCCGCAAACCCGGACACTTCAGCCTAGATACCTTTCCCACGGACCCCGAATCACGAGTGTGTGACCCTCAGGCTCCAGACCAACGTCGCTCCACCAGCTGCTTCTGAGCCCAGATCATGGCTTGCCGGTGTCCGAAGAGACCAGGCATTCCGCCTGTGTGGAGTAGCACAGTACGACGGCCGGGCCTGATGTCGTTGTCGCGTACCGCTGCCCCTAAACCGGCAAGAGCGCGCCCTGTGTAGAAGGGATCCAGGACTATTCCCTCAGTTCGCGCGGCGATGACAATGGCATCTTCGACCTCTGCCGAGAGTTCTGAGTAGCCGTTGCCCACTTGGTCGAGTCGTAACCGCAGCTTCGGGACACCGCCATGTGCCGACAATCCGGTGACGAGTTCTGTCACGGTTGCAACAGGGTCGGAGACTGCGCCGCAATCAACTCCGAGTACGCGATCAGCACCTAGCACGTGGACCAGGCCACTCATGGTTCCACCCGATCCGACGGCCACGACGACTGTGTCGAGATCCGGCGCCTGCTCCAACAGCTCCCGACCTGCATCGACATACCCCTGCGCGCCGAGCACACTTGACCCGCCAAACGGAATCACTGCGGGAAACGATCCGGAACGGCGCACGCTATCAGCGACGTCTTCAACTGCTTCATCGATCTGCTCGCGGGTCAGATCGCCGACGTGGACCACGCTTGCTCCGAGAATGCCGTCGAGAGCGAGGTTGCCTGACTCCGATGCCGACGGCTCTCCGGCCAGGACCAGGACGACCTTCAAGCCGAGCCTTGCGCCAGCCGCTGCGGTGAGCCGTGCGTGGTTGCTCTGCGGCGCTCCGCTCGTCACCAGTGTCGTTGCGCCTTGGGCCAACGCCGTACCAGCCAGCCATTCCAGCTTGCGTACCTTGTTGCCACCCCCGCCGAGTCCGGTCAGGTCATCGCGCTTGATCCACAAGTCGTCTTCGCCGAGACCCAGTGCGACCGCAAGTCGCGGCGCGGGCTCCAGCGGCGTGGGCCAGCTAGCTAACTCGACCCGACTCCAGCGTTTACTCTCATTACTCTCGGTCATCTTGACAACCTTTCCGCGACAGCCCTCTCGTGGCGATATTGCTTTCGTCGCGATATCGATTGTGCGACCAATCGATTTCAGCGCTCTCGCTTGACTGGGTCACCCCGGGTACCGGCCACTCTGAATAGCTGCGCGGACCTCAGAGTTCGATCTCGGTACGGTGCACGCCGGTGAGTCCTTGGCTTTGCTGCTGTCTAATTCGGTATGGACGCAACAAATCTTGCTGATCTTTACGACTTGCCATTGCTCGACTGGTCTCAGATCGAAGCTGGGCTGGACAAGGGCATCACCCAGGTGCCGGACTCGGGCGGTCCGAACCGCCACACCTGCTGGTTGACCACGATCAATGCGGACGGTAGCCCACACGTCACCGGAATTGGCGCCCTTGTGGGCTGACGGCTCGTTCTGGTTCGAGACCGGCGAGCGTACGCGCAAGGGGAAGAACCTCGCTCGAGACCCTCGCTGCGTGCTCAGTGTCGCAACCCATGACTTCGATCTCGTTGTCGAAGGCACTGCGAGCAAGATCTCCGATCCGCAAATCGTGGCAGCCATGGCGGCCCGCTGGGCGGCTGACGGATGGCCTGCCCGGGTTGACGACAGCGGCCAAGCCCTCACGGCTGATTTCAGCGCTCCATCGGCGGGACCACCACCGTGGTTCGTCTATCGCATCGATGCCCGAACGGCCACGGCGCTGGCCACAATTGCGCCAGGCGGTGCGACCCGCTGGCGGTTCTGACTACTGTTCCGGGATGGAGCCAGGTATCCCGTCGTGAGCACGTTCATCTTTGTGCACGGGGCCTGGCATGGCGCTTGGTGCTGGAGTCGGCTCGTGCCAGAGATGGAGGCGCGGGGTCATCGGTCGGTCGTCATGGATCTGCCCGTCGACGACGGTGATGCGACCTTCTCGGACTATGCGGATGTCGTGCTTTCGTCGTACCCCGCAGATCTGGACGACGCTGTATTGGTCGGGCATTCGCTTGGGGCGATGGTGTTGCCGCTCGTCGCCGCAGCACGGCCCGCGTCCCTGCTGATATTCCTCTGCGGCCTAATCCCGAAAGTCGGTGGCCGGCCGTGGGACGATTCGCCGCACATGGGTCGACCGGGGGCCTACGCAACCGAGACGTTGGAGGATGGGACCAGCGTCTTCCGGACCATCGACTCTGCGCAATTCACGTTCTACGCGGACTGCGACTCCAACGACGCCAAGTGGGCCTTTCAGCGGCTGCGCCCGCAGAACTCGAGAAGCTTGTGGGATCGTCCATACCCCTTACGCCGACTTCCCGAGGCTCCCCGCGCGGCCATCGCTGCTGTGGACGACGCGGCCGTCAGCATCGAGTTCAGTCGAGCGGTCACCAGGCCACGCCTTGGTATCGACCCCATCCAGATTCCGGGCGCCCACTCGCCGTTTCTCGCTCGGCCCCGCGAGCTCGCTGCTCTGCTGGACCAGCTTGCCCGGGCATGATGGGCCGATGGAGGCCACAACTGGATCCGCAGAGCACTGGGATCATGTTTACGGGTACGGTGATGCGACTCGTAGCTGGTTCCAGCCCCAGGCCGTCTGGTCCTTGCAGATGCTCGATCGCGTGGGGATCGGTCCATCTGACAGTCTGATCGACGTCGGTGGAGGTAGTTCGCCGCTTACGGCTGCCTTGCTCGCGCGCGGACACTCAGATCTCACGGTGCTCGACGTCTCTCTCATCGGTATGCGTACCGCCCAGGAGCGGCTCGGTGATGCTGCCGACGGTGTGCAGTGGCTGGTAGGGGACGTACGGACCTGGCGACCACCGCGGCGCTACCTGGTGTGGCATGACCGAGCGCTCTTCCATTTCATGATCACCGACCAAGATCGCGACGCGTATCTGAAAGCGCTCGAAAGTGCGACGGTTCCTGGCAGGTCGATCTCGATCTTCGGCACCTTCGCTTCCGACGGCCCGCGGCAGTGCTCGGGGCTTCCGGTTGCCCGCTACAGCGCGGCGGAACTTGCGGTCGCTATCGGCGATGGTTGGCAACCGATCGACGACGGCCGCGAGTTGCACACAACGCCGACCAGCGTGATCCAGCCCTTCACGTGGACAGCGCTCCGGCGTCGGTCCTAGCCGTCGGGTGGCTGATCGGGGTCGCTGCAGAGGGCTGATTGATCATTCCTAGACTGACCCGAGGAGGCATGCAATGGAGCACCAGTCGACCATTGACCGGCTCCTCGCGCTAGCCCGAGCCGGCCTGGAAAGAGTCGAACCAACCGACCTTGCCGATGAGGTAGCGGCCGGCGCAGTCATGATCGACATCCGCCCACTGGAGCAGCGGCAGCGAGATGGCGAGCTGCCGGGTGCGATCATCATCGACCGTAATGTTCTTGAGTGGCGACTCGATCCGACCTCGCCTGATCACTTGCCCGTCGCAGCCGAGACCGACATTCGCTACATCCTCGTCTGCAACCAGGGCTACAGCTCCAGTCTCGCCGCAGCCACACTCCGCGACCTTGGTCTGCGCCGGGCGACCGACCTCGTAGGTGGATTTCAGGCATTGCTGGCATATCAGCGGACTAGGTAGGACCGTCCCGCGCGAGATCCGCTACGCCGATCCAATCGCAGCGTCGCGCCAACTCTGGAACTGGCCGACGTTGTCGACCACCACTGCGTATGGCTGCAAGGCGATCATCTTCGCATCGTCGGTGGTGTTCCGGCCCGTAAACAGATACACCTTGATGTTGGCCTG
The DNA here is from genome assembly GCA_963712625.1 of uncultured Actinomycetota bacterium. Taxonomy (GTDB): domain Bacteria; phylum Actinomycetota; class Actinomycetes; order Propionibacteriales; family Propionibacteriaceae; genus Microlunatus. Next base: position 105,305 of record CAVQIU010000023.1, read on the forward strand.
GCGGTAGCTGCGCGCAACATCGGCTGGGATTGTGAGCTTGGCGTTGACAGCTGTGCCGACCTTCTTGATCGTCGACACCGACGGCCAGCCCCCAGTGCCTGAGGTGCCCAGCGCGTAGCTGATTCTGTGCTGGCGATCAGCGACATCGAGCTTCTTGATCTTGTTCAGCGCATCAAGCCGGCTGGCGGTTGCCTGCAGCTGGACCCTGGAATTCCTGATCGCGTCCCACAACTGTTTTGCCTGGGCGTCGGTGATCGATGAAACCTTGATCTCCAGGGCGAACGACTTTCCGACCGAGTTTCCGTAGCTGAGCAGGTCGACCAAACGCAGCAGCTTCTGGCCACCGACATCGGTGCGGCATCTGTCGCGGATTGCTGACCACAGCCACGACGAGACGTTGCCCGCGCAGTTCGTTGTCCGATTGAGTGTGGCGTCGTGCAAGATCACCATTGTCCCGACGCTGTCAGAGTCGGGTCCATCCTTGGTCCAGCGAATGTCCCCATCCAGAATGTCTGCGCGGTTCTTCACTGCGTACTGATAGGCAGGCAGCGTGCCTTCGCCTAATGCCGAGGTCCTCGCGCCACGGTGAGCCACGATGAGCTCCTCCATGGAATCGGCGTACGCGGTATGGGCTGCAAACACCAAAGCAAGTCCACCGGCGGCGGCTCCGCACAGCGCACGCAAACGACTTCTCATGGCTCTCCTCGCTAGGGGAAGGGGGAGTTCCGCAGAGTTGCGAGCGTCGGCATTGCGCCAGCAGCTCCCGGAAAACTTGAGCGCGAGCGCGCCACTCTAACTAGACGGCGGCAATCCAGCGCAAACCGACACGCCGCGGAAGTCGGTAACTGTTATCTGGGACAACTAGCCTGAAATCACGAGAATTCGCAAGACAGTTATCTGCGCCCCGGCACATCGGGCCGCCTCTCGAATTTCGGCGGACTTAGCCGTTGGAGCCTGAACCTTGTGCCATCAGTGAAGCCAGATTGCGTATCGCAACATCTTCCCAGCCTTCGACGACCGAATCGACGGTATCGAATTCGGCGGCGTAGCCGGCTCGGCGTTGAAATTGTGTGTCCGAGCCCTCTTGACTCAGATTGAACGCATTAGACAAAACTCTCTTGTCGTCTTCGCTGAGCTTATCCAGCAGTTGTCCGAGGCGATCTTTGCCCTCTTCCGCCGACTGCGCACCGAGAGCCTTCAGAAGCGTTGGACTGGCTTCAAGTTTCGCCAGACTAAGTCCGCCGGCCGTCCTGAGATTCTGAAGTTCGCTAATCAGCTCGTCATCTGCCATGTTGGCAGTCTAACGAGAAGCCGCCACAGATTTGCCGAGGCAAAACGTGGGCAGCCGACGCAGAACGGTGCGACGCCAAATAGTGGGCGCGACAATGCGCACAGAGATCACTAATGCCGTCGTGGGCAGCGATTCGCTGCGTTAGTGGAATTGTTCGGCCTCGGTCGAGCCGACGAGAGCAAGGGTGTCGCTGTTCGGTTTCAGCGCCGAGCTCACGAGGTCAAAGTAGCCCGTGCCCACTTCCCGCTGATGTTTGACGGCGGTGTAGCCGCGTTCAGCGGCTGCAAACTCAGCCTGCTGCAAGTCGACGTACGCGGTCATCCCATCGCGTGCATACCCATAGGAAAGATCGAACATCGACAAGTTGAGCGCGTGAAAGCCCGCGAGCGTAATGAACTGGAATGCGTAACCCATCTCGGCTAATTCGCGTTGGAACTTCGCAATAGCGGAGTCGTCGAGTGCTGCTTTCCAGTTGAACGACGGCGAACAGTTGTAGGCGAGCAGCTTGTCCGGAAATTCTCGGTGCAGAGCTTCGGCGTAGTCGCGCGCGAAGTCGAGGTCCGGCGTGCCGGTTTCCACCCAGATCAGATCGGCGTACGGCGCGTACGCCAGACCGCGGGAGATCACCGAATCGATTCCGCCACGAACGCGGAAGAAACCTTCCGCTGTGCGTTCACCAGTGCAGAAGGGCGCATCTCGTTCATCGACGTCGCTGGTCAGCAGGTTGGCAGCGAGTGCATCAGTGCGCGCAATGATGATGCTCGGAACGCCGCTGATGTCCGCCGCCAGCCGGGCGGCATTGAGCGTACGAATGTGTTGGCCCGTCGGGATGAGGACTTTGCCACCGAGGTGTCCGCACTTCTTCTCGGATGCGAGCTGGTCCTCCCAGTGCACGCCTGCCGCACCGGCGGCGATCATGCCCTTCATGAGTTCGAAGGCGTTGAGCGGGCCGCCGAACCCAGCCTCCGCATCAGCAACGATGGGCACCAGCCAGTCCCGCCCGTTATCTCCCTCCGACCACGCGATCTCGTCGGCGCGCAGCAGCGCGTTGTTGATCCGCCGCACTACCGCCGGAACCGAATTGGCCGGGTAGAGGCTTTGGTCGGGATAGGTGTGGCCGGCGAGGTTGGCATCGGCGGCCACTTGCCACCCGGAGAGATAGATGGCTTTCAGCCCGGCCTTGATCATCTGTACCGCCTGGTTGCCGGTGAGCGCTCCGAGTGCCGCGACGTAGTCCTCGTTCTGGAGCAGATGCCACAGTTGCTCGGCGCCGCGGCGGGCCAGCGTGTGCTCCTCGTGGACGGTGCCGCGGAGGCGGACGACGTCGTCCGCGGAGTAGGTACGCGCTATGCCGTGCCAGCGTGACGAGGTCGCCCAGTCAAGGGCGATGTCCTCTGCGGTCGGCAACGCCGTATGAGTGCCAAGATGATTCTGCGTCTCGGTCATGGCCCTTCTCCTAGGAGTGCTGCTTACGCCCTTCCGACGATCGGTCGGGCCCTGTGAATAACCATTGCCGCAACTACGTACAGTCTTCAATGCATCCATGCCCGAAAGATCAGCGATTCTTTCGCTATGGTGAAGGCAGTGACAGATCTCGAGATCGCCGCCAGCCCCCATAGATTTTCTGGCGCTCGGCCGCCGGTTGCGGCATTACCGCCAGGCGAAGGGGCTGACGCTCGATGAGATCGGTGCCGCCGTAGGCCGGGCTCCGAGTCATCTGTCGCTCATCGAAAACGGCCGACGCGAACCCAAGCTGTCCCTGCTGCGGGCACTTGCGACGACGCTCGGCGTTCCGCTCTCGGACCTGCTTGCCGCCGAGCCGCCGAGCCGACGCGCTGCGCTGGAGATCACTCTCGAACGCGCGCAGCAAGGATCGCTGTATCAATCACTGGGTTTGCCGCATGTCCATGCAGGTCGGCGCCTTCCCATCGAAGCCCTCGAGGCACTCGTCGGCTTATATGAGGAGCTCGTGCGCCGAGCGAGCGAGCATGCGGCAACACCAGAAGAAGCGCGCCGCGCCAATGCGGAACTTCGTGCACAGATGCGCGAACGAGGCAACTACTACCCCGAGATCGAAGCGACCGCCCAGCAGGTTCTCAAGGTCGTCGATCACCATGGCGGCCCGCTCTCGCAGCGCGTCATGGTCCAGATGGCCGAACACCTCGGTTTTGAGCTGCACTATGTGCCTGACCTGCCGTTGTCCACGCGTTCGATTGCCGACTTGCGTAACAGACGGATCTATTTGCCTCAGGTACAGGCTCCAGGCGGTCATGACGTACGGCTCCATGTCCTGCAAATGCTCGGCCACGTCGTTCTTGGCCATGCCGAACCCAAGGACTATCCCGACTTTCTCCGGCAACGCGTCGAGGTGAACTACTTCGCGGCGGCGCTTCGTGTCCCGGAGCAAGCAGCTGTCGATCTTTTGCAGACAGCCAAGAAAGAGCGACAGCTTGCGATCGAGGACCTGCGCGACGCGTTCGCGGTCTCTCATCAGACGGCGGCACACCGGTTCACCAACCTGGCGACGCACCACCTGGGATTGCCTGTGCATTTCATGCGGGTTCACGAGAATGGCGTGATCTACAAGGCGTACGAGAACGACGGCGTCAGCTTTCCCACCGATGTCCTGGGTGCGATCGAGGGCCAGCCGGTCTGCCGCAAGTGGACCGCCTACGCGGTTTTCGGGGTGCCCGACCGGTCAGGCGCGTACTCGCAATACACGGACACGCCGCGCGGCACCTATTGGTGCACGGCTCAAGCGGAAGCGACGAACGACGGTGTGTTCTCGGTCAGCCTTGGCGTGCCGTACGCGCACGTGAAGTGGTTCCGTGGCCGGGAGACAACGGCGCGGGCGAGGTCGTTGTGTCCTGACCCGGAATGCTGCCGGCGGCCGCCCGCCGCGCTTGCCGCTCGCTGGTCCAAGCAGGCGTGGCCCAGTGCCCGGGCACATTCCCATCTGTTGGCTGCTCTCCCCCCGGGCACGTTTCCGGGTGTCGACGACACCGACGTGTTCACCTTCCTGGAACGCCACGCGCCGACGGATACCGAAGGCCGGGATCGCCCGACGCTTGACTTCTAACTCCCGAGTCCGGCTGACCGCGCCCGGACAATCGCCTCGGCTCGGCTTCCTACCTGGAGCTTGCCAAAGATGCTTGAGATGTGGTTGCTGACCGTATTGATCGACAACTCGAGCTTGGCTGCGATCGCTCGATTGGACAGCCCGGATGCGATTAGTTCGAGCACTTCGTGTTCGCGAGGCGTCAGCTCGGCGAAGTTGGGCTCCCGCGGCGTGCTCAGAGCCTCCAGCGCGCGTCGCGCCAGGCCGGGTCCGAAGATCGCCTCGCCGGCCGCCACAGCGCTGATCGCCCGCAGCAAGTCGTCAGCATCGGCGCCCTTTTGCACATAACCTAGAGCCCCGGCTCGTACGGCACCCAAGATCGATTCGTCGTCGTCGTACATGGTGAGCATCAAGATCTTGACCGAGGGTGCCGCCTTTGCGAGTCTGCGCACGACCTCGATGCCATTGAGATCAGGAAATCCGATGTCGAGCACGAGCAGGTCGGGCTTGAGAAGTACAGCCTCGCGAAGGGCATCAGCTCCAGTACTTGCGGCGCCTACCAGCTCGTAGCCCTCCATCGAAGAAAGCAGTGCACGGAGACCTTCCCGCACCATCGAATGATCATCGGCCACCAGGACTCTGATCATGGGCCCACCAGCGGGAGCGTTACTCGGACCTCGCCGCCAGCATCAGTGGGGCCGGCGCTCATCCGGCCGCCAAGAGCCGCCGCCCGTTCTCGCAACGATGACAATCCGATTCCCGCGGACCACGGCGTGCGGACAATGCCATCGTCGGTGATCTTCATCTGCAGCTGCTCGTCGATCGATCCACAGCGCGATTGATGCCGAGTCGGCGTGGGCGTGCCGTAGCACGTTGGTCAGGGCCTCGGTCGCTATTCGGTAGGCGGCCACCTCGACCGACTCCGGCAGCTGGCCAAGATCAGCAACCCCATCGAAGGTGAACTGGAGCCGCGGGCCGCTAGGGGTCTGCACAGAGTCAACGTAGTCCTGCAAGGCTCCGACAAGGCCGCGGCCATCAAGCACCGGCGGGCGTAACTCGTCCACCAAACCGCGAACGTCGGTGATAGCTGTGGCAACGTTGCGCTCGAGCTCCCGAAGCAATTCGGCGGACTTGGCAGGTTCTGTGGTGGCGAGTCGCCTGGCCGCTGCAGCCTTCAACATCACGCCGGTGAGCGCCGGCCCGAGGCCATCATGCAGATCTCGCCGCAATCGCTGGCGCTCCTCCTCCCGGGCGGTGATGAGACCGGATCGGGATTCGACCAGTTCGTCGGCCAACTGGGTGGCCTGTAGAGCGATCGCGAGCAGATCAGCGAGCAGGGCGACGATGCGCTGGTCAGTTTTGGGCAGCCTGCGCTCGCCGGTCCGCGGGTTGATCAGCAGCTCCCCGATCTCCGTCGTCCCACGCCGCAGCGGCGCGACGTAGGGTTCGCTGGACAGCTCGCCGATCTTGGCCAGGACGTTGCCTTTCACAACAATGGCCGCAGCCGGCACTCGGAGAGACTCACATAGTGCGGATAGCGCGGCTTCAAGTCCTGCGCCTCCCGCAGGATGCTCTCCGAGACGGGTGCCGACATCGGCCATGGCCCGCGCGGGATCTGCCGCGAGCCATAGAACAGCCGATCAACGCGGCGTTGCAACCAGACCCGCAGGGGATTGAAGATCGCCGCGAGCACCAGCACGATGATCGCGGACTCCACGGCAGTCCGCTCGCCGCCGAGAGCGCGATCCAGCACGGTAATCAGTCCCAGATATCCGGCGATCACGATGGCGGACAACAGCAAGTAGAGCGCAAAGCGGGAGACCACCAGCCGAATGTCAAGGAGCTGGTAGCGCAAGATCGCGATCATGATCGCGATCGGGATGAGCGCGATCGCGAACAGCGTGACGGGAGTTTGGAATCCCAACAAGTCGGGCAGTGTCCATGTGACAAACACGACTCCTACCGCAAGCAGAAGCCATAGCATCTGGCGCCGAATGCGATCATCGCCGCGTATGTAGCGCAAGATCAGCGATAGCGCGGCCGCGCCATAAACGAGGTCACCCAGCACCTCGGTGACGGGTCCTAACCAGACAAAGCTCTCAAACCGCGGCCATACGAGGTACGCCCGGACGCCGAGATCTGCAGCGAGGTTCTCCGAGGGGAACACGGCGGTGGCCGCGAACAAGATCGCATTGAGCGCAACTACCGGGACTGTCCAAAGCCATCGTCGTGACAGGAGCTGGCCAGTGGGAAAGAGGAGCAAGATCATCGGGACGCAGCCTGCGATCGCCCACGGCCACGAGAGATTGGCCCAGGTAGCGATCAGCCGCCAGAAGGGCCTCTCATCTCCGGCGTACGACCCCCAGGCCAGCAAGGAGAACGCGGCAGCCGAGCCCGCATAGCACACCCCACCCGCCAACAGCAACCAGCCGATCGGATTGTGCGACCGCTGCCACGCGATCGGCAGGCCGGCAACTGCGAGCGAGCCGCCGATGAAGGCGTTGGTGACGACGAAATGATTCAGCAGAAAGCTCCAGCCACGGTCCGAGGCGATGCCGCCGCCAATGGCGATCATGACCTCGACCAGCGCGACGGCGAACAGGATCGGTGCTAGGACCGGACGACTGCTGCGCTCGCCCATGTCTCGATCATCCCCCCGTTTGCGACTAGCTGCATGGTGGTGTGCCACTAGTTCGCGCCTCTGAATCGCCTGCCTCATCTAGTGATCTCACGCCTGATGGCCAGTGGCGATTGGCGTCGACTCTGGTGTCACGCCCACTCCAGCAACGGCAGGAGGAAATCAAGATGAGCAACACGAAGACACAGGCCGAGGCATCCTATGCGTTGGAACCAAGCGGGAAACGCCGCGGATATCGGCGCGGCAAGCCCTCTCGACGTCGAGATCTGCGCGGCTTCTGGCGGACCCTTCTCGCGTTGATCGCGCCGCTGCCTGGTCTTCTCATGGCAGCCAAGATCATGATTTCCCCCTTCGGGATGGATGCAGACTTTGCATCCGTGCTGGCGGGCGTACGCGGCGACCCGGCGCGTGAGCAGTTGGCACTCTGGCTCGGCCTAGCCTTCTCACTCACCGTGCTGCCCGCCACCTTGGCCGTGGCCTGGTCCTCGCGTCGGAGATCTCCTTGGCTCGCGCTGGCCGGCGGAGTGCTCGGTGTGATCGGTTTCAGTGTTGGTTTCGCCATACCCGACTCGGGTGCCGCGGCGCTGGTCGCTGTCCAGCAAAACCTCGACTTCGACCAAGCTCGCCGTGATCAACGATGCTGTGTCGGCGACTGCGGTGGTCGCCGTGATCTCGGCGATCTATCTGGTAGCCAGCTCGACCGGCCTGATAATGCTCGGTGCAGCGCAGTGGCGGGCCAGGACCGGACCTCGTTTTCTTGCGATTCTGCTCGGCATCTCCGGAGCGCTGCACCTGCTTCCGGCCGGAGATGGCGTGGCGGTAGCAGCGTGGCTTGCCACTGGAATCGGTAGCGTCGGCGCGTCTGTCGGCCTCCTTCAATCCGGTAACGATGAGTTCGACCTATCACCCATCGGGCAGCAAACTGAAGTCGGCTTCGCAAACTCGCCTGGACTCGACGCTCGGACGGTCTGGCGCACTCTGCTGGCTATTGCCGGTCCGCCGCTCGCGCTCTACGTCGCCCTTGCCCGATTCTTGCTGCCGTACGACATGTCGGATACACCCGAGGTGATCTTCGAGAAGCTGGCGGCACACCCGGGCTTCGGCATCGTCACCATCTGGATCGGCGTGGTCCTGGCTCCCACCTGCATCGCGGGCGTGGTCGCGGTCGCCTGGTTGAGCCGTCGGCGAGTGCCAATCCTGACCACGATCGGGCTGATTCTTGCTGTCGTCGGCTTCACCTGCCTGGCCGTCGGAAACTCCTTCGGAGAACTGAGCACCGCACTCATTGCGAGCCATCCAGAATTCGATCGCGCGACCGCCTACGCGGTGGGTTCTGGGCTGGAGCTCGGGGCAGTGTCCAGCCTCACGGGAACGCTGTTCGTGCTCGGACATCTGATCGGCACGGTCATCCTCGGCTTGGCCCTGTGGCGGTCGCATACCGTCCCCTCCTGGGCCGCGCTCCTGTTGGCTATCTCCCAGCCGATTCACCTGGCTTCGGTGATGCTCGGTAGCCGGCCGCTAGATCTCGTCGGGTGGGGTGGCACGGCAGTGGGCTTCGCTGTGGCCGGCTGGGCTCTGCTGCGGATGAATAACGATGACTTCGATCTGCCAGCTGAGTCTGCTTCGGCGGCGTCCATCGGGGGCCAGGCAATGAAAAGTGCTGAAAGATGAGACCATCGAGCACAAGAACGGAGCAATTCGTCGTCGGCAGTTCTCTCGGCGCGATGGGCTTGGCTCACTCCAAAGAGCTGAGATCCTCCGGCACATCGACCGCATAGGGCCGCAGCACGGCCAAGTCGATCACCTCCAACGCTCGGGCGTTCGTGGCGGCCAACACCACCGGTGGCGCCACACCAGCCTCGTAGGCTTGCGCCCAACGTTCAGCCACGACGCACCAGCGATCGCCAGGTCGCAGACCTGGAAAGCCATAATCCGGTACTGGCGTGATCAAGTCATTGCCGACGCTGCGCTGATGATCAAGAAAATCCGCTGTCACGACCGCGCACACCAGGTGGCGGGCCTGAGCTGGTCCAGAGCTGCAGCAGCCGTCGCGATAGAAACCGGTGACTGGATCGCTACCGCAGGCCTGCAATTCGGTACCGAAGACATTCGTTTCACCATTCACAGCCCCAGTGTGAACCGGGAAGCCGGCGTTCACCGCAAAGCCCGCGTTCATCGCAGAGCCCGCGTTGCCCGGAAGCACGCGTTGACCGTAAAGCACGGCCAAGCGTGCAGGCTCGCCGTGATGCCTGAGTCGGAGGCTACGTGCCATCATCGGGTTTGATGAGCACGTCCATGATCGAACAAGGTTGGGCGGCACTGAGTGTTGGCGACGCCCAGGCGGCTCGTGACGCCTTCGAGAAAGCCCTCGAGGAGGCCGAGTCCGGCGCGGCCCGAGAAGGACTTGGTCAGGCGCTCTACCTGCAGCGGGATTACGCCGCCGCAATTGTCCAGCAGGAGCGGGCGTACGCCGCATATCGCCGAGAGCGTCAGACCTTCGCGGCCGCAAGGGCCGCGCGCAATTTGGCGTGGATCACTGGGAATGTGCTCGGCGATTGGGCGGTTCACAACGGCTGGCTGGCACGGGCGCGCCGGATCCTCGAGGAGGTTGGTGACGATGGTGCGGAGCACGCCTGGGTGCTGATCATCAGCTCGTACAGCGAGCCGGACGCCGAGGTACGCCAGGATCTGTGTCGTGAGGCGATCGCCATCGGACGCCGGGTGGCTGATCCCAACATCGAGATCGAGGCTTTGGCCTCTCTCGGTGCTCTGTATCTGATGATCGGGCGGACCGACGAAGGCTTGGCGCTTCTCGACGAGTCGATGGCGGCACTCTGTGCCGGCGAGCTGACCGAGATCGTGACCATGGACAACCTGTTCTGCGGGCTCTTCTGGGCGTGCGAGCTGGTCAACGATGTCTCACGCGCGGATCAGTGGATGCGTGCTGCGTCGGATGTGATGGCCGGCCGAAACGCCGTCGCCGCATTCTGCCGCGCGCACTATGGCGGCATCCTGACCGCTGCCGGACGCTGGCAGGAGGCCGAGGTGCAGCTCATTGACGCCGCTCGTCACTTTGACCAAGGCATGCCGCAGCGACGCGCTGCCGCGATCATCCGGCTGGCCGACCTGCGGGTCCGGCAAGGCCGACTGGAGGAGGCGGGGCAGCTGCTCAAGGGTTTGGAGCAGCATCCGGACGCGGTGCGAGTCCTCGCCGCATTCCATCTCGCACGCGGCGACGTTGCGCTGGCACGGGACCTGCTCGAGCGGGCCACCGAGGGATCTGACGACGAAGTTGCGGCCGTGGGTGCGTCCAGCATGAAGGGTCCGCTGCTCGCGCTGCTGGTGGACGTCTACCTCGAGCAGGGATGTGTTGAAGAGGCCGAGCAGACCGCACAACGTCTGCACCGCATCGCCGAGACCCAGCACGGCGCGTACCTCGCCGCCGCCGCTGCTCTCGCGCAAGGCCGAGTCTGCATCGCCAGTGGCCGAGGAGATGCGCGCGCCTGTCTGAACTCGGCACTCGGGGGGTTCGCCAAAGCGCAGCTGCCGATGGAACTGGCACGGACCAGGCTGGAGATGGCGTACGCGCTGGCCGAGAGTTCACCTGAGGTCGCCATTGCGGAGGCAAAAGCAGCTCTCGAGGACTTCGAACGGCTCGACGCAGGCCAGTACGCCGACGCGGCCGGAGCGTTGCTGCGATCCCTTGGCGCACCGATCCGTACCGGTCCAAAGGGTTACGGCGCCCTGACCAGGCGCGAAGCCGAGGTCTTGAAGCTCATCGGCGCGGGCCTGTCCAACTCCGAGATCGGTGATCGGCTTTACATCACCCGCAAGACCGTGGAGCACCATGTCGGGAATGTGCTGTCCAAGCTCGGTCTGCGCAACCGCGCCGAGGCCGCGGGCTATGCGCTACGGCAGGAAACCAGCACATAGTTAGGGTGAATTCCCCGCTACTTCCCTCGGCCCGGCGTGTCCATCCTGCAGATGCGAATTCCGCACCGAGATGGAGGAGACATGGCCAAGACCTTCGACGCCATTGTCGTGGGCGCGCGCGTTGCCGGATCGCCGACCGCGATGCTGCTTGCCCGCAAGGGGTATGACGTATTGCTCGTCGATCGGGCCACCTTCCCGAGCGACACGATCTCGACTCATCTAGTGCATCCGCCGGGCATCGACGCGCTGCAGCGCTGGGGGCTGCTGGACAAGGTGCTGGCCACCGGGTGTCCCGCCATCGACACGTACGCCTTCGATTTCGGGCCGTTCACGCTCTCGGGAGCGCCCGGGGGCGGCGGCGTCGCGTACGGCCCGCGGCGGACCGTGCTGGACAAGGTGCTGGTGGACGCCGCCAGCGAGGCCGGCGCGCACGTGCGCGAAGGCTTCAGCGTGGAATCCATCGTCTGTGAAGATGATCAAGTCCTCGGTGTGCGGGGGCACGCCAAGGGTGGCGCAACCGACACCGAGCACGCCCGTGTGGTGATCGGAGCCGACGGTAGGCATTCGCTTGTCGCGCAGGCGGTCGACCCCACCCAGTACCACGAGAAGCCACCTCTGCTTGCTGCGTACTACGCCTACTGGAGCGGCCTGCCGATGGATGGCCGCTTCGAAACCTACGTACGCCCCAACCGTGGCATGGCGGCGTGGCCGACAAACGATGATTTGACGGTCGTGATCGCCGGCTGGCCTTATGCCGAGTTCGAGGCCAACAAGAAGGACATTGAAGGCAACTTCCTGAAGACGTACGACCTCGTACCGTCCTTCGCGGAGCGGCTGCGGGCCGGCACGCGAGAGACCCGCTTTGTCGGCACCGCGGTGCCCAACTTCTTCCGCAAGCCGTACGGTCCGGGATGGGCGCTGGTCGGAGACGCCGGGTACAACAAGGACTTCATTACCGCCCAAGGAATCCACGATGCGTTCCGTGACGCCGAATTGTGCGTCACCGCCCTGCACGAGGCGTTCAGCGGCGTTCGCTCCTTCGAGCTCGCAATGGCCGACTACCAGGCCCGTCGCGACACCCACGTGCTACCGATGTATGAGTTCACGACAGAGCTGGCGACTCTCGAGCCGCCTCCGCCCGAGCTGCAGCAGCTGCTCGGCGCAATGTCGGGCAATCAAGAAGCAATGGATGGCTTCGCCCGGGTCAACGCCGGAGTGACCTCACCGGCCGAGTTCTTCGGCCCAGAGAACGTCGAAAAGATCATGCTGGCGGCCAGCGCGGTGCCCTGAGGACTCAAGCGTCGTGGGTGCTACGACATGCTTGGTCGCGTCGCCATCGACTGCCTGGAAGGACTCGGCCGATCCAGCCATAGACAGACTCGAAGGCTTGGTTGAGATCGCCCTCGTGTGATTGATTTCGCTTGCCCGTCCTGCTGCGATGATCGTTACCGGGGGTGTCTATGACGCTGCGTGAGCGTGCGGCTGCCGGTAGCGAGCAGGCGCCGGTTGCCGCGCCGCTGGCCGTACTGGTCGCCTGCGCGTTATTAGTGCTGATGCAGCTCTACTTGGCGATTCCGCTGGCAGAGGTGATCGGCAAGTTTTTCGGAGCTCGCGGACCAGCCGCTGCCGCCGCTTTGGGCACGACCTACTCGCTGGCCTATGGTCTCGGCTTCTTGATCTTTGGGCCGCTGTCGGATCGCTATGGACGCAAACCGATCTTGGTACCTGGGATGGTGGTGCTAGCGCTGGCGACTGGTGGTCTTGCGGCGGCGTCGTCCCTGCCCATGGTTGCGGTGCTGCGCACTGGACAAGGTCTGGTCGCGGCGAGCTTTGCCGTCGTGGCATTGGCGTATGTGGGCGAGGCACTTCCGCCACGCTGGCGATCAACCGGGATCGGCGCCATGTCCACCGCTTTCCTGGTCGCCGGCATTGTCGGCCAGGTGTACTCGCAGGTGATTGCCGAGTCGCTCGGCTGGCGTTGGGTGTTTGGACTCGCCGCGCCGGCGTTGGCATTCGGCGCCCTTGCGATGGCCATCGTTCTGCTGGAGCCGGCTCGGAGCGGCCCGCCGGTCAGCTGGGGTGGGGAATATCGAGAGCTTGGTGCGTTGGCAGTCCGGCGAGAGCTCGCATTGCCGTACGCGGCCAGTCTTCCTGTGCTGTTCAGCTTTGTCGCGATGTATGCCTCTTTAGGTCCGCTGCTTCAGAACCAGTTCGGGCTCGGTCACGGCAGTGTCTTGTATGTGCGTTTGGCTGGGCTACCTGCGTTGCTACTCGCTCCGCTGGCGGGCTGGCTCGTGGGACGTCACGGTCCCGTCCGCATCGCCGTCGCCGGTTATCTGCTCGCCGCGCTCGGCCTTGCCGCGCAGGCCATCTCGGTCACTGCACTGTGGGCCCTGGTGCTGTCAAGCGTGATCTTCGCCTTGGGCATCGCCACGATCGTGCCCGCGTTGATCGCCCTGATTGGCGGCCGTGGAGGCTCCTCCCGAGCCGGAGCTCTCGCCATCTCGGGCTTGGCGCTGTTCACCGGAGCCTCGTTTGGTCCACTAGTTGCCCAGCTCCCCATTGGCTTTTCGACCCTGATGCTGGCACTTGCTGCGCTGTTACTGATTGCGGCTGCGCTCGTTGCCGCCAGTAGCCGACCAAGAGCGGATGTCGGGGTCACCTACGGCGGGTGATGCCGAGCCATTCTGGCGTGTGGGACTCTTCGATCATCGGGACCTGTCGTGCGAGAACTGCACGTGCACCGAACTGCGTTGGGCTCGAAACTCAGATCGAGAAAGGAATCCGACATGGCAACCGTGTCTGCCAAGACCGCGTCCACACCGAAGCGCACTGCTAAGACAGCGGCTGCCTCAAATCGCTCGGCCAAAACAGCGTCGACCCCAAATCGCTCGGCCAAGACAGCGGCCGGTTCAAGTCGAGCGGCCAAGACCACTCCGACCGGCAAGCGTACGAGTCCCCCGCGTACTCGAAAGCGCAGTGATGCACCGGCAGAGCTTGCCGCACCCGAGCAGCGGGCAGCTGCCGGCAAGGCGGCACGCGCGACGACGCCATTGGAAGCACACGCCGAGTTTCAGCCAGCGAGCCAACGCGATCCTGTGGCCTTGTTGCTCAGTCAAGCGAAGACGCGTGTACCAGATCTGGTGCCGATTCGACATGGCCGGATGTTGGTATCGCCGTTCGCCTTCTATAGGGGCGCTGCACTGGTCATGGCCGCCGATCTCAAGAAAACGCCGACCTCAGGTCTGCGAACCCAACTGTGCGGGGATGCACACCTCTCCAACTTCGGCGCGTATGCATCGCCGGAGCGACGCTTGGTGTTCGACATCAATGACTTTGATGAGACGTTGCCTGGCCCCTTCGAATGGGATATCAAGCGCTTGGCGGCGAGCTTCGTCATAGCAGGACGGAACAACGGGTTCACCAAGAAGCAGTGCCGCAAGGCGACCCGGGCTGCTGTCGATACCTACCGCACAGCAATGCGAGATTTTGCCGCCCAAACGATCCTCACCGTCTGGTATCAGCACCTCGAAATCGAACAGGCCATCGCAGACTACAAAGCCACACTTACGGCTGGAAAGTCGAAGGAGCGCAAGGCAAGATTCAAAGCCACCGAAGCTGCGCTTGCCAAGGCACACACCCGCGACAGCCTGCAGGCGATCGGGAAGCTGACTGCAGTTGTCGATGGCAAGCGGCAGATCATCAATAGTCCGCCGCTGGTGATACGCGGTGAGAACATGACCGACACGGACTCGGATGTCCTCTTCGGTCGGCTCCGTGCTCTGTTGGCTAGTTATCGCAAGACGCTGGAGTCGGACCGCCGGCACCTCCTAGATCACTTCACCCTCACCGATATCGCGCAGAAGGTGGTTGGGGTCGGGAGTGTTGGGACTCGCGCGTGGATTCTTCTGCTTGAATCCGGGTTCGAGAAAGGGGCCTTGCTCCTGCAGGCCAAGGAGGCTCGACCGTCGGCCCTTGCAGGCTACGCGGGCAAATCGGAGTACAGCCACCAAGGGGAGCGCGTCGTTTCCGGTCAGCATCTGATGCAGGCATCGAGCGACATCTTCCTCGGCTGGCTCCGCGCGCGGCCGGAGGGCGGCGGCCGGTACATCGACTACTACCTGAGGCAGCTGCGGGACTGGAAGATGTCCGCCGTCATCGAGGAGATGATCCCCGAGGGCATGGAGGTTTACGCGCGGCTCTGTGGCTGGACGCTGGCCCGCGCGCACGCCCGTGCCGGTGACCGCATCGCTATCGCGGCGTATCTCGGGAACTCGGACAAGTTCGACAATGCAATCGCCGAGTTCGCCGAGGCGTACGCCGATCAGAATGAGCGTGATCACGCCGCGCTGGCTGACGCTGTCACGGCTGGCACGGTCGAGGCGCAGTCCGGGGTCTGACCGCACAACTCCGACGACTACGTTCAAGCGCGTGGACGTGGATCTGTACGACGTCGCAGTGCGGGGCTGCGATCGCTGGCCCTAGGAACGCAGCTCGAGCTTCAGGTCACTGGCTTTGTCGAGGATGCGCCGCAATGTGAACGTGAGCCCGGGCTCGGTGCGCTTGCGTAGGGCAGACACTTGGTCCACTGACAGAGCAATACTCGTACGCGACCCTGTGGTCTCCACGTTTTCCGGTAGCAGTGAATCCAGCTGTGCCGTCGTGATCACTCCGGCAGACAGGCCGGTAGGTGCATCGATCAAGGTCCGGACGCGCCGACCCGCGTACAGGTTCGCGGCAGCAATCCCTTGCTCACTGGAGGCGAGCACCGACTTCTGGGCGGCGTGGCTGATCCACAGCGGTGGGGACTGATCATTGAGCACCTGGAACGCGATCTGTGCTCCTGCATCAGGCCGCCCGATCCTCCTGGCGGATTCGGCCATCCGGCTGATCCGATCCGGCTCGGCCAGCAGCTGATCGATCTTGTAGCCCACAGTCGTCTGGTAGTTGCAACGTACGGCAGCTCCCTCCTCCAGCAGGAAGTCGCTGTTGCGTACCTCCTGACCCGGAATCGGATGAATCAGCACCATCGGCAGACCAGCGGCCATGCATTCTGAGGAGGAAAGTCCGCCTGGTTTCCCGACGAACAGCGTCGCCGTCCGCATCAGGTCGGCCATGTCGTTGGTAAAGCCCAGTACTCGGTATCGGTCGCGCTGGAAGGCGGTCAAACCCTCGATCTGACTCTTCAGTTGGTCGTTGCGACCGCACACCACCACTGCTTGGAAATTGTTGGCGATCCGCATCGTCTGCTGCACGATCGTCTGCGTATACGCGCCGCCTGCAGCGCCAGCTGAGATCAACATGATTGGCCGATCCGACCGCAAGTCATAGCGCCGGAGGACCGCGTCGCGGTCGACCTCGGCGTTGAGACCGGGTCGCACGGGTATTCCGGAGACGGTGATCCGGTCCTCGGGCACCCCGATGGCTGACATGTAAGCCTTGGTCTCCGCGCGCGCCACGAAGAAATGGTTGAACGCGTTGCTCAGCCACAGTCCCTGGAAGTCGTAGTCAGTGGTGACCACCGCCAGCCTCGCGTCGAGCACGCCGCGCGTCAGCATCAGGGACACCAAACGTGTCGGCAGGAAATGGGTGCACACGACGATGTCGGGGCGAAAGGCCTTGATCGCCTTAGCTGTCGCGGTGGTGTTCAGGCGATCCCACAGCGAGATCCATTTCGCCAGCTTGAACGGTGGATCGTTGGCGTCGTAACCCCAACCGACGAGCCAAGGTACGGCTTCGACCAGGGCAAAATACCCGTCGTCGTAAAGGGTCCGATAGACCTCGTTGGTCGCATCGAGGATGTCGAGCTTCTGCACCGCGTCGACTTCGCGCGCGGCGCGAAAGCACGATTCGAGGACACCGGCCGCGATGTTATGACCCGAGCCGATGCCGGCCGCGAGAATCAGGACACGCTGGCCCATGTGCTGATCGTAGGGCACTCGGCCGTACGAAGTCTCAGCCCAATTCCCGGACCGCTGCTAGCGTCACCCGTCGTGAGCGAGCCTGCCGCCGACGATGAGCTCCGGGCCAGGCAGTGGCTTGCACACGGAAGCGGCCGCTCTCTCGACGTCTCACTCTGAGGGTCTGGGGCGGAGACGTCAGCGTCGCGATCACCGTAAAGTAGCGGGCAGGAGTGTGGATGCACGAGCTCGCCATTACCCAGAGCGTTGTCGACATGGTCGTCGAACGGACAGCCGGCCGGCGAGTTGGTCTTGTGCGGCTCGCCGTCGGCGCACTCTCAGGCGTGGTGCCCGATGCGATGGAGTTTTGCTACGAGCTCCTCGTTGCCGGCACATCGCTGGAGGGCTCGACGCTGGTGATCGAGCAAACATCTGGGGCCGCGCACTGCCGAACCTGCGGCCAGGATTTCGCGCTTGACGACCTGATCCTGCTCTGCCCGTGCGGTAGCGCCGACGTCGATCTGGTCGCGGGCCGTGAGCTCCGAGTTCTATCGGTCGAACTGGAGGTGGAGTCATGTGCCTGACCTGCGGCTGTGGCAACGATGAGGACGTTCGCGTGCTCACCCTCGACACCGATGATAGCGGCAGCGGCATGATCACGCACACCACGATCATGCCCATACTCATGGGCACGACACCCACCACCATGATCACGAGCATCATGATCACGACCACAGCCATCAGCCGTCCGATGCGGTCCAGCGACCTATCGCGAGCAGCGAGAATCTGATCATCGGTGAGGCAATCCTGGCCAAGAACGATCACCTGGCCCAGCACAATCGCGACCTGTTCGCTCAGCGGGGCATTACCGCGCTGAATCTGATGAGCTCCCCGGGTTCGGGGAAGACTTCCCTGCTAGAGCGAACCATCGCTGATCTGGGCGATGCATCCCCGGTCTGCGTCATTGAGGGCGACCAGGAAACCACCTTTGACAGTGACCGCATCCGGAGGGCTGGCGCCCGCGCAGTTCAGGTGAATACCGGAGCTGGATGCCACCTCGATGCGCCGATGGTCCAGAAGGCGGTCGAGGCACTGAATCCTCAACCGGGATCCTGGCTCTTCATCGAGAACGTTGGCAACCTGGTCTGCCCAGCGTTGTTCGATGTCGGTGAGCACGCCAAGGTCGTGATCATCTCTGTCACCGAGGGTCAGGACAAGCCACTGAAGTATCCGCATATGTTCTCCGTGGCCGACCTGGTGATCGTCAACAAGACCGACTTGTTGCCCTATGTCGACTTCGATCTTGAAACCTTCAGCGGGCATGCGCAGAGCCTCAATCGCGGCGTCGAGATCTGAGCATGTCGGTCAAGTCGGGCGACGGCGTGGCCGACTGGTACGCCTGGTTGCAGAAAAGTGTTCGCACCCGTTAGGTGAGGCTGGGTTGCTTGACTCAGTTCGGGGCCGAATGTTAAGACGGGAGAAGCTGCAGAAGTAGGCCGACGGCCGGCCCCAGCAGCGTGGGTCACCGCAGATCCAGCGTGGGAAAGGTGGCTTCTATGCCGACGCCCGCCGCCCTCAAGGCACAAGAAACGCTGATCCACGTGTTGTGGATCAATGCCGGTCTCAGCTGCGACGGGGATTCTGTCGCGCTGACCGCCGCGACTCAGCCGAGCATCGAGGAGATCGCCCTCGGCGCGCTTCCCGGGCTCCCGCAAATCGCTGTGCACTGGCCATTGATCGATTTCGAGTGCGGGCCAGAGGGTGGTCAGGACGACTTCCTCGAGTGGTTCCGCAAGGCGGATCGTGGCGAGCTCGAACCGTTCGTCCTGGTGGTAGAGGGCTCGATCCCGAACGAGAAGATCAAGATGAGGGTTACTGGTGCGGCTTCGGCAACGACCCTGCCACCGGCCAGCCGATCACTACGTCGGAATGGTTGGATCGACTCGCTCCCAAGGCCACAGCGATCGTCGCCGCCGGGACCTGCGCGACGTATGGCGGTATCCACGCCATGGCCGGCAACCCGACCGGAGCCATGGGTGTTGCGGATTATCTCGGCTGGAGCTGGAAGTCGAAGGCCGGCATCCCCATCGTCAACGTGCCTGGATGCCCAATCCAGCCTGACAATCTTTCCGAAACGCTCACCTACCTGCTGTACATGGCCACCGACCAGGCACCGATGATCCCGCTCGACGAGGCACTCCGACCGACCTGGCTCTTCGGCGCCACCGTGCACGAGGGATGCGACCGTGCCGGCTATTACGAACAGGCTGACTTCGCCACCGAGTACGGCTCGCCGAAGTGCATCGTCAAACTCGGCTGCTGGGGACCAGTGGTCAAGTGCAACGTGCCCAAACGTGGCTGGCTGAACGGCGTCGGCGGGTGCCCGAACGTAGGCGGCATCTGCATCGGCTGCACAATGCCGGGCTTCCCGGACAAGTTCATGCCCTTCATGGACGAGCCCCCTGGCGGCAAGCTCTCGACCACCGTGGTCACCGCCTGGGGCGCGACCCTGCGCCGACTCCGCTCGGTGACTCAGCACACCGTCGACCAAGAACCCAAGTGGCGTAAGCCCGGTTCCCAACTCACCTCGGGCGCGACTCGCACCTGGTAGGCACCGAAGTCCTAGTACTGCAAGGAGGCAAGCGCCCATGACCGCGACCATGGCCAGGCCCAGCAAGCTCAGTGAGAACGCCGAAGGCCTGGTCGAGGTGGCCTGGGACCCGATCACTCGGATCGTCGGCAGCTTGGGCATCTACACCAAGATCGATTTCAAGCAGAAGGTCGTCAGCGAATGTCGCTCGACCTCGTCGATCTTCCGCGGCTATTCGATCTTCATGAAGGGCAAGGACCCGCGCGACGCCCATTTCATCACCAGCCGGATCTGCGGCATCTGCGGCGACAATCACGCTACGTGCTCCTGCTACTGCCAGAACATGGCGTACGGGGTGAAGCCGCCGCACATCGGCGAATGGATCGTGAACCTCGGCGAGGCTGCCGAGTACATGTTCGACCACAACATCTTCCAGGAGAACCTGGTCGGGGTCGACTACTGCGAAAAGATGGTCTCCGAGACCAATCCCGGCGTACTGGAACGGGCCAACCAGACCGAGGCGCCACACGCCGGTGATCATGGCTATCGGACCGTCGGCGACATCATGCGAGCGCTGAATCCGTTCACCGGCGACTTCTACCGCGAGGCCCTTCAGGTCAGCCGCTACACGCGTGAGATGTTCTGCCTGATGGAGGGTCGGCACGTTCACCCCTCGACGCTCTACCCGGGCGGCGTCGGAACGGTCGCCACGATCCAGTTGATGACCGACTACCTGACGCGGCTGATGCGCTACGTCGAGTTCATGAAGAAGGTCGTGCCCATGCACGACGACCTCTTCGACTTCTTCTACGAGGCCTTGCCGGGATACGAGAAGGTCGGTCTGCGGCGGACGCTGCTCGGCTGCTGGGGCTCCTTCCAGGATCCGGCGGTGTGCAACTTCGACTACAAGGACATGACGGATTGGGGCCGGGCGATGTTCGTCACCCCCGGCGTCATCGTCGACGGCAACCTGGTCACCAATGACCTGGTGAAGATCAATCTGGGCATCCGGATCCTGCTCGGATCGTCCTATTACGACGACTGGACCGACCAGGAGATGTTCGTCCGGAACGATCCCCTGGGCAACCCGGTCGACCGGCGCCATCCCTGGAACCAGCACACCAACCCGCATCCGCAGAAGCGTGATCTTGACGACAAGTACAGCTGGGTGATGAGCCCGCGTTGGTTCGACGGCCAAGATCATCTCGCGCTCGATACCGGCGGCGGCCCGCTCGCCCGGCTGTGGTCGACGGCGCTCTCCGGACTGGTCGATGTCGGCGGATACGTCAAGGCAACTGGCACCAGCGTTCAGATCAACCTGCCGAAGACAGCACTCAAAGGCCCAGTGACCCTGGAGTGGAAGATCCCCGAGTACGGCTCCAACACGCTGGAGCGGAACCGGGCCCGGACCTACTTCCAGGCCTATGCCGCTGGCTGCGCACTGCATTTCGTCGAGCAGGCCTTGGAAGAGATCCGTGCCGGGCGCACCAAGACATGGGAGAGGTTCGAGGTCCCGAAAGAGGGCATCGGCTGCGGCTTCACCGAGGCCGTACGCGGTGTGCTCAGCCACCACATGGTGATCAGGGATGGCAAGATCGCCAATTACCACCCGTACCCGCCGACTCCATGGAATGCGAATCCGCGGGACTCCTACGGGACTCCAGGTCCGTACGAGGACGCGGTCCAGGGCCAGCCGATCTTCGAGGAGAATGATCTGGATCATTTCAAGGGCATCGACGTCATGCGCACCGTGCGCAGCTTCGACCCTTGCCTCCCCTGCGGGGTGCACATGTATCTCGGCGGCGGCAAGGAGCTCGAGCTGCTGCATTCGCCGACCCAGTCGGTAACCGGTGAGTGAGGCATGGCGCCCTGAGCCAGTCGACGGCGGACTTCGAGAAGCTCAGCCCACGTCGCTGGACTCGCTCAGTGAGACTGGCGAGCGGATCGATAGCCTGCTGAGTGCTCTTGGCACATCCGGGCCAGTAGCCCAGCAGCGGGGGGAAGACCTGGTCGCGCTGGTCACCAACCTCTACGGGGCAGGTCTGGAGCGGCTGCTCGAGGTATTGGCCGACGCGGGCCGTCTCGATGCGGTTGCTCTCGACGTGCTTGCCGCTGACGAGCTCGTCTCTGGCCTGCTGCTGGTGCACGGACTCCATCCGTACGACGTGACGACCCGGGTCGCAGCAGCGCTGGACAGCGTGCGGCCGTACTTGGGCTCGCACGGCGGGGATGTCGAGCTGTTGGGAATTGACGACTCTGGCGTGGTCACGCTGCGCATGCTCGGCACCTGCGACAGCTGCCCCTCCTCAACGGTGACGCTGCAGTTGGCCGTGGAGGGCGCGATCCAAGCTGCTGCGCCAGAGATCACCGCAATCCAGGTCGAGCCGGGTGCGCGATCGACCCCCGGACTGATATCGGTCGAATCGCTGCGGGTTCGACTCGACCAGGGCGAGACTACGGCCGCCTGGCTGCCGATGCCGGAGTTGGCCGACCTCCGGCCCGGCGAGATCGGCGGCTTCTCCAAGGACGGGATTTCCCTGGTGGCCTGCCGATTGAGCGCCGACCTCTTCGCTTATCGTGATCACTGTCCGAGCTGCGGCGAGAGCCTGGTTGGTGCGGTGCTGGAGCGTCGGCTGGGCGACAGCACGGCGAACTTGATCTTGGTCTGCCCCCATTGCCAGGCTCGTTACGACGCGCGACGAGCGGGGGCCCGCCTGGACGGCGATCAACATCTCGAGCCACTGCCGCTGCTGAATCGTGACGGGGTGCTCAGCGTGGCCATTCCGGCGGGCGTCTGAGGGGCAAGCAATGGCAGGCAATCCTCAGGCACCGAACCCGTTGTCGGTGCTGCGTCGGATCGCAACGCGCCCGCCGCCCGATCCGGGCCTGCAGACGTGCGATATGTGTGCGGAGCCGATCACTGATGATCATGCGCATGTGGTCGACATCCAGAGCCGCCAGCTGATGTGCACCTGCCGGGGCTGCGGCCTGCTGTTCACTGCAGACTCGGCCAACCTGCGCTATCGCGCCGTGCCGGATCGCTATCTCTCGTTCCCTGACTTCGAGCTCAGCGAAGCTGGCTGGGAGTCTTTGGATATTCCTGTCGGGCTTGCCTTCTTCTTTTCCAGCTCCGTGCTGGGCCATATCGTGGCGTTCTATCCCGGCCCTGCCGGTGTCACAGAGTCAGAGCTGGGACTCGCCGCCTGGGCGGAGGTGCTCGAGCGCAATCCAGAACTGGGGGCACTCAGCGATGATGTCGAGGCGCTGCTGGTACGCGCCCCGGATCATGATCATGAAGCGCAATGCTTCCTGGTGCCGATCGACGCGTGTTATGAGTTGGCTGGGCGGCTGCGAACTGTATGGCGCGGCTTCGACGGCGGCCAGGATGCGCGTGCGGTGATCACGGACTTCTTCGCCACGGTCGCGGCGCGTACGCCGCGCAGGCTCAGCGCGGTGAGCGCGAAGGGCCAGTCAATGATCGACCTCGACTTTCGCATTGACGACGTGATCGCGGAACCGTACGCCGCCGTTCCGCAACTCACCGCTCGCCTCCAGATCAGCGAGCGGTCAGGCGAGCAGGTGCACGCCCTGGCACTGCGCTGCCAGGTGCGGATCGAGCCGCAGCGCCGAGCGTACGACGAGCATGAAACGGCGGGACTGGCTGATCAATTCGGAACGCGTGAGCGATGGTCGCAGACCCTCAAGCCGTTCCTCTGGATGAACTGTTCGACCGATTGTTCAGGGATTCCGCGAGACAACGCTGGTTGACCTGCCCATGCCGGTGACCTACGACCTCGAGGTGACTGCGTCGAAGTATCTGCATCAGCTCAACAGCGGCGAGGTGCCGCTGATCTTCATGTTCTCCGGAACCTGCTTCACCCGGGGTGTTGCCGGATTCGGCGTGGAACAGGTGCCGTGGCACCTGCAGGACTCCTATCCGGATGCCCGTGACAGTGTGGCGCGCCTGCATGGACCAGCACTTTCCCGGCAGTGGGTGGCTGCGGCTGAGTCGGGATGTCCTCGCCGAGCTCACCCGCTACAAGGCCGAGCACGGCCTGACCAGCTGGGACTCGGTCGTCGAGCGGCTTCTCAGTGGGGATCGGGTGAGCAAGGCGTGAGCGTACAGTCCGCAGCTTCCGAACCGGCCGGTCTGGACAGAATCCGCGCCGTAGCTGACGCGGTGCTCTATGAGGGGTATTTGCTGTACCCGTACCGGGCAACCTCGAGCAAGAACCAACAGAGATGGCAGTTCGGGGTACTCGGGCCAGACGGCGCCGAAGCTGCCGGAATCGGTGAGAACTCACATCTGTCCATGCAGACCTTGGTCCACCTTGGCCCAAACGAAAGCCTTCGAGAACTCGCAGGCCGGCTTGACCATCCACGTTCGCTTCCTGCAGTTGCAGCAGCGGCGAGCCGAGCGGACTGAGGCTGGCGGGGTGTACCTGCCCGTCCCGGAGCTTCGGGTCGACGGTGAGCGCTGGTTCAGCTGGGACGAGGCAGTAGAGGTGGAAGCCAGCCGCACCGTGCCGCTCGCCGATCTTCTATCCGGTGCCTCATGGAGCGTGATGGCCGAGGCAACGGAAAGCAGCGAGCCGGTCCTTGATCAGCACGGCCACCTGGCCGGCCGGCTGGTGCGGCAACGGTGGGTGGTGTCAGCCACAGTCGCCGCTCGGCTCGAGCCAATCGAGGGGGTGCATCGGCTCACTGTGTCCATCGATAACGAGGAGACGGCCAACGGTCTGACCACAAAGGACGAGGCGATCCGCCGTTCCCTGCTTGGCACGCACGTGATCATCGAATGTCGAAGTCCCTCAGTGGCGTTCCTCTCAGTGATCGACCCGCCCGCCTACGCCCGGAAGGCCGCCGACCAATGTCGGCAGCACCGCTGTTGGCCGGTGCTTGCCGGCGAGCCAGGCGAAGTGTCGGCAGTCCTCGGTTCGCCGATCATCTTGTACGACTATCCCGAGATTGCCGGAGAAAGCACCGGCTCCCTGTTCGATGCCACTGAGATCGACGAGATCCTCATGCTGCGGGTGCTGACGATGACCGACGCCGAGAAGGCGGAGGCGCGGGCAACCGATTCGAAGGCGGCGGAGATCATCGAGCGTTGCGACGCCATGTCATCTGAGGACCTGATGCGGCTGCACGGCGCGCTCCGCGACGCGGACCCGTTGCCACCATCGTGGAGTGACGCGGACGATCCATTCGCGGTCTTCAATGATCATGACCCGGATACCAGCGCAGTGGTGATCTCCGGCGAGACGGTCCGCAAGGGAAGCCTTGTCAGGTTGAATCCGCGACGACGCGCCGATGCCCAGGATCTGTTCTACGCCGATCAGCTGGCACGGGTCACTGCTATTCATCGCGATCTTGATGATGAAACCCATGTCGCGGTCGTGCTGGTCGACGACCCGGCCGGCGATCTTCATGACTGGTATGGCCGGTATCTGTACTTCTCTCCCGATGAGGTTGTCCCACTGTGAGTTGCTACAACGAAGGAAGGTGAGAGCAAATGAAGGGCATAGGGATTGCCGCGGTCGTTTTGGCCGCCTTGGCATTCGCAGTTGGAGTCTTCGTGGGCGTCCGGTCCATCCCCGACGCCAAGCGGTACGTCGAGATGCGGAAAATGTGAGCCGTAAGCAAGGATCCGAGCAGAAACCGACCATTCTCGTCGCGGGAGTCGGGAACATCTTCCTCAGTGACGACGGGTTTGGACCGGAGGTCGTACGCTACATGGCCGGTGACGTACAGCCGCTGCCGCCGCAAGCCCGGCTGGTCGACTATGGAATTCGTGGCATGCACTTGGCCTACGACCTGCTCGAGGGATACGACGCACTCGTGATCATCGACGCTCGTCCAGGAACCGGCGCAGCCGGCGAGCTGGTAGTCCTGGAGATCGGCGCAGAGGATGTCGAGGGCGGCGAGTTCGATGCTCATGGGATGGACCCGGTCGCCGTACTGTCAGCGCTCCCGGGCCTCGGGGGGCAGCTGCCGCCGACGTATTTGGTGGGCTGCCGGCCGGCCGTTCTCACCGAAGGAATGGGACTGACGGCGGCCGTACGGGATGCGGTGCCAGCCGCCGCGGAGGCCGTACGCCGTGTGGTACGACGAGCTGATCGATGATCAGCACATCGTTGGAGAGCGGGTGTAGCGCCATGTGTCTCGGCATTCCCGGACAGGTCATTGAAATGCTCGAGGGTTATGGAGGTCAACTCGCGCTGGTCGACGTATCCGGCGCTCAACGCAAGATCAACATCGGGATGCTCGAACTTGATGAGCAACACCTCGCTCCTGGTGACTGGGTGCTGATCCATATGGGCTTCGCCCTGGACCGAATCGACGAAGCCGGGGCGCAGGAGGCGCTCGCCGGCCTGGAGATGATGGGCCGGCCACAGCAGTGAGCGATCAACTCGGCCATCTCAAGCCCGACCGCCCCGACGCCGAGATCCGCATGTCCCGACGTACCTGGACCGGTGTTGTTCGCCCGTTACGCGTTCCCACCGAACTTCCATGGATATTGCGGCCCCGGTGACCACAGTCGTTCTTCTCCTACGGCGTTGCAGGAGCCGACGATGGCGGTCTGCGCGAGCTCGCTCGGCAATTTGCGGGGGCGTGGCCGTATCTGGAGTTGATTGCCGCCGCGACCGGGCTTGCCGATCCGCTTGATTCCCGAGTCGTTGAGGCCTACTGGGTCGGCAGTCAGCGGCTTGATCATGTGAGCACCCGCGCCGTCGGCAACTCGATGGAGGACCGCTTCCGCCGCATTACGGGTGGCAAGTTCGCGACACTCACCACCAGCGTGTTGGCCGGCGGCGTGCCACATCACAGTTTCGCGGTTTTCTGCATCTATCCCTGGACCGGTCTGCTGAGCGATGGGCGGAAGGCCGCGACCGCGCTGACGGTCTTGGATCGTTGCCGCATTCGTTGGGGGCAGGTGCGAGCGGTGACCGGGGACCAGGTTGTCGTCGAATCCCGCCCCCTCACCTGGGACGGTCGCATACTGAGTCTCGGCGAATCAACGTCTGAGTCCGTGGTGCGGGCCATCGACGGGGTGAGCATGATCGGCGACCTCACGCCTGGGGATTGGGTGTCCTTGCACTGGGAGTGGATTTGCGATCGGCTGACCGAGCGGCAGGTCCGCTATCTCCGCGACTTCACGTTGCGGCATCTGAAGATCGTGAACGAGGGCAACCTGCACTCGGGACCCGCCGCATTGCTCGGGACACGTAACGCCGCAGCTACTCATCACTCGGCAGCGGCCAGGGCTCGATCAGGCTCGAGACGACCACGTAATCTGCTCCCCACGTTCGTGAGCAGGCCCGGCCAGACTCCGGACCAACAGCTCACCATCGGCGGTCAGCAAGGCGTAATCGGTGTGCGAACCCCGGAACCAAACGTCCACGACGACACCCGCTCGGTCGCCGCCGAATCGCACCCAGTCGGGCCGCACCAGCAGCGGTCCCGACGCGCTGGACAAGATCGAGGCCGGACCCGTCAGCCTGGCGGCCGCGGCGCTCACCGGTTCTGCATAGAGCTGCTGCGGCGTACCTGCCTGGATCACCCGGCCAGCAACCAGCAGGGCGACGCGATCCGCCAGCCCTAAGGCCTCCGCGGCGTCGTGCGTTGCGTAGATCGCCGCCGCAGCCGTCTCCCGCCGCCGCGCCGCGATCTCGCCCAGGAAGACATCGCGGAGATGCGCATCGAGATGAGCGGTCGGCTCGTCGAACAGATAGAGGGCTGCGTGACGGGCGAGAGCCCGACCGAGGCCGACCCGTTGTTGCTCGCCACCCGACAGTTCCGCTGGCTTGCGATCAGCAAGTTCGCCGATGCCGAGCCGGTCGAGCATGTCCTTCGCTTGGACTCGAGCAGTCGCCCGGTCGAGGCCGCGCCTACGCAGCGGGTACGCCACGGTGTCGACCGCGGTCATGTGCGGCCACAGCCCGTAGTCCTGAAAGACGAAGGCCATATCACGCCGTTCGGGCGGATCAGCCCGGTTCGGAGCCACGACCAGGCGCGTTCCTAAGATGATCTCTCCGCTCTTGACCGGAACGAACCCGGCGATCGCGTTCAACAGCGTGGACTTGCCCGAGCCAGATGGGCCGAGCAGGGCCAGCACTTCGCCTTTCGCGACCGAGAGATCCACAGAGTGGAGGACCGTGATCGTTCCGTAGGCCACAGTCAAGCCTCGGACGTCGAGCACGTTAGGCACGGGCGCGCCGGGAGAGCGCCCACAGAGCCGCGGCGGGCAACATGACGACCAGAGTCACGAGCACAGATAAGGCCGCTGTGACGCCGATCCGTCCAAGGTCGGCACTGTTGAGAACCACCACAGCGAGCGTCTCGCTGCCCGGCCCGTATAGCAGGCTGGACATGGTGACCTCATGCAAGGCGGTGAGAAAGCACAGTGCCCAGGCGGTGATCAAGGCGGCACGGATCAGCGGCAGGGCCACGGTGCCCAGCCCCGTAGTCAGGGTCGCACCGCTGGCGCGGGCCGCACGGACGCCACCGGGCGGCAAGCGATCGACTCCAGCCGAGATGGGGCGATGCGCCAGAGCCCAGAGTTTGGCCAGGTACGCGAGGAGGATGATCGCGACGGTATCGGCGAGCCACCGGCCGTATCCGAGCAACATACCGATCGCCACTGTCGAGCCTGGAAGCACGAGGGTGAGGGTGATCAACACACTGATCCCGCGCCCCGACCGCGTCCGACCCAAGGCAGCGGTGATCAGCCCCAGGATAAGGAGGATCGATGCGGCCGCCACAGAAAGCAGGAGGCTGCGGCCCAGTGCCTGACCGGTGCGCGGCGTGAGCACAGCGCGAAAGTTGTCCCACGTCCAGTTGGCCGGGGTCGACGGCACGCCGACTGCTCGGGTGATCGCCGCACTGACCAGCGCCAGCAAGGGCAAGCCGGTGGTAGCGATCAGGTAGACCCCCAAGCCGAGTGGCTTTAGCGCTCTCCCGAGCCGGCCGCCGCTGGGCCAGTCGAGGGTAGTCGCCGAAGTGCGGCGCAGCTGGAGCCGTTTGCCGAGGAGCAACGTCAGCCGGAGCCACCACGACGAGCGTGAGGATCACCAGCAGCACGGCCAGCGTGGTCGCGTCGACAAAGCTCTGCGGGTCGCTGCTATAGGTGAGATCGGCGTAGATCCGGGTAGTGATCGTGCTGAATCCGGCTGGAGTGCCGATCACCTGAGGCACCGCAAACGTGCCCAGAGTGAGCACAAAAACCACGACCGCCGACGTCGCAATCGCCGGGGCCAGGAGCGGAAGGGTGATGGTCCGCAGCACGGTGAGGGCCGTCGCACCCGAGGCGTGGGCGGCGCGCTCGGTGATCGGTTCCGCCCTAGTCGCCAGGCCAACCATGATGATCAGATAGACCAGCGGCACGGCCGAGACGGCGACGATCACTGCTACTCCACTTGAGCCCTGAACCCCCGTCCAGACGAACCCGAACAATTCGCTCGTCAGGCCCCCGCGCGCATAGGCACGAAGCCAGCTGTAGCCCAGGACGAAGTCTGGGATGAGCAAGGGCACAAGTACCGCCGCTCGCCAGAAGGCTCGACCGGGCAGCCCTGGATCCCGCAGAGCGAGCGCGATCGTAACCCCGATTGGCACCGCGAGTCCGGTGACGACCGCTGACAACGCAAGCGAGTGCGCAACGGCAGTGCCGAATCCAGGCTCGGTCAACACTTCCGCGAGACGTCCGCGGCCCTCAACCCAACTGGTACTCGTCAGCATGAGGATCGGCACAGCGACGACGATGCCAGCCGAAGTGATCAGTACGATCCACCCGACCCAGATCAGGCCACGGTCGCCAACCTGCATCACTCCCCGCCGAAAATCGTGGCGTAGTCCTTGAGCAGCGCAGCCTTTTGGCTGGCCAGCGCGTTCCAATCAGGCTGCACCGTTGGCGCATTGTCAGGCTTCGTCGGGCCGGCGACGTTCGGCAACGTCGGATAGGAACCGCTGCTGCCGATCACGGCCTGGCCCTCCGGGCTGGTCAGGTAGCTCGCGAAGTCCTGGGCCAGTTGGCGATTTTCGGTGGTTTTGGACACGGCGACCGGCCCGTAGATCGCTATTGCACCCGGCTTCGGCCAGGACACGGTCACCGGCGAACCACTCTTGGCGGCGGCGTACGCCGAATTGGCAATGGTCATCCCGGCGTCGTAGAGCCCCTGGGCCACCCCCGTGGTGACGTCGTCTGGGGTGCTGACTTGGACTGCACCCTTGGACTTCAGGTTGGCGTAGAAGTCGGTGCCGAAGAAGGCGAGTGCGCCGAGCGCAGAGGCCGCAACCTTGGGGTCTGGCACGGCGACTTTGCCGGCGTCGGCCAGTTGCCGCCAGTCCGACGGGGCCGGTTGGCCCTTCCTGGTAACCGCAACCATGTAAAGCAATGCAATCCCGACGTAGTCCGGCGTACGCATCGCCTTCGGGATATCGGTTTGAGGCGTCCATCCTCCGACGAGGCCCTGTGTGACGAAGTCCTGCATGGTGAGCGGATCGCAGGCCCAGATCACGTCGGCCTTCAGGCCGCCAGAGCGTACGTCGGTCGCGACACGCGCGTTGAGTTGACCGGTCGGGGCGCGGAACAGTTGCACCTCCGTACCAGGGTGGGCGGTCTTGAACGCTGAAATGACCGGTTGAACGGTGGTGTCGTTGACGCAGGTATAAAGCGTGATCGAGTCCGAGCCGGAAATAGCCGGCTGGGTGCAGCCCGTGACCAGCAGTAACAGGCCAAGAGCGATAGCGGTGAGTCCCCGCCGACCCCTGCTCATGGAGTCACGGTAATACCAGAAAACCGTGGGCCTTATACCGGCGCACCGTCTGGTGTCGATTGTCGATTTGGGCCAGTCTGATGCGTGAGTTAACAACATGTCCGAAAGGCAGCCATATGTCACGAACACTGGCTTTGGTGAGGCGCCATCCGTTGACGACCTTCTTCGTGCTCGCCTACGCCTTGTCTTGGTGGGTCTGGATTCTCTTTGCGCTTGGGGTCTCGCCGAACCCGATTGCGAGCTTCGGACCCTTCCTTGCCGCGATCATTGTGCTTGCGCTGACAGAAGGCAAGGCTGGTCTGCTTGGTCTGTTCCGCAGGATGGTTCGCTGGCGCGTGTCGCCCGGGTGGTACGCGGTGGCACTGTTGCTACCGGCTCTGCTTGCCGCTATTGCGGCGGGCCTCAATGTCCTTCTCGGCGCTCAACCGTCTGCCGATCAACTGGGCGCTTGGCCCGAGATCTTTCCGACGTTCGCTCTGCTACTTCTCATTCCAGGACTAGGCGGCGCCTGGGAAGAGCCGGGCTGGAGGGGTTATGCGGTCCCTCGGTTGCAGCGGGGCCGTTCCGCACTTGTGGCTAGCTTGATCTTGGGGGTGTTGATCGCCGGCTGGCATCTGCCTCTGATGGTGGCTGGGCAGGTCCACTATTCCGACGTCGTCCTCATTCTGGCGGCAATGATCGTGATCAACTGGGTCTTCAACAACGCCCGGGGCAGCGTGCTGATCGTGATGTTGTTGCACGCCGCGAATAATGCTGTCTCCGGTAGCTTCTTCTCCCCGATGTTCAGCGGAGCCGACTCGGTCCGCCAGTCCTGGTTGCTGGCTTTGGTTTGGGTTGTCATGGCGATCTTGGTGATCGCCGTCTACGGTCCGGCGAACCTCTCGCGCAAGTATCGAAAGCAGGAGGAACCATCTCCTGAATCGGGTTCGAGAAGGGTCGAGACATTTCCTGCCCAAGAGAATGAAGCGTTGGGCGGGCCGAAAACCTAGGAACTCACGGAGTGTGATCATGCATTCGAGGGTCGGATGGGGCGGGCTAGCGGTGTAGTGGCCGCAGCGCCCTTGATCCTGTTGTAGTTCCGCTGACTTTCCGGAGGGCGGTTAGAGGGCTGGTGAGAAGGCATCCGCTGATCGCGTTCTTCGTTCTGGCCTATTTGCTGACGTGGTGGATCTATCCGCTGCTCAGGTTTTCACCGCTGCTCGGCATTTTCGGGCTCTTCGGCCCGGCACTCGCCGCGATCATTGTGGCAGCAGTGACGGAGGGCAAGCCGGGCGTCAAGGCATTGCTCAGCCGCGCCGTACGCTGGCGGGTCGGATTGCCGTGATACGTCGTCGCACTCGGACTCCCGACGGTTCTCTCCTTGGCCACCGCAGGTCTGTATTACCTGCTTGGAGCATCCGAGTTCGTCAAGGTCGGCGCGTTGTCGATCTTCGACTTTGTGCTGTTCGTCCTCGTCGTCGGTGAGGAGTTGGGTTGGCGTGGTTACGCCTTGCCGCTGCTCCTCGAGAAGCGATCACCACTGACGGCGAGCCTGATCTTGGGCGTCCTGTGGGGGTTGTGGCACCTGCCGACGTTCCTGGTTCCCGGCACGCCGCAGTACGGGCTGCCGCTCGTGGCGTTCGTACTGCTCACCGTCGAATACTCGGTCGTGATGACGTGGCTCTTCCTCCACACCCAGGGCAGCGTGCTCATCGCCACGCTTTTCCACGGCGCCGTCAACCTTTCTCAGGGCATTTTCCTCGGTGCTATCGAAGGCGCCACGAGGTACTGGCTGTTGTGCATCGTGTACGGGGTGGCCGCCCTCATCGTGGCTGTCATGCTCGGATTGCGTTCGCGGCGCAGTCCCACGGAGGAAAGCCCGGCTCGAGTCGATGCCGGGGATGCCTGATCGATATCGGGGCGGAGGATTACTTCTTGATCAATTTGCCGGAGCCGCTGATCTCTTGTGTGACCTTCGGACCTCCGCTGTAGGTCAGCGTCCCGCTGCCACTGATCGTGACGTCCAACGTGTCGCTTACCAGCACATTTGCGTTTCCGCTGCCGGAGATGCGCGCCTTGACGCTCCTGCTCGTCAATTGCTCGGCGAGATATCCGCCAGAGCCTGAGATGTCAAGATCTTGGGCGCCAACGGTGCCACTTGCGGTGATCGTTCCGGAGCCGCTGATCTTGCTGCTCAAAGAATTGGTCGTAAGGTCGGACACCCGAACATTCCCGGACCCTGATACGGAGAGTCCGGTGAGATCCTTCACAGTCAGCAAGTAGGTGATCGGCTTGCTCGGGACGATTTCGGCATTGGGCTTGGTACCGAGCACGAGGGCGTCGCCCGAAACCTCGCTGGTCAGCAGCGGCAGGATGTTGTCCTCCGCCGAGATCGTAAGGGACTCCGTCCCCGTTTTCTCGATAGTGAGTTCGCCCGTTCCGCTGAGCTCGACCTTCGTGAAGCCGGCCACTTGGCGTGTCTCGGTGGTGACCTTGCCGGAGCCTTTGGTGACCGAGCACGCCGCTAGCAGCACGACTGCGAGCAGCACCAGGGCAAGGCGCCATCGCATGGAACCTTCCTCCTAAGTAGTGGCCTTCTCGACCCCACTCCACTTGATCGGCCGATACGACAGCGGGTACGCCGGTACGACACAGGTTGGTTTTCCAGCATCCCAGGCCGCCGTCAATGCGTATCTGCACACTAACGTCCGCGCAAGAATGACGTGTGATAGGTCCGTCAGTGACACAGGAGGGCGACGGATATGCCGGTCAGCACACATCACCTGGACGTTCCGCGGAGCGACGATCTACTACGAAGTGCGCGGGTCTGGGCCATTGCTCGCGCTAATTGGCGCTCCAATGGGCGCATCCGGGTTCGCGCCACTTGCCGAACTGATGGCCTCGCAGTGCACGGTCGTGACGTACGACCCGCGTGGAAGCGAGCACAGCACTGTTACGGACAGGACTGAGATCACTACGCCCGAGCTGTTGGCCGATGATGTCCATCGAGTGCTGAAGAGCGTCTCTGACGAGCCGGCGGCGATCCTGGGCAGCAGTGGTGGCGCGGTCACGGGCGTTGCCCTGGTCACCGCACACCCCGAGCGCGTGAGCGTCCTCGTCGCGCACGAGCCTCCGCTACTTACGTTGTTGAGCAACGCCGAGCAGGAGCTCGGTGAGGTGCAGGAGATCTATCAGACCTACCTGCGGGCAGGCGGCGATGCCGCAATGCGCCGATTCCTGCTGTCCATTGGCGTACTCGGTGAAGAGGCCTCGCGACAGCTTGCTGCTAGCCCCGAACCCGAAGCGGTACCGGCGCCAACAGTTCCGCAGAACGACAATGACTTCTTCTATGCCAACCAGATCCGCGCTACAACTGGCTACCGGCCCGATTTGGAAGCACTGTCGCGAGCGTCAACCAGAATCGTCGTTGGTGTCGGCGCGACGTCAGCCGGGCAACTGGCGCATCGGGGCGGTCAGGCGTTGGCGGACCATCTCGCGCTACCGGCCACCGAATTCCCCGGCGATCACGGCGGATTCGTTGGCGAAGCGCCGGCCTTCGCCGAGAAACTCCGCGAGGTGCTAGCGCACTAGCCCCACAGTAACGATGATCATCTAATGCATGCTTCACGGTTGCTGGTGATCTCTGAATTCGGAGGGAGCACACTGAGTCCATGGCGGACTGCTGCGACCGGAGGGGCTACCAGACGGTGTTCAGCGACCGCTTCGCCCGGCGAGTCGCCCGCACGTACCGCAAGCGTGGGCTCGACAGCACGCAGCGCCGCCTCGTGTCCTTCCTGACTGACCGCGGGATCGCAGACGCGTCGGTACTGGAGATCGGCGGCGGGGTGGGTGAGATGCAGATTGAGCTGCTGTCCCGCGGTGCCCGCAAAGCAACGAATCTGGAGATCTCGCAGAACTATGAGGCGGAGGCGGCGGCGTTGCTCGAACGGTCTGGGATGGGCGATCGGGTGACGCGACAGTTCGTGGATATTGCGACCTCGCCGGAGCAGGCCGAGCCGGCTGACGTGGTGGTCCTGCATCGAGTTGTGTGCTGCTATCCCGACTATGCGCGGCTGCTCTCCGCGGCCGCCAGCCATGCGAAGCGGCTGCTGGTGTTCTCTCATCCACCCGAGAACGTGCTGAGCCGGATGATCATCGGCGGTGAGAATCTGCTGCGTCGATTGAGCCACAATGACTTCCGCGCATTCGTACACCCGCCTAACGCGATGATCAGCGCGGCACAGGCGCAGGGGATGTCGGTGACCTATCGGCATCGTGGCCTGTCGTGGAACATTGTGGGTCTCGAACGATTGGCTCCGGCGATCTAGAGCGTTCCCACGTCGTATGAGTGATCATCAGCCTGCGCCGGCGGCCTGAACTGGATGCCGGCAAGCGTCATCGAGTTCAGCGCTTCGGAGGCTGACGGAGTGTTCGATCGTGGAATACTCGACAGGACGCATTCCTGCTGAGAATGCGTCCAGTTCGGAGGTCGCGTCTCGAGGAGCCCGGGCGGCAAATGGCGGAGTACGTCTGCGACAGATGCGGTGAAGTGAACCCAGTCGGCACCGTTTTCTGTGTCAACTGTCACGCGTTCCTTGCCTGGGACGAGGTCGAGCGTGATGAGCGGCTCGCAGGGGAGCAATCCGCGGCCAGCACGTCCGGCGACTCCGGGCCAGGATCTGAACAGAACGTTGAGACCCGGGTGATGCCGCAGGTCAGGGTGCCGGCCAGCCCGCCGGACAGCGAGACAGGCGCGACATCGTCTTCGCGGCAGGGCGTTCCTACTGACAGCACTGAGGGTCTGTTCCGGATCACGGCCGAACAGCGCGCAGTGACCTTGCCGCCAACCGGGGAGCCGGCGGTGCTGCCCCTGCGCGCCATGAACACCTCCGCGATTGTTGATGGCTACCTGGTGGAGGCTCCGGGTGCACCGGAATGGTTGAGCATGGATCCGAGTCAGGTCCGCCTTCTTCCGGGCAGCGAGGAGGCGTTGCCTGTCAGGATGCGAGTCTCTTCGGCTGCCCTGGTCCCGGCGCAGCAGCTCGAGATCACCTTGCGCATTAAATCGATGAGCCAGGCGCCGGCGCACGCAGACCTGCCCGTGCTGGTCACTGTGCCAGCGGTGGACGTACCTGTTCGCCTTGATCCCGAGCCAAGTCTGCTGCGAGTGCGCGATCGAGACACCGCCCAATGCACCGTGGCAGTCGACAATTCGGGGAGCAACCGGCCGGCGCGGTTGCGGTTCTCGGGATCGGATCCCGAACTGGCAGTGCGATTCGGTTTCGAGCCTGACGTGCTCGAGGTCGGACCCGGCGCATCCGGGTCGGTGCTGGTCTCCGTTACGGCGACTAGGCCCGAACCAGGAAAGGAGATCTCGCGGCCGTTGACTCTAACGGCTCTCGACGGCACCCGTCGGGTCGAGGCGGTGATCACGTTCCAGCAATCCACCAGCGTCCGGGTCGAGGACCCGATGGTCACGCTCGAGGTTGAACCGAGTCTGGTACGCGTCCGCGACAGGACTGTCGGCATGGCCCGAGTCGTCGTGGACAATCGCGAAGGCCGGGACTGGGCTCATGTCCAGCTCAGGGCCAGCGATCCGGAACGGCTCGTCAGGGTGAGTTGGTCTTCAGCGGAGCTTCGCGTGCCCGCCGGCGAGACCGCGCAAACCGATGTCCGGTTCGAAGCGCCGTTACCGGATGCTGGCAACGAGGTCAGCCGGACGCTGACAATCAGTGCCGTGGCAGGTCGTCGCACTTCAACCGCTACCGCCACATTTGTGCAGTCCCGGAGTGCCTCACCGATGTCGACCCTGGCCGTGCGCGTCGAGCCGAGCATCGTACGCGTGCAAGATGCTGACGGTGCCACGCTCCAGGTGATGATTGACAACCGCCGAGGGCACGACGGAGTGCGGATATTCCTCGATGGCAGCGACCCCGAACGGGCCGTCCGGGCCACCTTTTCGCCGCAGGTGGTGGATCTAGGCCCGGGTCAGGTGCGAGCTGTATCCCTTCGCCTTGATTCCTGGCGTCCACCGCCGGGTCAGGAATGGACTCGTCAATTTACGATCACCGCTAGCGACGGATACACCTCAGTTGATGCATCGGGATCCCTGGTGCAGGCCTCGTCCCGCGCAGCGATCGAGGTGCTGGGTGTCCGGCTGGACCCGAGTGTGCTACGACTCTCCGGCCGACGCGGGGTCCTCAGGGCGACGATCGACAATCGCAACGGTGCTCAGCCCATTCGAGTCAGCATGCGGGGTAACGACCCGGAGAACATTGTGCGTTTCACATTCGGACCGGGAGTGCTCGACATCCCGCCCGGGCAGGTAGCGAGCACAACGGTGACACTGGCTGCGTCGCGGCCGCCAGCTGGACAACAGGCGACCCGCCCGTTTGTGATCTTGGCGTCCGATGGTCAGTCGGAGGTTCAGGCTGAGGGCAGTCTCATCCAATCCTCGGCAGAGCGGCGTCCCCTGGCTCGGCTGCTGCTCACTGTGCTCGGCGGCCTGGCCATGATCATCGGGGTCTTACTCCCGTGGCGCGCAGCTACTGGCCAGAGCGGTCTGGGATCTCAACGTAGACAGCTTCATGCAGGTGTTCAATTTCAGTCTTGACCTGCGCGGCATCGAACAGTTGATCTCGGTGGGGCTGGCGATCTTGGCCCTGGCAGCGCTGATGATCTTCGGGCTCACCGGACGCTCTGGCCGGCTGAGCCGATGGTCTGCGCTGTTGGCCGCGTTGCTGGTCGTCGGGACATTCGTCACGTTTGCCGTTACCGGTCGCGATATTGCCCCGGCCTCGGGAGCGATCTTGGTCTTCGCCGGCTGCATCGCAGGCTACAT
Source organism: uncultured Actinomycetota bacterium (assembly GCA_963712625.1). Lineage (GTDB taxonomy): Bacteria > Actinomycetota > Actinomycetes > Propionibacteriales > Propionibacteriaceae > Microlunatus. The sequence goes on from CAVQIU010000023.1 coordinate 142,307, forward strand.
TGGCGGACTGCTCGCACGACGCTGATCACTGCGAATCGCGCGAGCAAGTGCTGAAGGATCGCCAGTTCTCTCGCCCACAGCCGGTCGGTTTGCCAGCAGTTTCTCCGAGTCCGGGTTGGCTATGAAACGTCGCTGGCGCGGCGATCGACATCAGAAGTACCTTTCGAGCGATGGGAATTTCGCTTCCGGCCTTCACGCCGATCGAGGACAGCCTGTTTCTGACGCTATGCGCCAGGGCACTCGACAACCGCTCGCCGCACCCCGTTCTCGCCGACGCCACTGCTGACGAGATCGTGCACGCGCTCGAGTACGACTACGAGCAGTTCCACATCAGCACGAATCTCATGATCAACGTCGCACTTCGAGCCAAGAAACTCGACGAGGTGGCGTCGAAATTCATCGCGCGCCATCCCGACGCGGTCGGCCTTGACCTCGGTGCCGGGCTGGACACCCGAATGATCCGCATAGCCCCGCCGCCAACGGTCGACTGGTATGACGTCGACTTCCCATCGGTCATAGCTGCTCGGGAACTCCTGCTACCCAGCCGGGCGAACGTTCATGGCATCAGCGCGGACCTGACAGACCCCGACTGGCTGGACGCCGTTCCGACGGATCGACCGGCTGTGATCGTCGCTGATGGTCTGATGGCGTTCCTCAGCAAGGACGAGATGGTCTCTCTGCTGAATCGGCTTACTAGCCACTTCCCCAGCGGGGAGATCGCCTATAACAGTTACACCAGATTCACCATCCGGGCGGCCAAGCACTCGCGCGGCACCCAGTCGGTCGCGGACCTCGTCAAATCGCCCGGCTTCGACGATCCTCGCGAACCCGAGCACTGGAACCCCAAACTGAAACTGATCAAGGAAATCCTGCTTACCCGGGAGCCCGAGGTTGCCGAGTTTCCGAGAGTTCTTCGTCTGTACAACCGGCTCTTGGCGCGGAGCACGGCTTTGTCCCGAAAGGGCACGGTCGTCCTGCACTTCCGCTTCGAGTGAACATCGACGGCCTATCCACGGTCACCCCTCAAGGGTGATGACTGCTCCGGCCCGCTTGCGGGATGGTGCCATCGTGACTCGCTCACTCGGGGTTGGTGCCTTTCATTTGTAGGAGAGATCATGACGACGACCGCGCCATCCCGGAACAGCACCGCCGAGCACGCCCGGCTCGCCCAGGCCACGGGACGGTTGGAGGACGGTCTTTCCGAAGCGAACCCGTGGTACGAGTGGGGACCCTATCTCTCGGAGCGCGCCTGGGGCACGGTCCGTGAGGACTACAGCGACAACGGAGACGCCTGGAGCTTCTTTCCACATGATCATGCGCGGTCCCGCGCCTACAGGTGGAACGAAGACGGCATGGCTGGTTTGTCGGACATCCATCACGAGTTGTGCCTCGCCTTGGCGTTGTGGAACGGCGCCGATCCGATCTTGAAAGAGCGCATGTTCGGCCTCACCGGAGCACAGGGGAACCACGGTGAGGATGTCAAAGAGTACTGGTGGTACCTCGATGGGTTGCCGAGCCACGCTTGGCTGCGTTGGCGGTATCACTATCCGCAGGAGCCTTTTCCCTATCAGTGGCTGATCGACGAGAACGGCCGGCGTTCTCGCGACGAGCCCGAGTTCGAGTTGATGGACACCGGTGTCTTTGATCATGGACGGTACTGGGCGGTCGACGTCGCGTACGCGAAGGCCGTCACCGACTGAAATCCTCGCCAAGATCACGATCAAGAACCATGCCGCCGAAGAGGCGACACTCTCGGTGCTGCCGACCTTGTGGTTTCGCAACACCTGGCGGTTCAACAGCGGTGAGCCTCCGAGACTGTTCTTGGATGGAGATGGCATCGCCGTTGATCATCCACGGCTTTCCGGTTATCGGCTGGAGGCCGCGACGACCGTGGACGGCATGCATCCCGTTGCGTTGTTCTGTGAGAACGAAACCAACAACCCACGGCTGTTCGGCGCCACCCCCATCACCGCCTATCCCAAGGATGGGATCAACGATCACGTGATCAGTGGTGCGAACACGGTGAACGCGGACGGGCAGGGCACCAAGGCATCCTGGTGGTACAAGATCACCGTTCCAGCCGGTGGAGAGGCGGAGGTGCGCCTGCGGCTGCACCGGCCTGATCATCAGATCCCAACAACTAACGGCGATTGGCATGGTGGCTACTTCGACACGGTCATGGCCGATCGGGAGCGCGAAGCGACCGAGTTCTACGCAGCCCTAGCGCCAGATGACATCGGCGAAGAAAAGATGCGCGTGCTACGTCAGTCGTGCGCAGGTCTGATCTGGAGCAAGCAGATGTACCCGTACCGGGTGGCCCGCTGGCTGGATGGCGATCCCGGCCAACCAGCACCGCCGCCGGGACACCGAACCGGCCGTAATTCCGGCTGGCGGCACCTTGACTCCTTCGACGTTCTGGCTATGCCGGATCCTTGGGAATATCCATGGTTTGCCGCTTGGGATCTCGCATTTCACACCATCCCATGGGCTCACCTCGATCCGGCGTTCGCGAAATATCAGCTGCTCGTGCTATTGCGGGAATGGTTCCAGCATCCGAATGGAGCGCTTCCGGCGTACGAATGGAGTTTCGACGACGTCAATCCTCCGGTCCATGCCCTAGCCGCGCTCCGGGTGTTCGTCATTGACGGTGCCACCGATCTCGACTTTCTCGAGCGCGTCTTCCAGAAACTGCTGCTCAACTTCACCTGGTGGCTGAACCGTGAGGATCCCGAGGGCAACAACATCTTCGGCGGCGGCTTCCTCGGGCTCGACAACATCAGTCCCATCGATCGTTCCCACCTACCCCCCGGCGTCAAGCTCGACCAGGCCGACGGAACGGCATGGATGGCCTATTACTCAGTCGCAATGCTCGCCCTGGCTGTACTCCTCGCCGAGCGCGACAGCGTCTATGAGGACATGGTTGTGAAGTTCCTCGAGCAACTCGTCCTCGTCATGGATGCGCTTGAAGACTCGGGTTGCTATGACCCTGACGACGGATTCTTCTATGACCTGCTCACCGATGCCTTCGGGAACAGGGAGCCGATCAAGGTGCAGACACTCGTCGGAGTGATTCCCGCACTGCCCGCAATGACGCTGCCAGCTCGAAATGCCGATCGAATCCAACGCTTGCAGAAGCGGTTTGCTCGCAGGATGGAAGCGCAGAATCGGCAGATTTTGGATTGGCGGATCCGCGGAACCGGGGATAGCCGCCGAGGCCTGGTGTCTATCGTGCCACCGGACCAACTGGCGCGGATCTTTGCGACTTTGTTCGACGAGAGCGCATTCTTGTCTCCGCATGGGTTGCGCGCTATATCAAAACGTCACTCCACGCCTTATCAGGTCCCCGGTATGCCCGGTGCAACCATCGAATATGAGCCCGCCGAATCTCACACGGCAATGTATGGCGGCAATTCCAACTGGCGTGGACCGGTATGGTTCCCGATCAATTACCTGGTCATTCGCTCACTGCTGCAGTACGACCAGTTCTTTGGGCCTGAATTCACGATCGAATATCCGACCGGATCAGGACAGGAGCTGGCTTTGCGTGACGTCGCCGACGATCTCGCCAACCGGCTGATCAGCATTTGGCTTCCGGACCCGGACGGCCGCCGGCCCCTCTATGGGGGCGTCGAACTTCTGCAGACTGACCCCGCCTGGAAGGACAACCTGTTTTTCAATGAGTACTTTCACGGCGACAACGGAGCCGGACTCGGGGCCACGCATCAGACCGGCTGGACCGCCCTGGTCGCAGACCTGTTACTCGATCCACCTGGTCGGACGCATCGGTTGATCTTCTACGACGACGACCGTGCGGCGCCGGACGTGACGCCGCCCGCCGCAGGCCCGGCCGGTTAGCACCGCGGACCAGGGAGCGGCGCCATGCCATCAGCTTTGAACAAGATCACTCAACCTTTTCTCTACGAGATCAACACCTGGCCCTGGCTTGCGGCAATCAGCCACGACGAAGGAAGAGCTATCGATCTTGGATCGGTTCCCGATCGCTACTGGGATGAGGTAGCCGATCTTGGTTTCGATGGCGTGTGGTTGATGGGTGTCTGGCAGCGAAGTCCCGCTGGCATCGCGATCGCATTGTCGAATGACGGTCTGCGGGCCAGCTTCGGAGCTGCGCTATCTGACTGGCAAGTTGACGACGTCGTCGGGTCGCCCTACTGCGTACGAGGTTACGTGGTCGACGATCATTTCGGTGGCCGGGCCGGCCTGGCTAGCGCTCGCGAAGCCTTGGCGGCGCGGGGCCTCGGGCTCATCTTGGATTTCGTACCCAATCACGTAGCGCCTGATCATCAGTGGACGACAACCAGCCCAGAACTGTTCGTGCCGGGCGCTACCTCAGATCTGGAGAGGGACCCGGCGTCGTTTGTCGAGATTGCCGGGCGGGTCCTCGCCAACGGCCGCGATCCGTACTTTCCCGCCTGGCCGGATGTCGTTCAGCTCAATGCGTTTGCACCAGCCCTGCGTGCCGCCGTGATCGAGACGTTGAACGATATCGCCGACCAATGCGACGGCGTTCGCTGCGACATGGCCATGCTGGTCATGAATGACGTCTTCGCACGGACCTGGGGCGATCGGGTCGGACCAACCCCGAGCACCGACTATTGGCCGACCGTGATCCCCGCGGTTCGCAATACCCACCCCGGATTCGTGTTCCTGGCCGAGGCGTACTGGGACCTGGAGTGGGCATTGCAGCAGCAGGGATTCAACTACTGCTACGACAAGCGGCTCTACGACCGCATCCTGCAAGGACCTGCCGAGCAGGTACGCCTGCACCTGATGGCCGACGACGAATACCAGCACCACCTTGTGCGGTTCATCGAGAACCACGACGAACCGCGAGCGGCGGCGACATTTGGTTCCACCCGATCGCAGGTCGCTGCCGTTACAGCGCTCACTCAGACCGGCGCGAGGCTAGTCCACAACGGCCAACTCGAGGGAGCGACGGATACATCTGCCGGTATTCCTCGGCCGATACCCGGCGGAGCCGACCGACGCCGCGCTCCTCGCGTTCTATCGCTCATTCCTGCCGGCACTGGCTGACCCAACATTTCGAAGCGGCCGCTGGCGCCTGTGCGACCGGCTCGGATGGCAGGGCGATGATCGATACCAAAACCTTCTTGCCTGGTGCTGGGAGGGCGACACACGTTGGCTGATCGTGGTGAATCTCAGCGGTGCCACCGCGGCAGGCCTGGTGCGAACGCCCTGGGCCGACCTGCGGGGACGCCCATGGCAGCTTGCGGACCCGACGCAGAACCTCGTCTTCGTACGCTCCGGCGACGATCTTGTCGATGGGCTGTTCGTTGAGCTTGATGCGTGGAGGTGGCAGATGTTCCGCATCGATCCGACTTCGAACGTCCCACCCACGTGAGGCGTGGGCAGTGACGTGGCGAAGAGTGGCAGTAGCTGCCGCGGTGATTTCGGGCTCAGCGGCAGCGATTCAGCAGGCGCTTACTGTTCGTGATCGCAACCGCTATCCAGCGCCGGGTTTGCTGGTGCAGAGCACGGACCACAAGATGCACCTGCTGGTGCGCGGACCAGAATCGGGCGGACCGACCGTCGTGCTCGAGGCTGGAATGGGTTCCTTCTCGCCGAACTGGTATTGGGTGCAGCAGGAGCTTGCAACGACGGTCCGAAGCGTTGCGTACGATCGTGCGGGGCTTGGCTGGAGCCGGCCGAGCCGGCAGCCGCGCGATGCACAGGCGATTGCGATCGAGCTACACGATGCTTTACGCCAGGCGGACATACGAGCCGCCATACGTGCTTGCCGGGCATTCCTTCGGTGGTCTGCCGGTTCGTGCGTTTGCCGACCTTTATCCGGAGCTGACCGCTGGATTGGTCCTGGTCGACGCGTCGCATCCCGACCAGTGGGTGCGCTGGCCAACCCCGCGTGCCGACCGGATCCTTGAGCTGTCACAGCGACTCTTCGGCTGGCTGGGATGGTTCGGGCTGCTGCGGACGCTCAACCTCACGCGTGGCATCTCGGCCGGGCTGCCTGCGCAGCAAGTGGCTGAGCTGCGAGCGGGCGCGGCACTGCCTGGATTCGCTGCTACCGAAGCTGCTCAGATGCGGTCCTGGTCGGTGAGCCGACAACAACTGAGCGCCGCCCAGCCGCTCGGCAACCTGCCGCTCGCCGTGCTCACAGTCAGCGAGCAACCGCGTGGCGGCGAGCTCCTGAGGGCATTGCAGACTGAGCTTGCTGAGCTCACTCAAGATGCCAGCTTCGAGGTCGTTCAAGGCGCCAGCCATGAATCATTGGTCTCCGATCGTGAGAACGCCCGCGTCGTCGCTCAGACCATCTTGGCGGTGGTGCAGGCGGCACGCGATCGTGAGCGCGCTACATCGACCGAGCTGTAGCCCGAGGCGGCCTGCGGCGGTAGAAGTGGCCGAGTTACAGATGTAACTTGGATTTTGTGACAGATACTGCAGACACCCAGGTGCGACGCCAGTGGGTGGTGGTGCTCGCTCGGCTGCCGACAGAGCCGGCACGCCACCGAATGGCGGTGTGGCGTGAGCTGCGGCGTTCCGGAGCTATCGCGCTCGGCCAGGCAGTATGGGCCGTTCCGGACCTGCCCGCAGCGCGGCCGTTGCTAGCGCGTCTGACGGGCCTCGTCGAGGGGGCCAACGGGACCTTGTTGCTGCTGGCCGCGAAGGGCTTCGACGATGGGGACGTGTCCCGGCTTGAGCAGCTGTACGCGGCTGCCCGCGAGGAGGAATGGGCAGAGTTCGCTGCCGACTGTGGCAAGTACCTGGCCGAGCTGGACAAAGAAGAGCGACTCGGCAAATACACACTGGCCGAGCTGGAAGAAGAAGAGCAGAGCCTCGACCGGTTGCGCCGCTGGTACCGGGAGCTACGGAGCCGCGATCTGCTCGGGATCGCCACAACCACGGACTCAGCCACATCTCTCAAGCAATGCGAGGAACGGTTCGAGGCGTACGCGGAGGATGTGTACGCCGCCCTTAGCCGTCCCACAGCCTGATCGTCAGAAAATCGCAGAGGCTTGCACGCTCAGCCGGAAGGTAAGGATGTTCAAACCGAAGGACACGCTGGACCGGATCTTTGAGATCGGGATCATCGCCAAAGGCCTCAATGGACTCGCCGAGTTGGTGGGCGGCCTGCTTTTGCTGTTCGTGACCCCGAGCAATATCCATCATCTGGTCGCGCTACTGACGCAGGATGAGTTATCAGAGGACCCGCACGACATCATCGCCCACTATCTGTTGCACACCGCGAACGGACTCACCGGCGGCGCCGTGCTCTTTGGCGCCGTGTACCTGTTGATACACGGCGCCGTGAAGGTCGTGCTGGTCGTCGCATTGTTGCTGAACAAGCTCTGGGCATATCCCTGCCTGATCGTTGTTCTGCTGGTTTTCATCTGCTACCAGCTGTATCGGATTGCTCTCGATCCGACTGCTGGCTTGGTCGCCCTGACCGTGTTCGATTCAGTGATTGTCGCGTTGACCTGGCGCGAATACCGGCGGCTACGGCGGGTCCCGCCCGACCTTCCAAGTCCCGTCGACAGTGCTCCACGGCAGGCTGTAGAGCGGTGAGCAAGCAAACAGAGGGGCGACCGGTCGTAGCCGCTGACGTCGCATCAGCTGCCGCGCCAGGTACTGTGCACCCTTCATGGTCGCCGTGGCGCACGGTCGTGGGATTTGGGGTGGTGAGTCTCGCCGCGGACATGGTGTACGAGGGCGCCCGCTCGGTTACCGGTCCGTTGCTGGCGGCGCTTGGCGCATCTGCCGTGTTGGTAGGGCTGGTCAGCGGCGCGGGCGAGGCCACGGCGCTACTGATGCGTGTGGTCTTCGGGTCATGGGCGGACCGCACTCGGAGCTACTGGCCACTGACTTTCGCTGGGTATGCCCTGACTGCGGTCTGCGTACCTGCACTCGCCATTACGCCGTTCCTGGCCGGGGCCGGGCTTGCGCTGGCCTGCGTCCTCATCCTGGGGGAGCGGCTCGGGAAGGCGGTTCGGAGTCCGGCGAAGACAGCACTGCTCGCTCATGCCGCCAGTGCAGTCGGCCTCGGACGCGGCTTCGGCGTGTACCAAGCACTTGATCAGATAGGTGCCGTTGCGGGGCCCGTCCTCGTCGCGGTGGTGGCCGCCGCGGCGGGGACACTCTGGCCGGCCATGGCCGTGCTGATCATTCCGGGAGCGATCTCGATGCTCATCCTGGTTCGGATCTGGCGAAATATGGGCAATCCTGTCGTTAGCGGCGAGGACGCGGATCCAACGGAAACTACAGCTCATGCGGGGCGTCGGGAGTCACTGCTCTCGGGGTTGCACGGTCGCCTACCCAGAGTGTTCTGGCTGTTCGCGGCTGCCTCGGCGGCAATCAGTGCAGGGCTGGTCACGTTCGCCATCATCGCCTATCACCTCACGCAAGATCATGTCGTAGGTGTCGCGGCTGTGCCGCTGATCTACGCCGCGGCGATGGGCGCAGGATCCGTGGCCGCGCTGGGATCCGGCTGGCTCTTCGATCGCACCAGAGGCGGCGCGCTATTGGGCCTGCCGTTCATCGTGTCCGCGGTGCCAGTCTTCGCGTTCGCATCATCAGCCCTCGTCGCCATTGCGGGTGCGCTGCTCTGGGGCGCGGCGGGCGGCGTACTCGACTCCACCATTAAGGCGCTGGTTGCCGACCTCGTACCCGCACCCAGACGCGCCACCGCGTACGGGGTGTTCGCTGCCGTGCAAGGCGCCGCGGCCGTCGCCGGTGGAGTCATGGCGGGCGCCCTTTACGAGCGATCGCTGCCGATACTGATCGCGGCTGTTGCGGCCACCCAGGCCATCGCTCTGGTCTTGCTCATCGCAACGCTGCGGCGCCGTCGGAGGATCCGGACCGAAACGGCCTCCGGTGCCACGTGACGCAGAGTCGACGGAGAAGCTGCATCAATCCTCGCCGCCGTCGGCGCCGTCGAGGTGGTTTGGTTCGTCAGTTTGTTTAGCGAACGGGCGACGCCAGCTTGCCCCGGGTGGTAGCCCACGCAACGACGGCCGATCGGGATGGGGAAGAGCTGCCTGGATGATCGGCGGTAGCTGGGACAGTGGCTTGGTGCGCTGCGCGTCCTTCCACTGTTGCCGGGAACGGGCGCGATCTTCTAGGTTCAGTTGGTTGAGCACATGCTCGACCGCGGCGAGGATTGACCCGCGCAGCAGCCACGAGGACTTGTTCTCTCCGACGTTGACCATGATCAGCTCGGTCAAGATCGCCTCTGTTTCCCGGAGGATCTCCAGGCTCTCATCAAGCGACCGCTCCGCCTCCTCTTCGCGTTCCTCCACTTCGGCAAGGACGAGGCTGCCAAATGCCCGGATGCAATCTGCGGCATCGCGCAGCACCACAGCAAATGCGGCACGCAGTTCTTCACCGTACGGGTCGTCAGGTCTGTCTTCGGTCGGAACCTCAGCAAACAGCACCACGAAGAGCGCGCGGATCGCGAGCAGGCAACTGTCCAGCGTATTGATCCCGCTCGCCAACACCGGCTCGATGTCGGTGGTCGCCAGAGCGCGGGGATTGAATCGTCGGCTGTCCTTCAACGAACGAAACGGTTTCGCTGGCAGATGTCAGGCGACCAGCACTCGCGCGTACGAGGTCGAGCCAGTCCTGGACTTGTTCACGTCTGATCGGTCCCTCCGCCAATGCTTGGCTTGCTACGTCGAGTGGGGCGGCCGTCGCTTCCGCGACGTCGATCACGGCTCGGCCTGCTCTTCGGGTCGGCAACGCAGGCGGGTAGATCAAATTGAACGCGATCCCCACCCCGGCGCCAATCAAGGTGTTCAGGATTCTGATCTCTGCTGCGACATTCGGGCTGGTGACGCCAAGGATCAACATGGCGCTGATCGGCGCTTCCAGCGCCTGCTCACCTAGGCGGAAAATCCTCGCGAGTATCAAAGAGGCGGCGATTGCCAGGCCCAGACTCCACCAGGTGAGGCCGATCCAGATCGAAAGGAGAGTAGCGACCAGAACTCCGGCCAGGACCGCGCCGACTCGAACCGCGCCCATCTTGAGGGTGGAGTACGCCGATGCCTGCATGACCAGCAAGGCGGTGAGCGGTCCGGTCAGATCAATCGCGCCACTCGTCACGACCAGGGTCAGTAGGTAGGAGACCACGGCTGCGGCAGTCAACCGGAAGATGTTGACCATGGCGGGGCGTAACCGGCGCGGGACATCTCGCCATCGCGTCGGCCGCCCTGGCCATGCCAAATTGGCCAGGTGTTGCCAGCGGACGTAACGGACCGCCGACTCGATCTTGCTCATTCGGCCACCTTCCGACGTCAGGGTGGATCGAAGCTGGTAAGCCAGGTCAACTGGGACTCACCCTCTTCAACGAGGCTGCTGAGCTGACGATTGAAAATCAGGCCGTACTCGGCGCTGATGTGCGCTTCAAAGCGGGCCTCATCGAGGTACTGCTCGAAAACGAAGAACCTACCTGGGTTGTCGCGCTCCCGATAGACGGTGAACTCGGTGTTTCCGGGCTCATGTCGCACCTTCTCGGCCAGGTCTGAGATGAGCCTCCCGACCTCCGATTCAGATCCCGGTTTGGCCGTGAACTTCGGCGTACAAAATCATGGGCACGTCGGACTTCCTATCATGCTCGACGTTACCTACCTGACTCTTGCCATAACGGCGCTGCTGCCGGTGTGCTTGACCAGGTCATGAGCCGACGCGAGCATGGCAGTCCTCAGCCGAATGCTCCCAAGGAGCCGCGATGACCGATGCGGCCGTACGCGCCAAAGACGAAGGTGCCCCGCGCCTGCTCGGACGTGTTCCGCTTCTGGGTGTCGCTTGCGCTGGGCGTTTTGGTTGCACTTGTCTTCGAGATCGTTGTGATCGCGCTCCAGGTCACGGGTGCGCGGGGGCACACGGACGAGCAATTCGAGCTCGAGTTCGGATTCGGCGCGAGACTGACTACCTGGATCGGGTTCGCGGTCACCTACCTTGCCTTGGGACTGCACGCCTTCGCCCGCTGTGATCGGGCAGAACTGGTGCGGCGCGTCCTGGCAAAGCCCCTGCCGGCATCACCCGTCAAGAGATGGTTGCTCGCCGGGGGCGGCGGTACCGGTTGGCCAATCGTGATTGCAACCGTTGCTTTTTTCACGATCATCACTGCGGTGCTCCGGCGCGGCCAAAGCACCTCGCTTGTCTTGGCGCTCGCCGCCTTCACGGTGGTGACCTGCTGGATGGTGATCACGTTCAGCTTCGCGCTGCAGTATGCCCGCCAGGACATTGAGCAAGGCGGACTGCAATTCCCGGGGGCGCACCAGCCGGTGTTCACTGACTACAACTACCTGGCCATTGGATGTTCTGCGACATTCGGCACCACGGATACAACTGTGGTCAGCAGTTCGATGCGCCGGATCGTCAGCGTGCACAGCGTGCTTGGACTGCTGATGAATACCGTCGTTGTGGCGGTGCTGCTGTCGATCATCGTCAGTAGTTGAGCCACTACCATGTGGGTCTTGGTTATTCGCCGATTCGGCTGCGAATGGCTTGGGGCGTATAATTTCGGCTGGAGATAAAGAGGTTCACTTGCCCGAATTAGCCACCGACTTCCAATCCTTGCCAGAAGAATACCAGCACCTCATTCGTCTGGCGGAGCAGACTTACAAGATCGCCGTTGCTCCGCTTCAGCTATTAGTTGGAGGTTGGTCGGGTGCTGTCGTCTATCTTGTCAGTGTTTCGAACAAGGACACCAAACGCGTTGAACATTGCATTCTCAAACTAGACCGCAAGGGCAAGAGCGCCAAATCGGACGAAGTAACGCGGCATAACGCCCTGCTAAGCAAGTGCACACCTGAGTTTGCCCGGGATCATATTGCCGAGTTGGTTTTTGATCGCGTTGAGCATGATGGCGCAATTGCCATTTTCTATAGAATTGCCGGTCAATCCTTGCTGAAGTATCGTCCCTTGTCAAACTACGAACGGCAAAGCCAACTGAGAACCATCTTTGCCGAGACCAATGAAGTACTTCTTGTCGAGTGGAACAGCGCTCCATCGTTTGAAGCCATTCACCCGCACAAGATATTGCAGAAATGGCTGGGTTTCCGGTTGGATTCCGGCGGAAACATCGAATCCTTCTTACAAGAAGATTTACACGTGAGCCCAGATATTGCAGGCTTACTCGTCAATGGACGGGTGTTCCCCAATCCGTTGAGCTATGCGCGAAAGGCTGAACTATGGGGCCAGGCTCGGCCTATCGATATTGCGACCGGATTCATCCATGGCGACTTGAATGCTAACAATATCTTGGTCAGATTTTCCGAGAACAAGGAATCTCTTGATGGCTATCTATCTGATCGACTTCGCTCTCTTCAAGGATCAAATGCCGCTGTTCTACGATCAGCGTTATTTGGAGATGTCCTACCTGACACACGCCATGTCACGCATCCCATTTGCCAAGTGCATAGATTTTCTCACGTTGCTGGCTGTGGCGGATGTGCCAGATCCTCATAAGGTGCCGATCGAGATGTCCGGCGTCTCTTCGGTCATTGGATCTGCTCGAGACGCATTTGGTGGATGGGTGCAAGACAATCATCCGAGTTTGCATGATGATCTTTGGGGACAGTACTGGTTGGCCGGAGTCGCCGCCGGGCTGGGTTACTGTCACAAGGTTGGGTTGTCCGCTGAGCAGCGCTTGGCTGGATTGATTTACGCGGCTGCCAATCTCAAACGGTATGCCGTGACATTCAACTTGCCGGCACCCACCAATGTAGAACCCCTCTACGATCAGAGCCAGGCCGCCACAGGCTCTTCTACGACACGGAAACCGAAGCACAACCTCCCTGCTCAACCCACTCCCTTCATCGGGCGCCAGTCGGAACTGACTGCTGTGAAAGATCTCCTGACACGCGACCAACAGGAGGCACGTCTCGTAACACTGACCGGTCCGGGCGGCACAGGAAAGACGCGTTTGGCGGTTCAGGCTGCTGCAGACCTGGTCAGTCGCTTCTTGGATGGCGTTTATTTCGTTGACCTTGCGCCCATCCGGGAGCCCGAAGCTGTGCTGACGACGATTGCCCGGACGGTAGGCATCAGAGAAAGTAGCGATCGGCGGTTGCTGGATGAGATCAAAGAGCAGTTGCAGTCTAAAGCAATGTTGCTGGTGCTCGATAACTTCGAGCAGGTTACGGCGGCGGCCCCAAGCGTAGGGGAAGTGCTGCAAGGCTGTCCGCAGTTGAAACTGCTGGTAACCAGCCGGGAACCGCTGCACTTGCGTGGCGAGCATATTCGCTCGGTGCCTCCGCTCACTCTCCCGCGTGCCGATCTCAAGCAACAATCTCTAGAGCAATTGACTCAGTGTGAATCGATGAGGTTGTTTGTCGAACGCGCTATGACGGTCAAGTCGGATTTTGAAGTGACAAACGAGAACGCTCCCGCTGTTGCCGAGATCTGCGTCCGCCTGGACGGGTTACCGCTCGCGATCGAGCTTGCGGCGGCCCGGATGAGGCTGTTTTCACCGCGATCCCTACTTGAGCGACTAGGCGGGCGGTTGCAAATGCTTCGCGGTGGAGCCCGGGACCTGCCAGTTCGACAACAAACCCTGCGCGACACCATTGACTGGAGCTATGAGCTGCTAGGCGACGGTGAGCAGAGATTGTTTGCGCTGCTCTCAGTGTTCGCAGGTTGCACATTCGACGCGGTTGAGACAGTCACCGCCAAGATGAATCATCATCTCGATGCGTTGAGGTTGGATGTTCTCGAGGGGCTGGACTCGCTTGTGGATAAAAGCCTGATGCGACAGGCAGATCAAGACACCGGAGAGCCTCGGTTGTTGATGCTGGAAACCATCCGGGAATACGCAACTGAACGGCTTGAGCAGGATTCAGAGTTCAGTGCGGCGGCTCACCAGGCCCATGCCATCTACTACGCCGATCTTGTCGCGCGTCAATGGGAACGCCTGAGCGGCGATGGCCGTGAGGCTGCCCTGCGGGAGATGGAATCTGACATCGAGAACCTGCGGATTGCTTGGCGTTATTGGGTGGAAAAAGAGGATCTGGAACAACTTAACAAGTTTGTCAACAGTCTCGGGTTGTTGTATGACGCGCGCGGCTGGTACCACGCTACTGTGGAACTCACGAATGATTTACTGAACGTCCTGGCGGCCACGCCCTCCACACCGGAACGCGTAGAGCAGGAGATTATGTTGCAAACCAGCCTCGCTCGCGCGCTGCTGGTAAGCAAAGGATATAACGAAGAAGCTGAGCAGGCATACGTCCGCGCACTGGAACTCTGTGAAGGCGCGGGTGAAATTCCCCAATTGGTCTCCGTCCTGCGCGGCCTGGCTTCTCTTTACAATTTTCGCAATGAGCCCGATAAGGCGGCGAAGCTGGGTGAGCGCATGTTGGATCTGGCCGAGCGCCTCGGCGATATGGATATGAAGATGGAGGGTCTTCTGGTTACTGGCTATAACTTGGCGTTCGTTGGGAATCCACAGCAGGGCCTCGAGCATATCGAAAAAGGAATTGCCCTATATAACTCTCAACGTCAGCCGGCCAGGCGGCTCGGTATTGGGCCCGATCCGGGAGTAATGAGTCTGAACGTGTCGGCTTTATTTCTTTGGATCGGCGGCTATCCGGATCGCGCGTACAATCGTGCCGCCGAGGCGGTAGCGCTGGCGCGGAAACTCAACCACCCGTACAGCCTCACCTATGCTCAGTTCCACAACGGTCTACTCAATATGTGGCTAAGGAATTACGAAATTGCTCGGGACAGTGCCGAAGCCGTACTGGAACTCGCCGAGACATACGGATTCCAGATTTGGAGTGCGGTTGGCTCCTGTCTGCGTGGTGCGGCCTTGGTCAACCTCGGAAGGATAGCGGAGGGTCTTGGGTTGACCGAACAAGGGCTCAAGGCGTATCGCGGACTTAAAACCCCCCCGGTCTTTTGGCCGCTGCTTCTCCATCTTTGTGCAGGCGCATATGGCGCAGCCTCACGACCAAAGGATGGGTTAGCTCTGCTGGATGAGGCCATGGCGGCGGAGAAATTCAGCTCAAGTTCCTCTGAGAGCTTGACTGGCGGAGTTTTTGAGCCTGAAAGGCGATCTTCTCCTCGCGCTGTCGTCCGATAATGCTGCTGACGCGGAATCCCTTTATCAACTTGCTGTGAATCGTGCTCGTGAAGTGGGTGCAGCAATGGTTGAACTACAGGGTGCCATGAGATTGAGCCGTCTATGGCAGGATCAAGGGAAATCCGAACAGGCGCGAGAATTATTGAGCGCGGCGTACTCAAAAATCACCGAAGGCTTTGCCACGGCTGACATGAAGGAAGCAAATGCCCTTCTCTCCACACTGTCGTCATGACACCAGATCCTGACGAAATCGGCGTTGGCGCAACCGACGAACTGAGCCTACGCGTGAGCGTCGCCACGCTGGTGAGGGTTCTTTTCAAGAATCCCAGCGAATGATGAATTGATGTTGGCTCTGGAGCGCAAAGCGACTCTGCGTAGAACAGCAGAGGGCGGAGCGGTCCGGGTAAAATCTCAACCTTTTGGCGGCGCGATCCGGATATTTGATTTGAGTGCGGTGCACGACCTGGTCGACGACTTTCACTTTGATAGCGAGCGCTCGCGGGCCGAGCAGGACTTCCGCATATTCATTAGACCATCATCCTGGTCGTCGCTCCGGGAGTTCTGTCTACAGCACATTGTTCTCGACGACGATCTCATTCTTGAGACCAGTCCAAGTCGAGAACTGGTCGAAGAGTTCGCCGAAACATTACGCGTTGACTTGAGGCCGGAGCAGTATGTCAGCAAGCCGGTAACAACTGTAGTCGAGAATAGGGCCATATCGACCGAAAACATTTATGCGGCGGGAACTCCTACGGTTAGAATCTACCGCATTTACGAAGCCACCATCACAGATTCGTTCTTGCCACATGCCATGCTTGAAGCACGGCAACGATTTGTCTCATCAGAGACTATGTGAACTGGCAATTGCAGATGCTCGAAGCGGCGGGAAGGGAAAGGCAAATGCCGTTTTGACTCTGCCATGGGAACGTCTGCAAAGTGTTTACCGAGCCATGGTGCCAGCAGAACGCGACATCCCCATTGTGTTTGAGGAGAATCGGTTGGATTCGAGTGTCGCAGCGATTTTGGAAGAGATCGCCGTGCCGCGGTATCAGAGCGTGTACTAGTGGTCTGGCGTTGAAATCCTCTGCCGGCGGCCGTAACGTCTCAGCGATGATCTTCCGCTGGTCGAACCAGTCGGGTGAACCGGCATGACATGTGGTACCGCCACGACAAGACCGTCGGCCGCGATACCAGACCCGATCGGCATACCGGTGTCGCGCACGCCATTCGGAGCCAACAGTCGGATCCTGCGATACCGCGCCATGTGCAATCGGCGATCGTCGGCGACACAAGCAACACCGCGGGCAGGTCGATCGCTGCGAACAGCGCCAGGGCCTCAAAGGCTGTCGTGATCGCCATCTTCAGCCGAGGACTTCCTGCACACCCATGAGAGAATTTGCCAGATATTCGAGCCTCCCACAACGTCCCCCCTCCCGTAATTCCGGAATCACCGGAGAGCGAGCACATAGATGGCTGTTGATCTCAACACCTCAGCGGACCGAACGTCCGCCGAAGCGGAGTCCGGCGGCGCATAAGCCTGCCCGCACTCAAGTCCTCCGAGATGATCGGTGGCCTGACCGGCTGGCGACAGCGATGTTCGCGTTTGCGGCGCTCGTCGTGGTCGCCACTTTCATTCCGCCACTGAGACGGTACTTCGCCCAGTCGTACGACGTCGTCTCGATGTTGACGATCCCGATCGTGCCGAATCTCGTCTATGCGGCATTGCTCATCGCAGTCGGTATCGCTTTACGCCGCCGGCTTCGCGCAGCCTGGTGGATCTTCGTCATCTGGTGGATCATCCTTCCTCAGTTAGCTCGGATTTTTTCGCTCATCAGTGGTGGTCCGCTGCTGCAGATAGCAGGCCTGGTGATCATGAGCGCCGTCCTCGTGATCCTCTGGCGTGCCAAGCCGCAATTCCAAGCTCGCGGCAGGGTGAGAAATCTCTTCGCCGCGATCATCTGTTTCCTGCTTGGCGGCGCGGTGATCTTGGTTCTCGGCACCTGGCTCGTGAGCACATTCGGCACCACGCCGGATCTACCAACCGCGACGCTCCATGTGCTCGACAAGATGCTGGGCGACGTCGGGCTGGTCGACGCCGACCAGGTGCACTCACCCTTCTGGGTCACGATCTTGTTGGACGTCCTGGGCGCGGCGGTCATCCTCGCCTCGACCTACCTGCTTTTCAAGCCACCACCAGAGACGCACACTCTGAGTGCCGTGGATGAGGCCCGGGTACGGACCCTGCTGCGCTCGTTCGGTGAATGGGACTCGCTTGGCTATTTCGCCACCCGACGGGACAAGTCCATCGTGTGGAACACCGGCGAGCCGGCGACGGCGCAAGCAGGCGTTTCGTATCGGGTGATCGGATCGGTGAGCCTGGCCAGCGGCAACCCTGTGGGCGACCCCCAGCATTGGGGATCGGCCATCGAGCGGTGGCGTGCTAAGGCTCGCACTAACGGTTGGTCATGCGCTGTAATGGGCGCGGGCGAGTCGGGTGGAGCCGCATATACCGAGGCCGGACTGACCGCGTTCGAGATCGGCGACGAAGCGATCCTCGACATGCGAACCTTCTCGCTCAACGGCCCCGGAATGAAGTCAGTGCGCCAGTCAGTCAGCAGACTGCAACGCCGTGGCTACACCACGACCGTCAGGCCGGCACGGTGACGTGGATGCTGCGCATTTCCAAGATCTGTCGAATTCCGCCTCCCGGTGGCGGGGCGACGGCGGTGACGAGCGGGGTTTTTCCATGGCGCTCGGGCGTCTGGGGGACCCACTGGACGCCCAGTGCGTACTCGTGGAGGCTCACGATGCCGAGGGCAACCTTCGAGCATTCCTCAGCTTCGTGCCGTGGGGTCGCAATGGCCTCTCCCTCGATTTGATGCGCCGCGATCCCAGCGCCGACAACGGTCTGGTCGAGCTCATGGTGGCCTCGCTGGCGGAGCGAGCCGCTGTCTTCGGCGTTGGACGAGTGTCGCTTGAACTTCGCAATGTTCCGTGAGGCATTCGAACGCGGCGCGGAGCTCGGCGCCGGCCCGATTGCGCGACTGTGGCGGCACGCGCTGGTGCTCGCGAGCCGGAACTGGCAGCTGGAGTCTCTCTACCGCTCGAATGCCAAATATCAGCCCGAATGGCAGCCCCGATACATCTGCTTCGAGTACACCTCGGATCTGCCTCGGGTCGGCACAGCGGCGGGCAGCGCAGAAGGTTTCCTGACACGACCATCGCTGGCGACGCTGAGCCGGCATGGCAAGGAACCAGCCGCGGGGGCGCTGGAACGGGCCGGCGAGGAGTACGCGGCTGAGGTGACCGCGCAACATTCCCGCCGAGCCAGACGCCCTCGCCGATGCGCTGTCCACCGAAGGCTTGCCGGAACAGGTCCGCGTACGCCGCGAGAAGCTGGAACGGCTGCGGGAGCAGGGAGTCGATCCGTATCCAGTCACTTTTCCGCGGACCCACACGCTGGCCCAGGTCCGAGCCGAGGCCGGTGATCTTCCCCCGGATGCCCGGACCGGTCGTCGGGTCTCAGTTGCTGGCCGAGTCATCCTCAGTCGAGATGGCGGCAAGCTTTGTTTCGCTACTCTGCGCGACGGCTCCGGCGACTTGCAGGTCATGATCGCTCTCGACGCCGTGGGACCCGAGATGCTGCAGCGCTGGCGTCAGGACGTCGACCTCGGTGATCACGTCGGCGTCACCGGCGAGGTGATCACCACCAAGCGCGGGGAGCTGACTGTCCGCGCCGACTCGTTCATGATCACCAGCAAGTCGATTCGGCCCTTGCCCGACAAGCACAAGGGCCTCACCGACCCCGAGGCCCGCGTCCGGGCACGCTACGTCGACTTGATCGTGAGACCGGAAGCCCGTGAGGTGGCCTACGCTCGCGCCACGGTCGTCCGCAGCGTCCGCGAATCGCTGCATGATCGAGGCTTTACCGAGGTCGAGACGCCGGTCTTGCAGCTGATCCACGGCGGCGCGAACGCCCGGCCCTTCGAGACCCACATCAATGCCTATGATCTTGATCTCTACCTGCGGATTGCCACTGAGTTGCACCTGAAGCGACTGATCGTCGGAGGCATGGAGAAGGTGTTCGAGATCGGCCGCCAGTTCCGCAACGAAGGAGTGGACTTCAAGCACAACCCGGAGTTCACCTCTATGGAGGTGTATGAGACCTATGGGGACTACAACACCATGCGGGTGCTGACCCAGCAGATCATCCAGGAAGCCGCCACGGCGGTTTACGGCTCACCGATCGCCCGACGTGTGGATGCGGACGGCAAGATCACCGAGTACGACTTCTCGGGCGACTGGCCGGTCAAGACGATCTGCCAAGCGGTTTCGGAAGCACTGGGCGAGGAGATCACCGTTGATACCCCGGTGTCGGTACTGCATGAGCACGCTCAAGCGATCGGGCTCGAGCTCGAGTCCAACGCGAGCTGGGGATATGTGCTGGAGGAGATCTACGGCGAACTGTGCGAGGGCCAAACCACGACTCCGGTCTTCTACACCGATTTTCCGAAGGAGAATTCGCCGCTCGCCCGCGAACATCGGGACGATCCGCGGCTAGCCGAAAAGTGGGATCTCGTGATCTTCGGCTCCGAGCAGGGCACCGCGTACTCCGAACTGACCGATCCACTCGAACAACGGGAGCGGTTGGTCGCTCAATCTCTGAGGGCTGCCGCGGGCGATCCGGAGGCGATGCAGGTCGACGAGGACTTTCTCCAGGCGTTGGAATACGGCATGCCGCCGACTGGCGGTATGGGCATGGGTATCGACCGCTTGGTGATGAACCTCACTGGCCTCGGAATCCGGGAGACGATCTTGTTCCCACTCGTGAAGCCTCAGGCCTGAGCGGTCCCAGAATGCGCGTTGAGCCTGTCGAAGCGCGAACTGACAAGCTCAGCCGGCGCTTCGTCAGAAGGAGCCTGATCGAGCGATCGCGTCCGAGAGTCGGCCCGTCAAGCCCTTCTCTTCCGCGATGTCTGCGCGTTCTTTGACGCCGAGGTCCGGTTGGTCCGAGATGATGCCGTCAACCGCGTCGTTCAAGTAGTCGCGCATCTGCTGCTGGTCGTCGACAGTCCAGACGATCACGTTGTAGCCGGCCGCCCACGCCTGTCGTTCGAATCTGGGGCTGTAGGACTGCTGTTCAACGACCAGAAAGTCTGCCTCGACATTGGGTACGCCACCGAAGTTGATCGGCATGATGAAACCGACCACCAGCTGGGGCCGCAGTCGCTTCAGCTCCTCGACTACTTCTCTGCTGAGCGTGTGGTACGTGTAGGACTCCGTCACCCCTGCTCGATCGAGCACGGCAAGCAGTCGCGGCACCAGATCGGGAGTTTCGCCACCGTGCAGCTTGATCTCGAGCAACTGAGGCAGATTGAGCTGAATCGACAACTGGATCCACTCCTCGAGCGAGGGGATCTTGGCCTCCATGTTTCCCGATCGGACAGTGATCTTCGTCAACTCGTCTTGGGTGAGATCTTTGACGTTGAGATTCTTGCCTGCCAATCGCTTGAGGTTGGTGTCGTGCATCACGACGAACTTGCCATCCTTGGTTTCCATCACGTCGAACTCAACCCTGTCGGCTCCAGCCTTGGCGGCCGCCTGCAGTGCAGGAAGGGTATTTTCAACTCCGCCCTGGATGAACCCGCGATGGGCTATCACCTCGGTCTCCTCGCTGTCGACGAGATTGAGCATGGTCTGGTGGTTCAACACGGCGGTGACAGCGAAAGCCACCACGATCACCACCGCCGACACGCCCCAGAGCACATTGCGACGCCGGACGGTGATGTGTGACGGCTCTGAGTAAGAAATAACGACCGGGGTGTGTCGATGACCTTCGGGCAATCGGAGCGAGCCAATCGCGCATCATCGCGGTCAGCGATTGGACGATCATGATCGTGAGCAGTGCCGTGATCACAAAGATGCCGATCTGCCAGACACTGAGTCCAACGGCGGCCATCCACGCTGAGGCAGCAGGTTCCAGCAGGTCGGTGGCGATCGTTGGCGTGATCGTCAACGCGGCCAGTAGGAATGATGGCGAGCCCCGCCGGGATGGAGACCACAATCAGCAGGCCGACGATGCGGAGTGACCGCCGACGCGTCAGCCGCCAGCTGGTAACGAAGGCTTCCCAGACACCAGCTGTTGTCGTACCCAGCAGCGGCAGAGTGAAGAGCAATCGCACATTCAGGTAGAAGACCACGAGCAAGAAGGCGCCGTACAGGAGGCTTCCCGACCCGCTCTTGCTCAGTTCCTCACTGACGAATGGTGGCACCGCCACCTTCTTGGTCAAGATCGTGGTCAGTCCTAGCTGGCCCAACGGCAGCAACAAGATCAGGTAGATGACCATCAGCAGGCCCTGGGGGTGGACCAGTTTCTTGATCGTCTCCCAAACCTGATGGAGCATCAGCCGGAACGAGGTGGCATCGCCGTCCTGGTGATGCGATGCCAGCACGAACAATGTGATCAGTTCGGCCATGATCGTGACAACTGCGACGACCGCGATCAGCAACAGTGTGACGTCGGCCAGCGGATTGCGCAGCACATGAGAAATCCGGTCGTACGCGATGCTGCCCAACCCCGTCTGAACGAGCACCAGCTGATAGAGCAACCGGATCACTGGAATGGCGATAACGAGCACCAACAACTGCATTGCGCCAACCACGAGGACATACAGCTGTGGGCTACGCCACGTCGTCCGATGCGCGGTACCGATGGCGCGGAAGATGCCAACTGGCTTGCCAGTTGGTTGGGATAGTCGCCTCTCCTCAGCGAGCTTGCTCGCGCCCACTTGGCATCACTTACTTGAATTCCGCGTCATCTCCAGATAATGCCAAGTCCACGTAAATAATGCGAAGTAAGAATGCGTCCTGAGCCTGTCGAAGGGCGCATCAAGCGCTATCCAGCCGTCGCAGTCTTCCGCTTGATACCAAAGAGCGTGGCGTTGGCGTCGACATCGCGGATCGAAAGCGCCGGAGTGACACCCGCGAGGTCCAGGTTCCAGCGAGAAACTGGGGAGTCGGCGTAGCGGAAGTCCATGGAACCGTTGGGAACCACCGGCTCGCCGCTGGTGGCATCTGTCCCATATCTCTTGGGACTGATTTCGGGCTGACCTCCTGAAGTGAGTGACGCCCAACGAATTGGCCCTGTCTGCCGCCCAGTGTGTATCTTGGTCCGTTGGTGCCGCCCGTTGCGTGGCATTGACGCGCCCCTATAGCTCAGCAGGCAGAGCGTCTCCATGGTAAGGAGAAGGTCTGCGGTTCGATTCCGCATGGGGGCTCGGACTCCGTCTCCGGTGCCACCGCGCATCGGCGGAATATGCGGTCGATCCAGACCGTTGCCCGACCGGGACAACTGGTAGGGGAGACCACAGCGGGATAGCTCAGGCGGTAGAGCAAGCGGCTCATAATCGCTGTGTCGCGGGTTCGAGTCCCGCTCCCGCTACCGGCACAGCATCACAGCACCGACAGAGGATTTGAGGACACGACCATGGCCAAGACCGTCGATGTGCGGCCGAAGATCACGCTGGCTTGCACCGCAGTGCAAGGAGCGGAACTACATCACCAAGAAGAACCGGCGCAACGATCCGGATCGTCTGGAGCTGAAGAAGTTCTGCCCGCGCTGCCAGCACGCACACCCCACACCGCGAGACCCGCTGACCAAGCTGAGTCATCTCGGCCCTCCGCTGATCGGGCTCGCCCACGGCAGCAGGCATCCGGAGGGCAGTCTGGGGATCCAGCGGCTCATGGCTGCGGTCTCTCAACAGGCAAAGATCGCTGCTATTCCGGCCTACCTTGATCTGGCGGAGCCAGACCTCGAGGCGGCCGCCGGGCAGCTCGCTGAAGCTGGGCACACGAACGCCGTGGTCGTTCCGCTCCTGTTCACCGAGGCGTTTCATGCGACGGTCGATGTCCCGGAAACCGTCGGGAATGTCACGGAGTCTCTCCCCCTCGAGCTCATCGTCTCCGACATTCTCGGCACGGGCGACGACGTCGCAGACGTGCTGCGTAAGAGCCTGGTCGAGGCACGCATCGATGATCATTCCTCAGTGCTGCTCCTTGCTGTCGGGTCGTCCAGGCCGGCGGCCAACGAGGCCGTTGCGGATCTTGCGGCTCGGCTCGCGACCGGCAGGCGTGGCGCCGTACGCGCCTGCTTCGGCACGTGCTTCCCTGGCGTCGCTGATGTGGTCGATGAGCTGGCCGAGCCTATTGCCGTCCTTCCGCTATTCCTCGCCGAGGGCCTGCTGCTTGCGCCGGTCCGTGCGCTTGCCGCTCAGCGTGGCTGGCGAATCATCGAACCGCTCGGAGAGCGAGCGGCAGGCCTGGTGCGTCGGCGTTACGACAGCGCACTAGGTACCCAGGTCAGTTAGCGTTGCTCCATGGCGATCACCGAGGCACACGCCGGTCGGCGCTACCCGGCGTGCGATCCTTATCAGGTATCGGCGGCCAAGATCGCCGAGTTCGCGACTGCCCTGGGCGATGACAATCCCCGCTATCGCGGCGACTCGCCGATCGCTCCGCCCACCTTTGCCACTGTCATCTCAGCGCATGCGTGGGATCAGCTGTTCGGCGACCCCGAGCTTGAGCTTGCGCTGGATCGGGTCGTGCACGCCGACCAGCGCTTCAGCTTCGTGCGCCCGCTCCGCACCGGTGACATGGTCATCGCGACGCTCACCATCGACAAGGTACGGGTGCGTGCAGGTTCGGAACTGGTCTCGGCCACCGTGGACATTTCGAGCACGGACGCCGAGCCCATCTGCTCCTCGCACGCCACGTTCCTGCATTCCCGTGAGGCATCGGAATGAAGGCCACGGTGGTCGAAGGCGTCGATGTTGGCACCCAGCTTCCGTCGCTCGCTGTCCGGTTCACCAGGGAACGGCTGGTGCGTTACGCAGGCGCTGCGACGGACTTCAATCCCATCCACTACTCAGAACACTTCGCCCATCAGGTCGGACTGCCCGGCGTCATCGCCCACGGCATGCTCACGATGGGCGCGGCGCTTCGGGTCGTGACGAACTGGGTAGGGGACCCCAGTCGAGTCACCTCCTACTTCGTCCGGTTCACCCGGCCAGTGGCGGTGCCCGATGATGCGGATGGAGTTGAGGTGGAATTCAGTGCGAGTGTCGTGGCGATCGACGGATCGCTGGTGACTATCGGTATCGAAGCGATCTGTAACGGGCAGAAGGTGCTAGGCGCGGCGCGCGCTGAAGTTGATCTTGGCCTACGGGTATCGCATGCCGATCATGGAGCTGTCACATGCGCCCTGAGCTCACTGACTCGGCACTCCCCAGCTCACCGATGTGGGCCCTGAGCCCACCGAGATGCGCCTCGAGTCCGCAGAGACGCGCCCTGAGCTGCTGGCTCACCACACGACCCTCCGGGTCGGCGGTCCGGCACGCCGGATGATCATTGCCGAAACCGAGACCGAGTTGGTCGAGGCCGTACGGGATCTGGACGCGGCCGAAGAACCGGTCTTCATCCTGGGTGGCGGGTCGAACGTGCTGATCGGCGACGACGGTTTCGACGGCACGGTGATCAAGATCGCGACGCGCGGCATCGCGGAAGACACCGCCGCGTGTTCCGGCGCTGTGATCACGGTGGCGGCGGGTGAGCAGTGGGACCCGCTGGTGCAGCTCTCCATCGAAAGAGATTGGAGCGGCCTGGAAGCCATGTCCGGCATCCCGGGACTGGCGGGAGCGACGCCGATCCAAAACGTCGGCGCGTACGGGGCCGAGGTCAGCGAGTTGATCTCACGTGGTGCGCACCCTCGACCGGTCCACGGGGCACATCAAGACTCTCTTTCCCGTGGAATGCGGCTTCGGCTATCGGACATCACGATTCAAGTCCGATCCCGGTCGCTTTCGTGGTGCTCTCGGTGACCTTCCAGCTCCGACTTGGCTCGATGTCGCAGCCGATCCGCTATCCCGAGCTGGCCCGAGCATTGGAAGTTGAGGTGGGCCAGCGGGCCCCGGCGGCGGACGTGCGCCGGGCCGTACTGGCTCTGCGCGGTGCCAAGGGCATGGTGCTTGGCCGAGGATGATCATGACACCTGGAGCGCCGGGTCCTTCTTCACCAACCCGATCCTTGCTGCGGCCGACGGCTTCGCGAGTTGCCCGGCGACGCGCCACGCTTCCGGCAACCTGATGGCATGGTCAAGACCAGCGCGGCCTGGCTGATCGAGCACGCCGGCTTTGCCAAGGGGCTACGGTCACGGCGCGGCGCGACTTGTCGGACAAGCACACGCTTGCGTTGACCAACCGAGGCGGAGCCACCTCAGCCGATCTGCTGAGTTTGGCACGCGAGATCCGAGCTGGCGTGCAGGCGAAGTTTGGCATCCAGCTAGTCCCTGAGCCGGTTCTTGTGGGGTGCGAACTGTGAGTCTGGCACGGTTCGTCGTCTGGGCGCCGCGACGGTCGTCAGTAACGCTGGTGATCAAGGAGCTCGGCGCGGATACCGCGGTCAGGGTCGCCATGGAACGTGACGAGGACGGCTGGTGGTTTCCCGCCGAGCGCCTGCCGTCAGACGGAATCGGCGAATTCGACTACGGCTACATCCTCGATGACTCCGACACCGTGCTACCGGATCCGCGCTCCCGCCGCCAGCCCAATGGTGTGCACGACTGGTCGCGGAGCTTCGATCCCGACGAGTACATCTGGTCAGATCAAAAGTGGACCGGCAAGCAACTTGCGGGCTGCATCATCTACGAGCTGCATGTCGGCACCTTCACTCCCGAAGGCACGCTGATCGCAGCAATCGACAGGCTCGACCACCTGGTGCAGCTCGGGATCGACTTCGTGGAACTGATGCCAGTCAACGCCTTCAACGGCCCCCACAACTGGGGCTACGACGGTGTGCTCTGGTACGCCATACACGAGGGGTATGGAGGCCCGCTGGGCTACATGCAGTTTGTCGATGCCTGCCACCAGGCGGGTCTTGGGGTGATCCAGGACGTCGTCTACAACCATCTCGGGCCCAGCGGCAACTACCTGTCGCAATTTGCGCCCTACCTCAGAAACGACGCCGGTCCCTCCACCTGGGGAGATGAGCCGAACCTCGATGGCGAGGAATCCGACGAAGTACGCCGCTACATCATCGACAACGCCTTGATGTTCATCACCGAGTATCACGTGGACGGCTTACGTCTCGATGCCGTGCACGCTCTGCACGACACCAGAGCCACCCATCTGCTCGAAGAACTGAATATCGACGTCTCGACGCGCGGCACGTTCCTGCGCCGACCGATACCACTGATCGCGGAGTCCGACCTCAACGACCCGCGGCTGATCACAGCGCGTGAAGGCGGCGGCTATGGCTTGACCGCGCAGTGGAGCGACGACTTCCACCACGCCCTCTACGTCAGCCTGACCGGCGATGCCAGCGGCTACTACGCCGATTTCGACTCCCTCGCCGCGCTCGGCAAGGTGTTCGAGAGCGGCTTCTTCCACACCGGCACCCGATCCAGCTTTCGCGGCCGCACCCACGGACATCCGATCGACACCTGGCGTACGCCGACCTGGCGGCTGGTGGTCTGCTCGGACAACCATGATCAGATCGGCAATCGTGCCAAGGGCGAACGGCTCTCGAACAAGATCAGTCCAGCGCAGCAGGCCATCGCGGCCATGGTCACCCTGCTCAGCCCGTTCACGCCGATGATCTTCATGGGTGAGGAGTGGGGCGCCTCGACGCCGTGGCGTTTCTTCACCTCCCACCCCGAGCCGGAGCTTGCCGAGATGGTCCGCGCCGGGCGGCTCGAGGAGTTCGCCCAGATGGAGTGGGACACCAGCTAGGTGCCCGATCCGCAGGATCCGCGGACCTTCGAGGTGTCGAGGCTGGACTGGTCGGAGCTCGAACAGCCCCGCCATGCCGAGTTGCTGGCTCTGACCAGGCAACTCATCGACATCCGGCGTACCTATCCCGACTTCACCGATCCGCGTTTCGACCAGGGGCACGCCCTGTCGAACGACGAGGCCGGCTGGCTGTTTCTGGAGCGCGGCGAGATGATCATGGTGGTGAACTTCCGCGACCGACCGACTGAGGTCGAGGTCGGACGCTCGGTGGATCCGGTGATCAGCATCGGCGCACGTCGAAGTTGCCGGCAACGTGGTGCAGCTAGGCCCGCACAGCGCGATCGCAGCCGACGCAACACAGCATCGGGTTTTCTCGGCCCCCCGCCGCGCTGATGCCGTCATCCGGGGCGAGATAGCCCACGCCAGTGGCGACTCGCTGACGGTACCTCAGGAGTCGAACTTGATCTCCCGCTTCAAGATCTTGCCGGTCGGACCCTTCGGGATGGGCCCGAAGCGGACGATCCGGGGATACTTGAACACCGCGATCCGCTCCTTGACATAGTCACGCAACTCGTCCTCGGTCGCCGAAGCACCGTCCTTGAGCGACACCAACGCGGCGATCTCCTCCCCGCATGCCGCATCCGGCACCCCGAAGACCGCTGCTTCTGCCACCGCCGGGTGGGCGTAGAGGATCTCCTCGACCTCGCGCGGGTAGACCTTGTAGCCATTGCGGATGATCATGTCCTTCTTACGGTCGACGATGAAGTAGAAGCCGTCCTCATCGCGCCGGGCCAGATCCCCGGAGTGGAACCAGCCACCGCGCATAGCGTCGGCGGTCGCCTCCGGGTTGTTCCAGTAGCCCTTCATGACGTTCTCGCCGCGGATCACGATCTCACCGATCTCGCCGACGGCCGACCTCCCGGTCGTCTTCGTCGCGCAGCCCGAACTCAACGCCACGAATCGGGATTCCGATCGAGCCCGGCTTGCTGGGCCGGTCAGGGTGGTTGAACGACGCGACCGGCGAGGTCTCGGAGAGCCCATAACCCTCGAGCATCACGAAGCCGAATGCCTGCTCGACACCGCGCAACACCTCGACCGGCAGCGATGCTCCGCCTGAGGCCGCGACCTTGAGTGTGGAAGTGTCGAACCGTTCCTTGTTCTTGACCGCGAGCAGCCCCATGTACATGGTCGGCACGCCGAGGAAGATCGTCACTCGGTCGTTGGCAACGATCGACAGCGCCTGCTCGCCATCAAATTTCGGCAGCAAGGTCAGGCACGCGCCGCCTGCCATCGCCGCATTCAAGCCCACGGTCTGGCCGAAGGAGTGGAACAGCGGCAGCCCGCCGAAGATCACGTCGCCGGGCGCCATCGGCAGCAGGGTGTCGATCGTGGTGTGAACGTTGCTGCTGAGGTTGGCGTGGGTGAGCTCGGCGCCCTTGGGCTGGCCGGTGGTGCCGGAGGTGTACAAGATCACCGCGGTCTCGTCACCGCTTTGCGCGGCAACCCGATCGGTTGGGTTCGGTTCGTGCCAGCTCAGCGTCGAACTCGCCGGGAACGGTAAGGATCACCTCGGTGCCTGTCGCACTTGCTGCCTTGGCCGCTTCCTCGGCGAAGAGCGGGAACACCACTGCCGACCTTGACGTCGCAGTCGTTCCAGACAAAGGAGATCTCACCCGCCTTGAGCAGCGGGTTCATCGGCACAGCGATGGCACCGAGCCGCAGGATCGCGTAGTAGACGATCGGGAAATAGGCCACGTTCGGCATGATCATCGCAACCCGATCGCCCGCCGTGACGCCGCGAGCACTGAGGATCGTTGCGCATCGGGCGACGGCCGCATCCAAAATGGCGTAGCTCAGAGTGATCTCGCCCTGTTTGATCGCCGGCAGGCCCGGGTCGCTGGCTGCTCGTTGCTTGACCCAGATCCCGATATTGGCCGTGGCGGGATTCGACGACGTTGTCATGTTTCGACCCTACTTTGCCGTGTTTGACTGGTCGCTCCGCTTGCTGCGTTTCGCGCTCTGAGGCGGTCTCGGCTCTCTTCTCCCCACCGCGGCGGCGCGATACGCGGCGAACGAGGTCGCCGCAATACCCCAATACATGGTCGAAGTCCGACACTAGACTCGCGCACGGCCTCACTCCCGCAATCGAAAGCTGAATCAATGATGTCTTTGTCCGACCTCAGCCACGACGAGCTGGCAGCAATGCACGAGGAGCAATCCAGAGCGTACGAGGAGTTGCTGGCCAAAGGCTTGAAGCTCGACCTCACCCGCGGCAAGCCGTCGCCGGCGCAGCTCGACCTCTCCAATGAGCTGCTCACTCTGCCGGGGGAGGGCAATTACACCGACGCCACGGGCACCGACTGCCGGAACTACGGCGGCACTCAAGGGCTGCCCGGGATCCGGACGATCTTTGCGCCGCTGCTCAACGTTCCGGTCAACCAACTCGTGGCGGGCGACAATTCCAGCCTGTCGATCATGCACGACACGCTTGTGTACTCCCTGCTCATGGGCACCGTGGACTCGGCCGAACCGTGGTCACGCGGCCCGATCAAGTTCCTCTGTCCCGTTCCTGGCTACGACCGGCACTTTGCGCTGTGTGAGCAGTACGGCATCGAGATGATCCCGGTTCCGCTCAGCCAGGATGGGCCCGATCTCGACAGGATCCGGCAGCTGCTCGCCGAGGACCCATCTATCAAGGGCATGTGGATCGTTCCGATGTACTCGAATCCGAACGGCGCGGTCTATACCGAGGAAGTCACTCGGGCGCTGCTCGAGATGCCGGCAGCCGGCGATTTCCGCATGTTCTGGGACAACGCGTACGCGGTGCATCACCTGACCGATGTGGAGACTCCCGCGCTCGACGTGCTCACCATGGCAGCTGAGGCCGGGCATCCGAACCGGGTGTTCCTGTTCGCGTCGACGTCCAAGATCACCTTTGCTGGCGCCGGGGTCTCGTTCTTTGCGAGCTCACCGTCAAATGTGGACTGGTATCTGAAGAATCTGAGCAAGCGCACCATCGGGCCCGACAAGATCAACCATCTGCGGCACGCGCTGTACTTCGGGGGTGCCGACGGTGTAACCCAGCTGATGCGCAGGCACCGTGAGATCTTGGCGCCGAAGTTTGACCAGGTGACGTCGATCCTCGGCAAGCGCCTCGGGGATTACCAGGGGGCGACCTGGACCGACCCCGACGGCGGATATTTCGTCAGTCTCGATGTCGCGGACGGCACGGCGACTCGCGTGGTCGAGCTGGCCAAGGGCGCGGGCATCTCGATGACGGGTGCTGGCGCAGCTTTTCCGTATGGCCGGGACCCGCGCGACCGGAACATCAGGATCGCGCCGAGCTTTCCCTCTCCGGACGAGGTCGCCGCGGCCATTGACGGCCTCGCCACCTGTGTCCTGCTCGCAGCCACCGAGAAGCTGGTCGGCGGATCGGACTCAGCTCAGCAGTAACCCCGCGGCCAGGCCCAGCATGATGAGCGCCGAGCAGACCGAGATCCATAGTTGTCCGCGACGACTGCTCAGCACCCGGCCGAGCAGATATCCGCTTCCGGTGAGCAGTAGTTGCCAGGCGGCGGATGCCAGAAGCGCGCCGACCGCGAACAAGCACCACTGCAGGCCAGGCAGCGTTCCCCCCGGACCGCGAGCGACCGATCACGACCGCTGCAAAAGTGATCAACGTGGCGGGGTTCAGAGCCGTGAGCGTCACCAGGCTGAAGTAGGCGCGTGCCGGACTGAGCGTTCCGGGTCGTCCGACGCTGCCGGCTGGTGCTGCGATAACGATGACGCGCAACCACGAGCGTGCGAACCGCGACCGCGGCGAGGACAACGGTCGCCACCCACTCCAGCCAGTCGGACGCCTCGTTCACGAGGCCTGCAATCCGGCTCCGCCGACAGCGGCAACAACGGCGTACCCGCCATCCACCGAGGCGACGCCCAGCGCGGCAGCCGTGGCGACAGAAATGCGTTCCCGAGCGCCGAGGCCGACCAGATAACTTCCCACAGCTCCGATAGGCATCGCGACCGCCAACCCGGCCAGGATGCCCGACGCGAAGTCGCTGATCATGATCTTCGAGTACGCACCAGACCGCATTCCGCACCGGACTGCTGGCGCGGCATATGTCGGCGAGCCGGCGGATACGGATAGGCGACGATGATCACGACCTGCACCCTGGCACCGGAGCCCTTCAGAGACAACCGATTTTGAGGGCGCACTCTAGCGAATGGGCCGAGCGCACCTAGTGCAGCGAGGCCATGGCACGGGCAGACCGACCGCGCAAAAGCACAATATGCCCCAGCAGGTGCAAGGCCCCACAGCAGCAAGAGCGGGTCCGAAAGAAAGCGGGCGTTGTGCGGTGGCTTGGCCCCTGTCGGAAGATGGAGCCGTTCCGGCATCGTTGGCGAACGTATCCGCACGGCAGAGAGGCCTCCGCTACCTCATTCCAGCCCGTTCGACTCTCGTCGTAATCGTCAGTAGACTCTGTGGTTTGGTGGCTCGTCACCATTGTTTTTGTGCGCCCACGTAACGGTGGGTCGGCGCGCGAACCATGCGGTGAGGAGGTGCCGAAGGGCAATAGCTCAATTGGCAGAGCATCGGTCTCCAAAACCGAAGGTTGGGGGTTCAAGTCCCTCTTGCCCTGCAGGGTGGAGGCGAACAGATTGCGGCAGGGAAGGTCGTAGCGTGGCAGACAAGGAAGAGGTGGAGTCGACCGCCGAGGCGGGCTCCTCCGAGTTGTCCGGCGCTAGCCAGACCAGTGCCGACCTGAAGACCTCGCCGGCTGCGACCAACGGCAGCGAGGCGGCCCCAGACGAGACAACGGACGAGACAACAGACGAGACAACAATCGACGAGCCAACCGCGGACGAGGCGAACCCGGACACTCCGTCGGGAAAGGTGCTAGAACCAGCGGGTGTCGCGGCTGCGACCGACGGTGCCAGTGCGAAGACGGCGACCCGCCGTACCGGACGAGCGCCCAAAGGTGCACCGACGAAAAAGCGCGACCAGCGGGTCAAACAGGAGCGTACGACGCCGGTGAAGTTCGTTCGGCAATCGATCGCCGAACTTCGCAAGGTCGTCTACCCCACTGGCCAGCAGCTGATCAACTACTTCGTCGTAGTGCTGGTCTTTGTACTGTTTGTGATCGCCTACGTAAGCCTGCTCGACCTCGGCCTCGGTTGGGCAATCTTCAAGATCTTTAGCTGATGACCAACGAACCACGCAACGGAGATATTGACTGTGCCCGACGAACCGCAGCAGGATGCAGAGCCGCTGGAAACTCTCGCATCTTCGTCATCACCGCCGAGACAGCCGGAGGACGACTTCGATATCGACTTAGGCAGTTACCCAGCGAGCCAGCGAGGACGAGGTCGATATCAACCTCGACTTCGGCGGTGCCCCTGCCGAGCGATCCCCAGGACGACTTCGGGCATCGATTTCGGCCTCGCAGAGACAGAGGAGGAGCCGGAAGCGGCCGAGGCTGAGCCTGACGAGGAGACCGACGCAGGTCACGATGCGCTCGAGGCGTTCCGTTCGGACCTGAGGTCCAAGCCAGGGGATTGGTACGTCGTACACACCTACTCCGGCATGGAGAACCGGGTACTGCAGAACCTGGAGAACCGAGTGTCCTCTCTCAACATGGAGGACTACATCTACGAGATCATCGTGCCGACCGAGGAAGTCACCGAGATCCGCAATGGCCAGCGCAAGCAGGTGAGGCGTACGGTGCTCCCCGGCTACGTGCTGGTACGCATGGATCTCACTGACGAGTCCTGGTCGACAGTGCGTCATACCCCCTCGGTGACCGGTTTCGTCGGCCATTCCAACTCTCCGGTGGCGCTCAGCCTTGACGAGGTGGAGAAGATGTTGGCGCCCGCTGTCGTTGCTGCGGCGACGGCGTCCAGCGAAGGCCCCACCCGTCGTAAGAAGAAGGTCGAGGTCGCCGACTTCGCCGTCGGGGACTCGGTCATGGTGGTCGACGGACCGTTCGCGGGGGTTCACGCAACCATTACCGAGATCAACGTGAACAATCAGCGTCTCAAGGCCCTCGTGGAGATCCTGGGCCGGGAGACTCCGGTCGATCTGACCTTTCCACAGATTCAGAAAGTCTGAGCGATCACGGCAGTCCGTTTTCCACCGCGGTCGCATTGACCGCCACACGACCACGACAAGGATCAAGAAAGAGATCAGAATGCCTCCCAAGAGAAGAAAGTCGCCGCGCTTGTCAAGATCGCGCTTGAACGCCGGCGCCGCCACGCCGGCGCCCCCGGTCGGTACCGCCCTCGGTCCCCATGGCGTCAACATCATGGAGTTCTGCAAGGCGTACAACGCAGCAACCGAGGCGATGCGCGGCACGATCATTCCGGTCGAGATCACCATCTACGAAGATCGCACCTTCACCTTCATCACCAAGACGCCGCCGGCCGCCGAGCTGATCAAGAAAGCGGCCGGAGTGCAGAAAGGGTCTGGCGTGCCGCATCGGGAGAAGGTGGGAAAGATCAGCCGAGATCAGGTGCGTGACATCGCCACCACCAAATTGCCTGACCTCAACGCCAATGATCTTGATGCCGCAATGAAGATCGTCGAAGGTACCGCTCGCAGCATGGGGGTAACAGTCGCCGACTGACTGCCGACTTGTCAGCGCCGGCGGTCGTTATGCCGACCACGTACGCTGACAGCTCAGCTGGAAGAGGATCCGTGGAAGAGCCGGCGCGGCTCGCACCACAACTGGCCACCAAGACGAATTTTGGACAAAGAAAGAGACCAGACATGAAGCGCAGTAAGTCTTATCGCGGGGTCGCTGAGAAGGTCGACCCGGGAAAGCTGTACACACCGACCGAGGCCATGGACTTCGCGAAGGCCAACACCAAGGCGAAGTTCGACGAGACGGTGGACGTCGCCGTGCGACTCGGAGTCGATCCCCGCAAGGCGGACCAGATGGTGCGGGGCACCGTCAATCTTCCCAATGGCACTGGCAAGACGGCGCGGGTGCTCGTCTTCGCCACCGGTGACAAGGCAGAGGCGGCCATCGCCGCCGGCGCCGACGAAGTGGGCTCCGACGAACTGATCGACAAAATCTCCAAGGGCTACCTGGACTTCGATGCAGTCGTCGCGACGCCGGACTTGATGGGCAAGGTCGGTCGCCTCGGCCGTATCCTCGGACCTCGCGGCCTGATGCCGAACCCGAAGACTGGAACGGTCACTGTCGACGTGGCGAAGGCCGTAAGCGACATCAAAGGCGGCAAGATCGAGTTCCGGGTCGACCGGCACGCCAACCTGCACTTCATCATCGGCAAGGCGTCCTTCAGCGCCGAAGCAACTGTCACAGAACTACTTTGCGGCGCTGGACGAGATCGTTCGGCTGAAGCCGAGCGCCGCCAAGGGTCGCTACCTCCGCAAGATCACTCTGTCGACCACCATGGGCCCGGGAATTCCCATCGATACCAACAAGACGCGTCCGGAATCGGAATAGCCTCCGCCCTAACCCAAGCTCGCAGCGGCGAGCTCCTTGATCGAGGACCGCATCTGGTCGGGTCGGAGGTTGTTCGCATGCTGGTGCTGAGCTGGTTGGGAGCGATCGTTGCCTGCGTGGGGTACGGGGTCGCCTCCGTTCTTCAGTCGGTTGCCGCCAAGCGCGCTGCGGAGGTGGTTGGGCTCACTGGACTGGCCCTGATCATCAAGCAGGGGCCATATCTGCTGGGTCTGGTCGCGGACGGCCTCGGTTTCACTGGCAATGTGCTGGCTCTGCAGCGACTTCCGTTGTTCCTGGTTCAGTCGGTCGTCGCCGGCAGCGTTGGAGTCACCGCCGTCATTGCCAGCATGCGCGGTGCACACCTGTCGTGGAAGGACTGGACCTCACTCGCTGTGCTCGGTGCTGGCTTGATCTTCCTCAGCCTCACCGCTGTCCCCACCGCGGCCGCGCGGATTTCGCTGATCGATGAACGGGTCATTCTGCTGCTGGCAATCGTGCCGGTGATCGTCGGACTCATCGGCTTCAGGATGAAGGGTCGCGCTTCCACCATTGTCCTGTCCTGCGCCGCTGGCCTGGGGTTCACGGGTGTGGCTGTGGCGGCCCGCGGCATCGGCGCCGCCGACATTGCTTGGCCTTTGCTGCTCAATCCATTGCTCTGGGCCATCATCGTGCACGGTGCCGTCGGCATGAGCTTCTTCACCATCGCGCTGCAGCGAGATGCCGTCACGGTCGTCACGGCAATCACATTGGTGTTCGAGGTCGTCGTGCCGTCCTTGATCGGCATAGCGCTGTTCGGCGATGCAATCGAACCTGGCCGCATGCCCTTTGCCATAGCGGGTTTCGTCCTTGCTATTGGCGGGGCGGTGTCCCTTAGCCGCTTCGCGGAGTGAGCCGGGGCAGTCAGTCGGAGGCGCTGAGCTGCGACGAGCGCGTCGCCACTGAGTCGATAGACCGTCCATTCGTCCATCGCGACCGCTCCGAGTCCGCGATAGAAGTCGATCGCGGGCTGGTTCCAGTCGAGAACAGCCCACTCCAGCCGTGCGTAACCCCGCTCGACCGCGACCTCAGCGAGCGACATCAGCAAGGCTTTGCCCAGACCCGAGCCGCGGTATTCAGGCATGACGTAGAGATCCTCGAGATAGAGCCCGTGGACTCCTTCCCAGGTTGAGAAGTTCCGGAAGTAGAGGGCGAAGCCGACCACATGCTTGTCACTCTCTGCTATGAGCGCGTACGCCGCGGGCTGCGGTCCAAACAGCGCGAGCCGAAGCTGCTCGATCGTGGTCTTCACCTCGTGGGCAGCCCTTTCGTAGGTCGCTAGGTCAACGATCAGCTGAAGGATTCGCTCGAGGTCAGATTCCCGCGCCTCGCGTACGCCGGGATGCATCGACCCATCCTCACAGCAAGTGGTCGCAGGCGACACGGAGTGGATGGGATTCCCTGTCGCCTGCGACCACTTTGCGGCCCCCTGTGCGTGGTCTTGAAGCTGTCGCACATGCCGACGCTCGCAGCTTGGTGGGGCTCAGCCCGGCCGGCGTGCGCCCATGTACGGCATGTACTTCATCTTGATGTAGGTCACCTTCTTGCCCGGATGCGGTGCATGGATGACCTTGCCGTTGCCGGCGTAGAGCGCCACATGCCTGATGCCTGGGTAGAAGAAGACCAGATCACCGTTCCTGAGCTGGGACTTGGAGATCTTTTTGCCAAGGCGGTACTGCTTCCCGGCCGAATGCGGCAGCTTGACCCCGGCCGCCTTCCAGGCCTTCATGGTCAAGCCAGAGCAATCCCAGCCGTTCGGTCCGGTGCCCCCATACACGTAGCGATCGCCGAGTTGTTTTTTGGCGAAGGCGAGAGCCTTCTCGCCCTTGGTTCCCGTCTTCGGTGCTTGGGAGACCGGCTTAGGGATCGGCTTCTTGGCAACGACCGTCGTGGCGGTGATTTTTCCGGCCTGCAGTGACTTCCAGAAGTCAGCATTGACCTGCCCGGTTTGCTTGAGGTGGCGCGACTTCTGGGCCGTCTTGATCACGGCAGCGGTGCTAGCGCTGTACTTGCCTGTCGTGGGGATCTTGGCGAACCCCGCCGACCGCAGCGCCAGCTGCAGCCGAACGACATTCTTGCCCTCGTCACCAACCTCGAGGTGGGGCGTCGTGCCCCGCGAGAGCAATGCGCTCCAGGCGCGGCGTCCGCCCACGAGAAGCGGCTTGAGACCTATGGATTTGCGGAACTTGGCCAATTCCTTAGCGTCGGCGGCAGAGAAATGGCCGTTGACGGTGGTCGCGAAGCCAGCCTTGTGAAGCAGGCACTCCATCGCCTTTGCCTGGGCTCCAGAGGAGCCCTCCCTGATCGGGTCGTACGTCTTGAAGGTGACGTCACACCTTGTCGCAGCTTCCGCCGGGACCGTGCCCACCGTGGCAGTGGCAGCCAATGCGAGTCCGGTAACCAGGGATGCTGCAGCCTTAAGAATCCTCCCCATGCGGTGGATCTCCCCCGAGTAAGACAACACCGGCCCCGGTACTTGGACCGCCCTCTGACGAGCCGTGGATCGACGGTCGTGTCGAAACGGCCAGCCTGGCCACGTTATCAAATCGAGACATTTATCACTACGGGCGACGGAAATTATTTCGATTAGGTCACGGTACGGATGCAGCACATCTGCTTCGAGGAGCGGAATCCGCGCGATTTTGCTGGCGGTTTGCGCGGTCGGTACAGTGGGTGGCTGCCGAAGACCGCTGGTTGGTTGAGCCCAGCTCGACCCGAAGTGTCCGTACGAGAGCACGGGCGGCCCGCGTAGGTGAGTCAAGAGTGTTGCGGGAGACAGCTGGTTTCCCGATTGCCCTTTGCCGCCTGCGCAAAGGGCTTCCTCATCTCTACGGCCCTTCTCAAACGCCCTTCTCAAACGGGAGAGCCAGCCCTTCGGGAGCGCTTCGGACGAAGCGTGTGACGAAGTGGAGGTAACACATGGCGAGGTCGGACAAGGTAGCGGCCGTCGCTGAGCTGGCAAACAGATTCTCCAGCTCGGCCGGCGTCGTTTTGACCGAGTATCGCGGACTCTCGGTGAAGGCACTCAAGGATCTGCGCCGCTCTCTCGGACAAGACGCCAGCTACTCGGTCTCGAAGAACACGTTGACGACCATTGCTGCCCGGGAGGCCGGCGTCGACGGGATCGAGCAGCATCTCGTCGGGCCAACGGCGATTGCCTTCATCGATGGCGATCCCGTCGTTGTGGCCAAAGGTCTGCGCGATTTCGCGCGGACAAATCCGCAACTCGTGATCAAGGGCGGGGTGCTGGACGGCAAGTTCATGACCCCCGATGACGTCAGAAAACTGGCGGATCTCGAGTCGCGCGACGTTCTGCTCGCCAAGGTCGCTGGCGCCATGCAAGGCGTCCTTCAGCAGGCCGTTTCGCTGGTATCTGCGCCGCTCTCCCAGGCTGCTCGGCTGTTTGCCGCCCTGGAAAAGGCGGCTGCCGAGAATCCGTCGCTCCTCGCCAGCGCGCCCGAGACGACCTCGGAGCCAACCAACGAGGAACTCGCCGCCGAAGCCACTAGCGAGCCGACGAATGAGGAGCTCGCGGCCGAAGCGGCCCCTGGGCCAACGAATGAGGAACCCGGCGTCGAGACGATCTCGGAGCCGACCAACGAAGAACTCGCCGCTGAAGCGGCGCCATCTGCAGCGTCAGCTGCACCTGAAGCGGGCACGACGCCCGCGGCAGAACCACTGGCAGCACCCGCTGCGGACGACAACTAGGAAGGACGCCCATTATGGCGAAGCTCAGCACTGCAGAGCTCCTTGACGCTTTCAAGGAGCTGACCTTGATCGAGCTCAGTGAGTTCGTCAAGGAATTCGAGACCACTTTCGGCGTGACCGCGGCCGCTCCGGTTGCTGTTGCCGCCGCTGCGCCGGCCGCCGGGGGCGGCGAAGCCGGTCCGGTCGAGGAAGAGGGCAGCGACGAGGTCGATGTCATCCTCGAGGCAGCCGGCGACAAGAAGATCCAGGTGATCAAGGAGGTGCGGTCGCTCACCAGTCTTGGCCTGAAGGAGGCCAAGGATCTGGTCGAGGCTGCTCCGAAGGCCGTTCTGGAGAAGGTCAACAAGGAAGCCGCGGACAAAGCCCGCGAGGCCCTCGAGGCCGCTGGCGCGACCGTCTCGTACAAGTAAGCAGGGGTCTCAAAGACCGTTGCGTGTGTGTCCTTTCTCCCGATGTCGGGAGAAAGGACATACACGAGAATCCCGCGAGAGACCCGTCCGGCTGGCAGGGCCTCACCTTCAGCGCATAGGGGCCAAAGGGAACGTGACTCCCGTCAGCTCTTCAGACAATGTCCATAGCCGCTTAGCCATCTCGACATCTGAGGCAGCGGCGGTGCGACCGACCAGTGTGGGATAACCGCGATACTCGCCGAAACCATCCGGACCGACGTAGCTTGCCCCAGGCAGATCCTGGCTGGCTGCGAACAATGTCGGCCGTGCTCCGGCTTCGTCTGTCTGGGCGAACAGCCGGTTTGCGATGGCCATCACACGATCCTCGAGGCCTCTCTCGCTGCGGAATTGAAGATTGGTGGCTGCATAGCCCGGATGCGCCGCCATGGCACGGATCGGCGAGCCGGCAGCGGTCAGCCTCCGCTGTAGCTCCAGCACAAACAGTAAGTTGGCCAGTTTCGACTGCTGGTAAGCCGCCCAGCGCTGATAGCTCCGGCGTTGCCAATTGAGGTCGTCCAAGGAGATCGAGCCACCGCGGTGAGCGCCCGAGGCGACGGTCACGACTCGATCCGTCACACGCGGAAGCAGCAGATTCGTCAAGGCGAAGTGGCCGAGGTGGTTCGTCCCGATCTGCAGCTCGAATCCGTCAGCAGTACGCCTCTCGGGCGTTCTCATGACACCGGCGTTGTTGATCAATACGTCAACCCCGCCCTGCCATGAGTCCGCGAAGCTGCGGATCGATGCGAGGTCGGCGAGGTCAAGACGGCGAACCTCACAATCACCGGAAATGGACCGGGCAGCTGCCTCGCCCCGGCCCACGTCGCGGACGGCGAGTACGACATGGGCGCCGGCTTCGGCAAGGGCCCGCGTGGCGGGGAGTCCGATGCCGCTGTTGGCGCCGGTGATGATGAAGGTCCGTCCGCTCTGTGATGGCAGGTCCGCTGCGGTCCACCGGGATGTGGTCATGATCTTGGACTCTAGATGCTGAACAAGGAGGTTGTCATGATCACGTGCCAAAGATTGGTCGCGGACGACATGAAATCGCGTGGGATTCATGTCGCCCGCGACCCTTCTCGGGGGAGGAGCGATGCAAGTCCGAGTAGCTACGGATCCCTGAGTTCAAAACCTTCCACGGTATTGAGAGGCAGGCAGATCACCGAGGTCCGTACGTCCGCGGGCCAGTCCTCTTCAAATGCCGCCTGATCGATCAACGGGCGTTGGCCGCTCTCCGCCAAGGCAGCTGTACCGGTGACCATGACGGTTTCGCGATGGGCGGCGGGAGTACCCCCATCGACGTCGAGGCTGACCTCAGCACCAGGGGCATAGTGCACGATGTCGTTGTAGTCGGGCAGCCGCACGAGGATCTGATCACCGGCGACGGCGTAGGAGACAACGACCGATCGAGGCCCGCGGCCAGATTGATATCCCAACCTGCCCTCATGATGGCTGCAGAGCCACGCCTTGCACTCATGCGGGGATAGCCTGCGCAGGCGCTCGCCTGGCGACACGTGACCGCCAAAAGTTGGCATGATCGACTCCTGTTCCCACCCACCCTTATCTCGATTGTGCGCTTGTCGTGATCAACCCGGTAGGGTTTGAGGCGGGCCCAAAATAAATTGGGACTAAAGTCCCATCACGCAACCGGTTTCGACAGTGAGCATCATCACAGAAGTGCTGGTCGGACCCGGATTCCCACATATCAAGGCTCACCCGGACCGTGCCGCCACCACCCGACCGGTCACGCGGCGCGGAGTGACCTGGATGAAGACATTCCTCACCCCGGCAGCCCAGGGAACGACGCCGCCAACGGTCCACATGCGTACCAGCTGATCGGGTTCGGCAACTCCCTGGGCGCGGCCCTGCAGCACTACGCTCCAGCCGCGCCGGCTGTCCTGATCAAGCTCATCGATCTCCAGTGCGACGTCGGTTGGCCGGACTAGCTCAGACAGCACGCCGTACGGCGAGGTCCTGAAGATGATCGTCCCCTCATGCCAGGCGTAGGTGACTGGCAGGATCTGCGGACCGTCAGCGGCCTGCCATGCGATGCGGCCGACGCTTTGGCTCTGCAGCAGCTCCTGGCAACGGGCCGGGGTGATGGCTCGAAACTCGCCAGTCGGCTCGTCGTCGATGAATCTCTCCTCCGCCATCACTGCTGCCTTTCCGCGGTTGCCTGATCGAGCTGGTGTGCAATGTCAGACGCCCAACCACGAATTCGCTCCCAGTCCCGAAAGTCGCCCGAGAGCGGTCCCTTCTCACCCATCCATCTGCTCAGCGGACCGGTTGCATGTTCGGTGTCAAGCCGACCGCCAAAAGTGACTGGTGCGGGCAACCCGAGTGGAACGATTACTCGCGCGATCGCCTTCGGGGTGTCCACCTGCTCCTCCCGGGCTCCCTCGCCGCACGGCCCGCTGTGGAACAGCCAGGTTCTCTTCGGATCCAGTCTGTGGGCGTGACGTTTGAGGAATCGCCTCGCCGCCTTGACCCAGCGCCGGGTGTAGATCGCACTGCCGATGATCACGCCGTCGAATCCGTCGGGGTTGACGTCGTCGGCACACGCTGCGACAACCACCTGTATGCCACAGCGCTCGAGCTCCTGACCGATGGCCTCGGCAATTTCCCGGGTGGAGCCCATCTTGCTCGCATAGGCCACGAGGACCCTTGCCACCTGCGTTCCTCTCAATCCAGCGTTGATACAGCTCGAGTCAAGCTGATACAGCTCTAGTCAAGGAGACTCGCAGCGCTGCCGGGAGGGTCGAAGGTCCCGGCCGGTCAGGCCGAATGGCGTGAGAAAGTCGTTGCGAGTTTGCTTCCAGATAGCTGGGTATCAGGCCCATCGTCGAGCCGCTCGAGGGCAGTGGCGAGGATCTGAAAGCCGCGACATTGCCCCTTGTCGCACGGCTGTCGAAGAGTATGATCTCTGCCAAGGCAGTCGAGGATTTGACTGCTCTAGCTAGTGCTGCGCCCGGTTCTTGACTTTCGGCGTAACAACGTCTATATTGGGGGTTTGCCCTCGCCATCTGCCGACCCGTTTCGCTTTGACACGGGTCGTTCAGCATGCGTAGAAGCATTTTGCTCCTCCACTGCGAGCCCTCGGAAGGACACAGGAGTTGGCAGCCTCGCGCACAGCCTCTAAGACCAAAGTTGTATCCCCTACCGGCAGGATCTCCTTCGCGAAGATCGCCGAACCCATGGAAGTTCCATATCTGCTGGATCTGCAGATCGATTCATTTGACTGGCTTGTTGGCAACGAAGCCTGGCGCGCCCGCGTCGAGACCGCGTTGGACCAGGGCCGTACGGACATCAATACCAAGTCCGGACTCGAGGAGATCTTTGAGGAGATCTCTCCCATCGAAGACTTCTCCGGCACCATGTCGCTTTCGTTTCGCGACCACCGGTTCGAGCCGCCGAAGAACACGGTCGACGAGTGCAAGGACCGCGACGTAACCTACGCCGCGCCGCTGTTCGTCACGGCCGAGTTCATGAACAACGAGACTGGCGAGATCAAGAGCCAGACCGTCTTCATGGGTGATTTCCCGTTGATGACCGACAAGGGCACTTTTGTCATCAACGGCACTGAGCGTGTTGTCGTGTCGCAATTGGTTCGCTCGCCGGGTGTCTACTTCGAGCAGACCACCGACAAGACCTCGGACAAAGACATCTTCACCTGCAAGATGATCCCGTCGCGTGGCGCGTGGCTTGAGTTCGAGATCGACAAGCGCGACATGGTCGGGGTACGCCTCGATCGCAAGCGCAAGCAAAACGTCACAGTGTTGCTCAAGGCGCTCGGCTGGACCGATGCGCAGATCCTCGAGCAGTTCGGCGAGTACGAGTCGATGCGGCTCACCTTGGAGAAGGACCACACCACCACCCAGGATGAGGCGCTGCTCGACATCTACCGCAAGCTGCGTCCGGGCGAGCCTCCTACCCGCGAAGCCGCCCAGGCATTGCTGGAGAACTACTACTTCAACCCGAAGCGCTACGACCTGGCCAAGGTTGGTCGTTACAAGATCAACAAGAAGCTTGGTCTGGAGTTGCCGTTCGATCGTACGGTGCTGACTATCGAGGACATCGTCGCTGCCATTCACTTCGTGGTCGCACTGCACGAGGGTAAGGAGACGCTGGATTCTCCTCGTGGCCAGCTGCTGGTCGAAGAGGACGACATCGACCACTTCGGAAATCGGCGGTTGCGTACGGTCGGCGAGTTGATCCAAAACCAGCTGCGCACCGGGCTCGGTCGCATGGAGCGCGTGGTCCGTGATCGGATGACCACTCAGGACGTCGAGGCGATCACACCGCAGACCTTGATCAACATCCGGCCGGTCGTCGCGGCACTGAAGGAGTTCTTCGGTACCTCGCAGCTCTCCCAGTTCATGGATCAGACCAACCCCGTTGCCGGTCTGACGCACAAGAGGCGGCTTTCTGCGCTCGGCCCGGGTGGCCTGTCGCGAGATCGAGCGGGCATGGAGGTCCGCGACGTCCATCCGTCCCACTACGGCCGGATGTGTCCGATCGAGACCCCTGAGGGACCGAACATCGGCCTCATCGGCTCCCTTGCCTCGTTCGCGCGGGTGAACGCCTTCGGTTTCGTGGAGACCC
This sequence comes from uncultured Actinomycetota bacterium, assembly GCA_963712625.1. Classification (GTDB taxonomy): domain Bacteria; phylum Actinomycetota; class Actinomycetes; order Propionibacteriales; family Propionibacteriaceae; genus Microlunatus. Next base: position 185,424 of record CAVQIU010000023.1, read on the forward strand.
CTTATCGCAAGGTACAGAAGGGCCACGTCACCGATCAGATCGACTATCTGACCGCTGACGAGGAAGACCGGTACGTCACGGCGCAGGCCAATGCCAAGCTGGACGACAAGTTCCGCTTCACTGAGGATCGGGTGCTGGTCCGTAAGCGCCACGGGGAGGTCGACTACGTCGCCCCGAACGAGGTGCACTACATGGACGTGTCACCGCGCCAGATGGTGTCGGTCGCGACCGCGATGATTCCGTTCCTGGAGCACGACGACGCGTCTCGTGCCCTTATGGGCTCGAACATGCAGCGTCAGGCCGTTCCGCTGATCAGGTCCGAGGCCCCATTCGTGGGCACCGGCATGGAGTACCGCGGCGCCGTGGATGCGGGCGATGTGACGGTCGCAACGCAGGCCGGCGTAGTCACCGCGGTGAGCGCGGACCTGATCGACGTTGCACACGACGACGACACGTCCAAGACGTACCGGCTGAGCAAGTTCCGTCGCTCGAACCAGGGCACCTGCATCAACCAGCGCCCACTCGTGACCGCGGGACAGCGGATCGAGAGGGGTACGCCGCTCGCGGATGGCCCCTGCACCGATCAAGCGGAGATGGCGCTGGGCCGCAACCTGCTGGTCGCGTTCATGCCGTGGGAGGGCCACAACTACGAGGACGCGATCATCTTGAGCCAGCGGCTCGTTCAAGACGACGTGCTCACCTCGATTCACATCGAGGAGCATGAAGTCGACGCTCGCGACACCAAACTAGGCGCAGAGGAAATCACTCGCGACATCCCCAATGTCAGCGAGGAGATGCTCGCCGACCTCGACGAGCGCGGCATCATTCGCATCGGCGCCGAGGTCTCGACCGGTGACATCCTGGTTGGCAAGGTGACCCCGAAGGGCGAGACCGAGTTGACCCCCGAGGAGCGGCTGTTGCGTGCGATCTTCGGTGAGAAGGCGCGCGAGGTCCGTGATACCTCGCTCAAGGTGCCGCACGGCGAGTCGGGCACTGTCATTGGCGTACGCGTCTTCGATCGCGATGCCGACGATGAGCTTTCGCCCGGTGTCAATCAGCTGGTGCGGGTCTATGTCGCCCAGAAGCGCAAGATCCAGGACGGCGACAAGCTCGCCGGACGCCACGGCAACAAGGGCGTCATTTCCAAGATCTTGCCGATCGAGGACATGCCGTTCATGGAGGACGGGACTCCGGTCGATATCGTGCTCAACCCGCTGGGTGTGCCGAGCCGGATGAACGTCGGTCAGGTCCTGGAGACTCACCTCGGATGGGTCGCCAAGCAGGGCTGGGATCATCGATGGTCTCAAGGCTGCCTGGTCCAACCGGCTGCGCAGCGTTGGCCTCAACCATGTGGAGGGGCCGGCCCACCTGGCAACCCCCGTCTTCGACGGTGCCACCGAGCAGGAGATCACCGGCCTGCTCGGTCAGACCTTGCCGACCCGCGACGGGCAGCGCCTGGTGAACGCCGACGGCAAGGCCCACCTCTTCGACGGTCGCTCCGGCGAACCATTCCCAGAGCCGGTCGGCGTTGGCTACATCTACATGCTGAAGCTGCACCACCTGGTCGACGACAAGATCCATGCTCGCTCGACTGGGCCGTACTCGATGATCACCCAGCAGCCCCTGGGCGGCAAGGCACAGTTCGGCGGTCAGCGGTTCGGTGAGATGGAGGTTTGGGCGCTCGAGGCGTACGGGGCCGCCTGGGCCTTGCAGGAGCTGCTGACCATCAAGTCCGACGACGTTCCGGGCCGTGTGAAGGTCTACGAGGCCATCGTCAAGGGCGAGAACATCCCTGAGCCTGGCATTCCGGAGTCGTTCAAGGTGCTGGTCAAGGAAATGAAGTCGCTATGCCTCAACGTCGAGGTGTTGTCAAGCGACGGTACCGAGGTGGAGCTGCGAGACTCCGAGGACGACTACCGGTCGTCTGAGGACTTCGGCATCGACCTGTCCCGTCGCCCCGGTGACTCCCTCGGCGGAGTCGAAGAAGTCTGAGTGCCTCTGCCTTTCCGACTTGTCAGCGTCTCAACGGGCTATAGCCCTCTGAGACGCTGACAAGTCGGCGGAGGTGAAGGTTCAGTCAATCGACAACTTCAGATATCGCGTTAGTTGAGAGAAGAGAGATAACCAAAGAATGCTCGACGTGAACTTCTTCGACGAGATCCGCATCGGCCTGGCCACCGCCGACGAGATTCGCAAGTGGTCGCACGGTGAGGTGAAGAAGCCGGAGACCATCAATTACCGAACCCTCAAGCCGGAACGTGATGGCCTGTTCTGCGAAAAGATCTTCGGTCCCACCCGGGACTGGGAATGCTATTGCGGCAAGTACAAGCGGGTGCGCTTCAAGGGCATCATCTGCGAGCGGTGTGGGGTCGAGGTCACCCGGTCCAAGGTGCGCCGTGAGCGGATGGGCCACATCGAGCTCGCCGCTCCGGTCACCCATATCTGGTACTTCAAGGGCGTCCCCTCGCGCCTGGGTTACCTGCTGGACATCGCCCCGAAGGACCTGGAGAAGGTCATCTACTTCGCGGCGTACATGATCACCGCTGTCGACGAGGAAGCCCGGCACCGGGACCTGTCCATCGCTCGAGGCCAAGATCGACGTCGAGCGCAAGCAGCTCGAGGGACGTCGCGACTCCGACATCGAGAACCGGATGCGGAAGCTCGAGGAGGATACGGCTGCGCTCGAGGCCGAAGGTGCCAAGGCAGACGCCAAGCGCAAGGTCCGCGAAGGCGCCGAGCGGGAGGTCAAGCAGCTGCGCGACCGCGCCCAGCGTGAGCTCGACCGGCTCGACGCCGTGTGGAACCGCTTCAAGAACCTCAGGGTGCAAGACCTCGAGGGCGACGAAGTGCTCTACCGGGAGATGAAGAACCGGTTCGGCAAGTACTTCTCAGGCTCAATGGGTGCCGACGCCATCCAGAAGCGACTGGAGACCTTCGACCTGGAGGCCGAGGCTGCTGACCTGCGCGAGACGATCCAGGTCGGCAAGGGCCAGCGCAAAACTCGCGCCCTCAAGCGGCTCAAGGTGGTTTCGGCGTTCCTCACCACGAAGAACAGCCCGACCGGGATGGTGCTGGACTGCGTTCCGGTCATCCCGCCGGACCTGCGTCCGATGGTGCAGCTGGACGGCGGCCGCTTTGCGACCTCCGACCTGAACGACCTCTACCGACGTGTGATCAACCGGAACAACCGGCTGAAGCGGCTGCTCGACCTCGGCGCGCCCGAGATCATCGTCAACAACGAGAAGCGGATGCTGCAAGAGGCCGTGGACTCGCTGTTCGACAACGGCCGCCGTGGCCGACCGGTCACCGGACCGGGCAACCGTCCGCTCAAGTCGATCTCCGACATGCTGAAGGGCAAGCAGGGCCGGTTCCGGCAGAACCTGCTGGGCAAGCGCGTCGACTACTCCGGTCGTTCGGTCATCGTGGTCGGCCCGCAGCTCAAGCTGCACCAGTGTGGTCTGCCCAAGGCGATGGCGCTGGAGCTGTTCAAGCCGTTCGTGATGAAGCGGCTCGACGACCTCAACCACGCACAGAACATCAAGTCCGCCAAGCGGATGGTGGAGCGCCAGCGCCCGGTCGTCTGGGACGTCCTCGAAGAGGTCATCTCCGAGCACCCGGTGCTGTTGAACCGCGCACCGACCCTGCACCGGCTCGGCATCCAGGCTTTCGAGCCGCAGCTCATCGAGGGCAAGGCCATCCAGATCCACCCGCTCGTCTGCACGGCGTTCAACGCCGACTTCGACGGCGACCAGATGGCCGTGCACCTGCCGCTGAGCGCGGAGGCGCAGGCCGAGGCCCGGATCTTGATGCTGTCGACCAACAACATCCTGAAGCCGGCCGACGGTCGTCCGGTGACCATGCCGACCCAGGACATGATCATCGGCACCTACTTCCTCACCATGCAGCGCGACGGCGTCAGCCGGCGAGGGTCGGGCCTTCGGCTCGGTGGCCGAGGCCCTGATGGCCTTCGACCGAGCGCGAGCTCTCGGTGCAGGCCAAGATCAAGCTGCGGCTGACCGACATCGTGCCGCCGCTGGGCAAGACCCTGTCGACCGAACGGTTCGATCTTGCTGGAGACCACGCTGGGTCGTGCGCTGTTCAACGAGGCGCTGCCGGACGACTACGCGTACGCCGACTACGAGGTGGGCAAGAAGCAGCTGGGTCAGATCGTCAATGATCTTGCCGAGCGCTACCCGAAGGTCGAGGTGGCGCACTGCCTGGACGCAGCTGAAGGACCTGGGCTTCCACTGGGCCACCCGCTCGGGCGTCACCGTCTCCATCGGCGACGTCAGCACCCCGGCTGACAAGCCGCAGATCCTGGCCGCGTCTACGAGGATCGCGCGACCAAGATCGACAAGCAGTACGAGCGCGGCCTGATCACCGACGACGAGCGTCGCCAGGAGCTGATCGAGATCTGGACCGACGCGACGTCACGCCTCGGTACGGCGATGGAGGCCAACTTCTCCAAGACCAACCCGATCTACATGATGGTGCACTCCGGCGCTCGCGGAAACATGGTGCAGATGCGCCAGATCGCCGCCATGCGTGGTCTGGTGGTCAACCCGAAGGGCGAGATCATCGCCCGGCCGATCAAGTCCAACTTCCGCGAGGGCCTGTCGGTGCTGGAGTACTTCATCTCCACCCACGGTGGGCGTAAGGGCCAGGCCGACACCGCGCTGCGTACGGCCGACTCGGGCTACCTGACCCGGCGTCTGGTCGACGTCAGCCAGGACGTGATCATCCGCGAGGAGGACTGCGGTACCGAGCGCGGCCTGACCAAGATCATCGCCGCAGACGAGGCACGGCAGCCTTGTCCTCGACGAGCACGTGGAGACCGCGGTCTACGCCCGGACCCTCGCCACCGACGTGCTCGGCGCGGACGGTGAGGTGCTGCTGACGGCTGGGGTCGATCTTGGTGACGTCAACATCCGGCTGCTGATCGACGACGGCATCGCATCGGTCAAGGTCCGCAGCGTGCTCACCTGCGAGGCCGCAACTGGTACCTGCGCGATGTGCTACGGCCGTTCGCTGGCCAGCGGCAAGCTGGTCGATGTCGGCGAGGCCGTCGGCATCGTGGCGGCGCAGTCGATCGGTGAGCCGGGCACCCAGCTGACGATGCGGACCTTCCACACCGGCGGTGTGGCCGGTGACGACATCACTCAGGGTCTGCCGCGTGTGGTGGAGCTGTTCGAGGCTCGCCAGCCCAAGGGCAAGGCGCCGATCTCCGAGGCCACCGGACGGGTGAAGATCGAGGACAGCGACCGGCTGAAGAAGATCATCATCACCCCCGACGACGGTTCGGAGGCCGGCCGAGTTCTCGGTCAGCCGCCGGGCGCGGCTGCTGGTGGAGGACGGCGATCATGTCCAGGTGGGTCAGCAACTGACCGCCGGTACGCCCGATCCGCATGACGTGCTGCGGGTGCTCGGTGTGCGCCGGGTGCAGGAGCATCTGGTGGACGAGGTGCAGTCGGTCTACCGGACCCAGGGTGCGCCGATCCACGACAAGCACATCGAGATCATCATCCGGCAGATGCTGCGCCGGGTGACGGTGATCGAGTCGGGCGACTCCGACCTGCTCGCCGGCGATCTGGTGGATCGGCTGTCGTACGAGGCGGCGAACCGGCAGGTCGTGGCCGAGGGCGGCACCCCGGCCTCGGGTCGTGCGGTGCTGATGGGGATCACCAAGGCGTCGCTGGCGACCGAGTCGTGGCTGTCGGCGGCGTCCTTCCAGGAGACCACCAAGGTGCTGACCGACGCGGCGATCCACGGCAAGTCCGACAGCCTGGTGGGTCTGAAGGAGAACGTCATCCTGGGCAAGCTGATCCCGGCCGGAACCGGCCTGGAGCGGTACCGCAACATCCGGGTCGAGCCGACCGCGGAGGCCAAGGCGCAGGCGTACTCGATGGTCGGCTACGACTCGTTCGACTACGACTTCGGTCAGGGGTCGGGTGCGGCCGTGCCGCTGGAGGAGTTCGACCTCGGCGACTATCGCTGAGTTTCACAGCTGCGAGGGGCGGGCCGGGATGGGCCCGCCCCTCATGCATGCGGTGAAACACCCACGCCCGGTGCCTGGGAATTGAGTAGTTGTCTCGATGCGCGGAGCGGCCCTCCGGTCCTACCGTCGCGGCATGAGAACACAGCAACCCGCGAACCGAGGCCTGTCGAGCCAGGGGAGCGGGAGCGAGATCCAAGCGATCGGGGCGGTCGCGGGCATGATTGGACCGATTCTTTTCACCATCGGATTCGTCGTCCAGGGCTGGTTCCGGCGTGGCGAGTACGATCCCATCGCTGAGACGGTAAGCGCCTTGGAGGCCGGCCCGAACGGCTGGGTCCAGCAGCTCAACTTTCTTGTCTTCGCGACCTTGATGATGATCTTCGGTGCCGGGCTGGGCTCGGGTCTGCGGACAGGACGTCGGAGCATCGGATCCGCCGTCGTCGTCTTCTGGGGTGTCGGTCTGCTGGGCGCCGGTATCTTTCCGCTTCGCGAGGATTTCGTCGGCCAAACCTACGATCCCACAGGGGTTCACCAACCAAACGGCGCAGTTTTCTTCTTGAGCACATGGGTTGGTTTGGCCGTCTTGTCCTGGTGCTTGCGACCAGAGCTCCGCTGGCGGGGTCTGGCCCGATACACATTGCTCACGAGTGGGGCGTTGGCGTTCCTGTTTCTCGTTATGGCCGCTCTCGCAATCTCGTCTTCAGCTCCGTTGCATCCATGGGCAGGTCTCATCCAACGTCTTGTCTTGGCGGTGTGGTTTCCGTGCCTCATTGCGCTGGCGGCTCGGCTCCTCCAGGTGAGCCGGTCCGCATCGGCAATGCCGGTTGCAGGGCATACGGTGTCGGTCGTCTAGACAGCCGCTTTGTCGAGATTGGCAAGGATGTCGGCAACTGTCTCGTCCGTGGTTTGGCTACTGCAGTCAAGCCAGTAGCCAATTTGGGAAGTCTCCCGTCGCAGCACCTCGTCCAGGGCTCCGGCTGAGAGATGGACGTAGCCGGCCTTCGTGCGCTGCTCCTCTTGCCACTCCAGGGCTGACAGGCTGGGGGAGAGGACCACGAGGTAGCGCTCATGTGAAGCAATGCGTTTGACGAAGTCAGCCAGATCCTTGCCCAAGATCACGTCTTGGACGATTGCGTCAAAGCCCTCCTCGGCGAAGCGGTCAGCGGCCTGCGCCGCCAAGTCGTATCGCAGATTGAGCTGAGCGAGCGCATCTGCACTCGGATTGGGTGTCATGTTTGCGCGACCATTGATAACCATCCGCCGAAACATGTCGCCATGGATATGGACCGACTTGGGTAGTCGGATAGCCAGCAAATCGGCCACCGACGACTTTCCAGCTGCCATCGCGCCGGTGATCACGATGACTCTTCCGTGAGCGGACATCACACAACGAAGTGTGTTGTGTTGCGGGCCCAAGAGCCAGCACCGACATTCCGTTTCACCCAATCTCGTCAGGGTCGTTAGGCGGGAGCCACCCGATGAGGTGAGTACGTGGCCCAAATCGGAGGAATGCCTCAGGCCGGTGGATCGACTTCAGGCTACGTGCCGGCATGTGGCCGCCTCCACTGGCACGGCTGAGAATGGGTGCGTGGATCTCCGCGAACTCTTCCTTCCGATGCTGGGCAACTGGGCGGGTGTCGAGCAGCAGGCTGCGTCGCCGTGGGCTCCGGCAACCACGGCGAGGGCGATGATCGTCTTCAAACTGGATGTCGGTGATCAGGTTGTCGTGCAGGACTACCGGCAAGTGAGGGCCGACCGTACAGAGTTCTGCGGACACGGGGTGTTCATGATCGACAGTGATGACCTGACGGCGCCCAGTTCCCATCCGCCGATCCTCTGGTGGTTCTTCGACTCTGTTGGATATCCACCGCAGCCAGCTCGGGGCGGCTGGCGAGGCGACGAGCTGATCATGCACAAGACCACGCCGCGGGGGATGGCCGAGCATCGTTTCGCTATAGCCGACGGGCAGTTGACCTATCGGATTCGCGTACAACTCCACGACGACGCAGAGTTGGAAGATTTTCTGAGCCGGAACATATCGACGTTTCAGCGGGCAGACATACGGGCACTGAGATCGCCGCGTACGCACCACGCCGAGGACTCAGACAGCACAGCTGAAGGTGAGTTGATAGCCGCTGGATGGATCGCCGCATCAGCGTCGGCATCTGCAGGTCGTATCCATCGCTGAAGACATTGTCACTGGCAAGGCTCACGCGGCCGAGATTGCTGGTGCTTTGCTCATACCCAGTGGTCGCATAGACGGCCTTGGCCGTCGCCTCCGGGCAGGGCCATCTGCGACGTGGCGATCTTGTTGGCGCTGTTGGTTGCCTTGGCCAGGCTTGGGTAGACCTCGAAGTGGATGTGCGGCCAGCGGCCCGAGTAGCAGGCCGGGAAGATCGTGGTGAATTTCACCTGACCGCGGTCATCGGTCTCTTGTACACCACGTAGGTAGTTCTCGTTCGTCACACCCTGGGAATACGAGGGAATATCTTCCTTCCCGATCGCAGTGCCACAGGTAGACCGCACCACCGGCAAGTGGCGATTTGTTGTTCGCGAAGTCGTTGATCGTCATGGTGACAGTGAGCGGCACGCCTTCAGCTTTGGTGGTGCTGGATCCGAAGCTCGAGGTGATGTCACTGCGGACGATGCCGCTCTGGGTCAGTACATTCGCACCGTTGGAGCCGTCACCCGGATAGGGACCGGAGGTCTCTTCGGGTATCTCGCCGTTCGCGGTGTCGCTGGTCTGTGTGGGTTGGGGGGCGCCACCCGGACCTGCTGGATTGCCGCCTTGCGGGGAGCTCGTGTCCGCGTTGCTCGTGGCATCCGCACATGCCCCGAGGGTGATCAGGCCGGCTCCTGCCAGCCCGGCGCCCGCCACCAGCTTGAGCATTCCTCGCCGGTGCAGCAGCCGGGGGAGATCGTAGTCGAGGCCACGATCATGGTTCTCGAGATCAGTTTCCTGGTGGCTCTACACGCATCATGATCAACTCTTTGCTCGATCGGAATTCGCTTGGCTCATGACGATCTTCGCCCCAGGCTAGAGCCACATCCTGGCTCGTCCAGAGCACATGGCCGCATTCATACGCCAGCCACAGCTGATCACAGCTCGCGCACAGTCCGCGGAGCAGAATGAGCCTGTGGTCACCAGCGATGTTCGCGAAGGGACCTTCAGCGGCGGTCTGCCGTACCTTGCAGTCGGATCAGGGGAGCCGCTGATCTACCTGTGCGGCTCAACGCCCAACCATCGAAACCCGAGACCCGGCCTCGAGCGAGCTCTCACGCTGCGCAGCATCAATCCCCTAGCTCGGGCTGGTTTCGAGGTGTACTTCACCAACCGTTGGTCTGGCATGGCCGTGGACATCACCTTTGCCGAGGTTGCCGAGCGCCATGCCGAAGCGATTCATGATCATTTCGGCCAGCCGGTGGATGTGCTCGGGGCCAGCACCGGCGGATCTCTTGCACTCCAGCTCATCGCGGACCGCCCAGATGCAGTGCGTAAGGCGGTAGTCGCCTGCGCTGCGTACACGCTTGGGCCGCTTGCCAAGAGCGCACAACTACAACTGCTGCGTACGGTCGAGGAGACCGGTGGTTACTCGCGCGAGGTCATCCTTGACTTGATGCAAAGTAAGCGCCGATGGCGCTGGATCCGCATTTTGCTGGCTCCGGTGGCAACGCTGGCCGCCAAGCGCATCACGATCGAGAATCCGACTGACGCCATTGCCATGCTGCAAGCAGAGGATGCCTTCGACGTTCGAGACCGACTTCCGGACATCCAAACCGAGACGCTTGTGGTCTGCGGTGCGCAGGACCCCTTTTGGACCCCGGAGATGTTTGCGGAGACAGCGTTTCGGCTAGCGAACGGAAAACTGATCATGTACCGAAACCGGGGCCATGTTCTGGTGACCGCTCCGGAGTTCTTCCGAGACGTCACAGCGTTTCTTCGCAGCTGAACACGTAACCTGAGTCCGTGGCAAGGCTCGACTCCGTCAATATCGGCCGTCCACGACCCAACCCCTACAAAGACACGGAATCCACTGGCATCGGTAAACAGCCCACCTTCGAGCCGGTCCAGGTGCGGGCGCCTGGCCCGAAAACCACGGGCCTGGGCAGCGGGCTGGTAGGTGACTTCATTGGCGACGGCAAGCATCACGGTGGCAATGATCAGGCGGTCTACGCCTTCCAGCGCGAAGACCTCGACGATTGGGAGCGTCGGCTGGGGCGCGATCTCCCGAACGGTTTCTTCGGCGAGAACCTCACCACGCTGGACCTCGAGATCAACCAAGCGCTGATCGGTGAATGTTGGCAAGTCGGCGAGAAGGTCGTTCTCCAGGTAACGGCGCCACGCATTCCGTGTGCCACCTTTCGCGGCTGGATGGGTGAAAAAGGCTGGGCGAAGATCTTCACCGCGGTAGGCCGGCCGGGGGCGTACCTCAGCGTGATCACCCCGGGCACCATCAGGGCCGGCGATCCGATCGAGGTCATCCAGCGGCCCGAGCATGACGTCAGCATTGGCCTCGTCTTCCGCGCAACGACGACCGAGCGTTCTCTGCTTCCGCGGCTGTTGGCGGCTGAGGCCTACCTCGACCAGGACACCATTGACATGGTGCGCCGGCGCGAGGTCTTCCTCCTGGACTAGCACCGGCCCCGGGAGATCCTTCCGTTCGCCTAGTCAGCGTGGGAATAGAACCGCCGCCTACATTGCTGTGCCAAAGGCTAAAGCCGCCGAATTCCGAGTTTTGACCCGGGCAAGGGCAGCAGATAGCCTTGATCCTTGTGTTCGGGCTCGCCCGACACTTTGTGCGTGCCCGAAATATCGAAGACGAATATCAAGAATCGTCTTTGTGCCGGCGGTGTTCGCACGCCGACCTGCCGGAAGCTTCCAAGGGTCGCATCCACTCAACATGAAAGAAAGAGATACAACGCGGTGCCCACAATTCAGCAGCTGGTCCGCAAGGGCCGCGAGGACAAGGTGAGCAAGACCAAGACGCCTGCGCTCAAGGGTTCGCCTCAGCGTCGGGGCGTGTGCACTCGGGTGTACACGACGACGCCGAAGAAGCCGAACTCCGCGCTGCGGAAAGTCGCTCGCGTCCGGCTGTCATCTGGCGTAGAGGTCACCGCTTACATCCCCGGCGTCGGCCATAACTTGCAGGAGCACTCGATGGTGCTGGTCCGTGGCGGTCGGGTGAAGGATCTACCCGGTGTTCGGTACAAGATCATCCGTGGCTCCCTGGACACTCAGGGTGTGAAGAACCGCAAGCAGGCGCGCAGCCGCTACGGCGCGAAGAAGGAGAAGTAATGCCTCGCAAGGGCCCGGCCCCGAAGCGCCCGGTGATCGCCGACCCCGTCTACGGGTCGCCGCTGGTCAGCCAGATTGTCAGCAAGATCTTGCTGAACGGCAAGAAGACGGTGGCGCAGAACATCGTCTACACCGCGATGGAGGGCACACGGACGAAGACGGGCGTCGATCCCGTACAGACTCTCAAGCGTGCGCTAGACAATGTCCGGCCCACGCTGGAAGTGAAGAGCCGCCGCGTCGGCGGTGCGACATACCAGGTTCCTGTGGAAGTGAAGCCTGCCCGCGCCACCACGTTGGCGATGCGCTGGCTGGTCAGCTTCGCACGGCAGCGTCGCGAGAAGACCATGGCCGAGCGGCTGATGAATGAGATCCTCGACGCCTCGAATGGCCTCGGCGCAGCAGTTAAGCGCCGCGAGGACACCCACAAGATGGCGGAGGCAAATAAGGCCTTCGCCCACTACCGCTGGTAATTACGCCGAGTTGTCAGCCTCTCAGACGAGCTATAGCCGACTGAGACGCTGACAAGTCAGGAAGACCCTCATGGCTGTCGACATCAAGACCGACCTGTCCAAGGTCCGCAATATCGGGATCATGGCCCACATTGATGCGGGCAAGACCACCACGACCGAGCGCATCCTCTTCTACACCGGAATCAACTACAAGATCGGTGAAGTGCACGAGGGTGCCGCCACCATGGACTGGATGGAGCAGGAGCAAGAGCGGGGGATCACTATCACCTCCGCCGCTACGACGTGCCATTGGAAAGATCACCAGATCAACATCATCGACACTCCGGGGCACGTCGACTTCACGATCGAGGTGGAGCGTTCGCTGCGTGTACTCGACGGAGCGGTGGCCGTCTTCGACGGTGTCGCTGGCGTGGAGCCGCAAACCCAGACCGTGTGGCGTCAGGCCGACCGCTACCGGGTGCCACGCATCTGCTTTGTCAACAAGCTCGACCGTACGGGTGCCAGCTTCGAGCACTGCGTCGAGACCATCAAGAACCGGCTGAACGCGATCCCTGCCGTGATACAACTGCCGATCGGCTCCGAGGCGAACTTCATCGGCGTCATCGACCTGATCAACATGCGTGCTCTCACCTGGCGCGGCGAGACCCGGATCGGGGAGGACTACACGGTTGAAGAGATTCCCGCGGAGCTCGTCGACCAGGCGCAAGAAGCTCGCCATGCACTGATCGAGCTGGTTGCCGATCATGACGATCACATGATGGAGGCCTACCTGACCGACGAGGACTCGATCACTCCGGAGCTTCTTCAGGATTCGATCCGGCGCGCAGTGCTTGCCTCGAAGATCACGGCCGTGCTCTGTGGCAGCGCCTTCAAGAACAAGGGTGTGCAGCCGTTGCTGGACGCTGTGATCGCCTACTTGCCGTCTCCGCTCGACGTTCCCGCGATCATCGGGTTCAAGCCCGGGGACGAGTCGGTCAAGATCGAGCGTCACCCAGCGGACTCGGATCCCTTCGCGGCCTTGGCGTACAAGATCGCGGCCGACCCGCACTTGGGCCGGCTGACATATATCCGCGTCTACTCCGGCAAACTCCAGGCTGGCTCAACCGTGCTGAACGCAACCAAGGGACGCCGGGAACGGATCGGCAAGATCTACCAGATGCATGCCAACAAGCGTCAGGAGATCGCGTCGGTCGGCGCCGGCCAGATCGTTGCCGTCATGGGCCTCAAGGACACCACGACCGGCGAGACGCTGTGTGAGATGAGCAATCCGGTGCAGCTGGAGTCGATGGACTTCCCAGCCCCGGTGATCGAGCAGGCGATCGAGCCGAAGACCAAGTCCGACCAGGAGAAGCTGGGAATGGCGATCCAGCGACTGGCCGAAGAGGATCCGACATTCCGAGTTCACACTGACGACGAAACCGGTCAAACGATCATCGCCGGGATGGGCGAGCTCCATCTGGAGATCTTGATCGACCGGATGAAGCGCGAATTCAGGGTCGGGGCCAACATCGGCAAGCCGCAGGTCGCCTATCGTGAAACGCTGCGCCGGCCGGTCCAGAAGGTCGAGTACACCCATCGGAAGCAGTCGGGCGGCTCTGGTCAGTACGGCAAGGTGATCATCAACGTCGAGCCGCAGCCGGCCGGATCGGGCTACGAGTTCGTCAATCAGATCACCGGGGGACGCATTCCCAAGGAATACATCCCGGCGGTCGATGAGGGCATTCAGGACGCCATGCAGTTTGGCGTGCTCGCTGGTTACCCGGTCGACGACGTCAAGGTCACGCTCGTCGACGGCGCCTATCACGATGTCGACTCCTCCGAGCTCGCGTTCCGAGTCGCCGGCTCGATGGTGTTCAAAGAGGCAGCTCGCCGCGCAGATCCGGCACTCCTGGAGCCTGTGATGGCCGTCGAGGTCACGACGCCCGAGACCTACCTCGGTACGGTGATCGGTGACTTGAACTCCAGACGCGGTCACATTCAGGCAATGAACGACCTGCATGGAAACAAGGTCGTCGAGGCACTGGTTCCGTTGTCGGAGATGTTCGGCTACGTCGGCGACCTGCGGTCCAAGACCTCGGGTCAGGCCTCCTACTCGATGGAGTTCCACTCCTACGCGGAGACTCCGAGAACCATCGCCGATGAGATCATCCAGAAGGCACGGGGTGAATGATCGACGCGAGCACGAAAACCCACCGCAAGCAGCGGATGATCCCGTTTGACCTAAGCGGAATCGTCCACAAAACTTAGGCCGGGTCAAAACCGGCAGCAGACCAGTAGCCCAAGAACGAACGCTACGCGACCGGCGTGGCGTACATCCAGGAGGAGCCCCAGTGGCAAAGGCGAAGTTCGAGCGGACAAAGCCGCACGTCAACATCGGCACCATCGGACACATCGACCACGGAAAGACCACGCTGACCGCGGCGATCACCAAGGTGCTGCACGACAAGTTCCCGGCGCTAAACCAAGTGTCGGCGTTCGAGCAGATCGACAAAGCGCCCGAGGAGCGCCAGCGCGGTATCACGATCTCCATCGCACACGTCGAGTACCAGACGGAGAAGCGCCATTACGCGCATGTGGACTGCCCGGGTCACGCTGACTACATCAAGAACATGATCACCGGCGCAGCTCAGATGGACGGCGCGATCTTGGTGGTCGCTGCCACAGACGGTCCGATGCCGCAGACTCGCGAACACGTGCTACTGGCGCGTCAGGTCGGCGTGCCTGCGATCGTGGTCGCGCTGAACAAGTGCGACATGGTCGACGACGAGGAGATTCTGGAGCTGGTCGAGCTCGAGGTGCGCGAGCTGCTCAGCGAGTATGAGTTTCCGGGCGATGACCTCCCGGTCATCAGGGTCGCAGCGCTGCCGGCGATGAACGGTGATGCCAAGTGGAGCGACGCTGTCATGGAGCTGATGGACGCGGTCGACAACTACATCCCGCAGCCGATTCGCGAGGTGGACAAGCCCTTCCTGATGCCTGTCGAGGACGTCTTTACGATCACTGGCCGTGGCACCGTGGTCACCGGCCGTATCGAGCGTGGCGTGATCAAGGTGATGGAGACCGTCGACATCATCGGCATCCGAGACACCAAGCAGACTACGACGGTCACCGGCGTCGAGATGTTCCGCAAGCTGCTTGACGAGGGTCAGGCGGGCGAGAACGTCGGCTTGCTGCTCCGCGGCACCAAGCGTGAGGATGTGGAGCGCGGCATGGTGGTGATCAAGCCGGGGACAACGACTCCGCATACCGACTTCGAGGCTCGGGTCTACGTCCTCTCCAAAGAGGAGGGCGGCCGGCACACGCCGTTCTTCAACAACTATCGCCCGCAGTTCTACTTCCGTACGACCGACGTGACTGGTGTGGTGAACCTTCCGGAGGGCACCGACATGGTCATGCCCGGCGACAACACCGACATGTCTGTGCAGCTCATTCAGCCAATTGCCATGGAGGAAGAGCTGAAGTTCGCGATCCGTGAAGGCGGCCGTACGGTCGGCGCCGGCCGCGTAACGAAGATCATCAAGTAGTCGTTGCCGATTAGTTGATCAAATTCAACGATTGACCCCGGACTCCGGTTGGAGTCCGGGGTCTCGTCGCGATACCGACTTCCTGGTCACCTTGGTCTCGGAGTAGTGGATCGCTGCTCACTCCGGCGCGAGTAGGGCAACCGGGTATTCGGCCAGCAGATCTTCCACCGGAGCGGCTTCACTCCATTTCCGGTCGGTAAGCACGTCCACATAGGCCCCGGGGATTTCCACGGCCGTGTCGGCCCAACCGCCGGAAGCAGCCAGCCCGATGGGCAGTCGCGTGGCAAGTGTGATCGCCCCGCCTCGATCAAAGCCGATGAGATGATCACCTGCGGGTCCGCGCGCGACGAGCGGTCGGTAGCTGCTGAAGGACTCTGGGCGACTCCGGCGTAGCCGAAGTGCCTGCTGAGTGATCCAAAGCTTCACTGCGCCGGTTTCGTCGATCTTGGGCGGACCGTTCCGGAACGATGCGAGCAGCCCAACGCGGTTGGCGAAGTCGACCGGTCGCCGGTTGTCCGGATCCACCAGCGAGTCCTCCCACAGCTCCGTGCCCTGGTAGATGTCCGGAACTCCCGGCATCGTCAGCTGAACGAGTTTTTGACCAAGCGCGTTCGACCAGCCGGGTGTGGTGATGAGCCGATCGATCTCATCCCACGCGGCGCGCAGCTGCGGATCCTCGTACGCGGCGTCGACCGCCTCATGCACGGCAGCTTCATATGACGCGTCCGGGGCAGTCCAGGTTGTGCCATCGCTTGCCTCACGCATGGCCTTCTCGGCGTACGCGTGCATGCGGGTTGACTCGATGGGCCCAGCGCCGATCAGCGTCTGGGCGAGGAAGTACCCGAAGAGGCGATTCGGTATTGCCGTCATGCTCAAGAACAGCTCCGCAAACTCGGCCCAGGAGTTCGGGAATCTCTGAGAGCGCGGCCAGGCGCGCTCGGACATCCTCGCCGCGCTTGGTGTCGTGCGTCGTCAGGCTGGTCATGGAGGCGGGCAGCCGGTCCAGTCGCGATGCCTGCAGTGCGTGAAAATCCTGCAGCGGGATGCCGAACTGTCCCGGATCGCCTCCTACCTCGTTGAGGGCGATGAAGCGCGAGTACCGGTAGTAGGCAGTGTCCTCGACACCTTTGGCCATTGCTGCGCCGCTCAGTTGCTGCATGCGCAGTGCCAGGTCGTCACAATGATCATGAAGTCGGGGACTGAGCTGATCAATTGCTGTGGCCAGTTCAGGTCTGCGTCAGGGCTGCGGTGGCAAGGGCATGATCAAGGTAGGCAACCCCATCCGGGAGGTAGGAGCGGTACACCTCAAAGGCAATTGCCACCTCGGCGAGGGCGGCCGCCGCGTTCGGCACCTCAGGAGCCAGGGCTGCCATTCTTCGCACCTCGGCTGGCAGGAGCACCTCGACCGCCAGGCGCTTTCCGGCCTCGACGTGGTCGCCGATCACGCTCTGATCTATCTGTCAGCCGGTGGTAGAGGGCGGTGAACTCCGGCTCATGATCATGATCGATGAAGACTCCGTTGACCTCACGCATGGCGTCGTATCCGGTCGTACCGGCAACCGGCCAGCTCGGTCGGCAATTCCTCCCCGGGCTCGAGGATCTTCTCCACGGTGATCCACTGCTGTGAGGCAAAAGATCGCAGCCGCTGCAGATAGCCAAGTGGGTCCCGCAGGCCGTCCGGATGATCGATACGCAGCCCTGCTATCCCGTCTTCGCACCACGTTCGGATGAGGGCGTGGGTCGCCGAGAAGACATCCGGATCCTCGGCGCGTACTCCGGCCAGCGTTGTGATGGCGAAGAACCGGCGGTAGTTCACGTCTCGGTTGCCGCGGGAGTGGTGGATCAGCTCGTAATGCTGCCGATCATGCACGGCAGCGACGTCGTCGCCTTCCGACCAGGTTCCCGGAGCGAGTGGGAAGCGATGTTCGAAGTAGCGCAGCTCGCCATCTACCAGCGTGAGTTGCGCTTCATCACCGAGCACCGGCACGGCAATGCGTCCTCGACTCCAGTCGATGTCGAACCACGAGGCATATGGCGAGTCTCGGCCGAGTCGCAAGAGGTCCCACCATGCCGGGTTCTCGATGGGATGGGCAATACCGAGATGGTTCGGAACGATGTCGATGATCACGCCAAGACCGGCCAGCCGAGCACTCGTCATCAGCCGTGCCAGTCCTGCCTTCCCGCCGCGATCATGATCAACCCGGGAAACGTCCGTCGTGTCGTACCCATGATCAGAACCGATCGTCGACTGAAGCACCGGTGACAAGTACACCGCTCCCACCCCAAGCTCGCTCAGATAGCCGATCAGTTGCGCAGCATCGTCCAGGGTGAAGTGGCGATTGATCTGCAGCCGGTATGTCGAGGAGGGGATGGTCACGTGCTGACCCTACGCAGCCGAGCTGTCATCGTCTCAGGCGGCTGCGGCCATTGTGACGCTGAAAGTCGGAGGCGTCTACAACATGATCACGAATCCGCTGCGGCGAGGATCGGCGCCGCCACCGAGTGGGCTGAGAGCTGACACACCGCCGAAGTAGGGGTCCCGGTGATCAGCGATCGCCGTCTTGTAGCCGCTCGCCTCCAGCGACCGGATTACGTGGGAGAAGAAGCCCGGCTCGAACCTCACCAGATCCGGGAGCGCATTGAGGCGCGGTGCGTCGATGGCGTCCTGCGGCGCTGCACCGTCGCAGCATCCGGAGCACGCACTGCACCAGCGCAGGGCGGATCCGGCTGCCGCCCGCCGCGCCGGCGATTGCGGCCAGCCGTCCATGATCATCCAGCGCGATCAGTGGCGACATCATCGAGCCCATCCGGGTGCCTGGGGGCACCAGCCCTCTGACCAGCTCACCTTCACCCAGCATCGAGTTCAGATGTACGCCGTAGCCCGGCACCCACACACCAGAGCCCAGCCCAAGACTCGTGGTAATGGCACAACCGTTGCCGAGCTCGTCGACCGCGACGATATTCGTAGTCTCGGCCCGCTTGCTCGGTGCTCGCAGAGCGTCGACCAGCGCTGCTGCCGATTCTGCATCCGTTGTTGGATCCCCGTGGACTGCTGGTGCCACCCGCTCCATGGTGCCGAGTAGGTCATCAAGATCATTACCGCGGGCATGCACTGTGAAGTCGTTGACGCGAACCGTTCGTGGGACCGATTCGATCACGTGATATGCGTCGAGGTCCTCCTGACTCAGGGCGCCGCCGTCGGCTACCGAAACGACCAGCGCATCGGCGTACGCACCGTGATAGAAGGCGTACGGATCGCGCTGCATCAGCTCATAGGCTCGATGATGATCAGGATGGTGCAACGGGTCGCCGGCGTGCAGCAGAGAGCCATCCGAGCGCTGATAGACCTCAACGCCCTCCCCAACACACATCGCCGCGGCAACCCGAGGCAGCATCTGGGCATGCATTGCCGGGAACGGCGTCCCGTACGAGGCCTCACGCCCAGCCGCAGTGACAGCGCCCCAGGACAGCCGGCCCCAGCGCTGCCAGAGGTAGTGCGCCCCGGCCGGGATCCCCGGAACGGCGACCGTCGCGGGCCCGATCTCGTACGGCACGTGCTGGCCGATAAAGATCACTTCGATCGACTTGGCGAGGACTGGGCTGTTTGCCGCCGAGGCCCGGCACGCTGACGAAGAAGTCCAAGCAGCGCACCTCAGTGGTAGCGGCATCGTAGACAGTCGCGAAACCTCCGCCACCGAGCCCGGTAAAGATCGTCTCCGCGGCACAGCTGACGAGCATCATCGATACGGCGGCGTCGACCGCACTGCCACCCCGGGACAGGACGTCAGCGCCGGCCCGCGCCGTCGATGGGTGGCCGGCGGCGACACCAGCGCGGATCCTCATCGCAGCCCCGTTTCTCACTTTTGCGAGCCTAATGGCCGCCCGTCCCGGTTACAGGACGATTGCCGCATCGCCCGGGGCCTTCGCGCGAGTGATCCGCTTCGGCTGACAAGCTGAACCCATCGGGCTCATCGGTCGTCTGAGTGGGTGATGAAAACATTGGTTACGCCGCTGCTGTTGACGAGCAGGCGAAGCAATACCGATTACTGGCTGCTCGCCGCCGGCGGACCGGTGTTGCTCGGGGTTGCCCTCGTGGGCTGGTCGCTGAGCTGGCTGTCGGCATCCGGCGCAGCATTCTGCTTCCTGCTGCTCGCCACATTGGTTGCCAGGTATTCCCGTACCAGAGGACTGCGCGTTGCCGATCTGGTGACCCTGGCACGGGGACTCGGCGTCTGTTTCCTTGCGGGGTTTGCGCTGCAGGCCTTGACCGGTGGCCTGGCGAAGAACGGCGTACTGGCAATGATCATCATGGGGTCGCTGTGTCTCACCCTTGATGGTGTTGACGGTCGCGTCGCAAGAGCCAGGCGGGAGGCGACTCCATTCGGCGCCCGCTTCGACGTGGAGACCGACGCGGCAATGCTCGTCGCGCTGAGTGTTGCGGTCGCAGCGCTCGGGATCGCCGGCTGGTGGGTCGTGGCGATCGGCACGATGCGGTATGGCTATGTTGCAACATCGCTGGTCGTGCCTGCGTTGCGTACGCCGCTGCCATACCGCTATTCAGCAAAGGTCGTCGCGGTCGCTCAGGCAGTAGCGTTACTCGCCGCACTTGTGTTCGGTCTCGCACACGGCCAGCACTGGGTGTCAACCGCGTTACTGTTGGCTGCGCTTGCTTCGCTGGGCTGGTCGTTCGGTCGCGATGTGATCTGGCAACTTCGCCACTCGCTGTAAAGATCATCGCTGCTTCACGTGTCAGAAACGCGGGTGCGCTCGCTCGTTTCTGCAACCCGCACGGTCCACACCGCGATGCGCGAACAGAGCCTCATATCGCAGAGGAGAAGCCAATGAAGGCCTTGAAGATTCTAGGAATCGTGTTCGGCGTCGTGCTGCTGCTCACCGGTGCAGGGCTCGTAGCTGGATCGGCCCTCGTGAGCAAGGGCCAAGGCGCGTTCGAGCAGGAGCTCGCCAAGTCCGGCTATGCCGGCCCGGTCGAGGGAACTGTGAAGTCCGTCGATCAGACCAGCCCAGTGATCGTGACCGTGACTTACACCGACACGCAAGGCAAGGAGCAGACCGGCCAAGGCGCCGCATCCGGCCCAACGCCGCCCAATGTGGGCGACACAGTGTCGACTTACTACGACACGAGCGACCCGAGCCAGATCCTCGTCGTCAATGTGCCGGGACTCGGCAATCTGAGTGGGGTCGCAGCCACGTTGCGGACGTCGGGCATCGTCTGCCTGGTCCTCGGCGGCGTGCTGCTGCTCGCAGGCATTCTTGGACTGGTGCTGCGCAAGAAGCCCGCGGCCATCGCGGCAGGACCGGCGTACGTGCCTGGCTCGCCGGGAGAGGCACCCCCTGGATATCCGGTGCAGCCCTATCCTCCCCAGCAGCCGCCTGGCAGCCAGCCGTACCCACCTCAGCAGTATCCGCCCCAGCAGTACCCCCCACAGCAGGCGCCGGGCCAGCCGTACCCACCTCAGCAGTACCCACCACAGCAGGCGCCGGGCCAGCCGTACCCACCTCAGCAGTACCCACCGCAGCAGGCGCCGGGCCAGCCCTATCCAACTCAGCAGCACCCGCCTGAGAGTTAGCACGAACCGACTTGCTTTATCCCTGGCCAAAATCTGATCGGCCAAGGTTTCGATCTTCCAAAATTTGATCTGACCGAATGTCTCTGACAGAATCGTCAGGTTGCTCCGACGGGTCGCCGGGGTGATCCATGCCTGCCGGGCCTGGTCAACGAGTTTGATGATCCAGTCTGGTGGCGAGGTCGCCGAACCGCGAGATCCTTGATTGCTCGGTTGCCTGGACGCCCGGTCCAGGGCCGGGCCACCTCCTCAGCACGCAAGTGACGGGTGTGGTGCGCCGAATGCTGGCCGACACGCCCGACCACGGGGGTCGGAGCTCACAGGTGCTGACCGGCACCCGTGAGCAAGCAACAGACAGAGCGTGCTTGCACGTTGAGCACGACACAGCTGGACACCATGCCGGAAGCTCCGGGTGACCTCCACCCGTGGCTTGAGGACGAGAAGAAGGACGAACGGTGGCGGGACAAAAGATCCGCATCAGGCTCAAGGCCTACGACCACGAGGTCATCGACTCGTCGGCGCGCAAGATCGTCGACACGGTGACGCGTACTGGCGCCAAGGTCGCTGGGCCGGTGCCACTGCCTACGGAGAAGAACGTCTTCTGTGTCATCCGCTCCCCGCACAAGTACAAGGACAGCAGGGAGCACTTCGAGATGCGGACGCACAAGCGTCTCATCGACATCATCGACCCGACCCCCAAGACCGTCGACTCTTTGATGCGGCTCGACCTGCCGGCGGGTGTCGACATCGAGATCAAGCTCTGAGGACGATCAACGATGAGCGCCACCAAGACAGAACGCACCGTAAAGGGTCTGCTGGGCACCAAGCTCGGCATGACTCAGCTCTGGGATGCCAATAACCGCGTCGTGCCGGTGACCGTGGTTCAGGCAGGTCCTTGCGTCGTGACGCAAGTCCGAACGCCTGATGTCGATGGCTACTCGGCCGTTCAGCTCGGTTTCGGAGCAGTCAAGGCAAAGCAGCTGACCAAGCCGAGCGCCGGGCATTTTGAGAAGGCTGGGGTGACGCCGCGGAAGCACCTGGTTGAGATCCGGACCAGTGACGCCAGTGAATACAGCCTCGGTCAGGAGCTCAGCGCTGATGTCTTCGCAGCGGGAGACGTCATTGACGTGACTGGGGTCAGCAAGGGCAAAGGAACGGCCGGCGTGATCAAGCGGCACGGTTTCGGCGGCCTGCGCGCCTCCCACGGTGTGCATCGCAAGCACCGGGCCCCCGGTTCGATCGGCGGTTGCGCTACGCCTGGCCGGGTGTTCAAGGGGCTTCGCATGGCCGGGCGGATGGGTGCCGAGCGCGTCACCGTGCAAAACCTGCTGGTCCATGGCATCGACGCCGATCGCGGCCTGATTTTGATCAGGGGCGCAATTCCGGGCAACAAGGGCGGCCTGGTCGTCCTGCGTAGTGCCGCCAAGAAGGGAGACGCGGCATGAGCGAGACCCGTACGGTCGATGTGCTTGATGTGAAAGGCGCCAAGGCCGGCACCGCTGAGCTGCCCGCCGATCTCTTCGACGTGCCGGCAAACATTCCGCTGATCCATCAGGTTGTGACGGCGCAGCTTGCGGCAACCCGCCAGGGCACCCATGCCACCAAGACCCGAGGCGAAGTAAGAGGTGGCGGGCGCAAACCGTACCGTCAGAAGGGCACGGGCCGCGCGCGCCAGGGTTCGAGGCGGGCTCCGCAGTTCGTCGGCGGCGGCACTGTGCATGGACCGCACCCGCGCAACTACGCACAACGCACACCAAAGAAGATGATCACCGCCGCGCTGCGTGGCGCCTTGTCCGATCGAGCCCGCGACGGCCGGGTGCACGTCGTTGCGGAGCTGGTCTTGGGGGATACCCCATCGACCAGATCCGCCCTTGCGACGCTGGCTTCGGCAGCGAGCTCAGGCAATGTGCTCGTCGCGGTTCATCGCGACGAGGAGCTCGCGTGGTTGAGCTTGCGGAACGTGGCGACCGTGCACCTGATCGCCGTGGACCAGCTGAACGCGTACGACGTGCTCGTCACCGACGAGGTGGTATTCACTTCAGCTGCGCTCCAGGCGTACGTCACTCGCGGTTCGGGAACTGTGGCTGAAGGCGCATCCGACGTGGCTGAAGACGCATCCGACGTGGCCTGAAGACGCATCCGACGTGGCTGAAGACGCATCCGAGGAGCCTCGCGGCGCAGCTGAGGAGGATGAGAAGTGAGCGACGTCAAGATCCATGATCATCGCGACATCTTGATCGCACCCGTGGTGAGCGAGAAGAGCTATGGGCTGCTGGATGAGAACAAGTACACGTTCCTCGTTTCTCCACAGGCGAACAAGACCGAGATCAAGATCGCCGTGGAGACAGTGTTCAAGGTCCGGGTGACAGAGGTGAACACGCTGAACCGGCCGGGCAAGAAGCGCCGTACCAGGTACGGCTTCGGCAAGCGTCCCGATACCAAGCGGGCGATTGTCACCGTTGCCCCGGGCGAGCACATCGACATCTTCTCCTCGCCGGGCAGCTGATCAGCTTTTAGACAAGGAAGATCACATGGGTATCCGTAAGTACAGGCCAACGACGCCGGGCCGCCGCGGCAGCAGCGTCGCTGACTTTGTCGAGCTCACCCGATCCACGCCGGAGAAGTCGCTGGTTGCGCCGAGCCCCAAGACAGGTGGCCGGAACAATGCCGGCAAGATCACCACGAGGCATATCGGCGGCGGACACAAGCAGGCGTACCGGTTGGTCGACTTCAAGCGCTACGACAAGGACGGCGTGCCGGCCAAGGTTGCTCACATCGAGTACGACCCGAACCGCACCGCCCGGATCGCCTTACTGCACTTTGCGGACGGGGAAAAGCGCTACATCATCGCCCCCGAGGGTCTAGGTCAAGGTAGCCAGGTGGAGGCCGGTGAGCGCGCCGACATCAAGCCGGGCAACAACCTGCCGCTGCGCAACATCCCGGTTGGCACCACGATCCACGCCGTGGAACTTCGACCTGGCGGTGGTGCGAAGCTCGCCCGCTCAGCCGGATCCAGCATCCAGCTGGTCGCTCGTGAGGGCAAGAACGCAACATTGCGGATGCCATCGGGCGAAATGCGAATGGTCGACGTCCGTTGCCGCGCAACTGTCGGCGAGGTAGGAAACGCGGAGCAATCCAACATCAACTGGGGTAAAGCTGGTCGCAACCGCTGGAAGGGCAAGCGTCCCAGCGTGCGCGGGGTTGCGATGAACCCAATCGATCATCCGCACGGTGGCGGTGAGGGCAAGACCTCAGGTGGCCGGCACCCGGTCTCGCCATGGGGCAAGCCGGAGGGCCGGACCCGTGACAAGAACAAGGCAAGTTCCCGCATGATCATCCGTCGCCGCAAGACCGGCAAGAAGCGCTGAGCAGGAGCACTAACAAGAGATGCCACGCAGTTTGAAGAAGGGCCCCTTCGTCGATGATCACCTCGCCCGGAAGGTCGAGGTGCAGAACTCACGCGGGACCAAGAACGTGATCAAGACCTGGTCGCGCCGTTCCATGATCGTGCCCGACATGATCGGCCACACGATCGCCGTGCACGACGGGCGCAAGCATGTGCCGGTGTTCATCACCGAGATGATGGTCGGCCACAAGCTGGGGGAGTTCGCGCCAACGCGGACCTTCCGCGGCCATGTCAAGGACGACCGGAAGTCTCGCCGCCGCTGAGGCGCGTGAGGGCTGACAGAGAAGGAATCTGAACAAGATGAGCAAGGACTCACGTCCGACCCGCCGCGAGGCGTTGCTCGGCGACCGTCGGGGTTCGTACGCGATCGCGCGCCATGTGCGGATGTCTCCGACCAAGGTGCGCCGCGTCGTGGACCTGATTCGTGGCATGGACGTCGAGGACGCCCTGAATACCTGCAGGTTCACGCCCCAGGCGGCGAGTGAGCAGGTCTACAAGGTGATCGCAAGCGCGGCGGTCAACGCCGAGCGGACCGACAACCTCAGGCGCGGGGACCTATACGTGTCGCAGGCGTTCGTCGATCAGGGAGTCACTCTCCGGCGAATCCGGCCACGCGCGCGGGGTAGCGCGAGCCGCATCCTCAAGCGTTCCAGTCACATCACCGTCGTCGTCGAACCCAGAACTGAACCTGCAACTAGCGGGCAGCCGAGCACCCGCTCGAAGGAGAAGTGAGCATGGGTCAAAAAATCAATCCGTACGGTTTCCGCCTCGGCATCACCACCGATCACAAGAGCCGCTGGTATGCCGACAAGCTCTACTCCAACTACATCGGCGAGGATGTCAAGATCCGCCGCATGCTGACCAAGGGTCTGGAACGAGCTGGGATCTCTTCGGTGGAGATCGAGCGGACCCGTGATCGGGTGCGGGTCGACATCTATACCGCGCGCCCGGGCATCGTCATCGGGCGCAACGGCGCCGAGGCAGAGCGTGTTCGCAGCGACCTGGAGAAGCTGACCGGCAAGCAGGTGCAGCTGAACATTCTCGAGGTCAAGAACCCCGAGACCGACGCCCAGCTGGTCGCCCAAGGCGTGGCCGAGCAGCTTGCTTCTCGGGTGCAGTTCCGACGGGCGATGCGCAAGGCGCAGCAGAGTGCGATGCGCGCCGGCGCGCGCGGCATCCGGATTCAGTGCTCCGGACGTCTGGGCGGTGCGGAAATGAGCCGCTCCGAGTTCTATCGCGAGGGCCAAGTGCCGCTGCACACCCTTCGGGCGGACATTGACTACGGCTTCCACGAGGCCAAGACGACCTTCGGCCGGATCGGGGTCAAGGTCTGGATCTACAAGGGAGACGTTTCCGGCAGTCGCGCCGAGCGCGCTGCTCAGAAGGCAGCCCGCAATGCGGCCGGCGGCCGTAGTCGTCCAGGTCGTCCAGGTCGGGGTGACCGACCGGCCCGCGGGGATCGTCCGGACCGTGGCAGGCGTCGCGCCGAAGGCGCGCCGAGCCTCGCGCCGAAGGCCCTCGACTCGCGCCGAAGTTGTGCCCGGAATCGACTCGCGCTGAAGTTGTGCCGGAATCGACTCGCGCCGAAGGCGCGCCGGGGTCAGCACCAGCCGAGGTTGCCGCCGCTACTCCCGCACCGGCGGAGACGTCGGGACAGGAGGGCTGAACAGTGTTAGTACCGCGCAGGGTCAAGTTCCGTAAGCAGCATCACCCCAAGCGGACCGGTGCGGCCAAGGGCGGCACAAGTCTGGCGTTCGGTGACTACGGCATCCAGGCAATGGAAGGCGCGTATCTCACCAACCGCCAGATCGAGTCGGCGCGTATTGCCATGACTCGTCACATCAAGCGCGGCGGCAAAGTCTGGATCAATGTCTATCCCGATCGTCCGCTGACCAAGAAGCCGGCTGAGACCCGAATGGGCTCGGGCAAAGGCTCGCCTGAGTGGTGGATCGCCAACGTCAAGCCCGGACGGGTGCTGTTCGAGCTCTCCGGCGTCAATGAGGACATGGCTCGTGAGGCGATGCGCCTGGCGATTCACAAGCTGCCGATGAAGGCGCGTTTCATCAAGCGTGAGGCGGGTGAGATCTGATGGCCAAGGCTGCAACCGCGGCCGAGCTGCGCGGCCTGAGCCGCAGCGAGCTGAACACCAAGGTGACCGAGCTGAAAGAGGAGCTGTTCAGCCTCCGCTTTCAGGGGGCCACCGGTCAGCTCGAGTCGCACGGCCGGCTCCGCGCCGTACGCAAAGACATCGCGCGGATCTACACGGTGCTGACCGAACGCGAGCTCGGCATCATCGATGATCCCGACGTTGAGGAGACTGAGGAATGACGGAGAAGGTAATGGAGGCGCGGTCAGAGCCTGTCGAGGGCTGTTGAAGCGCGGGCTCCGACGCAGAGCGCGGGCGTGCTGATGCGCCCGACGCAGAGCGCGGGCGACGCAAGGTCCGTGACGGCTATGTAATCAGCGACAAGATGGACAAGACGGTTGTCGTCGTTGTGGAGGATCACGTGAAGCACCGCCTCTATGGCAAGGTGCTTCGCCAAACGAGCCGGCTCAAGGCACACGACGAGGAGAACAGCGCCGCCGTTGGTGACCGCGTACGCGTGATGGAGAGCCGGCCGATCAGCGCCACCAAGCGCTGGCGCCTCGTCGAGATCCTCGAAAAGGCCAAGTAACACACCGACCTGTCAGCGTCTCGGGCTGTTATAGCCCGCTGAGAGGCTGACAAGTCTGAGCAGAGAGAGCAGAGATGATCCAGCAGGAGTCGCGGCTGAAGGTCGCCGACAACACGGGTGCCAAGGAGATCTTGTGCATCCGCGTGCTCGGCGGATCTGGTCGCCGCTACGCGGGCATCGGCGACATCATCGTCGCCACCGTCAAGGACGCTATCCCCGGCGGCAACGTCAAGAAGGGCGAGATCGTCAAGGCGGTGGTCGTGCGGACCGCGAAGGAGCATCGCCGCGTTGACGGCTCGTACATCAAGTTCGACGAGAATGCCGCGGTGATCTTGAAGAGTGACGGTGAGCCGCGCGGTACTCGTATCTTCGGACCCGTTGGGCGCGAGCTGCGCGAAAAGCGCTTCATGCGCATCATCTCGCTTGCACCGGAGGTGCTGTAGAGCCATGCCTGACAAGAACATTGACAAGAAGAAGGGCAACCTGCATATCCGCAAGGGCGACCGCGTCAAGGTGATCAGCGGCAAGGATCGCGGTCTGGTTGGCGAAGTGATCGCGGTGTATCCGGATCACAACAAGGTGACCATCGCTGGCGTCAACATCGTCAAGCGGCATCTGCGCGATACCTCCGCTCAGCCGCAGGCACGTCAGACCACCAAGGGCGGCATCGTCTCCTCGGAGGCGCCGATCCATGCCTCCAACGTGCAGTTGGTCGTCAAGAACTCCGACGGTGACGAGGTCGTCACGCGGATCGGCTACGACCGGGTCGAGGTGCGCAAACGTCGTCCCGACGGCTCTGAGTACAAGTCGACTCGCAGCGTGCGGATCGCTCGGGCGACCGGAGAGGAAATCTGATGACGACTCCGACGACTGAGCGCACATCGACGACGACCGAACGCACGCCTCCGAGGCTGCAGCAGCGCTATCGCGACGAGATCGCCCCGGCGCTGCGGGATGAATTCAAGATCAAGAACGTGATGCAGATCCCCGGTCTGGTCAAGATCGTGGTGAACATGGGTGTCGGTGAGGCGGCCCGGGACTCCAAGCTGATCGACGGGGCCGTTCGGGATCTGGCAACCATCACTGGGCAGAAGCCGGTGGTTACCCGGGCCCGCAAATCGGTCGCCCAGTTCAAGCTCCGGGCAGGCATGCCGATCGGAGCGCACGTCACGCTACGGGGAACCAGGATGTGGGAGTTCGCCGACCGGCTGTTGACGCTCGCGCTGCCACGCATCCGCGACTTCCGTGGCCTGTCGCCCAAGCAGTTCGACGGCAACGGCAACTACACGTTTGGTCTCAACGAACAGGTCATGTTCCACGAGATCAACCAGGACAGGATCGACCGGGTACGCGGCATGGACATCACGTTCGTCACGACCGCCACCAACGACGACGAAGGCCGGGCGCTGCTACGCCATCTGGGCTTCCCGTTCCGGGCGAACTGAGAAGGAGGTAACCCATGGCCAAAACAGCGCTCCGAGTGAAACAGGCTCGCAAGCCGAAGTTTCCCGTACGCGCCTATACCCGATGCCAGCGATGCGGCCGGCCGAAGGCGGTATATCGCAAGTTCGGCCTTTGTCGCATCTGTCTGCGGGAGATGGCTCACAAGGGCGAGTTGCCCGGCATCACGAAATCGTCGTGGTGATCGACATGATGGATTCGTCGCTCATCGTGGCGGCGCTCGGGGGGAACAGTCGGACTCGACAGGCTCGCCCTTGGGCCGCACCAACAAGAAGGAACAACAAAACGCGCCCTTCGCCAGGCCCAGGGCGCATGACCCCCAGCAACGGAACAGGTCCTGACGGAAACCACTCCGAGAAAGAAGATCACTCCAACTCATGACCATGACTGACCCGATTGCGGACATGCTGACCCGGATCCGGAACGCCAGCCAGGCGTACCACGAGACGGCCACCATGCCGCACAGCAAGATCAAGGTGGGAATCGCCGAGATCCTTGCCAACGAGGGCTACATCGCCGGTTACACGGTGAACGAGCCGGGAGAAGGGCATGTCGGCAAGACACTGTCGATCACCCTGAAATACGGCCAGAACCGCGAGCGTTCTATCGCCGGTGTGCGTCGGATTTCCAAGCCCGGTCTTCGGGTGTACGCCAAGTCAACCGGGCTACCCAAGGTGCTCGGTGGTCTCGGGATCGCCATCATCTCGACGTCTCAGGGACTGTTGACCGACAGGCAAGCGCACAGCACCGGCATAGGTGGCGAAGTCGTCGCCTACGTCTGGTGAGTGGTGGGAACGAGGAGGTAGAGAAGTGTCACGCATTGGCAGGCTGCCGGTTTCCATTCCGGCCGGCGTCGAAGTGACAGTCGACGGACAGCTCGTCAAGGTCCTCGGCCCGAAGGGCTCACTAGAGCACCGCGTCGCTGAGCCGATCAAGGTCGCGCGCGGGGAGAACGGGGAGCTCCAGGTCACCCGGCCTGACGACGAGCGCGAGAACAAGTCACTGCACGGCCTGACGCGCACCTTGGTCGCGAACATGGTGACCGGTGTGACGGCGGGCTACGAGAAAAGGCTCGAGATCGTCGGCGTCGGCTATCGCGTCATCTCGAAGGGCCCGACCGAGCTGGAGTTCGCACTCGGATACAGCCATCCTGTGAAGGTGATCGCGCCTGAGGGCATCACATTCAATGTCGAGGCGCCGACCAGGTTTTCAGTCCACGGCATCGACAAGCAACGGGTCGGCGAAGTTGCGGCGAACATCCGTAAGATCCGCAAGCCCGAGCCGTACAAGGGCAAGGGTGTCCGATACGCGGGCGAAAGGGTTCGCCGCAAGGTTGGAAAGGCTGGTAAGTGACGATGGCGGTATCGCTGTCCCAACACAAGGGCATGGCGCCGAAGAGCGCGGCCCGGGCGCGTCGGCAGATTCGAGTGCGCAAGAAGGTCTTCGGCGCGCCGCAGCGTCCGCGGCTGGTAGTGAGCCGCTCTGCGCGGCACATCTCCGCGCAGGTCATCGACGACACCCAGGGCCGCACGCTCGCCTCTGCCTCCAGCATGGAAGCCGGGTTGCGCGCCGCGAGCGGCGACAAATCCGAGAAGGCCAAGCAGGTTGGCAGCCTGGTAGCGGAGCGCGCTAAAGCTGCTGGCATCGAGAAGGTGGTCTTTGACCGCGCCGGATACAAGTACCACGGGCGCGTTGCAGCGCTCGCGGATGGCGCCCGCGACAGCGGGCTGGGGTTTTGAGGGCACTGCTCGCGCAGCCGACGCTCGCAGTGCGGTTTTAGTGGCACTGCTCGCGCAACCGACGCTCGCAGTGCGGATGATGATAACGGAAGGTAGAAGCGAATGACGGGAACCCAGCGCCGCAGTGGTGGTGCCGGTGGAGAGCGTCGCGGTCGTGACGATCGTCGTGGCTCATCCGCCGAGAAGAGCAACTACATCGAGCGTGTAGTGGCGATCAACCGGGTGGCGAAAGTAGTGCAGGGTGGCCGCCGGTTCTCCTTCACGGCGCTCGTCGTGGTCGGCGACGGCGACGGCAATGTCGGCGTGGGCTACGGCAAGGCCAAAGAGGTACCTGCGGCGATCGCGAAGGGTGTTGAGGAAGCGAAGAAGCACTTCTTCAACGTGCCACGGATTCAAGGCACGATCCCACATCCAGTGCAGGGCGAGAAGGCTGCCGGCGTGGTGCTGCTGCGGCCCGCTTCTCCTGGTACCGGAGTGATCGCGGGTGGATCTGCTCGCGCGGTGCTGGAGTGCGCCGGCGTACGCGACGTGCTGGCGAAGTCGCTCGGCTCACCCAACGCCATCAACGTTGTGCATGCCACGGTGGCGGCGTTGCAGAGTCTCGAGCAGCCGGAGGCGGTCGCGAAACGTCGTGGCAAAGCCGTGGAAGATGTCGCGCCGGCAGCCTTGCTGAGGGCGCGTGACGCGGTGAACTCATGATGACCCAACTGAAGATCCGGCAGGTGCGCAGCGCGGTCGGCGGCAAGCGGTATCAGCGGGACACCCTGCGGACCCTGGGTCTCAAGCGGATCGGTGATGAGTCGACGCGTGAGGACCGGCCTGAGGTTCGCGGCATGATCAAGACGGTCGCTCATCTGGTGGCCGTGGAGGAGGTCGACTGACATGACCCTGAAGGTTCATCACCTTCGGCCAGCGCCCGGAGCCAAGACGGCCAAGATCCGCGTCGGTCGTGGTGAGGGCGGTCGGCGCGGCAAGACGGCCGGTCGCGGCACCAAGGGCTCGGGTGCTCGTCAGACGGTGCCGCAGAACTTCGAGGGCGGCCAGATGCCACTGCATATGCGGCTGCCGAAGCTGCGCGGCTTCAAGAACCCGTTCCGCGAGGAATATCAGGTGGTCAATGTGGATCGACTGGGCGACCTGTTCCCCGATGGCGGCACCGTTGGCGTGACCGACCTGGTAGCAGCAGGTGCGGTGCGTTCCGGGGCTCGGGTGAAGATTCTCGGCACCGGCGATATTTCGGTAGCGGTCCAGGTAAGCGCGCATGCGTTCTCGGCGTCGGCGAAGGAAAAGATCGCCGCGGCAGGCGGAAACACCACCGAGCTCTGACGCACAAGGTGGTCAGTGGCGGTGATTGATCGCCACGGTCCGAGACCCGAATGCGGTGAGGAATCGGTCGCGGAAGGCGTCCATCCGCCAAACCGGGGCCTCGGCACTCGGCTGGAGGCCCGGCTGCCAACCCCACTGCGAGATGCGATCCAAGACATCTCGATCGCGCGTGACGATCGTGATCGGTACGTCGCGGCTGGCGCCCGGGCCGGTGACGATCGGGGAGGGCTGATGATCGCCGAGGAAGATGAGCACCAGTTTGTCGTCGCCGTAGTTCTCCACGTATGAGATCAAGCTGCTCAGCGAATATGCGATGGAGGTTCGGTAATCGGTGCGCACTCGCTCGGGATTTCTGGTCAGGATGGCTTCTGGCTTGTCCTCTGCCGTCGCCATCCCGTCGAAGACGGAGCCATCACCAATGTCGCCCCAGTTGAGGAGTCGCGGGATCGGCTCCCACGGCGCGTGGCTTGAGACCAGGGTGATCTCTGCCATGACCGGCGGACGGTTCCGTCGGGCGTGCTCGGTGTGCTCGAACCGCAACAAGGTGTACTGGTCGGGCATGGTTGCCCAGCTAAACCGCGGGCCGTGATAGCCCATGTCCTTGGCGTCGTAAATCCGGTCGTAGCCAAGGGACTCGCTCTGTGGCCAGGGGCCGTCGTTACCGGGCATGACGCCGACGGTGCGCCAGTTCGCGCGTCGGAAGGCACTGGTGAGGGTCAGGCGCTGGCTGGCAGCGAAGTCGTCGTAGCGCTGCTGGTTGTCGATCCACAGACCCGAGAGCAATGTGGCATGCGCTAGCCAGCTGCCGCCGCCTGCCGTTGATGAGGTGAGGAAGCCGCTCCTGGACCCGAATCCGGCGGCACGCAGCTGACGATTCCCTGCGTCGAGCACGGCGGTGACGGGCGGCGCGAGTCCAGGATCCTCGATGGCACTGCGCCCGTAGCTCTCGACCCAAGCCAGAACGACGTCCTTGCCCCGCAATCCGGTCAGCAGGTCGGTGCCCGGTGTGTCAGAGAAGGAATCGGTTGCGGCGTACGCGGCGAACTCCTCGCGATCCTGCGGACCCGTGCTTGGTGGGCGGGGACGATGCTGGAGGTAGACCACGGTGCTCGATGCTGCGACAGATACACCGGGAACGATTTGGGTACCAAGCAGGGCGCAGGTAAGCCACAGTGTCGCAACCACCGCTAGGGCCCGGCTCACCGTTGCGTCGTGCCTGTCCAGGACGCGGCTCAGACGTTGAACGGCTTGAGTCGTGACGATCACCAGGGCCGCGCTGAAAACCACAACCGCTGCGAGGCAGCCGATCGCCGGGTAGGGGCCGATTGCGCCTGCCAGGAACCGCATGCCGTCGTCGAGCAGTCCCCAGTCGAGTACCGGATCGAAGGGTCGCGCAAGGAAGGCGAAGAAACCCATGTCGAGGAGCTTCATGAGAGCGAGCAAGCCTAGGGCGACTCCGAAAATTGTCGCCGCGACGAGTCGTGCCTTCGGCGGCAGCAGGAGCAGGACGGCAACCCCCAGAAGAAGTTCTAGGGGGACGCTCACGAATGTGCCCGGCGTCAGCCGGCTGAACTCGTTCGGAGTAAGCAGCACAAGCAGCACGAACACTAGCGCCAGCGTGTCCATCAGGAGCGTTATGACGGGATGGGCAGCGGGAAGGCCCTTACCCGCAAGACGAGATGCCTGCCGATCGGGTGTCACTGCTGCATCCCTTCCTGTCGGATGCTGGTGCGCCGGCCCATTTTCGAGCCACTCGCGCAATCGCGCGTGGTAGCCCGCCTACTTCGTCGTCGCTCGCAGAGGAAGCGACTCCGCTCACTCCTCCTCAGCACGGCGGCGCGCGATTTCCGACGCTCGCGGCTGAACCAATCCGACGAGTGGCGGTGCGGGCTTGCTTTGCTCAGGTAGTCACATCATGGCAAGTTCCGCAGTCATACGGGGTTTTTCAGGTAAGACGTTGCCAGGTCCAGGAAGGCTCATTCGAGCGTCGAGCAGCCTCAGTCGGCTGAGCGTGGGTCGTGTTTGGTGTCGCCCACCTACAGTGAAGATCTCAGGGAACGGCTTCCAATGCCGTCGAGACGATGCGGGGCTCGGAGCCGGTTCTTGATAAAGTCGGTCGGTCCTGTTCGCGTGAGCCGTCGTAGGTGACCCAACGCAGCTCAGCGCAGCAGTTCAGTGCGGCGTACAGGATTCAGAAGAAAGGGTCAGAAGAAAGGGAGGGCACGGGTGCTCGCGGCGTTTGCCAACGCGTTCCGAACTCCGGATCTACGCAAGAAGATCTTCTTTACCCTCGCCATTCTCGCGGTCTTCCGTCTCGGCTCGACCATGCCGACGCCCAATGTCAATGTCGAGCAGGTCAGCTTCTGCCTCAAGCAGGCGACCACGGGCGACCAGCAAGGTCTGTACTCCCTGATCAACCTGTTTTCCGGCGGGGCCTTGCTGCACCTGACGATCTTTGCCCTGGGCATCATGCCCTACATCACGGCAAGCATCATCCTGCAACTGCTCACGGTCGTGATCCCACGTCTCGAAGCCCTCAAGAAGGAGGGCCAAGCGGGGCAGACCAAGATCACTCAATACACCCGCTACCTGACTTTGGTGCTGGCGGTTTTGAACTCCACCGCTTTCGTCACCGTGGCAGTCAACGACCGGCTGTTCACCGGATGTCCGGGCCTGGTGTACAGCAAGGACATCTTCCCTGTGGTCGTCATGATTTTGACAATGACAGCCGGCACGAGCGTCATCATGTGGCTGGGTGAGCTCATCACCGAACGTGGCGTCGGCAATGGCATGTCGGTGCTGATCTTCACCCAGATCGCGGCAACCTTCCCGAGTGCGCTGTGGAGTTTGAAGGTCGCACGCCCAGGTTCGCAGGGTTGGGTCGTGTTCCTGCTCGTCATCGCGCTGGGTTTGCTCGTCATGATCGGCGTCATCTTCGTTGAGCTGTCACAGCGCCGGATCCCCGTGCAGTACGCCAAGCGGATGGTGGGGCGCCGGATGTTCGGCGGCACGACGACCTACATCCCGATCAAGGTCAACCAGGCCGGCGTCATACCCGTCATCTTCGCCTCGTCGCTGCTGTACCTGCCGGCTCTGTATGCCCAGTTCCGGCCGGATGACAAATTCTCCTCGTGGATCAGCGCCAACTTCGTGAAGGGCGACCATCCGGTCTACATCATCAGCTTCTTCTTGCTGATCGTGTTCTTCGCCTACTTCTATGTCGCGATTACGTTCAATCCGACCGAGGTCGCCGACAACATGAAGAAATACGGTGGCTTCATCCCAGGCATCCGTGCCGGTAAACCGACCGAGGATTACCTCGGCTTTGTGTTGTCCCGCCTGACCTTCCCTGGCTCGCTCTATCTCGGCTTCATCGCCCTCTTGCCATCGATCGCATTCATACTCCTGAACGCCAACCAGAACTTCCCCTTCGGCGGCACCTCGATTCTCATCATCGTCGGTGTCGGCCTCGATACAGTGAAACAGATCGAGAGCCAGCTTCAGCAGCGCAACTACGAAGGGTTCCTCCGCTAATGCAACTCCTCATCATGGGCCCTCCAGGCGCAGGCAAAGGTACGCAGGCCAAGCTGATCGCTGAGCATTATGAGATACCGGCAATTTCGACCGGCGACATGTTCCGCGCGATGAAGACCTCTGATACGCCGCTGGCGCGCCAAGTTCGGGCGATCATGGAGTCCGGCGGGTACGTGAGCGACGAGATCACCAACGAAATCGTGAAAGACCGGCTGGCGCAGAGCGATTGCGATGCCGGCTTCTTGCTGGATGGCTACCCGCGCACGATGCAACAGGTGCAAACCCTCGATGACTACCTCGCCGAGACCGACCGAGCGCTCGACGCCGTCCTCTCTCTCGTTGCCGACACCGACGAGGTCGTGGCACGACTGCTCCGGCGCGCCGAGATCGAAGGCCGGTCCGACGACAATGAGGAAACCATCCGCGTACGCCTACAGGTCTATGCCGAGCAGACCGAGCCGCTGCTGGAGGTCTACCGACCGCGCGGCTTGCTTGTCGAGGTCGATGGCCTCGGCGAGATCGACGACGTATCGGAGCGAGTCTTCGCTGCCTTGGATGCTCATCGCGAGGGCCGCGCCGCCGAGCTCGTCGACTGAGCTGAGCTTGAGATGATGCCTCGCTGAGCCCTTCGTCAAGCTCAGGACGGCGGCTTGTCGAAGCGCCCGCCGACCGGCTCAGGGCAGCATCACGCGGCCGCGAGGCTCACCAACCCAGCAGCTCCGTCGACGGTGATCAGCTGGCCGGTTTCGATCTTGTGCGTCGCCTCGGGTACACCGACAACGGCAGGAATGCCGTACTCCCGCGCAACGACCGCGCCGTGGGAGTTCGAGCCGCCCATCTCCATCACCAGCCCGCCGGCGGTCAAGAACAGCGGTGTCCATCCCGGGTCGGTGGAAGGTGCGACCAAGATCTCGCCGGGCTCGAGGTGCGCACCAACCGGATCCAGCACGACTCGCGCCTTCCCGGTCACCGTGCCGGTCGAGGCCGGGCTGCCGGCCAGCGCCCCGTCTGGGCGGGCGGCCGCTGAGGCGACTGCCTCCGGCTCGGTCCCGTCGGAGAGCAGCAGGCGCGGGATGTGGCGTCGCTTGAGTTCGTGCTCGTACGCCTCTCTGCGTTCAGCGACTTGGGTCCGCAGGTCTTCGCCGGCCAAGCCGCGACGGGCGTCACGCAGGTCGAGGAAGAAGACATCGTCGACCTGATCGATCACGTTGGTAGTAGCGAGCTCCTGGCCGACCGCCTTCAGATGCTCGCGCATAGCGCTAAGCGCCACGATCAGCAGGAACTTCGGGGATTCCCGCAAACCGACGAGCTGACGCACCCGACCCAGCGTCCAGTTGACCAGCTTCGCTCGAGAGCGGCTGCGCTCGGCCATGCGGACAGTGAGCGAATGGATCATGGACTCGGCTTTGGCCTCGCCAGCCTGGAACTGCGCAACCGGGTCAAGATCACTGGCATCGAGGCGCAGATAGTTGCTGATCACTCCAAGCAGGTGACTGGGATCATCCGACCAGCGCGGCATACCCAGATCGATCTCGGCGACGGCGCGATGCCCGTAGCGACGCAGAAACGCCTGCAGTCCGCGCTGCGCGACGGGTGGCAACGCATGATCGCGATAGCGCTGCAGCAGGTCGGGCACCGCAAGGTCAGTGAAGGCCGTGCGCGAGGGCCCATCACGTGCGGATCTCCTCGGTCAATTCCCAGAGCCTGAGGTCCATTTCGGTGGTGACGTTGTGGGGCAGTCCGCGGAGGACCTCTTGCAGTTCGCCTGGCTCGGCCACGTCACCCAGCAGGCGGCGAGACACAGCGAGCATCAACAGGCCGCCCACCGCGTACGCGAACGTTCGCGGCATCAGCAAAAACATGTGGCTGAGTCGATCCTCGACGAAGTCGAGGCGTTGGGACGAGGTCGCGTTGGCGGGCAGCGTCAGCGATTGGCGCAGCCGTCGTTCTGTGGCTGCGATTCCGCGGTACGCCAGTTCCGGGTTTGCCAGTCCGGCGACTACGCGTAGCGGGACCTTGTTGCGTATCAGGGCGCCGGCTATGTGCCGTGGCATCGTGTGGCCGGAGGAGTCGATGATCGAGAACTCTGGCTGCGCGCCAAGGGTCGTCAAGACCGCAGCCGCTCGTGCTTCCATGACTGAGAAGGCTCCGATCATCACTCGGCGCCCGAGCCGGCTACGCAAGACGCTCGTCACGTCCACAAAAAGCCGCTGACCAGGGGCATGCATCGCCGCGCGGGCCGGCCAATGGCTCATCTGGCGGGATTTTGATTGCGGTGGCTACCGACGTGCCGATCAGCCGGATAGCCGCAATACCCATTGGAGTGATCGGTCTGGTCAGACCCTGTGCCAAGCTCAGGCACATCATTACCCGCAGGCCCGGCTGGTGAGTCCGAGGCAAGGGGTACAGCGTCGTAATCGGCCGCGCCTGGGTCAACCAGTAGGTGCCGCCAGAGTCCAGCGCCCATTCGGTGTCCTGAGGCGCTCCGTAATACCGCTGTACCCGCTGGCCAAGATCAACAAGCCGGAACACCTGGGCGTCATCCAGGCAGGCTTCGGAGCCCTTGCCTTCCAAGTCCTGCAATCTCGGTGCCGCCACCCGGTCGGCTGGTGATCATGATCCGCTTGTCGCCCAGCCGGCGGGTGACGATGCTGTCGTCGACCGTATTCACAACGAAATGGTCCGGATTCACCGCTCCGGAGACCACGGCCTCTCCGAGACCCGGGCTTGCATCGATGACCGTTTCGTTGCGACTGCCCGTGATGGGGTTCGCCGTGAACATCACACCGGCTGCAGATGCGTCGATCATCTGCTGGACGACCACCGCGAGCGTCACGCGGCGGTGGTCGATTCCGTTCGCATTGCGGTAGCTCACGGCTCGATCGGTCCACAGCGATGCCCAGCATCGCCGGACCGCGTCGAGCAGCGCTGCTGAACCGATCACATTGAGATAGGTGTCTTGCTGGCCGGCAAAGCTCGCGTACGCCAGGTCCTCGGCGGTAGCCGAGGAGCGTACGGCAACGGGCTTGTCGTCGCCGAGCGCCTGGTACCGATCCGTGATCGCTGTTCCTAGTTGATCGGGGAGCTCGGTCGCGAGCACTCGGTGGCGCGCCTCGCCAGCGGCAGCCGTGACGCCATCGGCGTCCGTGGTCGTCGGCGAGCTTGCCCATCAGGTCATCGAGCCGATCGGCAACCACCAACCGATACGCATCGGTTGTCACGCAGAACCCGCCCGGGACGGGCAGTCCTCCTGAGATCATGACGCCGAGATTGAGTGCCTTGCCCCCGACAGCGTCGATCATGGTCGAATCGATGTCCGAAAAGTTCACGAGCAACATCATGAACAGACGATAGAGCCAGGTTAACAGAAATTCAACAACTGATGAATTCTCGGGACTACTCAGCTGGAGCGCCAGCTGCCCCAAGGACGCGAGCAGCTGCCCAGCGGAAATGGGTACGCTTCGTGGGCGTGACTCGCTATCCAGAAACGCGTCGGGACGACACGGTCGAGGTGCTGCACGGACGATCCATCGCCGACCCATACCGCTGGTTGGAGGACCCGGACTCAGCCGAGACAGCCGACTGGGTAAAGCGGCAGAACGAGTTCACCGCCGGATACCTCGAGTCACTGCAAGACCGGGCCTGGTTTCTCGACACGATGCACCAGGTGATGAGACAGCCGCGCGCAGGTGTGCCGTTCAAGCGTGCGGGGCACTACTTCGTCAGCAGGAACGACGGCACTCAGAACCAAGATGTGATCTTCGTCGCCTCGTCGCTGCCTGAGCTGATGGCCGGCGGGCGGGTGCTGATCGATCCCAACGCGTTCTCCCCGGACGGAACCAGTTCGCTCACCAGCCTCACAGTGAGCGGTGACGGCGAGCTCGTCGCGTACGGGGTCAGCGAAGCCGGGAGCGACTGGACGACGTTTCGGC
This sequence comes from uncultured Actinomycetota bacterium, assembly GCA_963712625.1. Classification (GTDB taxonomy): domain Bacteria; phylum Actinomycetota; class Actinomycetes; order Propionibacteriales; family Propionibacteriaceae; genus Microlunatus. Next base: position 224,367 of record CAVQIU010000023.1, read on the forward strand.
TCCTGAGTCTGTCCAGCGGAGATGACGTCGCCGACGCCGTGATCCAGACCAAGTTCTCCCAGGCCGAATGGCTGCCCGATCATCGCTCATACGTTTACACCCACTTTGATCATCAGGGCCATGCCGAGGGTACCCAGACTGCGGCGCTCTCCGGACCAAAGCTGCGGATTCACCGCATCGGCGAGCCACAAGAACATGACGAACTGATCATGGAATTCCCCGAGAACGATCAGCTGATGTTCTCAGCAGAGGTGACCGACGACGACCGCTACCTGGTCGTCAGCATCGTGGAAGGCACCGAGTACAAGAACCGCCTCTGGGTGTATCCGATCATGCGAGGTGACCGCAGTGATCTTGGAAATCCAATCAAGATCATCGATGAGGCCTATGCCGAATTCGTGCTGGCCGGATCTGACGCGGCCACTCTCTATCTGCGAACTGATTTCGAGGCCGAAGCCGGGCGGCTCGTCGCTGTCGATCTGGACGCCTTTCACGAGACTGGACGGATCGACTGGCGGGAGGTGATTGCTGAATCCGAGCACACCCTCTTGCACGCGAGGTCGCAGGCGACGGATTCATCCTGGTATATCTCGCCGACGCGCATCCGCTGATCTTTCAGGTTGGCCGCGACGGTTCGTCCGCTCAGCCGGTCGATGTCTTCGGGGGTGCGGTCGTCGGACTGAATGCCAGACGCGATGACCCGGAGGCTTTTGTCGGCCTCTCATCGGTCACCTCGGCTGCCCAGAGTTACCTGATCGAGGCCGACTCAGCCGCGGTGACGTCGCTCGCCGCATTGGTGCAGCCCGCTGAAGAGGCATTCGTTCCCCCACAGATCGTGGTGGAACGCCTTATCGCGACGAGCAAAGACGGTACGTCAGTGCCGTACTTCCTGATCGCTCCCGCTGGTGCCGACCGGTCGCGGCCGCAACCGACCCTGCTCTATGGATATGGGGGGTTCAAGATCCCAGTGCTCGCGGACTATCGCCCCGGCTGGCCAGGCTGGCTCGCCGCCGGTGGACTGCTGGCGATCGCCAACCTGCGCGGTGGGGGAGAGTTCGGTACGGCCTGGTACGAGGCCGGTCGGCTGGCGCACAAACAGAACGTCTTCGATGATCTTGTCGCGGTCGCCGACCATCTCAAGCAGACCGGGGTGACGACGACCCGGCAACTCGCCCTGCACGGCCGCAGCAATGGGGGCTTGCTTGTCGGAGCCGTGCTGACCCAACATCCCGAGTCTGGCGGCAGCCGCGCTGCCAGGAGTTGGTGTCTTGGACCTGCTGCGCTTCCATCTCTTCACGATCGGCGCGGCATGGGTCTCTGATTACGGAAGCCCGGACGACCCGGAGCAGTTCCTAGCGGCGCTGGCGTACTCGCCATTGCACAACGTGCGCCCCGGAACCAACTACCCGGCGACGCTGATACTCACCGGAGATCATGATGATCGCGTGGTGCCACTGCACAGCCACAAGTTCACCGCCACCTTGCAGCACGCACAGGCTGGCAATCAGCCAATCCTCACCAGGATCGAGGTCTCGACGGGTCACGGAATCGGCAAGCCGACCGCGTTGATCGCCGCCGAGTGGGCTGATCTGCTGACCTTCGCTGCCCACCACACCGGTCTGCGACCAGCGAGCGAAGTATGAGAGGCAGCTGTGAGCGGCAGCGCTTCGGCACGAGCACCTGCAAAACCGTCACCGACCGCGAGTAGGTTCGCAGGCATGACTGTCGCCATAGATGATGATGTCTTCGCGTCTCTGGTGGAGCCGCTCCGCCGGGAACTCACGGTGCACTGCTATCGGATGGCGGGTTCGGTGCATGATGCGGAAGACCTGGTCCAAGAGACCTACCTGCGAGCTTGGCGCGGGTTCCACAACTTCGAGAACCGCTCGTCGGTGCGCACCTGGATGTATCGCATCGCCACCAACGTCTGCCTCACGGCGCTCGACGGCAAGGATCGCCGGCCGATGCCGACCGGGCTCGGTCAGCCCAGCTCCGATCCGCATAGCTCGCTTGAGTCTCGGCCTGAGGTGACGTGGCTGGAGCCGGTGCCGGATTCGGTGATGTGGGGCGGCTCCGTTGATGACCCCGCCGCCGAAGTGGTCGATCGCGAAAGCGTCCGCCTCGCTTTCATTGCCGCGCTACAGCACCTTACGCCGCCGCAGCGTGCCATCTTGATCTTGCGAGACGTGCTCGCGTGGCAGTCCAGCGAGGTGGCGGAGCTGCTGAACATGTCAACAGCCGCTGTGAACAGCAGTCTGCAGCGCGCCAGGGCCCAGATGCACAAGCTCGACCCTGAGGACCCCGACAAACGTCTCGACGACGAGCACGCAAAGGAGTTGCTCGCCGACTACATGGCCGCCTTCGAGAATTACGACGTCAAGCGGATCGTCGAGCTTCTTGCGGAGGACGCAGTGTGGGAGATGCCGCCATACCTCGGTTGGTACCAGGGCTCGACCGCCATTGGGCACCTCATCGAAACTCATTGTCCCGCCGAGGCGCCTGGTGATCAGATCATGGTGCCGACCTCGGCCAACGGTCAGCCCGCATTTGCGCTGTACATGAGGGAGCCAGATGGGACTCACCGCGCGTTCCAAATTCAGGTGCTGACACTGAACGACCGAGGCGTCTCACATGTGAGCACCTTCTTCGACACCACGCTCTTCGAACAGTTCGGGCTGCCTGACGTGGTGGCCCGTTGATCTTGGCCGCTATCGCAGCGCGGAAGTCAAGCGCATGACGTTGTCGATGTAGCGCTTGCCCAGTGGCCGGCGGCGCCATCAGTCGGACATTGACACCACGAGCAGCGACTTCGGCGAGAGCCTCGAAGAAGTCATTGGTCGTAGAGTCCCAGCTCATGATGTAGCACTCCACGTGCACGTATCGCTCGGCGGTGCGGACCTCTCGCGCCATGGCTGCGATGGCTTGCGGCCTGCCGGCGACGACGGCCCAGATCGACAAAGGGCTGCCGATCAACCAGAACGCCAGGATGCCGATGACCGGAAGGAACAAGATGAGCAGCAGCCAGGCTGTGGCCGACGACGGTCGCCTTCCCTCCGGTACCAGTCCCAAGGCGACGATCTTGATCGCAAGATCCAGAAGTTGAAGCGCGACGGTCAAGAAGGTCACGTTGGTCGCCATGATGGCGGACAGTCTCGCGTTTCGCGCCGCGGAATGGCAGCATTCGCCCCGAGTAGCCTTGACCGGGTGAGCAGCAACCTGCCGATTTCGTCGCCATACCGGAGCACACCCGACGCTCCCGTGACAGACGCCGAACGTGATCGACTCAACGCCAGACTAAACGCTGCCTACACGGCTGGAGCGCTGGAGGAAGAGGACTATCAGGCGCGGCTGGACCTCCTTTTCGCCGCGCGTCGGCTCGGTGAACTGGTGCCGGTCGTCGAGGGGTTGCCGCCGCTCCCCACGCACTCGTCGCCGGCGATCGTTGCCAACTCCGGAGGGGAGCCAGGAGAGCTGTCCGAGCCTCGGCCGCCCGGCCGACTGACTGCGGCTGTCGTTGGCGGAGTAGCCGCAGCCGTCATCTTGATTGCAATTTTGCTGGTGCTCTTGTTTTAGCGGCCTGGCGGGAATGAAGCCTGACGAGCAGGTTGCACCGGCTGACCTCTCGGCTGCCTGAAGTCGACCAAACATATAGGTTTAGCGCTCCGAATATCGTTTGAGGGATGGCCTATAAGGGTTTGGTATGGCTAACCTAACTGTGTATGGAACACAGTTCCTGCAATGTTTGACGCAAGATGGACACCTAAAATGGCGACTGTGCCCCGGCAACACATCACCCAGAAGAAGATCGCTGAGCATGTGCAGCGCCTGGGTGAGCTCTATCCGCCGATTCCGCTGGATTCTGTCGATCGCACGATCAAACGACCCTGGCTGGTAGCCAGAAAGTTCGGGCATGTGATCGACTACCTCGCCCGAGTCGAGCTGGAAGTTGATCGCAATGTGCTGGAGTTGCTCGTGCTGCTCCCGGACGCAGATGACACCAACAAGACCTTCTACGCCGATGTCTGGCAGCCCCAGGAGATCCAGCATGGACTGATCTTGGACCGGCTGCAGCAAGACCTCGGCAGGACCGCAGCCGAGCCAGAGCTCGAGCTGTCGTTCGGAATCAAGATCTTGGGAGCGCTGGCGCACCTGAAACCCATTCAGGAGATCGCGAAGTTGATGTACTTCCTCACCGGTGCCAGCACCGAACGGCAGGCGGTGCTGGCATACAACAAGATCAACCGGGGAATGCAGCAGCTCGGCGAAACAGCCATCTCAGAGACGATCATCACCCCGATCAAGCAGCAGGAGCCGGGACACTTCGCCTTCTATCAGATGTCCGCGACCGCAATGATTCAGGACAAGGTGCTCAAGCCGTGGCAACTGTTCCTGACCCGAGTGATGCGTGAGAGGTCCTATCACCTCGTCGGCACCAACCACATGAAGCAGGTACAAGGCGGACATGGGCGAAGTGATGGCCGCCCTCGGTCTGGACAGCGATCTTGAGGGATACGCGCGCGAGGTCGGGCGAGTGGAGAACCGGTTGCTGTGGGCCCACAAGCAGGGCATGGAGTTTCCTCCGTACATCCTCAAGGCACTCAAGGAGAGCGTCGACCTCTATCGTGAGCGAATCGACCGCGGGTTCAAGTTCGCCTGAAAGCTCCTCGTGCTCGTCAGCGGAAAAGATGAGGGCCGCAAATGTTCGGAAATTTGGGTACGGCGAAGTCCTGGCGTAAACTCATCGGCTGGCCAACTTTGGCCGGTCAGTCAGGCGTACGCGCAACAAGTTAGAGAGTTTATGGCGAAGAAAGAGGGCGCACTCGAGCTGGAGGGCACCGTGGTCGAGGCCCTGCCCAACGCGATGTTCCGCGTTGAGCTGGCAAACGGTCACAAGGTGCTTGCCACGATCAGTGGCAAGATGCGGCAGCACTACATCCGCATCCTTCCTGCCGACCGAGTCGTCGTCGAACTTTCCGCCTATGACCTGACGCGCGGCCGCATCGTCTACCGGCACAAGTAGCCAACTCGCAAACCATCCACATCGTCGGCTAGCTCCAGCTTGCCCGACGTGAGTTCAGAAAGAAGCTCGATGAAGGTCCAGCCGAGCGTCAAGAAGATCTGCGACAAGTGCAAGGTGATCCGCCGGCACGGTCGCGTCATGGTGATTTGCGAGAACCCGCGGCACAAGCAGCGGCAGGGCTAGGCCGCGACACCAGCAAGACCAGTGAAGCTGCGAGCGTCGGTATTGCGCGAGCAGCTTCCAAGAAATCAGCAAAGTGTGATCGCAAATCCGCCGACGAATGTCGTCGGATCCACCCTCGGTCGGAGGCCGGGGCCCCGGTGATCAGGCCCAAGCCTGATCGAAGGCAGCCAGGGACGCGTCACGCCAGACACCTCCGCGACGTCATGCGCCTGAGCTTGTCGAGGGCGCAGCCACGAAGGCCGGCGTCGACCAGACGAAAGGTAGTACCTGCCTCATGGCACGCCTCATTGGGGTTGATCTCCCGCGCGACAAGCGCCTCGAGGTCGCCCTCACCTACATCTACGGCATAGGCAAGACCCGCGCCCTGCAGACCCTCGAGGCCACCCAGATCAGTGGCGACCTCCGCGTCCACCAGCTGACCGACGAGCACCTCGTTGCGCTTCGCGACTGGATCGAGGCCAACTATCAGATCGAAGGTGACCTCCGTCGCGAGGTTGCCTCCGACATCAGGCGCAAGGTCGAGATCGGTTCCTACCAAGGACGTCGTCACCGCAGTGGCCTGCCCGTACGCGGCCAGCGCACCCGCACCAACGCGCGCTCTCGTAAGGGCGCGCGCAAACCCGTCGCCGGCAAGAAGAAGGCCAAGTAACGCCTCCGGCGTTCGCGGACTAGATCCAGGAGAAGCTGAGAACTTATGGCAACTGCAGGCCGCAGCACCGCCGCCAAGAAGGTGCGCCGCAAAGAGAAGAAGAACGTCGTGGCTGGCCACGCGCACATCAAGAGCACCTTCAACAACACCGTCATTTCGATCACCGATCCGAACGGCAACGTCATTGCGTGGGCTTCAGCCGGAACCGTCGGATTCAAGGGCTCCCGCAAGTCCACCCCGTACGCCGCGCAGATGGCCGCCGAGGCCGCTGGTCGCCGAGCGATGGAGCATGGCATGAAGCGGGTCGATGTGTTCGTCAAGGGCCCCGGCTCTGGTCGCGAGACTGCTATCCGCTCACTCGGGGCGATCGGCCTCGAGGTGGGTGCGATCTCCGACGTCACCCCTGTCCCGCACAACGGCTGCCGTCCTCCAAAGCGGCGTCGGGTCTGATCACCTCAAAAGACAAGGACTTATTCAAACATGGCTCGCTATACCGGTCCCATGACCAAGAAGTCACGTCGGCTGGGTGTTGATCTTGTCGGCAATGACAAGGCGTTCGAGCGCCGCCCCTATCCGCCCGGCGTGCACGGCAAGGGCCGCACCAAGGAGTCGGAGTATTCGCTGCAGCTCCGCGAGAAGCAGAAGGCGCGCTATTCCTACGGCGTACTCGAGAAGCAGTTCCGTCGGTACTACGAGGAGGCCAACCGGCAGCAGGGCAAGACGGGCGACAACCTGCTCCAGATCCTGGAGTCCCGCCTCGACAACGTGGTCTATCGCGCTGGGCTGGCGCGTACCCGTCGGCAGGCCCGTCAGTTCGTGGTGCATGGTCACTTCCTGGTCAATGGTCACAAGGTCGACATCCCCTCCTATCGGGCGAGTCCGCACGATGTGATCGATCTCGCCCAGAAGGTAAAGGATCAGACCCCGCACATCATCAACCGGGAGACACATGGAGAGCGTGACATTCCCGGCTGGATGCAGGTCTTTCCCGACCGCGGCCGGATCCTGATCCATCAGCTGCCGGTCCGGGAGCAGATCGTGGTCGACGTTTCCGAGCAACTGATCGTGGAGCTCTACTCGAAGTAGGACCTCGACTTTGTCGCTTCGACAAGCTCAGCGCGCAGTGCATGCCGCAAGCTGTCGAAGGGCACAATGCAACTGAACAAGATCAAAAACTGAACAAGATCAAAAACTGAACAAGATCATGTGCCCTGAGCTCGTCGAAGGGCACGAAAGCAGGAAGCCGCAGGCGTCGGATACGTCAGCGGTTCCGCATCATCAAATAGCGGGTGATGCGGGGAAGGAAAAGAAATGCTGATCGCACAGCGCCCCGGCCTGTCGGAAGAGACGGTTTCCGACAGCCGATCCCGGTTCACCATCGAGCCGTTGGAGCCCGGATTCGGTTACACCCTCGGCAACTCGCTACGGCGTACGCTGCTGTCGTCCATCCCGGGCGCAGCCGTGACGAGCATCAAGATCGACGGGAACCTTCATGAGTTCTCAACGATCGAAGGTGTCGTCGAGGATGTCACCGAGATCATCTTGAACCTCAAGGGCCTGGTCGTCTCCTCCGAGGAGGACGAGCCGGTCACGATGTACCTGCGCAAGGCTGGCGCCGGCGAGGTCACCGCGGCAGACATTGCCCCGCCCGCGGGTGTTGAGGTGCACAACCCGGAGCTGCACATCGCGACTCTCAATGACTCCGGAAGGCTGGAGATGGAACTGGTCGTGGAGCGCGGCCGTGGCTACGTCTCCGCAGTGCAGAACAAGACCGCCGACGCTGAGATCGGTCGCATCCCAGTCGACTCGATCTACTCACCAGTGCTCAAGGTCACTTACAAGGTCGAGGCCACCCGCGTCGAACAGCGCACCGACTTCGACAAGCTGATCTTGGACGTGGAGACCAAACAGGCCATTCGTCCGCGGGATGCGGTTGCCTCCGCCGGCCGCACCTTGGTCGAGCTGTTTGGCCTGGCTCGCGAGCTCAACGTGGAGGCCGAGGGCATTGAAATAGGTCCATCGCCGATCGACGAGCAGCTGGCTGCGGACCTGGCCTTGCCGGTCGAAGACCTGAACCTCACCGTGCGGTCGTACAACTGCCTCAAGCGTGAGGGCATTCACACGGTCTCGGAGCTGGTGTCGCGCAGCGAGCAGGATCTGCTGGACATTCGCAACTTCGGCTCAAAGTCGATCGACGAGGTCAAGCTCAAGCTGCATGAGATGGGCTTGTCGCTGAAAGACAGCGCACCAGGCTTCGACCCGCTGAGCGCGATCAGCCGATATGACGATCTTGACGATGACGACGTCGATTTCAGCGAGACCGAGCAGTATTAAGCCAAGGGGGGCGACCCCCTTGGAACCCCCGCTTGAGCCAAGGGGGGCGACCCCCTTGTGAACCCGCGCAGTAGTCGGCTTATTTAGAGCTCAGGAGACAAGTGACATGCCTACACCCACCAAGGGCGCCCGGCTTGGCGGCAGTGCCGCGCACCAGCGGCTCATCCTGGCCAATCTGGCCAGTCAGCTGTTCGAGCATGGCCGGATCGTGACGACCGAGGCTAAGGCGAAGCGGTTGCGTCCACTGGCGGAGAAGTTGATCACCAAGGCAAAGCGTGGTGACATCCACTCGAGGCGCTTGGTGCTCACGACTGTCCGCGACAAGGGCGTGGTGCACACGCTGTTCACCGAGATCGCGCCCGGCCTGGCCGACAGGGAGGGTGGCTACACCCGGATCACCAAGGTTGGCCCGCGCAAAGGTGACAATGCCCCGATGGCATTGATCGAGTTGGTCCAGGAATCGGTCGAGGACAGCAGGAAGGCAAACGCCAAGGTTGCCGCCCCCGCAAAGAAGGCTCCCGCAAAGAAGTCGACGACGAAGTCGTCGGCGGCCGCTCCCGCTGCGCCGACGGCCCCCGCGCCGGAGGCCTCGACCCCGGCTGACGCGGAGCCGGAGGCCGACAAGAGTCCTGCGGAGAAGCTCGTTGAGGAGACGAGTGAACTCGAGGAGGGCACCGCGGAGGAGGAGCAGCCAAGCGACGACACCACCACCGAAGAGGCTGTCGCGTTCAACGAAGCGGACACGGCCGACGAGGACGACGAAAAGTCCTGAGTTATTGCTATGCAAGAACGGCGCTCTCCAGATGGGGAGCGCCGTTCTTGTTGTTTACGGAATCCCGGGAACGAAGATTCAAACGAGAAATCTCCCGCCCTACGCCAGATGCCCGCAAGGTCGGGAATTTGTCTCTGGCGAGAGGCAGAATCGCGACCATGCTGCTGAGCCGGCTTGCCGAGACCCGCATCGCTCTCGCTGCCACGCGCTCGCGCAACACCAAGCGGGACCTCATCGCCGCAGTACTTCGGGAAGCGTCGCGGGACGATGTCGAGATTGTGGTCTCCTACCTGTCGGGCAGCTTGCGCCAGCGGCGTACCGGAGTCGGCTGGAAGTCGCTGCAGTCCATTCCGGCTCCAGCGGAGATGCCCTCGCTAACCGTCGGCGAGGTCGATGACGTCTTCGCCAATGTCGCGAGCCTCAGCGGCGCCGGATCGACGACGACTCGGGCTGCGGCTGTGCAGGCCCTGCTTGCTCGGGCAACCGCCGATGAGCAGGACTTGCTCCGCGGCCTGATCTTCGGTGAATTACGCCAGGGTGCGATGGAGGCTGCGGTCCAGGAAGGACTCGCCGCTGCCTTCGATGTTCCGGTTGCCGCGGTACGTCGAGCCGCCATGCTCATGTCCTCGACCACCGCAGCGGCTGCCGTTTTGCTGACGGGCGGCCTCGAAGCACTGCAGGCCGTCGGCCTGCGGGTGGGAGTCGGCATTCAACCCATGCTCGCGGCTGCCGCTCCGGGTCCAGATGCCGCTCTCGAACGGACGGGCGTCCCGGCAATGGTGGACTACAAGCTGGACGGCGTACGGGTTCAGGTGCACCGCTCGGGCGATGAGATACGGATCTTCACGCGCAGCCTGGACGACATCACCGCGCGTCTTCCGGAGGTCGTAGCGGTGGCGCGATCGCTTCCGCATGATCAACTCGTGCTAGACGGGGAGGTCCTTTCCTTGCGCAGCGACGGTCGACCAGAAGCCTTCCAGGTCGTGGCATCCCGCACCATGAGCAGCGTCGACATCGCGACGGTGGCGCAGTCCGGGCCGCTTCAGGTCTTCTTCTTTGATCTTTTGCATGTGGACGGCCAGGACCTGCTGGACGCACCACTGACCGAGCGACTGGAACAAATGAGTCAGCTATTGCCTGCGTCGGTCACCGTGCCTCGCGAAATCTGCACGACGCCCGCAGAGGCCGCCGCCACGTTCGCCGACGCGGTCAAACGGGGTTACGAAGGCGTCGTGATCAAGAGCCTGCAGGCTCCGTACGCGGCCGGTCGTCGCGACTCAGCATGGGTCAAAGTGAAGCCCCGCCACACTTTCGACCTGATCGTCACGGCCGCCGAGTGGGGGCACGGCCGACGCCAGGGCTGGCTGTCCAACCTCCACCTCGCCGCGCCTGATCCGACGTCTGGAGAGTTGATCATGCTCGGTAAGACGTTCAAGGGCCTCACCGATGAGCTGCTGACGTGGCAGACCGCAAGATTCCTGGAGCTTGAGGTCCGCCGTACGCAGGGCACGGTCTATGTCGAACCTTCAACCGTTGTGGAGATCGCCTGCGACGGGCTGCAGAGGTCACCGCGGTATCCCGGCGGAGTCGCATTGCGGTTTGCCCGAGTGCTGCGCTATAGACCGGACAAATCGGCTGCCGAGGCTGACACCATCGACACGGTGAAGGCGCTCAGCCCGATCATCGACTAGGCATGCCACGCTGAGCTCGTCGAAGTGGGAGCGCCTGCTCAGGCGCATCAGAAAGGACAAACCCGCGAGCTGTCAACGCGCATCCAGCGACAGACCCCAATCACGGGTCATCTTGAAGGAGGAGCATGTTGGCCGGGCGGACAACTCCGGCGCTCGCGGGTTCGGGTGTTGGCTGTGGATTAGCCGGCCGCACGCGACCAGTTCGTACACAGTCGGGATGCGGCTAGCTGGCCGTCACCTCACTTGTCCAACAGTCATTCATTCCGCGGACCACCTCCTTTCCCGTGTCCCACCAACGTATGCGCGTGTGTGGATTGGGTCAACGGAGTTTGCGGAATGTGGCCGCGGACACAGCGGCGAGGTCAGGAGTCGCGTGAACCACGCTGGCGCGGCGCTGACCTTTGACGAGTGAGCGAGCAGACACGTTTCATCGTCTGCGAGTGACGGCGAAGTCGGCGGGCCTTCCAGCGAACGTCGCAGCGAGCGAAGCGAGCAATTAATAGAGCGATGCGCGAGCGACTGGGAAAAGAGCAGGTGGTCATGCTATGAAGCATCGATGACTCTGGCCCGGCTTGCCGACGTACTGGCCCCGGCCCGCGCCTCTGGCAAGGGCCTGGGGGCGTTCAACGTCTTCAGCATCGAGCATGCCGAGGCATTCACTGCAGCGGCTGAGGCCGCCGAGACGGCAGTCGTACTGCAGATCTCACAGAACGCCGTGCGCTACCACAAGGCGTTGGGGCCGATCGGATTGGCCACACTCACGTTGGCCCGCAACGCCGCCGTTCCCGTTGTCGTTCACCTCGACCACGCAACCGACGAGCGGCTGGTCGAAGAGGCCGTCGCCCTCGGTTTCGGCTCCGTGATGTTCGACGCATCGACGATGGCCTACGAAGAGAACGTCACTGCGACGGCAGCGGTCGTGCAGCTATGTCACGACGGTGGGCTCGACGTCGAGGCCGAGCTAGGCGAGATCGGTGGAAAGGACGGCGTCCACGCAGCAGGCGCTCGAACCCAGCCCGAAGAGGCGCGGGCGTTCGCGATAGCAACCGGTGTGGACGCATTGGCCGTCGCCGTCGGAACCTCGCATGCCATGACAGAGCGTCGCGTTGCGCTCGATCTCGAACTGATCAGAGCGCTTCGGGGAGCTGTCCCGGTGCCCTTGGTGTTGCACGGTTCCTCCGGCGTTCCCGATCAGGAACTGGTCCGGGCGATCGAGGCTGGTATGACCAAGATCAACATCGCGACTCATCTCAATCAGGTTTTCAGCGAGTCCGTGCGGGCGACGCTGGCTGCCTATCCGGACATGGTCGATAGCCGGCGATATCTCGGCCCGGCTCGGGATGCCGTGGCAGTCGAAGCCGAAAGGCTGCTGCGGTTGCTCGACGGCTTCTAAAGCCACGCGCCCTTGACGACCGCGTACCGATCCAAAGCCTCTTGGCGCTCGACTGCATGGTCGATGATCGGCTCCGGATAGCCCCTGGGTACGCCCGCTGGCGCAGCCCAGGGCTGGTGTAGGTGCTCGAGCGGTAGGTCCGCCAGCTCCGAGACATAGCGCCTGATATAGCTCCCGTCCGGATCGAACTTTTCCGCCTGACCAGTGGGATTGAAGATCCGGAAGTAGGGTGCCGCGTCGGTGCCGCAGCCCGCTACCCATTGCCAGTTGAGCTGGTTCTGGGCGATGTCGCCGTCGCGCAGGTGCTCCATGAACCAGTCGGCCCCATGCCACCAGCCGATGTGCAGATCCTTGATCAGGAACGAAGCGACGACCATCCGGACCCGGTTGTGCATCCAGCCCTCGGCTTGCAGCTGACGCATGCCGGCGTCGACGAGTGGGTAACCGGTTCTGCCGTCCTTCCAAGCCTGCAGCCGCTCGGCGGCGGTCGTCCGTCCGGTCAGGGTCGTCGGTCGGCATCTTCGCGAACTCGCGCCGGATGGGCTGGGTCACCGCATCCGGCCGGTGAAACAGCACGTCGGCGAAGAAATCTCGCCATGCGATCTGACGGGCAAGGGCGGCTGCCCCCTTCGACCGGTGCTCGCGGAGGTCGTACAGCACAGTACGCGGATGCAGGTGGCCCCACCGCAAGGCGATGGAGAGGTGCGAGGTGGCGTCGGGGCCAGGGAAATCGTGCAGCTTGGCGTAGTCACGCACCCCTTCGGAGTCCCTGCTGAGCCAGGCCCGCCATGCCTTTCGGGCTGGCCTTTCCCCGACGAGCGGAAGCAGATCCTCGTCGGGATCCTCCAACTGGCGGCTGGTTTTGTCTCGCAGCCAGTCCACCGCTCCCGGCACGTACGCCAGGAGCGGGGTCGTGTACGCCATGCGCCAGCCAGGCGCGGTGAAACGGGCTGAACACCTGAAAGGGCTCGCCGGAGCGGTTGTTCAGCGTCCCCGGCGCTACGGCGTACGGGGATCCGGTCCGAATCAATTCGATGTCGTCCGCGCCTAGTGGCCTGAGCTACGCGTTCGTCTCGGGATCGGCCGTACGGGCCGAAGTCCGCGCTGATGTGCACCCGCTTGGCGTGGTGTCGCTTGGCGAGCCGAGGAATCACGGCAGTCGGTTTGCCGCGGACCACGCTGAGTCCCGGCCCGCCGCTTTCTCGCAGGTCGCGATCCAGCGCGTACAGGGCAGCGATCAGCCATGTCCGACGAGCCTGTCCCGGCGGATTCCAGCAGTGCCGGGTCGAGAACGAAGAGTGGTAGCACCGCGTCTCCGTCGTCGATCGCCGAACGCAGCGCGGGATTATCGGCCAGCCGGAAGTCGCGTCGCACCCACCAGATCGCAACCTGTCGGTCCGAGAGCATCGTCTAATCTTGCCCTCGGGCATCATGGGGTCTTCGCGAGCGCCTGAAACTCCGTCACCTGCTGAGCAGGTTTCCTGGCGCGATGCGCGAGCGAAGACAATAGGAGAGACGTGAGCGACCTGATCGACACCACCGAGATGTACCTCCGCACCATCTATGAGCTGGAGGAGGAGGGCATCGTTCCCCTGCGCGCCCGGATCGCGGAGCGTCTGCATCAAAGTGGCCCGACGGTATCGCAGACCGTGGCGCGCATGGAGCGAGACAACCTCGTACATGTCCTCGGGGACCGCCATCTCGAGCTGACAGACGAGGGACGCGCGCGCGCGACTCGAGTCATGAGAAAGCACCGGCTCGCCGAGCGGCTCCTCATTGACGTCATCGGGCTCGACTGGGAGAAGGTGCACGATGAGGCTTGTCGCTGGGAGCACGTCATCTCAGAAGATGTGGAGCGAAAGCTCGTTGACCTGCTGAACGCACCGACCATGTCTCCGTACGGCAATCCGATCCCGGGACTGGATGAGCTCGGAGTGAGCGCGGCCACCGAACCGTTCCGGGATGGCAATGAGCAGTTGCAAGATGTGGTCAGCAGCACAGGATCCTCGATCACGGTCGTCATCGAGCGGATGAGCGAGGAGATCCAAAAGGACGTGGAGATGATGGGCACCCTTCGTCAGGCAGGCATCCAACCCGGCGCCGAGGTACGGGCCGAGGTTGGAGGGCTGGGTGTCAGGCTGACCGTCGACGGTCTGCCCAGCTGCGAGATCGACCGCGAGGCATCGACCCACTTGTTCGTGTCACGCGTTTGATCGACCGCGAGGAGCTTCGCGGTGAGCGAGCAAGTGTATTGGCGAAAGTACCTGGCAGACTTTCACCGAGATCGAGCCGGCATTGCCGAGGCTGTGCTTTCACGTGCGCTCGCTGGCGACCACTCGCCGTACCGATGGTTGGCTCGCGCCGTATCGGCGACGGCGACCATCGTGGTGGATCTCGCCTGCGGCTCAGGTCCGATGTCTCGCGAGTTGGCCCGGCCCGGGCGTACGGTCGTCGGTTTGGATTTGTCTGAACATGAGCTCGCGTTGGCTGCGAAGCGCGGACCTGGGCCATGGGTCCGGGCCGACGCCCTACAGCTTCCATTCAAAGACGAGAGCATCGATGTGGTCACCAGTTCTATGGGATTGGTCGTCGTCCAGCCGCTGACCCGGGTGATCGAGGAGGTCGCGCGAGTGCTGCGCCCAGGTGGCGTGCTGGCGGCGATTGCCCCCGCAATCCGGCCGCTCGCCCCGAGTGATCTCAGGGTGCTGACACGGATCAACGGCCGCCTGCGGACCAAGCCGCAGTTTCCAGGCCCCGTGGAGTTGACCGGTTTCGCCAAGACACTGAACCTCAATGGGATGCGGGCCGTGGAGGATGCGCGCGAGCGTTACAGATTCAGCATTCGCTCACGGGCCGACGCCGAGTTGGTGATGTCGGCGCTGTACCTGCCCAACACTCGGTGGTCGCGGGTCGAGCGAGCGATCGAGTATCTGGAGGACAGTGTCAAAAGACGCGAGGTGGTCGAGGTGGCCATCCCGATGCGCCGGCTTGTCGCCATCAAGTAATGGGGTATGGAATAGGCGTACATCGTGTGCGGTTTACACAGTGGCTGCCGCGAAGCGCCCATCAGCAGCCAATCCGCGTAACGAGGAGCACATGAATGGCAACGATTAACATCTCCGCCGAGAACTTCGAGGAGACCATCACCGATAACGACATCGTCCTGGTGGACTTCTGGGCCGAATGGTGCGGGCCCTGCAAGCGGTTCGGGCCAATTTATGAGAAGGCTTCAGAGGAGTACGACGGAATCGTTTTCGCCAAGTTGGATACCGATGCCAATTACGAGCTGACCGGCCAGTTGGGCATCGAGGGCATTCCTACACTTATGGCCTTCCGTGAGGGCGTCCTGGTCTTCAACCAGGCCGGAGCGCTGCCGGGGCACGCTCTGAAGCAGGTTCTGGACGCGGTGAAGGGCCTCGACATGGTTGAGGTGCACGCCGAGGTAGAAAAGCTCAAAGCCGAACACGTTCACGAGTGATTATTTGCTGAGGCCGCGTAGGCGCTGATCGTTCGAACGAACGCCGACGCGGCCTTCGCCGCGTCTAGATCCAACACAACGTTGATCATCGGCGACGCGTTGGGACGCCGAGAATTGTCGTAGCGAGTGGCGCGTCGATCAATGATGGTCTGGCCACGGCCGACGCCTTGGAGATTGATGCGGACGGGCAGCTCGCGGGCGACGAAGAGTTCTGGATTGGTGAACAGCACCATCGCACCGGCGTCGCCAACGAGACCGAGGTAATCGCCCGGAATGGAGCTCGAGTGACGGCGGCACAGAAGTTCCCCGGTGAGCCGGATGGCGGGATGATCGTGATTGCGGAAGCGGTCCGCGTCTGCCTTATCGATTGCTAGCTGGCCGAACAGATCGAATCCGTACATGGTTATCGGGACCGCTGATTCGATGACTTCGAGCGCCGCCTCGGGATCGTACCGCACGTTGAACTCGGGAGCCGCCTCGCTTGCTGAGCCGCCCATGAAAATGATCTGTTCGAGGCGCGTCACGACCTCCGGGTATCTCGTGAGCAGCAAGGAGAGATTCGTCTTGGGCCCGAGTGTTATGAGATTCACGCGCTCAGCCGAATCCATGATCAGCTGAAGAAGCATGTCGACCGCGGGGATTGGTGACTGCTGTCGCGACGTCGCTGGCAAGGTGATTCCGCCGAGGCCGTCCAGACCATGGGATCCTGACTTGGGTGCGCCAGGCTCGTTGAGCGGCTCTGCGGCGCCTGCCGCGACTGGGATGTCTCGGGCTCGGGCGGCGTCAAGCACCTTGCACGTGTTCAGCACCGCTTGATCAACACTGACGTTCCCGGCGACACACGTGATGCCGAGCAGCTGGAGGTCGGGGTGACGTACGGCGTAAAGAATCGCCAGAGCGTCGTCCGTGCCGGTGTCGACATCCATCACAATCGGTCTCGGCATGCCAGTCATGCTGACAGACCGCTTATGCGGATACCCTGTGCGGTGCGCTCTGCTGAAACATCCCGCCGCGTCGGGTGGCAGCGCGCGAGGCCCCCATAGCTCAGGGGATAGAGCAGAGGTTTCCTAAACCGATGCAGAACTCCTAGTGGTGAACTGGATGTGGCTCTGACCTGCGGAGATGCTGATCATTGTCTCGCATTGTCTGAGGGTGTCAGGCACAGCTAGTGGCGCGATAATGGCACGAGGGCCTGGCACTCACCCAGTACAAGCAGTACCTGCGTTCCAATCCGTGGGTACTTGATCATGCCGATGGCGCCTGGATGTGGACGACCGGCTTGCCACCGAAGGGCACCTACAGGCCGGCGCGGGGTGGCGAGCTCGGGTGGACCGCGGGTGGTTGGGGCAGGCGCTGTCGATTTTGGTGCCGGCGATCGTGTGAGGTTGCAGCAGGCCGGGGCTCTGGGATGTCAAGACGACCGATGTTGTCGTCGCTGCCGCGGGCGAGACTTCGGTCGAGGTGGTGTTGCCAGAGGGCCGAGGCTGTCTGCAGCTGTGCTGCTCCGGTTGGTCGTGGGTCACTGGGGTGGATGCCGTTGGCGGCCCGCCATACGGCGACTTCAGCGATGATGGCGAGGTTCGGGTGGCTGCCCGGCGGCGCCCACACAGGCCGGGTGTCGTCCTGGCTGGCGTGACCTCGGATCCGATTGGCGAGGTCGGTAACTAGTTGGGACTGCTTCGCCAGATACTGACCCCAAACGGGATGATCATGAAGCGCTTGCGGGACGCCGGGAAGCCAAGGAAGCGGCCCTGGGTCGGTGGCTCCGGGTTCTGGGAGGCGCCAGTCCAGCACGGCGGCCATGTCTGCCTGCGGTGTGGAGTTCGCGACCGGCGGCCGCTGTCGGCAGGTGGAGGAGTGGGTGCTCACCGGTCTCTGCCGCCAACCCGAGGAGATGTGCTCTGAGCGTCGGCCAGGACGGCTCGTTGGTGAGGTCGGGGCACGACCTGGTCTGCTCGAGCGTCGAGCATCTGAACGATCTGGGGTCCGAGGAGATGCTCGGCCGCCACATGAAGGCCGTCGGTGTAGCGCCGGACGGCGTCGTACAGCCGGGCAGCCGGGTCGCTGAGCTCGCGCAGCAGGGTGGTGGCGGAGGCGGGGGTGTCGTCGCGGGCGAGGATCTGTTGCAGGATCTCGGTCGGCGTGCGGGGCGCGACGGTCTCGGGTCGGATGACGGTGTGCGGGTCGCCGTCGCCGACGACCTGTAGGTAGAGGTGGTTGCCGGCCCGTCCGCGGGTGAGCATGGTGTACAGCTGCTGGCGGGACTCCTGGCCGGAGATGAGTCCGTGCATGGTGTCGGCGGAGACGCCTTGGGCGGCGTGGATGGTGCTGGCGTAGCCGAGACCGGTGGAGCTCGCGGACGTAGTCGGCGGGCAGCGTGACCGTGAGCCGGCTGCGGTTGTGTCGGACGGTCAGGTCGCCGTTCCGGCCGATGCGGGTGACGGTCCAGCGGTCGCCGTTCTTGACCCAGTCGGTGGCGCTGAGGCGGAGTCGCCGGTCGTTGCTGCGGGTGATGATCACGTCCCCGGCACTGGCCTGGTTGCCGTCGGCCAGGCGCACCACCGCAGTCGGCAGGTCGCCGTTGAGGCGGTGGGCTCGGGCGCGGCGGTTGAGCTCGGCGACCAGGTCGCGGGTGGGGGCGAGCATGATCGCGTCCAGCCCGGCCGCCCGGTCGGCAGCCCAGGCGGTGAAGGCGTCGTCGGTGGTGGTGGCGAGGTCGCCGACATGGACGCGGCCCTGGTCCAGGTAGAACTCGAGCGCCTGCGGGTCACCGTCGCGGAGCGCGAGGGAGGCTTGCGGCTTCGGCGGGGTCGGTGAACCGGAGCAGCTCGGTCAGCTGCACGGCGCCGTGCTGTGTGTTTGATGTCGCGGAGGACGCCGCCGGCGCCGATCGCGGCGAGCTGCTGGTCGTCACCGATCAGCCGGACACTCCCACCGCGACCGATGACGAACTGGACGGCGGTGTCGAGGGACAAGGGTGTCGGCCATGCCGGCCTCGTCAATGATGACCAGGGTCGACGGGCCGATCCGCGCCGCCCAGTCCGGCAGGTCGCCGTGCTGCAGGGACCAGGTGAGTTTGGCCAGGGTGTCGGTGCGGATGCCGGTCTGCTCGCGAGGACGGCGGCCGCGGCGGCCGACGGGGCGAGCCCGACCACGTTGCCGCCGTCTTGGGTCCAGGCCAGGGCGAGGGCGCGCATGGCGGTGGTCTTCCCGGCGCCGGCGGGGGCGATCGCGAGCTGCAGCCGTGCGCCGGAGGTGGCCATCTCGCGGACCAGCGCTGCCTGCCCGGCGTCGAGGGCGGTGCCGTTCGCCGCCATCTCGAGCAGCGCCAGGTCGACCGCCGTGCTCGTGGACCGCGTGCCGCCTCGACGTCCGGCGGCGGCGACGAGGCGCTGCTCGGCGGCGAGGACCGCTGGGAGGTGTACAGGTGGCGCCGGCGACGGTGTAGACCGACGACCCGTCGACCCGCCGCAACGCTTCCGGTTCCTCGATGTCGTCACCGGCGCGGCGAGGGCGACACAGACCGGCGTCGTAGCACCTCATCGACGACAGGTCCACCAGCGCACTCGACCTGCTCGGCGGGCACGCTCGCGGCGCGGACCTGGCGCTGGGCTTCGGCCCGCACATGCCACATCTGCCAGGTCGACCGGCGTTGCCTCCATCGCGGCCAGACTTGCCCGGCCGTCTGCGCGACCCAGGGTGCGTCGGCGATCGTAGCGGCCTCGGCGGGCGGCGCCAGCGCCGTCTGCACCATCGACGCGACCGCGTCAAGCCCACCCAGCACTGCTGCGGCCTCGTCCAGCCAGGTGGCGCGTTGCTCGGCTAGGGAGCGGGGTTCGTGCTTGGCCTCGCGGGTCTCCAGGGTGGCCTGCTGGGCCAGATGCATCGCTTCGACCGGCGTCGGCGGCCGGCCATGGTCGGCCTGGAACTGCGGTGGCGAGCTCGCCGCGGCGGGCCTCGATGTGGGCCCGGCGGGTGGACCAGCGCTGGTTCAGTCGCGGGTCGACGCCGACGATCTCCCGGACCGGCCGCTTCGCCGGGTCGGTGCCGGGCCGCTCCGCGAACCGCACGCCGAGCGTGTCGCGGAGGTGCTGCTCCAGGGCGGTGTTGTAGGTCTCCGAGGCGGCGACGTTGGCCTTGAACAGCACCCGGCCGTCGATGGACAGCCACGCCCGTCGAGGGTCTGCACCTTGTTCGCGACCGCGACGTGGGTGTGCAGGTCGGGGTCGCCGGCCCGGGAGTCGCGGTGGGTGAACGCGGCCGCGACCAGGCCGCGGACGTCGACCTGCCGGACCCCGTGTGGCGCCGTTCCGGGTGTACAGGGCGTGCTTCTCGATGAACGCCAGCGCGTCCTGCGACCGCGGCGTGGTGGGCCCGCTCGATCAGCGCGGCGACCTCGGGCGGCGACCGCCCACAGGGTCGACACCGACTTGACCGGGGAGAACGTCAGGTCGTACCCGGCGACCGCGCTGGTCCGCGGCCGCGAGTGCTTGGCGATGGTGCCCGGCCAGCTCGCGGGCGTCGGCCGGGTCCCGGCCGTGCTCGGCGCGGAAGAACTCGCGTGGCGACCTCGGTGCGGATCCGGGCCCGCTCCGCGGCCGTGACCGGCGTAGTCCGCGGGTGCCCAGCCGACGCGTTGAGCTCCGCGATCCGCTTGGCGACCTCGACCCGGAACGGGCTGACGTCGCCGTGGTAGACCTTGAACGGGACCCCAGCCGGGTCACCGCCTGGTAGTCGCGTCCGGTCAGGCCCGGCCCCTCCAGCTGCTCTGCCGCTGCTCGGCCAGCGGGTGGTGCCCGGACCCGAACAAGGCTGCATCTGCTCGGCGGTGACCTCGTCCCCGACGGTGAGGCCGTCGATCCCGGCCAGCCCGGACCCGACCCACCCGCCGGGCGTCTCGCCCTTTCGGTGTAGTACGACGCCAGCCCGGCCTGGCCCTCTCGGTGCGGTCCTGCGCGGCCACCTGCCGGGTCAGGTAGTCGTACCCGGACCCGGCCGTGAGCTTGTGCAGGCTCATCGTCACACCACCCGAAGCTGAACGGCGGCCCCTAGGCGGTCAGTCGAGCTGGAGGTACCTTCCGACCGTGCATGAGGTGTATCGGACTTGCGATCTTCGATAGCTCCGCTGGTTGATGAGAATGGTGTCAACGGCAACTGAAAATTGATCCCTTGTCGGCAGGTGAAATTTGACCCCAGTTGCGGGTCCGTGCGGTGTCAGTCGGGTTCGGTGTGTACCCTGCCGAGGTCGCGGTCTTTCAGTCGGTAGGTGTCGCCTTTGAGGGCGACGACTTCGGCGTGGTGGACGAGGCGGTCGATCATGGCGGCGGCGACGACATCGTCGCCGAAGACTTCACCCCAGCGTCCGAACGGCTTGTTGCTGGTGACGATCAGGGAGGCTCTCTCGTAGCGGGCGGAGACGAGTTGGAAGAACAGGTTCGCTGCTCGGGTTCGAAGGGGATGTAGCCGACTTCGTCGATGACGATCAGTGGGTAGCGGCCGAGGCTAGGGAGTTCGGCTTGCAGGCGGCCGTTGCTGTGAGCGACGGCGAGGCGGTCGACCCATTGGCTGGCGGTGGCGAAGAGGACCCGGTGGCCGGCGTGGCAGGCGCGGATCGCCAGGCCGATGGCCAGATGGGTTTTTCCGGTGCCGGGCGGGCCAGGAAGATGACGTTGTCGTTGGCGGCGACAAAGTCCAAGGTGCCGAGGTGGGCGATCAGGTCTCGTTTCAGCGCGCGGGCGTGGTCGAAGTCGAACTCGTCGAGGCTTTTGCGGGCCGGGAACCGGGCGGCCCGGATGCGGCCCTCTCCGCCGTTGGCCTCTCTAGCGGCGACTTCGCGTTCCAAGCAGGCGGTCAGAACTCCTCATGGGACCAGGTCTCGGCCCGGGCTCGGTCGGCGAGCCGGGCCGCCGAGTCGCGCGCAACGTTGGCGCTTTCAACGCTCGGGTCAAAAACGGCCACTCACTGGCCAGGTCGCGGTTAGCTCGTCACCGAGAGTTTCACCGCAGCCATCACAGCGCCATCCGCCCTTCGGCGCCGGCGATGCCTAGCGCGGTGTCGTATGCGGCCAATGATCGGATCTCCACCTCGGTTTCAGCGGGTGGGGGCGCACCAGGTCGATCCGGCCGCGGCGCAGCACCTCTTGGCCGCCGGCCAGATGCGCCGGATCGGAGAGGGTTTGGTGTTTGGCCCACGCCCGTTCATGGTCGGCGACCAGCGGCCCCTCGCAGCTTCACCCGAACCCGATCCAAGTCCGCCGAGACGGGACGATCCGGCGGCCGATCGCAGCCGGATGTACCGAATAGTCGTTGCCGTCCAACCGCACGTAGTGATCCCGGGGCAACCGCAGCAGCTGCCGCCAGCCGGTTGTCGGGGACGCGGCGGCAATTGCAGCATCGCCTGCCGGGTCCGCGTCAACTCGATCAACCGGACGACAGCCCAAGACACGATGCTGACGGGAGTTGGCCCGCGCCAAGAACCCGGTGGAGCTGGGCTGTTGAAATCCTGCGGCGAGGCGAACCGGCGGCCGGGCAGGAAGGAGCGCTCTAGGTAATCGTGGCAGCCGCTCCACCAAACCCTTGGCCTCCGGGTCGGCAGGCTTGCAGATGATCACCTTCGTGGGCCAGCGTGCCGCGGAACGCCTGGCATTCACTGGTCAACTCGAGCCCGCCGGGCGCGCCACCGCCCCACCGCAGACTCCCCCATCCCACACCAACACTCGGGGCACCGCGCCCAGCCGACTGATCAACTCCCACCGGCCCGGCATACAGATCCTCCGCCGATCTAGAGGGCAGCAGCATCGCCAGTGCGAACCGGGAATAGCCACACACCATGGTCAACACCGGCAGCAGCCTCGCGCTGCGGGTCTGGCCAAACCCGACCGGCAGCTCGACATCAGGGAACCAGAAATCACACTGGGCGATCTCACCCAGCGGTATAGACCGTCCGGCCCGCCGGGTCCGGCGGCAGATACGCCCGGACGCAACTCCGCAACCCGGCCACTCAACGTGCGGATCGAATACGGGCCAACCCACCCGTTCAGCGATCACCGTCGCCGGCATCCGCGGAAACGCCGCCAGTTGCTCACGGATCCGCGGCTCGTACCCATCAACCAGTGACCCCGACCGCGCCCGCACATACCTCGGTGGCTTCATCACTCGCCAACGCCACCTTCACCGTGTTCCGCGAACAACCGATCAGCCGCGCAATCTCCGAGATCGACACGCCCTCCGACTTGCGCAGCCGTCGGATCTCAGCCCCAGTCCTCCACAATCAGCACCTGCTTCCTCCCCGGCTCGACTCCGGCCAGGGTCACGGGGAAGCTGAGGCCAATTTTCAGTTGCCGCACCGTGGTCAGTATTCAGTTGCCGCCGACA
>CAVQIU010000024.1:0-32042 GCA_963712625.1 uncultured Actinomycetota bacterium
TTTCGCGCGCCACCCCACCGCACCTGGCTCACCGTGAACTTGTTTACGTCACGCCTGAGCGAATCGATGACTTCTTCCGGGCAATCCTGCGTGGCTTTCATGACGACTACGTCGCTGAGAACTGGGAGCCCCATCGCAAGGTGTTCGAGCCCGAGCGCAGCTTCGGTTTCCAGGTCGACGGACGCTGGATCTCCACCTGTGGCGCTTACAGCCGGACGTTGACGGTGCCGGGTGGATCGGTTCCGGTAGCAGCGGTCACCGTCGTAACGGTGCAGCCGTCATATCGTCGCCGGGGTCTGCTCACGGAGATGATGCGTCACCAGCTGCACGACGTTTCCGAGCGGGGAAACGAGCCAATTGCCCTGCTCTGGGCGTCGGAGTCCGCGATCTACGGGCGCTACGGATACGGCCAGGCGACACCCGCGGCTCCATCTGACAGGTAAGACCAGGGCGACTGGGTTCCGGCCGGATGTTGATCTTGGTGCTGGTTCGGTCGGCGAAGTGGAGCGGGACCAGGCCATTCCGATCATCAAACGGCTCCATCACGCGCTGTTGCCGGACCGCGTCGGTGCGCTGAATCGTGACGACAACTGGTGGGTCGTCAAGTGGCATGATCCGGAGTCATGGCGGCACGGAGAGTCGGCGTACCGATTCGCCTTGCATTACGATCGGCGCGGCCGACCGAACGGCTACGTGGCGTTTCGCGTGAAGAACAATTGGTCAGAGTCGGGTTCGGCGGCGGAGGTGATCGTTAACGAGCTCGATGCCACCGATACGCCAGCACGCGCGGCGTTGTGGCGGTTCGTTCTCGATCTTGACCTGGTGCGTACGTTCAGCGTTGACGCTGCGCCCGATGAGCCGCTGCGTTACCTCGTCAACGATCTTCGCTCGGTCAAGGCTGACCCGCAGGACGGAACGTACGCACGCTTGGTGGACGTGCCGCGAGCGCTCGAGGCCCGTCGGTATGCCAGTGACCTCGACGTGATCATCAGAGTCGAGGACACGCTGCTTACGCAGAACACCGGCTCGTTGCGGCTGGAGGCCGGCCCCGATGGCGCCTCGGTGAGCCGTACCCGTCGCAGACCCGATTTGATCATGAATGTACGCGAGCTGAGCTCCATCTACCTCGCTGGAACTCCGCTCACAGCTCTGGGGCGGGCAGGCCTGGTCATCGAGCGAACCGAAGGTGCGCGTCGCAGCGGCGGCCCTGGCGTTTGGCTGGCCTCAGCCGCCTTTCTGCCCGGACTTCTTCTAGCTTTTCGCAGTCGGCATGTCGGACATCGATGGATGACACGATGACCGGCGTGACCACAGCTCCCATCCAACGCACATCGGCCCGGGTGATCCCGGTCAATGCGAGCGGCCGGGTGCTGCTGCTCCACGGCCACGATCCGGCGCGTCCGGAATCGCCGTACTGGTTCACCATCGGCGGCGCCGTCGAGCCTGGGGAGTCCCTCGCGGCTGCGGCCGTACGCGAGCTTTGGGAGGAAACCGGCATCGAGATCACCGAGCAACAGCTCGAGCCTGCCGTATCACCGCGGCACCCACGCCTTCTCGTATGACGGCGTCGACTTTGTCGCCGATGAAAGCTTCTTCGCGGTGCGACTCGACAACGTCGCGATTAGCTTCGACGGAATCCAAGGCAACGAGGTGATCGACGACGCCCGCTGGTGGGACCCGGATGACCTCGAACGCGCCCCGCTCTCTGTCCCTGACCTCCCCGACTTGATGCGCCGTGCGGTGGCAATGGCGATCTTGGAGAATGGCGATCCTCTCAGGGGCAGGTTACCGCGGTTAGCTCAGTTCGAGAGACTGCCGGAGAATTGCAGCGATCTGGTTAAAGCGACGACTTGTCAGCAGTTCCCCGAGGTTGCTCGCTGAACTAGCTGGCAAGTCTCTTGATCAGAGATATTCCTGGATCGCTCCGAGCAGCACTGACTTTGACTTCGCACCCTTGAACGCCTTCACCAGCTCGCCATCGACGTAGACCTGGATCGTTGGCAGGCCCAACACATGATTGTTCGCCGGGGTCACGGGATTGGTGTTGGTGTCCATCTTGACGAACGTCACCTTGTCACCGTGCGCGCTGGCAAGTTCTTCGATGATCGGCGAGACCTGCTTGCAGGGTCCGCACCAATCTGCCCAGAAGTCCACCACGACTGGCTTGTCGGACTTCAGGACGACCTCATTGAACGTGGCGTCGGTCACATCAGTTACTGCACCCATGGAATCTCCTCTCTGCGCTTCAGTGTTCTCTCGCCCACTGACACATGTCCCATGACGCAAGCTCGCTGACTCATCGGTCGCGGACGCGGAATGCGTGCCAGCCGACCCTAGCTGGCCGCGCCGGTGAGCATGGCCTCGTCCGCGCCGGCGGCCGAGTGGTCTGCGTGGTGGAGCGCCGCAAGGTAGCGCTCCGCGTCAAGAGCGGCGGCGCATCCGGTGCCTGCAGCGGTCACTGCTTGCCGGTACGTGCGGTCCACCAGATCTCCCGAAGCGAACACTCCCGGGAGGTTCGTTTTGGTCGAGGAGCCATCGGTGATCACATAACCGTCGGGATCCAAATGCACCTGGCCCTTCACCAGGTCCGATCGCGGATCGTGACCAATCGCAATGAACAGCCCAGAAATTGGCAGCTCGCGCTCGGCACCAGTGACAGTGTCCTGCAAGGTGATCGATCGGAGCGTCTTGTCGCCATGAATCTTGGTAACAACGGAGTTCCACGCGAAGCTGATCTTGGGATTGTGCAACGCGCGGCCAGCCATGATCTTGCTGGCGCGGAGCCCGTCGCGGCGATGCACGATCGTCACAGACCTCGCAAAGCGGGTCAAGAAGGTTGCCTCCTCGACCGCCGAGTCGCCGCCACCGACAACGGCAATGTCCTTGTCACGGAAGAAGAAACCGTCACACGTGGCACACCATGAGACGCCATGGCCGGAGAGCCGATCCTCGCTCTCCAAACCGAGCTTGCGGTACCCGGAGCCCATGGCCAAGATCACCGTACGCGCAGCAAAGGCATTGCCGTAGCCGTCCTTGACGATCTTGATCGTCACCGGTCAGGTCCATCTCGACGATGTCCTCGGTGACGATCTCGGCACCGAATCGCTCGGCCTGCGCGCGCATCTTCTCCATCAGTTCAGGACCCATGATCCCGTCTGGGAAACCTGGAAAGTTCTCCACGTCGGTGGTAGTCATCAAGGCGCCGCCGGAGTCGATCTCACCCTCGAACACCAGCGGTTTCAGATCCGCCCGCGCCGCGTAGACAGCGGCGGTATAACCAGCCGGCCCACTCCCGACGATGATGACGTCCCGCATGGATTCGTTGCTCATAGTGCCTTTCAAGACTCTGCTCGTGGGCTGTAAACCCTACTTCGCCAAACGGCCTTTGGAGGCAACCTATTCCGTATCAAAGTAGTCAAGCTCGTATCAAGTTAGTCAGGCTGGTCTGGTCAAGTAGACTAAGGCTGTGGCAACGGTAAACGTTCAAGAGGCGAAGACGCATCTGAGCGAGCTTCTGGCTCGGGCGGAACGGGGCGAGGAGATTGTCATCTCCCGGGCGGGATCTCCGGTTGTTCGGCTAGTGGCAATAGCCAAAGCGCCGCCGCGGCAGTTCGGGGGCCTTGCGCTGAACGTGCCAGACGATTTTGATGCCCCTCTGGATGACGACGAGCTTGCCACGTGGGAGTAACGCATCTCGTCGACACCCGCATCCTGTTGTGGCTGTTCGGTGAACCAAACCGGATCCCGGAGCACGTACGCGACTGCCCTCGCCGATCGAACGAATCGGCTTTTGGTGTCATCAGCATCGACACTGGAGATTGCCACGAAGGTTCGACTAGGCAAGCTCGACGCCCCAGGTCTCGTGCAAACACTGCCGGCCCGCCTGTCAGCGCTTGATGCAACCAGCCTGCCGATAACGGTTGATCATGCTTTGCTGGCGGGAGCAATCTCGTGGGCCCACCGCGATCCGTTCGATCGTCTCTTGGTCGCCCAGGCAACGCTCGAGGATGCGACGTTCGTCACCGTCGACAAGACGATCGCTTCCTTGCCGGTGCTGCGCGTCCTCACGTGGTGATGGGTCAAGACATACGTCAGCCGAAGGGCGTGAGTCATGATCGGCCCGCGTTCCAGGCTGCACGAGTGCCAGATCGTCCGCGGATAGCTGCCGGTTCATGCGATGAGTCCTCGGTCTTTCAGCCGAGCAACGGTCTTCTGGGAGCCCTTGTCGAGGGTTGCCTGCGGTGCTCGAGTCAGTATCCACGCGAAGAGGGTCGAGTGCCCGCTACGCAGCAACGCCACAGGGGCCACGATGCGGCTCGTGCTCCCGTCGGAGCCGCGTACGGTAAGCCGGTAACTCGGGCCATTGGGCGTCAGGAACTCCTCGACCGCCACCAAGTCGGCGGCGTCGATGGTGTGGAACGTCCGGAAGCGTCGCACCATGAGCTTGGACCCGTCAATCAGCAGAAAAGCCCTGGTCCGCAGATAGATAAGACCGACGATGAGGGCCCACAGCGAGACCACCAGGATGAGCGCGGGCAGCCAGCCGTTCGCCTGGCCGTGTGCTAGCGCTCCGATGCAGATCACAGCGGCGATGCTGGCGAAGAGCACAGGCGTCCGCCAGTTATAGGACTGCTCGAGCGGATGGGGCATGCTACGAGCCCCTTTCAGCCTTGATGCGACCGAGCAGCGGCAGCACTCGTGCCCGTCCGCCGGCGCATCGGCTCTTCACAGTCCCCGGTCCTTGATCAACGTCGTGCCCATCCTGCTCCATCGATCAAGGTCTCCCGAAAATGGCTCGGTCTCGATCTTGGTGCCGGGCCACAAGGGCAGGGAACGCGTTGGGTCCCTCCACGTGAGCCCGAAGCGGCGCGGCGCGCTGTTAGCTGATCGCCGTCTGTGTCACCGTCGATCAAGCCAGAACCTCGACCTCGTAGATGCCGCCGCGATAGCCCGTCCCCTCCTTCGGCAGCGAGGTCAGGTACACCAGGGCATATCGGGTCGTGACATCTTGTGCCGCAGTCAGCGTCGCCGATCCGCCCGCTTTCGACTCGGTGGCCACCGTACGCCAGAGCTTGTCAGAACTCATCGGCGGCTTCGCGGTCTGAGCGGGATCAGCCTTCGGGACGCGGAACTGGACGGTAGTCCCGGTGCCGCTCAGGGAGAGGTGCAACGAGCGCACCGGTTGCGGACTGCCAAGATCAAGAACAAGGCCTACGCCACGCTTCAGGTTGCCCAACTTCGGATTGCCGAAATATTGCACCGTACGCCAGCGGGTGGACGCGTCGCGGTCGTAAGCGAGCTTGACCTCGTCAGGATTCTCGGTTTTGTCATCTCCCTGCGGGTCGAAGTCCCGCGCATCTGCAATGCTCAGCGTGCTCGGCTGCCCGGGCGGGGGTTCCGACGTCGTAGCGCTCGGTTGATTTGTAGAGGCTTTCGGTTCTGGAGCGGTCGAGATGCGCTGATTCAAGATCAGAGCGGAGATGATCCCCGCGGCGATCAACAGCACCGCCAGCACCAACAGCAGACCGATCCAGCGGCGTCGCCGCTTGACGGCTACAGGTTGACTCAGCCGACCTGGCTTGTGGCGGACCAGCCGCGGTTGTCGTTCCGGTGGGCCGCCCGCTGGTTCGGATCCGCGTTTGCGCGGTGGTCGGTGGAGCGCTTGCCGCCGGAATCGTGCGAGTCGATATGGCCCGCTGGCGAGCGGTGGTTTGGTCCAGGAGTGAGGAGACGGGCTGCGCGGGCATCGTCGCATCGAGGGCATCGGGACTGCCCGTGACACTTGGGATCGGCTGACGCAGCCGTCGCTCCAGATCGGGCGTGGCATCCCCGGTTCCCAAGATCTTGGTCAGCGCCGTTACCAGGCCACCTGCTGTGGCGATCGCAGCCACATGATGACGCGGCGGATCCCCGAGAACCTGATCACAGACACTGTCGAGTGCCGGCGACACACCCGCGCGTACCTGGCGGGGGGTCATCCAGCGCCGCCCGACCATTGGGGCGTTCGGCAGTCCGAACGCGGGACCTCCGGGCCAGCGGCACACAAGCGCCGCATAGAGCAGCCGGCCGAGGTCCGTCACATCGACTTGCTCAGGGCTTTTCACTGCCGTTACCGCGTCAGTCGATGTCGGCCGCAGCGCTGCCTCGATCAGCAGTCCAACGATCTTGATGTTCCCGCTCGGGGTGATGATCACGGTCTCCGGGCTCAGCCGCCGGTGATACAGACCAAGACTGTGCACGCCGGCCAGCGCGTCGGCGACTTCGCGGGTAATCCACGCGGCTTCAAGGCCAGACAGCGGGCCATGGTTCAAGATCATTTGGAGCGACTGCCCGGTCGCATATTCGCACACGATGTAGGAGCCCACGAGAGGGTCAGCGCTGTGTACGGCGTCGAGCACCCGCAGGAAACGGGAATCGGTCGCAACCGAGGCCCTGCGGGCCGCGGTGAGCAGTTCCTCATCGTCCGGATCGCCCGGTGCGAGCAAGTGGACCAGCACGGAGCGCGACAGCACCCGGTCGAAGGCGCGCCACGTCACTGTCGGCTCGGACTCGGCAATCAACTCCTCGAGGCGGTAGCGGGATGCCAGCACCGTCCCGGCGGGCAGCGTAGCCGCGCGGTAGCCTTCTGCGCCGCGCTCGACAACTCTGCTCGGCGGCGCGTTCAACACCTTGGGGCTCGGCGCCGTCGGGCTGGACGCCTTGTTGCACACCGTGGGCAGCGGCCTGAACCATTGATCCTGCATTCTCCTCAGCTGCTTGTTTGATGCTAGGAGACGGAGGCCGGATCACCGTCGGCGAATCGCCGGACGGCGTCAGGTCGCCGAATCGATCAGCGCTGGCCTCGATCACCGACTCCTCTCTTACCTCCCGGGCCTCAGGCGAGGAATCGCTGCCGCGTCGCAGCACCGTGGTAATGATCTCCGTCACTTCCTGGATGCGCATTAGCCGCGCGATCAGCACAAACAGGCTGACTGCTACGACGCCGGCGATCACCAGACCCAGCGCCAGCATCAGTCTGGAATCAAACTGTGTGGTGAACACCCAGGTGATCAGCCAGGCTGCGATCGCAGCCGGGGTCACCGCCAGTAGCAGCCGTACACAATGTCGTATCAGCTCATCGGCATCAAGATCAGGAAGTTTGCGATGCAGCCTGGAGAAGGAAACCGGTAGCCCAATCAGGTACGCCAGCCGAGTAGGCGAGAGCCAGGCCGGTCGCAACGAGCGCGGGATTGTCCAGCAGCAAGACAGCTGCCACGCCGAGAGCGACATTGGCGCCCGCGATCAAGCACTGCAGGAAGAACGTCGTGCGGTTGTCTTCCAGCGCATAGAAGGCGCGCAGGCAGATGTATTGCAAGGTGAAAGGGACTAGCCCGATGGCAAGCGCCAGTAGAGCCCCGCCGACGTAGGAGGCATCCTTCGCGCCTTGACCAAAGCCGAACACCAGATGCGCCAGCGGCATCCCTAGCGCCAAGAAGGCAACCGCGGCCGGCAGCAGCGCGGTCACCGACAACCGGATGGCGCGCATAGTCTCGGAGGCCACGCCGTGCAGGTCGCCAGCGGCTGCGAGCCGCGACGCTGCCGGCAGCATGGCGGTGGCCAGTGAGACCGTGATCAAGGAATGGGGCAGGATCCACATCGCGTACGCGTTGCTGTACGCCGTGAGGCCGGCGCCCTTGCCGCCGACCGTTGCGCTGCTGGCCAACTTGCTGACGACAACCAAGGCGGTCTGCGTCACGAGGACGAAGCCGAGAGTCCACTTGGCTAGCCGGAAGGTCTTGCCGAGCCCGGTGTGCTTGAAGTCGAAGCGCGGTCGGAAGTGGTAGCCGCTGGACGCAGGAACGGGATGAGCACGGCGGCCTGCGCAGCAATGCCGAGCGTGGAGCCAATGCCAAGCAGCAGCGCCTGATTTGTGGTGAAAGGTGCCCCGGTGCTCGTCCGTTCGAAGACGATCACGTACATCAGCAGCACCATGATCGACACCACGTTGTTGGCGATCGGAGCCCACATCATCGGCCCGAAACGATCACGCGCGTTGAGCACCTGGCCGGCCAACACGTGTACGCCGTAGAAGAAGACCTGCGGCATGCAGTAGTAGCCGAGCAAGATCATCGACTCGTACTGCGCTGCCAGCTGTGGTGATTTCCAGCCAGCAGCCGAGTACAGCCCGATGATCCACGGCACCGCGAGCGTCAGCAGCAGAGTGATCATGCCCAGAGCGATCAGGCCGGCGGTCATGATCCTGTTGGTGTACGCCTCCCCGCGATCAGCGTCACCGCGAATGGCGCGCACGATCTGCGGCACGAGGACGGTGTTCAGCACGCCACCCGCAAGCAGGATGTACATGCTGTTCGGCACGGTGGTGCCGATGGTGAACATCTCGGCTTGCCGGGTGCCATTGCCGAACAGGTACACCAGCAGCATCAGCCGGAAGAAGCCCATCACCCGAGACAGCGCAGTACCCGACGCCATCACAGCGCTGGCTGAAACCAGTCGCCGGGTGCGCCTGCGCTCCTCCGTCGTCGGCCCTTGGTCCGACAGGGGCGTGCTCATCTTGGGGGTCGAGGTCTCAGACATCAAGTTTCTCTGCCGGCGCAGAGCTCAGAAGTTGGTCATGGTGCGATGTGCCGTCGCTTGGTGGCGGGCCGAGGGGCCTACTCCCCGTGGTCTTGGTACGTTCCCTGGCCACCTGCCGAATACGCAGGAATGTGGTGGCGATCAGCACGATCCCGGCGGCAACCGCGATCGCCCAGCCCGTGGTGCCGTTCTGGGTTACCTGCACCTCGATGTCGAACGGGCGTCCAACCGGACGGCCCGACTCCGTCATCAGCTGCGCGGTGACCGGGACGATGCCGTTGGCCTTCGCGGTGACCTCGGCGTTGGCCGTGTAGGTGTCCTGCGCCTTGATCTCGGTGGGCTTGATCGGCTTGATCGTCAGCCGCTGGCTGTTCTCGGAGTTGAACACCAGCCGGACCTTGACAGCGCCAGCGTTCGGACCCGATCCGTCGGCCTCCAGAGTGTTCTTGATCGTGATCGGAAACTCGACGCCTTGCTGCGCAACGGTCTGGACGCGAGCGCTACTGCGAATCTGGATCTTGTTCAACAAGATGTCGTCCAGCGTTGCCTGCTGAGGACCCAGAAAGGCCCGGCGCGACCTTGTCGTGTTTGCGCCACTTGAAACTGGCAGCCCGGGCGACCGCAGCATTTCCTTCTGCACGGGCGTTGGTTGAGTCGACCAGCAAGTCTGCATACGTCTCGCTGCTTGAATCGAACCTCCGCAGGCTGGTCAGCTGCGCCGGCGTGAGCTGTGCCCCGCGATTAGCCGAGCTGTAGCGATATTTCCCTGACCACTGCGCAGGCGTTGCTTTGAGCAGTTCGCTCAGCGTGCGTTGGGTCAGCCACGGTGCCTCGACCTGGCGATCACCGCCTGCGGCCTGGGCAGCACGAGTAATCAGCCGGACCCTCCCATGAGTCGAGGCATCTTGTGCTGTCGCTGCCTCGATCCAGCTGTCAGCCAGCATTCGTTGATGAACTTGAACCGCCGTATCGCGCGGATCCGGTCCAGGTCCGCCCTCGTTGGCGGCTGCGGCGTATCTGATGATCGGCACCCCATCGGGCCCGGCGAGTACCGGTGATGGACCCTTCGCTGAGGTGTCCGCAAGCAAGATCGCATCGGGATGCAAAGCCGCCGCCGCCTTGGCCGTTGCCGCATCAGCAGCGCCTCCGGCAGGTAGCACGAGAAGGGGCAGCGATCGCGTGGACTCCACCAGTTTGTTGGCGTTGGCCGCGTCGTCGAGGACACGCTTCCTGACCGTCGTGGACGAGCGCAGCAATGTCAGGTGAGCCGTAGAGCAGCCGATATCCGTCGTGGGATGACTGCAGCGCGTCGTAGCCCTCGAGCCATCGGGTTGCATCCGCCTGACCCGTGCCCGCTGACGTTGTGCCCTCGGAGTCCAGAACCTGGTACCCGGCCGACATGGTTCTTGAGTTCCTCGATCAACGCCGGATCCACGGCAAAGGTGGTCTTGTTGGTGTTCGCTGCCTTGAGCAGGGCGGTCAGCCGGCCGTTCTCGCCCACCTCGGCGGCCAGATGATCATCGGAGAAAACACCTTTGCGCACCAGTGAAGGTCGGGAATTGAGGACCACAATCGTTGTCATGGTGAGCTTGCTGGCGGGCTTTCCGGAAACCACGGGCACGAAGGCCCGCGTACGGCCGATGGCGACGTTATTGCCTCGCTGCAAGACATGGACACCCATCAGGTAAACGCCGTCGGTGGGGGAAAGCTCAAGATCGGCAACTTTGACCCGCAGTGCGAAATCGACCGACGCATTCGGGGCCAGGAATGGATTCCGGTCGGTATACAGGTTCTGGAATACCCCCGTGTAGCGGGCACCCAGGGGATCGTTGGAATCTGATGCCAGCGCCTGCTCCATGCCGACGCGGCCGAGGATCGGTGCTTGATTGCGCCAGAAGAGGGCCTCCAGCCGGTCGAGCCGCTCTTTGCTGATGTTGGTGACGCGGCCCGTCACAGTGATCTCGCCATTCCGCGTTGGCAGCGCCGGATTCATCGACGTCAAAGTGATCGACACCAAGGCGACCGGCTCGGCGGCGACAGCTCGCGGTGGCAGGAATAGCAAGCAGAGGCTTGAGACCGCGACTGCTAGCAGTACGCGGGCCGTACGTACCGCGTACCACCTCCTCACCTGGTCATCGTAATTGCAACGATAAACTCGCTCAGCGTGTCCACTTTCCAGCTGAGCTCAGTGCAGGCTGCTGCAGTGGCTGAGCTGCTCCGGATCGCTCCGGTCGCGGACCGGATGGGCGAGTTGTTCAGCAATGCCGGACACGAGCTCTATCTCGTCGGCGGTAGTGTGCGCGACGCCCTGCGAGGCAAGCTTGGGCACGACCTGGACTTCGCGACATCCGCCCGCCCCGATGCGGTCGAAAAGCTGCTGCGAAAGTTCTCCCCTGCCGTGTGGACCATCGGCAAGGAGTACGGCACGATCGGCTGCAAGGTCGAGACGGGCGATGCCTCCTGGATCATCGAGGTCACGACGTACCGGTCTGATGTGTACGCCGGGCACAGCCGTAAACCAGAAGTCGCATTCGGTGACACGCTCGAGGGCGATCTCTTACGTCGCGACTTCACGATCAACGCTATGGCGGTATCCATCCCTGAGAAGCGCTTCGTCGATCCGTACGGCGGGTTGACCGATCTGGCGCGCCGGGTAATCCGCAGCCCGGGGACGCCGAAGAGCTCCTTCAGCGATGATCCGTTGCGGATGATGCGTGCGGCCCGCTTCGTTGCGCAGCTGGAGTTTGTGCCGGCCCCAGAGGTGGTCGCCGCTATGCGGAACATGGCCGACCGGATCTCGATCATCTCTGCCGAACGGATCCGTGACGAGCTCAGCAAGCTGTTGCTCACTGATCGGCCGCGCCCGGGTTTGGACCTCCTGGTGTCAACTGGATTGGCGGCCCGAGTGCTGCCTGAGCTGCCTGCCCTGCGGCTGGAACGGGACGAACATCACCGGCACAAGGATGTCTACCAGCACAGCCTCACGGTGCTGGAACAGGCGATCGGCTTGGAGGATCGGCTGCCCGAGCGCCCGGATTTGATCATCCGCTTGGCCGCGCTGCTGCATGACATCGGCAAGCCGGCAACACGGCGGTTCGAGCCCGGCGGAAAGGTGTCGTTTCATCATCACGATGTCGTCGGCGCCAAGCTCGCCCGAAAACGGCTGACGGCGCTGCGGTTCAGTGGCGAGGACGTCAAGGCTGTCTCGGACTTGATCGCGCTGCATCTTCGCTTCCACGGGTACGCCGGCGGCCAGGATCACGGCGAGGCGTGGACGCGACGCCGCTGTTCGTCGCTACGTCCGCGACGCCGGTGACCAGCTGGCCCGGTTGCATGTATTGACCAGGGCCGACTGCACCACGCGGGATGTGGCCAAGGCAGAGCGGCTGCGGCGGGCGTACGACCACCTGGAACGCCGGATTGCGGAGCTGGCGGCTCAGGAGGAGCTGGATGCGATCCGACCCGACCTGAACGGAACCCAGATCATGGAGATCTTGGGCATTCCGCAAGGTCGCGACGTGGGTCGCGCATACGCGTTCCTGCTTGGAACGCCGGATAGAGGAGGGTCCGCTCGGCGAAGATCGTGCGCGCGAGCAGTTGCTGCGGTGGTGGGCCGATCAGCGTTCCTGAGCTGCGGTGGTGCGATACAGCCGACTCCGCTAATTTGTGATCGCCGGATATTTTCCGAAATCTTCTGCGGCATTTCTTATTGGTCGCCAAGATGAAACTTGTTGATGAAGCGTCTAGGGGCGGCACCCTTGTCGGTACCGCTGCAATGTCATTCAGACGATTGGTGGGTATACCGGCAGTGATGTCCTCATCCAGCGCACTCGGGAAGAAGGAAGCATTGTGGCGACCAGGATTTTGACCACTCTTCAAGACGACATCGATGGCTCGGCCGCGACGGAGACGGTCCGCTTCGGTCTGGACGGTGTTGAGTGGGAGATCGATCTCTCCGAGCGCAACGCCAATAGGCTCCGAAACAGCCTCAGCGATTTCATGGCACATGGCCGCAAAGTAGGTGGCAAGCGCATGCCCAAGCCGACGTCATCCAATCATGTCGACAACAAAGCGGTGAGGAAGTGGGCTGAAGCCAATGGGATCGAGGTCAATCCCCGTGGGCGCATCCCCACTCACGTCCTCGAGCGTTATAAGGCCGCCGGCAACTGAGCTAGCCAGATGCCTATGCCGACGTGGGTCAGCTCAGAGCTGGGCGGCAAGTTCCAGATCTAAGGCCGCGAGCCGCGATCGCAGCAGGTGCTGCTCGGCCGGGTTGTGGGTCAGAGCGAGGGCTCGCTGATTGGCGGCACGCGCACCCTCATGATCACCTAACGCAGTCAGCAGCTGGGCCGCGTGGCGTGCAAGAGGTGGTACTCGCTCAATCGGTCGGCCACCTGCTCAACTTCTGCTAGCGCGGCATCGGGGCCATGGAGATGGCTGAGCGCGATGGCGTGGTTGAGTCTGATCACCGGGGAAGAGTCATGACGGAGCAACAGGTCGTAAAGGGTAAGGATCTGCAGCCAATCGGTTTCAGCCCAGGATGCGGCGTTTGCATGGCAGCCGCCGATCGCGGCCTGTAGCTGGAATCGACCCGGTCTGCGAAGGGCAGCTGCCGTCGACAGGTAGCCGTCGGCGCGACTGATTGCCACTCCGTCCCAGCGACGACGATCTTGATCTTCCAGCAGCACCAGCCGATCATGCTCATCAAATCGAGACGTGGTTCGCGAGTAGAGGAAAGTGAGTAGTGCCAGCAGTCCCCATGCCTCGGCCTGATCCGGGAGTGCGCGGGCGACCAGCTCGGCTAGCCAGATGGCATCATCGCTCAACTCACGACCCGACTCCGATGGCTCCAGATAGCCCGCGTTATAGCTCAAATAGATGACGGTGAGCACGTCGTCCAGACGCGGAGCAAGATCAGCCGTTGCGGGGATCGTGAACGGAATGCCAGCGCTGGTGATCTTGCGCTTGGCACGTACCAGCCGCTGCGCCATGGTTGCTTCGGGCACGAGGAAGGCACTGGCGATCTGCGCTGTCGTCATCCCTACGACAGCACGCAGCGTCAGTGCCAGCCGAGCCTCGACGCTGAGCGCCGGATGGCAGCAGCCGAACAACATGGGCAACCGCTCATCGCCCGTACGCTCGACAGCGTCCGCGCGCAGTTGCATCGGCATCCCACTCGTCGGCCAACGGCAGCTCGCGGGAGCGTTTGCGCAACAGGTCGATGGCCCGACGCCGCGCCGCCAGCGACAGCCAACCCCCAGGATTGGCGGGCACTCCATCACGACGCCAGGTCCGCAGCGCGATGATGATCGCTTCCTGCACCGCCTCCTCGGCGATATCGAAGTTGCCGAGGCGCCGCTGCAGCTGGGCAACGATCAGACCGGCCTCCCGGCGGACAATGCGGGCGAGTGCCGCATCCTCCGCCGAGGACTGGGCACCGGCGGTGTGCCCGTCGACAGGCTCAGAGCACATGAGCTGACCTTGTCGAAGCGCTGGACTTCAGTTCATCAATAGACACGCGGCTCACATGTCGTTGCTGTGATCAACGATCGGCCGGATCTCCACCGCAACGCCGGGCAGCTGGAGTGACGGCCACTCCTTGACGATGGCGATGGCGGCGTCCAGGTCCGGAACGTCGATGATGCTGAACCCGCCGACATTTTCCTTTGCCTCCGAGAATGGCCCGTCGATCACCACCGGTGCCGCCGCCGTTCAGCCCGGACTTTACAGACGTGGCTGTTTCCGGCCCTTGCAGTTCGGCGCCGCCGTCGGTCATGACAGCGCCATGCTTTTCGAACCAGCCGTAGATCGCCTGGTAGACCTCAGCCCGGCGCTCCTCGGGAACGGCGGCGTCGAGATCTGGCCGATTGGTGTACAGCAACACGTACTTCATGGCGGTGCTCCTTGTGATGTGGGGAGTTCTGACATCTCTCGACGTGCGGCCGCCGCCGTAATCGACAGTGGCGCGCAGATTCTGCGAGAAATAGTGCGGCCAATAATGCGAGCAGCCAACTAGTCTGTCAGCCGTGAAGTGGTTGCACTTCCCACGCACCCTCGGCATCGTCGTTTGTCTGTATTTGCTCGGTATGGCTGTGGTGTTTGGGTTGCTGACCAGCCGAAACTACCGCTTCATCGAGCATGCGAGGCAAGTCTCGGGTACCGTCATGGCGCTCGTGCCGAGAGCGCCGTTTGGTTCGACTCGGGAGCCGCGAGCCGGCGAGCGGAGGATGATGAGCCTCGCGCCCACCGTGCAATATCAGGTCAATGGCAAGACGTACGAATACACGGCTGCCCGCGGTCGCTTTCGCCAGCCGGTGAAGATAGGTGATCATCTGACCGTGCTCTACGACCCAAGCGACCCCGCGGACGCCCAGCTGAGGGGCGAGGGAAGGGTCCTGGTTCCCGGTATCACCGTCGGCTTCGCAGCCTCGGCCATGTTGGTTGCGTTCGTGCTCTTCCGCACTCGAAACTACGAAATGGAGCACAGCTTGAGCCCGGGACGGCGACCGCTGGCGATGTGAGTTTGGCCGCTGCCGACCATGGCAGACTAGTCATCCGTGATCGCTGGCAGCGTGTCATTCGTGCTCCCCGTCGACGTCGCCCGGCAGGCGTAAGACAGAAAGACGACTTAGGTGAAGGTACGAGAGATCGGAAGCCATGCGCATCAGGAAGGCAGTGTCGCGGTGACGGCGACCAGCCGTGCCGCGGCAGGTGGAGTTCGAGCCGGTCTACCACCACTACGGACCTCACCGTGCCGGCTTGCCGCGGCTGGTGCCCTATTTCCGCGAGGTGTGGCGGCGGCGGCCGTTTGCGGTAGAGATGAGCAAGGCCACGATGCGCGGGGCTAACACGTCGACCTTTTTCGGGCAGGCGTGGTTGGTGTTCAATCCGCTGCTGTTCGCCGCTGTCTACTACATCCTCGTGACGATCATCCGCCGGGAGAATGATCCGGCCTTCTTTGCCCATCTCACCCTCGGGATATTTGCCTTCCAGCTGGTGGGTACTTCGATCACCAGCGGGGCGACGTCGGTCACTAGTTCTGGCAAGTTGTTGCTGAATACGCCTTTTCCGCGGCTGTTGATTCCGTTGTCGGCGGTGCGTACGGCGTTCTTCCGTTTTCTGCCCACGGTGCCGGTCTATTTCGTGTTCCATGTGATTTTTCTGACTGATGTGTGGTCGCTGGAAGATGTTGTTGTCGTTGTACTTCCTGGCGACGATGATCGTCTTCGGCATGGGTTTGGCCGCTTTTTTTGCCGCACTTCAGGTCTATTTCCGTGACACGTCGAGTTTCCTGCCGTTTTTTATGCGGATCTGGATGTACCTGTCGCCGATCTTGTGGGCGCCAGAACACATCATCGGCAGGTTCTCGCGGGCCGATGCATGACGCTGATCCAGCTCAACCCGATGTATTCCATGATCGGCGGCTACACCGAGCTGTTGCAGAATGACGCGTTCCCGCCTCCCTACATGTGGATATCTGCGGCGGTGTGGGCGGTTGCGGCTGCGGTGATCGGTTTCTTGTACTTCATCTCGAGGGAGCGTGAGTTTGCTGTCCGCCTTGTCTAACGGCGAGCTGCCGCAGCTGGCAGTCAAGGTCGATGACCTCTCCATCACCTATCGCACGACATTCGAGCGCAAGCCGACGTTGAAGCAGGCCTTGGTCCGCTTCGGCCGCGGGCAGCGCGCCGTGAGGGAAGTCGAGGCGATCAAGCACGTCTCCTTTGAGGTGCGTAGCGGGACCGCGATGGGCATCATCGGCTCCAACGGCGCGGGCAAGTCGACCCTGATGCGGGCGATGGCGGGCATCCTGCCGCCGACCAGCGGTTCGATCGAGGTGTGGGGTCGGGCCAGCACTCTGCTGGCGCTCGGTGTCGGTTTCAACAACAATCTGTCGGGGCGGGAGAACATCATTCTCGGCGGGCTGGCGGCCGGGCTGTCCCGCCGTGAGGTTGAGGAGCGTGCCGACGAGGTCGCGGAGTGGACCGAGCTCGGCGACTTCATCGACATGCCGATGCGCACGTACTCCTCGGGCATGTCGGCGCGGGTGGGGTTCTCGGTGGCGGTCCACATGAAGCCCGACATCTTGATGATCGATGAGGCTCTGTCGACCGGCGATGCCCATTTCCGGGAGAAGGCGAACGCGAAGATGGCTGAGCTGCGCGACAGCGCGCGGGCCATGTTCCTGGTCAGCCACGGGCTGGGCAGCATCAAGGAGATGTGCAACGAAGCGATCTGGCTGGACCGCGGCAAGCTGATGATGCGTGGCCAGCCCGCCGAGGTCGTCAACGCTTATATCAAATTCGTAAAGGTCAAGAAGTCCGCGAGCGGCCATGGAGGACATGTAAGTCGATCGCGTGTCCAACATGTTACGGAATTGGCATAACTAATCCGGCGAAACGCCGAACCAACGCTGGATCCGCTGCGTACGATCTTGCGAAAGTGATGTAGCGAAGCGCTAACCCAAATTGGGACCGGGGGTTGCAGGGCCACTGGTGCGCCGCGGGTTACTGCGGTGCGCGAGCATGCATACGGCGCGAAACAGGCGTCGTGGCCGATTGTGCGTACCTCCCGTTTCCGGGGTTGGTTCGCGCTCCCATTTGGGCGCAACACTATTTCTTCATCGGGGGGAAGGCCATGTTCACGAGCATTTACGTGGCGACCGCTGGCGAAGTGTTCAAGCGTCGAGAATCACATTTCCCCCACGTCAGGGTGGTCGCGTTCACGAACGTGCGCCACGGCGTCTTCCACGAGCTGCGCGGTACGAAACAGCAGCGGACTGCGCTGCTGTAGAGACGGAGGCGAAGGTGCCAATCATTTCGACGCCCCAGGGTTTCAACGAGGAGGAGCTCTACGTCGATCTTGAGCCGACGTTCGGGCGGTCGCTGTTCCTGAAGTGTGAGGGCTTCAACTTCGCCGGGTCGATCAAGCTGAAGGCCGCGACGGAGATGGTGGAGGCGGCCGAGCGGGACGGAATCCTGACGCCCGGATCGGTGCTGGTCGAGTCCTCGTCCGGGAATCTGGGCGTTGCGCTGAGCATGATCGCGGCGAACAAGGGCTACGGGTTCTTGTGCGTCACTGACTCCCGCTGCAACTTGTCGACGAGGCGATTGATGCAGGCGTTCGGCAGCCAGGTCCACGTCATCACCGAGCCGGATCCGCGTTGGCGGCTTCCTCGGCGCGCGGATCAACTATGTCCGTTCGTTGTGCGCTTCTGATGACCGCTACGTCTGGCTGAATCAGTACTCCAATCCGCAGAACTGGAAGGCGCACTACCGCAGTACGGCGCCGGCGATCGCCCGCCAGTTCCCGCAACTCGACGTGCTGTTCGTCGGCGCCGGGACCTGCGGGACCTTGATGGGCTGCGCCCGCTACTTCCGGGAGTGGCACCGGCCGGTCCGGGTCGTGGCAGTGGAGACGCGTGGGCTCGGTGACCTTTGGTGGCCCGCCGGGACGCCGGATGATCCCGGGGCTAGGCACGAGCGTCCGTCCGCCGATGCTCGACGAGTCCTATGTGGACGACGTCGTACGCGTCGAGGAGGCGGACACCATTCGTGCCTGCCATCGACTGGCAGCCAGGGGATTCTTGTTCGGCGGCTCCACCGGCACCGTGGTCAGCGGCGCGATGGACTGGTTGAGCCTGCACGGCTCGCATGACCTGACCGCGGTGGCCATCGCCCCAGACTTCGGCGAGCGCTATCTCGACACCGTCTACCACGCCAACTGGGTGCTGGATCTGTACGGCGAGGACGTGCTCAGCTCCGATGAGCTGACCACCGCTTCGCCGTCCGCCTGAACCGCGCCCACCGAAACGGCCCCCTCCCACGCTGATCACATGACTTGTCGACCAATCACGAAATCGTCAACTCCTGCTCAAGGAAGTCACAAGGTGCATGAAGCTCTCGGTGCCTTGACAGTCGCTCTGGCTGATTCGCCCACCACACAGGCCAGGCGCGCTCTCCCGGAGTCGAGCACCGAGAGCACCTTCGCCGAGGTGCTGGCTGATTCGCCCACCACACAAGGCCAGGCGAGCTCTCCCGGAGTCGACCACCGAGAGCACCTTCGCCGAGGTGCTGGCTGATTCGCCCGCTACAGCAGGCCACGCGCGCTGGCTCGGAGTCGAGCACCGAGAGCATCTTCGCCGAGGTGCTGGCTGAGGTCATGAGGTCGAGCGGGTGTCGGTGGACAGCAACTTCTTCGATGATCTTGGTGCGGACTCGATGGTGATGGCCCGGTTCTGTGCCCGGGTGCGGAAGCGGCCGGATCTGCCGGCGGTGTCGATCAAGGACATTTACCAGCACCCCACGATCAGAAGCCTGGCCACGGCACTCGCGGAGACCACGCCTATGCCTGTCGAGCGGGTCTTCGCCGACATGCTCGCTGATGTCATGCAGGTCGAGCGGGTGTCGGTGGACAGCAACTTCTTCGATGATCTTGGTGCGGACTCGATGGTGATGGCCCGGTTCTGCGCGCGGGTGAGCGGGTCTTCGCCGAGGTGCTGGCTGAGGTCATGAGCGTGGAGCGGGTGTCGGTCGACAGCAACTTCTTCGATGATCTTGGTGCGGACTCGATGGTGATGGCCCGGTTCTGCGCCCGGGTGCGGAAGCGGCCGGATCTGCCGGCGGTGTCGATCAAGGACATTTACCAGCACCCCACGATCAAAAGCCTGGCGACGGCACTCGCGGACGCCGCGCCTGTTCGCTGTCGAGTCGCCGGCTCCGACCTCGGTCGAGGTGGCCACGCCGGCTGCAACCTCGGTCGAGGTGGCCACACCGGCGAGAACATCGCAGGTCGTGCTCTGCGGGGCGCTGCAGCTGTTGATCTTCCTCGGATATTCCTATCTCGCCGCGCTGGTCATCGCTCAGGGCTATGAGTGGATTTCGGCGGGCACAGGTGTGCTCGACATCTACCTCCGGTCGGTCCTTTCCGGCTGCGCACTGTTCCTCTTCCTGTTCACCGTTCCGATCCTGGCGAAGTGGATCCTGATCGGTCGCTGGAAGCCCCAGCAGATCCGCATCTGGAGCCTGGCGTACGTCCGCTTCTGGGTCGTCAAGACGCTGGTGCGGCGGAACCCGATCGTGCTGTTCACCGGTTCGCCGCTGTTCAACCTCTATCTGCGGGCGCTGGGCGCGAAGGTCGGGCGCGGCGTGGTGATCTTGTCCACCCACGTGCCCATCTGCACCGACCTGCTCACCATCGGCGATGGCACGGTCATCCGCAAAGACTCCTTCATCAACGGCTATCGAGCACACGCCGGGTTCATCCACGTGGGCCCGATCACCATCGGGAAGAACGCGGTGATCAGCGAGGCGACGGTCATCGACATCGACACCTCGATGGGCGACGGGACCCAGCTGGGCCACGCCTCCTCGCTGCACTCCGGGCAGACCGTGCCCGACGGCCAACACTGGCACGGGAGCCCAGGGCAGCAGACCGAGGAGGACAACTTCCTCACGGTCGATCCGGCTCCGTGCGGCACCTTTCGAAGGGTCGCCTACGCCGTCTATCAACTGCTGACCCTGTTGCTGGTGTACCTGCCGCTGGGGATCGCCGGTGCGATCTTGTTGCTGCTCAAGGTCCCGAGGCTGAGCGAGCTGATGGGCGAGGAGACCGGTGCTTTCACCAGCTGGACGTTCTACCGCGACGCCCTGGTCGTGTCCTTTGTGCTGTTCTTCGGCTCGATGCTCGTCGGCTTCGTCATCGTGACGACCGTCCCGCGCCTGCTCAACCTCCTCATCAGGCCCTACAAGGTCTATCGCCTGTACGGCTTCTACTACG
The DNA here is from genome assembly GCA_963712625.1 of uncultured Actinomycetota bacterium. GTDB lineage: Bacteria > Actinomycetota > Actinomycetes > Propionibacteriales > Propionibacteriaceae > Microlunatus. The sequence continues at coordinate 20,350 of CAVQIU010000024.1, forward strand.
GGGTCCACCGGTGGATCGCGCGTTTGACCAATGCCAAGGTCTTGAGCAACCTCGTCGGCGATACCTCGTGGATCGTGTACTACCTGCGCGGCATCGGGTACGACCTCGGAAAGATCGTCCAGACCGGGGCGAACTTCGGCGGCCAGGTCAAGCACGAGAGCCCGTACCTGAGCTCCATCGGCACTGGAACGATGGTCGCCGACGCGCTGTCGATGATGAACGCCGAGTTCTCGAGCACGTCCTTCCGGCTGTCCTGGACGTTCATCGGAGAACGCAACTTCCTCGGCAACGGCATCGCCTATCCGCCCAAAGGCAGGACGCGCGACAACTGCCTGCTCGCGACGAAGGTCATGGTGCCGATCAGCGGGAGGGTCCGGGAGAATGTCGGGCTGCTGGGCTCCCCGGCCTTCGAGATCCCGCGGTCGGTCGAGCGCGACAGCAGCTTCGACCACCTGAAGCAGGGGGACGGGCTGCGCCGCCGCCTCGCCGCCAAGAACAGGCACAACTTCGTCACCATCTTGTGGTGCCTGTTCGCGCGGTGGTTCTTCGTCTTCCTGCTCACCGTGCTCCTGGGCATCGCCGGGGACTTCTACGCCTCATTGGGTGCGGCGGCGATCGTGTTGGACTTCGTGCTCGCCGCTGTGCTCGGCATCGCCTACTGGATCCTGGTCGACCGGATCGTGAGAGGGTTCAAGCCCCTGCCCGTGCTGTTCTGCTCGATCTACGAGCCCGCGATGTGGCGCCACGAACGGTACTGGAAGGTGCCCTCGACCGGGTATCTCGCGGCCTTCGCCGGCACCCCGTTCATCAACATGATCCTGCGCCGAGTGGGTGCCCGGATCGGCCGCCGGGTTTTCAACGACGGCTGCGGTATGACGGAGCGGTCGCTTGTCACCATCGGCGACGACTGCACGCTCAACGAGGCGAGCACGATCCAGTGCCACTCGCAGGAGGACGGCACCTTCAAGTCGGACTACTCCACCCTCGGCTGCAACGTCACCCTCGGGACGGCCGCCCACGTCCACTACGGCGTGACGATCGGCGACGGCGCCGTTCTCGCCCCTGACTCCTTCCTCATGAAGGGCGAGGAGGTCCCGCCGTACGAACACTGGGGCGGAAACCCAGCCAGCGAGATGCGGGTGCCGGCCGCGTTCAAGGTTCGCCAAGACCACGACGAAAGCCGGAGCGCCGCTCTGGCCGGTACCTACTAGCCCATGCCAAGGTGAGCGGAGGAATGACTTGATGGAAGTTCAGGCAGAGGTTCGACGGCCGGCCGGGAGTTTTGGCGTGGTGTGCTCGTCGCCGGCGGGTTCACCGCAATCCCGCGGTGGAGCCTTGATCCGGCGACGGGCACAGCTGAGCATGAAGCGAAGATCCCTGACGACCTGATCGCGACGTTGCGTCGGCTGGCGGACGAGCTGGGGGTGCCGCTCAGTTCGGTGCTGTTGGCTGCGCACGCCAAGGTACTCGCCGCACTGTCCGGGGAACGCGAGGTCGCGACGGGCTACGTCGGCCAGGCAAGGCGGCCAGCCGTTGCTCTGCAGGCTGACGACCGAACCCGACTCATGGCGGACGTTGCTGTTGGCCACCCATCGAGCCGAGTCAGAACTGCTGGCGCACAGTGACTTCCCGGTGGATGATCTCAGGCGCGACCTGGGCCTCACCGAAGCGTCTTCGAGACCGTGTTGATCCGACTGGGCTCGATCCGACTGGGCTTGATCCGACTGGGCTCGATCCGACCGGGCTCGATCCGACCGGACTCGGCGACCTTTCCGAGGACACCGTGTTGTGGGTGGGCACCTCGCGCGACGACGGCCAGCTGGCGCTGAGACTGCGGTATCGGACCGATGTGCTCGATGCGGACTGCGCAGCCAGGATCGCCGGCTATCACCTCACGGCGTTGGAGTTGATGGCCGCCGATCCGGATGCGGAGCATCGACGGCAGAGCCTGCTGTCTGCCGAGGAGCTCCACTTCCAGCTCGAAGGGTTGGCGGGGCCGCGGCGGGAGTTGCCGGATCTGCCGGGTTCATGAGTTGTTCGAGCAGCAGGTGGAGGCGCATCCGGATGCGCGTCGCGGCGGTGTGTGGCGACCGCAGCCTGACGTACGGGGAGCTGAACGCCCGTGCCAACCGGTTGGCTCGGGCGTTGTTGGCGCGCGGGTTGGGCCGTGAAGGTGTGGTGGCGGTGGTGGCGGAGCGCAATCTGGATTGGTTGGCCGCCGTCCTCGCGGTCTTCAAGGCCGGTGGGGTGTATCTGCCGATCGAGCCGCATTTCCCGGCCGATCGGATTGCGGCGATGCTGTCCCGGGCCGGATGCGGTCTGGTGTTGACCGAACCCGGCAGCACCAGCCACGCTCGACCAGGCCCTCGAAGTCGCTGCCCGAGGTCCAGACGCTCTTCATCGAAGCGGGCTACGAGGAGGATCATGCCGACGGCAATCTCGGCATCGATGTCGCCCCGGATCAGCTGGCCTACATCTATTTCACGTCCGGTTCGACTGGTGAGCCGAAGGGTGCGATGTGTGAGCACGCCGGCATGGTGAATCATCTGTTCGCCAAGATCGACGACCTGGGGATCGGCGAGGGATCAGGTGGTGGCGCAGACCGCGCCGCAATGTTTCGACATTTCGCTGTGGCAGCTGGTTTCTGCGCTGCTGGTGGGCGGCCGGACCCTGATCATCGAGCAGGAGGTGATCTTGGATGTGGAGCGGTTCGTCGACACGATCGTCGATGGCCGGGTCGGAACGTGATGCAGGTGGTGCCGTCCTACCTGGAAGTCGTGCTGTCTTATCTGGAACAGCAACCCTCGGCCGTTGTCGGATCTGCGGTGCGTGTCGGTCACCGGTGAGGCGCTGAAGAAGGAGCTCACCCAGCGCTGGTTCGCGCTCACAGCCGCAGATCAAGCTGGTCAACGCGTACGGGCTGACCGAGACCTCCGACGACACCAACCACGAGGTGATGGACCGGGTGCCCGACGATCGGGTGCCATTGGGTCGCCCGATCAACAATGTGCAGATTCAGATTGTTGATGAGTATTTGGCGCCGGTGCCGTTGGGTGCGCCCGGGGAGATCGTTTTCTCGGGGGTGTGTGTCGGCCGCGGATACATCAATGATCCGGAACGGACCCGGGCGGCGTTCCTGACCGATCCCGACGGCCGGCGGCGGTATCGCAGTGGTGATCATGGCCGGTGGCGGCCGGACGGCAAGTTGGAGTTTTTGGGCCGCCGGGATTCCCAGCTGAAGATCCGCGGGTTTCCGGATCGAGATTGGCGAGATCGAGAACACCTTGTTGCGGGTGCCGGGTGTTCGTGACGGCGCGGTGGTGGTTGCCGAGCGGGCCGATCAGAGCAAGCATCTGGTGGCCTTCTATTCCAGCCAGCAGCCACTCGACATCGAGGTGCTGCGGGACCGGTTGGGTGAGTCGTTGCCGGAGTACATGGTTCCGTCGGCCTTTCATTGGCGGGAGCGTCTGCCGCTGACGGCCAACAGCAAGATCGACAAGAAGACACTGACGGCGCTGGCCGGAGAGCTCGGCGTCGTCGAGGACGACTACGACGCCCCAGCGACGCCGACCGAGCAGCGGCTGGCGGCCGGCTGGGCGAAGGTGCTCGGCGTCCCGCAGGACCAGATCGGCCGGAATGGACCACTTCTTCGACCGCGGCGGCACCTCATTGTCGGCGGTGAAGCTGGCGGTCAACCTGGACCGGGTTTTCTCCCTCAAGGACCTCACTGGGCATCCGGTCCTTGCCGATCTGGCCGCGCTGGTCGACGGCAGGTCCGAGCGGCGCGCCGAGCTGCTGCAGGCCCTGTCGGAATCGAATGGGTCGGAATCGAAGGGTGCACCGCCAGCGCTCTGGTGTGCTTTCCGTACGCCGGCGGCAACGCGGTGAACTTCCAGCCGATGGCCCAGGCGCTGCGCGGACAGCGGTCTGGCGGTGTACGCGGTCGAGCTGCCCGGTCACGACGTCGCCGCCGGACAGCGAGCCGTTCGTGCCGATGGACGCAGCGTGGTCGACCAGGTCGTCGCCGAGATCACCGCGCGTGGTCTGAGCGAGGTCCTGCTGTGGGGCCACTCCTCCGGCACTGCCTTCGCCGTGGAGACGGCCAGGAGGCTGCAAGACCGCGGGGTGGAGGTCCAGCGGGTGTTCCTTGGTGCGCAGCTGCTCGGTGACGCCGGCGACCGGCGCGCCAGCATCACCGAGCTGACTCGGCGAAGCAATGCTGACATCGTCACCGACCTGAGCGCGGACAGCGGCTACACCGAGCTTGGTGAGCTGGATGCACAACGCGCCGAGCATGTCGCTGCCGCGTACCGGCATGACTGCCTGTCCGCATACAGCTATTTCGCCGACGCCCTGGACAGCCCGCCGGTGATCAAACTGTCCGCGCCGGTCACCGTGGTCGTTGCCGCCGACGACCCGATCACCTCGGCGTTCCCGAGTCGGCACCGCGACTGGGAGCTGCTGGCCGAGCACGTCGAGCTGCACGAGCTCCCCGACGGCGGCCACTATTTCGTGCGTACCCGACCAACCCAGGCGGCACAGGCCGTGCTTCGCGCAGCCGACCTGTTCGCTTACTCCTGATCGGTAACTGAAAGGAAATCGATATGTCGTACTCATTCACGACGTCATTGCTCGATATCGACTGGCAACCCGGCAAGGCTCCGATTCTGCTGGCTGAGGCCACGGGCGACGTGCCCGGCTGGGCGGCGGAGCACCGGGACGCGTTACGCGCTCGTCGTGGCCGAGCATGGTTCGGTTCTGGTCCGCGGCCTCGGCCTGCGCGACGCCGCGGAGGTCAGTGCAGTCTTTCGGCGGCTGGCCAATGGGCTGATGATCGAGAGGGAGGCATTCGCCTCGCGGCGGGTCTACTCCGACGGCGTGTACTCCTCAGCGACGTGGCCGGCGAACCAGCCGATGTGCATGCACCACGAGCTGAGCTACACGGCTTCGAGGTTCCCAGGCCTGATGCTGTTCGCCTGCCTCAGCGCTCCTACCGCGGGTGGGGCGACGGCGGTGGCGGACTCGCGGGCGGTGCTCAACGCGCTACCCGCCGAGCTGGTCACGCGGTTCGAGCGGGACGGTTGGATGCTGACCCGCAGCTACAACGACGAGATCGGGGCAACGGTTGCTGAGGCGTTCGGGACCGACGACCGCGGCGCCGTCGAGAGCTACTGCCGCGCCAACGCGATCGGGTTTGAGTGGCAGCCTGATGGTGGACTGCACACCTGGCAACGCCGCAGCGCCGTGGTGCATCATCCGGTCACCGGTCAGCGCTGCTGGTTCAATCAGATCGCCTTCCTGAACGAGTGGACGATCGACCCCGAAGTACGTGAGTACCTGGTGGACATGTACGGCGCCGACGGGCTGCCGTTCAACACCCGCTTCGGCAACGGTGACCCGATCGGCGCGGACGTCGTGCAGCTGCTGAATCAGGTTTACGAGGCCAACACCGTGCGGGAGCCGTGGCAGGCCGGCGATTTGATGCTGGTTGACAACATCCGCACCGCGCACAGCAGGGAGGCCTACGAAGGACCCCGCGAGATCCTCGTCGGGATGGCCGACCCGGTACGCCTGGCCGACTGCTCGCCGACCGTCGCGGTGACCGCCGGATGACGGCCACCCCCACCTCAGCCGGGTCAGCGATCTCCGACCCGCTCACCGTGCCTCCGTTCGCGGTGATTTCTGGTGCGCAGGTCCAGGGGGCGCTACAGGATCAGGAGAAGGAGATCGTGGAGCTGGTCGAGGCTACGTACCGGCTGCATGGTGCTGGGGATTCGGTGAATCCGCCGTCGTATTTTCTGCGTTTCCCGGATCGTCCGTCCGACCGGATTATCGCGTTGCCGGCCTCGATCGGTGGGCCGACCCGGGTGGATGGATTGAAGTGGGTTTCGAGTTTTCCGGAGAATGTGGCGGCCGGGGTGCCGAGGGCGTCGGCGGTGTTGATTTTGAATGATCATGACACCGGGTATCCGTTCGCCTGCCTGGAGGCCTCGATCATCAGTGCTGCGAGGACGGCCGCATCGGCGGCTTTGGCGGCGGATTGGCTGAGCCGCGGCCGGCCACGCCCGACCCGGGTGGGGTTTGTCGGGTTGGGTTTGATCGCCCGCTACATTCACACGTTCCTGGCCGGGACGGGTTGGTCGTTCGACGAGATCGGGGTGCATGACCTGTCCGCCGACAGCGCAGCCGGCTTCCGGGGCTATCTGGAGCAGTCCGGCACCGCCGGCCGGGTCAGCGTGTATGACAGTGCCGAGGAGGTGATCCGGTGCAGCGACCTGGTGATCTTCGCCACCGTCGCCGCTGCGCCGCATGTCAGGGAGCTGTCGTGGTTTGCGCATAATCCGTTGGTGCTGCATGTGTCGCTGCGCGACCTCGCGCCGGAGGTTCTGCTCGCCTCCACCAATGTGGTCGACGATGTCGATCATTGCCTGAAAGCCAACACCTCACCGCACCTGGCCGAGCAGCTCACCGGCAGCCGGGACTTCCTGGCAGGCACCTTGGATGATGTGATGGCCGGCCGGGTGAGAGTGCCGGCGGATCGGCCGGTGATCTTCTCCCCGTTCGGCTTGGGCGTGCTCGACCTGGCGGTCGGCAAATACGTCTACGACAAGGTGGCATCCGCCGGCGACCTGCACATCATCGACGATTTCTTCCACGAGTTGCGCCGCCACGGCTAGGCCTCATCGCCACCCCCGCCGAACGAGACCGACTCACCACCACCCACCAAGAGTCCGACAGCCCGAACTGGGACCGGTTGTTGTTCAGCGCCAAAGAGGCGGTGTATAAAGCCTGGTTCCCACTGGTCGGTAAGTGGCTCGACCACCACGACGCCGAGATCATCTTCGACCCACACAACCGAACCTTCACAGCCCACCTGTCCCGCGACGACCTGATCCTCAACAGCCGCCCCATCCACCAACTCCACGGACACTGGACCCCAAAACACCAAGGCAAATCCTCGCCACAGGAGACGCCATTTGAGCGCCGATGCCTGCCTCCACAGCGTTGGGAAGCCGTGACGACCGTGGAAGATCTATAGGGTTTTAGCCTCAGCGGCAAGCGACACCGCAATTTTTCGTGAAGTCGGAATTGGTCGAAACCAAATCGCCTAAAAGGGTTGAACTAACTCGGGGCCTGCTTCGTACGATGCCGTAGGGGGAGCGCTGACCCGGTGGGAACGGGGTAGCGCAGGGCCGCTAATGCGCCGCGGGGACAGTGCGGTGCATGCGTACGGCGTGGAAAGGCGTCGTTACCGGTTGGGCCTGCCCCCGTCGTTTCCCAGCGTCGGTTTGCGCTTTCCGTGCATTGACTCCAACACAAATTCTCAGCGGGAAGTACCGATCCATGACCAATGACGCCACGAACACCTTCACGTACGGGTTCGACGGGTTCTTCAAACGAGCTGCGCGCTACAGAACACCAGCGGAGTGGGCTGCTGCAGGGACGGAGGCGAAGGTGCCAATCATTTCAACGCCCCAGGGTTTCAAAGAGGAGAAGCTCTGCGTCGATCGAGAATCACGCGTTCGTAGCTATTGCGAAAGCGACAACGCAATCATCGACACCGCGTCCGCCAGTTTCATGTGCGACGTCGATGGCGGAGAGCACATCGACTTTCCGTCTGGCACGCGTTTTCTGAAATACGGTCACGACCACTTCCAGATGATTGCTGCTGGCAGGCACCACAGGATTCCTGCTGGCCACGATGCGCGCAGGATCGCATCCGGCAATGCTCGCCGGGGGGACAAAAGCCGGGGGGACGAAAGAGCGGGTAGGGCACCTGACACCGCGGTCCGCTCGGGAAGGAGTACCGCCGTGCGCATCCATGCAGCGGCACTCCTCGAGTACGTGTGCGTGACGGTATCCCGCACGGGTGCACAAATACGGAACAGCAGCGGACTGGGCTGCTGTAGGGACGGAGGCGAAGGTGCCAATCATTTCGACACCCCAGGGTTTCAACGAGGAAGAGCTCTACGTCGATCTCGAGCCGACGTTCGGGCACTCGGTGTTCCTGAAGTGTGAGGGCTTCAACTTTGCCGGATCGATCAAGCTGAAGGCCGCAATCGAGATGGTGGAGGCGGCCGAACGGGACGGAATCCTGAGGCGCGGATCGGTTCTGGTCGAGTCCTCGTCCGGGAATCTGGGCGTTGCGTTGAGCATGATCGCGGCGAGCAAGGGCTACGGATTCTTGTGCGTCACTGACTCCCGCTGCAACCTGTCAACCAAGCGGTTGATGCAGGCATTCGGCAGCCAGGTCCACGTCATCACCGAACCGGATCCGGTTGGCGGTTTGCTCGGCGCGCGGATCAACTATGTCCGTTCGTTGTGTGCTTCTGATGACCGTTATGTGTGGCTGAATCAATATGCCAATCCGCAGAACTGGAACGCGCACTACCGCAACACAGCTCCGGCGATCGCCCGCCAGTTCCCGCAACTCGACGTGCTATTCGTCGGTGCCGGGACCTGCGGGACCTTGATGGGCTGCGCCCGCTACTTCCGAGAATGGCACCCGCGAGTCCGGGTCGTGGCAGTGGACAGCGTGGGCTCGGTGACATTTGGTGGTCCGCCCGGGACGCCGGATGATTCCCGGGGTCGGCACGGGCGTCCGCCCGCCGATGCTCGACGAGTCCTACGTCGACGACGTGGTATGCGTCGAGGAGGCGGACACCATTCGTGCCTGCCATCGGTTGGCATCCACTGGATTCTTGTTCGGCGGCTCCACCGGGACTGTGGTCAGCGGTGCGATGGACTGGTTGACCCTGCATGACGCGCACGACCAGACCGCGGTGGCCATCGCCCCAGACTTCGGCGAGCGGTATCTCGACACGGTCTACCAGGCCAACTGGGTGACAGGATCTGTACGGCGAGGACGTGCTCAGCTCCGATGAGCGGACCCCCGTTTTGCGGTCCGCGTGAACTCCAGGAGCTTGCATGGTGCAGGAAGCTCTTAGTGCCTTGGCAGCCGATCTAGCTGATTCGCCTGCCGCCTTGGCCAAGGCGCTTGCTCCGACTTGAGCGCTGGAATGTCGAGCCCCAAAGGTCGAGCCTGGAAAGTTCGAGCATCGAGAGCAGCTTCGCCGAGGTGCTGGCTGACGTCATGCGTGTCGAGCGGGTGTCGGTGGACAGCAACTTCTTCGATGATCTTGGTGCGGACTCGATGGTGATGGCCCGGTTCTGCGCTCGGGTGAGGAAGCGGCCTGATCTGCCGGCGGTGTCGATCAAGGACATCTACCAATACCCCACGATCAGAAGGCTGGCCGCGGCACTCGCGGACACCGCGCCCGTGCCTGCTCGAGCATGTCCTTGCCGACGTGCTGGCTGACGTCGTGGGTGTCGAGCGGGTGTCGGTGGACAGCAACTTCTTCGATGATCTTGGCGCCGACTCGATGGTGATGGCCCGGTTCTGTGCCCGGGTGCAGGAAGCGGCCTGATCTGCCGGCGGTATCGATCAAGGACATCTACCAGCACCCCACGATCAGAAGCCTGGCGACGGCACTCGCGGACGACTCGCCTGTTGCTGTCGAGTCGCCGGCTGCGACCTCGGACGAGGTGGCGAAACCGGCGAGAACACCGCAGGTCGTCCTCTGCGGGGCGCTCCAACTGTTGGTCTTCCTCGGATATATCCTATCTCGCCGCGCTGGTTATGGCTCAGGGCTATGACTGGATTTCGGCGGGCAGTGGTGTGCTCGACATCTACCTCCGGTCGGTGATTTCCGGCTGCGCATTGTTCCTCTTTTTATTCACCATTCCGATCCTGGCGAAGTGGATCCTCATCGGTCGCTGGAAGCCGAAGCAGATCCGCATCTGGAGCCTGGCGTACCTCCGGTTCTGGATCGTCAAGACGCTGGTGCGGCGGAACCCGATTGTGCTGTTCACCGGTTCGCCGCTGTTCACCCTCTATCTGCGGGCGCTGGGCGCGAAGGTCGGGCGTGGCGTGGTGATCTTCTCCACGCACGTGCCCATCTGCACTGACCTGCTCAGCATCGGTGAGGGCACGGTCATCCGCAAAGACTCCTTCATCAACGGCTATCGAGCACACGCCGGGTTCATCCATGTGGGCGCGATCACTATCGGGAAGAACGCGGTGATCAGCGAGGCGACGGTCATCGACATCGACACCTCGATGGGCGACGGGACCCAGCTCGGCCACGCCTCCTCGCTCCACTCCGGGTCAGGCCGTGCCCGACGGCCAGCGGTGGCACGGGACCCCGGGGCAGCAGACCGAGGACGGACTTCCTGACGGTCGATCCGGCTCCGTCCGGCATCCTGCGGAGGGCCGCCTATGCCATCTGGCAACTGCTGACCCTGCTCCTGGTGTACCTGCCGGTTGGGCTCGGCGGTAGCGCCTTGTTACTGGTCGAGGTCCCCAGGCTGAGCGAGCTGATGGGCGAGGGGGAAGGTGCCTACGCCAGCTGGATGGTTTTATCGCGACGCCCTGGCTGTGTCCTTTGTGCTGTTCTTCGGCTCGATCATCGCCGGCTTCATCATCGTGATGACCGTCCCGCGCCTGCTCAATCTCGCTGCTCAGACCCGACAAGCTCTACCGCTTGTACGGCTTCCACTACGGGATTCATCGGTGGATCGTGCGTTTCTCCAATGCCAAGTTCTTGAGCAACATCGTCGGCGACAGCTCGTGGATCGTGCACTACCTGCGCGGCATCGGGTACGACCTCGGAAAGATCGTCCAGACCGGGTGCGAACTTCGGCGGCAACGTCAAGCACGAGAACCCGTTCCTGAGCTCCGTCGGCAGCGGAACGATGGTCGCCGACGCGCTGTCGATGATGAATGCGGAGTACTCGAGCACGTCCTTCCGGCTGTCCCGGGCGTCCATCGGGGCAAGCAACTTCCTGGGCAACAACATCGCCTATCCGCCGCGAGGCAGGACGGGCGACAACTGCCTGCTCGCGACGAAGGTCATGGTGCCGATCAGCGGGAGGGTCCGGGAGAATGTCGGGCTGCTGGGCTCCCCGCCCTTCGAGATCCCGCGGTCGGTCGAGCGCGACAGCAGCTTCGACCACCTGAGGACCGGTGACGAGTTCCGCCGCCGCCTCGCCGCCAAGAACAGGCACAACTTCGTCACCATCTTGTGGTGCTTGTTCGCGCGGTGGTTCTTCTTCTTCATGCTCACCGTGCTCACGGGCATCGCCGCGGACTTCTACGCCTCATTGGGTGCGGCGGCGATCGCGTCGGAACTCCTGCTCGTCCCGCTCCTCGGTGTCGCGTACTGGATCTTGGTCGATCGGATCGTGACGAGGGTTCAAGCCTCTGCCTGTGCTGTTCTGCTCGATCTACGAGCCCGCGATGTGGCGCCACGAACGGTACTGGAAGGTGCCCTCGACCGGGTATCTCGCGGCCTTCGCCGGCACCCCGTTCATCAACATGATCTTGCGCCGAATGGGTGCCCGGATCGGCCGCCGGGTTTTCAACGACGGCTGCGGTATGACGGAGCGGTCGCTTGTCACGATCGGCGACGACTGCACGCTGAACGAGATGAGCTGGGTCCAGTGCCACTCGCAGGAGGACGGCACCTTCAAGTCTGACTACTCCACACTGGGCTCCAACGTCACCCTCGGGACGGCCTCCCTCGTGCACTACGGCGTGACGATCGGCGATGGCGCCGAGCTCACCACCGACTGCTTCCTGATGAAGGGCGAGCAGGTCCCGGCCGGCGCGCGGTGGGGCGGAAATCCGGCCA
>CAVQIU010000025.1:0-68968 GCA_963712625.1 uncultured Actinomycetota bacterium
CAAGCTTTGCGGGAAGCAAGCACAGCCCTACCAGCAGCGGTCGGATCACGAACGCGAGGGCAACGCCGAGGATGAGCCCGGGCACCCAGACGTCCGTGCGTGCCAAGACCCTCAGGTCGATCGTGAGTCCCAAGATCAGGAAGGCCACGATCTCGGCCAACCCGGCCAGTGCTGCGTGAAAGCGCTCGATCTCGCGCTGATAGGGCGCGCGGCGCCCGCCGATGACGATTCCGGCCACGAATACGGCCAAGAACCCCGATCCATGCAGCAGCGTCGTCACGCCGTAAAGCAGTAACACGCTCGCCAGGGTCCGCAGCGGATACAGGGCTTCGCTGGGTAGGGACACCTGGCGCATGAACCAGAGCAAGGCGAGTCCGCCGGCAACACCGAAAACCAGACCGATCGTCATCTGAAGCAGGAAGTCCGCGGCAATTTGCCCAAAGGCGACTCCAGTGACCCCGCCAGCTGCCAGCAGCCCGCCCATCAAGGCGATCCCGACGGGGTCGTTCGCCCCGGATTCGCCCTCCAGAATGGTGCCGCTGCGCCCAGCGATTTCTTGCTGCCCGAGGACCGAGAACACCACCGCAGGATCGGTCGGCGAGACCGCAGTCGCGACCAGCAAGGCGACGTACCAAGCCAGCCCGAAAGCCGCGTGCAGCAAGACGCCGCCAGCGGCCGCGGTGAGGAACGTGCCCAGCAGGCCGACGATGATGATCAATCCAAGGGCCGGTCGGAGCCGCGACCACCCGATATGCCGGCCGCCGTTGAACAAGATCAAGACGAGCGCTACCGAGACCACCTGCTGGACCATCTCGTTGCGGGGCGCCGGTACGCCCGGAACGACGAACACAGCGATTGCCGCGGCAGCCAGCATCAACACCGGCGCTGGCAGCCTCAGTCGCGCCGACAATCGGTTGACCAACACCGCCGCAAGGGCGACGGCGCCGGTCAATGCAATGATCAGGGCGAACCGAGCCGTCTCGGACACGGGCAGCTCCTCGGCGAAGAAGTCGAGCTCGAAAGTCCGCAACGGTCGGAAATTCGACCTCAGTCACCACATCCGGTGTCGAAACTCCGCAATGATCGGAAATTTGAGCAGCTAGCAGGGCGATTGCCGACCAGACTTCCCGGCACACCGATCCACACATTACGACGTGTCAGCCTCTGAGCGTGCTGTAGCCCTTGAGAACCGCTCAGAAGTGCAGGGTCGCCCGGGCCGCCATTGAAACGTGAGGTCGACGTCGTCGCCTTGGGGTCCTGTGTTGCTGCTTTGCTCACAGCTCCATTGGTCGCCGAATTCCTCTTGGGCGATGTGACGCTGGCTTCGCTCCCTGAGCTGGTCCTCTTATTCCGCTCTACAGCGGTGGCGCTGCTTGATTAGGGAGGTCGTACGCCGCCGGGGCGGAGCTGGCCGGCGATCGTCGTACTCGCTGCGGCTTTCGGCGTGGTGGAGGAGGGCCGCGCGACGTATCGCGGCCACAGGAGCAGAACCCCGACGAAGACTCCGACTGAAACTCTGACAAGTCGGACTAGCTCCTGAAAGATGACCCGCGGAGGGTCCAGGTCCCCTACCCTCATCACATGAGCTCGGAGAGGATCGAGGACGTCCGCTACCCATGGGCGTTGCCTCGAGGGCTGATCATCCTCCTTGGACTTGCCGCCGCGTTGGTCGCAGCCCTTGGCATGAGGGAATTCAACCAAATCCTCGGCCCGGTGTTCTTGGCATTGGTGCTCTCGATTGCCGTTCACCCAGTACGGCGCTTCGCCGACCGCCGCAGGTGGCCGGCTTGGGTCGGTATCATCCTGAGCCTGCTCGCCGTCTACGGGATCGTTGCTGGGCTTTTTGCGATTCTGGTCGTCGCTGGCATCCAGTTCGCAACTCTGCTTCAGGACTACGCACCGCAATTCCAGGCCTTCTTACAGCAGGCCGCTCAACTGCTGGAGTCGGTCGGGGTAAGCCCGCAGAAGCTGCAGGACCTCGCGAATGAGATCAGCCCGAGCAGGCTGGTGGGCGTCGCGGGCAGCCTGCTCGGCGGGCTGGCAGGCGTGCTCAGCGATGTCTTCTTCCTTATCGTGTTGTTGTTTTTCACAGTAGCTGATGCCGGCGACTTCGCCTCCAAACTTGAAGGCATTACGCCACGCGGACAGCGTCTCGCCGATGCGTTTCGGCAATTCGCTCATGGATCTCGCCAATATCTGGCCGTGGCTACGATTTTTGGAGCGATTGTCGCAACCTGCGACGTCGTCGCACTCTGGATTCTCGATATCCGCTATGCCTGGCTTTGGGGGCTATTGGCATTTATCACCAATTACATTCCCAATATTGGATTCATTATCGGGTTGCTACCGCCAACGATCATCGCTCTGCTTGATCACGACGTGGTGACCGCGATCATCGTCGTCATTGTCTACTGTGTCTTGAACTTCGTCATCCAGACGATCATCCAGCCACGGGTCGTCGGGGTAACGGTTGGCCTCTCGGCAACCCTGAGTTTCCTGTCCTTGATCATCTGGGCGACAATCCTCGGCGCGAGCGGCGCATTTCTTGCTATTCCGCTGAGCTTGTTCGTCAAGTCGTTGTTCATCGATGTCGATCCGGAGCATGACTGGGTGGTACCGCTCCTGTCTAGCGGGAACGGTAAGGCAACGGCAACGGCAAGAACGGCAACGGCAAGAAGGTGGCCGAGGTCGCGCCGACCAAGGGCGCTACCGCAGCCGAGCCCGACAAGGGACCCGAGGCCGAAGCCTCGGGGCCTTAAAGGATCCCGAGTCGCTCAGCGCGCAGCACTGCTTCTCGGCGCGTCTGTACGCCCAACTTCCGATACGTCGATCGCAAGTGCGTCTTGAGCGTGTTCCGCGAAATGAACAATGCCGAGCAAAGCTCGCGCTGATCCAGCGGAGTTGGCAAATATTGCAGGATCTCCAACTCCCTTACGGAGAGCGGATCGGGCAATTCAGCCCGGTAAACCGGCTGCCGCCGCAAATACGCAAGGAGCTCGATCACGTGTTCACCGCGCGAAGAGATACGACGTCGTTCGGCTTCCAGCACGGGTGTGATTGCCGCAGCAGTTTCAGCGTACGGGCGGCGCCATCCGTGTGCCTCGCTGGTCTGCAGGGCGAGCCGAAGATAGTGCGAGGCTCGATCAGGCATCTCAGCCCGAAATGCCAAAGCTGGCCGCGCCTAGCAACACTCGTACCCGGAGGGCTTCCGACCTGCCCGGAAGCAGTGCCGACTCAAGTGGCAAGTTGCTGATCAACAACTCCGGATCCATGCCAAGGACACCGGCGCGAGGATCCAGTGCGGTACGTTGCATCACCCACGCCCATAGATAGGACTGGTTACGCGTCACCTCATTCAAGCCGCTTGGCGAATTCAATGCCAGGTCGAGTGCCTGCGAGAATTCGGCTGCTGCCAGGTGGGATTCGACGCGAGTAATCGTCCACAGGGAGCCGGTCGTTGGCCATTGCCGAAGACGCGGGTGTGCCGCGATCACGTCATCAAGCACGAGCGCGCAAGCGCGCCAGTCGTCGTCGCGGATCAGGCGCCGGCGCGCATCGGTGATCGTTTCCAGCGCCTGCCGGATCGGTTTTGGAAATGCCGACCGACCCTTGCTGTCGCCAACATGATCAGGTTGGGTCGGACCGCGTTCCCCGGTTTCCATCTCTAGCCATTGCCATGCCGACCACGTGGTTGCCGCTCGCTCGGGGACGCCTCGCGCCCCCTCACGGTCGAGCAGGGCTGAGGCGCGATTGAGATAGTGCCGGGCCAATCGAAGATCACCCGCGACAACTGCCGTCCACGCTCGGATTTCAAGATCACCTAGCTGCAGGTTGGGGTATGACTCCACATTGCCGTCGCCCGATTCGTTGAGTACTGCATCGACCGCGTCGGCTGGACCCTCAACCAAAAGGCAAGCTGCGTGCAACTGATGCGACGCAGAGCGCAGCGCGTCCGACGCGGCTGCAGAGGGAGGCGTCGAGTCAGGACTGGAATCAATCCCCAAAATGTGGATCGCCTCACCCGTTTCACCCCGCTCGGCCTTCAGCCAGGCCTCCAGGAAATTGAGCACCTCGGCTTCCAGCGTTGTGTTGGCAGCAGGGAGCCCATTGCAGATCGCAGCGATTGATCCCATAGCCTCCTTGCGAGCGCCGGTTCCGATCTTGAGCAAGTTCGTTGCCAAGCGCAAGCTCAGGTAGGCGTTGAATTGAACCTCCGGCAATCGCCCGAACGTATTCCGAACCCAACTCCACTCGCCCGACGCAAGCGCGACACAGGCGCCGGCCAGAACTGAGTCCGCGAGTGCATCCCACGTCTGGCCTCGAACCGCCAATGGCGCGGCGCGAACATGCTCGCCATGTCTGGCAAACCACTGCGCCGCCAGCGCGGACAGCCGCCGGACTTCCCCAGGTGAGGATCGCATCAGTTCGGCAAGCAGCAATGCACGAAACATCGGGTGATAGCGATAGGGCCAGCGTTGTTCGGAATATCGATGAAGGAATCCCGGCTGAACATGTGCCCGCTCCAGCAAGAGCGCGCTATCGGAACGGCCGGTGAGCTGATCAGCCAATTCTGCGTCGAGGAATTCGCTCACCGACGTCTGGAGGAGGAACTCGCGAAGATCTTCTGCGGTATAGGCGAGAGCCTGGCCCATCAGGTAGCTGCCCACGGCAGTATCGCCCTGCAGCAGGTGGGCGAAGGCCTCCTCCGAATGCGCGCCGTGCGACAACGGCGTTGTTGAGAGCCGGAGTCCAGCTGGCCACCCCTCGGTGTAGCACCAGAGCGCGTGCTCCTGTTCAGGGGTAACGGAAATATGGTTCGCTGCCAGGAACAGCCGAGTTTCATCTTCATCGAACGCGAGCTCATCGGCTCGGATTTCCGTCACCTTGCCGGCCAGCCGCGCCTCGTGCAGCGCGAGGATGGGATCGCTGCGCGTAGCAATGACCAGGCGTCGGCTACCGCTGGCCCGCCGCAGCGCATCCTGGAGCGGCCCAGTGCCGTGGTCACGCTCGAGAAGGTGCAGGTCATCGATGATCAACGTCACACGGGAGAGGCTCAGCGCATCGCTGACCTGATGCCACAGCTGCCACTGATCAGTGATCTCCGCGGGGTCCAGACGTATCACCGGCCCCGCCTCCGGACACCACTGCCGCAGCAGCGTCGTCTTTCCGTAGCCGGCGGGGGCAGAAACGAGCGTGATTGGTCGCGAAGCGCTCCGACCGAACGGGAGGAGCCTTCGCCGGGTGATTACGCCGCTTTGAAAGATCGCCATCCTTCCGCTGGAAGGCCATTCGCGTGACCGTCAAGGATTTCTCGGGCCGGACTCCCTGACTAGGCTACGGCGATGGTTGGCTCGTCTTCCCCCGAAAACGCACCGTGTTCCATGCTAAAGGCGTTGCTATTTCACGTCTACTCTGCCCTCTGCCGCATTTCCAGCAGCTCTATACCGAGATCTTGCATCGCCTGCAGCGCGCCGTGAAGCTCCGCTTGATCGCGAAAAACTCCCACCAAAATCGGACCGTCGGACGTCGCCTCAACCTGCAGCCCCAGAGGTTTCAGCGCTGCAACGAGCGCATCCGTCAGCTCTCCGCGTACGCGGATCTCATACGTCAGGCGCTCAGCGCCACGAGTCATGATCGTGCCGCTGTCGTTTGGCCGGTGGTGGACAACGCCCAAATGACAACTACGTCGATTGCAATGAGCACGATGGCCCAGAACGGCTGTGACGGAAGCCATATGAAGTTCAACACGCCATTGAGAACAGCGAGGCCAACGGCCGTCCAGATCGCCCAGGACGCAGCTCTCAGCACGAACCAGCCGACGAGAATGAACAACACTCCGAGAATCATGTGTATCCATCCCCAGACGGTTGCGTCGAAGCGGAATATGTAGCCGCTGACCTTCGCGAATACCTCGTCGTTGATCACGCCTGCGAGGCCCAGGAAGAATTGGGCGCCTCCCGCCATGAGCAACATCGCGGCCACGAAGACACTGTTATGCCGAGCGCCCACGGGCTCTCCGCTCTGGAGCTCCTTTGGGACATGCCGCCTCCCCACATTGACTCGAGACGCGATCATCGGATACAGGCACAGTGCTCTTGATTGGTCGCAACAGGCATCACTCTTTAGGGGTGATCTTTGAGTGACGCAGCTGCGTACTGGGTGAGGACCCCCTCTCGGCGGCAGACCTGGGCGGGTCGGCGCCTGCCGAGCGAGGCCGAGTGGGAGCACGGCGGCGGCCCGATCCCCTGAGTCGTTGGACACCTCTCAACGACCCAACATTGGTTTCGATGTGTGAGCGAGCCTTTGTGGAAAAGCTAGGGGACAGCTCCGGCCGGGCTCTCTACCTCCGCCGGCTCCGCAGGAGTGGGGGTCGGCGGCCGTCCCAGGAACTCGATGATCGCCAGCACAACCAACGCACAGAGTGCCAACACGATGATCACCTTTCCAGTCGGCCGATCCCAGAAGACGAGCACCAGGGCGGCGATGCCAAGCACCGCGAACTGCAGCACGCGCTTGTACCTGTAGACCCACGCGCCAACTGGGCCGGTGCGGAAGCCAGCTCTCTCGGCGCCGCCTCGCAGCCCGGCGATACCTCGGCTCAGCGCCGTACGGGTTCGTACCGCCGTCACCGAGGTGCCGGTGAGGAATGCGCCCAGTGCGACGACCAGGCCCAAGACCAAAACCGTGCGCAGCCCGAGCCGCAGGAACCGTACGAGTGTGTCGTAGAAGGAGCCTGCGGCATCGCGGTCCAACACGCCGAGCGGAAGCGCGTTGAGGTAGATCGTCCGAACGAAGAAAATCCCGAGCGCCAGCGCGACCATGCTGCCTGCCAGCCCGAGGCCGGCGCCCAAGAGCGCCCGGCGATGCCCCTTGGCCACGTAGACACCGAGTGCCAACAGGATCAGAGCCACTACTGGCAACCAGTTCCCGAGTGCATTGAGCAAGCGGAAGGCACCCTGAGCTTTGGTGATGAGATCGGATTGCAAGATCGTGAACGAGGGGTTGATGTCGGGGATGCGACTCGCGAGATCGAACCCCCTGTCGACCAGTCGTTGTTTGACGACCTGAATGAACGGGCCAAGGTTGATGCTCACGGTGTCGTTTGCAATCGTGATTCCCTCGCCAGTCTGGCCTGTCATCGCGGCAACGAGCGCCTGATGGGCTGCTCGATTGGCGGTCACCCACGCGTCCTTGAACGCATCGCTAGCGACGAATTTCCCGACCTCGTCGCGAACAAAGCTCTGAACTCCGCTGGCCAACGGCTCCGAAAGCGCATGCAGTTGAGTCGCAATAAGCGGCGGCAACCCGCGCTCAGCGAGGGCGTCGACTGCCTGGTTGGTAATTCCTTGTACGTCCAGGCGCGCGAAGATCTCGGTGGTGATCTTGTCAGCGACTGCATTCTGGATCGCTGGATCACTGGCGAGCGGAGTGACGGTTGCGACGTAACGGTCGGTGTCGGTGACTTGGTTCTTAGCCCAGACGGCCGCCACCGAGAGCGGTGCCAAGACGCAACCGATCACAATGAGCAAGGTCGCCACCACGGAACGCCACCGTTGTCGCCGCGGTCGGGTAGGTGGCACAACAAGAGGTGGTTCGGCGACGCCGGGTGCGGCGACTTGCGAACGCAGGTCCGCTACCTCGGCACGTAGCCGCTCGAGTTCGGCCCGTTCGTCTGCCCCCAGCTCATCTGCTCCCAGCACGGCAGGTTCCGGCACGGCACGCATTCCGGCACAGCGTTTCCGGCACGGCAGATTCCGGCACGGCAGATCCGGCACGGCAGATTCCGGCACGGCATCGCTGGGCATAGCCGCGTCCGGCACGGCAGGCTCCGGCACGGCATCGCTGGGCATAGCCGGGTCCGGCACAGCATCATGCGGTGCAGCATCATCCGGCACAGCGGTGCCGTCCTGCTCCGCGGTCACCATGGCACCATCCCCCAAAACGACGACGATGGTCATCACCCTTAGTGGGTGAGTTGTAGAAGGCGTCCCCTTCGCCGATGACGGTCAGCCGATCGGGTTATAGCTGGATCTTCGTCCTGAAGAAGCTCCCCATCACGATCAAGATCAGGCTCGCTACCACCCAATGATCACGGTGACGAGACCGGCGTCGGTCACGTGCTGGCATGCGTACCGTTCGAAAAGCAACCTCATGGGACATACGCCTCACCCGTGTTCTCAGCCGTGCGTGCTCTCCCGATGACTGGGCGAGCCGCAATCCGGTAAGTCCAGCTCCGCTCAAGGTCTGGGATTCAGCAGCGCAACCCTCACCGTGGTAATCGCCGAGATCTCCCACGAAAACCTGATGTGGCTGGCAAAGTGGCATCCGATGACTCGCCCCCCGTCCCAAAGTTGAACCATGCTGCCCGAACTCTCCAGCCCCGACAAATCACCAACGCCATTGCCGGCCGACGGATGAGCGCCGAGGGTGCGACCGATGTCGTCGTCGCCTGGGTCGATGGAGGCGATCCGAAGCACCGCGCCAAGCGCAAGCGGTATCTTGCCGATCCGGGCGGGGATGCCGAGCCCGAGCGCGTGTCCCACGAAGAGCGTCGCTTTTCGGACAATGAGGAGATCCGCTTCTGCCTGCGCTCGATCCGTAACTACGCGCCATGGGTCCGCACAATTTGGTTGGTGACCGACGACCAGGTTCCGGCCGCGATCGATCGGCCGAAGGCGGAGCAGGAAAATATTCGCATTGTCGATCACCGCGAGATCTTCCGCGACTATGAGCAGTTCTTGCCCACTTTCAACTCGTACGCCATCGAAACCATGCTGTGGCGCATCGACGGTCTGGCCGATCGCTTCTTGTACTTCAACGACGACATGATGCTCGTCGGCCCGGCCGAGGCCACGGACTTCTTCTCCAACGATGGCACCGTCAATCTGCGCGGCCGCTGGACCACCCTGGAAGAGCAGCTCCAAAAAGGAAGTGGCTTCCACGTCGGGAACAAACTGCATGGCGCAGAAATGATTGGCTACACGTCGGATCATTTCTTTTCCTCAGGCCACACGATCTATCCGTTGCTACGAACGGCGATGGAACAGCTATTCGAGGAGTTCAAGCCCTCCTTCCTCACCAATGCCGCGTACCGGTTCCGCGATCGCAGCCAGTTCTGGTCGATCTCTGCCCATGATCACCTGCTCCTCAAGTCGGGCCGCGCACGGGTGGTGAAGCCACGCGACACAGCGCATTTCTCGGTGCGCTACTGCCAGACGGCGAGCCCGGACGCCCTTGAGGCGCGGCTGAAGCAGCTTGCCGACGGCACCATGCGGATGGCCTGCATCAACTATCTCGAGGCGATCGTCGACAAGGTGCCCAACGCGCTGGACTATCTGTCGCAGGCGACCGGGCCAGCGGCGCCTTTCGAAAAGACCACTCGCCAAAAGCCGCGTGGGGGAACGTACGTTTCACGCTTGCGATCAGCCGCACACACTATCCGGATGACTGGGAGAGCGGCGATCCGCTAAACCGATATCGCTGTCGGATTTTGATCGGGGATTTGGAATGTTTGACGTTCAACGGGTGCTCGTGACGGGAGGAGCGGGCTTCATTGGATCGCATCTCTGCGACCGACTACTGCACTCCGGGCACGAAGTATTGTGCGTCGATAACTTCTACTCCTCAACGAGGTCCAACGTTGAGCACCTGCTCGAGCATCCTCGATTCGAGTTGATCCGGCACGACGTGACATTCCCGCTTTACGTCGAGGTCGATGAGATCTACCACCTGGCCTGCCCCGCGTCGCCAGTGCACTACCAGCGCGATCCAGTCCAGACGACGAAGACTGCCGTTCACGGGTCGATCAATATGCTTGGCCTGGCCAAGCGGACTAAGGCACGGATCCTGCTGACCTCCACTTCCGAGGTATACGGTGATCCAGAGGTCCACCCGCAGCGAGAGGACTATTGGGGTCACGTCAACCCGATCGGCCCGCGGGCCTGCTACGACGAGGGCAAGCGAGCCGCGGAGACGCTCTTCTTCGACTACTGGCGCCAAGCATGACCTAAGCATCAAGGTCGTCCGTCTCTTCAATACCTACGGTCCGCGAATGCATCCTCGAGATGGCCGGGTGGTATCAAACTTCGTGATGTCCGCATTGCGCGGCGAGCCCCTCACGATTTATGGAGACGGCACTCACACGCGGTCATTCTGTTATGTCAATGACCTCGTCGAGGGTCTCCTGCGGATGATGGCTTCGCCGCACGCTGTCACGGGTCCCGTCAACCTCGGCAACCCGGGCGAGTTCACGATCGCGGAGCTGGCCGATCTCGTCGTCGAGCTGACTGGGACTAGTTCCCCTGTTGAGCGGTTGCCGTTGCCGGCCGATGACCCCGTCCGCCGTCAGCCGGACATCACTTTGGCCAAGCAGGTCCTCGGGTGGCAGCCCAAGATGCAGCTGCGAGAAGGCCTCCTGCGTACGATCGATTACTTCCGAAGCACAGACAGCGCATCTATGGCCCCAGCAATCGCAACCGCAGGGTTCAACTCACTGCGGTGAATGACTAGGCCGCTCCTCGCTGGCGGCCCAGCGAGGAACTGGTTGGTCAGACCCCCTGCACCTCGGGCCGCGGCGTCAGACGGAGGAACGCCGCGACGCATGGCGATGCCGGCTCTCCGGAGCCGTTGGCCGACCGTGCTCCAAAGAACGCACAGGTCGGCACCGATCTCTGGCGCAGGGTCCAGCCCTAGGCGTACAAGTCGGCCGCATGCATAACGTCTGCAAAGCCCAGGGCGGCGTGACAATTAGTCTTCGGTGTCTGCGTCGTCAGCGGCCGGTGCGGCTTCGGCAGCTGCAGCGGCCTGACCAGCACCGGCGGCCTTGGCGTCTTGTTCGATCTCGGCATTGTCAGCCTGGATCTCACGGGTCTCCACCTTCTCGGCCTTTCCCATGGAGCCCTTGATGTCGTCCTCCATCTCTGACACGCCAACGACCACCAGCCCTGCCTGGCCTTCATCGAGATACTCACCAAGGTCCTTGAGGTCGCTGCGACTCATGCCAGCCGCCGCATGTCCAGCAACCGCGCCGAGGACCGCACCGCCGCCTGTCGTCGCCGCCAGCAGGCCACCGCCTAATGCTGCGAATGGGAAGAGCACGACAACAAGCCCGGTCGCCAGCCCAATACCACCGCCGAGCACTCCGCCGACCCGGGTGGGTGTCTCATGCTTCTTGGTGATGTGTACCTTTCCGTTCTCCCGCTTTTCGATCACCGCAGCGTCGTAAGCGTCAAGCATGTTTGCCTTGGTGTGCAGGTCTTTGACCAATTGGTAATCCAACTCCGCGTCCTCAACGCTGGGGTACACCCCGACGTACACCACGAACGTGTCGACCGCCATCTCATCTCCTTTTTGATCATGGGCTGGGTTGCTGTCCTCGAAAGCTGGTCAGCAGTTCAGCAGTATGGGCGCCACCCCGATGAGAATGCATCACCCCGTACGGGTGAGTCGTCGAAATGCCCTTGAGCGGAAGGATCATCGTCGGATTATTCACCCCCTGGTCGCGGTGATCGGCTACCTCGCGGTCGCCGTTGTGCGGATCTGCCCCATCAGGCTGCCCGTCGAGAGAACCACACCTGAGATGAGGTGAACGCACCCACCCTGCCGGGGTGAAGTCCTGCTTAGGCCTCGACCGGCGGTGCGGCCTGCACAGCAGCGTGCACGGTCGGATAAAGGTGATCTTCGCCGACAGTATCGAGTACGCCGGCCTCTTTGAGGGTATCGCTCATGGGGCTGTGGAGGCGGGCAAAGACGAAGGTGATCGATTCCTCGCGCAGCGACTCGATCAGTTCGATGAGCATACTTACTCCGGTTGCATCGACGTGGCTTAACGCTTCTGCGTCGAAAACCAGCCATCGTAAGGGGGGCCGCGCCCCGGCAACGGCCTCACGGATGCGCGCCCTGACATAGTTGGCGTTGGCGAAGAACAGCCGATCATCAAGCCGATAGACCAACACTCCCGGCACGCTCCGCGCCGAGGGATGGACACGCACATCGGCATAGCGGTCCAACCGCTCCACATACCCCAGTACGGCATCGTGCGGATCAGCGCTGCGGCGGACCGCGTCCACGACCGACAGAGCGACGGCCAGCAGCAACGCCTGCAGGACGCCCACGATGACGACGCCTGCCATGGTGATCGCGGCGATCGCGACTTCCACACGACTGACGCGGGCGATTCCTCGCCACGCGTCTGGCTCCACAAGCCCGAGGGCGGCGGCCACGATGACCGCGCCAAGGGTTGCCTTTGGAAGGTACTGGATGGGCCCGGTAAGGAACAGCAGAACCAGTGCTATCAAGGACGCCGCGAGGAGTCCGGAGATCTGGGTTCGGGCACCCATCTGATCGTTGACGGCTGTGCGGGAATCGCTCGCGCCTACCGGCATGCCCTGGCTGATGCTCGCGACCAAATTGGCCGCGCTCATGGCAATCAATTCCGTATTTGCATGGACGTGCTGGCCATGGCGGCCGGCGAAGGACCGGGCAGCGAGGATATGGCTGGAGTAACCGACGAAAAAGATGCCGAGTGCTGCTGGCAGGAGAGTGAGAATGTTCCTCGGCCGCAGATCTGGCAATTCGAGGCGCGGGAGACCGGATGGAATGTGGCCGACCACCGCCACTCCTTTATCGGCCAAACCGACGATGGCCGAAACAGCGATGGCAATGACCACGACGATGAGCGCACCCGGGATCTTCCGAGACAACCGGCGGGCCACCAGCAAGGCGGCCAGGGAGACCAACCCCACCGCGAGAGTGGGCCAGCTGATGTCCGGGATCTCGCGAACGACTTCGATGAGCTGACCAGGGGGAGTCTCGGCGTCGATGCTCAGGCCCAACATCTTTCCGAGCTGACCGACGATCAGTACCACCGCGACACCGTGGAGGTAGCCGATGAGCACGGGTCGCGAGAAGTAGTCCGCGATCCAGCCCAACCGTGCCAGCCACGCCCCCAAGAACGCGGCCCCAACGAGTAGGGCCAGTAGTGCAGCCAGGGATGCACGCTGCTC
Organism: uncultured Actinomycetota bacterium; assembly: GCA_963712625.1. Taxonomy (GTDB): domain Bacteria; phylum Actinomycetota; class Actinomycetes; order Propionibacteriales; family Propionibacteriaceae; genus Microlunatus. The sequence goes on from CAVQIU010000025.1 coordinate 13,005, forward strand.
CGGATCGGCGACCAACGGAATCACCGCTGCCCCGACGAGAGCGGAAAGAGCGCCCTCTGGCCCGACGATCAACTGACGCGAGGAACCGAACAGGGTGTAGGCAACTGCCGGCAACAGCAGTGAATAGAGCCCGATGACAGGTGACAGGCCAGCGATCTCTGAGTAGGCCAGCGCAGCCGGCAGTGCCAGGGCGGCTACGGTGGCACCAGCCAGCAGGTCCCGCCGCAGGGTCCCACCTCGATAGCCGGGTACGTGCTCGCTTACGGGGATTAGGCGCTGCAGCAGCGGCCGGCGGGCGGCAGGCTGGAACGGCGATGCCTCGCCTTCGTCGCTCTTACCGGCGCCGCCGCCGCCGCTTTTCTTCATGAGAACGTGCTGGCGGGCGAGATCACTCTTCGGTGAAGACCTCGCGTAGCTTCGCCTCCTGCTCAGCAGAGAGGTTGCTCGCGATCAGCTCAGCATTCGTGTCCTTGAACGTGTCCTTGATGCGATCCGTGACGGCATCCGAGCTCAGCACGAACAGCGCTGAGGTGCCTGGTGTGACACGCTGCTTCACACTGTTGATGAAGTCATCACTAATTCCGACGTCAGTCATCGAGCCGGCCAGGGCACCGATGCCGGCGCCGATAGCAGCTCCGAGCAGCGGAACGAAGAAGATCAAGCCAAACAGCATGCCCCAGAACGTCCCACCGAGTGCCCCGGCTGCCGTCATGTTGCTCAATTGACGGGTCTTTGGCTTCTTCTTGCCCTGTTCCCACGAGACCACAGCAGCATCCTGCGATCTTGATCAACTCCTGGGACTGCAATGCTTGCAATCTCTGAGATGCCTGCTCGGCACCGTCGACCGTGTCAAAAGCCCATGCGGTCAGTGTCGCCATACGGAGTACTTCCTCTCTGTTTGCTGGATCGCCAGCCGATCGATGGATGCGATCCACCGGAAAGCATATGGATCCCCTGCTCGGCGCCTCACTCCCGGGGGTGATTCTGCCAGTAGTCAGCCGTGTTCAGGATTGCTGAGATATCCGTGGAGCAGGTCGTAGCGACGCCGGGCGATCTTGGTGGCAACCACCGGCGCCAATGCAAAGGTGATCAAGCTAACCGCCACTGATACCGCCGTGCCGATCCAAAGGCCGGCAGCGTTGAGCTGCTGCGGCGGGTAGCCCTGATGCGCAATGATCCAGATGATCAGACTTGGCGTGAGCAGCAGGATCGCGATCACCGGCACGACCATGAAGGGAAGAAAGACAAGCAGACCCCACCGGAGCAAGGCTGCCCGCCAGTCCGTACGGTGCCGCCATCGCCAGACCAGCTTCTGCGGGTGATAGGGCAGCCAGAGCCCGACCCACGCTGCGACGCTCAAGACTCCGAGCGGCAGAAACAGCAACACAATGGCCATAGCGGCGGCGTCGGCGGGTCGGTGCTGCACGGCCCCGATCACCAGAGCGATGAGTGCGGCAGCCGGGCCGACAAAGGATGCCAAGACAAGGTGCTTGACGCGTAGCCACAGGCGCATGGCGGCCGGATCATGCAACTGCGCAACGGCCCGGACCGCGTCACGGCCTGCCACGTTCGTCGCCGGCGTGTCACCAAGCATCCACATCTCCATGATCAGCGGGAATGCCAATGCGCCGTGCAGCGTGAACAGCCAGTTCGTGATCTTGTCTGGCAGCAAGTACCAGCAGATCGCGACCAGTGCGGCGTTGAAGCTCACCGCAATCAAGTCGTCACGCCGCTCTGTGAGGATCCGCCGGTACTCCGCCTTGATTGCCGCGAAAACGTCGGAAGCTCGGAGCTTGGTCGGCACGGCTCGATTGTCCTGCATCCGACATGCACTGCGAGCGTCGGTTGCGCGAGCGGTGCCCAAGAAACCTGTCGATTTCTCTCTCGCCCGCACGTGGTATCGGTGAAGCCATTTCGACGTTGGCCGGCAACCGGCTGGCCGACTACCCAACAGAGGAGGACATGATGGCGAAATTCCTGTACCTGTACGCCGGCGGTCAGATGGCCGAGACACCGGAAGCTCAAGAGAAGGCCATGCAGGAGTGGGTTGCCTGGTTTGGCACCCTCGGCGATTCAGTGGTCGACACGGGCAACCCGTTCGGTGCGGGCACGACAGTCAAGAATGGCGGCTCCAGTGACGGCGGCGCCTCGCAGCTTGGCGGCTACTCGATCATCAACGCCGACTCCCTTGCGGAAGCCGCCGCGAAGGCGGACGGCTGCCCGGTGCTGACGGACGGCGGCAGCGTTGAGGTGTACGAAGCTCTCGCCATGTGATCCAGTCAACGAGGGCCCGGCTCATCTAGTAGCCGAGCCCTCGTTGCTTCTCGGGTGCAGGATGGGCGCGCTGTTCGCCGGCGATCTGTCGTCGGCCTGTTCAGCGTCAAGGGCCGCTAGGCGGGATCTCCGGCGTCTTGGGACCTGGCGCCGGAAGCACATTGGTGATCACGAAGGCCACGACGACAGCCACGACGACCTGTGGCGTGACGAGAATACCGTCAGCCCCCATCAGCACGACGGCGAGCAGCGTGGAGGTCAGCGGCAGCCGCAGCATTGCCGAACACATTGCGCCAATGCCCATGCCGATGGCCGGTGCCAGATCCATGCCGGGCAGTCCGCTCGCGGCAATACCGACTGCCGCGCCGATGAACATCGAGGGGAAAACCGGGCCACCGCGAAAGGCGCTCAGAGACATTCCGTACGCGAGGCCTTTGCAGATGACGAGCAAGATCATCACGCCAAGCGACGCGCCGGCTGCCCCTGCTACCAGCTCTGGCAGTGAATCTTGTCCGGAGAAGAGCACTTCGGCGAAACTGCGTCCTGAGACCAGCTGGTAGCCCATAGCAACGAGACCGATGAGCAGACCGAGCGCCGAGGTAACCAGAAGCCGGTTCACATGCACGATCGGACGAAGCCACAGTGCGAGCAGCGGATCAACCACGCTAAAAGTGCGCCCACCGCTCCCATGACGAGCGCCCAGCCCATGGTTGCCAACGTCGGCGGCACGCCGGGCGGTACGGATGGCAGCGCAAGCGAGAAGGTGCCAAGACCTGTCCAATTGTCCATACCAACGAAGACCAGCGCGCCTATCCCGGAAGCGAGCAGGCCAGGCAGTGCCACCAGGCTCAGCGCCGCACCACCGATCCCTGCAATTTCCATGATCAGAAAGGCACCGAGCACCGGAGAGCCGAGGAGTGTGCTGACAGCCGCAAAGCTCCCGGCGGAGGCCATGATCGTCAGGGCCATTGGCGGCGCATCTTTCCTGGCCAGGCTCACGGCAAGCGCTCCAAGGCCACCGCCGATCGCGATCAACGGTGCCTCAGGGCCGAGGACAGCGCCCAGGCTGAGTGTTGTCAGCGCGGCAAGCGCGATACCCAGGAAGCTCACGTCGGATGGGCGGGCCGCCACCCGCTACGAAGCCAAAGGCGGGTGAGTGGCCCCCATTTCCAGGCAGGTACCGGATGGTCAATGCCGTCAGCAGCCCAGACAGGACGAGCCAAGGCACCGGCCACCAGGCGGGTGCCGGGGTGGAGAAGATCTGGTTCGGCAGCGTGGTGAACAGGAATTTCTGGATGGTTGCAACGAGTGCGAGGAAGCCGTACGCGATGACTGAGACGGGAATGCCCACGATCGCTGCGAGCACGAGTGCTCCGATATACCGCCTGGAGCGGATGATTGCGACTGGGTCGATGGCCGGTGGCGCACCGCGGAGGCGCCGTAGCGGCATGTTCGCTTGCTTTGGGGAGTGCGCCGGCCCCGCCACCGTTTGAGTCAGCCATCACGTGCAGTCTCTCGTCAGCTTGCAGCAGGAGCAACCTGTCTGAGTTGCTCGGCCCAAGATTTCACCCGCTACGGGTGAGCAGCGCTGGCCCCTGAGAGCGCAGTCTTGTACCGGTCCCAGCATCGCTGGGGTTTACGCAACGAATCACACGGGAAGGGCAGTAGGCACGCAACATGACCTTTGGGGGTTTTTTCTGGCTTCTGATCTGGAGCTTCTTCTTCGTCTTCTACCTAATGATCTTGTTCCATATCCTGGGCGATCTGTTCCGTGACAAAGAGCTCAGCGGATGGTGGAAGGCGCTTTGGGTGATTGCTCTGATCATCTTCCCATTCGTCAGCGCGCTGATCTATCTCATCGCTCGAGGCAGGGGGATGGCAGAGCGTCAGGCGGGTGAGATCCAGCAGGCGCAGGCGGCGACCGACTCCTACATTCAGCAGGTGGCCGGTCGGGGCGACCCGGCACAGCAGATTGCCACCGCGAAAGGTCTACTCGACCAGGGCACCATCAGCCAGAGTGAGTTCGACCAGCTCAAGGCAGCAGCGCTCGCTTGATCATCGCGAGCGCCAGCTAGCAGAGTCCAAGTGCGCGACCCCGGCGGACGGCATCCGCCCGCCGGGTGACCGATAACTTCTGGAACAGTGACCGCATATGCGTCTTGACCGTGTTCAGCGACAAAACGAGGTCCGCTGCGATCTCTTCGTTGGAGCAATACTCGGCCAGTCGCTTCAGGACGTCGGTCTCACGCATCGTGAGTGGCGCGACGAACAAAGGGTCGTACGCACCAGGATTCACCAGGCGGTGATCAATGGCGTTCATGGTCGGCTCTGGCACGGATGCCAGAAAGGCTGAGTGCCGAGCCGACATGTCTGAATCGCGTACGGCGATCGGTCGCAGCCAGCCGCCTGCCATCGCCACGGTCATCCGCAGCTGTTCCCTCGTCGCCATGCGCAATGCGCGATCAACTAACAACTCGGCTCGTTGAATGCTGCCCCGTTCGACGGCCAGCTCAGCAACGAGCAGCGAGCGCCGAACCTGAGTGGCGAGGGTTGTGCCAACGGGGTCGGGCGGGATTCGGGCGACCATCGTTTCGGCCGCGGGTAGATCGCCTATCCGTAGTAACGACCTGGCCAAGATCAACCTTGCTTCGGCGGATGCGAGCTCAGGCTCGGGCGTCAGTGTCGCAATCGCCTGCTGGGGATCGCCCGCCGCCAGCCACGCTTCGGCCCTCGCGATCGAGAGTCGATCAGCGAACCAGCTCGCCGCGATCTGCGAGTCGATCCTGCCCATCGAGGACAGCAATCTGAGTGTCGTCTCGGGTTCATCGGTGATCATGGCCAGCCGCGCCTGGGTAAGCGCTTGAGCAGCGCGCAACAGCGGATCATGATTGTCCGCACACGTCTGGACTGCATGATCAAGACGTTGTCTCGCCTGCTCGACCTCACCACGCTCCAGGTGTGTCCAAGCAGTCGCAAGGTGGGCGAATCTGACCCCGCTCTCGCTAGCGTCCGCCTGCCGGTCGGTAAGCACCGAGGTCGCATATCGCGTTGCTCGGCCCAGGTCTCCGCAAAATGCATCAATCCACGACAGTTGTCCCGCACAAGCTGCCCGTGCGAGCTGCTCAGCATCGGTGGCATCACCATTGCGTGACCCTCCGAAGCGACCGGCACCTCGCTCCAAGGTCCACCTTGCGTTGTCGACGTTGCCTCTCAGCAACTCGAAGCCGGCCACGTAGTAATCGATCAGCGGGGACAGTTCCGGCGCCCGGCTTCGCTCCGAGGCTGTCAGCTTGACCATGAGATCGTTGAGCTGGCCGGCCTGCGTAAGACCGACAACTGCGTCCCCTCGTTGCCGTGCCATGGCCATGTTGAGGAGCGCAAGGCTGACCAGCTCTGTCGCCTCCGGCTGAGCAGCTTGGTCCAGCTCTGACCCGGCTCGCACAAGCGCTGACTCAGCGATATCGAACCATGAGTGTGCCAGGGCGGCAGCCGCGAGCAGCAGCGGCTCGGACTCACCGAATTCCTTGTATTCGACAATCTGTCGCACGACAGCGCCGTCCGAGCCGGCCAGTATCCGCGGTACGGCTAGCGAGCGTACGAGGGCTCGCGCGGCCCATGCCCACTCACCGGCCTCCGTTGCACGCTCAATTGCCTCGGCAGGATCGTCCGAAGCCGAGCCAATCAGCAGGAGGATCAGCGAGCGATCCGATTGAAGATCATGGGGCTCTCGGACGGGCGGTCGTTCCGACGACTCGTCCAACACGATGATCGGCAAGTGCCGGCTGAGGAGAGCGGCAGCTGTTTGCTCCCGGAGCAGCACATCCGGATCATGGCGAGCAGCCAGCAGCGAGACGCTTGACTCGGTACGTGGAGCTAGATGGTCGGGCGGAGACAGTGAGACAGGCGTCTCGAGGATTGATTTCATGCGTGAGCTATGGCTCTTTTCCGCCTCATGGAAGTGCTTACCACCATTCGGCCGGACCTCAGGGTGAGCTATCCTCACCCGTCGGCGATCTCACCCGGGTGATTCTGCGACTTAGCGGCACTTAGATCAGTAGGCGCTCGCGGCCGATCTTGACAGCCTCGGACCGGGAGCGGGCCCCCAGCTTGCGATACAGCGCCGTGGTGTGTGTCTTCACGGTGTTCGGCGAGAGGTAGAGCTCGGAGGCGATCTCACCAATGCTCAGAGAGCCGGCGAGCCGGCGCAGCACATCGATCTCTCGCGCTGTAAGCGCCTCAGTATGCGGTCCTTCGACATGGCCTTGCCGCAGGCTCCTCTGCGCGACGTCCAGTCGTGCGATCATGGCCGACATTCCCTGCTGGTACTGCCGCATCAGCCGCGCCACATCATCAAGGAGCCGCCGTGCTAGCGGCAGATCGCCCGACATGATCGCCACGCGTCCCATCGACGAGCAGGTGATGAATCATCGGCCACGGGCTTAGTCCAGGATTTTTCCTGAGAAGGTTGAGCCCTTGTTCGAGAGTCGCCATGGCCTCGGTCAGTTGGCCGGAGGCAGCCTGGCTCTGCCCGAGCGCGGTGAACGCCATGGAGCCGGACGGTAGGGCGTGCAAGCTTCTGGCCTCGACAACCTCCATGGACTCTTCCGCCGACTTGCGGCTGCGGTCGAACTGGCCTAGCTCAGCTTGGGTCAGCGACAGGGAGGCTAGAGCCATGATCCGGATCAGCGAAGGCGCGGCCTCGCTGTAGGCAGCGTTGGGGAGGACGCGGGCCGCCGTATCCAAGTCACCGATCACATAACTGGCATGACCGAGCGCTGTAGTTGCCACCGCGTACCACGGCGTGTTGCCATCCGTCTCGAGCTCCGCTGCGCGCCGGGCCGACGCCAACATGTCCGACGGGCCACCGAAGCCGAACAGCCCGCGGATCAGCGCCACGACAGATTCGACGGACTTTGTTCCGTCGGGTAGCGCCCCGTTGCTCGTCAGAGTGCTCAGTTGCGCGAGCAGGCGGGCAGATTTCGTCCTGTTGGCCTGAGAATGCCGCCATCCACGCTGCTGTGACCAGGGTTGGGGTGCTCTCGCCGGCGGTTGAGGACTCCAGGGCCCGAAGCCAGCTGCGCACGGTGGTTCCCAGTCCGGCATCGAAGTACTGCATCCAGCTGGCCTGTACGAGAGATGCCGCACGATCGCTGCGGCCAGCAGCCAGCGCATGGTCGATTGCCGCGTCGACGTAGCCATTCTCACTTAACCAGTCCGCAGCACGGCCATGAAGCATCGCCGCACGCTCTGGCTGTTCCGTCTCGAGCGTGCTCCTGGCGACCGCGCCAAATAGGTGATGGAAACGGAACCACTGCCCCTCACCGTCGAGTGGGATGAGAAATAGGTTCGTGTGTTGCAGATCACGCAGGATTCTGGCGGACCGGCGCTCACCATTCACGTAATCGCCGAGCGGTGCCGAGAATCGATCGACGATCGACATGTCGAGAATGAACTGGCGCACATCGTCCGACTGCTGACCGAGTACTTCCTCGGTGAGATAATCACCGATGAAGCGATTGTTGCCGCTGAAATGGTGTACGAATTCGCTCGGAGCTGGGCGACCAATCAAGGAAAGTGTTGCTAGATACAGACCGGCTGGCCATCCTTCGGTTCGAAGCATGAGTTCTGACATGGCGTCGTCGGATAATTGGACGCCATCGGCTGCCAAGAGGGAATATGCCTCATGTAGTGTTGAATGCAAGGTCATCAGCACGGATTTCTGACAACTGTCCAGCGGCTCGCATTCTCCCAAGTCGCAGGCTCGGATCAGCACGCGTGATCAAGACCAGATGCGCCTGCTCCGGCAGATGCTTGACAAAGAAATCTATTTGTTTATTGCATTCGGCGGATCGGACGATGTGGAAATCGTCTATGACGATCACTACGTTTTGAGATCGCACCGCAATCGCGTCGACGATGCGCGGCAGCACCCCGGTCAGCATGTCATGGCCGCCGGCGGAAACAAATCCTGCAACGTCCCGCGCGATTTTGCAGCCGGCCCGGTCGAGGGCCGTAGCAATGTGCGTCCACAGTCGCACTGGATCGTTGTCCGGAGCTTCGAGCGAGATCCAGGCGACCATCTCGGGCCGAGCGGGTGACGCCAGCCACTGCGTGACGACCGTGGTCTTGCCGTAACCGGCAGGGGCGGCGATCAGTGTTACCGCACGTCGCGTGGCGCGCTGGAGCTGTTCAAGGAGGCGAGTGCGGACCAACCACTCAGGTCGTGCCGGCGGCGGTCGAAGCTTGGCTTCGACGATGTAATCGACAGGCTGCGTGTCCTGGGTATTGCTACCCCACTTGAGGCGGCTCACTTCCGAACACGTCCTTTGCTTGCGCCGGACTTGGACGGACCCCGAAGTTTCCCGACCCACGGCCGACCCTGCCTGGATTGGATCAGTGGTGAGTATACGTTCGGAAACGCCGTTCTAGTGCCGCCCGGAGATTGTGGCGAGACCCATTCCAGCTGTTGGGAACCGTCAAACCTTACCTCGGATAGCCTGCATGTGCTTCATCAAAGCAAATCCTTGGCACCCAGCTGGGCCGCGATTGCCGTCTCAAGAGCACCCGGATCCAGCCTGCGATCTCGAGGCATCCCGTCCAATCACGTAGCTGGCGCACGTAATAATCCAGCCCTGGTGCTCTCGGGCCAGGAGTGCCAGCACGGCAGGCCCATCACCATGGCCGGCATCAGAGGTTGCCCCTCAACGATCCGATGGATGAGGTGGCGGCGATCTGATTACAGGCTTTGACTGCGTAATGGATGATTTCTGCCATCCAGTTTCCAGGTCGGCATTTGCTTCAGGATCTAGGGTAATTCGCGAGTCGCACTACAAGTGGTCTTTGCTGACGAATTTGAGCTTGCCATCGGCCAGGACGGTCAATTTCCTCGAAGAGCCCAGATTGTCACTAATGGGCCTCATCTAGAGTCTTTTGGACGCTGCGCCGAATCTTCCTGATCGGATGTTGATAACCCCTTAATCCGGCGGCACCGCTTGATAGTTGGGTAGTGAGTTCCCGTTCGAGGGCTATGCGCTGGTCGTCGCCATGATCAGCGCGGCGCCCCGGTAGCAGGTGAACGTTTCGCTTCATATGGACACTCATCCGAAGCAAATTTGAGGCAGACCGAAGCATTTGAGCGAACTCTTGCAACCGACCGGTCTGGCAAGATGGCCGTCGTGCATGCGGCGACGAGAGGTATCAAAGTGATCACGCTGAGTACGTGTCGGCGATTCGGCATGGAGAAGGTGAACGGCGGATGACGGCCGCGACGCCCAAGGGAGAGGTCTCGACCGCGGGTGGGTTCAATCGCAGGCTGGCGGTCCTGCTGGCGATGGCAATGTTCGTCCTGGTAGTTGACACGTCGCTGATGAACGTGTCGATCTCGGCTGTCGTCCACGATCTCGGCACCACGGTGAGCGGCGTACAGAGCGCAATAGCGCTGGAGGCGCTCGTATCGGCAGCGTTCATTCTGATCGGCAGCAGAGTTGGTGACTTCATCGGTCGGCGTCGGGCATACGTGCTTGGGCTGGTGGGGTACGGAATCGGGGCGATCGCCATGACGTTGGCTCAGAGCCTCACCGCGATCATCGTCTTCTGGGCGCTGATAGGTGGGCTCGGCGCGTCCCTGCTGCTGCCGGCTATGCAGTCTTTGATCCACGGCAATTTCGAAGGAGCTGAACAAAAGAGGGTCTATGCGCTGGTCGGCGCCGCTGCCGCGATTGCCGCCGCGGTTGGACCGCTGCTAGGTGGGTTCATCACGACCTTTCTTTCATGGCGCGTCGGGTTCCTCTTGGAGGCCGTCATCATCGTCGTCGTGCTGTCCGGGATCAAGCTGGTCCGCGACGCCCCGTACACGGGCCCGCGCGAGTTGGACGTCGTCGGAGCGGTGCTTTCGGTGGTCGGGATGGGCGGTGTAGTGCTGGGCATCCTCGTGTGGCAGGAAGGCGGCGAGTTCGTCGGCGTGTTGTTGGCGCTCGGCGCAGGAGCACTGGCGCTGCTGGCCTTGTGGCTACGTCGGCGGAAGCGGGCCGGTAAGCCGACTTTGATTGATCCCGGGTTGTTCAGCTCTAAGCCGTTTCGGTTGGGTATTTCGGGTCAGATGCTCCAGCAGATCGCTCTCGGCGGCATGATGATCGCACTGCCGATCTACCTGCAAATGGTCTTCGAGTACAACGCGCTGCAGGCCGGGCTGTCGTTGGCCCCACTGTCGCTGAGCATGTTCGGGATGGCGCTGTTGGCCGGCAGGAGGGCGGGCAAGCGTCGGCCGAGCAACATCATCCTCATTGGGTTCGTGCTGGCGACTATCGGCGTGGCGGGACTGTTGCCGATTGTTCCGCGCGCGGACTCTGGATGGTATTTGGTGATCCCACTGGTGTTGGCGGGGTGTGGCTTGGGCTTGTTGGTGTCGCAATTGAACAACTACACCCTCTCGCCAATCTCGCAGCAAGAGGTCAGCGAGGCGGCGGGCGTGAACTCGGCCGGAGGGTCGTTCGGTCTGTCGTTTGGGCTGGCATTCGCGGGTGCCATCATGTTGGCCACGTTGTCGATCACGTTTACGGCGCTGGCCAACAACAGCAGCGTGCTCTCGCCGAGCGAAAAGGACCAGGTGGCGCAAGCGCTCGAGCAGGACGCCGAGGTGATGAGCAACACGCAGCTTGATGAACTGCTCGTCAGCGAACCTCCGGAGGTTCGGCAGGAGATCATTCGTATCAACACTGAGGCCCGACCGATCGCCCTCCAGGTGGCGCTGCTGGTGCCGCTCCTTGCTGGGGTCTTGGGGTCTGTGACCGCGCTCCGGATGAGGCGGCAGCCCGACCCGAGGCCGTCGAGCTCGGTTGAAGGAGCGGTCCTGGGCTAGACCCGACTCGAGCTGGTGGGTTGGCCAGCTTTGCAGGACAGTCGTGGCTTGTTTCGATTCACCCGTGACGGGTGATCAACCCAAGTCCGCTGCGACGTAGCGTTCGTCGTTAGTCGAGTCGGACTCAACCAAATTGGAGGCACCATACCAATGGCAAGCACTCAGACTGTCAGCCCGTGGGCCCATGGCCTCGCCGTTTTTGCCGGCGTTGTCATGGTCGTCGGCGGAGCGTTCCAGGCCCTCGAGGGCCTGGCTGGCATCGTGAACGACAAGTACCTCGTCGTCTTGCCGAATTATTTCTTAGCCTTTGACCTCACTGTTTGGGGCGTGATTCACCTCCTGGTCGGGCTGGCCTTGGTGGTGATTGGCGTCTCGCTGCTCAGGGGTCAGACGTGGGCTCGCGTCGCTGGAATGATCGCTCGCAGCGGTCTCGGCGATCCTCAACTTCGTCTGGTTGCCGATCTCGCCCTGGTGGGCCATCATGGTCATCGCGATTGACATGCTTGTCATCTGGGCGCTCGCGCAGTACCTGCGTCAGCCGACACTGACGCCAGGATACGCGGGCAAGCAAGCGGCATAAAAGTCCTCACGGGCCGATGTCGCTAGATCCGCGCACTTCGAGTCCGGCGGACGTGTGACCGTGACACGCGACGAGCAATGGGCGGTGTACGAGATAACGCTGCACGGTGCACCGCCCGCCGGCCTGACCGCAAGATTTCCGTCGATCGACGCTCTACTCGCTACCGGCAGTCACAGTTCTCTCTCGTCGCGTGGTCGATGCTGGCGGAGATAGACGGCCTCATCGAGCAGCTGCGCTCAATCGGAATCACGCCAGTGGAGATGCGTGCGTCGTTCCCTCGACTGCGAATTCCGTATCGAGGGACGGCTGGGCGATGCGACTTGCGGTCCATGCAATGGGCCGCTCGGTTTGAGGCGGAGCGAACATGATGCGTGTCAGTGACCACACCGGTGAACACTGCAGTTGATCTTGGAGGAGCTGGGTGACAGCGGTACCGGGATCGACCACTTGATCCGTCGTCACAGCCGCATAGCGTCAGGCGCTGAACCAACCGCTGGACTGCATGCAGTCACCGACGCTGCTGTCATGCATGTCGGGCACAAGGTAAGGGTCAACTTGGACGTCGCGCCAGGGCTCTATGTCAGCCTGGCGGGTTGTGTGGCACCGGTAGCCTTTGGCGCTGGCCCGAGACCGCGTTGGGCGGGCGGTCTAATCAGCGGGACCGACGTCACGACGTATTTCGATCAGATCGACACCAGCGTCTCGTAACGCGTCGATAAGACCCCAAAGACCGGCATCGTCCAGTTCCTCCGCATGCAAGATCGTGCCAGCAGGCTCCACGGTCTGGATCTGACGAAAGTTTTCCAGCACTCGAGCTGGTATCGTGCCCGCGACTCCGGATTTCGTACGTCGACTTGCCCATGTGGCGCCTCGATCGGTGTTCAGCGGACTAGAGCCCACGATGCCGACAAAGTGCCTGCCGAGGCTTCACCCGTTCCGGGTGAGTCGGGTCAAGATTCGTGCTGAGTTACGTCTTGAGCCGCCGCGGTCGCGTATCTTTGATGGCAACATCACTGCGGCGACCAGCCAACCAGACCGATCACTGCGAGGGCCGCCATGGCCAGCCGTACGACGCGCTCGGGTGTCGCGGTGATGCCGGCAACAAGGATCGTGCCGGCGATTGCGGTTCCCAGGCTCGAGCCGAGGTTGGACACGCTGCGGGACAGGCCTGAGATCTCGCCTTGCTGGCCTTCCGGGAAACTCGACTGCACAACATTGACCGATGGGGTGAGCATCACGCCGAGACCGAGTCCGATGAGGAGCAGGCCAGGTGCGAACGCCCAGGCTGTCGAAGAGCCAGTCACGAAAAAGATCAGGACGCCAATGCCTGCGATCGTGAGGATGAATCCAGCCAGGATGAGCGTGCGCTGTGGCACAACGCTTCGCAAGTCGCTCGGCCGCCAGCGAGGAGACCAGACAGGCCGAGCGTCGCAGAGGTGAAAATGACGCCGGTCTGGATTGCGTTGTGGCCACGGACGACCTGCAGATAGGCCGAGACGACAAATGAGGTGCCCAGCAGCATCACCCACTGGGTGTTCTGGGTCACCATGCCGAGATTGGACGTGCGATTGCGGAAGAGGCTCGTCGACAGCAGAGGCTCCTTGCCCGCCCGCTCCTTCACCTTGATCGAGCGGAAGAACAACGCGAGCACGAGCGCACCGGCGAGGATCAGGATCAGCATCAGCCAGAGGTTGTTGTCTGCCGCAAGGATGCCCATGACGACAAGCACAAGGCCGAGGGCCGAGAGAACGGCGCCGCTGGTGTCGAATGATCGAGTCGGGTCGGGCGGCAGTGGATCAGTGATTTTTCGACTGAGCAAAACGATCACCGCAATGACCAGGGCCTGGAAGATGAAGGCGGCCCGCCAACTGATCGCGGAGGTGATGAGGCCGCCGATCAAGCGGGCCGGCTGCGGCGCCTATGCCTCCCAAGGCGCTAATGACGCCAAACGCACGGGCCCGCGAGGTCATCTCGGTGAACAGCAGCGTTGTGAGGATGTAGACGGGCGGGATCAGCAGCGCAGTGCCAATTCCCTCGAGGATCGAGTTACCGATGATCAGCACGCCCAGTCCTGGAGAAAGGGCGCTCATCAAGGCGCCGATGCCGTACACCACGAGGCCGACCATGAAGCAGCGCTTGCGGCCGTAGCGGTCGGTTAGCTTGCCGCCAGGGATCATCAACGCCGCCATCACCAACAAGAAGATCGTGATCGCGATCTGAACGCCTTGGACGGTAGTGTCCAAGTCCTCGCTGATGTCAGTGATCATCACATTCATGTTCGAGCCAGCAAAGCTGCAGATGAACTGAGCAAGCGCCAACGGAGCGAGTACCCGTCGCAACGCGAGTGAGGGCCGTCTCCCCGAGGCGGCGTGAGCCACTATTCCCACCTGCTTTCAACCGCGGACTAGGGCTCATGACTCTAGGGCATCGTCCCATCCACCGCAGGCCGCCGCCAATCACCCCGTGCGGGTGAGGTTTCAGCGAGGTCGCTGGCACAGCATGGTCACATTCAGGCGTTGAGGATTGGGGCCTGATGTCGAAATACCCACTCATTGCCGATCACGGTCTGATCGGAAACATGCAGACCGCGGCACTAATCACCATTGACGGCACCATCGACTGGTTTTGTGCTCCGCGCTTCGACTCACCTAGCATCTTCGGCTGCCTGCTGGACCATGATCGCGGTGGACACCTGCGGACCACGGCCGACGGCCGACGCCTTCACGCAACAGCAGCTCTACTACCCGGATACCGCCATCCTTGTCACCCGCTTTCTCACCGAGGCAGGTGTCGGCGAAGTCGTCGATTTCATGCCGGTTGTCAACAGCGCAGTCGCGTCCGACCGGCACCAACTCGTCCGCATGATCCGGTGCGTTCGCGGCGAGATGACATTCGCTGTGGATATCGCCCCGAGGTTCGACTACGGGCGGGAGTCGCACGAGACTCATGTCACCGAAGACGGTGTCGTTTTCCAAGGTGCTCGAAACGCGATGTCGCTGAATCTCATTCGCGAGCCGGATGATGCGCGACTTGCACGTGTCCAACTGGCCTCGCCAGACGAACTGCATGCCGAGCTCACACTGTCGGCAGGGCAGATGCGCGGGATTCGTCCTGGAAACCGGTCCACCTCGACCTCCGCGAGAAATACGCGTTTCCGAGGCCTGGCGAGCTCTTCGACGACACTGTTCGGTTTTGGAGGTCGTGGCTCGCGCAATCCACCTATACAGGCCGGTGGCGCGAGACACTGCAACGGTCGGCGATCACTCTCAAGCTCATGACGTACGCACCGAGCGGTGGGATCGTCGCAGCGCCGACGGCGGCGTTGCCCGAGCAGATCGGCGGGCGAACGCAACTGGGACTACCGGTACACCTGGGTTCGCGATGCCTCGTTCTCGGTGTACGCGCTGCTCGGTCTGGGATTTACCGAGGAGGCGGCGGGGCTAGGACGATGGATGCGAGATCGGGTCCAGGAGCGGGTTGGCGGCGAGGGCGGCCCGCTGAACATCATGTACCGCGTCGATGGTTCCAGCGACTTGAGCGAGGAGGTCTCTGCCGCACTGGGAGGGATATCACGGATCCAGCCCCGTGCGGATCGGCAACGGTGCCGCGGACCAATTGCAACTCGACATCTATGGCGAGGCGATCGACAGCATTTACTTCGGTGACCAGCTAGGACTGGAAGCCGGACACGAGGGATGGCGCGGCTTGTCCGACCTGCTGGATTGGCTTGTCGACAACTGGAACCAGCCCGAAGAGGGCATCTGGGAGACTCGTGGAGGACGGCAGGATTTCACCTACGGCCGGCTGATGAGCTGGGTCGCATTGGATCGCGGGATTCGGTTGGCCGATCGTCACGGGCGGCCTGCACCAGTGGACCGCTGGCGCGCCGAACGGAACGCAATTTACAACCAGATCATGGACGTGGGATGGAGTGAGGAGCGTCAGGCGTTCGTCCAGCACTCCAAAACCGATGTGCTGGATGCGTCGTTGCTGCGAATGTCGTCGGTCGGGCTTCATCTCGCCCACGGATCCGATGTGGCTCGCCACACTGGACGCGATGGACCGCGAGCTTGTCACCGACAGCTTGGTGTATCGCTACGATCCCGGCGCCTCACCTGATGGGCTGCGCGGTTCGGAGGGCACGTTCTCGTTGTGCACGTTCATGTACGTGGACTCACTCGCCCGTGCCGGCCAGCTCGAGAAGGCACGCAGCACGTTCGAGAAGATGCTCACCTACGCGAACCACCTGGGTCTCTACTCGGAGGAGATCGCGTTGACCGGGGAACAGATCGGCAACTTCCCACAGGCCTTCACCCACCTCGCTCTGATCGATGCCGCTCTCGTGCTCGACCGACGACTCGATCGTCGGAAAGACGCTCACCGGCGTCATCAGTAATCACAAGCGTCCAAACGCGCGCATTTCGACGCGCTTCTGGGTGACCTTCGACTCTTCCAGACAGTCGAGATCAGTCGGTGCGATAGGTACATGGCATCGACGACGGACAATCCTGTGCGCGTGAAGATGTGGAGCGAGAAGTCGCCGGTGATCGAACGTGCGAGCTCGGCCGACTTGGCGTTTCTGGCGATGGACACCGGAAATGTGCCGCAGCAATTCGGGGTCATCCTGCTGTTGGAACGTTCCGGTGATCTCGGCCTTCCTGAGCTCCGGCAGGTCGTTTCACAGCGCATTCGCGCCATTCCCCGACTGCGGCAGCGATTGATCACGGTACCCATTGGCTGTGGCCGGGCCGTGTGGATAGATGATCTTGATTTCCGCATCGAAAGGCACGTCCGGGCCGTTTCTTGTCCACTGCCGGGAGACGAGCAGGCCTTACACGATATCGCTCTCTCTGTGATCATGGATCGGCTGCCGATGCGAGCGCCGTTGTGGTCGGTCAGTCTGATCACTGATCTTGCGGACGGCGCAGCTGCGGTGGTCGTCGTGCTGCACCACATCCTGGCAGACGGCCTCGGTGGGCTGAATGTCCTGGCGGTCCTTGTCGATCCGGGCGCACCGCCTGCCACCGCCCCGCCGTTCCCGCAATCCGAAGCCTCCCCTGCCGAGCCTGGCACGTGACGCCTGGTTGACTCGAGCACGCGGAGTACGTCGGCTGGCGGGGTCATGGCGATCATTGCGCAAAGCGATGTTCGCCGGTGGAGGCGTCCACCCAGCCCGCGCCGCCCCATGCTCCCTTGTGCGACCGACCGGTGCACGCCGCAGGATGGCTGTCCTCAGGCTGAATCGGGAGTCTGTTGCAGCAGCAGCACATCGGCACGGAGCTACGACAAATGACGCAGTTCTCGTCGCGACCGCCGCTGCACTGCATCAGGTGTTGCTCCGCAGAGGAGAGTCCGTCGATCCGGTGGCCATCACCGTGCCGGTGTCGGGTCGCGGCGCACAAGGTGGATCGCCCCTGGGCAATCTGGTGAGCCCATTGCTCGTCGAGGTCCCGACCGTTGGGACGGTCGGCGAACGTCTGATCCGCGTGGAAGCGGATGTGCGTGCCCACCGGGCGGCCGCTAGCGGTCCGGCGCCCATCGCCATTCTTGGCGGACTGTTCCGCCTGATCGCCAGGCTCGGCGGCTACCGGTATTACCTGAACCACCAGCGCCGATTCCACACGCTCGTGACACACGTCCGCGGACCCATCGAGCCGGTCACGCTTGGCGGGTGCAAGGTGAACGCAGCCATCCCGGTCGGTGTAGGTGAGGGCGGAAACATGACTGTCCACTTCGAGGTTCTGTCGTACGCCGGCATGCTCACCATTGCGATCATCGTTGATCCGGATCACGGTCCAGACATTGACGAGCTGACGCACCAGCTGCGGAACGAATTCGATTCGATCATCGCCTCGTCCTAGTGCACGGCACGCTTGGCACGCCTCGGTTGAGCTGGCAAGGTCTGATCATGACCGGCGATCTTGAACCCAGTACCGACCGGACCGAGCCGCTGTTCCGCGCGACTACCCAAGAGGATGAATCGGTCGCCCAGATGCTCGCATTGCTCGACGCGCAGGACGCCCTGCCGTCTGCGAGGCGCCTCCATGACTGGGCGATCGAGCTGGCCACCGTGCGGTCGGGAGACCAGGTGGTCGATCTCGGCAGCGGCACAGGCACGATGAGCAGGCAACTGGCCGAGCTCGTCGCGCAGTCCGGCCCGACCGAAATCCAGAAGGGTTGGGTTACCGGTGTTGAGCCCAACGCGCGTCTGCGCTCCGTCGCTGCGAGTCGAGCGGAAGCCAACGGCGTATCAAACATTTCGTTCATCGATGGACTCGCTGGTGCCCTGCCGGTCGCCGACTCGAGTATCGATCTTGTGTGGTGCGAGCGTGTGCTGCAACATCTCAGCGATCCGCAAGAAGCGATCGATGACATCGCCCGGGTGCTGCGTCCCGGCGGTCGCACCGTGCTGTTGGACTCCGATCACGGAACCCGGATCGTCTCTGATCTTGATCTTGACGTGTTGACCGCATTCAACCGCGCCGCGCTGACCGCGTTCGCCAACCCGTACGCGGCTCGGCACATTCCGGGTCAGGTCCGCAGGGCTGGACTTGAACTAGATCCGGACGTCGGCTCCTCAGCCTTCGTCTTCTCATCGGAGGTCTTGTTGGGCACACAAATGCTCCAGCGAGCGGCCGACGACGCCATCGAATCGGGAGAGCTCGCTCGTGATGTCGCCGATGCCGCCGTACGCACGGTGCACTCCGCTGCTGAGCGCGGCGAGGCGTTCGCAGCGGTCACGGTGTTCGGCTTCGTCGCCCACAAGCCCGAGGCTTGACGATGCTTGATCAGATTGCTTGATCAGATTGATTGATCAGGATCCGCCGACGCCCTTGAACGCCACCAACTGCATGAGCCACGTACCGCCGCCCGTCACTGGTGCTGTCGCGGCATAGCTTCCGACCGTGTTCACGATGCGATCAGCGACGATGTCGAAGTTCGGTTGCGTAAGCACGCGTGTCGTGAATCCATTGGTTGCGTTGCCGTAGTAGCCCCACGTCATCCCAGCCCCGAACAACAGTGTGTTGGCCGCTGTGGTTGTGACCGGTCCGCTGGTGGCGCTGTTGGTCGAACCCGAACTGGATGAGGTGACGTCTACAGGGTTGGTCGGGTCGAGCCCCGCATACTCGGTGATCCGTACGTCGACGTACTCCATGGCGCCGCTGAAGGTCACCTTGACCGTGTTTCCGGCAGGAGCAGCCGCGATGTTCTTCGCGTAATAGATCGCCTGGCTGAGGTTGCCGC
The DNA here is from genome assembly GCA_963712625.1 of uncultured Actinomycetota bacterium. Classification (GTDB taxonomy): domain Bacteria; phylum Actinomycetota; class Actinomycetes; order Propionibacteriales; family Propionibacteriaceae; genus Microlunatus. The sequence continues at coordinate 31,961 of CAVQIU010000025.1, forward strand.
CTCCTCGAGTCAGCGGAGCCGCAAGCGAATAGGCGTTGCCTGCGGTGTCGGTCACCGTGGAGATTGTTCCAGTGGCTGTGTTCCAGCCGATCGCGATGATGTTGGTGTTACCCGCCGTTTGAGCGCCGGTGTACGCAGTGTTCACGGTGCTCTGGTCCGTCTGTGGTGTCGAGTAGTTGAGTTGCTTGAACGTGATCGGGACCGGTGCCGACGAGACCGTGTAGCTGGCGGTGTAGCTCTGATCCGCATTGGGGACCACAACGTCATGTTGTTGGGCTCCGCCATCTGACCAGGACGCGAATGTGTACGTCGATCCGCTGCCGGTTTGGTTGCGTGCTTCGACATTGTGCCTGAAGCCGACGAGCGTGTCGGCAGTAAATGGCGCAGTTCTGGCAATGCCATCGAAGTAGAGCGTGAGTCCGGTCGGAGCGGTATTGAAGTGAGATTCACCTTCTGCGGATAGATCGGTGACAAAGCTCGTCGACTTCAGTCCGTCCGAATCGGTCACGGTAAGGCTGATCCGATACCGGGTATTGCCCTCGAAGTCGTGACCGCTGGTCGGAATGGTGAACGTGCCGCTCTTGACTCCGGTGATGGGAGTGCCCGGGTGCACATGGCCTTCGTGGAGGAAGTCGATGTTCCAGCTGAACGCGCTGGCCGGAAGAGCACCGTCGTCAGGATCCATGCCGTCTCCGCTGTAGGAGATCACGTCATTGGCCACGAAGTGGATGCCGTCGGTCGGCGACAAATGGTGGCTGTCGGTGCACTGCCAACGGTGATGTTCACGCCGGTGGACACAGTGCTGTTCACGCCGTCGGAGACTGTAAGCCGGGCGGTGTACATGCCCGCTTGGGCATAGGTGTGAACCGGATTTGCCTGCGTCGAGGTGGTGTTGTCGCCGAAGGTCCAGAGGTATGTCAGCGGTTGACCTTCCGGGTCGCTCGACCCGGCACTGGAGAAGGTGACATCGAGCGGAGCAGTTCCGGTCGTCGGATTGCCGGCACGCAATGGAAACCGGAGCCTGGTTGGACTGCACGTAACGAATCCGCCGGATCTTGCTGACACCGAACTGACCGCTGTCGTCGGAGTATCCGAGGTCGACGTAGTAGATCGCGCCGTCGGGTCCTTCGGTGAGGTAGACGATGTCACCGTACGGTCCGTCTGCCGCACCATTGGCGGGCTCGAAGTTCACCGAGCCGGTTACGTTGCCGCTGGCGTCGAAGGTCAGGCGCTTGATCCAGTTCTGGCCGTAGTCGGCGTAGAAGAAGCTGCCCTGGAAGCTGCTGGGATATTGGCTTCCCCGATACACGAATCCAGCCGTGATCGCCGCGTCACGGCCGTTGTGCGGGTAGAAGTAGATGGGGCTCGTGCAGGGAGCCGAACAGTTCCCTTCGCTGTTGGGCCAGCCGTAGTTGGCGCCGCGAGCTCCAAGGTTGACTTCTTCTTTGGCTGTCTGCGGGTCATTTCCGCCGACGTCGCCGATGTAAATGCGGTCGGTCACCGAGTCGTACGACGCCCGGAATGGATTGCGCAGACCCAGGGCCCAGATCGAGTCGACGTTCGGTCCGGATCCGTCGTAGAACGGGTTGTCGGTCGGAACCGTGCCGTCGGAGTTGATGCGGTGCACCTTGCCGCGTGGGCTGGTCAGTTGCTGAGAGGGCGTGCCTTGGAAGTGATCACCGGTGGTGAAGAACAGCTTGCCGGCGTTGTCGAAGAACACAGCACCGCCGTGATGCTCGTCATTGGCGTTTTGCGGATCCTCGTAGAGGATGAGCTCGCTGCCAGCGACCGTGCCGGTCAATGATGCGTTGGCGGTGAACCGCGAGAGGCGGTCACGGTTTGGGGTATTCGCGGTGTAGAAGACGTAGTAGTAGTGGTTCGACGTGAAGTTGGGGTCCAGCGCGACGTCGAATATTCCTTGCTGGACACCGGTGTTGGCGATGTTGGCGATCTGCAGGAACGGGGTCGGCGATACCTGCGTGTATGGCGGCGACATCACCTTGATCAAGCCATTGAGCTCCACGACCAGCATGCGACCGTCAGGCAGGAACTCGATGCTCGTCGGAAGATCAAATCCGGTTGCCAGCACCTCGTTCTGGAATTGGTTGGTGTTGGCGACATTGACCGTGACGGCGGCCGAGAGCCGGGGTTGCCGGCGGCGTCGCGAGCCCGCGCGGTGAGTGCGTGCGCGCCGTTCGAAACACCGCGCGAGTCCCAGGCCAGCACGTACGGTGCTGTGGTGTCCTCCACGCCACTGTTGACGCCGTCGACGAGGAACTGAACACCTGCCACACCAACATTGTCGGACGCATCAGCCGTGACGTTCACGATGTCGACGACTTGTGCATTGTTAGCGGGTGAGGTGATGACGACGGTCGGCGCAGCCGTATCGGGCGCCGCGACCGTGACGTTCCTTGCCGCCGACGTCGTGGAATTGTCGGCTGCATCGCGAGCGCGAGCGGTCAGGACATGAGCACCATTGGTCGCGGTCGAGGTGTTCCATGAGACGGAGTACGGCGACGTGGTGTCCTCGGCCCCGAGGTTGTTGCCATCGAGGAGGAACTGCACGCCGACGACGCCAACGTTGTCGGACGCGTTGGCCGTCACGTTGATCGTGCCCGAGACAGTCGCGCCGTTTGCCGGGGCTGTGAGTGAAACCGTCGGCGGCAGTGGTGTCGGGCGCTGGAGTCAGCGTTGTCGCGCTCACGACATCGGACTTGGGCGAGTTGTTTCCGGCGGCGTCGGTAGCGCTGACCTCGTAGTCGTATGTGGTGCTCGCCGTCAGGCCCGTGTCGTTGTACGACGCTGGACGTGGGCGTTGCGATTTGGGTGCCATTGCGGAACACCTTGTAGCCGGTAACACCGACGTCATCGGTGCTGGCGTTCCAGTTCAGATTGATCTGCGATGTCGATGTGGGCGTTGCGGTCAGACCCGTTGGCTTCGATGGAGGCGTTGTGTCGGGAGTGCCAGGGTCGGCCTTGAACGCCGCCATGTGCATGACCCACGCATTGCCATTCTGATTTGCGGTCGCGTTGTACGGCCCAGCGGCCGTGACGTTCTTGTCCTCAGTGCGGTTGCCGAACCTGGTCGAGCGAGAGGTGAATCCGCTGCCGGCCTGATTGACGGTGCTGGCCGACGCGCCGGCGCCGAAGATGAGGTCATTGGCGTTGCTGGTCGTCGCCGATCCACTGTTCATTGCGGCAGCCGTGCCCTTGTTGACGGCGCTCACGTCAAGCGGGTCGGCCTTGTCGATGCCGGAGTACTCGTGGATGTACATGTCTGCCGACGATGAGATTGCGGTCGCAAAGCTCGCCCGAACCGTGTTGGAGCCTCCGGCGATGTTCTTCGCGTAGAACACCTGCGAGCTGTTGTTCGAGTTGCCCCCACGTCGTGCGGCTTCCAACACTCGTATAGACGTTGCCGCGTGTGTCGGTGACCGACACGCTGTTGGTGTTGGTCCACATCAGGTACACGACGATGAGGTTGCCGGCCGTGTTGGCGCTGTTGAAGGCCAGGCTGTTGAGCGTCCCGGACGTGATCTCTTTTGCACGCACCTGCTTGAAGGTCGGGGTGGCGGCAGCACTTGCAGGGGGCGCGAACAGCGGTAAGCCCAGGAGCCCGAGAGCGGCCGTGACCAGGAATGCAAGCGCACGACGGAACCATGGACGCATAGTGAACCCCCCGAGTTCAACCGTCCTATCAGTCCCGGACGACTAAGCCCGGATCCACCGGTTTGTTTGGTGTGACGGAGTCGTCTTGTCGGTGAGTCGTTGCTACCGGTTGCGGGCATGGTGTAGCGGCTGGCCTCGCTGCCAGTGTGTTCCACATTCGAGTTGTCGTGCCCGTCGAGACCGGCTGGTGGTCAGGTGGTCACTGCGGTTGGTGGGTCGCTGACACGAGTGATCAACTGGGTCCAGGCGGTCTGCCAGGGCCAGTCTCGAGGTAGGTGCAGGGTCAGGCGTCGGGCGGAGGTCGCGATCCGGCACGGGAGGTGGACCAACTTGCGACGCAGGGTCGCGGTGGTCGCCCGCGCGAGGTCGGGGCTGGCGAGAGTCCCGGCGGCGCGGGTGAGGTTGAACGCGATCACCGCCAGCACCAGCCAGGCGGCGTTGGCGGTGAACACCCCGGACGGCATGTGGGCCAGGGAGGAGTTCTTCAGATCGGCGTGGACCTGCTCGATGATGGCGTGAGCACGGTGGGTCTGGTCCGCAGCGACGGTATCGAGCACATCGGGGTCGGCAGTGGTGAAGAACGCATGGAACCGCCACAAGTCGAACAACGTGTCTTGGCCGGCGGCGCGACGCTGCACGGCCTGGAAGTCCGGGATCCGGCGGACGATCAGCCGACCCGGAACGTGGTCGGCCTTGGGTTGTGCGGCGAAGGCAACGTAGTCGATCTCGGCGACCTCGGCCCGCGAGATCCAGCAGCCGCTGTCTTCGTCGAAGACCGCATCGGTGTAGTCGATCATGGTCCACGCGTCGTCATCGATTGTGGCGATCGTGGCCTTGATCCGCTTGTCCATCCGGACCGTTACCGAGACCGCCGCGCCACCGGCTAGAACCGCGTGCACCGCGCTGCGACCGTAGAACGCGGAATCCATCCGCACCAACACCGCGACGGCCGGGCCGAGGACCCGACGGGCGGCCTTGACCGCATCGGCCACCAGCCGTTTCGCGCCGCGCGGCGACGCGGACCCGCCTTTCCGGAGCCGCTGCGCCACGATCACCGGCGCTGAGGTCGTCGTGCTCACGGTGGCCAGCAGCGCGTTCAGTCCACGGATCCGGTTGTAGCCGAACCCGGCGCCCTGCTTGGCATACCCATGGACCTCGACCACGGTGTCATCCACGTCGACCAACGCATACCCGCCTTGCTCCTCGGCTGTGCGCGTGATGCTCGCCGTGCCGAGCAAGCCCGTGAGGCCCACCAGGTCGAGCAGGAACCGGGAGGCGATCGCGTCGAGCTGACGGATGTGGCCGAAGGTGAACGCGCGCAGGAACGACCCCAACGTCGAGGGCGCGTAAATCCTAGAGAACAGCTTGGCCATCCCACCGTGCCGCAGCATCGCCATGTCGTCGATCGAATCGGCCCCGGCGACCATCCCCGCGACCAGTGAGGCGACCTTCAACCCGGCGTTCGCGCCCTTGTCGGTCGGCACCGTCAGGTGCTGGTCAGCCAGCTGGCCGAGCCCGGCCCGCTCGGCCAACCTCATCACCGGAACCAGCCCTGCCGACGACACCAGGTTCGGGTCGTCGAACACCGTCGAGATCTGTCCAGGAGTGTGAAAGAGTCGCACCTCAAAGATGCCCTTCCGGGTGATGGCGTTTGGACCGTCGCAAGTCCCAGACTCCCAGCCCGCAAGGGCATCCTTGCGTCACGGCACGCTCAACCCGCCCAGCTCATCGGTGGATCCAGGCTAAGTGATGGGTCGCATCGTAGCCAAACAATGTGCGGGGAATGCGGAAGTCGCCGGAGTTTCCGTGCGGGTCTCTTGGGACTGGTGAAGGAGCGTCAAAAGCCGCGTGTCCGACTCAGTATTTGCTGGCGTTTCAGCCTGGGAGGCTACTGCTGGAGATCACTGTCGTTGGTGTAGTTCATCGCTGCCTTCGCCTTCCGCCCATTCTGGAGTTCTTCCGGACGTCAATCTGGGGACCTTCGACTCTGGGTCGGCAGTGAAGAGGACATCACATTGGAATTGAAGCGGAGAAGGTGGAGTGAGATGACCAAGATCTTGATCGGGTACGGCACAACCGAAGGACAGACCGCGCGGATCGCGCAACGTCTTGCGCAGGTGATCCGGAGTCGCGGCGTCGAGGTGCAAGTCATGGATCTCAAACGATCATCAGATCCTGATCTTGACACCTACGACGCGGTGATCATCGGGGGATCGATCCATATGGGCAAGCATGAGGACTACGTCTGCGATTTCTCTCGTCAGAACCGTGCTGCGCTCGAACGTCTTCCCGCCGCGTTCTTCTCGGTGAGCCTTGCCGCCCATGGCGATATGGCGAACGCTGAGGCGTACGTCGCGAACTTCGAGCAGGAAACGGGCTGGCGTCCCTCTCAGGTCGGTTTCTTCAGCGGCGCCCTGCTCTATCGCCAGTACGGCTTTCTCAAGCGCTCAATGCTGAAGCGGATCGTCCGCAGCAAGCCCGGCAACCTGAGCACCGACACCTCACGTGACCACGAGTACACCGACTGGGATGAGGTAGAGCGGTTCGGCGTTGGACTTCCTGGCACGGCTCGTTCCGAAGGATGCCGCGAAGATCAGCGGCTGACGTTTTGGGCGATCGCGCTGAGATGCACGCATCATCGTTCAGGGGGTGCTCGTTTCGACGGCTGTGGCGGATAACGTTCGCGCCGATACCCGATCCACCGGTTCGAGTACACGACTCTGGCGTGCCCAGATGAGAAGGCCGAGATAGGCAAGATCGAAGACGCTGCACAAGATCCCGAGGCCGAGGATGAACATCGATCCGGCGAGAGCGCCGAACACGATGGTCGGAGCAAGGGTGCCGATCCACTTCGCGACGGCAATCACGATGCTCTGACCCCTCGGCCCCCGACGTGCCACAAACATCGCGATAAAGAGAATCGACATCAGCAGGTTCTGCAGGAACGCCGCGTACTTGGGCGCTTCTGCCCAACCGAATTCGATGACGAATAGCCATTGGACGACATAGGCAGTTGTGAAGATCAGGATGCTCCACCCGACGAACATCGGCCGGCTGACGAATGCTGGCAGTTCTCGTCGGCCGTAGCGGAGGTAGATAACAAGGCGGTTCAGGTGCAACGCGGGGTCGCTGACCAGATTCTGGCTTCTCTCAAGAGTTCGGCTTGAGCTTTGCCAACCGGATGAATGCTGCGAGGCGGCATCCCGCGTCGAGCTGTCATGTGGCAAGTGGCGCGGCCGACCTCCCGCGCCACTCCGCGATCTAGTTAGCTTGGTGCAGATGTACACCATCCTTTGGCACAGTTATCTGCTCCCAGACGCAGTATGCGCAGCAGGGGATCGTCTCAGCGACGGCAGGCAAGAGATCCACCAGCGCCGAGGGGCCGATGCGTGCCGCGCTACGCAGCAGTGATCTGGTCTTCGGACGCAGGCATTGGCCGGGATGCGGGGGATGGGGCTTGTGTCTCCCGGCCATGCCGAGATGAGATGATCTAGGATCTTGATGAAGGTGTCGTGGATCGCCAGAAGTGCATAGGCCGTCGCAATTGATCCATTGAGTGTTCCGGATTGTGCTAATTGCAATCGGCGTTCTGCCTCAGCGCGGAGGTCTCGGGGTAGGCCTCGCTGACCGCTCTCAGGCCCGAGGTGCTCCTTTCGGATCAATGGCTGTTTCATGATCTTTTCCTCTTCCGAGTCAGCAGTTTCCTGCTACAACCTCCATTGCCTGAGATAGGTAGCGATCAGTAGATCCAGGAGTGGCTCTACGATCCTCTGTAGAGAAAGGCTAAGCACGTGTGTTGAGTCACGTCAAGAGTCCTTGACCCAATTTTTCCGAAGTTAGGTAGAATTCACGGTCTCAACACAATGTTGAGGTCAACACGGGTAGTGTGCTGCCGACTGCGGTAGACTGCGTGTAGAGATCAAGAGATGCGGCCTGAACCGCACTCAAGCAGCCAGATTGGCACGCGCACTTCGCGAACTACGCGAATCCTCCTGGCCCGATCAGGAGCTCACCCAGGCTCAACTCGCAAAAGCACTCAGCTCAGAGGGCCGGGTCGCCCCGGCAACACTGAGCTCCTGGGAATCGACAACAGCGCCGAAAACACCATCGGCGTCCAGAATCACGTCGTACGCGCACTTCTTTTGCACCGAGCGATCCATGGAGGGCGAACCTCACCTCGTACCGGAAGCTGAACTGACAGCGGCCGAGATAGACCGATTGCGGGAACTGGAATCTGAAGCTCTTGGAACTGTTCCATCCGGAAGACCGCAAGGTGCAGCGGACCTTTCAGTTTGAGGCTGGGCCGGTGATCGTGATCTGCCCGACGGCGCCGACCGAGCTACAGGGTCCGCTAGGCGACATACAGGATCCCAACTTCACGAAGATGCGCCAATACGGCGATCTAGACGCACTGATCGAGATCGATGGACACTTACGCGCGGAAAACCCCACGCTCGATGTGTTCCACCGCCTCACGAGTGACGTGGTCAGCGACGACTTTTCCAGCCATGTGATCCTTCTGGGAGGGATTGGCTGGAATAAGGTCACGCGACGTTTCCAGAAGAGCCATTGATCGAAGTTCCGATCACCGCAGACGGCCGTAGACGATCTTGAGACGGGCGAGGTCTTCAGAGTTGACGCCGGTGGGAAGCTCACGATCTTCTATCCGGAGTATGAGGACCTGGGCGACGGTAAGGAGCTGATCGCCGATGTCGGCTATATCGCCCGGCTTCGCAATCCGTTCAAGGTCAACCGCACACTCACCATCTGCAATGGCATCCACAGCAGGGGCGTCTTCGGCGCAGTGCGCTGTCTCACCGATGCCAGCGTTCGGGAGGAAACCGAGAAGTACCTTGCAGATCGTTTCCCAGCAATCGCGATGTTCAGTGCGAGTCCAGTAGTCACCAATGAGACCTTGTCACCTGATCTTCAGAATCCCGATGCGCTCCTTTACGAGTGGATACCGAAGGATGCCCAGACGGTGAGCGGCGCTGGCGTCGCAGGAAATCGAACCCGAAGAAGTCCAGCAACACGCGTCGCACGCTCGATCTGGCTCAGGATGTCTCGCGGATGCCGGCACCGCCGTTGGGGTCACGAGCGTGGGCACCTCGACGCCATCATTGTGCCGCATCAAGGCCGGCGTCTTTTCTTCAACCCGCCATCGAGTTGGCCGCATTTCTCGGCGCGCAGCTTGTCGTCTTGTCCAGCAAACAAGCAAAAATTGAGCAAGTGGCACAGCGGGTCGCGAAAACAGCAGGCGGAGCGCCCTGATCGACGAGATCCCCGAGCCTGGACCCACCCGCAGTTTCCGAGTCGAACACAGCCAAGTTTCAAAGGGCGAGCGCAATCGACCAGAGCGACCTGAGCGCGAAAAGGAATATCGGCTCTTGTTGGCTCGCTTACACGGCTGGCACAAGGTCGCTTTGTGGACGACGACGTCACCCTCTCGCAGACCGACAACGTCGCACTGCTCGCGGGGCAATTGGACAGCATCAAGTGGCCGGAATGGTCGTTGGCGACTATCCCGACAACTCCGTCGTCTGTCATGCTCGGCGACTCGCCGGCTTGCGGCAGGATGTGTTCGTCACGGTGCTGTCCTCGGCGTGCACTGCAGCAGTTTGCCGCTGTCCTTCTTCCCTGACATATACAACGAGGACGGTTCTCTTGCGGAAGAGGCGGCTGCCGAAGCTGCCTCGTGTGGGCCAGGCCAGGCAGGTCGGTGACCGATTCGCGAGGCCCGAGAGGGCCGTCGCGAGGAGTTCGGAGATCTACTGGCCGAGGGTCTGTATGCCTTGATGGATGCAGAACCTGGGCGTGCCGCTTGAGCGAAGCAACTGCGCGATGTCAAGGCGCCCTACTGGTCGCAATTTATCGATGCTCGCTGTGAAGTCCTGACCGAAACTATGACACGACCGCCAAGCGGACAGAGATGGCGAAGACGGCCGCCGGGATCGCGTACGTTCGCTGGCTGAAAGACCGATAGACGACGAGGCGAACACGTAGACCGGACCGTCCACGGCTGGATGCCACTCAACGACTGCAGAGTTTCCAAAAGCTAAACAATGTCGGCAGCACTCGGGAGGCCATGAGCTTCTACGACTGGGAAGGTGGACTCGGGCCGAGTTTGGAGCTGCTGAAATCGATTGCGAGAGGTTGCCTGATACGGCTCAGGACTCCAATAGGCCTTTGGTGTTCCAATCGGAATCGCCGCTCGAACGGCTCGAAGGGTGGGAGAAACTGACACTCCACAGTCGGCATTCGAAGCTGAGCGCCTCGTAAGCTGCTGAGCGCCGTGATTGTCCTCGAGCACCAAAGCAGCAGCTCGGTCACACCTATCCGACGTTCGTATCTCGGCTAGCTCGCGAATGAGAGCGCGGACACACCGCGTAGTGCGATGACTCGGCGGTCACCCAGACGGACTCGACGTGTGGCGTGACGGAGATTCTGCTGGCTCGCGGACCGACGAAGCCAGCCCAATCAGATTCTCGCAGTCATGAGCAACAGTCCACGTGCCGGTATCGAACGCCGGCAGCCATCGCGCGTCTCCCTAAGCCGATTGGTGGGCGGAACTCGACATGAAGGCATGAGGCGAATCGAGCAGGGCCTGCAGTCGCGCTGCGCGGAGCACCGTCCACGCGAGGTGCCACTCAGCAGCGTCAAGGTCAACACCATCTTCGGCTCCGCCTTGTAAGGTCACGCGGAACTTCACAGTGCGTTTAATGGACGAATGTAAAGCTGACCAGGTTTTATTTGATCAAATCAGATTGCAATTCAGGGCACCGGGCATGGCGTGACCGATGGCACGTCGCCTACGCTCTCGCTAAGGCCTGGTCGGCTGACCGCCGCGATTCCAGCGCAAACAGGACCGCGAACACGGCCACCAACGTCGCAACCTGGGCCGCAGCGGCCCAGAGTCCTACCGCAACGGTGGCGAACGCGGGAATCGCCGCGAGGACCCGCGGCCAGGGCCGACCGATGCGCAGCCGCTGGCGAAACCAGGCATCACTGACGAGGTAGAGAGCGACGCCACCACCAAGCGCGACGGCGTGCCCGAAGTCCAGCGCATGGAAAGGCTCATGGGCACCAGCCTCAAGCCCTGCGGCGATCGCGATCACACCGAGTAGCAGCCCAAGGTCGGCATGGCCAAATGCCTCGATTGACATGCGGCCCCGACGCTCTCGAGGTGCAGCGGCGAGCGCATGCTCAGCGAGGGTGTCGTCGCCGCCGAAATACGTCCACCATAGGCAAGCTGAAAGCGCCAGCCCAAGCACCGCGACTGCCGCGACCGACGGCCCAAGTTCGAGATCGCCAAGCCCGAGAGCCAGGCCTACCAGCGACTCGCCGATGGCGATGATCAACACGAGCCCATGCCGTTCGACGAAATGCGCGGCACCAATGTCGAATCCACCGGAGAGTCCCCGATACGGCGACACGAGCCACCAGACCAGCGGAACCAGAATCCATAGCACGAGTTGAGTTACTCCGCCGATCGCTCCACCGAGCAAGATCAGCGCCGTTCCGGCAACGTTGAGCAGGCCCACTCGAACAAGGTCACTCGCCGAGCGCACCCGCTGGGTGCGGGTGAACAACCCGATGTGCACAAGCACGACCACCGCGTACGCGAGGCCGAAGGCAAGCCCGCCGCCCGTCGAATGCCTGAGGGCACGGTGAGCGAGACGAGCAGAAACCCGGCCATCCCGCCGAGCAGCACCAGCCGCCGGGCGGCGGTGTCGGCTGCGACCGCGTTGGTCAGCCAGGCGTAGCCGCCGTACATCCAGAAGATGATCGCCAGCAGCACGGCCACCTGCAGGAGGTGCCGCAGCGTCAGGATCATGGACTAGTAGCCCGGTCAACTGGGTGATCGTAAAGACGAAGACGAGATCGAAGAACAGTTCCAGGGTCGATACCCGCTCGATCTGGTCTGGGTTGGTTTCGGCCTCACTCACGGTGCGAAGTTTGCCGTCTCAGGACGGCAAAGGTGGGTCGAATTCAGCTGAGAGACACTCGTTGTCCGTCCCAAGACGGGGGAACGCAGGCGTTCATCGCCCAGCAGCGCCCACAGGAGGCCCATCTGGCGTACGCGAGCAGCTCAAAGCCGCGTCCTGTGCGGCGCCGACACATCATCGGCTCGAGTCCGGACAGTGCGCTCCTAAGCAGGCTGCTCAGCCACAACCGATGGCGAGCGATCGCCGTAGTGGTAGCGCTAGCCGGCAATGCTGGCGGCGGCCGAAGAGCAATCGCCTAGGAAATCCGGCGCAACTCCATCAACATGGCTGCGTACGCCACGGCCGGGATCTCCGCCGTCGCAGCCTCAGGCAGGATGACATTGTCCATCCGCAACGACAAAACGTCGGCGTCGGTCGGGTCGAGAATGATCTCCCACCGCCAGCCGTCGGCATACTCATAGCCGGCGCTGATCAGACCACGCTCGTCGATCGTGCCTTCGAAGATCTTGACCTCAGGGTGTTGGTGCCACGAGTCACCCCACAGGGCCGTGATCGAGCTGTCGCCGCCGCCAATGCCGAATGCAAGTAGCCCGTCTTGGGCGCCGTCCTGTGGATGGATCCAGGTATAGGCGATTGTTGCCACGCACCCGCCAGCCGCCAGCGAGACCGTGCCGGTGGCTGGAGCCTCGCTCAGTGAATCGCTAGGCATCAACCGGAAACCGTTGGTGCCCTACCCATGATCCGACGGGCATGATCAAGTACCGGCGCAAGTGACATGGCAGCTACTGCTGTACCTCTCCGCCGTCAGCGCCGCCGAAGCGGTCAGCTCCCGTGGACGGGACGTTGCCCGCACCCGGGCGCCATGATCGCAGTGAGCCACCCGTCAGAGGAATGACATTCACCATGCCGCTCGAGAACTCCACGTCGTCTGGCACTCCAACCAAGATCGAGCGCTCGGCCACGCCGGCCACGAATCCCAGTCCTTCGCCGAAGTGATCATTTGCTGCCGCCGTGCCGTCAATATCTGTCGAGTTCTGGTCGTACGTCGTCTCGGCGCCAAGATCATCAAGCGGGAAGATCTGCACCAGCCCAGCATCGGCGCCAGCCGTACCGTCCTCGAACGGCGCGGACACCGCCAGTCGGGTCTTGGTATCACTCAATCCCGGCGGTGCAAGGACGATGCGTCGCCCGAACTGATCACCCGCCTCAGCCGTATCCGTCACATTCGTGGTGTCCTGAGTCAGCCCAACGCCCGGCGTAATGGTGGTGCCAGTGGAGGTGAAGAGCTGCACGCTGCCGGCATCGGCCGCGGTTCCGATGTCCTCGGAGGGAATTCCGACGGCCAGGTGAGTCGTGCTGCCGACCCGTACGCTGTCCAGGACCTGACCGAAGGAGTCATTGTTCTCCGGGGTGCCGGGAACTCCGGTGCTGTTCTGGTCGTAGGCCTGCCCGGCGACCGCTCCGGTGTACAGATCGTTGATCACGGTGAACGCGCCGCCGTTGGTGATGGCGGTCGAACCGGAGCCAAGATCTTCACCCGGCGTTCCAACAGCAGCATCCACCCGGTTGGAGGTGCCGGCGATCAAGCCGAGCGTGATCGCTTCGCCGAACCGATCCCCGGCTTCCGCCGCTCCGGGAATCCCGGCAGACTCTTGATCAACTGCCCTCGGGTCGTTGAGACCGGCGGTAAGGAAGCCCACCCATCCGGCGTCGTTCTGCCCGGATACATTGCCGCCCGGAACCCCGACGGCCACCATGGGCAAGTCGGCGCCCAGCTCGTTGGATGCATCTATTGCGAAGCCGAGTTGATCACCGGCCGTGATGGTTCGCCCAAAGGAGCTTTGGGTCAGCTCGGTCGATGCCCTGCCCTTGCCGAGCCCGCCAGAGGAACCCCAGATGACCTGTGCCAGTCCAGAATCCGCTTGACCGTTGATGTCCTCGTACGGCGTTCCGACCAGCAGATCGGTGTAACCATCGTTATCAAAATCGGCAGCCGACACGGTGGTCCCGAATCGGTCTCCGGCGGAGGCGGTGTTGCCCACTGTGCCTGACCCTGCACGAGAGTGTCGACCGATCCACCGCCGATGGTGCTGTTGTTGCCGTACAGCACGGTTATCTGGCCTGCGTCGGACACCCCTCCGGGATCTGCGTATGGATCCGCAACCACCGCATCGGAGAACCCGTCGCCGTTGAAGTCTGACGATGCGCCCTTGACCGGCGGCTTCGGCTGCACCTTGATCATCTTGGCTACCGACGGGACGCCGGCGCTGTCGGTGATGAAGAGCATGTAGTAACCGGCTGGCGCAATGTTGGATGATGCCGGAGCCGTGGCCGTGATCGTGTTGCCGCTGAGCGTTGACGGCTAGCGGTACGTAACGCTGTCCTTGATCTTGGCTGTGAGTGGCCGCCCCAAGGCGTACGAGCCCAACCTTGGCGATCGATCTGGCTTGCGAGGAGGTGATGTCGAACTTTTGACCGTAGGTGGCCGTGCTGGGCGCCGTGCCGATGACCGGTCGGGTCGCCTTCTGCCCGCTGCCGTCCTTCTTAAATAGGTAGGGCGGCTCGAAGTACTCGACGTTCTTCTCCAGATATCCCACGCTGACGCAGGACGCGCAGACTCCGCCGCCGCCGGTGAGTACGCGGCCGTCGGGCAGCAGCGTGGCGCTGGAGTGGTATTGGCGTACGCGGCTGGCACTGGACAGGACCGTCCACGTCTCGCCGTCGCTGGATCCCACCGCTCCGCGGCGAACACCGGGTTGGCAAGATCGACGTTCGCGTTGGTCGCACGGCTCATTCCGCCGGTGGCGAGCACGCTGCCATCAGCCAGAATGGTGAGGTTGTGCTGGCGGCGCCCGACTGACATGGAGGCGGTGGGACCGCACCGTGGTGCTGCCGCCGTTGACGTTAACGATCACGGCCGTCTTGGTCGGGACGTGCGTCTGCGCCGCCCTCGGTAATGTCGCCGCCCCCGGCGACCAGCACTTTGCCGATGTCGTAGGTGGCGAAGCCGCCATAGGTGCGGTTGATGCCGTCCCGTGCCTTTGTGGCGGTGATCGCTCCGGTGCCGCTGGTGTTGATGGTGTTCATCTGGCTCGGGGGGCCCATCAACTGGACCTGGCCATCGGGACGGGTGGTCAGGAAGGCGTACAGCCGATCGCTGTATCCGCTGGCATTGGTCAGCCGGCGAAGTTTTCCGTCGGTCTGGTAGACCTCAGGGATCGCCGGACCGCCGCCAACGATGACTGCTTCGTCATTGCCCAGAGCCTGGACCGCTGGATACCAGCGCGCAGACGCCATATCCGGTCCACGTGTCCACGTCTCATTGCGCCAGTCGAAAATGTGGGTCTGCACGATGCCGTCGAGCGCCGCATTCTTGTTGCCGCCGGCCACCAATACTCGGCCGTCGGCGAGCTGGGTGTATCCCGCGCAGAAGATGTTGTAGCCGCTGACGTCCCTGCGCACGGATGTGTTGGTCGGTGGGATCCCACACCATCGCCCGGGTGAAGCTGTTGTCCGGCATCTGCTCCGGTGCACCCTGTCCCACCGAGTCCCACATCAGTACCTTGCCGTTCGGCAGCACTGCCTGGAAGATCGGCACCACGCTGGTTGACGAGCACCGAGCTCCAGGCTCCGCCCTGGCCGGCATCCTGGGCTGCGGCAGCTGAGACCTTGGCGTTCGCTACGTTTTGATCCTCCGTCCGGCGACCCGGTGTCTCCCCGGTCGACTGCTTGATCTTGGCCGCGTTAGCGCGGGTCTCTTTCTCGATCTGGTTGATCGAGGTACTGGCAAGATCCTCCTTGGCGTGCTCCGCGTCAGTCTCGTCACCATCGCCTGGGTGCGCGGCGGCTAGGCCTACCCCTGTGCTTACGCTCATGACCAGGCCGAAGATTCCGGCCAATGCGCTTGCTCGCCAATACCTGCGTCGCATGTCTGCCCCCCGAGTTCCTCCGCGCATGCTCCGGGTCAGTATGCAGTGATCCGGCCGGTTGGGCTTGGATTTCGGCACGATTGCGCTGGGCCGTGTTCTAAATGGTCTGGGCCGGCCCGCCGCCGGAGCGGATCCTGAGCTGTTAACGCAATCTGAAACGGCGCGGGCTAGCTGTTGGAGGGCACGACACGTGATTTGGCAGCAGGATCGATGTCGAGCTGTCCGATTCGATCAAGGTCCCGCGACCGCGACAGCTAAGCCGGTGACCGTCACCATGATGGTTGAGATTGACTCCGGCGGCTTCGCCGGCGCGAGCCAGCTCGACAATGGTCTGCTTGCCAAAACCCGGCAGGGTCCAGCCGAGGCCCAGCGCGATTGCCGTTGAGACTCAGCGAGCGGTTGCACTACCTCCGGCGTGCGATCAGTTTGCCGAGTTCCCAAAGGAACAGGAGTATGACGGCCGCGAGTAGGGCGAGTGCCCATTGGGGGAAGGTGAGGCTGACGGTGCCGAGGAGTTTGTTGAGGAAGTCTGCTTGGGTGATGAGGTAGGCAAGGGCGATTTCGATGAGTGCGGTTTTGTTCATTCGTGGGCTATTGAAGGTTTCAGGGGTTGAGTATTGACGCTTTTTCTTGGCGGGATTGGAAGGCTGCGACGATGAGCATGAGGGAGAAGGCGACGAGGCCGATTGATTGGCCGGTTTGGATGCTGCCGTAGTAGTTCTTGCCGATGTAGATCAGGAGCAGGTTGGCGGCGGCGACGTAGAGTCCGCCGAGGCCGCAGCTGATCATCATGGGTTTGGTGAGGATGGATTCGCCTCGGGGTCGGGGTCGGCGTGCCATGAGGCCGGGTGTTTCTTCGTCGAAGCCGAGGGCGACGCCGAAGGGTGCGTTGACGAGGAAGTTGATCCAGAGGATTTGGGCTGGGGTGAAGGGTTGTCCGGCTGCGAGGTTGAACAGGGTGGCGCCGAGGAAGGTGAGGACGAAGGCGACGAGTTCGAGTAGGACGAAGCGGATGAATTTGTTGAGGTTGTCGTAGAGTTTGCGGCCCTGCTCGACCGCGTAGACGATGGTGGCGAAGTTGTCGTCGGAGAGGATCATGCGGCCGGCGTTTTTGGCGACTTCGGTGCCGCTGCCCATGGCGATGCCGATGTCGGCGGCTTTGATTGCTGGTGCGTCGTTGACGCCGTCGCCGGTCATGGCGACGACGTGGCCGTTGTCTTTGAGGGTTTGGGCGAGCAGCACTTTGTGTTCGGGGGCGACGCGGCCGACGACGCCGATGCGTGTCGATGCGGTCGTGGCGTTGTTGGTCGGTGAGGGCGGCGAAGTCGGCGCCGAGCATGGCTTCGCCGTCGATGCCGAGTTGCTTGGCGATGGCTGCGCCGGTGACGACGTCGTCGCCGGTGACCATGCGGACCCGGATGTGGGCTCGTTGCGCGTTCGCGACGGCGGCTTTGGATTCTTCGCGGGGCGGGTCGACCATGGCGACCAGGCTGGTCATTTCGAGGTCGTGAATGTGGCCGAGCAGGTCGCCGTCGGGATCGAAGTGGGCGGGGTCGAGGTCGCGGTAGGCGGCGGCCATGACCCGTAGCCCGGCTTCGCCCATGCGGGCGATGTTGGCTTCGGCGCGTTGCTTCAGGTCCTCGGTGGCACGGGATGCTGGTGCCGCCGGACAGCGCGGTGGTGACGTGGGCCATGACCGCGGGCGCGGCGCCCTTGACGAAGCAGCGGACGACCGGCTGGCCGGATGTGTCGGTGGTGTGGCTGAAGGTGGCCATGAGCTTGTAGGTGGGGTCGAACGGCAGCGTGGCGAGCCGCGGCGAACGCTTCCCGGGTTGCTTCGATGTCCATTCCGGCCTTGTAGGCGAGCACGAGCAGCGCGCCCTCGGTCGGGTCGCCGACGACTGTGCCGTCGACGAGTTTGGCGTCGTTGGCGATGACGTAGGGCAGGATGGCGTCGTCGAGGGTGTCGGTTTTGCCGGCGGGGTGGCTGATTTTCCCTTCGAGGCTGTAGCCGCTGCCGGTGATGGTGTAGCGGTCGGTCGGGTCGAGCACTTCGACGGCGGTCATCTGGTTCATCGTCAGGGTGCCGGTTTTGTCGGAGTTGATCGCGGAGGTGAAGCCGAGCGTCTCCACCGACGGCAGGTCCTTGACGATGGCTTTCTGTTTGGCCAGCTCGACACTGCCCAGCGACAGCACCACCTGGACCACCGTCGGCAGCGCGAGCGGGATCGCCGCGATGGCCAGCGCTACCGCGGTGATGAACAACATCACCCACGACTGCCCGCGGTAGATCCCGAGCGCGAACATGATGATCATGGTGATGCCGGCGGCGCCGACGATCCACAAGGTGAGGGTGTTCATCTGCTTGGTGAGCGGGGTCTCCTCGGTTTCGGTCGCCGACAGCATGCCGGCGATCTTCCCGACCTCGGTCTGGGCGCCGACACTGGTCACGATCATGACGCCGCTGCCGTGGGTGACCGGGGTGTGCATGAACGCCATGTTGGTTTGGTCGCCGGCGCCGCGATCGCCCTCCGGCAGGGTTGCGGCGTCCTTGCCGGCCGGGACGCTCTCCCCGGTGAGCGCGGACTCGTCGATCTGCAGACGAGCTCGCGGACACGATCCGCCCGTCGGCGGGGACCTCGTCCCCGGCCGCGAGCAACACCACGTCGCCGACCACCAGCTGCTCGGCGGGGATCTCGGCCTCGACCCCGTCGCGGCGCACCCGGGCGGTGGCCTCCATCATCGACTTGAGCGCGTTCATCGCGCTCTCGGCCTTGCCCTCCTGACGCAGGCCGGTGACCGCGTTGATCAAGCTGAGCAGGAACAGCACGATCGCGGTGCTCCACTGCTTGATCAGCAGCGACACCACCGACGCACCGACCAGGATGAGTTGCATGTAGCTGCTGTATTGGCCGAGCAGCCGTCGCAGCCGCGACGGTGGCTTCTCCTCTGGAAGCGCGTTCGGGCCGTCCCGCCGCAGCCGCTCCGCCGCCTCCGCCGGCGACAGCCCTGCATCCACATCCACACCGAGCCTGCCGGCCACGTCGGCCGGGTCGAGCGCGTACCAACGCTGCCCGGCCGCGACCGAACGCGTGCCGGCATTGTTTGTGGTCGCCATCAGGACTTCTCGCTCTCGGCATCGGCGAAGGGATCCGCCGCTGCTCCGGGCGGCGCCTGGTCTTCTAGAGTCTTTTTGATCTCTTGGAGTGTGTCTTGGGCCTGCTTGTCGATCCTGGGGTAGCGCGGATCGATCTCGATCAAGGTGTTGGCGATCACCGCGGCGGCGGCGGTGCGGGCAAACCACTTGCGGTCGGCCGGGATCACATACCACGGCGCCCACTCGGTGCTGGTATGGCTCAGCATCTCCGAAAATGCTGTCTGGTAGTCGTCCCAATATTCCCGTTCGCGCACATCGGCTTCGGAAAACTTCCAATTGTGGTCGGCAAGATCGATCCGCCGCAGGAACCGGGTGCGCTGCTCCTCCTTCGACAGGTTCAAGAACAACTTCACCACCTTGATCCCGTTGTCGGTGAGGTTGCGCTCCCACTCGTTGATCTCCCGGAAACGACGCTTCCATATTCCTGGCGCGCGGCTCTCCTTCGGTAGCTTCTGGTTGATCAGCAGCGCCGGATGCACCCGGACGACCAGCACCTCCTCGTAGTAGGACCGGTTGAAGATCCCGATCTCGCCGCGCCCCGGCAGCCGCTGCGCGAACCGCCAGAAATAGTCATGATCAAGTTCCTCGCTCGAAGGCACCTTGAAGCTGTGCACCGACACACCCTGCGGATTCACCCCGCTCATCACATGCCGAATCGTGCCGTCCTTACCGGCAGCATCAAGAGCTTGGAGCACGACCAGAACGCCGTGAGTGTTCTCGGCGTAAAGCCGTGACTGATACTCCGCCAGCAAATCAATACCGCGCGCCAGCAACTCCTTGCCCTGCTTCTTAGACCCCACACCACTCTTAAACCCAGGGTCGAAATCCTCCTCCAACGACACTTCGGACCCCGGCTCAACCCGGAACGGCTCCACAAACTCGGCAATCCGCTCATCGCGATCCGATGGCATCCGCAGCTCCTCTCAGCCTCAACCGCCAACCGACGACCCAATATCCTCAGCGGCGGTCTCCAAAGCGGAGCCTAACGGTGGCTAGGACGCAGCCCCCGAGCAACCGTCGAAGTCCCTCGTCCGACGGGTGCACCGCCCCCGGCCATCGCGTTCCTCGTACTACAGACTTGTCAGCGTCTCAACGGGCTATAGCCCTCTGAGACGCTGACAAGTCGGCTTCGCGTCAGAGATCTTTGCGCCAACGCCGGCGCAGCGCGTACGCGGCGGCCTTCGGCTGCCGATCGCCGGGTGAAGACGCCCTTCTTATTGCCGCCGACCCGCATGATTCCCGACGTCGTGGTGAAGTCAGCGAAGTTCCATACCTGCTCGCCGACCACGGCATCGATCCGGTCGAAGACTCGATGGTTCATGTCCAGGTATTCCACCTGGTACTCCTCGGTCCACGGGCTTCCGGCAACGAGCGAGTGCAGTCCGGGATAGGTGTCCGCACCGTACTCGGTGATGATGATCGGCTTGCCTTCACTCGCCCAGCCCTCGAGTTCGTCCTCCCAGGCCACTTCGGCCGCCGGGAGATCGCCAGTGTCGACGTACCAGCCGTAATAGCGGTTCAACATCAACACGTCACCGAACTGCGAGACCCGGCACTTCCCATGGGGCGCCAGCATCACGTTGACAAAGCCGACTGGTCGCGTCGGATCAGCCTTGCGGGCCACATCGAACAGCGGCTCGAAGTATTTCTCCGCTTCCTCGGTGTCCGACTCCGGCTCATTCGCGATGCTCCACAACACGACGCTCGGATGATTCTTGTCCCGGGCGATCAGCTCGCGGATGGCCTGCGCGTGCACTTCCCGGGTTGCATCATTGGCGGTCTCCGGCGAGAACGTCTGATAGCCCTGGCCGCCGAAGATCCCGCCCCCCAGCCCCATGTTCAGGCCGACGGCTGCCGTCTCGTCGATGAGGACGATCCCCTCCCGGTCGGCGTAGTCGAGGACGTCTTCGGAGTAGGGATAGTGCGAGGTCCGGAACGAGTTGGCGCCGATCCACTTCAGCAGCTCGAAGTCGTGCACCAGGTAGGCATCGTTGTGGCCCTTGCCGATCACCGGTACGTCCTCGTGCTTGCCGAAGCCGGTGAAATAGAACGGCTCGCCGTTGATCAGGAAACGAATGCCGTCCACCTTGACGGTGCGTACACCGACGCTTTGGTGATAGCTGTCCACGACGGTGTCGCCGCGTACGAGCTGAATCTCGAGGTCGTAGAGGTAGCCGTCTCCTGGAGCCCACTTGTGCACGTCAGGAACGCGCAATGTGCCGCTCGATCCGGTGGTCGTTGCGACCTCGGCTCCGTCGGCGTCCCGCAAGATCACCTTTGTTTCGACGTCGTCGGCGGCTTCCGCTTCGACGGCGTAGCCGACCACACCGTCGTCGCCGTCGAGGTCGGTGGTGACCGTGATGTCGGTGATGTGCGTCGGATCGGTGGCGTAGAGCCAGACGTTCCGGTGGATTCCTGCGTAATTGAAGAAGTCGTGCCAATAGCGCTGCCGTTTGCCGGCCGGCGAGTCCTCGATCACACCCGGTGGGATCGACTGCCAATGGAGTGTGTTGTTGATCAGCGCGGTGATGCGCACCTCCTGCCCAGCCGCGACATGATCGGTGATGTCGGCTTCGAACGGGGTGTACCCGCCCTCGTGCGACATCACCTCGACATCGTTGACCCAAACTGTGGCCCGGTGCGTGGCCGATTCGAAGTTGAGTACGATGCGTCGTCCTTGCCAGCCTCGCGGCACCCAGACCGTGGTCTGGTACCAGACATCGCCAAAGTAGTCGCGGACCGTCGCGTCAGCTGCGATGTCGTTGAAGCTGGCCGGCACGGCCATCGGGCGGGAGTCCGGCATCGGTTGGTCGAACCAATCGGCCTGATCGGCCCTCGCCTTCGGGGTCGAGCCGGAATTGCCACAGACCGTTCAGGCTCTTCCGCTCGCGGGTGCTGGTGTCTTGAGGTCGCAACATGAATGTTCCTCTTGTTGTTGGCGGGTGTATCCATTCAATCGGGATCGGACCAGGATGGACCAGTGGTTGCCGGTTCTTGCCAGACCACGTCAGCCGGCCTGATCGGAAGAGCCTTGCAAGTTAGCGTTTAGCCGTGTCTTCGCGAGCTGTGGAGGGCGGGCCGCCGCACCTGCTGGACAGTCCGGTGCCAGCCGCCGGAGCCCTCGATTTGGCGGTACAGATAGCTGGCTGTTTGCTGTCGGCGGGCATGTCGGCCAACGACGTCGTGGTTGTCGCGCTGCGGATTACCCGCAGCTTATGGCCTGCGGCGAGTGCATTTCGACGTGACCTACACCTCGATCGCGGCGTCGTACTATCCGGCGCCCGGAGTTCCGCCCGTCACCTGCATTCGGACCGTCCAACCCGATGTCATCGACTACACGCAGGTGCGGGCGTTGGATCAGCTGTCGACGGACATCGAACGCGGCCTCCCGCTGAGCGATCGCCGCCGCCACTTTTCTCGCTATCCGCACCGCCAGGCGTCGCTATCCCGGATGGGTGTCGATGCTGGGGAATGCCGGGGTAGGCGTTGGGTCGGTGCTGCTGTTCACCGTCTCCTGGAAGGTCCTGCTCATCACCTTGATTTCGGGTTGCCTGCTCGACCGGCTACTGGCTGTGCTCAGCCGCGCGCGCGTGCCACCGTTCTTCGGCCAGTTCGCCGGAGCGGCGATGATGACGCTGATCGCCGCAGGGGTGTACGCCGCGGGACGACTCGGGGTGAAGGTGTTGGCCGGGGTGGACCCGACAGTCATCGTCGTCGGCGGCATCGTCATGCTCGTCGCTGGCATGACCATCGTCGGGGCGATGCAAGACGCCATCGACCAGTTCTATGTCGACCGCATCAGCGCGGGTACTCGAGGTCGTGCTGCTGACGGCGGGAATCGTGGTCGGCATCGTCGCCGTGCTGCAGATCGCGCTTACGCTCGGAGCGCCGGTCGCGATCTCACCGAGATCCAGTCCAGCTTGGCCGATTGGTGCGCAGTTCCTCGGCGCCGGTGTGATCTGTGCAAGTTTCGCGGTGTGGGCCTACGCCGACTTGGCCACCATTGCCCTCGCTACCGTCATCGGCCTGCTGGGCTGGGCCGGATACACGGCGACGGCCGCGGTAGGGGCCGGCGAGGTACCGGCGAACGCGGTCGGGGCGCTGCGCGGCGGCCTTCTTTGCCACCTTGCTGATCCGCCGATCGAGCATCCCCGGCTTCGCGCTGGTCAGCGCTGCGATTCTGCCGCTGGTGCCGGGGCTTTCCTTGTACAACGGGCTGCTGCAGCTGGTCGGCACCAGCCCTGGGTCTGGCAACCTGGCCGCCGGCGTAACCACCTTGCTCCTCGCCGTGAGCATCGCTCTCGGCATCGCCGCGGGCGCAACCCTGGGCACCTACTTGGGGCGTCCGATCGCAGGACAGCTTCGGCGCATCCGGCGGCGATACGCCGGTACCGGCGATGGGTGAATGTCTCGCAGAGGTAAGGCCGTCCAAGATGACGCAGCCTTCAAGGCACTCGCCCGATCCCATCAGAAGGACCCGGGCGAGCGCCGCATTCTGAGGTCAGACAGCGTTGGCCGGCGTGAGAGAAGCGTCTGCATCCTCGTCGTGGGCCTTGATGGCTGCCAGCTTGCGAGCTTCCGTCTCGTCGCGGATCTGCGAGAACTTCTCATCGTTCAGTAGGTACTTGACAAAGATGATCATTGCGATCAGGGCAGCGAAAATAGCGGGGAGCAGACCGATAGTGGCCTTGATCGCGAAGATGGCACTGTCCGGTGGATCATCGCAGACGCAAGCGAGCCGTAATCGTTGGCAGACGTTCGCGTCCAAATGTTGCCCGTTGTTGCCGCGGTCTTTGGGAACCGCTAATCCAGCGTTGCTTCCTCGATGACGAAAGACTCGGCCCGGTAGTCGGAGTAGCGCAACCAGTCCACCTTGATGCGGATGTGCGTGATGTCGGGATCCGCGGCGCGATCACGCCCATCCGGATACTGCGCAAAATAGGCCTCCAGACACCGTTGTCGGTCGTCGCCGCTCGGCTCATCGGCGTTGCCCTCGACCTGCACGGTGAGTTCGTCGTCCCAGCCAATGACGACCGCGACTCGTTGATCGGCCTGAATATTGGCGTACTTGCGGGAGCGTCGTGAGGTGTCGAAGACCAGCTCTCCACGGTCGGTGGCCGTGATCCCTACCAGAGCAGCTTCCGGATCGCCTTCCCGCGTGCGAGTCGCCACGACTGCAAGTCCACGAGCACGTACGAACTCGGTCAGCCCAGCGCGATTCATGTGCCGCCTCCCTGTTGTCGAACGCCGGTGGAGCCGCGCACCACCAGCCGCGCGGGTAGCACCACAGGTTCATCCGACGGGCTCTGCAGATGCTCAGCGGCCTTCCTGATCGCGGCCCGCGCTCGGAGACCGCGCGCTCATCCGGCCCGTGCGGTAGCCGACTTGCTCTGCCAGCTGGCGTACATGTTCGGCGGTCTTGTAACTCACCCGATCAGGTTTCGATAAGGCTCGGGACACGGTTGACGGCGCCACCCCTGCACCCGTGCCACGTCGTAGATCATCGGCTCCGCGTGCCCTGGCATTACGACAGAGACTGCCGGCTCCAAACCCTCCGGGCTGTGTGACGTATGGAGATCCACCGTCGCCTGCGGGTACGTTCATGATCAGCTCCTGCCGTCACGGTAGCAACGGCTCAGGTAAGCCCGCGGTAAGAATCCTCGGATGACCGACAATCATGTCCGGGCTCTCCGGCAAGTCCTGTCGGCACATCGCGCGATGATCGAGGGCGCTCTGCAGGTGGCGCCGCACATCGATATACATTCCGCATACCAGATCCACGCCGGTCTCAGCCAGATACTTGCCCGCTGGGACAGTTTCAGTGCGGCTGAGCAGCGGGAGATCGTGCGCACCATCGAGTACGTCGTCAACAGTGAGGACGAGCAGCCCGACTTCGCAAGTCCCGATGGCTTCCAGGACGACCTGGCTGAGTTCGAGCGGTTGAAGGCTCTCCTCGGTCATCTATAGCCAACGCTGATCTTGATCAAGCGGTCTGTACGGCCGTCATGCGGTTTTGACTGTGTGCGCCGGCAAGAGCCCGCATCGCTGCACGAACTGCAGCATTGTCACGGCGCGCGCGTGGATGTGGGATGAGCGTCAAGCAGCAGTCGGAAGCTCCACTCCGGTGACGCCACGCTCGCCGTGTGATCGCGGGAATTTGATCTTGACGTGGTCGACGGCGAAGTTTAGGTGGGGCTTGTCGAAGCAGGCGCCGCTCTCGGGCGCAGACATGTGAGCGAAGCCGAGTGCGGCGAGACTCTGCCAGCCTGTCCTGGTGAGTGAGCTCAGGAGATAGGCGGCCCGGGCATCGCGCCCAACGAGCACGCGTGGACGGCCTCGGGACGTGGCGCGCAAGATGATGGCGGCGGCTTTCTCAGGCGGCATGCGCAGGAGCTTTGGCCGACCGGGCCGGAGTCACCCTCGCGGAGGCACCAGGGTTCCGCGTGCCGGACCGGGCGATTGCGGTGTTCACCCCGCCGGGATGAACACACGTGACCCGAACCGGCATCTTGGCCGCGAGCATCTCGATGCGTAGCGACTCGGTGAACCCGCGTACCGCGTACTTGGAGGCGACGTAGGCGGACTGGGTAGGGATCGGGATCAATCCGAACAGGCTGGAGATGTTCACCAAATGGCCGTCACCGGAGGCGATGAGGTGGGGCAGGAAGGCCATGGTGCCGTTCACGACCCCCCAGAAGTTGGTGTCCATCACACGCTCGATGTCGGAGAACTGCATGCCCAGGACGTCACCCACATGGACTACTCCGGCATTGTTGATGACGAGGTGAGCGGCGCCGAAGTACGCAGCTACCTCCTCGGCGTAGGACAACATGGCGGGACGGTCGGTGACGTCGAGATGGTCGGCCCGAACGGTGGCACCAAGTGACCGCGCATGCCGAGCCGTCACGGCCAGCTGCGACTCGTTGATGTCGGAGACGGCGAGGACTGCGCCCCTTGCAGCCAGCTCATACGTCAGCGCGCGACCAATGCCTGATCCCACCCCAGTGATGACAGCGACCCGTCCGGCGAACGCCTTCAAGGTCGTGCTCACCGGGAATACCACCTCATAGCCACAGCATGTCATTACTCGATCCGCACTGATGTGTCTACGTCGGGCCGGCGCCGCCGCATTGGTTGGCGGCGGCGGAGGACATCACCAATCCTGGAAAGATCGCACGTCTAAGCGGTCGGCGTTCGTCATCTGCGAGACGAGCAAACCGCATGACACCGGCCGTGGCTGCCGGAGCGCCGACGTCGAGCGCCTCACCCAGCGGGCCGGCACGTCGTGGCCGAACGGTCCGAGCATCGCCAACCTCGATCACACTCGCCTAGGGCGACAACATCGAAGCGGCAGTCACCAGTCGTGGACCGAACCGTCACGCCGCCGGTTCACAGGCAGATACTTCGGGTCGTATGGATACCGTGCGGCAGCTTTCTCATCGAACGTGACGCCGAGGCCAGGTTGGTGACCGGGATGCATGTAGCCGTCCCGGAAGGTGTAGTTGGCGTCGAACACTTCGCCGACCGGGTCGCGGTGTCCCATGTATTCCTGGACCCCGAAGTTGGGAATGCTCAGGTCAATGTGCAGCGCGGCGGCCAAGGAGATCGGGGAAAGGTCGCCGGCACCGTGAGAGCCGGAGCTGACGCCGTACAGGTCCGCCAGCGCAAAGATCCGGCGTAGATGGGTGATGCCGCCAGCGTGAGACACGGACGTGCGGATGTAGTCGATCAGCCGCTCGGTGATCAGTTGCTGGCAGTCCCAGATGCTGTTGAAGATCTCACCGACCGCGATCGGGGTAGTCGTGTGCTGGCGGATCAGCCGAAACGCGGATTGGTCCTCGGCAGGGGTCGGGTCCTCGATCCAGAACATGCGGTACGGCTCCAACGAGGCGCCCAGCCGTCCCGCTTCGATCGGCGTTAGTCGGTGATGCACGTCATGCAGCAGGTGAACCTGATAGCCGAATTCCGACCGGAGATGGGCCATCACCTGAGGCGCGAAGTCCAGGTAGTAGCTGGTCTCCCAGATATCCTCCTGAGGCGCCTTGCCGCTCGCCGGCTCGTAGATCTTGCCGTCGGTCGGCGCAATGCCGTACGTCTTCTCCAAGCCGGGAATGGCGGCTTGGGCTCGAATCGCCAAATAGCCGAGGTCGAGATGGCGCTGAAAGTCCACGCTGAGCTCGTCCAGGGTGGAACCGCTGGCGTGGCAATAGACCATCACGCCCTCCCGGGCCGCACCGCCTAGCAGCTCGTACACCGGGAGACCGGCCAGCTTGCCCTTGATGTCCCACAGCGCGATGTCGACGGCGGCGATGGAGGTCATGGTCACCGGACCACGGCGCCAGTAGGCGCCCTTGTACAGGTACTGCCAGGTGTCTTCGATCCGGCGGGCGTCCCGGCCGACCAGCAGCGGACAGACATGATCACGAAGGTAGGACGCCACCGCCAGTTCGCGGCCGTTCAGGGTGGCGTCACCCACTCCGAGCAGGCCGTCTTCGGTCTCGATGACCAAGGTGACGTAGTTACGGCCGGGCGATGAGACGATCACCCGGGCGTCAGTGATCTTCACGATTTCTCCTTTGCCTGTCGGCATCGAGATGTACAGGATCAGGCCGTGTCAGCATTACCGCGCTGGACGCGAAGCTGCCTCCCCGGCGACCCGCATCGCCCGCGGCCCCGCATTCGCCGTGGACCCGCATTCGCCGTGGACCCGGTCGAGAATGCCGACCCCGCTCGCGATCTTGGCGTCAGGGCCCGTCACTGCAGGACCACGGCCCGATCAACTACCTACTTCATGCTTTGGATCATCGAGAGCACCTTGGTTGCGCCGTCCGCTGGGCTGGACCTACCGAAGAGCACCTCGGTGGCCACGGGGGTGAACTCGCTACTGAAGCCGGAGGCGTTGGGTGGGGTGACTTGAGGCGGCGGCACGAGCTCGGGCGCGATGGTCTGCGAGAAGTCGAGCGCAATCTTGGCCTGCGGATCCAGCAGCGGAGCGACCTCTTTTTGCACCGCCGGGATCGCTGGGATGCCCCGCTCGGTGCTGAGCACCTTGGTGGCTGCAGGATCGGTGAGCAGGAAGTCGATCAGTTTCGCGCTGGCCTCGGCTTGCTTTGAGCGTGATGACACCGACCAGTACATGGATGCCTTATTGACCATCTTCGGCGATTGACCCGTTGCCTGCGCAGGGAGCCGAAGCAGCTTCATCTGCGTGCCGCTCGCCGTGCCGAAGGCCGAGATCTGGGTGTGGAAGAGCAGATGGAAAGCGGCCTTGTTGGTTGCGAACAACGATTGGTCCAGAACAGCAGTAGCGTTCTCGACCTGGCGCCCGGCCGGAGGTGTGGCTTTCGCGGCGACCAGTTTGTTGGCGTAGTCGAAGAAGCTGGTGATGGTTGCTTGGCTGACTTGAGGACCGGTGGTGGGCCAGACTTCCTCACCCTTCTGCCGGGCCCAGGCGCCCAGTTCCGCGGTGCTGGTGCCGAATCCGTCGAGTCCGTACACGCCCTGGGACCCCAGCTTCTCGGTGACCTGCGCCGCGACTTGCGCGAACTGGTCCCAGGTCCAGGTCTTGTCGTTGGGCATCGATACCCCGGCCTTCTTCAACACTTCGGGATTGGCTGCCACGGAGAAGTTCGCGACGCCGATCGGGGCGCCGACCAGTGTGCCCTCCACGTTGCCCGTTTCGAGCACTTTCGGATCCATTGCCGACAGGTCGAGGTTGCCTTTCACCGTATTCAGGTCGAGCAGAGCCTCTCGGGCGCCGTATGCGGCGATGTAGGACTCGTCCATCTGGATGACGTCAGGTGCGTTGTTGCCCGCTGTCATCGTGGCGAGCTTGTCCCAATAGGCGGTCCAGTCGCTGTTCTCGACAGTGACCTTGATGTCCGGGTTCGCCGCGGTAAAGGCGTCCACCGCCTGCTGGGTGAGTTTGAGCCGCGAGTCGTTGCCCCAGGTGGTGACCCGCAACTCAGGCGTCCCCTCGGACCCGCCCTGGCTCTGGCCGGGGGCACATGCGGCCGAGGCGACGAGGCACAGCGGCACGAGGATAGCTGTGATCAATCGACGCCGACGATGAAACGCGCCGCGGTGCCTCCCGGGCGTTGTGCTGGTCAGCCCGGAGGCGAGGGCCCTGGCTGGGGATCTGCGTCGTTGTAATCGATGCGGGCGGGAGGTCATGGTTGGGGCCTTTCTCGAGGTGATAGGCGGGGGTAAAAGGCTTTCCGAATTACTTGCCGCTTGTCGTGGCTATACCCGATTGAGGAACCGCTGACCATCAAAGTGGGACAGGTGGCTCGCGCAGGCAGAGTCCCCGGCCTATGACCGGCCCGCACCCAGCCGGGCGGTGATCGTGTCAGGGGACAGCCCACCGTTAAGGCTGTCGTAGAAGCGGCTGGCCGGAGTCAGATCGCGTCGGTGAACTGTTTCGCACTCGATCGACGATGCGTAGACCGCGGTGATGAACTCCATTGTCGGACGGGTGCTGGCCAGCGTAGTGTCGTGGCGCCGGCCAGCGAGCATGTCGTCGACCAGCTGATCGATCTGGGCCGCGTGGTTGCTCGGCAGATCCAACCCAGCGGACGCGGCCCAGACATCGTCGTTGCCTGCCGGCCGCAGGTTTCCGGGGTCGTGGACGGTGGATAGCCCCGGATCGCCGCCCAAGACTGGCAGCCGTTGTCGCATCCGGCGCCGGCGTCCAGGACCAATCGGCATCGCTGTAGCCATAGACGTGATTGACCTCGAGCGTGCCGCTGGTGGTGTCGATCCGAATGCGACTGAGCTCTTGGGGGCAGAGCAGGCTGGTCACGACCGTGCCTGCTGCGCCGCTGTCGAACATGACGATTGCCAGCGACACGTCCTCGAACTCAACCGGACGAGCGATCCGCGCCGCGCGAGCGTCGACGGTGTGCCACGAGCCCATCAGGTGGAGAAGCAGGTCGATTTGATGGATGCCGTGCCCGAGGTCGGGCCGCCACCTTCGCCGGCCCAGTTGCCGCGCCACTCGGGCAGGAAGTAGCTGTCGGGGCGGTACCACAGGGTTTCGCAGATGACGACCCGCGGAATCCCCAGCGCGCCTGATTCCAGCAGATGGTGGGCGCGCCGTGCGCCCGATCCGTGACGGTGCTGGAACACCACATAGATCGAGCCTGCGCTTGACTTTTCGGCGGCCGCGAGCACGTCCATATCGGCCAGCGTCGTGGTCGGTGGCTTCTCCAAGAGCACCGAGCAGTCCGACCCGAGCAGCTCAACGCAGACATCCGTGTGGCTCCCGGGAGGCGTGGCGACCGAGACTAGGTCGGGCTCGTGATCGAGAAGCTCCGGGCATGAGCCGTATGCCATGGTCCCGTAGCCCGCGGCGAATGCAGCGGCGCGTACGGGGTCGATGTCGACGACGCCCACCAACTCGACGCGTGCATTGTTCTGATAGCTGAGGGCATGCGCGCGGGCGATCGTGCCACATCCGACGATCCCGACCCGAAGCGTTTCTTTGTCAGGCGGTCCAGTCACTCGGCAAACCCCAGCATCGTCGCGCTCCGCTGGGCGCGGATCGCCAGCCGCATCACCTCGAATGTGTGCTTCTGGGGACATGCTCTCTCGGTGCGGTTGATCACGTCGTGCGCCAAGTCGGGGTAGTAGCTGAGCTCGACGTCGGAACAGTCGATGTACTCCGTGCCGGCGTCGTCGACCACGAACAGATGATCGCGGCCCTCGCGACCCGCCACGTCAACGTACTTGCGGAGTTCGATGTAACCCTCAGTGCCCAAAATCACCAGCCGACCATCTCCCCACGTCGGCAGGCCTTGCGGCGTGTACCAGTCGACCCGGACATAGCCATGAGCACCATCGCTCCGCAACGTCACCTCGCCGAAATCCTGCATCTTCGGCGACTCCGGATGCGCGTAGTTGGCGACGGTGCTGGAGACGACTTCGGCCTCCTCGGCACCGGTGAACCACAAGAACTGATCGATCTGGTGGCTGGCGATATCGGTGATGATGCCGCCGGTCCGGTCCCGGTCGTAGAACCAGTCCGGACGTCCCTCACCACCCGCGAGGTGGGCTCGGTCGCCTTCCCGGTGGGGTCCGAGTCCTAGCGTCTGCACGACCCGTCCGATCCGCCCCTCTCGAACCAACTGTCCAGCTTTGATCACACAGCGCACCTCGAAGCGCTCCGAGAACGTGACCGACCAAAATCGACCCGACCGCGTGACTGCCTCCTCAATCTCGTCGAGCTGATCGAGCGTGATACAGCCTGGCTTATCGACGACGACGTCCTTGCCGTTCGTCAGGGCCTCGACCGCGATCGCCGAGCGTCGGTCGGGAACCGCCGCTGTGACGATCACGTCGATCGACGGATCACGGAGCAGGCTCGTCGGGTCCTCGATCCACATCACGTCAGCCCAGCGACGCTGAGCCGCCTGAGCAACGGCCGTAGCGGGGTCGTCGGAACTGAACCCGACGAGCTGACAGCCCTGATTGAGCAGGCCCGCTATCTGCCCGAAGGCGTGTGCGTGGTCCAAGCCGACGGCGGCAAACCGAATTGGTCGACTGCCCTGGTGTGTTGTGCTCACTGCTGATCAGTCCATTTGTCAGGTTCGCTGGATGCCAGATAAGGGTTGAGTTACCCGCGCAGCACGCGACTACACCGCGGCTACTCAGCGGATCGAGTTGTTGCGCGACCATCCCGTCGGAGGCGCCGGTCGCAGTGACGGCGTTGTTCGCTCAGCCTCCCGTCTGACACAAGCAGCCGCGACGCCGACTTGCCCACTCGGAGTCGTATTTCGGTGTCCGTATGCCGGCGGTCCTGCCGTTCAGGGTCCTCCGCGCCAGTGTTCGATGCGGTGATGGTCTGGTGTGAATCCGTGGCGGACACCCCACAGAACCGCCTGGGTGCGGCTGGTCACGGCGATCTTGCGATAGATCGTTCGGATGTAGGACTTCACCGTGTTCGGACTGAGGTGAGTGAGCGTTGCCACCTCGGCGTTGCTATGGCCCTGGGTGATCAGCGCCAAGATCTCCGATTCGCGGTCTGTAAGCCCCTCGCTTCGTCCTGGCCAGTTCAGTCCGCCGATGCTGCGTGCCCGAAAGGGCGGGTCGCTGATCACGATGTCGCCGGCGTGGATCGCTTCCAAAGCAGCGACGAGGTCGCGCGCCGGCAAAGCCTTTGACAAATACCCGTTGACGCCCTGCCTGCGGGCGTTCTCGATCAGGTCGGGTCTGAAGTTCCAGGTGTAGACCGCTACTCGGCGGGCGCGCGGATTTCGGATCAGCACGCTGATCTCGTCATGGTCGGATTCCGGCTGTGCGAAGCAGTCGTACAAGACGATGTCAACCATGTCGGAAACGGCGACGTTGGTGTCTAGCTCGGCGATCACCACCCGATCTCGGTACTGCTCGAGAATGTGCGCGATGCCCATCACCACGATGTCGTAGTCGTTAACCAGCGCGACGGTGACCGGTGTCCTTACCGCGGCCTCCATGGAACGACTTTAACCTCCCTAAGGGTGTAATGCATCCGCCCTTTGGGTGGTTAAGTTGTCGACGGAGCGGGATCGTTGCCGACGTACGGCACCCGCTTCGCACCAGATCCATCACGTTTGAGGAGGAAGCAGTGGAGATCATCGGTGTCATCGTCGCCGGTATCATCATCGGCTTGTTGGGCAAGTTCGTCGCCCCTGGCAACCGGGACAACATCCCGATCTGGCTGACCATCATCTGCGGCATCGGTGGGGTCCTGATCGGCTGGTTTATCTACACCGCGTTCGGAGGCAACGGCAGCCCGGGTATCGATTGGGTGCGGTGGCTCATCGCCATTGCTGTAGCCGCTGTGCTGGTCATGATCGCCTCCGCGGTGACGGCCAGGTCGCGCTCGCGGGTCCTGTGACTTTCCGGGCTCTTTGAGACCCTGACATGGGACCGACCCACAGATGCCGCCGCCCGCCGCACCGTGCGATCTGGCCTACACGACAGCTCTAGTCGCTGCCTGCCAGCGGATCTGGGCTGCACCAGACGTCGCAGCACTCTGGCCAACAGTCGTCGACGAAGCCTTGGCGCTGATCGAGGCCGACGGGGCAGCGGTCGTCACCTACACCGGGCGCTTCTGGCAAACCCTCGCCGCACGCCCGAGCGGCGCGGCGCCCGATGATTCGGCGGCAGCTGCGGTGATGGAGACGCTTTTCCGGCAGGGTCTGCTTCAGCAACCAACTTCGATCGACGATCCGGGGGAAGGCGTCTCCTGGCATGTGGTGGGCAGACACGCGTTACTCGTGGTCGGTATTGAGGGGTCGCCGCGGGAGCCGGTCCGGCTGGTGTGGTATGCCGCTGACCCGGGCATCCTGTCGCCGTATGCCGATCTAGCCGAGGCATTCGCCCATTACGCCGGTCTGGCCTTGGGAGCCGCGAAGGAGCGTGACAACTTGAACCGAGCGGTGTCCGCACGGCATCGGGTGGGACTGGCCCAAGGAATCTTGATGAGCCGGCGTCAGCTTACGGCCGGCGAGGCGTTCGCTCTGCTGAAACGCGAGTCGCAGAACACCCACGTAAAGCTACGAACGATAGCTCAAAGAGTCATTCAGACCGGAGATCTGCCGGTTGGTAACGAGAGTGAGCCTTCCGCTTAGAAGTTCTGTGTGCTGGGCGCGTAATTCTTCCCGATCCGCCTGGCAGCTGCTTGCCTCGATCGCTTGATCGGTTGGGCCAGGCGACTCAGAGGCCTCCGGCGTATGCGGGTGGTCGGTGCGGCAAGGACGACTCGCTGGGTCGTTTCATGGGTGTTGGGTGGCCTCACCTTGACTGCGTCGGTGGCCCAGCCGGGATTGGTTGATGCCGCTGTGATCTAGGCATCGGTGAGCTCGCTGGCAGCTGACAACTGGATGGGCCACGTCTGAATCGATCTAGCGATGTCGTTCATGACCATTTGGCGCGGCATGCCATCGGCGCTGATCGTCACGGCAGGAGTCATCGGCAATCGAATGGACCACAGCTGGGTAATGATCCTTCGATCGGTGGCCGACTCGGGGCCGCACGCCGGAAATTGTCCATTACTGCCCGAATGAGAAGGGTTCGATGGCAGAACCTGAGGCTCTCGTTGCCGATCGATACCGCCTCCTGCACCGGGTGGGGAGCGGAGGCATGGGCGTCGTCTGGGAAGGCCGGGATGAGCGCCTGGAACGTCGCGTCGCACTCAAGCAGCTCTATCGCCAGTCAGGAGCCTCAACAAGAGAAGCAGAACTGGCCAACCAGCGGGCTCTGCGTGAGGCTCGGCTTACGGCACGACTCCAGCACCCGCACGCGGTGCCGGTCTTCGATGCGGTCGAGCAAGACGGCCAGCTGTGGCTCGTCATGCAGTTCATCCCTTCGATCACCCTCGCCGCCGTACTGGAACAAGGTGGACCACTGCAACCGAACGAAGCCGCAAAGGTCGGTGCAGAAGTCGCGTCGGCGCTGGCAGCTGCCCACGCGGTCGGAATCGTCCACCGTGACGTGAAGCCAGGCAACATCTTGATCGCCGAGGACGGTGCGGCATTGATCAGCGACTTCGGGATTGCTCGGGCATTGGGCGATGCGACCCTGACCAGCAGCGGCATAATCCACGGCACGCCGGCCTATCTGGCTCCAGAGGTCGCCCGCGGCAGTGAAGCGAACTTCGCCTCGGATGTGTTCTCGCTGGGCTCAACGCTGTATAGCGCATTGGAAGGCCGCCCACCGTTTGGCACCGACGACAACACTATGGCGTTGCTGCATCGGGTGGCCTCCGGACAATTCCCGCCTCCGCAGCGCAGCGGTCCGCTGACGCCCGTGATGATGCACATGCTGTCGACCGACACCGATATCCGTCCGTCGATGGGTGCCGTAGCGGAGGCTTGTCGCGGCTGGCAACCAGGGCCGTTCGGGTGAGGAGGCGCTCACTGCAGCATCGGATGAAGGGCCTAAAGATGAAGAGACCACTCCTGCGGCATACTCCGGGCACGACCCCCAGCAGGCTACTGGTCCTTCGCCAGCCGCGGCACCGAGGTTTCCAGTGGCGTCAGCTCCTGCCAGCCAAGCTCAGCGCCCGACCGAACCCCGACGCAGGCGCGGTGAAGCGGCCGCCGTGATCGTCGTTGCCGTTATCGGCATCGGAATCCTGGTGACTGCATTGCTCGTGAACGATCGCAGAGCCGCCAATCCGACAATCGACACAGGCCCATCGAGCTCGGCCGCACCTGCGACACAAAACTCTCCACGCCGTCCCCGACTCCACGCGCACCCTCGCCGACTCCAAAGCGTCCGCACCACAGCAGGGTCCAGCACCGAAACCGACGCCACGAAGTGAGGCTCGTACGCGGTCCCGGGCGCCATCGCCAACGACCGCACCGACCGTCCGCGGCACGCCTACGCGGCGGAGCTCAGGCGGGCGATCACCAGCTATTACGCGTTGATGCCGCGTAACACAGGTACAGCCTGGCCGCGGATGACGGCCTCGTACCAGACCAACCATGCCGGCGGGCGGCAGGCGTACCAGCGATTCTGGGATGCCATCAGCAAGATCACCGTTGCTGATGTGCGAGGCATCCCGCCAGATTCAGCGCAAGCCACCCTCACCTACTACTTCAACGACGGCCGTGTGGTCCGCGAGCGGACCGCGTACGGACTGGTCAACGAGGGTGGCCGGCTCAAGATCAACAGCTCGACGGTGCTGACAGTGTGACGCTCTAGATTCACCGATCAATCTTGTAGGCCACGTCAAGGAATGTCGGTCACCAGCGATCGATGAGGCGGGCCGCTCAGGCTAACGGATAGCCATCGCTAAATAACTAGGTGTGTTGACCCGTCGCTGTTTGGCCCAAAAAAAAATCCTCGTACGTAGCCCGACTGACGCGACAATCCCTCCCCGCTTATTGTTCGTGAGGGGAGGGAAGCCGCCGCCCGGGGGCCAATGTCGGCGCGATGGTGAGAAGCCTGCCGTCGGCCCGCCTAGAGCTTGCCATCCCCAAGGCAGCCGCTCAGTACCAATACTTACGTCCACCGACGGCGCGGCCCATCTGACCCAGTATCAAGAAGACGACGCCGATGATCAGCAAGATAATGCCGATCGTCACCAAAATGCCGATGCCCAAGACCCAGCCCAGGATCAGCAAGATAAGACCAAGAACAATCATGTAATCCTCCTTAGTCCTCTCGTACCCTGAATGGCCCGATTCAGACAGCGGGCCTGGATCCCCGCCCGCATTCGGACACGCGCCCTCCCTTGTGGGCCAAGTCAACTTGCTCATGTGAGTAATGCCTTGGGCGACGTTACGACTTAGTAGTCGGCGCTGAGATCGCACCATCGAGGCAAGGTGATCTTGATGGAGACGCTGAAGTTCTCGGCAACACCCTAGTAACGGCCGACCGGGCGGCGGAGTGCTGATCAAGATGATGGAGGCCCTACCGACCTAACCCATGGCCTGGTGCGCGCCGCGTGCGTATTGGCGTGCGTGTTGGGGTATCCAGATGGAAACCGGTCATGTGGCTGAAATCTGGCCAGCTCGATTGGCGGGAAACAACGATGCAGGATCCCCGAGGAAGAGTCCGGCGAGGCAAAGTAAGAAACCCAGCACGATGAGGGGATGATCATGTCGCACGTCGAAGATCCCACCGGCCCGGTTCCGGCCGGCGACCCGGGGAACCAGTCGATCGCCGAGTTGATCAAGCAAGTGTCGGAGGAGTCCAGCCGACTGTTGCGCGGCGAACTCAGGCTGGCCCAGGCCGAGATGACCGAGAAGGCCAAAACTGCCGGCGTTGGCATCGGGGCCTTCGGGGCGGCCGCCGGTGCTGGGCTGGTTCGCACTGGGCTGTTCCCTGGCCACCGCAATCTTGGCATTGGCTCTGGCGCTGCCGGCCTGGCTGGCCGCGCTGATCGTCGCCGTCCTGGTTGCCATCGCGGCTGGCATCGCGGCGCTGGTGGGCAAGAAGAAGGTGGCTGAGGCCGCTCCGCCGGTGCCGACCGACACGGTGGAAAGTGTCAAGAAGGATGTCGAGGAGATCAAGGAGAGTGCCCGCCGATGAGTTCCACCACCCCCGCCGCACCCCCCGACCCGCCGCCCGGCGCCACGCCGGAAGAGATCGAGGCCGAGATTGAGGCGGCCCGTGAGCGGCTGGCCTCCTCGGTTGACGCCCTGACCGCCAAGCTGGACGTCAAGGCGCAGGCCAAGCAGAAGGCCCGGGAGACCTCAGCGCAGGCCAAGCACAAGGCCCAGGAGACCTCGGAGCGCGTTGTGGCCGGCGCTCAGCAGGCCTACGAGCGGGCGCGCACCACCTCGCGAGCGGTGTTGGGCGCGATAGCCGCCGG
>CAVQIU010000026.1:0-48037 GCA_963712625.1 uncultured Actinomycetota bacterium
CACGCCGATGAAGCGGCCCGCGCAGCCCGAAGAGATTGCTCCGGCCATCGTGTTTCTCGCGCGCCGTCCTGCTCCAGCTACATCACCGGCGAGGTGTTGCCCATCATCGGCGGCTATTCGGGCGGCTGACCTTCAAGCGGATGCGCATTCTTCTCACCAACGACGACGGCATCGAGGCTGCTGGCCTTGGCGTGCTGGAGAAGATCGCGACCGATCTCACCGATGACGTCTGGGTTGTCGCGCCGGAGACGGACAACAGCGGCGCCTCACACTCGTTGACCTTGGCCGAACCGTTGCGCATGCGCGAACTCAACAAGCGCCACTACGCCGTGAAGGGCACGCCTACGGACTGCGTCATTATGGGCGTGCGCTTCCTGCTGCGCGATCAGCCCCCCGATCTGGTCCTGTCAGGGGTCAATCGCGGCCAGAATCTCGCCGATGACGTGACCTATTCTGGCACCGTCGCCGGCGCGATCCAGGGAACGCTGCTCGGCATTCGGTCCGTCGCCATGAGCCTCGTCTGCGGGCCGGTCGATGCGGCCCAGGATGGGCGCCAGCCGCCGATCTGGGAGACGCCGATGCACCACGGCGCCCCGCTGCTGCGCAAGCTGCTCGATGCCGGCTGGCCGGATGGCGTGGTCATCAATGTCAATTATCCGAATTGCGAGCCTGGCGCGGTAAAGGGAGCTGCGGCGACCGTGCAGGGGCTGCGCGATCCCGGTCTGTTGCGCATAGAGGATCGCTTCGATACGCGCGGGCGCGCCTATTATTGGGTCGGAATTGAGCGTCGCCGGGCGGAGCCGCCGCAAGGCAGCGACCTGTGGGCCGTTCGCTCCAATCTCATCTCCGTCACCCCGCTCTGCCTCGATTATACCGATCAGAAGTCCCGCGAGAGGCTCGCTGCCGCGCTCGACGGCCAGGCCGGCTAATTCCGGCCGGCGCCGTTCAGATCGGGCACCAACACGCGCATGCTGTCCCGCTCCAACTTGATCTTAATGGGGGCGGCGCTTGAAGGCGGAAGATAGACCCGGTCGTCGATGCGGGCGTGGCCACGCTCCCATTTGAGCTCGATTTGCGGCCCTTGCGCGTCGTGACCGGCGAAGGCGCACCGTCCGGATCGGTCAGCCAGCGCGACATGCGTGCCCTGTCGCCTTCGAACAGAAAGACGACATCCAGCAGCCCGTCATCGGGCGCCGCGGCGAACGAGATGGGCAGGGCAGGTCCGGTGCGGCCGAGATTGAGAATCTCGACGAATAAGAAGTCGCCGGCAAACACTTCGCCGTCGATGCCGATCTCGAAACGCTCCGGCTCAGCCTCTTGCATCATTGTCAGCAGCCCCTCTCGACCCATGTCTATACGGAGAGGTTTCGGCGGCTTGCGTCCGCTATGGGAGATGGCCTTGGCGATGGCTCGAAATCCGACCGCTTCGATAAAGCGACGCTTCCCCCAGGGACCGCGAGCAAGACCGATATCGAGGCGTCGCGATTGCGCGGCATGCAAGTGCGGAATGATCGCCTCGACGTCATCTTCAAGCCCAACCGCGCGGGCAATATTGTTGGCGGTTCCGACCGGCAGGATGGCCACCGGCACTTTGCGGTCGCGCAAGGCACGTGCCACCCTTGCCACCGTGCCATCCCCGCCCGCAACGATCACGAGATCCCATTTCTTGTTGAGCACGTCCTTATAGTCTTTTGCCTTGGCCGATTGGTAGGTCGGCGACAAGCCGGCGTGCTTGAGCTGTCGCATCAGGTCATGGGCGCTCGGATGGGAGGCACCGGCGGTCGGATTGTGAAGCAGCAGCGTGCGCACGTCTCAGCTCCAGTCTTGTAGTGGGGAGGACGAGTGAGAAGCCCAGACCCGATTGCTCCGAACGCAGCAACAATCTCTGCGGTTCCTGATCGAGCCCCTCTGAAACGCTCCACCAAATGGTCGTGCCGCCAAGTTCCGAACGCGGCCGGGTCGGCTCACCCAAGGAAATCACCGCGGATCCAGCAAGCCCCAGCCTTCAACCCTGGCAAACTCACCGTCGATAAGTCGCTGGCCGATGTCGCATCGTATAGCGAGCATTGGCGACCACGACCTTTTGCACCAGCGCGTTGGCGGCGTCGCGGGCAGCCTCTATCGTGGGTCCGGTGCCGGTGACGACCAACGTGTAACCACTGGCTCCGCTGGTGACCAGCACGCCGTTTTTTAGAGCAACCTCACCGTAGTGCAAATTCCGCCGCTCCGCGGCGGTTAGATCGCCATCGAAGAGGATGGGCTGGCCGACGGGCTCTGCAACATGCTCCCGGGAATAAGGAAAAGGCGGGGTCGTCACGACGATGCCGGCACAAAAGCCAGGCCAGCTTCGAAGCGATTGCGGCGCGATCAGCATCGGCGGAGAAGGTCCGACCACGAGTGCGCTGCAACGGATCGAGGATGGCGTAACCCGGATAACCGAAGCGGCAGGTGAATTCGAGAGGCCAGATTCCACGCTCGTTCACGATGGTGTTGAGATTGATATAGCCACAATAGCCGTGCTGCTTGAGCAGCGGACGTATCAGCGCCAAGGTGCGGTCGAAGAAGCTCTCGCTGCGAGCGTAGGTGACAACGGTCCCCATTTCGCCGGTGAGTTCGCCGAGATCCCCGGGAAAGAACCGCTTGTGCTCCCAGTCGAGGCACGCCGGTTCGAGGAAATCCTCGCTGTCGAAATAGGCGCCAACGCCCATCTCAAACCCTTCGAGAAAGTCCATGAGGACGAAGCTCTGTCCACCGGAGTTCCGCCCCAAGCAGCGCGCCGACATCGACCTTCCGGCGCTGTCACGTCCAACGAAGGTCGCCGCTTCGGACCGTTCGCCTTGAGCACGTAACGGGCGGGACGACGATCGACGAAGCGACGGCCTCGGCGGCCTCGCGAGAATTCGAACAGGGGCGGTCGGCAAGCCAAGCTCGGCAAGGACACGCTGGGCGTAACCGCGATCGTTTTCGAGCCGGGCGCCATAGGCGCTGCTACCGATGACATTGTAGCCTTCGCGCCGCAAACGATCCTGAGTGTCGCCGCGGCCGGCGCCGACATTCTCGAACAGGATGCACCATCCTCGCCAGCGGCGCGGACCCATGCGAGTTCGCTCTGCCACTCGCCCACGCGGCTCGATCAGGCCGGCGAGCGTGTCCTGGCAAAGCGGATGGGCGATGCAAACCTTGATGTCATGCCCCTCCTCCGCAAGGCGCAGATAGAGCGCCGAGAGATCGGCGGCGTCACCTATCCCTAGGAAGCGCATCGTGTTGGATGACTTGTGATTATGCCGCCTGGTTTCGATCGAGAGTTAAGCCGAAATGCCGGCGATAGCGGTCGAAGCAGCGATTAAAGCAGCCGGGTTCGGCGGCGGAGGCGTGCATGGCTACCGTGCACTCGAGGGGACATTTCTGGGAGGTTGCCTGTTCACCGGGCGTACGGCCGGGCAGGCGTTGGCCGAGGCTCTCTGACGTTGCACCCTGGGCGGCCTGCGACGCAACAACGGCTCAGGTGTTGTTGGCGATGCTCTGGCTTAGCGCTGCCTTGTGGTGGCGTACCACCTCGGCGACAACGAAATTGAGGAACTTCTCGGCGAACTCCGGGTCGAGCTTCGCGTCCTCGGCAAGCGCCCGCAGCCGCGAAATCTGTTGTGCTTCCCGCGCTGGGTCGGCAGGCGGCAAGCCGTGCGCAGCTTTCAGTTCACCGACTTGTTGAGTGATCTTGAACCGCTCGGCGAGCAGATGCACCAGCGCCGCATCCATGTTGTCGATGCTCATGCGTAGCCGCAGCAACTCCTCGGCCACTGGGTCACTCATGGCGCTCAGCCTAGCCAGTAGTCGGCGTTAGTTGATCTCCGCCAAGGTACCGGAGCCGTCAACGTAGGACAGTAAGCCGAGATACGGCGCCGAGGGATCGAGTCCCGACCAGCTGGCCTCCACCGTGAACGGGACGCCACTGCTCGCGGTCGGGTTTCGCCGGGCTCACCGTCAGCTCCGGCGTCCGGCCCGGTGCACGGTGATCGGGAAGCTGCCGTCGGAGCCGGGTATGACCTTCTTAGCTCAGGGACCCCCGCTCGCCCCCGTAGCGATCGCGACGCTCGGCGCATCGGCCGCCTCTGGCACGACTGCAATCGGCAATCGTGCGACCGTGCCTGCCCCGGCGAATTGCAAAGAGCCGAGCACGGCCTTGGACAGCGGCGCAGCATTCCGGGTAAACGTGATCTTGACTATCTCGGTCTGGCCCGCGCTACTGAAGTTCAAGATCGACGGCGTCACCGTCGCGGTAACTCCGGGCACCGAGATGTCTGTCTGGTAGGTGCCCGGCTTGACGGCAGTGACCCTTCTCGTCACCGTCTGTGAACCAACCAGCTCGCCGATCGCAATCGACGGGGCGTTGTAATCGCTAGGGTCAATCGGCTTCACGCCGGTATCGGTCTGGATGCCCTCGCCCTCCAGGAACGCGAACCAGTCCCGGTCCCCGGCGTCGAAGATCACGCCAGGGTTGAACATCCGATCCGGCCGCGCGTTGCCGGCACCCTGAGCCAAGTAGTCGCGGCTGAGCTTGCCGTTCGCCTTCTTGACCCGCGACGCAGTGGTCATGATCGCGGACTTCACGGCCATAGGCGACCAAGTCGGGTGAACCCCGAAGTACATGGCTGCGATCCCTGCGACGTGGGGCGCCGCCATGGAAGTGCCGGAGTAGAAGTCGAACTTGCGGTTCTCATTCGACGGTGGCGCCACCGCAGCCAGGATGGTGTCGCCAGGCGCGGCTATATCTGGCTTGAGGAGGTCGCCTCCGTTGCCGATCGAGGGGCCGCGGGAGGAGAAACTGGTTATCTGCGGATACCTGATCGGGGTCGATGTCAGATTTCCCTCGCGGAGTGTCGCCTTCGCTCCGGACTTCTTGGCATAGGCCTTGACAGCCGGGCCGTACGGCACATTGAGGTGGATCGTTGGCACCGTATGTGTGTCGCCGTCGACAGAGTTCGCGGTGAGGTTCACCAAGACCATGCCCTTGCCACCGACGCGTTTCACCTCGGCCGACTTGTCGACCCGATCCACCACGCCACGGTCGCAGACCACGATCTTGCCCGCAGCCTTGGCGTGGCTGAGGGTTTCCGGCGCGCATACATCTGCATCGGCGCCGGCTGCCGAGGCCCGCTTGACCGACCGCGCCGTGACGAGCCGGGCCGGGCCGACATTGCCAAACGTGGTGGTGCTGATTCCCGCGTACTTCTTGCCATTGCCGAGCACCACCGTCCCGGCGTACGGGGCGATTGTGCTGGCAGCCACGGTTGTCAGCCATGGGGTGACGTGGTCGAGGGTTGACCTGCCCGGGCCTCCGTTGCCAGCTGACGTTGCGACGAAGATGCCTGCCGAGGCGGCAGACAGGAACGCCAGATCGACCGGATCGTCGACGGTGTCCGAGCTGCTGATCGAGTAGTTGATCACGTCAACGCCATCGGAAATGGCTGCATCGATGGCAGCCAGCGCATCGCCGGCGTAGATGGCCCCCTCCGGGTCGGTCGTGCTGGTGAAGGCGACCTTGTAGATGGCCAGCTTGGCTGCCGGTGCAATTCCGGAGATCTTGCCGAAGGAGTGGCCGGCGATCGATGCGGAGACCCCGGCGTTGCCTGCGGCGGTCGATGCCACATGAGAGCCGTGGCCGACGCCGTCTCGCGGCGAGAGAAAGTCGGTGCGCTGCGCCGACAGTGTCTGCGACGCATACGTCGAGGAGAAGTAGCGCGCGCCGATGATCTTGGTATTGCACTCGTCACCCGTGAACGATTCGCCGGCTTGACATGTCCCGGTAAAACTGTGGCCATCCGCCTTGTGCATCACGATCTTGTTGCTGCCGCCCGAGCGGTATGGCCGGAACGGATCGGACGACGTCGGCGGAGCGGTGCCCAACGGGTCACCGGCGAAGGACTTGCTCTCGGGCCAGTAGCCCGAATCCACGACTCCAACAACCACACCGCGGCCTGCGTACTTCTTGCCGCCGAGTGCTGCCCATACGCCGTTGGAGCCCGACAGCTTCAAGAAGTCGACCGAGTTCTTGTTGCCGGTAAGCTTTCGCGGCTGGTCCTTGGTGACCGCGAGCACACCCGGTTCGCGTTGCAGCGTACGAGCTTGCTCCGGAGTGAGTGTCGTTGCGAACCCATTGAGGCTGATGGCGTAGTGCTTCAGCGGCCTAGCGCCCACCCGCGCCGCCGCATTCTCCTGCTGCTTCTCCAGGTAAGCCCGGTAACGCTCGGCGCGGCCCGACGTCACATTTACCCGCGCGCCCTTGCTCGGCCTGGTCGCACCGAGGCCTTTGACGTCGCCGTCATACGTGGCGATCGGCTTGTCCGTCAGGGTGACGATGTAACGGCTCGGGATCGGAGCCGGGCTTGCCGGCGTGACCGGCTTGGGCGGCACCGCGTACGCCGCCGGAAGCTCCCCCAGTGTCAGCAACGCGCCGACGGTAATGGTCGTGGCGACGACCGTTAACTTGGCACGACGAGAACGCAGCAGCACGAAAAATCCCCCGATTGATTTCGATGCATAGCTCGCAGGCGACTCTCCCCGGCAGCGGACGCGGCGAGTCGAGCAAAAGTAGGCTCGACATTAGCAGCGGGCAACGAAGTGTGTGGGAGATCAGCAGCAATTGCGCGACAGGAAGAGAGACGGGTTGAAACCACCGCGTACGGCCAGAGTGTGGCTGGCACTCGCACTCCCGGTCCTGATGCTGATCGTTGGATGTGCCAACCAGACCGCCGGACGCTCCGGCCCAACTCCAGGGAACACCGCCATGCCGGTCACTCCGTCTTCCTCGCCGCCTGGCGAGCCGTCCACGCCAACGCCGGGAGGATCTGGAGACACCGATTTGACGATCGTCGTCAGCAACGGATCTGGCTCGACGTCGACATGGCGGCTGACGTGCGATCCGGCTGGCGGCACGCATCCGGATCCCAAGGCAGCCTGCCGAGCCCTCGAGACCAATGGCGCGGCAGCATTGCCGCCGGTGCCGAAAGACAAGGCGTGTACCCAGATCTACGGCGGCCCGGAGACGGCCACCATCACCGGCACCTGGCAGGGCCAGCGGGTGATCAGCAGATTCGCACGCAATGACGGGTGCCAGATCAGCCGCTGGAAGCTCATGGAAGGACTGCTGCCCCGTGGGGGCACGTAATGACTGGCCGAGTTATTTCACCCGAGTAAGAGAGTAGGAATTAGGAAATCAGCCGACGACGATCTCGACCCGCTGGAACTCCTTGATCTCTGTGTAGCCGGTCGTCGCCATCGCCTTACGCAGTGCGCCAACCAGGTTCATCGTGCCGTCAGGAACTGTCGAGGGACCAAGCAGGATGTGCTCGAGGGTGCCCACCGTCGAGAACTCGGCCCGCTCACCTCGTGGCAGCTTGTCGTGCCAGGCCTCGGGTCCCCAGTGGTAACCGCGACCGGGCGCTTCCTCCGCTCTGGCGAGTGGTGATCCGACCATGACCGCGTCGGAGCCGCAGGCGATCGCCTTGGCAATGTCACCAGAGCGCACAACCGAACCGTCGGCGATCACCTGGACGTAGCGGCCACCGGATTCATCGAGATAGTCGCGCCGTGCCGCAGCAACAT
The DNA here is from genome assembly GCA_963712625.1 of uncultured Actinomycetota bacterium. Classification (GTDB taxonomy): domain Bacteria; phylum Actinomycetota; class Actinomycetes; order Propionibacteriales; family Propionibacteriaceae; genus Microlunatus. The sequence goes on from CAVQIU010000026.1 coordinate 7,603, forward strand.
CGGAGACCGCCGAGGCCATGGGGACTGCAACACCGAGGACTGACCGGCTCGTAGAGGCGGCTCCCCCACCGAAGCCGACGAGGACGCCGGCTGCGCCAGTACGCATCAGATGGAGCGCGGTCTGGTAGGTCGCGCAGCCGCCGACGATCACCGGCACGTCGAGCTCGTAGATGAACTTCTTCAGGTTGAGTGGCTCAAGGTCGGAGGAGACGTGCTCGGCGGACACCGTGGTGCCGCGGATGACAAAGAAATCGACGCCCGAATCCACCACTGCCCGGGCGTACGCCTGGGTGTTCTGCGGCGACAGCGCGCCGGCTGTCGGAACTCCGGCCTCTCGGATCTGGGCGACTCGCTTGCCGATCAGTTCAGACTTGATCGGTTCAGCGTAGATCTGCTGCATCCGGCGTGTCGCGTCGATGGCATCCTTGCTCGCGATGATCTCTTCCAGCAGCGGCTGTGGGTCGTCGTAGCGAGTCCAGATGCCCTCGAGATTGAGCACACCGAGACCACCCAACTGACCGATGCGGATGGCTGTCGCCGGCGACACCACCGAGTCCATCGGGGCGGCGAGCAGTGGAAAGTCGAAGGTGTACGCATCGATCCGCCAGTGCAGCGAGACCTCCTCCTCCCCGCGGGTCCGCCGCGACGGGACGATGGTGATGTCGTCGAAGGCAAACGCCCGTTCGGCGCGCTTACTCCGACCGACGTCAAACATGGAGTACCCCCAGCCCCGTCAGCCCGAATAGTTCGGCGCCTCGACGGTCATTTGGATGTCATGAGGATGGGACTCGCGCAGACCCGAAGAGGTGATCCGGACGAACGAGCCACGCTCCTGCAGCTCCGGAATGGTCGACGCTCCGGTATAGAACATGGATTGCCGCAGACCCCCGACCAGCTGGTAGGCGACGGCAGCCAAGGGGCCTCGGTATGCAACTTGGCCCTCGATACCTTCGGCGATCAGCATCGAGTCCGATGTGACGTCGGCCTGGAAGTAGCGATCCCTGGAATAGGACGAGCCGCTGCGGCCGCGAGAGGCCATCGCACCGAGTGATCCCATGCCGCGATAGGTCTTGAATTGCTTGCCATTGATGAAGATCAGCTCGCCTGGGCTCTCCTCGCAACCGGCCAGCAGCGAGCCGAGCATGACGGTATCGGCACCGGCCACCAACGCCTTCGCGATGTCGCCGGAGTACTGCAATCCGCCGTCACCGATCAGCGGTACTCCCGCCGGGCGGCAGGCCCGGGCCGCGTTGTGAATCGCGGTGACCTGGGGAACTCCGACACCGGCCACGACACGGGTCGTGCAGATGGAGCCAGGGCCGACGCCGACCTTGACCCCGTCGGCTCCGGCATCGACGAGAGCCTTGGCCCCCGCATACGTTGCGACGTTGCCGCCGATGATGTCGACCTTGGCGGCGGCCTTATCGGACTTCAGCCGGCGCACCATCTCCAGCACGCCCTGTGAATGACCGTGTGCGGTGTCAACCACCAGTGCATCGACGCCCTCCTCGATCAACGCCATAGCTCGCTTCCAGGCGTCGCCGAAAAATCCGACCGCCGCTCCGACCCGGAGCCGACCTTGATCATCCTTGGAGGCGTCGGGGTACATGCCCGACTTGACGAAGTCCTTGAGTGTGATCAAGCCCTTCAGCCGACCCTGATCATCGACCAGTGGCAGCTTTTCGATCTTGTTCTGGGCGAGCAGTTGCATCGCGTCGTCGCGGCTGATCCCGACTGGACCAGTGATCAACGGCATGGGCGTCATGACCTCACCCACCGGACGTGATGGGTCAGTTTCGAAGCGCATGTCCCGGTTTGTGATGATGCCGAGCAGCCGGAGTTCTCGGTCGACGACCGGCACACCGGAGATGTGAAAGCGCCCGCACATCGCGTCGGCCTCTCCGATGGTGGCGTTCGGTGAGATCGTGATCGGCTCTTCGATCATGCCCGCCTCAGAGCGCTTCACGACATCGACCTGGTGCGACTGATCCTCGATCGATAGGTTGCGGTGGATGATGCCGAGGCCACCCTGCCGGGCGATCGCGACAGCCATGCGGGCCTCGGTCACGGTATCCATCGGCGAGGAGAGCAGCGGCACCTTCACGGTGATGCGTTTGGAGACTCGGGACGCAGTGCTTACCTCCGACGGGACGACGTCGCTCTCAGCCGGCTGAAGCAACACGTCATCGAAGGTCAGCCCAAGTGTCTCGAAGGCATGCGGCACACCAACGGGACTGAGATCATCGGAAGACGACAACACGGCAAGCCTTTCACCTGACGGTAGAGGCTCATGTTAGTCGAGTCCGCGCACTCCACACGGCATGTGCCATTACCGATTCCGTGTGAGCAAGTGCTGGCGAATTGCCACTCAGCCGATCCAGAAGTGCAGGTTTCCAGCACTTCTGGGATCTCGGTGCCGGCCGAACTTCAACGCTCGCTAGGAGCCCGGGGTCGGGGGACGTCCGGTATTGCGTAGCGTTCCGACGCGGTCCAGCAGGCGATACCAGAAGGGTGCGCCAAGTGCCGCCGCACCGACCGAGATCAGCAGGCCGAGAATCTTCAACGGCCAGCCCCAAGCACCGTCTTGGGGATTGGGCGCCGACCATCCCAGCGGGATGCCGGTAGCTTCGAGCACGTTTCGAGCTTCGAGCGCACACCTGGCTTGATCATTGGGGGTGCTGCAGAAGTTTTGACCAGCCGCCTGCTGTACGACGGCGGCACGGACGGCGCCGCTGGCGTACAGGGTTCGGGCAATCGCAATGCTGTCAATGTTGCATGCGCAGACCACCACGATCGCGATGATGATCACCCATCGTTTGGCCCATCGCTTGTACGAGCCAGTGACACGGTCCATTTGGCGGTCGAACCACACCTGAAGGCCCCTGATGAACTCATCGATCTCGCCGCTGGCCGACTTGAGAATGCTGGCGAGCGACTGCTGCAGCTTGGGTGAATTTTCGAGCGCTCGTATGCCCTCTTCGATGTCTGCCAGCGTTGGTTCCATCGATCCTCCGGGCGTCAGCAGGTCGAGCAACGTTCGCGAGAAGACGCTCGACGGCAAATAAGACGGATTTCGCGTCGGCTTGCCCAGTGATGTTGCGTGTCGGAAAGGCTGAATCAGCGGGTGGCCCATGACATCGCCCAGGGTGATCTTGTCCCGGCGCGATGGCCGCCTATCAGCCAGGGTGGTCGCAGGTTCGCCAGCCGCAGCTTTCACGGACCCGGGTAGCGGAGTGCTGGCTTCGGCCTGCAACATGGCGTCGTATCGCTGGCTTTCGACCCTGCCGTTGAGCACAACGGTCTGGGCGGTGTTCTGCATCCGGTCCCAGCCAGTGCTCTCCGCAACGGCCACCTCTCCATGTTCTGGCGAAATATCATCGAGCAGGTCCTGGATCCCGCGGAGCAGATACTTCGCCCGCTTCTTGACCCAGTTCGCGATCATCTCCACCAGCCCGCCACACAGCAGTGCGAGCGCATAGAAGAGGAAACCCAGCCCAAGCACAGTGTCAAGCACAGCGCTGTCGGTCATGCGATCACCTTCTTGGCCAGGGCTGCCGATGGAGCCGGGATCTCATGCCGACAGCCGGGGCGGAGCTCACGTTACTGAGGCATGCGATGTTCTCGCAGGAACGTCTGATGATCGGCGATTCGATCTAGCACCCGCTGCCCTCAGCCGCTTCTCTGGAAATTTGTCCGAGCAAAGCAATTGGGCCTCCCTGATAGCAGGGAGGCCCAACTGTGTCTGAACTGCTGAATGTGATCAGTGAGTGTGCCCGTGGCCGGCCGGGACCTTCTCCTCTTCCTCGGGCTTCTCGACCACCAGCGTCTCGGTGGTGAGCAGCAGCGAGGCGATCGACGCAGCGTTGGCCAGCGCCGAGCGGGTTACCTTGACCGGATCGATGACACCATCGGCGTACAGGTCGCCGTATGTGCCGGTGACCGCGTTGAAGCCCTGGCCAGGCTTCAGTTCGGCCACCTTCGAGGTCACGACGTAACCCTGTTCGCCGCCGTTCTCAGCAATCCAGCGGAGAGGCTCGGCCAATGCCCGCCGGACGATGGAAACACCGGCCTTCTCGTCCCCGGTAAGACCCAGGTCATCGCTCAAGGCCGCCGCTGCGTGGATCAGAGCCGAGCCACCGCCGGCGACGATGCCTTCTTCGATAGCCGCCCGGGTAGCCGAGACGGCATCCTCGATGCGGTGCTTCTTCTCCTTGAGCTCCACCTCGGTAGCGGCGCCGACCTTGATCACACAGACTCCACCGGCGAGCTTGGCGACCCGCTCCTGAAGCTTCTCGCGATCCCAATCGGAGTCGGTACGCTCGATCTCGGCCTGCAGCTGCGCCACCCGAGCCTTGACCTCGCTGCTGTCGCCGGCACCATCGACGATCGTGGTGTTGTCCTTGGTCACGACGATCCGACGGGCGCGACCCAAGACGTCAAGTCCGACCTGGTCAAGCTTCAGACCGACCTCAGGCGAGACGACCTTGCCACCGGTCAGGATGGCGATGTCTTCGAGCATGGCCTTGCGGCGGTCACCAAATGCCGGAGCCTTGACAGCCACCGAGGTGAACGTGCCGCGGATCTTGTTCACGACCAACGTGGACAGCGCCTCGCCGTCGACGTCCTCCGCTACGACAAACAGCGTCCCCGAAGCGCCAATGATCTTCTCCAGCAGCGGGAGCAGGTCGGTCATCGAAGAGATCTTGCCGGAGTTGATCAAGATGTATGGGTCGTCGAGGACGGCCTCCATCCGCTCCGGGTCGGTCACGAAGTACGGCGACAGGTAGCCCTTGTCGAACTGCATGCCCTCGGTGAACTCGAGCTCGGTGCCCATTGTCTGCGACTCGTCGACGGTGATGACCCCGTCCTTGCCCACCTTGTCGAATGCCTCGGCGATCAGGCGGCCAATCTCCTCGTCACGCGCGGAGATGGTGGCCACGTGCGCCATGTCATCAGTGGTCTCGACCTCACGGGCGTTCTCCCGCAGCCGCTCCTCGACTGCGGCAACGGCGGCGTCGATCCCCCGCTTGAGAGCAACCGGGCTGGCACCCGACGCGACCGCCCGGAGACCCTCGTGTACCAGCGCCTGGGCGAGCACCGTAGCGGTGGTCGTCCCGTCACCCGCGACATCGTTGGTCTTGGTGGCCACCTCCTTGGCCAGCTGCGCCCCGAGGTTCTCGTACGGGTCGTCGAGCTCGACCTCACGGGCCACGGTCACGCCGTCGTTGGTGATGGTCGGAGCGCCCCACTTCTTGTCGATGACGACGTAACGGCCCTTGGGGCCGAGGGTGACCTTCACAGTGTTGGCGAGGGCGTCGACACCGCGCTCAAGCGCTTGGCGTGCCTCCTCGTCGAACAGAAGGATCTTTGCCATAGGTGCAGATCCCCTTACTTGGTAACGACCGCGAGGATGTCGCGGGCATTGAGAAGCAGCAAGTCCTTACCGTCGTACTTGACCTCGGTACCGCCGTACTTGCTGAAGATCACGACGTCACCCTCGGAGACATCGAGAGGAACCCGCTTGCCGTTGTCGTCGATGCGGCCAGGGCCGGTGGCGAGAACCTTGCCCTCCTGCGGCTTCTCCTTGGCGGTGTCGGGAATGACCAGGCCAGAGGCCGTGGTCTGCTCTGCTTCGAGCGGCTGAACGAGGATGCGATCCTCGAGCGGCTTGATCGTGACTGCCACGTCAAACCCCTTTCACAGGTGATATATCCGGATGTGTGTGATGGTCGAGACGTCGTCGCGGGTGCCATCCCGGCCAGCCAGCACTGGGCTGGCACACTCATGGGGAGAGTGCTAACCCGACATTAGCACTCGATACATACGAGTGCCAGCGCGGTAGGCCGTCCGCGTTGGCAGCATGCTGATGCGGGTCGTCCTCGTAGGTTTGCGCGGCTTCGGTGAGAGGTACGCCTGCCGGCTGATTCACCGGCCATGTCTGACGGTTTCGCGGAAGACGTGTGCCTAACTCAGTGGATGGCAGCGTGTGCAAGGCTCGATGCTTCATATGCCGGAGTCGCATTTCGATGAATGGATGGCTCAGCAATATGAAGCCCTTTGGCCGGACTTGTTTGAGCCTCCGACGCCTCCCGCCCGGCGAGATCACCGACGTCTTCAGGACGACACCGAGCATGGCTTGGAGTAGCATCGCGAACCCGAGCTCTGGCGACCGACATCGACGCCCAGCAGCAGCTCGTGCTAGGTGGCCCGCCGTTCGCGTTCGTCGCCCGATGTCGGGCCGTTCGATCAACACGGAGCGACGCTCGAGCTGGCCGGGATCCATTCAGACCCTCTCGACGAGCGCGACGATGGCACCCCTTCGCCTCCGTGAGATTACGATCGTCGCGCTGTTCGGCCCGTCCAGTTTGAGCCGTTTGCGGAGCGCGGCCGGGTCGATATCGACCCCACGTTTCTTGATCTCCAGAACGCCGACTTCGGCCTGGCGGACCCACTTCCGCAGCGCTTTGAGGTTCCCCGGCAACTGTTGGCGCACCTCGAACGCGGTTGCAAACGGCGTGTCGTGGAGTTGATCACTCGTCAGGTACGCGACCTGCGAGTCGAGCAGCCCGGCACCAAGCCGCTCCCCCAGTTCGGCAATAGCTCCGGCGCGGATGACGGCGCCGGCAGGTTCGTAGATGTAGCTGCCGAGATCGCGCACGGGTAGGGCTGCGGCACCCGTTACGGTCAGCCGAGCATCGGGAATGATCAATGCCGAGCGGCGCCCGGGCGTGGCTCCGGGGCCGGCCCAGAGCCCAACCTCGACTGTCTCACCACGGTGGGTAATCCATTCCGCCTCGGCCGCCGCGGGAATGAGCGAGTGCGGCAGAGCCGGGCCGAGCTTCACGCCGGCCGCTCGCTCGCCGTCGAGCAGATGCGTCACAAAAGACCAAGGAGGCGCAAAGTCCTCGACCCGCCACACGCGCCCCCGATCGTCACGGCGGGAGGGGTCGCAGAAGACCCCGACTCCGCGAGCCGTCAGCTGCTCGGTCATCTCATTTGCATCGGCGCAGATGACATTCGCGCGGTCCGCAAGGTTGGCCTGGGCGACCACAGCCGTCACCGGGTCGACGTCTACCGCCAGGATCTCGAGGCCCGCGCGCGCGAAGGCCATGGAGTCCGAGCCGATGCCGCAGCCGATGTCGATGATCCGGCGGACCCCGGCCTGCAGAAACCGGTTGGCATGGTGATCGGCGACCTCTGGGCGGGAGGCTTGCTCAAGACCGGCTCTGGTGAAGAACATCGCTAGGGCAGCCTCGCCGAATTTAGTCCTGGCCTGGCGCCGCAGCGTGGCCTGGGTGAGCGCAGCCGCGGCCAGTTTCGGGCCATACAGCTCGCGCATCCGGGAGGCTGCTGCCAACGACTCGGGATCGTTTTCCGACATTGCTGCGTGGAGCGCATCTTCTGTCAGGCCGAGCGGTAACCTCATCGCGCTGGCAATTCAGACGAGGATCCTGCTGACGGGTAGCGACGAGTCAGCACCAATGTCGAGGGCAGTTGGCTTGCCGCCAGCGGCCACGATCTCCGCACCCAGCACCGCGATCATCGCGCCGTTGTCGGTGCACAGGTTGGGCCGCGGCGTACGAAGAGCGATCCCGCGCTCGGCCGCACGTTCGGCGAGCAACGCGCGCAACCGGCCATTCGCAGCAACGCCGCCGCCGATCAGCAAGTCGGTCGCGCCCGTGGCCGCGCAGGCGTCCATAGCCTTCGCGGTCAGAACATCGCACACGGCCTCCTGGAAGCTCGCTGCGACATCAGCCAGTGGGATGTCCAGCCCGTCACGCTGCCTGGCTTCGACCCAACGCGCCACAGCCGTCTTCAGACCCGAGAAGGAGAAGTCGAACCGGTGCCGTTCAAGATCCTTGCGCGCCGTCAAACCTCGCGGGAAACGGACATAGTCGGGATCACCGGTCGCCGCTTTGTCGATGTACGGGCCGCCGGGGTACGGCAGACCGAGCACGCGGGCGACCTTGTCGTATGCCTCGCCCGCGGCGTCGTCGATTGTTGACCCGAGCTCAGCGATGCTGTCGACAATGTTCGTGACGTGCAGCAGCGAGGTGTGACCACCTGACACCAGCAGCGCCATACATCGCTCCGGGAGCGGCCCGTGCTCCAGCAGGTCAACCGCGATATGGCCGACCAGGTGGTTCACCCCGTAGAGCGGCTTGTTCAGCGCGTACGCGAGCGCCTTGGCGCTGGCGAGGCCGACGACCAGTGCACCCATCAGGCCCGGCCCGACCGTTACCGCAACACCGTCGATTTCCGACAGATCGATGTCCGCGGTTGCGCAAGCGCGCTGCAGCGTGGGCACCATCGCCTCCAGGTGAGCACGGCTCGCCACCTCCGGCACGACGCCGCCGAACCGTACGTGCAGCTCAACGCTGGACGCCACCTCGTTGGCCAGCAGCTGGTGCCCCCGGACGATGCCGACCCCGGTCTCGTCGCAGGAGGACTCGATGCCAACAATGAGCGGGCCGCCGGCGGCCCTGATCGGCGAACTGGTCACACTTCCCCCGTCGTACGTGCCAGGCGATCCGGCCAGGTCTGTAGCTCGTAAAGCTTCATGATCAACGCGTGTTGGCCAGGTCCGTAGTAGTTCTGACGGGCGCTGAGCTGCTCGAAACCCAGTTGCTGGTAGAGCGCGATGGCGGGTTCGTTGCGATACGCAACGTCCAAGATCACCTCGCGTACGCCGAGCTGACGTACGACCTCGAGACCCGCCCGCACCAAGTCGGCTCCGATCCCGCGACGGCGGCTGCGCGGCTCCACCACAAGGCGGTGCAGGTCGGCCAGCTCTCCGAGCGTCTTGATCGAGATCACGCCCACCGGGTGTTGGGCTCGGGCGAGCAAGATCGTTCCGTTCTCGGCGAGCAGCTCGCCGTGCCAGCTGCGCTCGCTCCATTGCTCGTCGGCTGGGAAGCCGGACTGCTCCAGCAGCATGATCGCATGAAGATCATCCAGGCGTGCCGCCAGGATGCTGATCTCCGGATTGCGGGAGGCGTGGATCATCGCCGCACGCCCGGGTAGTGCAGCACCGACTTGGGCCGGGTGAGCTCGGTCGCGTCGGGATGGCGCAGATACAGCGGCTCAATGCCGGCGTCGGGGAGCGTCGCACCGCGGCTCGCAAGAACAGCCGGATCCATCGATCGTGGACCCGGCACCGCATCCAGTTGATCTGGGTAAAGATCAGCTGCGGGTCCGATGGTCGCCAGCCGCGGCACCTCGCCAGGCTGCGACACTTGCGGGTCTCCGAGTCGTACGCCGTCCGAGCTATAGCGAGCCCAGTACACCTCGCGTCGCCGGGCATCGGTGGCAACCACGAACTCCGCGGAACTGTGCTCCAGCGAACTGCGCGGCCACGACGTCGAGGCTGCAGATGCCACGCAGCTCCAGACCCAATACCTGACCTAAGACCTGCGCGGTGACGACACCAACTCGTAGTCCGGTGAACGGCCCCGGACCAAGACCGACGACAACCTGCTCAAGATCACGGACTTGCGCTCCAGCGGCATCCAGACACTCAGACACCAAGGGCATCAGTTGCTCCACGTGGGCCATCTGATCCGCGACAGTCGCCGTGGCAAGCACCCGATCACCTCTGGCGAGGCCGACATTGACCACCGTCGAGGTGTCCAAGGCCAGCACCAGCGCAGCCTCAGTCATGATCAGCCCCACCATAACCAGCACCGCCATGATCAGCACCATGATCAGCACCGCGCAGCACGCTGAGATCGACATCGTGCCACCTGGCCCCGACGGCGCGGATCGTGACGACCCGCTCGCTGTCATCGTCGGCTGCCGAGAAGTCCGCCGGAGACGGTCCAGATGTCGATCTCCAATCGATCCTCGGCAAGGCCCTCGGCGATCCCGCTGCCCCCACTCGACCACGGTGATCGAATCGGCTACTGTCGCATCAAGATCAAGATCATCCAGCTCAGTCGGCGTGGCGAGCCGGTAGGCATCAACATGCATCAACGTCGGCCGACCGATGCTCGAGGGGTGAATGCGAGACAGCACAAAGGTCGGTGAGATGATCGGTCCCTCCGAGCCGAGTCCACGGCCGATTCCCTGCGTCAAGGTCGTCTTGCCAGCACCAAGATCACCAGCCGCGAGGATCACATCTCCTCGCTCGAGCAGCTGGGCCAGTCGCTCTCCCAACCGCACCATCGCAACGCTGGTCGGAACCTTGATCGCCAACGGCAGTGGCTTGGTCAAGATCACACCGTGCGCGATCGTGCGGTCGACGACGAAGCCGCGGTGCTGCCAGAAGGCAATGAAGTCCGGGAACTCGGCCCGTGCGAGTAGTTCGACACGCTCGAAGCCGCGGATGGCCGCTAGCTCTTCGGCCGCGGCCACCATCGACGACGCGATGCCGTGGCGCTGCAGGTCAGGATGGACCGAAACACGCGTGCAGCGTCGCGACCCCATCGGGGCGGGGCAGCACGATGATGACGCCGGCCGGGCGACCGCCGACCTGGGCGAGAATCCCGCTACCGCGCCGCAGGCTGTCGGCCAGCGACTCAGCCGTCTCTGCATCAGCGGCCGAAGGTGGATCGACTGGTGGCCGCGCCCCGAAAGCGCTGTGGATGACCTCAACCATCGCGGCCGCATCCTGCGGCGACGCGATCGAAACCACAAGATCAGAAACCGAGACGCTCACTAGCGGTGATCCTAGCCAACCGGCAGCTCGTCCAACCGCAGCTGCGCCGCCAGCTCTTGACGTTATGGCTCAGCGAACTGACGGGATCAGGAACCACCCGCCGCGGCCGAAGCTCGTCGGGGACGACGACCTGGGCCTCCCCGCCGACGAACGCCGCGGTCGCGGCGTCGTGCCCCTGCGGAGTGCGGGCGCCGAGCAGGCGGCGGGGCGATCACGCGCTGGTAGTCGGCGTCGGTGACAGCTTCGCCGCTCGCCCGCCGGGCGCCGGTCGCTGCGGCGAGCGCGCTGTCCCCTGGAAGCACGGTCAGCACCTTGGGCCGTACGCCGGCCTGCATGGTCAGACGCTCCAGCTCGCGACGCTGGTGGGGCAGCGCGAGGGCGACGACGGCGCCGGTGCCGCCCGCCCGGGCGGTACGTCCGGCGCGGTGCAGATACTCCTTGGGCCCGCTCGGCGGGTCAGCCTGGAGGACCAGGCCCACCTCGTCGACGTGGATGCCGCGCGCCGCGACGTCGGTGGCCACCAGCACGCGGAGCGAACCATCCTTGAAGGCCGACAGAATCCGGGTACGCGCGCCCTGCGCGAGGCCGCCGTGCAGAGCTCCGGCCAGCACCCCACTGCCACGCAGCTGCAAGGCGACCCGGTCCGCCCCGCGCTGGGTACGGACGAAGATCAACGTTCGGCCTTGCCGGCTGGCGATCTCAGCGGTCAACGCAGCCTTGTGCTGCGGCGCAATGCTGACCAGGTGATGGCTCATCGTTGGCACGCTGGCCTGGCCGTTGTCGACCTGGTGCGTCACCGGCTCGTGCAGGTAGTTGCGCACCAGACGGTCGACGGCGTGATCCAACGTGGCGGAGAACAGCAGTCGCTGCCCACGGTCGGGGACGGTGTCGAATATCTGAGTGACCGCGGGCAAGAAGCCGAGGTCGGCCATGTGATCCGCCTCGTCGAGCACCGTGATCTCGACGCGGCTCAGATCGGCGATCCCCTGGTCCATCAGATCGATCAGCCGCCCGGGCGTCGCGACCACGATGTCAACCCCACGGGAGAATGCGAGAGTCTGCGGCGCGTACGACATGCCCCCGGCGACGAGCACCAGCGATAGCCCAGTGCGCCGCGCCAGGCGTGCCAGGACGTCGGCGACCTGCATGGCCAGCTCGCGGGTCGGCACCAGTACCAGACCACGCGGTTGCGGCCGCGCCGCGCCGGATGACCCAGCGAGCCTGATGATCATGGGCAGGCCGAAGGCCAGGGTCTTGCCCGAGCCGGTACGGCCGCGGCCCAGCACGTCCCGGCCGGCGAGCGCGTCCGGGATGGTCGCGGCCTGGATCGGGAAGGGTTTGCTGATGCCATCTGCGACTAGCGCAGCGACCAGGTTCGCGGGGACGCCCATGTCGGCAAACCCCTGGGTTGCCGCGATCCGCGGCCGTGAAGGGTCGGGGAGCGGTCAACACCGGCTCTCGCGACGACTGGCCATCGCGGCGGCGGCGTGCGTGCCCACGGGTGGCGCGCTCGGGGGCTGACCAGCGGTTCTTAGGCGCACGGTCAACTTGGGTGGTGGGTTTGGCTGGCATGACATCTCAGTTCTCACCCGCGAGCAGCGGGCGTTCTTTGGGCACGTCGAACGCCCGGACCTGATCTCTCATGGTGGGAAGGACGAGCCCCGCTGCGCCTTACGTCTTCGCACGGCGCTGGTGGCCCGGATGCGGATAGCAGCCGGGAAGATAGAAGACTAGCAGGCGGCGATAAGCCAGCACTAATCCTCGTGGCCGATGCTCACCCGAGCCCGGCCCGTACCCGAGCAAGCAGGCGGTCCAGGGCGCCATTGAAGATCTCGTGCTTCTCGATCATGCCCAAGTGGCCGCAGTTCTCGACCCGAATTGCCTCCGCCTTGGGCAGCAGCTCGATAATCCGAGCCGTGTGCTCGATGGGCGTGATCACGTCGTTCTCGCCGCCGACCACGAGGGCCGGTACGGTACCGAAGATCTCGAGGGAGTGATACTCGTCAAGTTCGGCGAAAGCGGGATAGTAGTCGGCTACGACCTCCAGAGGGATCTCTGCCAGCATCTCGGAGGCGAAGTCGACGTAGCTCGCTGGGACGTCCGAGCCAAACGCCAAGCGGCGCGTGACCACATAACCAAGATCGCTGCCCGCACGGCGTCCCTGTGCGACAAGTTCGGGAATCCGGTTCAGGCCCGCTAGCACCGGCTCGGCGATCCTGGAGAAGGTGCGGCCGGGAATACCTCGGATCGGTGAGTGGTCGGCCATCTCGCCCGCCGATGTGCACAACAACGCGACGCCAAGTACCTGGCTACCGAAAAGTTCAGGATGCGTACGCGCGAGCCGCATGATCGTCATCCCGCCCATCGAGTGCCCGATGAGGATCACTGGCGCGCTGCCGACAAGCTCCTGCATCACCTGAGAGAGATCATCTCCGAGCTGTGGAATCCGGCAGCGCTCCGCCTCGGAACGGCTCGATCTGCCGTGAGAACGCTGGTCGTAGAAGACCTGCCTCAGCTGGTCGCGAAAGTGGAGACGCTGGAAGTGCCAGCAGTCCATGTTCAACCCATAGCCGTGGACGTAGAGCAGCGTTACGTCCTCCGCGGCGCCCTCGTCCACCTCGGTATGCAGCACGACGCCATCCGGCGTGGTGACGTCGGGGCCGTCGGACCGCAGCGAGAAGAATTCCTCGAGATCTTCCACAGAGTTACGCACGATCCGCTTCGAGACGATCCGGCGCTCGAGCTCAATGCCCAATGCGATACCGCCGGCGGCGAGCGCGGCGACGCTGGCAACCAGCCCGAGCCCCGAGGCGAGCCGGCCGCGTTCCGGCGCCATCAGCTGGTCTCCCGGCTGGCATGGAGATAGCGCCGCGGCACCCGAATTCCGATTCGGGTCACGATCTCGTAGCCGATGGTGTCGCACCATGATGCCCAGTCAGCAGCAGTCGGTTCGCCGTGATCACCAGGGCCGAACACGACGATGTCATCGCCTGGCTGACCGACCCGGCCATGGCCCAACTCGACAACGAACTGATCCATGCAGATCCGCCCGCGCACCGGCACTCGGCTCCCCGACCAGCTCACCCAGGCTCGGTTCCCGGCATGCCGAGGTATGCCGTCGCCGTAGCCGAGAGGCACGAGGCCGACCGTGGTGGGCGTTTGTGTGGTCCAGGTCCATCCGTAGGAGACGCTCGCACCTGCGGGAATCTGCTTCACGTTGACCAGTTGGGCATGCAGTCGCATGACTGGTCGCAACGCAACACCGGCAAGCGATGCGATCCCGGGAGCCGGATCGATGCCATACGCGGCAATACCGACTCGGACCAGATCCAGCCGGGCTTCGGGCACTACAAGCGCCCCCGCCGAGTTGCCAAGGTGCCGCAACATCGGCTCCAGACCGGTGGCCCTGGCCTGCTCGTACGCCTGCTGGAACGCCTGAATCTGCAGCGGAACAGAGGGATGGCCTGGCTCGTCGGCTGCTGCCAGGTGGGACCAAATGCCTACTACCTCGACCGCGCCTGCCTGTTCGGCCTCGGCTGCCGCGCGCACACGTGCTGCCAGTCATAGCTGGCAGCCCCGTTGCGGGAAAGCCCAGTGTCGATCTTGAGATGCACCCGGGCACGTCGTTCGACGACCGCTGCGGCAGCGACCAGCCGACCAAGCTGCTCGACCGACTGCGCGGAGACGTCGACATCGGCAGCCACCAGCGGCGCAAGGTCTTCATCGACGCCGTAGAGCCATGCGAGCATCGGGCCGCTGTCTCCAGCTTCGCGGAGTTGCAAGGCCTCCGCGGGCGTCGCTACGCCAAGCCACTCGGCGCCGGCCGCGCGGGCCTCCCGAGCGCATTCGAGCATCCCATGGCCGTAACCATCCGCCTTGACCACAATCATCACTGGGACATCGGCGTGCCGCCGGAGGGCGGCCACATTAGATCGAAAGGCGGCTAGATCAATATCCGCGCACGCGGTTGCCGGGTCGATGCCTGCCTTCGCAGCCGGCAGCCGCACCTGACTGGTCACAGGTTCCTCGCCCGTTGTTCCAACCGACCCAAAGTCTCGCCGATGGCGCGTGCCAGCTCTTGTGGCGCCAGCACACCAGGATGGGCGGCCGCGGCGACTGCCTGAACCGAGGCACCGAGCTGACCGGCTTTTTGGGTGTTCACGCCTGCGGCGAGCAATGCGGCACACACTCCGCCCAGCACGTCGCCCGATCCCGCCTGCGCAGTCCATGCCGGGCCAGGCACCGCCACGAGCACGGGGCTGTCATCAGGTGCCGCGACCAGCTGCGTCGCACCTTTCAGCAGCACAGTCGCTCCTGTTTGCCGGGCGGCGTCGGTGACGGCGCGGACTGGATCTTCCTCGACCCAGCTGCGTTCGCGCGCCACGAGCCTGGCCAGCTCGCCGGCGTGCGGCGTCAACAGCCAGTTGGCGGGCGCCGGTCTCGGTAGATATCCGAGGCCGTCGGCGTCCACGACCGCCGGCAGGCCCTGCTCGGCCGCAGCTGCGAGCACGGTCGCGCCGTCACTGCGATCCCCCCAGCCGGAGCCGAAGAGATGGGCCTGAACGCGACCAGGCGAGAACACAACGTTCGGAAGTTGCGCGGAGATCGTGGCTGCGGGCCGCTCGGCACCAAGGAATCGGACATAACCTGCGCCGCCATAGACCGCGCCGTAGGTCGACATCACCGCAGCGCCCGGGTACTGATCCGAACCGGTGTCGACACCGACCGCGCCGCGGGCGTATTTGTCGCTGCGCTCGTTGGGATAGGGCCACGCGCGTGCCAAATCGTCCTCGTCCAGGCCCTCCAGGTCAGGAGTTTCCTCATGATCTGTGCCAAGTCCGATATCGGCCACAGTGAGCTCGCCGCAGTACGTCAGCGCCGGTTGGAGTAGGTGGCAAGGTTTCAGCTCACCGAAGGTGACCGTCCGGGTCGCGGGTACGGCTGCCTCAGGCACCGCACCGGTGTCCGCAGCAACCCCAGAGGGCAGATCGACCGCGACGATCGGAATCCTCTGGGCCGCGACGGCTTGGACGAGGTCCGCGACGCGGTCCGGCAATCCCGGTCGGCCGCCAATGCCCAGAATTCCGTCGATGACCAGGTCGAAGGCCCGGTTGTTGAACGCGCCAGCAAGGTCGACGAGTTTTCCGCCAGCCGCAATGAGCGCGGCGTGGCCGGCCGGATGTGGGGTGCCCAGGCATCTCACCGCGGTGACGCGTACGCCGCGGCGGGCGAGCCGTACGCCGGCGAACAAGGCGTCGCCGCCGTTGTTGCCCGCGCCGACCATGATCATGACGTTGCGGCCGTACCGACCGCCGGCCGTCGACTGCAATAGGTCCGAGGCGCTCGCGGCGACGGCGGCCGCCGCTCGTTGCATCAGCGTGTCCACGCCCTGAGCGGCGATGGCGCGCTCTT
The DNA here is from genome assembly GCA_963712625.1 of uncultured Actinomycetota bacterium. Classification (GTDB taxonomy): domain Bacteria; phylum Actinomycetota; class Actinomycetes; order Propionibacteriales; family Propionibacteriaceae; genus Microlunatus. Next base: position 23,672 of record CAVQIU010000026.1, read on the forward strand.
CGATGCGGCGGATCTTGTCGACGCGGTAGGCCCGCATGATCATGCTTCGCAGATTACGACGGCCGAGGCAATGCCTGCATCGTGGGACATGCTGAGGTGAATGGTGCCGATGCCGAGCTCGGCGGCACGAGCGGCGACCGTGCCCATGATCTTGAACGACGGCTTGCCATGATCGTCGGTGACCACCTCCGCGTCCAGCCACGACAAGCCGTCCGGCGCACCAAGCGCCTTGGCCAGGGCTTCCTTCGCGGCAAATCGAGCGGCTTTGGACGCCATGGGGCGCTCCGCCTCGGCAGCAGTGAAGATCCGCGTCACCAGGCCAGGCCGACGCTCGATCGACTCGGCAAAACGATCGACGTCGCAGACGTCGATGCCAACACCGATGATCATGGGTGCTGGTCAGCTGGCTGCGCAGGGTTGTATCGAGGCGAGATCTGGCGAATCATCGTCTCCGCTTTACTCAACTGTGACGGACTTCGCCAGATTGCGTGGCTGATCGACGTCGTGGCCCTTCTGAGTGGCAAGTTCGCAGGCAAATACCTGCAGCGGCACGGTTGCCACCAGCGGCTGCAACAATGCCGAGACCTTCGGCAACCTGATCATGACATCGGCGTACCGCCCTACCACGTCGTCGCCGTCCTCTGCCAGAACGATGGTCTTGGCACCCCGGGCGCGTACCTCTTGGAGGTTGGAGAGCACCTTGTCGTGGAGCAGGTCACCGCTTGACGGCACGACCACGAACACGGGTAACTGGTTTTCGATCAAGGCGATCGGGCCGTGCTTGAGCTCACCGGCCGCAAAGCCTTCGGCATGGATGTAGGCCAGCTCCTTCAACTTCAACGCGCCTTCGAGTGCGACCGGATAGCCCACATGACGGCCGATGAAGAGCACGGAGCGGTTCCTGGCGAACTCGGCCGCCAACTCGATCACTGGATCCATGTCGTCGAGTACGCGTTGGATGGCGCCGGGCATGGATGCTAATTCGCGCAAAGTCTCGCTGATCTCGTCGCATTGCCTGGCGCCACGCACCTGCGCGAGGTACAGGCCAAGCAGGTAGCAGGCGACCAGCTGGGTCAGGAAGCCCTTGGTGGAGGCCACGCCGATCTCCGGGCCCGCATGGGTGTAGATGACCCCGTCCGATTCCCGCGGAATTGTCGAGCCGTTCGTGTTGCAGATGGCGAGCACCCGCGCCCGCTGTTCCCGTGCATGTCGGATGGCCATCAAGGTGTCAGCGGTTTCGCCGGACTGGCTGATCGCTACCACGAGGGTGCGCTGATCAACGATCGGGTCGCGATAGCGGAACTCGCTGGCGAGTTCGACTTCGCAGGGGATCCGGGTCCAGTGCTCGATCGCATACTTGGCCACGAGCCCCGCGTAGAACGCGGTGCCGCACGCCACAACAATGATCTTGTCGACCTCGCGCAGCTCGTCCTCGGAGATCCGTATCTCGTCCAAGGTGAGCCGGTCATTCGCATCATGGCGGCCCAGCAGCGTGTCGGCGACCGCACGCGGCTGCTCGTAGATCTCCTTGCGCATGAACCAGTCGTAGCCACCTTTCTCGGCCGCAGACAGGTCCCAGTCGACGTGGTAGGGACGCACCTCCGCGGGCTGGCCGTCGAAGGTGGTGACCTCGACGATGTCCGGCGTGATGCGGACCAGCTGATCCTGGCCGAGCTCAATCGCCTCGCGGGTGTGCTCGATGAACGCCGCCACATCCGATGCGACGAAATTCTCTCCCTGCCCGACACCGACGACAAGCGGAGAATTGCGCCGAGCAGCCACGACCACGTCGGGCTGCTGACCGTCGACCGCTACGAGGGTGAACGCGCCACGCAACCGCCGGCACACCGCTCGCATGGCCTCCTCGAGAGGAAGCCCGGCTCCGACTTGCTGGCCGAGCAACTGCGCAACGATCTCGGTGTCAGTCTCGGACTGGCAGTTGATGCCTGCGTCCTGAAGCTCATCCCGCAGCGTCAGGTAATTCTCGATGATCCCGTTGTGTACGAGGGCGATCCGCCCATCAGCCGAGGTGTGCGGGTGGGCGTTGACGTCGTTCGGGCCGCCATGGGTCGCCCATCGGGTGTGCCCGATGCCAAGTCCGCTGCGCGGCAACGGTTCCTCGGCCAGTACCTTCTCGAGGTTGCCGAGCTTGCCGGCTTTCTTCGCGACGTGCAGCCTTTCGCCGGCAACAATGGCAACGCCTGCCGAGTCGTAGCCGCGGTATTCCAGACGCCGCAGACCCTCGACCACGACATCCAGCGCCGCCTGCCCCCCGACGTACCCGACGATTCCACACATAGGCGGAACTGTACCTTTCCAGCACGACCCCGCTGGGCTGTCGCGATACGTTTGGCCTGATTGCTCGCTCCGCTCGCGAGGATCGCGCTTTGAAGCCGCTGTCTTCCTAGTCACTAATACGGAAAAGCGTGTTTGCTCGTTCCTTCCGCCAGGACAGCGGCGCACGATCCAGGCCCGATGTCAGCCGATCCTCTTGGGAGCTGCTCGCGCAATGCCGACACTCGCAGCTCCGCAGGTTCGTGGTCCGACGCCAGTGCCCGGGCATTAGATTTCTGCCTATGCCCGACGATCCGCCGCTCCGCGGGGCGTACGTGGAGCGCAGTCGGGCAGACTGGGCCGAGCTTGCGGAATACATGCCAATCCCGCTCGACGAGACGACGCTGGAAAAGGTCCGCGGCCTAGGCGATCCAACGAGCATGCTCGACGTCAGTGAGGTCTACGTCCCCTTGACTCGGCTGCTCAGCCGCTATTTCTTGCACACCAGCGAGCTGCACAAGTCGACGAACGAGTTCCTTCAGCTGTCGGTGGAGCGCACGCCGTTCGTGATCGGGATTGCAGGGTCGGTTGCGGTCGGAAAGTCCACGACGGCTCGCCTGCTCCGCGAACTGCTGGCCGCCTGGCCCGAACACCCGCGGGTCAGCTTGGTCACGACGGACGGATTCCTGCTGCCGAACGCCGAACTGGAACGCCGTGGTTTGCTGCATCGCAAGGGTTTCCCGGAGTCCTACGATCGTCGCGCGTTGCTGCGCTTCGTCATCGACGTCAAGTCTGGCGAGGAAGAGGTGATGGCGCCGGTCTACAGCCATCTCGTCTACGACATCGTGCCGGATGCGAAGGTGAGGGTGCAGCGTCCTGACATCTTGATCTTGGAAGGACTGAACGTCTTGCAGCCGTCACGGCCGCGACCTGATGGCACAACAGGGCTCGCTGTCAGTGACTTCTTCGACTTCTCGGTCTACGTCGATGCCGACGCCGACGACGTGCGCGACTGGTATGTGAGTCGGTTCCTCTCACTGCGCGACACGGCCTTCCGCGATCCGCGTTCGTACTTCACCCGCTACGCCGAGCTGACCACTGATGAGGCCATTCGCCAGGCCCAGTACCTCTGGGACACCATCAACGGCCCCAACCTGGCTGCCAACATCTTGCCCACGAAGGGCCGCGCGACCGTCATCCTCCGCAAGGACCGTGATCATTCAGTCCAGTGGGTACGATTCCGCAAGGTGTGACAGGGGCTCGGCCTGCGGTCGGTGATCATGCTCCGGCAGACTGTCGGTGTGCCCGACCATGACCCAAAGCTGGCCTACGAGCAGCTGCGCGCAGCACATGTGAACGCGGTACGCGCCTCCCTCGAGGATCACCTGCCTCGGCTGGAGTGGCCGCGCGAGCGAATCGAGCGTTATCAAACTGAACGACTGCGATCGTTGCTCGCATATGCGCGCGAGCGCTCGCCGTTTCATGCCGCCAGGATGACCCACATCGACCCGGCCACGGCGACCGTCGAAGACCTCGTACGGCTGCCTCCAATGACCAAGCAGGAGGCCCAGAACGACTGGGACGCCATCGTCACCACTCCCGATATCGACCGCGCCGGCGCCGAGCGGGTGTTAGCCGAGCAGCGTTGGTTCTCCTACACCCCGGCCGGGCTCCAGGTGTTCAGCTCGGGCGGCTCGAGCGGCGTACGCGGCGTGTACGTGTGGGATTGGGAGCAGTTCGTCACACTCGCCTGTCTCGCCTGGCGATGGCAGGCGCGTGCTGAGCGCACAGCCGGCTCAGACCTCCGCCCGGCGCGACTAGCCGTGCTGGAGGCCGGCGAGCCGCCACACGCCAGCACGCCGTTGTTCGACGTTGCGACGGGCCCGTTGACGGAGACCGTCGTGATCCCGGCGGCGGCGCCGTTCAACCAAGTGCTGAGAGCGGTGGCGGATGCGCGGCCAACTCATCTCGTGGGCTACGCCTCGGTGATCGGACGTCTCGCTCGTGCCGGGATCGCCGGTGAGCTCAGGATCCGACCAGCCCGGGTCAGCACCAACTCCGAGCCGCTCAGCGAGGAGGACCGCGACGCCATCGAGGTCGCCTGGGGCGCGCCCGTGCACAACCTCTGGGGCTCGACAGAGATCGGCGTACAGGCCATCGGCTGCGGGTATGGCGACGGCCTCCATATCTGCGAGGACGAGGTGATCCTGGAGCGGGTCGATTCGGACGGACGCCCGGTAGGACCCGATGAGCCGGCAACGCGCACGCTCGCAACCGGGCTTGCTGGTCGCACCTTCCCCTTCATTCGCTACGACCTCGGCGACGAGGTCACGCTGCTGCCCGGACCCTGCGCGTGCGGCAGCTCGATGCTGCGCGTCGCCGATATTGCCGGACGGCGTGACGACGACTTCCGTTACGGCGAGCGAATGATCCCCGCGAGCGCCTTCCGGTACGTATTGGGCACCGACCCGTTGATCTCGGAATATCAGGTGCATCAAACCGCGAGCGGGGCGGACGTGCTCGTGATCGGGTCGCCCGATGTGACTGCGGTGGCCGCGGCGCTGGCGTCCTCGCTGCGACCGTATGGGCTCACGAATCCCGAGATCGGCATCAGCGTTGTCGAGCAGATCCCGCGTCATGCCGCGACGGGCAAGCTCAAGCGGTTCATCGCGCTTGGTGGCTAGCCCTTCAAAATCGGGCTCAAACAATTGGACGCCACGGCGATGCAACAGCCGAGCGTTCAAAGGTACCGAAGGTACGGTCGGCACATGGCCACCCAGTACCTCGTGCCCTCGGAGAAGGTCCGTATAGGAGCGGGCACGGCGCTCAAGTTCGGCTTCTTTGCCGCCTTTGGAATCTTCTTGTTCTACCTCATCCTGTCGGTCATCTTGGGCGCGGCGGCGCTTGCGCTGGCCGCCGCCGGCGCGTTCAACATCAATCATTTGCTGCCTGGATAGCGGGGCTCCACCAGCTAGAGGGCCAGCGAAGTTCTCACCACATCCGCGAGACGATGCGCAACCCCGTTCGCCGCCTCGTAACTCTCGGCCTCCACCATGACCCGCACCAGTGATTCCGTACCCGAGGGCCGCAACAAGACCCGGCCCGACTCTCCGAGCTCGGTTTCGGCCTCAACGACTGCAGCCGAGAGCTCGGGATCGGTCGTGGCCCGGCTCTTGTCGACATCCGGCACGTTGATCAGCACTTGGGGCAACCTCGTCATCACCGAGGCCAATTGAGCGAGTGATTGGCCCGACGTTGCCATCCGGTTCATCAGGTGAAGGGCAGTGAGTACGCCGTCGCCGGTAGTGGCATGTTCCAACATGACGATGTGGCCGGACTGTTCACCGCCCAGAATGAAGCCGCCAGCCCTCATGGCCTCCAAGACGTAGCGATCTCCGACCTTGGTCTGTTCGACACTGATCCCGCGACTCCGCATCGCATTGATGAGCCCCAGGTTGCTCATCACCGTGGCGACGACCGTGTCGTTCTTCAGCCGACCCTGTTCGCGGAGCGCCAAGGCCAAGATCGCCAGGATCTGATCCCCGTCGACAATCCGGCCGAAGGTATCGACGGCCAAGCAGCGGTCGGCATCTCCATCGAGAGCGATCCCGATGTCCGCATGCCGTTCCAGCACCGCTGCTCGCAGCGAGTCCATATGAGTAGAGCCGGAACTCTCGTTGATGTTGATGCCGTCCGGTTCGGCGTGGATCCGGTGAACCTCAGCCCCTTGGGCCTCGAACGCCGCCGGTGCGGCCTGAAATGCGGCACCGTTGGCGCAGTCGACGACGACCCTGATGCCCTCGAGGCTGACCGGTCCCTCGAGGCTCTTGACCACGTGTGCCACGTAAGTCTCGACGAGCGACTCATCGATGGTGACCCGCCCGACGCCCGCCCCTGTCGGCCGAGGCCACACCTCAGTGAGACGAGACTCGATGGCGTCCTCGAGCGCATCATCGAGCTTGCTGCCGCCCCGCGCGAAGAACTTGATGCCGTTGTCCGGCATCGGATTGTGGCTGGCCGACAACATCACACCAAGATCTGCGTTGCAGGCTTCAGTCAGGTACGCGACTCCAGGAGTTGGGAGCACGCCGAGCCTGACGACATTGACGCCGGCACTGGCCAAGCCGGCCACCACAGCCGCTTCCAGGAACTCACCGGATGCGCGGGGGTCGCGACCAACTAAAGCGAACGGCGGATGCGAGCCGAACTCTCCACTTTCCGCGAGCACGTGCGCGGCTGCAACGGAAAGGCTCAATGCCAATTCCGCGGTCAGTGCCTCGTTGGCCTTGCCGCGTACGCCGTCAGTCCCGAAGAGTCGCGCCACTGATCTCTACCCGCGCGACTACCTCTTGCTGTACTGGGGGGCCTTCCGGGCCTTCTTCAGACCCGCTTTCTTACGTTCCTTGATCCGAGCATCACGGGTCAGCAAACCTGCCTTCTTGAGTGCGGGTCGGCTCGCTTCGGCATCGACGGCGTTGAGCGCGCGCGCAATGCCAAGTCGCAAAGCTCCGGCCTGACCAGTCACTCCGCCGCCGTGAATTCGGGCCATGACGTCGTAAAGGCTCGTCACCGCAGCCGCTGCGAAGGGTTCAGAAACCAGTTGCTGGTGCAACTTGTTGGGGAAGTAGTCGTCGAGGTTGCGACCATTGATCGTCCACTTCCCGCTGCCGGGAACGAGGCGGACCCTGGCCACCGCCTCCTTACGACGACCGGTTGCCGCGGATGGCGCAACGACGGCCGGGCGCCCTGCAGGTCCGTGGGAAACCTGCGGCGTCGCCTCCGAACGGTAGGCGATCTCGCGGTCGTCCTCGACGAACGGGGTGGCCTCGTTCTGGTCGACCGTCTCGGTGGCGGTTTCAGTCACTGCGATGCTTCCTTGCTTTCCTATTAACTAAGCGCCCTGATTGCTGAGTGCTTCGTGGTGGCTACTGGGCGATCTGGCTGATCTGATACGGCTTCGGCTGCTGAGCGCTGTGCGGGTGCTCGGGACCGGCGTACACCTTGAGCTTTCTGATCAACTTCCGGCTGAGCTTGTTCTTGGGGAGCATTCCCCAGACGGCCAGCTCGACGGCCTTGCGCGGATCCCGATCGAGCAGTTCGCCGTACGGCACCGACTTCAGACCTCCGGGGTACCCGGAATGGCGGCGAGCCAACTTGTCGGTGCGTTTGTTGCCCGTGAGAGCGATCTTTGACGCATTGACGACGACAACGAAATCGCCGCCGTCCATATGCGGCGCGTACGTCGGCTTGTGCTTGCCGCGGAGCAATGTCGCTGCGGTCACCGCGAGCCTGCCCAGCACAACATCATTGGCATCGATGACGTGCCAAGACCTGGTGATGTCGCCGGGTTTCGGGCTGTAGGTGGACATAATCAGCTTCCATCTTGTGACGCGAGCGAGCTCTTTGTGTGACGAATCATGTTGTGTGACGAATCATGCCGAGTTCGGTACCGAATTCTGGACCGAAACTCGGGCACGCAGAACCTACACGCATGGACGCAACAGCCGACCAGATTACCTGCGCCGGATACCGCGGGTCAAAGCGGCAGCATCAGGCCCTCGGACACGTGACATCCCGGCTGCGTGGGGTGAGACTGATCGGGCCCTAGGGATAGCGAGGAGATGCAAATGCTGCGCGGACTCACCACGGTCAGCTTTTGGGCCGATGATGTCTCAGCCGCCCGCGATTGGTACACCGACGTGCTCGGGATCGAGCCTTACTTCCAACGTCCGGAGCAGGGGCCGCCTGCCTACATCGAGTTCCGCGTTGGTGCCGATGAGGACGAGTTGGGTCTGATTGACCGCCGATACGCCCCACCCGGCGCCTCGCAGGACCCGGGAGGCGCCATCATTTACTGGCAGGTCGACGATGTCGCGGCTGCCGTTTCCCGACTGATCGAGCTGGGGGCCATCGAGTATCAACCAGTCACAGCACAAGGGACGGCCGGCTTCATTACCGCCTCCGTCGTCGATCCGTTCGGCAACATTCTCGGGCTGATGTACAACCCCCATTTCGTGTCGATGCAGTCGCACTAACGCTCGTCTGTCGCTGCTGCGGTCCGGTCGGTAGCGGCACCTGCTTCTTTACCTTCTTCACGCCGCTCCGCTTCGAGCGCCGCATCCTCCAGCCGTCGCCGATAGGTCGCCCACTCCTCGGCCGTCTGGTCCGGGAGGTTTCCGTCATTGTTGCCGGCCGCGCCGTCGATGAGCTCCCGGATGATGTCGGCGTGCCCAGCATGTCGAGCCATCTCGACACACATGTGCACCATGATCTGGTGAAGGGTCACGCCCTGCCGTTCCGCAGGCCACCACGGAACCCTGCCAGGCGAGTCGAGAGTGAGCGCATCAATGGTGGCATCTGCCTGGGCTGCGGCCCGCTGGTACAGCGAGATGATCTCCTCGCGCGACTCGTCCGCGGTCGCCCACATGTCAGCATTCATTTCAGCGCCATCGTCAAACCATGGCAGCGGAACGGTGGACGGCCGGTCGAAGACCTCGCCGAAGTAGCCCAATTCAACGCTTGCCACGTGCTTCACAAGCCCCAGCAGATTCGTGCCTGTTCCCGTCATCGGCCAGCGCGCGTCACGCTCGCTGACCCCATCGAGCTTCGCTAGCAGGGCATCACGTTGAGTTTTCAGATAGCGATGGATGATGTCCTTCGGATCCATCCAACGAACCTAGTGGCGTGCCGGGAAGTTGCTTTCAGGCGGGCGCTGCCAGTGGTCCAAATCATATGGCCCCCGACTATTCAGGCCTGGCGCTCCCGCGTAGGTTGTGCGCATGACCGATACGCCCACGGTTGATTCCCCCAAGGATTCCCTGAGTATTCGCGACAACCGTACGGGCCATGAGTACGAGATCGCGATCACTGAGGGGGCGATCCGCGCCAACGATCTGAACCAGATCGCCGTCGAGGGCCAACCGGGGCTGGCCACTTACGACCCAGGCTTTGTCAATACGGCCTCCTGCCGTAGCGCCATCACCTACATCGACGGCGATCAAGGCATCCTCGAATACCGCGGCTATCCCATCGAGCAACTGGCCGAGCACTCCACGTTTCTTGAGGTCGCCTACCTCCTGCTGCACGGCGAACTACCAACCCAGGCTCAGCTCGATGAGTGGGTGCTCAGCATCACCTACCACACGTTCATCCACGAGAACCTCAAGCAATTCATCGAAGGGTTCCGCTACAACGCGCATCCCATGGGGATGCTGATGGCCACCGTCAGCGCGCTTTCCACGTTCTATCCGGAGGCGAGCAAGATCAGCAATCCCGAGAACCGGATGCTGCAGATCACCCGCCTGATCGCCAAGATGCCAACACTCGGTGCCTTCGCTTACCGACATCAGCTAGGCAAGCCGTACGTTTACCCGGACAACTCGCTGTCCTACACCGCCAACTTCTTGGCCATGCTGTTCAAGATGAGCGAGCCCATCTATGCCGCCGATGAGCGGTTGGTGCATGCGCTGGAGGTGCTGTTCATCCTGCACGCCGATCATGAGCAGAACTGCTCCACCAACGCCGTCCGGTCGGTGGGGTCGTCGCAGGTCGATCCCTATTCGGCGGTGGCGGCTGGTGTGGCAGCGCTCTACGGGCCGCTACACGGTGGCGCGAACGAGGCCGTGCTCGCCATGCTGAAACGGATTGGCACGACTGACGACATTCCTGACTTCATTGCCGGAGTGAAAGAAGGCAAGGAACGGTTGATGGGGTTCGGGCACCGGGTGTACAAGAACTACGATCCGCGCGCCAAGATCATCAAGAAGGCCTGTGACGAGGTATTCGAGGTGACCGGAGTCAACCCATTGCTCAAGATCGCCCAGGAACTGGAGAAGATCGCGTTGGAGGACGAGTACTTCGTCAAGCGCAAGCTGTATCCCAACGTCGACTTCTATTCCGGCCTGATCTACGAGGCGCTGCAGTTCCCCGCGGAGATGTTCACCGTCTTGTTTGCCATCGGCCGTACGCCGGGCTGGCTCGCGCAATGGTCCGAGCTCGTCCAAGACAAGGAACAGAAGATCGCGCGACCGAAACAGATCTACACCGGCATGCGGACCCGGGACTTCATCCCGATGAGCGAACGCTGAGTTTTGCGCTCTGCTGCGCGGATGGAGGGCGCCGCTCCGACGCTCGCCGAGCGCGTTACCTCACAAGGCGCCAGCTGCGGACATGCTCCCAACGCATGTCGCGCCACCAGCTGCCCGCCCAGGTGTTGTGGGCGAAGCGATAGAGCATCACCGTGTCGGCAGTGAATGAGGATGGCGGGATAACGCCCAGGCCATTGACGTAGTCCTCGATCTCTTCTCGCAGGTCGGCACGCACCCGCAGATCATGCGAGACCAGCGAAATATGGGGCAACCAGCGATCTGGCTCGTACAGATCAGGAGGCAGCGTCCCGCTCGGGCCCAGCAGCGGTCGAACAACCGAATCGACCGCACCGGCAAGATCATTGAGCGGTCGGTTGGGTGCACCGTCGAGCGCCGACACGTCGTAGGCGATCGCAAAATCAGCAAGCCGCCGGATTCCCAGGTTTTGCACGGGAAACGTGCGCCTACGCCGCAACACGAACCCGATCAGCTGGATCAGCTCAGCCAGCGGTACGACCACCGGCAGGCTGCCTGCCAACGTGACGTGCGGGGGAAACGCGCCAGCCGAGATCATTCCGTACTGCGCTCGAAGCTGGCCGGTGATCTGCGTTACGGCCGCACACGTCCTGGGATCGGGCCGCAGAAACACCCCAAAGCGAAACTGGTTCTCCATTTGATTTCAGGCCCCCAAGCGAAACTGTTGTGACCAGGTGAAATGCGCTCTCACTAGCGCAAACGCGGAACAGTGTTCGTTTGCTAGAGTGTGCACAGATATGCAGAAAGCCGCTCTCTTACAGCACGCAGACAGCACGCCGCCACAAAGGAGCATGATCAACATGGCCACCACTCGCCGGTCCTTCGGCTGGATTCGCAAGCTTCCGAGCCGACGCTATCAGGCGAGCTACATCGGACCTGATCTTGGTCGCCACAGCGCGCCGGACACCTTCGAGACCAAGATGGACGCCGAAGGGTGGCTCCGCGATGAGCGGGAGCTGGTCAACAGCGAGCACTGGCTACCGCCGAAGCGTCGCGCCGACGTGGCACGCGCTGCCCAACCTCCGACGCTGGAGGAGTACTCGGCCACCTGGCTCGACTCGCGTACGTTGCGGCCGCGGACCCGCGCTCACTATGAGAATCTGCTGAAAAAGCAGATCCTTCCTGATCTTGGTGAGCATCGACTGCACGGCATCACGCCGATCGTGGTCCACAATTGGCATGCCGAGCTGGGCGCCGGTACGCCGACGTATCGGGCTCACGCTTACTCGCTGCTGAAGACGATCATGAACAGCGCAGTGAGTGAGCAGGTGATCGCCTCCAACCCGTGCGTGATCCGCGGGGCGTCCAGCTCGAAGACGGTCCACGTAAGCCGCCCGGCGACGTTGGAGGAGCTGGTGATCATCACTGAGCACATGCCTGAGCGGCTCCGTTTGGCGGTACTGATCGCGTCCTGGTGTGGGCTGCGGTACGGGGAGCTGGCCGAGCTGCGACGTGGTGACGTCGATCTTGACCAGCAGGTGATCCGGGTCCGGCGCGCGGTCTCGCGAGTAGCCGGTCAGAAGCCGATCATCGGTCCCCCGAAGTCGTCGGCCGGGGTGCGTGACGTCTCGATTCCGCCGCACCTCATTCCGCAGATCGTGGATCACATGGCTGATCATGTAGCCGTTGGCGCTCGCGCTCTGCTATTCCCCGGCGCCCGTGGCTCTGATCGACACCTGGCACCGGCAACGACCTACCGCCACTTCTACCGAGCCCGTTTAGCTGCTGGCCGTCCCGACTTGAGATGGCACGATTTGCGACATACCGGGGCCACGTTGGCGGCCGCGACAGGGGCGACGCTCGCTGAGCTGATGGCTCGGCTCGGGCACAACTCCCCACGGGCTGCGCTGCTCTACCAGCACGCCGCGGCTGATCGTGACCGGGTGATCGCTGAGGCGTTGTCGCGGATGGCCGAGGTTACGCCACTGCGCACTCAGACCGACACAGCCGTATAGAGTTTTGATCGACCGGGGGACCGATCGTCGACGCTGCATGTCCGTAGTCGATCTAGTAGAAGGTCCCCCGTCATGGCTCGAAAGTCCCAATCTGAGCGCCCCCCGCTACCGTTCACGCTGAGCTGGTCTCGATTCGCGAGGCTGGCGCTCGCTAGCGCATCCATCCCGACACGATCAGGTGGTACATCGCCAAGGGTCATCTGACGGGCTACAAGCTCGGGCACCAGGTGCTCCGAGTCGATCTTGCCGAGTTGGAAGCCCTGTTCCGGCCGACCACGACCACCAAAGGGCGTGCGGCCTCGTGACCTACGTCTACCGTGCTTACAGCGAGGATGATCGTCTGCCGTACGTAGGCATGGCCGACAACGTCCACATACGCATGAGCCAGCACGAGCGCAACGGCGCCGAGTGGCTCGACCAACTGCAGCGCATCGAGACGACCGAGTATCTCGATCGTGATCAGCGGCAGCGGCCGAAGCTGCCGCTATCGCCTCGGAGGCGCCGATCTTCAACGTCGTGGGCAACGTGGCTCGGGAAGCGGCGCTGCAGGCCGAGATGTTGGAGGCGATCAAGCGTGAGGCCGAATGCGATCCGCTGCTGAGCGCTGAGCAGCGGTCCCGCCTTGCCGTGCTGCTACTCGCACCGGGTGGTGATCACGAAGGTGGCTAGAAATGTGATTGCCGTCCCGGCGATTTTGGATGGCACCGGGACGGCAGACCCGTACACGCGGTGGTTCAGACACGGCGCCCACCTCGGAGACGATCCAGATCGAACCAAATTCTCGTATCGACCTCCTCGCGTTCTGACGTTTGAGGACAACCACGGGTCGGTCGTACTCGTCGGCTGCAGAGCGGCCGGAATGTCATCGAACCTCGTCGCGGGCGTGGGTAATGGACGCATCGTCCCTAACTTTGCGGTCTTGGGTGGGCGCAACCCGCGGTACGAATCGGTGAATGGCCTCCGGTCGGAGATCCCTGGGTTGGCCCAATGGGCTGGCCTGACAAGTGTTGAGTACGCGTCGACGACCGACGACGACGGACGGCTCCAGCGTCTTGATGTGCAAGCCGAGTCTCCTTCGGCACTTAGGTTGATCCGGTCTATGAATCTGACGCTGCGCCCGACGTGGAGCACGTCTCGTCCCGACGATATGGGCACGTTTGCTGTGCACGATGTGGTTCAACTCCAGACAACTGTGAGACATCCGGCATCCTTGGAAAACCATTTCGAGCAACATGTCGCGGTTCGTGAGCTTCTCGTGGTCTCGGCCTGGAAACGCTTCGGCTTTTCGCGACTCTTGGTGAACCGCGACGACGACCCCGAGACCGTCCTGACTGGTGACCCGATCGACGCTCGGTGGGCCGAGATGATCACGCATCGACTGCACAAGCCCGTGGACCGGATCCACAATCCTCACTTCATGTTCACTTTCCACGACATCGGTACGGTCGGAGTGCACCGGTGGCGGAAGATGCGCTCCCAGTACGAGCGCGCAATCCAACCGTTCATTGGCATCGCTGACCAGGAGAACGCATTCTGGAGAACCCGTATGGTGCAGAGCGGGATCGCACTCGAAGCCCTCGGATACCAACTCGCCATCGATGCAGGCGGCAATGCTCTGAACTCCTGGGGCAGTTGAGCTACATGGATGCCCTCGGCTTGGTTCTCGACGAACTCAAATACAACCCGCTGAACGATCCGGAAGATTGGAAGACAAGGTCCAGCGACTGCTACATGGGAGTCAAACACGCGGACCGGCCCATGCCGGACTCCCTCGTGCTGGCCAACACCTATCGAGAGAACCTACTGATCTTTCGCTTGTGGATCGCCAGCCGACTGGGCGTGTCAGCCACGAACTTGGCCGCGCGGATGAGCCAGGATCCGCACGCCGCCGACTATGTTCTTCTCGATTGAAGCGAGGGCGACTCTCCTTAGGCGCCTCTCCGGTGCCGAGATCGTCAGAGGGGTACGGTGGGCCCGCACCTGGTGCCTGCTCACTGCCGATCACCGGCCTTCATCCGGGCCAGCTCCATGGATGCGGCGGCGAAGAGGCGAGTGAGCGAGGCCGCCAGCTTGGGGGAAGCGACGTGAGCTGATCGACAGTCTCTTCTTGGGCCAGGTGATGATCACCGTGGCGGGTGCGTCTGGCGGACCGCGGAAACACCTTCGTCGGGGAGGTCGGCGACGACGGGTGGATCACTCGTCACGTCGAAGTTGGCGGGGGCAGGCCTTCGCTTGCTGGCTGGTTGCTTGTTGCGTGGGTGTCCGATGGTGAAGCAGCGCGCCTCCACATCAGGACGAATAGTAGAACGATCACGATGCCGATGGTGTTGAGGATCGTGATCGACACCGTGACCAGCGGGTCGGCTGCAAAGGGAAAAATCATCATCAGGAGCATCGGAGCGATGTTGCGTATCGCCGTGGTGATCTCGGTCGCATGCCTGATTCCCACGTCTTTGACTCGAAGAATGGAAACGAGAAGATAGCCACACCCGAGGCCGATGAATGGACCGGCAAGGGCCGCGATGTAGCTCTCGGTGCCCCAGGTCTGCACGAACAGATTCCAATACGCAACCAGCGTGAAGTTGAGATTAAAGAGCAGACACAGAATTGCAACTCGGACAACCCACCGTGCCAATGGCGGCGTCAGGTCGGGCCACCAGACCCTGAAGCCGCACCCGAGAACCAGCGGCAGGAGCAAGAAGAGCAGCAGCGGCCAAGCAACATCCCAGACAGAGGTCTTGAGTTGCGCGTCAACCGCATCGATGGCGAGGGGCAACCCTAGCGGGAGGGCGATAATGGTCGCGACGGTCAAGACCACTAGCAGCGTGGTGGCTATGCTGACATCCGCCTTGGCTAGCCGGGCAAGGATGGGAGCGAAAGGCATACCTGCAGACAGGGCTGCGACACAGAACCCGACCTTGATCTCTCCAGGAATGGACGAGGCTATCGTCAGCAAATAGCCGATGAACAGGAGCGGGATGATGACGAAATTGATCACCAACGCCCACACGGCAATCTTCCAATGGGCAAACGGCCTCTGCCAGCAGCTTGCCGACCGGAAGCCTGAGGCCCAACCCGAACGAGTTCAATATCACGAAGAGCACCCCAAACCCGTTGATCAGGACACTCTGACTGGACTGAGTCATATCGCTCCCTTCTCACGAGCAGACGATCCACCAGGTAACGAACTGCCCCCTGAGCGCCCCCCCCCGAATCGCACGTATATCGCACGCCGCGCAATCGAAAAATGCTCCCGACTGCGTTTGGGCTAGTCAAAAGCACTTTTCCGGAGGCTTGAACACTGGTTCTCCACCAGTGTTCGTCCTCTCTTATTCCGCACGACGCGGTCGGCCAGCAAAGCTCCGCATCTCTGCCCACCGTAACCAAGCCGACACAGCGCAGCAACGAAACCCGCCGGTGCTTTCAGGGTGGCTGATAGCGGAAGGCCATTCGCGTGATAGGGAGGTGTCTGTTCTTGACTGATCGGCACACAAGCAGCAAGGAAGTGATCATGGATTGGACGTTGGAGGTCGTGGTACTCCCGGTAAGTGACATCAAGCGCTCGATCGCCTTCTATCGCGACAAGGTCGGATTTGCGCTCGACCATGACACAGTCACGCCACAGATGCACGTCACGCAGTTGACGCCGCCGGGATCCGGTTGCTCGATCGTCTTCGGCGACGGGCCGGGGATGGATGCCATGGAACCTGGCTCGATGAAGGGTCTGCAGCTGGTCGTTGCCGACGCGTATGCGGCACGTGAGGAGTTGATCAGCCGCGGCGTCGAGGCGAGTGAGATCACCACCTTCAGCGAGCAGGATGGCGGCACCTTCTTCGGCTTCGCTGATCCCGACGGCAATACCTGGGCGGTGCAGCAACTCAAGGTCCGAGCGGAGAAGCCGCTGATCCCGGTCGAATGGCGCAGCCGGTTCGGCGCCTGAGGACACGTGCCGTCGCCCCACACGGGTTTCGAGGTCCGGCCGGCCACGTTCGCGCGGTTCAACGAGGTGGCGACAATGCTCGGACCAAAGAACCCTGATTCCTCGGTCTGCTGGTGCCTGAGCCACCGGCTCGACTCGAAGACCAACCGCGAGCTGGTCGGTCCGGCTCGTGGTGAATACGTGAAAAAGCTCTGCCGCCGCCCGGTCGCGCCGGGTGTCCTTGCCTACCAGGGCGTAGAGGTGGTTGGCTGGGCCGCTGTCGCACCGCGATCAGAACTGCCCTTCGCTCGGTCGACCAAGATCCCGCACATTGATCATCTGGCGGTCTGGTCGGTGTGGTGTATCCGGGTGCGCCCGGGCTATCGCGGCAGAGGGATCTCGCACGCACTGCTTGACGGCGCTGTGGCATATGCGCGATCAAAGGGTGCGCCGGCGGTAGAGGGCTACCCCGTCGACAATGCAGGCAAGAACGTGGATCTCACCATGGCCTACGTGGGGACCCGCAAGCTGTTCGAGGACGCAGGCTTCACCAAGGCTGCCGACACCAGCGCGGTCTCCGGCGGGTTTCCCCGTGTGCTGATGCGGTTGGAGCTGCGCTGACTTCGGCGCGGCATCCCGTCACGACATCGGATGGTTCCGTTGCGGCATCACTGCTGGATGGCGATGCAACCACCCTCGACGAACGAGGTAGGGCGGCACCGCGTGCCCAACGAAGATCAC
The DNA here is from genome assembly GCA_963712625.1 of uncultured Actinomycetota bacterium. Classification (GTDB taxonomy): domain Bacteria; phylum Actinomycetota; class Actinomycetes; order Propionibacteriales; family Propionibacteriaceae; genus Microlunatus. The sequence goes on from CAVQIU010000026.1 coordinate 40,684, forward strand.
GGTCACTAGCGCCAATGGCACGACCCACGGCCCGACGCAGCAGCGGTGCCCCCGGGTCCCGAATGATCATCTGTCTGCGAGACGGTATGGCTGAGCTCGTCGGTCGACATGCCTCCTAGCATGGTGATCACATCAGGCGCGGTGCACTGATGCCTGCTGCAGATCTGCGTTTCGAGGATAACTCCAGCAGCGGGTCGGTGCGCGGGTCGGTGCTGGTCACCGCGATCGCTCGACCCGCGCCTCATCCCAGATCGGCTCGGCTGACTCGTAGACGCTGCCGTCTGCGCCGAAGATCAAAAATCTGTCGAAGCCGCGCGCGAACCACCGGTCGTGGGTGACCGCGATCACCGTTCCCTCAAAGGAATCGAGTCCTTGCTCCAGGGCTTCGGCAGACTCCAGGTCGAGGTTGTCCGTTGGCTCGTCCAGCAGCAGCAGCGTTGCACCGCTGAGCTCGAGCAGCAGGATCTGCAGACGTGCCTGCTGTCCTCCCGACAACGACTCGAACCGCTGTTCGGCGGCCTTGGCGAGCTCGTAACGATCAAGCTTGCGAGACGCCTCCTCGCGGCCCATGCCGGCTCGGTGATCATCACCGCGATGCAAGATCTCCAGCAAGGTGCGACCGAGCAGCTCGGGATGATGATGGGTCTGAGCGAACCAGCCTGGTCGTACTCGGGCACCGAGTTTGGCCTTCCCCGTATGGGGCACCGGGACGATGTCAAGATCGCTGACGGGCTGGTGTTCGCGATCAGGATCGGAGCCGCCACGGGCCAGCAGGCGGAGGAAATACGACTTGCCAGAGCCGTTCGATCCCAGCACCGCGACCCGATCGCCGAACCAGATCTCGCTGTCGAACGGCTTCATGAGCCCGGTCAGCTCGAGATTTTCGATCATGACCGCGCGCTTGCCGGTACGCCCGCCGCTCAGCCGCATGGATACTCGCTGCTCCAACGGCACCGCCTGAGGCGGCCCAGCTTCCTCGAACCTGGCCAGCCGGGTTTGCGCCGCCTGATAACGCGAGGCCATATCCGAGTTGTATGCCGCCTTGTTCTTGTACATGAGCATCAGCTCACGCAGCTTGCGGTGCTGCTCATCCCAACGCCGCCGCAGCTCCTCGAGACGGGCGAACCGCTCCTTGCGCGCAGCCGCGAGCGTTGCAAAGCCAGAACCGTGGATCCAGACTGAGTTACCCGCAGCACCCAGCTCCAGCACAGCGATCGTCTTGGCGGTCTGAGCCAGCAGCTCGCGGTCGTGGCTCACCAGCAGTACCGACTTCTGCGTGGTCTGCAGCTGATTTTCCAGCCAGCGCTTGGCCGGCACGTCCAAGAAGTTGTCTGGCTCGTCGAGGAGCAGCACGTCATCGGGACCACGAAGCAGGACCTCGAGGGCAAGCCGCTTTTGCTCGCCTCCAGACAACGTGCTGATCTCGCGCCACTTGGCACGGTCGTAGGAGACACCGAGTGCTTCCGTGCAGCAGGCATCAAAGATCACCTCGGCGGCATACCCGCCCGCGTCGGCGTAGTCGGCCAGCGCTTGGGCGTAGCGCAGCTGGGTCTGTTCGCGGTCGTCCTCCATCAACTGCAGCTCCAGCCGGTCCAGCTCGGCGGCCGCGCGGCGCAATGCAGGCGGCGAGAGCGAGAAGAGCAGATCGCGTACCGTCGTCGATCCGAAGGATCGCTCAGGATGCTGCGGATCGCGGACGACGCCGATGAACTGACGCATCACACCCAGGCCGCCACTCCGGGAGACCGACCCAGTCGTTGGCGTCAGATCGCCGGCAATGATCTTCAACAGGGTGGTTTTGCCCGCGCCGTTCGGGCCCACCAGTGCAACTACGGAACCTTCACCGACCCGAAAAGACACGTCGTCGAGCAGCACGCGGCCATCAGGCAGGTCATAGCCGACTCCGGCAAGATCGACGTGTCCCATGGTCGGCCATGGTAGGCGCGAGCTCATCGCGAAGCGATTGCATATTTCCGGCCGCGTACTTCACGGACCGCGATGAAGGGTCCCACGAGGCTAGGGTCGAGATCGTCCCCAGGGTCTGAGCGGAGATCCCAGCCCGGAATCTTGACCGAGGCTCGAAGCAGCGACAGGGAAGGGAGAAATGGCATGCTCGGTAACCTCAGCGGCGCCACGCGGCTGTTCCCGATCATCGGCGACCCCATCAAGTACGTCGAGTCGCCAATGCGTCTCACCCGCACCTTCGAAGAGCGCAACTACAACGGCATATGCGTCCCGATGCAGGTGGCGGCCGATGACATCGACGCGGTCATGGCGGGTCTCACGGCCTCGCGGAACGTCGACGGGATCCTCGTCACCATGCCGCACAAGTTCACCGCCTTCGCCCACTGCGCCACTATGGAAAAGAAGGGGCTGGACCCGGTGTGGAACCGGGTTGAACCTACGGCGGCTGGGTCGGCAACACGACTCGCGCTGCCTAACGACTACAAGCAATATCAGACCGCCAAGGATGCCTTCCTCAACGCCTTCCTGCGGCGGGTGTCGGGTGCGACCGTCCATGACGCTGAATACTATCGTGAGGAAAAGGTGTACTTCCCGCAACCTGGCGATGATGCCAAGCGGATCGAATACAAGCGGCAACTGCGCGATGACGCCATTATGCGGATGAAGCAACAGGTTGGTCCCGGCTATCGGGCGCCGCCGACGCCGCCGTCCAAGAAGGTTGTCGCACCGGCCGACACTGGTGGACTCCGCCGCTACCCGAAGGCTTCAATATCGTCCAGTGAGATAGCCCATGCCGATCGCAACCAACGACAAGGGGGACACCGTCTTCCTTGACAGCGATGGCGCATGGAAACCGGCAACCCTTGCCGAGCACCCCGAAACCAAGCAGCGGCCGGCGTTCGACGGCTCGACATGGACGCCGCTGCCGCCCAGGACCACCACCGGCGAGGCGCTCGGCCGCGGCATCATGCAGGGCGCCTCGTTCGGCTTCCGCGACGAGGGCCAGGGGCTGATCGAGGCCGGCGGCGGCAGCAGTGATCCCAATGCCGGCGATCCGCTGACCAACCTTGGCTACCTGGCGCGCGGCGCTTACCGCAAGCTCACCGGCGATCCCGAGGCCGAGCGGCGCTACAAGGCGGCGGTCGAGCGCGAGCGTGCCTCCACCAAGCAGATCGAGCAGGAGCGGCCCGGCGCCTATCTCGGCGGCAACGTGCTGGGCGCGGTGACCATGCCGGTGGGCTTTGCGGCGCGGGCGCCGACGTTTGCCTCGCGAATTGCGGCCGGCGCCAAGACCGGCGCGGCTGCTGGAGCTCTAACCGGCTTTGGCGAGGGCGAGGGATTGGAGGGTAGCCTCAAGGGCGCGGTGATCGGCGCTCCGGTGGGCGGCCTGGTCGGTGGCGCCTCGGTGCCGGTGGTCGAGGGCCTGGCGCGCGGCGCCGGCGCACTGGCGTCCTACCCGGTGAGCGTGGCGCGCGGACTGCTCACCCCGGGCGCAGCATCCGAGCGCGCAGTGGGGCGGGCGCTGACCGAGGCCGAGCGGTCGGATCCGACCGGCATCAACCGGATCACGCAGGGCCAATTCCAGGCCGGCCCGGGCGATGCGGTGGTGGGCGACGTGCTGGGCGAGCCCGGGCGCAAGCTGGCGCGATCGGCGGCCAATATCTCGCCGGAAGCCCGCGAAACCATGAACCAGGCGCTCAACGCCCGCGGCGAGGCGCAGGGCCAGCGGGCGATTTCCTGGCTGGACAATCAGTTCAGTTTTCCCAATGCGCGGACGCAGCAGGAGGCGCTCGACGCCACCCGCAGGAGTGCCACCAACCAAGCCTACCAGGCGGCCGAGCGGCAGGGCGCCGGCGGGCTGTGGTCGCCCGAGCTCGAACGGCTGGCCAGCAGCGAGGCGGTCAGCGGTGCCATGCGCACGGCGGTGAAGACCTCGCAGGACGAGGCGGTGCGCCGCGGCATGGGGGGCTTCAATCCGAAGATCAGTTTCACCCCGGACAACCGCATCCAGTTCAACCGCGGGCCGACCGGGGTGCCGACCTATCCCGACTTGCGCTACTGGGATCAGGTGCGCCGCGAACTGAGCGACGCGGCGATGAAAGCCGGCCGCGGCACCGAGGAGAACATGCGCCTGGGCGGCCTGGCCAAGGCACTCAACGACGAGTTGGACAATCTGGTGCCGGCCTACCGGACAGCGCGGCGCACGGCGGCCGGCTTCTTCGATGCCCGCGATGCGCTAGAGGCCGGGCAGAATTTTGCCACCCAGAAGTTCGCCAATGAGGAGGCGCGGGCGGCCCTAGCCGGCATGAACGCGACCGAGCGGGCACTGTTCCGCGATGGTTTCATTTCCAGAACAAAGGATGTCCTGGGGGCCACCCGGGATGCCCGCGACATCACCAAGATCCTTGGCGCCTCGCAGGAGAGCCGGAACAAGCTGGCAATCGCGCTCGGCCCGCAGCGGGCGCGCGAATTCCAGGCCCTGCTGCACGCCGAGAGCATCATGCAGAAGCTCAAGGAGGCGGTGCAGGGCAATTCCTCGACCGTGATGCAACTGTTTGGCGCCGGGGCTGCGGGCGCCGCTGGCGGCGGCTATCTCGGCTTTGACCCGACCGCCTCGGGCATCACCGGCGCGCTCGCCGGCGGGCTCAAGAAGGGCGCCGACGCCAACATGGCGCGGCACATCACCCGGCTGATGATGTCGCAAGACCCGGCGGTGCTGCAGGCCGGCATCCGGCAGCTTGCCCGCAACGGCCGCAATCTGGAGCGGCTGCAGTCACTGAGCAATGCGCTGGCGCGGGTGACCGGCGAGCAGGCCGGCGAGCGCATTCCCGGCCGCCAGGCCGGCGGCCCGGTGGAGGAGGGGCAACCCTACCTGGTGGGCGAGAACGGCCCCGAGGTGATCGTGCCCGATCGGCCTGGCACCGTCGTGCCGCAGGAGGTCCAGCGTTATCTGCGCGCGACCACGCAAGATTACCCCAAGTTTGGCCCCGGCGGCATTCCGGTCAATGCGGAGGCATTTAACGCGGCGGTCGGTGGCTGGCCCGAGAGCAGCAACGTCGAGGACCGGCGCCCCGAGCGCGCCGCGGCCGAGGCCCAAGCGGCGCGCGAGGCGGCGGCCGCCAGGACGGGCCGCAGGGGCCGCCAGGAGGGCGCTGGTACCCGTTTCGTGGAGGGAGGCTACGGTATCCCCGCCGCCTACCGTTCGCTCAACGAGGGAGCCCGCAAGACGTTCGAGGCCGGCAATGAATTGACCTGGGGCGCCGATCCGCAGGCGGCCGAGCGAGCCGCCGGCACGGTGCTGCATCAGACACTGGGCGCCGCGGGTGCGCCGCTGGTGGCGCCGGCGATGGAGGGGGCGGTACTGGGCGCTGGGCCAATCAGGCGGGCGGCCATTCCCCAGGTGGCCAAGCAGGAACTAAAGGCAGCAGAGGCCGCGCCGACGCCCGAGGCGCCGAGCGGCAAGCGGCAGGCCATCACCGCCACCAGCCTGCGCCAGATGCCGATGGACGAGGCGATTGCGATTGCTCAAAGCGAGCAGCACCTTATTCCCAAGAAGGGGGGCGGCTTCGTGGGTGCGCCCTACTGGGTGAAGGACGCGCAGGATCTTGCCAGGATGCGTGCTGATTTTGACGCCCAGGCCGTGGGTGGCGTGCCGGGTGCCAACTGGTATGGGCGGGCGCAGGAGGGCAATCGCATCATGGCCGGCCCGGACCCAGCGCGGCAGCATCTGCTAGCTGGCGAGCAGGCATTATGGTCGGCGCAATCCACGCCCGACACCAATCTGGGCGCCCTGCTGTCTGGGCATAATGCCTATGAAGCCGGCAAGCCGTTGGAGATCGCTCGCACCGGACAGCAAGCCAGGACATATCAAAGGGCGCGCGATACTGATACCTCGATCCCGCTCGGCGCCAAGACCGGCATCTATGGACAGCACCTCGACCCGACGCGATCCAGCCCCACCACCGGCACCAATGACATCTGGCACGCGCGCGCCTTCAACTACCGCACGCCGGAAGGTGATCCTTGGGACCGGGCGCTGACGCCGCAACAGCATGCCTTCATGGATGCTGAAACCGTGCTGGCGGTCGATCGCGCCAACAAGGCCAAGCTGGGCGGGCGCACTGATTGGACGCCGGGCGAGATCCAGGCGGCGCCATGGATCACGGGCAAGGCCAAGGGCTTGATGGAAAAGTTTGGCTGGTCCGAGCAAAAGGCGATGGAAGAGGCGACCAAAACCTACAACGATTACTTCCCGAAATACACCGCACACGGCACCTATGAGGCCACGCCTGGCATGGGTACAGGGCATTTGCCCAATCTGCCAGCAGCGCCCTATGCCGAGCGCGCAGCCTTTGCCGCCGACCCGCGCTCGTCATGGACGGGCACCCGGCCCGGCTACGAACAGCGCGACGCGATCTATGATGCACTGGGCATGTATCAGCGTGAAACCCAGCCGGCGACCGGCATCTACCAATCGCCGGGCGGGCCGTTGGAAATCAATCCGGCCAATGTGGCGCGGCCAATGGTGGGCTTTACCGGCGAAACCGGCGCTCGTTCGGTCGATCCGGCCTCGCGCGCCATGATGACCGGCGCCGAGGCAGCGCGCGCCTATATCGACGCGCAGAACGCCGGCGCATGGTCGATGCCAATCCTTAACCAGAGGGGCATGACTTCGCTGGCGATACCGACCGATCGTCCGCTGTCGCTGCTAGAGATCGGCCAATTGCGCGACGTAGGCGCCCGCGCCGGTCTTGGCGATGTGGTGGACTATGGCGGCGGCTCGATGCTGACGAATTTTGCCGGGGGGCCGGCACCGAAGGAACTATCCAAGAGCCTCAAGGGCGGGCTGGAGAGTGATATCCAACGCATTACTGGCACCAAGCCGGAACGGGCGACCGTTGATGCCGGCTATATTGGTTACGAGGAGGCGCTGAAAAAGCCAGGTAGCGGCGAAGCCACCAAGATCCTAGAGCAGGCCCTGACCTCGCCCGAGGCGCCGGCCATGCTGGCCAAGCTGGACAAGGACGTCACCTTGCGCGGTAAGGTGCTCGACCGCCTCGACCGCGACGCGGCTTATGCCGCCAAGACCGGCCAGCCGGTGCGCGAGGACATTCAGCGCGCGCGCGCGATCATTTCCCGGGAGGGATTTTCCGGTCTGTTCGCGGCGCGGGCGGCCGGTGTGTCGCTGCCGGCGCTGGCGGCGTTTGCTCCGGTGGTGGCGGCATTGCGGGACGCTCGCCAGGACGAGTGAAGGCAACCGGGCCATCGCCAAAGCGGCGATAGAATTCGGCCTCTTTCTGCCGTCGTGCCCACTCGCGCTCGCCTCGGGCTTTCTTTTTGTCGTCCATGCCGACAGACTACCACAATCTGTGGATCGGAGGCAACCATG
>CAVQIU010000027.1:0-26080 GCA_963712625.1 uncultured Actinomycetota bacterium
CCGGGCCTTCCGCCTCTCAGGAACCAGTAGGCCAGCACGGGCACGATGGTCATCGAAACCAGCAGCGAGGCGCCCAGCGCCACCGCGACTGTGATCGCAAACGGCCGGAAGAGCTCACCAACCACTCCGGAGACAATGGCGACTGGCGCAAACACCGTGACGGTGGTCAGGGTCGAAGCAGTGACAGCGCGAGCGACCTCCTTGACCGACGCAAGGACGTCGCCGGTCATGAGAGTCCGGTGCCCGGTGGCGCGGCGCTTGATGTTCTCGACCACGACGATTGAATCGTCAACCACTCGGCCTACCGCCACCGTGAGCGCAGCCAAACTGAAGATGTTGAGCGAGTACTCGCCAAGTTGGAGACCGATCATGGCGATCAGCAACGAGAGCGGAATCGAGATCGCCGTGATCAAGGTCGCGCGAATCGAGAACAAGAAGACCAAGATCACGAGTACGGCGAAGGCCAAGCCGAGCAGGCCCTCTACTGCCAGGTCATGGATCGACTGCTCGATCAGTGGCGCTTGATCGAAGATTGTGGTGATCGTGGTGTTGTTGCCAAGTTTCTGTTCGAGGCTGGGGATCGTGGCGGCAACGGCGTGCGAAATCTTCACTGCGTCGGCGTCGGTGTCTTTCAGAACGGCAACGCTGAGGGCAGGTCGGCCGTCGGCCCGAGCGATCGACGTCGACTCGATCGAGTCCACTTTGACGTCGGCGACCGCGGATAGCGGGACCGGACCGTCCGGAGTTGGCACCTGCATCGCTTGAAACTGCTTCACGGTGTTGGCGGAGGTTCCGACCTCGACGGCGAGCTCGAGGTTCTTGTCGAAGCTGCTGCCGGCGGGGGTGACGGTCGCCTGTCCTTGCACAACCTGAGTGACCGCTTGCGCTGTGACGTCGTGCTTTCGAAGGTCGGGTGGCCGCAGGGTCACCAAAAGCTGGGTGGTGTTTTCTCCGGTCACAGTGACACTGCGCACGCCGTCGATGCCTGACAGCTCCGGTACCGCAATGTTCTCGACCCGTCGGCCAGCTTGGTCCAGAGGAGCATCAGAAGCAACGGCGAGCAGCAGCACCGGAATGTCATCGGTTCTGCCGGTAATCACGTCTGTCTCGACCTGATCCGGCAGTGTCGGTTTGATGCCGTCGACAGCGTTCCGGATGTCGGCCACGACCTTGTCGGGGTCGAGGCCGTACTCCCATTCCACAGTGATCGTGGCGATCCCGTTGGAAGAGGTCGATTGGACCTTCGTGACCCCCGATACTCCGGTGAGCGCGCGCTCCAGCGGCTTCGACACGTCGTCAGCGATGATCTGCGGTGACACGCCTGGATAGTTCGCCGTGACGATCGCGGTCGGCACCTGGATCGACGGAAGCAGTTCCTGTTTGAGGTTGAGAGTCGCCAGTACCCCGAAAACGATGATCGCCAGTGTCGCGAGGCCGACGATCATGCGGTTGGCCAAGCTCAGCCGCGTCAGGGAGGTCATGAACAGGCTCCCCTCCTGATGCCATCCAACGCGAACGCCATACGCCCCCAAACGGGGATATCCGACACGATCCTTCGCGTTGAGCTTACAGTTAGCGCGACCTCGATAATCAAACCGTTACGATCCTTCTCAACAAGGACGTCGATGACTAACGACAGGCCGACCAATGACCGGGACCGCTCGCGATGACGCGACTGCTACCAGCGAACAGGAAGAGTTAATCAGGTGTCTCGAGCGCGTGCAGGAGAGTTTTGAACGCCGTGCGCTGTCCTCGATGGCGGAGCCCCTGATCTCGACTCCGGTCACAATGCAGCAGCTCAAGGTCCTGACCATGATCGCGATCGATCCGGACAAGGCAACCGGTCATGAGCTGGCCGCTCAGCTGAAGGTGTCGGTAGCGACCATGTCGGGCCTCGTCGATCGACTCGTGGAGCACGGAATGGTGACTCGTGGTGAAGACCCAACTGACCGCCGCGTACGCCGGCTCAGCGTGACCCCCGAGGGCAGCGCGACGATCCGGAGTCTGCTGAGCTCGGCAGGCACCATGCCGACACCGGTCTTGCAAAGACTCCCCATTGAAGACCTGCGCGCGCTCGTACAGGGAGTTCTCGCGTTCGAGCGTGCGATGGGCGAGCTGGCGGAGGACCACCCCGTTACAACATGATCATGACTGCTGGCTCGTTCCGTCTCAGGTCGAAGATCCGACCAAATGCGGAGTTTGCAGACTCACCTCGAAAGCTGCCCCTGGCTAGCGCGGCACATAGGCGAACACGTCCGGGTTCGGTCCGGTTCGCCCCTCCTCGCCTCTGTCAAGCGCACTGATCGCGGCGATGTCCTCAGGCTCCAGTTCGAAGTCGAAGATCTGGAAGTTTTCCTCGATCCGGGCCGGCGTCGTTGACTTGGGAAAGACGATGTCGCCGCGCTGAACGTGCCAGCGAAGCACGACCTGCGCAGGGGTTCGGCCAGTCCGACCGGCAATCGCACCAACGATGGGATCGTTGAGCACGCTTCCCTTTGCCAGCGGCGACCATGCCTCGGTGAGGATTCCATGCTCGGCGTCCACAGCCCGGACCTCCTCATTGCACAAGTACGGATGCACCTCGATCTGGTTGACGGCAGGCACGACGTCGCATTCCTGCACGAGACGCTGCAGGTGCGCGACCTGAAAGTTGGAAACGCCGATTGAACGGGCTCGACCGTCGTGAGAGAACTCCTCGAGCGTGCGCCAGGTCGACACGAAGTCGCCCTCGTACAGCGTCGGCAAGGGCCAGTGGATCAAGAACAAATCGACATAGTCCGAGCCGAGCGCCTCCAGAGTGCCGTCGAAAGCTCGGCGCGCATCATCGGGCCGATGAAATCCGTTGTTGAGCTTGCTCGTGATGTAAATCTCGCTGCGATCCAGCCCCGAAGCCCGGACCGCCTCTCCGACGCCTTTTTCGTTGCGGTACATCTCGGCGGTGTCGATGTGCCGATAGCCGACGTTCAGGGCCTCGCTGACCGCCTCGGCAGTCTCAGCGGGATCGATCTTGAAAACTCCGAAGCCGAGTTGGGGAATCGTCTGGCCGCTGTTGAGAGCAAGATCGGGAACAGTCACGTCTGCCCTTCAGCTCTCTGGCGTCGGCTTCGCGGGGGTCGCCTGGCCGGCCTCGGCGCCTTTTTCTCCGTACGCCGCGGTGAGCTCGTCGACGCTGTCAGTTCCGGCACTTTCCGGGTGACTGTTGCCTCCGCTGCCGCTGCCGGCAGGCGGGGATGCCGTGCCAGACGTTTCAACTGCCGGCTCAGTTGCCGGAGCTTCCTGCTCCTGGACCTCCTTCAGCGCCTCCTCCGTGGCGCTCAGCCGAGCCATCAGCGTACGGGCGACGATCTGCTGCCTGGTCGTCGTCCGCTGCGAGCGGCCACGGAAGATGAAGCTGACCGCCCAATTGGATCACCGTCGTGAAGCGGTTCTTGAAGCCGACGAGGTACATGACGTGGACACCGAGCCACATGAGCCACGCGAAGAAGCCGGAGAAATGGACTCGCTCGCCGATGCTGCAGACCGCGTGGAACCGGGAGATCGTGGCCATGCTGCCCTTGTCGAAATACTTGAAGGGTTCTGCCGGCGGCTCCCCCCGAAGTCGGCGGACGATCTGGCCTGCCGCGTATTTGCCGCCCTGCATGGCCACCTGGGCAACCCCGGGCAGGTTGTTCAGGGCCATCATGTCGCCCACGACGAAGATCTCAGGGTGTCCGGGCAGGGTGAGATCCTCGTTCACCTTGACGCGACCGGCCCGATCCACTTCGCCACCGCTCTGCTCGGCAAGCTGCCTGCCAAGCGGTGATGCACTCACCCCGGCTGCCCACACCTTGCACCGCGAGCGGATCCGCCGCTCCTTGCCGTCACTGTCGATGATGTCGACGCCTGTGTTGTCGACGCCGACGACCTTGGCGTTGAGTTCGACGTCCACGCCCATGTTCTCGAGCTGTTTCCTGGCGGCAGTGGAGAGCTTGTCGCCAAAAGCACCCAGCACGGCGGGTGCTGCGTCGAGAAGAATGACCTTCGCTTTCGTGGTATCGATGCGGCGGAAGTCCCGGCGCAGCGTGCGGTGTGCCAGCTCGCTGATCTGGCCCGCCATCTCGACCCCGGTCGGACCGGCACCGACCACAACGAAGGTCAGCCACTCCTCCCGCTCTTCGGGGTCGTCGCAGAGCTCAGCAAGCTCGAACGAGCCGAAGATCCGACCGCGCAGCTCCAACGCATCATCGATGCTCTTCATCCCCGGGGCGAATTCGGAGAATTGATCATTGCCGAAATACGACTGACCAGCGCCCGCCGCGACGATCAAGGTGTCGTACGGGATGACTGTGGTGCCGAGCGGACTGACCGAGGTCACGGTCTTGGCGTCGATATCGATCTCGGTGACCCGGCCGAGCAGCACCGTCGCATTCTTCTGCCCCTTCAGCACTTCACGAGTGGCTGGAGCGACCTCGCCCTCAGACAGCACACCGGTCGCCACCTGGTAGAGCAGCGGCTGAAACAGGTGGTGAGAGGTTCCACTGATCATGACGACGTCCACAGGCGCTTTGGAGAGAGCTTCGGTAGCCCAAAGCCCGCCGAAGCCGGAACCGATGATCACGACCTGATGCCTGCTCGATCCGCGGTCAATGGGTGAGGGGGTTGCAGGGCCTGGTGCGGGGGTCTCTACCGTCATGACTCACTCCTCGCTATCGCCGGTGCGGCCCGCCTGGGACCGCTGACACCAGAGTGCGGGAGACCCGGGCAACCGGTTTCATCATCCCGCCTATGCTCAGCCATCGTTGCAGCGACAACCCGAATTGGCCACCATTGGCTGATCGGACTGCCATCGAGTCGGACGCGACCTCACTCGTGCCGCAACCTACGTACACGTGCTTTCCTCGCGGTCTGCATGGGTTGTTACCCATGCAGAGCGAGCGCAACCCATGTGCAGCGTAAGTTGCCGGCGTACGCGCCGTCAGGTCGGCGGCCGAGACGGCCGCATTGGCGCTTTGGCAGCCGACGCGGTGGCGCGCAGTGCTCGTGACTTGGACTGCGGCGCGTTCCGCCTCTGGCACGACAGTCGTCGACAAGACCACCATCGAGTGGGCCTCGACCCGATGAGTCGACCTCGCCCGCCATGGCCGGATATCTTGCGGATCGACCTGCCCGCTGGCGGTATCGAGTCGCACCAGCCAGTTCTGGCCCAACTCGGCCGCCGGCATGGTGAACTTGATCGGTTCCGTATGAGCGTTGAAGAGCAGCAGGAAATGGTCGTCGGTGATCGGCCGGCCAACCGCATCGAGTTCGGGGATGGCGTCACCATTGAGAAACACCATGAGGCTGCGGGCGAATCCCGAGTTCCAATCGGCCTCATCCATCTCGGAGGCGTCGGGCTTGAACCACAAGATGTCACCGAGCTCGCTTCGTCCGCCGTGTTTGGCGTCACCCGCGAAGAAGCGCCGTCGCCGCAAGATCGGATGGGCCTTCCGCAGGCTGATCGCCGCAGAGGTGAAGGCCAGCAGATCCTTCTGGTCGGCGTTGAGATCCCAGTTGACCCACGAGATCTCATTGTCCTGGGCGTACACATTGTTGTTACCGTGCTGAGTTCGCCCCAGCTCGTCCCCGTGCGCCAACATCGGCACACCCTGACTCACCATCATGGTTGTGATGAAGTTCCGCTGCTGGCGTAACCGCAGGGCGTTGATCGCGGGATCGTCGGTCTCGCCCTCGACACCACAGTTCCATGATCGATTGTGGCTCTCGCCGTCGTTGCCATCTTCACCGTTGGCCTCATTGTGCTTGTCGTTGTAAGAGACCAGGTCACGCAAGGTGAAGCCGTCGTGGGCAACCACGAAGTTGATCGACGCAGTCGGGCGCCGGTCCGAATGCTCGTACAGATCGCTGGAGCCGGTAATTCGAGAGGCGAACTCGGCCAGCGACGCCGGCTCGCCGCGCCAGAAGTCACGGACCGTGTCGCGGTACTTGCCGTTCCACTCCGTCCAAAGTGGCGGGAAATTGCCGACCTGATAGCCGCCGTCGCCGAGATCCCACGGTTCGGCAATCAGTTTCACCTGCGAGATCACCGGGTCCTGCTGAATGATGTCGAAGAACGCCGAGAGCTTGTCCACCTCATGGAACTGCCGGGCCAGCGTCGCAGCAAGATCAAATCGGAAACCGTCGACGTGCATGTCCAAGACCCAGTAGCGCAACGAGTCCATGATCATCTGCAGTACGTGGGGGTTACGCATGAGCAGGCTATTGCCGGTGCCGGTTGTGTCGTAATAGTGCTGCTTGGCACCGTCGACCAGACGATAGTAGGCAGCGTTGTCGATGCCCCGGAAGGCGATCGTCGGCCCCATCTCATTGCCTTCGGCAGTGTGGTTGTAAACCACATCCAAGATCACCTCGATGTCGGCCTCGTGCAGTGCCTTGACCATCGCCTTGAATTCGGTGGCCTGCTGACCAAGATCGAGAGAGCTGGTATATCCGCTGTGAGGCGCGAGGAAGCCGATCGTGTTGTACCCCCAATAGTTCGACAAACCGCGATCGACCAGATGCGTGTCGTTGACGAACTGATGCACGGGCAGGAGTTCAACCGCTGTGACCCCGAGAGAGGTCAGGTGCTCGATGATCACCGGATGGCCCATGGCTGCATAGCTTCCGCGGACATCGTCCGGGATGCCGGGATGAGTCATCGTGAGACCTTTCACGTGCGTCTCGTAGATGATGCTCTCGTGGTACTGGTGCTGTGGTGGTCGATCATGGCCCCAGTCGAAATATGGCGTGGTGACCACCGACAGCATGTTGTGGCCGAGTGAGTCAAGATCGTTGAATTCCGTGGGGTCGGCAAAGCGGTAGGAGAACAACGATTCGTCGCCGTCGATCTGGCCACCGATGGCCTTCGCATATGGATCCAGCAAGAACTTGGATGGATTGCACCGATTGCCATTCGCTGGCTCGTACGGCCCGAAGACCCGGTAGCCGTAGCGCTGCCCGGGCTGGATCCGGGGGATGTAGGTATGCCAGACGTTGCCGTCGACCTCTATGAGCTCGAGGCGCGTCTCCTCTCCGTCCTCGTCGATGAGGCACAGCTCCACCTTCGATGCGACCTCGGAGAAGAGCGCGAAATTCACGCCGGTGCCATCGAACGTCGCACCGAGCGGGTACGGCCTTCCCGGCCACATCTCGATGTTCAGTCTCTGCACACCGTTCACTTGATTCGGGCACGACAGTCTCTCCTGATTGCTACGCCTCGACCCCTGACGTACCAACGCTACGGGCATCGCCGACATCCACACCAGGCAGGTCAGCCGCCTGCTGAAGCGCGTTCAGACAGGAGTGGTTTCCTCCGGCTGTTCGATGTCCGCGCCGACGTGCTCGAAGTAAGGGCGCCGCACTATCGTCGAGAACCCTCGATTCGTCGGCCCTTCGATTCGTCGGACCACGCACCTCCTCGCAGTTCGGATGAGCGTTCCTCTGATTAGACGTTCCAGTGTGCAAGCAGCCTCGGCCGACGCTCGCAGCAGAATGAGACCCGTGCGACGCGAGCCCTCGGTGCTCCATCTCGATCTTGACGCGTTCTACGCGTCGGTGGAGCAGCGCGACAAACCATCTCTACGCGGCAAGCCTGTCGTTGTCGGCGGCCTTGGCCAGCGCGGAGTGGTTGCAACGGCGTCCTACGAAGCCCGCGTGTTCGGCGTACGGTCGGCCATGCCGACGCATGAGGCGCGGCGACGCTGTCCACATGCAGCGTTCTTGATCGGCAGGTTCGGTGCCTACCATGCAGCAAGTCGGCAGGTCATGCAGGTGTTGCGCGACCTTTCACCGCTGGTGGAGCCGCTGTCACTGGATGAGGCATTCGTCGATCTCCGCGCAGCGACGGAGGCGGTCGACTTCAGCCGACACGGCCTCGAGCTGCTGATCACCAAGCTCAAGGACGACGTGAAGGCAATCACCGCTGGATTGACCGCTTCAGTCGGTGTTGGCACATCGAAGTTCGTCGCGAAGGTAGCCACCGAGCTGGCCAAGCCCGACGGCTGGTCGATCGTTGAGGCGGGCCACGAGCTGGATCTGTTGCGACCTCTGAAGGTCAGTGTCATCCCCGGCGTCGGCCCGGTCACACGGGAGAAGCTGCATCGCATTGGTATCGACACGAGTTGCTGATCTTCAGGGATGCGCGTTCGACGAGCTGGCTCAGGTGATCGGCAAGACTCATGCGCAGGCGTTGCTGGAGCTGGCGTACGCGCGTGACGATCGAGCGGTTGAGCCCGATCGGGAGACGAAGTCGATCTCCGTCGAGGATACCTTCGAAACTGATCTTGTTTCCCGAGACGAGCTCGCCATGATCTTGCTCCGTGAAGCGCGCCAGGTGGCGGCGAGATTGCGAGCGGCCAGCCTCTTTGCGCACACCGTGTCGATCAAGGTGCGGCTTCATGACTTCTCGACCTTCACAAGATCGCGCACGTTGCTCAGCGCCACCGATCGTGCGGATGTCATCGGCTCGGTCGCAACCTCGCTGCTGTCGGCTGTCGACGCAGGAGGAGGAGTTCGCCTCCTCGGGGTCGGAGTTGCCGGGCTGACTGATGTGCTGCAGGAAGACCTGTTTGCAGCTGACAGCCCGCTCGCGCAGCCCGCCGAGGATGTGACGGAAGGCCAATCGATATCTGAAGAGGTGCCTGGACGTCCGAGGTGGTTGCCCGGAATGGACATCGAGCATGATCAGCACGGTCGAGGATGGGTCTGGGGGGCTGGACTCGGTCGGGTGACCGTGCGCTTCGAGACCCGAGAGACACCGCCCGGGCCGGTTCGAACGTTCGCCATACGACGATCCTGCGCTGCACCGGGTGGCGCTGACATGATCAATCTGCCTAGGCGCGTGCGTCGACTCCCGAGGCCGCCTGGATGAGGCCGAGGAAAAGCCCGTAGTCGTCACCACTTTCGGGATGCCACTGCACGCCCAGCCAGAACGGCCGTTCCGGATCCTCGATCGCCTCGATGGTGCCATCTGCCGCGCGGGCAGTGGCCTCGAAGCCGGGGTGGGTCACCACCGACTGCCGGTGGTGACAGCTGACCTGCACACGATCGCCCACGAATGTTCGTACCCGGGATCCTTCGCGAGTGGCGATGGAGGTCCAGCCGAATGCGTTCCCACCCGGGGCATGCTCATCGTGACCCACGACATCGGGCAGGTACTGTTCCAACGAACCGCCCGCGCGGACTGCCATGACCTGCATCCCGCGGCAGATCCCGAGCGTGGGAAGACCGATTCGATCAGCGGCATCGAGCAGTCCGAACTCCCAGGCGTCACGATCACGACGCACCTTGGTCATGGGATGGGGCATTTGCCCGTAGCGCTCGGGATCCACGTCGGCGCCGCCAGCGATGATCAAGCCATCGAGCCGGGAAACCACCTCTGCCATGCCATCGTTCTGCGGCGGCAGCAGCGCGACGACGCCGCCAGCGGCTTCGACCGATCGCGTGTAAACAGAGGGCAGAAGATCGGCTGACATGTTCCACACACTCCAGGCAGCCTGCTCGCGATAGGTGGTGAGGCCAATGACAGGCCGACCTTGTGTCCCCCCCATCGCGGTCATGGCCTCCATTCTCACATTCTTTCGAAACTGCGCCTCAGCTCCCAGTCGGTGACTGCGGCGTCGAAAGCCGCCAGCTCGACATCGGCCATTGCTGATGTAGTGATCGACGACGGCGTCGCCGAAGGCCCCGCGAGCGGTCTGCGAGGAGTCGAAGGCCTGTCGCGCCTCGCGTAGCGTACGGGGAATTCTAGAGAAATCTTCAGGGTGAGCGCCGCCGGTCAGCCCGGCACCGAGGTCCAATTCATGATCGATCCCGTAGAGGCCGCCGGCGATCATCGCCGCCAAGGCGAGATAGGGGTTGACGTCCCCGCCGGGCACCCGGTTTTCCACCCTCGCCGTCGACTCGGTGTCGACCAGCCGGATCGCAGACGCACTGTTGTCCGGCCCCCACGCGATGGCCGTCGGCGCTACCGATCCCTCGACGAAACGCTTGTAGGAGTTGATGGTGGGCGCATAGAGGAGCGTGAAGTCGTACATGGTGGCGAGGACTCCGCCGACGAACGAATCATGCAGCGCCGTACGCCCACGGTCGTTCCAGAAGGCTGTGGAGCCGTCATCGCCATGTAGTGATAGCTGAATGCGACAGGAGTTTCCCTGCTGCTCGTCATACTTGGCCATGAACGTGATGGATTTGCCATGCTGTGCGGCGATCTCCTTCGCCATCGTCTTCAAGACAGCATGATTGTCGGCGGTGGTGATGGCATCTTGGTGGCTGAGGCCGATCTCATGCTGCCCGAGGCTGCGCCGCGCCTTGATCGACTCGACATCGATCCCTGCGGCGTACGCACTGCTGCGGATCGCGTGCAGCAGCGGTTCGATCCGGCTGCCGCCCATGATCGAGAAGTCGACGTTGTACTGGCTGGCAGCAGCAAGATCACGATAGTGAGCGTTCCAGGCGTCCTCGTAGCTGGAGTGAAATGCCATGAACTCCAACTCGGTGCTCGCCAGAACCGCATAGCCTCGGCTGGCCGCGGCCTTCAGCTGCTGGTTCAAGATCGTCCGGGGTGCCTGCGCGACCGGCGTCTCATCGGGCCACCGCAGATCGCACTGCACCATGACCGCGCCAGGCTGGTGTTCGAGCAGACGGATCGTCTGAAGATCGAGAACGAGCTTCATCTCGCCATACCCCTGGTCTCCCGGGAAGAGTCCGAAGTGGTCGGCGCCATTCATGTCCACGTCGACCGCCAAGAGGTACGCAGGGCCTGCTGTCCCCTGGTCAAGAACGTGTTCGGCGAAGTGCACGGCGTGTACGCGCTTGCCTTGCAGGCGCCCTTGCACGTCGGCAAAGGTCACGACAACGGTGTCGACATCCCCCTCGTTGATCCGCCGGCGAAGATCATGAACGCTGAGGTGACGGGCGTTGCGCAGCTCGGTCATGTGGTTCCTCACTCCCTTGTCGAGTCCACGATCACAGCATCTGAGAGTCGCTGTCGACGCTAGCCCAGGGCTGGGCCGAGCATCGGATCGGCCACCACTACCTACCCTGTCCTCATGGCCATGTGGGTGGGTGCGCTGGAGTTCGACCTATTGCTTGGAGATGTGCATTCGCTGAAGGAGAAGCGCTCGGTGGTGCGCCCGCTGATCGCCGACGTGCGCAAGAGATTCGAGCTCAGCGTGGCCGAAGTTGATCATCTTCAGCTGCACCGTCGTACGGGCATCGGCGTAGCGGCGGTCAGCGCCGATCGAGCGCATCTGGTCGATGTACTCAATGCGGTCGAGCAAGCTGGTCGCCTACCGTCCCGAGCTCGAGCTGCTGTCGGTACGCCGCACGCTTCGATCTGGGGATGACTGAACGCGCTCGGGGTTTGATTGCTCGCTCCGCTCGCGTTGATTGCTGCCCGCCCGCTGTCCAGCCGCGTATCGGGTCGCCAAGATCAACGTCGATGACCTGCCGGCTCGGCTCGAGCAACGCGGGCTCGTGGAAACACACCAGCCGTTCATCGCCCTTCGGCCCCGAGATCGTGTTGCCATCGGCGATCACGTCGCCCGCGCGGAACAGGTACGCCGCCGTAGAGAACAGCATCTTGGCGATCTCTCCAGGCTCACGGCCCCGGAAATGGCATTGCACGTCGGGCAGCTCGAAGACATGCAAGCCCAAGGTGTCCATCACCGTCGCTCCGGGATCATTGGAAATGCTGAAGTACCGCACGTTGATCAGGCCATCAAGATCACCTTCGGTGAACATCGCAGGGTCGCCCACGCGCTGACTTTGCGGCCAGCTGAGGACGACCGGGTGAGTGACTCGCGTCAATTGAGCAACCACGCCACTCATGGCACGCCAGCGTTCTCGCGGCGTCCGGCCCGCGCCGAACATCTCTGTCACCAGCAAGCTGGAGCGGCAGCTCGCGACCGCCGCCTCAGCACCCTCCCAGTCCCAGGTCTGGCTGACGTCGGGCAAGGTCTTGCCACTCTCACCCGAGCCGGCTGCCCGGCGTGATCACGGTCAGCAGCGGCATGGGCTCATCACCATGCGGTACGACTAGGGACTCCATCTGAGCCTGTGTTTCCGGCGACAGCGATCGCAAGGCTTCCAGCAGCTCGGAATCACCCAGGTCAGGTGCGTCGGCGTACCACAACTCCACCACCAGGGGGCATCGGGTGGATTCAGCCATGATCATCCTCCGTTCCGCGCAGCGCGCGAACCGCCTCGGCCACGACATCTGGTCGGTCGATCATGATCAGGTGTCGCGAGTCCGCGACGACGATCTGTCGCGCCGTTCGAGCAGGGTGGCCAGGCCGGCTTGATCGGCAATCCAGCGGGCGCCGCGTCCGGCCGCCGCGCTCAGGACGATCGTCGGAATCGCGGGCCAGCGGCTGCTCTCCCGCAGCTGCGCGAGGTCCCAGGCTTGTTCGGCGTACGCCGCCTGTTCGGCGAGCACACTCGCGATCGTGTCGGGGTCGCGAAACGTACGCCTTGCCATTGGGTTGACCGGTTCGACAAATCTGCGATGACTCTGCGCCGCGACCAGCACGCGCTGAACGAACGAGCCAGCAGGCCGGAGCGGCCGCACGACCATAGCCCTGCGGACAAACCTGGCAAGCCAGAGCCATCCTCGACGATGCCGGGGCCGCCGTGACGCCCACTCCACGCTGCCGTCGGCCAGCACCAGCCCCGCAACCAAATCCGGCCGCTTTCGGGCGAGAGCCTCGGCGTGAAATCCGGCCATGGAATGAGCAACCACCACCGCAGGTCCGACGGTAACCAAAAGAGCCTCCAGCGTGGCCACTTCGTCAGCAAGCCGCGGCAACTACGCCAGGCCAGGGGGAACCCAGCAGTCCAGGCCGATCAAGACGAAGCAGCGCTAGGTCGGGAAGGAGCTCGGCGACGAGATCCCAGTCGTAGCTGGGCACTGCACAGCCACCTAGCAACAGGATCGGCGGGCCGGCACCTGGTTGGCTGACCAGGTGAACCACACGGCCACCCAAGGTTGCCGTGTGGTTCACCTGGCCATCGGCGGGCAACCGGGTCCTTGACTCAACCATTGCGCCTACTCCGCATCATCGCTCGCCTCGCGGCCGAACCAACGGGAAGGCGATCGTCTCACGGATCGACGAGCCAGTTAGCAGCATGACAAGGCGGTCCATGCCCATTCCGAGCCCACCGGTCGGCGGCATTCCGTGTTCCAAGGCCGTGAGGAAGTCTTCGTCCAGTTCCATCGCTTCCGGGTCGCCTCCCGCCGCCTGAAGCGATTGGGCGGTCAGCCTCGTCCGCTGCTCAACCGGGTCGATCAGCTCCGTGTACGCCGTGCCGATCTCGGCACCAAACGCCACCAAGTCCCACCGCTCGGCAAGCCGGCTGTCCAGGCGATGGGCTCGGGTCAGCGGCGAGACCTCGGCCGGGAAATCGGTATAGAACGTCGGGCGAATGGTCCGATCCTCCACCAGATGCTCATAGAGCTCCAGCAGCACAGCTCCACGGGTCCATCGCTCATCGATGGCGATCTGTCGGCTCTCCGCCAACTGCACAAGCTCGCTCACGCGAGGTGTCTGCGCTGACGTCATGATCAGTCGCTGCGGAGATCGCATCATTGACAGTGATCACCGGCCAGGGCTCGCCAAGATCAACCTCGCGCCGCTGGCCATCGTGATCGTTACCCGCGATCACCGATCCACCGGTGGCTGCCCTGCGCCGCGTTGGTCACGAGTTGCTGAGCGATCACGCGCATGCTGCCATAGTCGCCATACGCCTGATAGGCCTCCAGCATGGTGAATTCGGGGTTGTGGCTGGCATCCGCGCCTTCGTTGCGGAAGTTCCTGCCGATCTCGAAGAGCTTGTCGACGCCACCCACCATCAGCCGCTTCAAGTACAGCTCCGGGGCGATGCGGAGATAGAGCTCAAGATCGTAGGCGTTGATGTGGGTACGGAAAGGCCGAGCATTCGCACCGCCGTGGATCGTCTGCAAGATCGGCGTTTCCACCTCGAGGAATCCAAGATCATTTAAGGTGTCGCGCACGGCGCGAATGACTGCCGATCGCGTGATCAGCTGACTGCGTGTCACCGGGTTGACGGCCAGGTCAAGATAACGCTGCCGGACTCGGGTCTCCGGATCGGTGATGCCGCGGTACTTGTCCGGCAGCGGCCGCAGGGACTTCGCAGTGAGCAGCCAGGAGCTGACCTCGAGCGAGAGCTCGCCTCTGCGGGAGAGCACCATCAACGCCCGAAGCGCCGACATGATCACCGAGGTCGACGATGTGCCGCAGGCTGTCCATGGCTGCCGTCCGGTCTGGTCCTGGGTGAGCATCAGCTGTGCGTCGCCGCTCCAGTCCCGGATCTTGACGAAGATCACACCACCAAGATCACGCACAGCGAGCACTCGCCCGGCAACACTCGCCGTCATGCCGAGACGCAGCTCGGCATTCGCTCGGGTTGGCCGAAACGACGGCGGATAAGGGTCGTCCCCGTGCGCCAGCAGCGACTCACGTACCCCGATCCGTTGCCGGATCTGCTCAGGAATTCGATCAATCTGGCCTTTCGCCGTCAAGGATCAGGCTGTCGGATGGCGGGACTGCCGCGACAGCGGCTCCGCTGTTCCCGGCGGCGCCGATCGCAGGTCGGTCAGCTGCGGATTCAGGAACGTCGGCAGATCAATGAATCCCTCGGCGACGCCGGAGGCTGCGCCGACCAAGGCGATGTCGCGAGTCTCCGCAAAGCACAGGAACCGCGGCTCCCACTCAGGCCGATACTTCACATTGGACCGGAACAGTGACTCGATCTGCCACCAACGGGATGCCACCAGTAGCAGCCGCCGCCACAACCGCAGGATCGGTCCAGCACCGATCCGGGCGCCTTCCTCAAAGGCCGACCGGAAGACCGCGAAGTTGAGCGAAACACGCCGGATGCCGATCTCACGACCAGCCGCCATCAGCCCGCACACCATGAGCTCGGTCACGCCATTGTCGGCGTTCGGATTGCGGCGCATGACGTCCAGCGAGAAGCCGTCGCTCCCCCACGGCACGAAAGACAAGACGCCGGCGCATCGCCTCGGGCCGATCGGCGGACCGGCTGGCTGGGAACAGCGCCTCCACCATCAGGCAGTTTGCGTCCGCTGCATCGCCCAGTCGGCCAAGCGCCATGGAGAACCCTCGCTCGGTCTCGGTATCACGCCAGGCGTCGATCTCTGTTGATCAACTCGCGCGAACTCGCCGGCCGGGATGTCGGCATGCCGGCGAACCCTGGTGCGGTAGCCCATCTTCTCGAGCCGCTGCACCGCCTGGCGTACCGGGCGCATCTCCCTGCCGTCGAGATGGAACTCCCTGGTCTCCAAGATCGCTTCGTCGCCCAGCCGGATGACCCGCAGTCCGGCCTCCCGTGCGTACGCCGTAGCACCGGCCTCGCTCGCTCCGATGACGGCCGGCGTCCAGCCGTAGGTGTCGAGGATGCTGCGCCATGCCGTGATGGCGCCGGGCCAATGGTCCGGCGGCCCGATCGGGTCACTGCTGGCGAGGCAGACCCCGAGGACCACCCGGTAGGTGATGGCGGAGCGCCCATTCTCGGCAAAGACAACGGACTTGTCGCGCCGAGTGGCGAAGTAGGCCAACGAATCCTCCGGCGACTCTGCGACCAAGCGCGCGTACCCGAGGTTCGTCTTCTGCCGACATCAGGGCTGCGCGGCGCTGCGAGCGCATCAGCGCTATGAGCGACGCCAGCAACGTGGCGCCGAAGAGCAGGCCGACCACCGTATTGATCCAGCTGGGAGGGCCGATCGACTGCGGCCCGATGTTGGTCTCGCTGCCGAAGACGGCCTGCCCGAATCGCCGGAAGATCCACGCCAGCCGACCGCGCGGCCCAACCAGCTCGTTGGGGAACACCGTCGTCAGCAGTAAGCCGACGCCGAACGTGATCACCAAGCCGATCAGCAACGTTGCGAGGGCGCGGCGGGCGCTGCCCGGCGGTCGGCGAGCGGTGAACTCCCGCCGGTAGACGATCATGCACGCAGTCAGCGCACCCAGCGCGGCCAGGTTGAACCCGAATCGAGCGAGCACAGGCAACGCGGCGTAGTCGGGCTGCTCGATCGCCGTCGCTACCAGCAAGGCGATCACCACGATCAGATCACCGAGTAGCGTGACAGCCGAAGATGATCATGGCGATCACCCAGCCAGCCTGCTTGCGACGGGCCAGGGCGGCACCGAGGATCGACAGGAAGATCGCGAACCCGATCGTGCCGCCATCGATGGGAATGAAGAGCGTCGAGTACGCGTCGACGACCGACAAGATCCACGGGACATTGGGAAAGATCGCTTGGACAATGAGCACCAGGGCACCGCCGAAGAACAACCGTGACACCAATAACGGAAGTCTCGGCATTCGGCGCGTGGCAGTCTTCAGGCCGCCTGTGCGCCGCCTCGAGTGATTGCCGCACTGGCGCCGTTCCACTCAGCGTGCCGCTGGTCACAGCACCACTCTTACCATCGACTTCCAGGAACAGTCCCTAACCGACCTGTGGGCGTCGGAACCTTCGTGAGTCACCCGCGCCGCTGGCAGCGGCCACACCAGAACAGATTGCGACCGGCGAGTACCTCGGTGCGCACCTTCGAGCCGCAGACCAGGCAGGCCATGCCGGCGCGGCGGTAGACGTAGACCTCACCGCCATGATCATCTTTTCGGGGCGGCCGGCCCATCGCCTCGGGCGTGTGCTCCGGGCGCACCGTGTCGATCCTGTTGTTCACCACACCTTGCGGCATCAACTCGACAAGATCGGCCCAGATGCCCCGCCAGCTCCGCCGGCTCAGCTTGTTGCCCGGGCGATGCGGATTGATCCGGTTGCGGAACAACACCTCCGCCCGGTACACGTTGCCCACCCCGGACAGGATCGTCTGATCCATCAACAGTGCGGCGATCGGCCGGGTCGCGCGGTGGATCCGGCGCCATGCAAGATCAGGATCGGCGTCGGCTCGAAGCGGATCCGGACCTAGTTCGCTGAGCTGGGAGGCGACTTCGGCGGGCGTCTGAACCGTACACAGCTGAGGCCCGCGCAGATCGGCGGCGACTTGCTCGGTCGCGATCCGCACCCGCACTTCGCCGCGAGGTGGGTCCGGAGGGCCGAACTCGAGGCTGCCGATGAGGCCGAGGTGGATGTGCAGCAGACGATCCCGGTCGAATTCGCAGAACAGGTGCTTGCCATGTGCCATTGCCTGGATCATTCGGGTGTGGTCCAGCAGGGCCGCCGAGTCCGCGAAGCGGCCCTGCGGGCTACTGACCGACACCACCAATCCGCCGAAGGCCTCGAGTCAGGTCGAGGGCGAGCCGGTGCAGCGTGTGACCTTCCGGCACGATCCCTCCTTGGATCTGGCTTTCCTAGGAACTGGGCTGCGTAACACTTCCATTTCGATCGCTCACGCAGTCGGCGAATGTGTTTTAGCGTGTCAGGCATGACAGGTGCGTTGCCACCTGGGGGTCGGCCCTCAGGAACGCACGGCGGAGGAACACACTACTCGGGGACCACGCACGACCCCCGTGACCTTTGGCCGCGGGATTTCGGGCGCGACGGTGTATCGGGGCTGGTCACTCTCGACCGTGCCATGCGAGGGCGGGATGTGTCCCGCCCTGACCTTGACGATGAGCGGGTCGCAGCGGAAGTCATTGATGAGTTGCTTGCCCGAGTTGACGGACGACGACCGAATGGATCACATGCTTGATTGCTCCGCGCTGTGTCTAATGGCTCGCTCCGCTCGGCTGAGGCTGGCGCCCAGTCGTCGCTGCCTTCTTCGTTCGCTTCGCAGACGAAAAGCGCGTCTGCTCACTCTCTCGTCCAGGACAGCGACGCGCCAGCCTGGCTCAACCGGCGGCGCGCGATTCGATGCGACCGTTGATTCAGAAGATCTTTGATTTAGGCGTTCGCAGCTGAACGGCCTGGCCAGGAACAGGCGAGCCAATTGGCCGAAGCGCATGTCACACGCGACATTCGCGCAGCGAGCGCTATTCCAGATCCCATCGCGACGCGTGCAGGGTTCTCGGCTGGCGCGCCGCCTCTCCGAGCTGTTGGATGCCGACAGCAAGACCGCCGACGATGTCGCCGCCGACAAAAGAGGTCTGCATGGCCGCAGCTGCCAGGCGGCATTCGAGATCATCTAGAACCCGCCGGGCGGCGACACCGGTGACGATCTCCAGCTTGTGAAACTCGGGATCGCACATCACCAAAACCGAATGGTCGGGATCGGCGAGTGTCCGATGCAGCCGTTCCGCGTACGCGCGAGAGTCATCCTCGGAGACGCCGACGAAGAGCGAAAACGTCAGGCCCGAGACCGTCTCAGCGTTCCGAACGGCGCGCGTGAGCCATTCGCGCTGGCTCGGGGTGAACGAATCACCAGCGGGCACCCGCGCCACCCACGTGTTCGCCAGCGTCATCGCCTTCGATGTGCGGCTTGACCGGTCTCAGTCTGGTCGCCGGCTTCGGTGCCCGGATTCGCGCTCGCGGACTCGAGCTCGGCCGACTCATGGTCACCCACCCAGAGCGGGTCGCTGCCTTGGACGTCGTGGCCGCGTGCAGCGTGAATGTTCTGCGTGATCTTGTTGATGGCGATCACGATGAGGAAGACCAGGACGGGGAAGCCGACCAACAAGAGCAGACTTTGCAGGACCGTCGGATTTTGAACCTGCGGCCACCCAGAGAGCGTTTCCAGAGGCACTAGCATGCTCAGGAGTTCGTTCACGGCCCTACGTTATCGCCCCGAGGCGGTTCCGCGGAGGGTTGCGAGCCGCCCAAGAGGAGGATTGTTGTCAGGCAGCGGCACGCCAGAAGCTCGACCTGAGGCTCCGGCGTCCAGCGTCGATGGCTCGGTGGCTTCCCGAGTGGTCATGGAGGCCGATCAGATTGCCAGGGCCTGTGCCCGGATCGCTCACCAGATTTTGGAAGCGAACCGGGGTGCGCATGGCCTGGTACTCATGGGCATTCCCACCCGAGGTGTGCCTCTTGCCCATCGTCTGGCACAGGTGATGGATGAGGTAGAAGGTGTCCGGGTGCCGGTGGGCGCCCTCGACGTGACGATGTACCGAGACGACCTGAGGCGCCAGCCGACCCGCGCCGTAGGGCATACGGACCTACCGGTCGACGTGGAAGGCAGCACCGTGGTGCTCGTGGACGATGTGCTCTACTCGGGGCGTACCGTGCGAGCCGCGCTGGACGCCCTCGGCGATCTTGGTCGGCCGCGCGCCGTTCGGCTTGCCGTGCTGGTGGATCGTGGCCACCGGGAGCTGCCGATTCTTGCTGATCATGTCGGTAGCTACATCCCGACGCGGACAGGTGAGCACGTCAGCGTAAGACTGGCCGAGCTCGACGGGCTGGACCAGGTCAGCATCGAACCGGCTGGCGATCCCGATCTTGGGGAGGGATGATGCGCCACCTACTGTCGGCGGCCGATCTTGATCGGACGGAGATCGGCGAGATCTTGGATCTCGCCGAGGAGATGTCGCTGGTGCAGGGTCGCCCGGTCAAGAAACTGCCGGCGCTACGTGGCCGGACCGTGGTCAACTTGTTCTTCGAGGACTCCACCCGAACTCGGTCCTCGTTCGAGATCGCCGGCAAATGGCTGTCGGCAGATGTGATCAATATCAGCGCGAAGGGCTCGTCGGTATCAAAGGGTGAATCGCTGCGCGACACGGTACTGACCGTTGCAGCCATGGGCGTCGACGCATTGGTGATCAGGCATCACGCATCCGGCGCGCCGTGGCAGGCCTCACGCTGGATCGACGCCCACGTGCTCAACGCCGGTGACGGGACCCATGAGCATCCCACCCAGGCCCTGCTCGACGCCTTTACGATCCGACGCCACTTCCGGCGTTCGGTTCCGGACCTGTCGGGCTTCGAGGGCAAGACCGTTGCGATCGTCGGTGACATCACCCATTCCCGAGTCGCCCGGAGCAACGTGCTGCTGCTCAAAACGCTCGGCGCGCAGGTGATCTTGGTCGCGCCACCTACGCTGTTGCCGGCAGGCATCGACACCTGGCCGGTGCTGGTGTGCAACGACTTCGATCAAGTACTCCCCCATGCAGACATCGTGATGATGCTCCGTGTGCAGCGGGAACGGATGTCCGGTGGGTATTTCCCCACCCCGCGCGAATACACGATCGGCTATGGCCTGACCCGTCCCAGGCTGGAGGCTGATGATGCCCGGCGCCGCTATCTGCCATCCGGGGCCGATGAACCGCGGCTTGGAAATCTCCGCGGATGCTGCCGACGCGGCCAACTCTTTGATCTTGGACCAGGTCGCCGCCGGCGTGTCGGTGCGGATGAGCGTGCTGTATGAGTTGCTGGGAGGCGCGGAGTGACGGACCTGCTGATCCGCGGTGCCGATCTTGTTGGACGGGGGCGGTCTGACCTCCTGATCCGGAACGGCCGTTTCGTAGCTCCCGGCGACGCCGGAACCGACGTGGAAGAGTTCGACGCCGACGGGCTGGTCGCCTTGCCTGGCCTGGTCGATCTGCACACCCACTTGCGTGAACCGGGACGTGAGGATGCGGAGACGGTGCAGTCCGGCACGTTGGCGGCTGCCCGCGGCGGTTTCACCGCGGTGCTGGCGATGGCCAACACGACGCCTGTCACCGACACCGCCGAGGCGGCCGAGCATGTCGCGGCGCTGGGTAGGCGTGACGGTTACGCCCAGGTCGTGCCGGTGGGGGCAGTCAGCAAGGGACTGGATGGAACCGAGCTGGCTGAGCTCGGGTTGATGGCCCGATCCAGTGCCGGCGTACGGATGTTCTCCGACGATGGCCATTGCGTCTGGGATGCACGTTTGATGCGGCGAGCCCTGGAGTACGTGCGCGCCTTTGACGGGGTTGTCGCTCAGCATGCGCAGGACCCCCAGCTTGCCGGAGACTGCGGCATGCTGCCATGAGGGTGAGGTCTCCGGAAAGCTAGGACTTCCGGGATGGCCTGCCGCGGCCGAGGCGAGCATGGTTGCGCGTGATGTGCAAATTGCCGAGCTCACCCGATCTCGGCTGCACATCTGCCACGTGTCCTGCGCCGAGACCGTCGACGTCATCCGGTGGGCCAAGCAGCGCGGCATCAGTGTGACGGCGGAGGTCGCACCCCATCACCTGATGCTGACCACGAGCGAGGTGCTCGGCTACGACCCGACCTTCAAGGTGAATCCTCCGCTACGGCCGGACGAGGATGTGGAGGCGGTACGCGAGGCGCTGGCTGACGGGACCATCGATGCGGTGGCCACCGATCACGCGCCCCACGCGCGGCACGACAAGGAACACGCCTTCGCCGAAGCGGCATTCGGCATGCTGGGTCTGGAGACCGCGCTGGCAGTGGTCATGGAGACCATGATCAACTCCGATCTGTTGACCTGGGCCGAGCTCGCACAACGGATGTCGATCATGCCCGCCCACATTGCCCGGCTCGCCGATCAGGGCCGCGCCCTGGATCCGGGTGAGCCGGCAAACGCCGTGCTGCTCGATCCCGACCGCCAGGGCAGTCGTGGATCGCAACGAGTCAGCCTCATTGGCCCGCAACAACCCGTGGCACGGCCGCGAACTGCCTGATCCGGTGGTCGCCACCATCTGGGCGGGCCGAGTCACCTATCGGAAGACGGAATGGACTGCGGCTAGGCCGGAGCGACTAGCCACGTCGGCGGGCTATGGCGACGCCCACCAGCGAGAGTGCACCGCCCACGATCGCGAGCAGCGGCGGCACCTCACCGAGAAAGAGCCACCCGAGCAGGATCGTGATCGGTGGCACCGCGAACGTCGTGACGCCCAGCTTCCCGGCTGTGCTGTACTTCAGCGCGTACGCCCAGGTCGAGAAGGCGATGGCCGTCGGCACGAGCCCGAGGTAGATGACTCCGACGATCGTCAGGGTGGGTGCGGCAGTCAGGTCACCGAAAAGTTCACCGGCAAAGGGCAGGCAGGCAACCGTCCCGATGAGGCAGGCCAGCCAGGTCACCTGTAAGGCTGGAATGCGGCGGAGCACAACCTTCTGCGCCACCATGGCGATGGAGTAGACCGTGGCGCTCAGCAGCACCAATAGGACTCCGGCAAGATCGGCCCTTCCGGTGCTCGTGGCGATGCCGATGATCAGGGTGCCGGTAAAGGCGACGAGGCCGCCGATCACGAGCATGCGTGGAAAGCCTTCGCCCAAGAGGAAGCCGGCCAGCACGCCGATCAAGATTGGCGCGAACTGAATGAGCATCGCAGCGGTGCCGGCATCGACATGTTGCTCGCCAGCATTCAGCGCAACGCTGTATACCGCGAACCAGGCGACGCCGACCACGGCGGTGAGCGCCCATTCCCGGGCGTTCATGCGGACCAGCTTGCGGCCGATCATCATCACACTCAGCGCCAGGCTCCCAACGAGCAGCCGGCCGAGGCTGAGCGCACCCGGACTGGATGTCGTGGGCGGCGTACCGGATGACCACGAAGGCTGACGCCCACGCGACGACGGTGATCGACACCGCGAGGGCGGGCTGCCAGCTCGCCACCGGTCTCGTTGATCTTGGCCGGCCGGATCTCACCCACGGTGCTGGTCACCGGTCAAGCATGGCGTGGCCTACTGTTAAGCACAAGCAAAATGCCATTCGAGATACTGTGTAGGATCCGTTAAATGTTGCACTTCGAGCGTCTTCAGGCGCTGCATGCGGTGTCCACGTTCGGGTCGGTAACCGGCGCGGCCGGGGCCTTGCACCTGACACCGTCGGCGGTGTCGCAGCAGCTCAGCAAGCTGCAGCGCGATGTCGGGCAGCGGCTGATCGAGCCGTACGGCCGCGGCGTACGGCTCACACCGGCAGGAGCCCTATTGGCAAGCCGGGCGCACGCGATACTGTCCGAAGTCGAGAGCGCCGAAAGCGAGCTGGATCGGCAGCGCGCCCACGTCATCGGTGATCTGGAGATTGCCGGATTCGCCACTGCTGCGCGTGCGATCCTTCCCCAGACGGTGGCACGGCTGCGAAAAGAACATCAGCAACTCAGACTTCGGGTCTCCGAGCGGCAGCCGGACGAGGCGATCCGCCTGGTTGTCGCCGGGCATCTCGACATTGCCCTGGTCAATGACTGGATGAATGCGCCACTGGTACTGCCAAATGGCGTCGAGCGCTTGCTGATCATGAACGATGCGGTTGATCTCGCCGTGCCTGCTGACCATCCACTCGCCGACCGTGCGAGCGTCGAGCTGACCGAACTCTGTTCCGAGCACTGGATCACCTGGCCGCACGGCGCTATCTGCCACGAGTGGCTCACCCAGACGCTGCGGCAGCACGGGCTGACGCCAGAGGTGACCCATACCGCCGAGGAGCATCAGACCCAGCTGGCGATGGTCGCCGCCGGCCTGGGGATCGCAGTCATGCCGAGGTTGGGCCGAGGGCCGACCGATGGCGTCGCCATCATCTCGCTCAAGCCCGCCTTCTCCCGCCAGGTCTACGCCATCTGGCGCACCCTGGCCTCCGAGCGCCCCGCTATCGCTGTCACGGTATCCGCAGTCCACGACGTTGCGCGCAGCCTCTCGTAACTGAACTCCAGTCCATAGGCTGAGACTCATGCCGGACTGGATACCAGACAATCTCGCCGACGCTGGTGGTGTTCAAGCCGATTCGCATCGTGCTGTTGATCATTGCGGCGTTTGTGCTGAGGCGCGTGCTCCATCGCTTGATCAACCGCTCGGTTCGCAGAGCGGTGGATCGGCCACTGACCTCGCGCAATCAAATGGCCCAGAAATTGATCGACGCCACCACGCTGTCGGCCGAACGTCGTAAGCAGCGCCTGGAAGCGCTCGGCTCCCTGGCCTGCAGCACGGTCACGTTCGTGATCTTTCTCGTCGCTATCTTGATGATCCTGGCCGAGATGGGCTTCAACATCACCACGATCGTCGCCGGTACATCGGTGATCGCAGTGACGTTGGCGTTCGGGATGCAAAGCCTAGTGAAGGATCTCGTCTCGGGCGTCTTCATGCTGGTTGAGGACCAGCTCGGGGTCGGCGACTACGTCGACATGGAGAAAGCCTCAGGGATCGTCGTGGGCATTGGCTTGCGCGTCACAGAGCTGCGGGCCAAGGACGGCACCGCCTGGTATGTCCGCAATGGAGAGGTTGTCCGGCTCGGCAATTACAGTCAGGGCGGCCCCGGTGAGCCGCCCGCCAAGGCCGAACCTGCCGAGAACGCTTCATAGATTCGCGCGCATAGCCTGTGGCCACACTCAGTAACGGGCGAGTGTCGCCTCGGCCGTAATCGTCGTGCCGGTCAGCGCCATGGAAACCGGGCAGTTCACCCTCGCCGCCTGAGCGGCTGCCTCGAACTCCTCCGCAGTGATGCCCGGCACGACCCCTGTCACGGTCAGCTTGATGCCGGTGATCCCCGGGCCAGGCTCGAAGGTGACCTCGGCTTGGGTGTCAAGTGAGATGGGTGGGTTGCCGTCATTGGCGAGGCCATTTGCCAGAGCCATCGAGAAGCACGTGGAGTGCGCGGCGGCAATGAGTTCCTCCGGACTGGTCTTGCCGTTGGGCTGCTCGGCGCGCGACGCCCAGGTGACGTCGAAGCCGCCGAGGCCGGACGAGACGAGTTCCACATGGCCCTCGCCGTCAAACAGAGAACCTTCCCAGTGAGCTTCAGCGGTCCGCACCGTAGCCATTGATTGACTCCTCCCGATCGATAAATGCGCGTACGCGGTCTCATCCTGCCAGTCGCCCGATCGTGTGATGGAGAATGGTCCAGATGCCCGAGCAAGCACCCCTGCAGACCTTTTACGACGCTGTCGGCGGTCACGCCACCTTCGTTCCGCTTGTCAAACGGTTCTACGAGGGGGTTGCGTCCGATCCACAGTTGCGCGCCCTCTATCCCGAAGCCGATCTTGCGTCTGCCGAGGAACGACTGCGGATGTTTCTCGAGCAGTACTGGGGCGGCCCGACCACATACAGTCAGCAACGCGGGCATCCACGATTGCGGATGCGGCATGCTCCCTTCGCTGTGACGCCGGCGATGCGGGATCGCTGGCTGACAGCACATGCGGGACGCAATCGACTCCATCGACCTCACGCCGCAGCAGGAGCGCGAGCTATGGGACTACCTGGAGCGGGCGGCGTACGCGATGGTCAACACCTTTGACGAGCACCCAGGCACGATGCCGGGACTGAGGCCCTACCCCCTTACTCCACCGTCGAACTGATTCTGCGCTGCCGACGCTCATCACTCGATACTGCGTTCTTGATGGGGCCGTGTTGGCCACGCTCCAGTGATCCAACACCCCACGCTGATCAGCACGCAGCGGAGACTCGCCGACCACGACGGTCCGCGCGGTCGCGTACACGGTTCCTGCGCGCGGGATCACGGATCTCGGCGGCCAGGGTGAAGGACCGATTGCCGATTGCCGCAACTGCGGTGCCCACCTCGTAAGGACTAGTCCTGAAGTCGATCGGCTTCAGGTATTCCAGGTCTTGGCGGGCTACCATCCAGACTGCCTCTGGCTCCCAGCCGATTGTGGTGGTCATGAAGCTGATCCGGGCTTCCTGAATGTAGTCGTAGTACTTCACGTTGTTGACGTGGCCGTACGAGTCGAGATCGGACCAGCGCACACTGAGCGGATAACTGTGACCTTTGTCCAGCACGGCCGACTTTCGGCAGCGGACGCAGTGGCTCAGCCGACGCACGCGCTTGGCCGAGCAGCTCTCGTTCTTCCGTAGTAAGGCGCCGTAAAACGTTGTTGACCAGGTCAAATGGCACTATGCCCGTGCGAGCGCGGGCCGCCAGGTCCGCCGCCGTCATATACCTCGTACCCGATGGAGAACCGGCTGCCGCCGATCGCGTCCACCCAGAGGTTGATCGTCAGCGGACGTGTCGCTGAACGTCACAGGTTTGAGATATTCCACCTGGTGATTCACCACCAAAGTACCGGAGTCGAGCAGCCGATGCAGCGGCTGTGCGCCGGAAAGCAGGAAGGCAACTCGAGCCTCTTGGAGGTAGTCGAGATACGCCGCATTGTTGACATGGCCCTGGGCGTCCATGTCGCCCCAGCGCATCGGACAGCGATGGACATACGGGCTCACGGTCGTCGATCCTGTCAGAAGGCCGATGCTAGGAGCTGA
>CAVQIU010000028.1:0-132189 GCA_963712625.1 uncultured Actinomycetota bacterium
CGGGCAGCAAGGTCATGTCCGACTCGTGGATCTTCTGGAAGCCACGGATCGACGAACCGTCGAAGTTGACTCCGTCCTCGAAGTACTCGGGGCCGAACGTGCCCACCGGAACGGTGAAGTGCTGCATGATGCCGGGCAGGTCGCAAAAGCGAATGTCGATGAATTGGACGCCCTCATCCTTGACATAGGCCAACAGGTCGTCGGCTCCTTGGAACATCTGTCCTCCGGTGAGGTAGGTCGTGCTTCTGGGCACGCTCTGTGGTTACACGCCCGAGGGGCGCGCAAATGGACAACCTGCTCCGCCTTGAGCACGGAGGTACTCGACGCGGAGCAGACAAAGCTGGACGAAACGCGGACTATTGTTCCGCTCTCGGTTGTCTCGGAAGCCTAATAGAGCCGTGATTTCCATCCAGTTGCACAATGTTTCACACATGTAACGGGGCCGCCGGCAGTCTCACCATCCATCAGTTGGCCCGATGTAGCCTCGGCCACGTGGCGGAGAATGCGCACGATACGGCTTCAGCCAGCGAGGCCTACCCTGGCGAGCGGCTTGGCCTGCCGCGCGAAGGCCGCGGCTCCCTGGCCAGCTGGCAGTCGCGCGTCGGCGCGTTGATCATCGACTGGGCTGCTTGCATGGCGATCGCGGTCGGATTCTTCGGCACCGCGGTGCTCACTGGCGGCGGCTGGCGGGCGTGGATGATCTTGACGATCTTCTTCATCGAGTCCACCGTGCTGTCCTGGCTGGCCGGTGGCAGCTTCGGCCAGCTCCTGAGCCGCATCGCAGTTGTACGGCTCGACAGCAAGCCACTCGGACTGCTGCGAGCGGTGCTTCGAGCGATGCTGGTGTCCCTCGCCTTGCCGGCCTTGATCATCTCGACGGATCGCCGCGGGCTGCAAGATCTTGCCGCCGGCACCGTAGTGACCAAGCGCCGGTGATCATCACGAGCCGGATGGCAGTCGCCGCGCTCCTAGAAGATGGCGCCTGGATTGAGGATGTCCAGCGGGTCGAGGGCCTTCTTGATCGTCAGTGAGAGAGCCATCACATCCGGTCCGAGCTGAGCGGGCAGCGCCGCCTTCTTGGCGCGGCCGACACCGTGCTCCCCGGTGATCGTGCCGCCGAGCTCGATGGCGAGTTGCATGATCTCGCTGAAGGCGAGATATGCACGATCGCTTGCCTCCGTATCTCCGCGATCGAAGACGATGATGGGGTGCGTGTTTCCGTCCCCGGCGTGAGCAACGACCGGAATCTCGATCGCGTACTTCTCCGCCAGTTCGGCGATGCCTGAGAGCAGCTGCGGCAGTTGAGGCACTGGCGCGCCGACGTCCTCCAGCAGAATGGAGCCGCGCGCCTCGATCGCCGGAAAGGCGGCTCGCCGCGCCTCAATGAACAGTTCACCCTCGTCCGGGTCATTCGTGACGAAGACTTCCTTGGCGCCCCCGGTCGTACAGGCAACCTCCATGAATTCGATTTCAGCTGCGCATGCTGCTCCTGGCGCGTCCGACTGGGCGATGAGCATCGCACCAGCGGAGCGGTCAAGGCCCATCGATCGATAATCCTCGACAGCATTGATGGAGTTCTGATCCATCAGCTCCATCATGGATGCGCGCAAGGTCTTGCCGATCGTGACGACGGTGTCGGCGGCGGCCTGCACAGTTGGAAAGTACGCGACCAGTGTCGACCGCGCCCCCTGTGCCGGAATCAGCCGCAGAATGGCGCCGGTGATGATGCCGAGCGTGCCTCCGCTGCCGACGAACAGCTTGAGCAGAGACAATCCCGCCACGTCCTTGATCCGCTTGCCACCGAGGGTGATCAGAGTTCCGTCCGCCAGTACG
Organism: uncultured Actinomycetota bacterium; assembly: GCA_963712625.1. Classification (GTDB taxonomy): domain Bacteria; phylum Actinomycetota; class Actinomycetes; order Propionibacteriales; family Propionibacteriaceae; genus Microlunatus. The sequence goes on from CAVQIU010000028.1 coordinate 1,834, forward strand.
ACATCCAGTCCGAGGACATAGTCGGTCGTAACGCCGTACTTCACACAGCACAATCCGCCGGCGTTGGTCGCGATGTTCCCCCCGATCGAGCAGATCTCGTATGACGAGGGGTCCGGGGGATACCAAAGACCGTGCTGCGCCGCCGCAGCCTTGACCTCAGCGTTGAAGGCGCCCGGCTCGACGACCGCGACCCGGGCAGCTTCGTCAATCACGACCGAACGCATTCGCTCCAGACTGATGACGATGCCGCCCGAAACCGCAGACGATCCGCCAGATAGCCCGCTACCTGCGCCGCGAGGCACCACGGGCACCCGATGCGTGGCTGCCCATCGAACTGTGGCCTGGACCTCTGCTGCATCACGTGGACGGACGACCGCGATGGGAACTCCAGCGGTTTGGTCGCGAGACCAGTCGAAGCGGTAATTCTCGCAGCTGACGGGATCGGTTCGTACGGCATCGCCGAGCGTCCCAACGAGCTGCTCCAGTGCGGTGTCCATGCAGACCAAATTATCGCTGTTCGTGCGGCTGCCCTAGCCGGCGACGTCGGCCGCCTCCAGCCAGGCGAGCTCCAGCTCATCCTTGCTGGCACTGATCGACTCGATCTCATGCTGCAGCTCGGTCAAACTCTGGAAGTCACTGGCCACCGCAGCCATCTCTTGGTGCAGTGCCGCGAGTCGCTGGTCGAGGCGCGCTATCTGTTGCTCTAGGCGCGCGAGGTCCTTCTTGGCTTGTCGAGCCGTAGCGCTCGAAGTTGCCGGGTAAGGCTTCGCCGAAGCGCTTGGATTGGGCGCTTCCGGGGGCCGCTCACGGCGTGCCGTCAGGTATTGATCAACGCCGCCCGGGAGCAGGACGCAGGAGCCGTCGCCCAGCAGCGCATAACTGACATCGCAGACTCGCTCCAGGAAGTAACGATCATGGGTCACCACCAGCAACGTGCCGGGCCAGCGGTCGAGGTAATCCTCGATCACCGTCAAAGTCTCGATATCGAGATCGTTGGTGGGCTCGTCGAGCAGCAGCACGTTCGGCTCCTCGAGCAGCAGGCGAAGAAGCTGCAGCCGCCGCCGCTCGCCGCCGGACAGATCATCAAGCCGTGCAGTCAGCCGGTCACCGGTGAACCCGAAGTCCTCCAGCAGCGAGCTTGCGCTGATCTCGGCACCAGTGGAAAGCCGTGCCTGCCGCCGTACCCGATCGACCGCCTCGAGCACGCGTTCGGTGCCGCGCAGCTCCTCCGCTCCCTGGCTCAGGTATCCCAATCGCAGCGTTTTGCCGCGTTTGACGCTGCCGGAATCCGGTGCCAGCTCACCGGTCAGCAACCGCAGCAGGGTCGTCTTTCCTGATCCGTTCACTCCGATGATCCCGATGCGCATGCCAGGACCGATCGACCAGGAAAGATCACGAAGCAGCCTTCGACCGCCGAGCGTCACACTCACCTGCTGAAGATCGAAAACGTCCTTGCCCAGTCGGGCGCTCGCCAGCCGTTGCAGTTGCAGCCGATCGCGCGGCTCAGGCTGATCGGCGATAAGCGCCGCGGCGGCATCCAGCCGGAATCTCGGCTTGGACGTACGGGCGGGCGGTCCGCGCCGCAGCCACGCCAATTCCTTACGCAGCAGGTTGTTGCGGCGCGCCGCGGCCATGGCGGCCTGGCGGGCGCGCTCCGCGCGGGCCAGTACATATGCCGCATAGCCACCCTCGTACGCCTGGACCGTCCCGTCATGCACCTCCCAGATCCGCGTGCAGACAGCGTCGAGAAACCAGCGGTCGTGGCTGACGATCACCATGGCGACATCGGCTGCCTGAAGATCATTGAGGTGCCTGGCCAACCAGTCGACCGCTTCGACGTCGAGGTGATTGGTGGGCTCATCCAGAACCAGCAAGTCATGATCGGCAAGCAGCAGATTCACGAGCGCGACTCGGCGATGCTCGCCACCGCTCAGGCCGTCGACTCGCACATCAAGATCGACATCGGCCAGCAGATGCTCAACGATCGCTCGTGTTCGGGCGTTGGCGGCCCAGACGTGGTCGGGCGCGCCGCCGACAATGAGATCGCGTACGGAGGCGTCGGGTGTTGTGTCGTCAACCTGGTGCAGGAATCCGATCGACTGCTGGCTGGTGTGGGTCACCCGCCCGCTGTCCGGAGTCAATGTTGCGGCGAGAATCCGGAGCAAGGTGGTCTTTCCCGCACCATTGCGGCCCACAACACCAATGACCTCACCGCGGCCCAGGCCGATGCTGATGCTGTCGAGCAGCGTACGAGTGCCGTAGCCCATGCTCACGCGTTCGGCGTTGACCAGGTTGCTCATTGATCAGTCAGGCGGGGTATCCGCCTATTGCAGGCTCGATCGAGACCGAGCCGCTCAACGCCCGCGCATGGCCTGGCGGACACCCTTGACCTGACGTGTGCTCGTCGGCATCGGTCCCTTCGGCATCGGCACCGGTGGCCGGAGTGCGTCAAGTGCCCGCAGCCGCTGCTTGATATCGGTGATCTGGTGGGCTTGCAGGACCTTGGGCAGCTTGCGTATGTGATCGGCGAGCTTGGTGAGCGGCACCTGGCCTTCCTTGTCGCCCATGATCACCGTTATCACGGTGACCCCGTAGGCGACCCGTTCGTGCTTCTTCACTTCGCTCGCCAGGAGTTGGCGGACCCGCCCGGCATCACCCTCGCCGATCAGCACCAACCCACCGGGCCCAAGTGTGCGATGCACCACGTCCCGGTTTCGGTTCGCGGCGATGATCGGTTGGGAGATCCATTTCTTGGGCAGCATCTGCAGGGCGACTTCGGCCGAGCCCGTCCTGCCCGCGTAACGCTTGTACGTGGCCGCCTTGGCCCGGCGCACGAGCATGAACATGGCGGCCAGAATCCCCAGCATCACGCCGAGGAAGATCAAGTTGAACGCATAACGCCACGTCAGGCCGATGACGGTGCCGAGCACGACAGGGAGCAGGAAGGCACCAAGCAGGAGGTAGGGAAGCGCCCGATCGTACTCGTGGGTGACCTGGTACGCCCGAATGATCTGGCGGATCCGGCCCATGTCGGCAGGGTCGTTGCTGGCCTTCTTGCGGGCCTTTTCCGCCTTCTTGGCGTCTTTGGCCTTCGACTTCGCGTCCTTGGCCACAGCCTTAGGGTCCTTCGTAACACTCTTGCCGTTTCTGGCCGCCGCGTCAGCCATTACCACTCACCTTCAGTTCTCGAATTCTGCGTGCCGCGAGTCCTAGACCGCCGAAGCACGGACCGGCAATGCTTGGCGGTTTTGGAGTGCCTGGCCGTACAATCGGCCTGCACGATAGGAGGAGCGTACGAGCGGTCCGCTCATCACGCCAGCGAAACCGATCGCAGTTGCCTCGTTTGCCAGCTCGACGAACTCCTCAGGCTTTACCCAGCGCTCGACCGGATGATGCCTCGGCGACGGCCGCAGATACTGAGTGATCGTGACAATCTCTGTACCGGCGTCGTGCAAGTCCGTCAGAGCTTCACTGATCTCGGAGCGTGTCTCACCCATTCCGAGAATCAGGTTGGACTTGGTGACGAGCCCAGCTTTCCGGGACGCTCGCAAGACATCGAGGGAGCGCTCATAGCGGAATCCGGGACGGATCCGTTTGAAGATCCGCGGGACGGTCTCCACATTGTGCGCGAAGACCTCTGGCTCGGTGTCGAAGATCTGGCCCAAATAATCCAGAATTGCCGGAGAAATCGGGTGCCAGCATCTCGACCCCGGTACCGGGGTTGAGCTCGTGAATCTTGCGGATCGTCTCGGCGTAGAGCCAGGCGCCCTCGTCGGGAAGATCGTCGCGGCAGACGCCGGTGACCGTCGCGTAGCGCAGACCCATCTTTTGCACCGACTCGGCAACACGAACCGGCTCGGTCGCGTCGAAGCTGGCCGGCTTTCCGGTGTCGATCTGGCAGAAATCGCAGCGCCGCGTGCACACGTCGCCACCGATGAGGAAGGTGGCCTCGCGGTCCTCCCAGCACTCGAAAATGTTCGGGCAACCCGCTTCCTGACACACCGTGTGCAAGCCCTGGCTCTTTACCAGCTGATGAAGCTCGCGATACTCCGGCCCCAACCGAGCTGTGGTCTTGATCCACGACGGCTTCTTCTCCACGGGCGTGCTCGCATTGCGAACTTCCAGGCGAAGGAGCTTGCGGCCTTCGGGGGCGATGGTCACCTGGTCAGCCTACTGTGTTTGATTGCTCGCTTCGCTCGCGGCGGATCGCGCTTTGGAGCCCGCCTACTTCGTCGTCGCTCGCAGAGGAAACTACGCCTCCGCTCGCTCCTCCTCAGCGCGGCGGCGCGCGATCCGGGGTTCGAAGCGCTTCGCAGGTCACACCACGTCGCGGCGGCGGAAGATCAGCAGGGAGCCGGCGACTACGAGCGGGATGAGGATCGACCAGTAGATCGCGCCGTGGGCGAGGCTCACCGTGTGCTGGACGAGTTCGATCGTCATCCCGTCCGAGGTCATCTTTTGAACGGGTACGGCGTAAGTGTGGCCACGCTCGACGATTGCGGCCAGATTCCCCTCGGGAGTCCACGGAGTCATGCGCTGGATCCACTCGCGCTCGCCCAGGATCCCCATCCGGAGGAACAAGACGACCACGTACGCGAGGAGCACACCAAGCGCGCCTACCGTGTGCCGCGTCACCAAAGCGATGCAGAAACCGAGCACAGCAAGCCCGACGACGGCCAGGATGCTGCGCGCTCCCAGCCCGGCGAGCATCTCGAATGACTCAATGGGAGAGGCGTGGAGTCGGGCGAGAACCAGGCCGGCGGCTAGCACAAACGTGGCAGCGAAGGCTCCGAGCAGCGCCGCAAAGCCCGATCAAGGTGAGCAGCTTCGACCAGAAGACATGGCCTCGCCGCGGGATGAATGTCAGCCAGTTGGCAATCGAGCCCGAGCTGTACTCGGCGCCGATCGAACTGGCGGCGATCATGAAAGCGCCCAGTGCCACTAGCACAGTGGAGAGTTCGAGTGCCGTGCTGACAACCTCCCCGAACGAGGTTGGATCGGCGCTGAAGTCAGCCAGTGTCGGCTCGGGTACCGTGCACTCCTCCGGCGCGCCACCGGTGTCGCGGCAGTCCCGCTCGTACTTGTCGTGGTTGGCCAGCCAATCCTGGTGTGCCTGGTCGTACGCCTGCTGTGCAGCCGCACGTTCTTCCTCGGTGGGGGGCGAAAGTGCATTGTTGACCACGAGCTGAGATCCGCCGAGTGCGAGCAGCAGCCCAATCAACGCGATAGCGGTAAAGCGTCGGCCGAAGAGTCTGGTGATCTCGGCCCAGACAAGCCGCGTCACTGCCGCCCGCTCCAATCAGGCAGTTCTTTCCCGCGCTTGCCTTGGGATTGCGGTCTCTGTTGCTGTTTTGGCCCGCGCTGTTCCACGCGCGGACGAGGCTGCTCCGGCTTCTGACCTCGCTGCTGCCGAGTCGCCCGATGATCACCCGCTGTGAGATTCAAGAACACCGATTCCAGGTCCGGCTGGATTGGTGTGAGTTCGAACACATACAAACCCTGATCTGCCAGCAACCGGCTGATGACCGCAAGATCAAGCTTGTGGTTGTTCAGACTGACCTGGAGAAGCCGTCCGTTGAGCGGCTCCACCGTGAAGCCGGACCTTGTGAGCACCTCCGTAGCCCGTAGGTGATCGGACACCCCGACCCTTGCCGACAGTTGTCGGTCGGCCGCGAGTATGTCGCGGACGTTGCCCTCCGCTAGCAGCCGTCCGCGACCGATGATCGTGACCGTGTCGGCGATCTGCTGCACCTCGCTCAGAATGTGGCTGGAGACGAGGACGGTCTTGCCGCGTCGCGCCAGGCCTCGGAGCATCGTGCGGATCTCGTGAATGCCGGAAGGGTCGAGACCATTGGTCGGCTCATCGAAGATCAGCAGATCGGGGTTCTTCAGTAGTGTGGCGGCGATCGCGAGGCGCTGTTTCATGCCGAGCGAGTATTTGCCGAACTTGTCTCCGCTGCGGCGTCCCAGACCCACTTCTTCGAGCACGGCGTCGACTCGACGCCGCGGCGCCCCAATCGCACGCGCCACCAGCAGAAGGTTCATCTCTCCAGAAAAGGCCGGAAAGAACTTGGGTTGCTCGACGATGGCGCCGACCCGGTCGATGACCTGATCGATGGCCAGGGGGACCTCGCGGTCGAAGATTCGAATGTGGCCCGAGTCTGCACGGATCAGTCCCAAAAGCATCCTGATCGTCGTGGTCTTGCCTGAACCGTTCGGACCGAGGAAGCCGTGGACACCGCCCACTGGCACTCGTAGGTCAAGGCCGTCGACGGCGGCTTGTTTGCCGTGGCGGGTTCGATACACCTTCCGGAGGCTGTACGCCTCGATGGCATAGTCGACAGCGGGCGACGCGACAACACTCCGACGACGAGCCCCGACCGCCGACGTCAGCGGTTCAGGCGGCACCAACTGCAACCCCGTGCTGCGGACGCGAGTCCGGCGCCACTCCGATATCGGGCGACTGGGTGTAGGCCTCGAAGGCCAAGTAGTGCCGCAGGTGCGGACGGAGCGACCGGGCCACTTCAGCGACAGTGAGGTGGCGATCCAGCTCAGTAGTCATCGACGTGACACCGACACCGGTCAACCCGCACGGGATGATGCGATCGAACGAGCGAAGATCGGGATCGACATTGAGAGCGAAGCCGTGCATCGTCGTGCCGGTGGCGACCCTGACCCCGATCGCAGCGATCTTGCGCTCGAGCCGCCGATCATCTGCCGCCAACCAGACGCCCGAGCGGCCGCGGATTCGACCCGTCGTCAGCCCGTACTCGGCCAACATAGTGATCAATGCCTCTTCGAGCCGTCGCACGTAATCGACAACCAGTATGGACTCAGGAAGCCTGACGATCGGGTAGCCGACGAGCTGTCCAGGCCCGTGCCAGGTGATCTTGCCGCCGCGGTCAACCTCAATCACCGGTGTGCCGTCGAGTGGGCGTTCCTGGGGCTCTGTCCGCTTGCCTGCGGTGTAGACGCTGGCGTGCTCCAAGAGCAGTACCGTATTCGCGCGTGAGCCGGAGGACACCTCGGCGTGGATGGAGCGCTGCATGTCCCACGCTGCCTGGTAGTCGACGTATTCGCTACCCAGCCCAAGATCGAGGAACTGCAGGCCCATGGCGCCGAGTCTAATGTCGTACCGCTGACCGCAGCGCGGACCCGACAACGTCCACCACTGTGGGATCGCTGAAGACGAACCCATTCCCGACCAGCCGCTGGGGGACCGCGTACATATCGCCGATGAGCTGTCCCGCCAGCTCGCCGAGGGCCGTCTGCATGATCCAGGCGGGTACGCGCAGGAACCGCGGCCTGTGTACGGCAGCGGCCAGAGCGTCAGCGAACTCAGCATTGGTTGTTGGCTGGGGGAGCGTCAGGTTGTAGGGACCGGAGGCATCCTCAGTCGTTGCGGCCCACTGCACGACGGCGAGGTAGTCGCGGAGGCTGATCATGGGCATTCGTTGGCTGCCGTCGCCGAGCGTGGCGCCGAGGCCACACAGCCAGGGGAGCTTCAGGAGCGCGAACGTGCCGCCGCTGGTGTCCATCACAGGGCTGGTACGAAGGATTACGACCCGCACTCCCGCGTCCGCTGCGGGCTGTGCGGCGGCCTCCCACTTCGTTGTGACCTGGGCCAGGTAGTCACCGGCGGCCGGCGACTCCTCTGTGTATGGCTCGGACCCCGAAGTCGTGCCGTAGCGGGCTATGCCACTTGCCTGGATCAGCGTGCGGGGGCGGCCGTCAGCATGAGCGGCGAATCCGCGTGCCATGGTACTTGTGGTGTTGACTCGGGACGCCAGGATCTGCTCCCGGCGTGACTCGGTCCATGGCAGCGGCGCGACCGGAACCCCACCGAGATTGACCGCGACGTCGACGCCCTCGAACGCCGCCATGTCGATCCGGCCTGCGTCGGGATCCCAGCTGAACTCCGTTGAGGTTGCCGGCTCACGGCGTACCAGTCGGACCACCTGCTGGCCCTCGCTGGCGAGTCGAATCCTGATCGCCGTGCCCAAGAAGCCTGAGGCGCCTGCCAGTAGCCATTTCATATGAGAGGTTCGGCCGCAGCCGGTCGACTAGATGCCGAACTCGGCGCCGAAGTCGCCCTCCTCAAGCCGCGCTTTGAGCGTGCTGAGGAAGCGGGCCGCGTGGGCGCCATCGATCAGCCGATGATCATAGGAGAGTGACAGGTACATCATGTCGCGGACCGCGATCACCTGCCCCAGGCGGGGATCGGAGATCACGACCGGTCGCTTGACGAGCGCACCGGTTCCCAGGATGGCTGCTTGAGGCTGGTTGATGATCGGGGTGTCCATCAAGGTCCCCGCGGAGCCGTAGTTGGTGATCGTGAACGTGCCACCGGTGAGCTCGTCGGGTGTCACCTTGTTCTGTCGCGTCCGCGCCGCCAGGTCGGCGATCCGCTTGGCCAGTCCGGCAATACTCAGGTCTCCCGCATCCTTGATCACCGGAACCAGCAGAGCCCTTCTCGGTGTCCACGGCAATGCCGAGATGCTCGGCATCCGGGTAGGTGATAGTGCGCTCTTCGGTATCGATCGTCGCGTTCACTTTCGGGTACGCCTTCAGGGCCTCGACGGAAGCCTTCGCGATGAACGGCAAGTAGGACAGCGTCGCGCCTTCGCGCTGCTTGAAGTCGTCCTTGACCTTCGCGCGGATTTGCGAGATGGCTGTCATATCCACCTCGACGGTCGCAGTCAACTGGGCCGAGACCTGAAGCGACTCGACCATGCGCTTGGCGATGGTCTGGCGCAGCCTCGACATCTTCTCCGTGGTGCCGCGAAGCGTGCTGACCTCGGGTGCCGCTGCCGCTGGAGCTGCCGGAGCCGCTGCGGCAGGCTCCGCAGGGGCCTCTGGAGCCGGTGCGGCGGCGGCCTGCTTCGCCGCCTCGGCCGCGGCGAGGACGTCCTGCTTACGAATCCGGCCGCCGACGCCAGTCCCGTTGAGGGTTTCAAGGTCGACGCCGTGTTCCTTGGCCAGTTTGCGCACAAGTGGCGTCACATAGGTGGTCTCGGAGTCAGCGACGACCGCTGTCGCCGCAGGAGCAGATCCCGCCGGGCGCGTGCTCTGGCCGCGCATCTTTCGCGGCAGGTGGTGCGGTGACTTTCGGCTCGGGCTCTGGTTCGGGTTCGGCTTCCGGCTCACGCGCCGTCTGAGTCTCCGGCGTCGACGGGGGCTCGGGCGCGGGTTCGCGATTCAGCCTCAGGTGCCGGTTCAGGCGCTGCTTCGGGTGCCTGGACCGCAGCACCCGCCTCGCCGATGACCGCGAGCACCGCTCCGACCTCGACTGTCTCGTCTTCCTGCACCTTGATCTCCAGCAACGTGCCGGATGCCGGTGAGGGAATCTCGGTGTCGACCTTGTCGGTGGAAACCTCCAGCAGCGGCTCGTCGGCATCGACCGACTCGCCGACCTGCTTGAGCCAGCGACTCACCGTTCCCTCGGTAACGCTCTCGCCCAATTCGGGAAGAGTCACCTGGGTGGCGCCAGCTCCCCCGTCCGAGCCTCTGTTGGCAGCAGCCTCTGGCTCGGGTGCGGATTCGGTGGTCTCGGGCTCTTGTGCCCTCGTTGCCTCTTCGGCGGGGGCCGCATCCTCGGGTGCGCTCTCGGGGCCGCCTCTTCGGGCGGTGCTGTCTCGGGCTCGGCTGTTTCTTCGGGCGGTGCTGCCTCGGACTCGGGGCTGTTTCTTCGGCCGGGGCCGCTTCCGCCGCTGGAGCCTCGGTCGACGGCGAACCGCTGCCGTCAGCCTCGCTCGGTTCGCCGATTACTGCGAGCACCGCTCCGACTTCGACTGTCTCGTCCTCCTGCGCCCTGATCTCCAACAGCACGCCGGAGGTAGGGGAGGGGATCTCCGTATCGACCTTGTCCGTCGACACCTCGAGGAGCGGCTCATCAGCTTCAACAGTGTCTCCGACCTGTTTGAGCCACCGGCTAACGGTTCCTTCGGTGACGCTCTCACCAAGTGCTGGGAGGGTTACAGAGGTCGACATGGCTGCTGAGGACTCCTTTTATCGTGCTAGTGCTCGGTTGGTCCTGGTGTCGCTAGTGGTGGCTCGGTGGACTCGATCAGGCATCTCCTGTGCCGGTGGCCCACAGCCTAGCGACAGCACCTCGCCTCGGAGCCATTGCGGTTGCTGGTCTTGTCAGGTTGACTTTCTCGGCTGCGCGCGGCGTCATCTGCGTCGGTCAGCCGTGTGCATGCAGAGGCTTGCCGGCCAAGGCCAGGTGGGCTTCGCCAAGCGCCTCATCCTGCGTCGGGTGTGCATGGATAAGACCCGCGACGTCCTCGGGGAACGCATCCCAATTGGTGATCAGCTGGGCTTCGCCGACCAGCTCGCTGACGCGGGCGCCGATCATGTGAACTCCCACGACTGGACCGTTCGGCCGGCGAACGAGCTTCACGAAACCGCGCGTTTTGAGGATCTGCGACTTGCTGTTGCCGGTGAGGTCGTAGCTGATCGTTTCCACATCGCCGAAGCGGGTCCGCGCCTCATCTTCGGTCAAGCCCAACGGATGCGATCTCCGGGTCGCAGTAGGTGACGCGCGGTATCTCCGCATCGAGGATCGGCGTCGGAGCCCGATCGATGACACCAGCCCGATGGGCGATCTCCTCGGCGACGAAGATGCCCTGAGCAAAGCCGCGATGCGCGAGTTGGAGGCCGGGCACTACGTCACCGACCGCGTAGACCCCGGCTACTGATGTCTGAAGTCGCTCGTTGACGCGTACGAAGCCGCGATCAAGATCAATCCCAGCCTCCTGGTAGCCGAGCCCGGCGGTTTGTGGCCCGCGACCGACGGCCACCAACATGAGCTCGGCCTCCAGCTGTTGCTTGTCATCAAGCTCGACCCGTACGCCGGACGCGGTCTTCTGGCACGCCGACATGGCGGCATTGGTCATGACTTTGATCTTGCGCTTGCCGAAAGCCCGTTCCAGCGCCGCGGAGATGCTCGGATCCTCACCGGACACCAGTCGGGGAAGCGCTTCGACAACCGTCACGTCCACCCCGAATGACCGCCAGGCCGAGGCGAACTCCACTCCGACCACCCCGCCACCGAGCACGATCGCAGAGGCGGGCAGGCGGTCAAGTCGTAGCGCATGCTCGCTGTTGATGATCTTCTGGCCGTCAACGTCCAGGCCCGGCAGTGCGCGTGGATACGTTCCGGTTGCGAGGACCAGGTTCGGGCGCTTCGTGTGTTTCCTCGTTGACCATGACGGCGGGCCGCTTGTCACCTGGAGTGAGCTGCCCCGCACCATGCACCACCGTGATGCCGCGAGACTTGACCAGCCCGGACACGCCCTTGTAGATGCGCTCGACCACGCTGTCGGCGTAGGACACCACTCCGGCGAGATCGATCTTGTCAATCGCCGCATGAATGCCGAATTGGCTGCCATTCCGCACCGAGTCGGCTACCTCGGCGGCGTGCAACATCGCCTTCGTGGGGATGCAACCACGGTGCAGGCAGGTGCCGCCGACCTTGTCTTGTTCCACCAGTTCCACTGAGAGTCCCAGCTGGGCTGCTCGCAGGGCGCAGGCGTAGCCTCCACTGCCCGCGCCGAGGATAAGGAGATCGAAAGAACCTGCCATGACGCCATCCTCTCAGCCGGCGATGACCCGCGATTCTGGAAGCTAGCGGCCATAATTGGCGCATGAGTTGGTTCCGGCGGACGGCGAGCCGGGTCAAGAAAAGCCGCGGGTACGCCTCGCAGAGTCGCACTGTCGACGACGCCGTCACGTCGCACCTCACGCAGTTTGCGCGAACTCGACGCGGGGTCGAGGCTTTCGTCGAGCCGCAGACTTCAGTAACCAAGACCACCCTGCTGCTCGTCGCGTTTGACGGCGAGTGGACTCGACGCGTGGTGCCGTCGCCTGAATGGGCTCACGCCTTCGCCGAGCATCTGCAGATCCCTGGTTACGACGCCGCCGTCGTGGGTTACCCGCAGCGGATGCGCGACTACAACAGCCGCAACAAGAAGCATCCGGACTTGCGCTGAGACACGGTCGAACTTCGACCTCCGACCGCTAGCCCGATAGTGAGCGAGCTAGAGCGACCAGCGTTCGTACGCCGACCCCAGTCCCGCCCGGAGCGACGTAGCCGTAGGGCTTGCCATCGAAGAATGCGGGGCCGGCAATGTCCAGATGTGCCCACGGAGTGCCCTTGGCAACAAACTCCCGCAGAAAAGCCGCCGCAACCAGTGCACCGGCCCAGCGGTCGCCTGTAACCGAGCGCAAATCGGCGACCTTCGAGTCGAGCTTGCCGCGGATCTCGCCGGGGATGGGCAATCGCCAGACGTCTTCACCAGCTGCCTCCGCCGCATCGAGCACTAGATCAGCGGTCGCATCGTCAGTGGCCATGAGCCCGGTCGTACGCTCCCCAAGCGCAACCACACACGCGCCGGTCAGGGTTGCTACATCGACCAGCAGATTGGGCTGGTCCTCGTTCGCCCGGGCAATGGCATCGGCCATGACGAGTCGCCCTTCGGCGTCGGAGTTGCCGTTCTCCACCGTTTTGCCGCCATAGATGGTCAGTACGTCTGAGGGTCGATACGCGCTCCCCGACGGCATGTTCTCGGCCAAAGCGCCATAGGCCGTTACTTTGATCTTGAGGCCGAGCTGGGCGATAGCATGTACTGCGGCGAGCACGGCTGCGGCTCCGGCCATGTCGCATTTCATCGTGTACATGCCGTCGGGAGGCTTGAGATCAAGACCGCCAGTGTCGAAGGTGATGCCCTTGCCGACCAGAGCCAGATGGAACTTCGCCCCGCGCGGGCTGTAGCTCAGGCGAACCAGCCGTGGCGGTCGGGACGATCCGCCGCCTACCGCCATCAAGCCGCCGTACCCCCCGCGACTCAGCGCCGCATCATCCAGAACGTCGATCGTGACCTTGCTGCCGCGTACCAGGTTGCGTACCTGGTCGGCAAAGGACTCTGGATAGAGCAGGTTCGCTGGGATGTTCACCCATTCGCGGGCAGTAACCACTGCCTGGACGACCGTCTGGGCGGACGAGGCGATGGCAGCGCCCTTCGCCTCGCCTGTATGGATCACGGTAATGGCGTCGATCTTGCCGCCCTTCGGCGGACCGGCGCTGATCGGCTCGTATCGGTAGCTGCCGAGCAGCGCACCCTCGGCAATCGCTGTGAGCTGCGCTGAATCTGCGGGGCCGAAGGTGACGGCCACCGACAGGCTGTCGCTATCGGTCAGCGAGGCGGCGTGGCGCACGCCGGCACCCGCCGCGCGCCGCAGGTCCTCGGCGCTCGGCTCCTCCGAGCCCAGCCCGACGACCACAATGCGTGGCCCGTCGTCGGCTGCTGGGAGGGTTCGTTTGCGAGTCGGCGCTCGGCTTGGCTCCCAGTGACGTTGCCATCTCGCCGACGGACATGCCGTAGCGCTTGGCAAACGCATCGGCGATTCTCTCGGGAAGTTCTCGCGTCCCTGACTCGTTCAAACCCACTACCAACACATCGACATTGCGCGGCACCGTATTGGCGATAACGAGCGCGGGCAGCATCTGAGTGGGCACGATGGCTACATCCTTTGGCTAGTTGGCGTGATCGAATGAGGCTTGAACAGGTTAGCCCGTCGTTGACGAACTCGATCCTGGCCTGCCTGTTCGATGGCTGCTCTGGAAATGGAGGAGAAGTTGACTGTAGATGCCGAAGCCGGCGCGTTACTGAAATCACCACTGCACGAACGGCATGTTGCGGCCGGGGCCAAGTTCGCGGCGTTCAGCGGGTGGTCTATGCCCTTGGAGTACGCCGGCGCGGGAGTCCTGGCCGAGCATGCCGCCGTCCGCAATGCCGTCGGCATCTTCGACGTCAGCCATCTGGGCAAGGCTACGGTGGCCGGCCCCGGCGCGGCGGACTTCGTCAACCGGTGTCTGACCGCCGATCTGGGCAAGATCGGCCCAGGTCAAGCTCAGTACACGCTGATGTGCTACCCCGAGCGGCGGCGTGGTTGACGACATGATCGCCTACCTGAAGTCTCCGGATGAGGTCTTCTTGATCCCCAATGCCGCCAACTGCGCGCAGGTGGTCGCACTCCTTGCCGAGGCCGCGCCCAGCGATATCACGGTGACCAACCAGCATCGCGACTTCGCCGTGCTGGCGGTTCAGGGCACGCTCTCCGACGACGTGTTATCGACCACCGGCCTTCCCGCTGGGCATGACTACATGAGCTTCGTCGGAGCTGATCACCAGGGGACACCGGTGATCGTCTGCCGGACTGGCTATACCGGGGAGCGCGGTTACGAGTTAGTGGTTCCGGCCAACGCCGCCGTCGCGGTGTGGGACGCCGTGCTGGCCGCCGGCGAGCCGTACGGATTGCAGCCCGCCGGGCTAGGAGCGCGGGACACCCTGCGAACCGAGATGGGCTACCCGCTGCATGGTCAAGACATCTCACCGACGATTACGCCGGTTCAGGCGCGGCTTGGCTGGGCAGTGGGCTGGAAGAAGGATTCCTTCTTCGGAGCTGAGGCGCTCCGGACGGAGAGGCAGGACGGTGCCAAGCGGTTGCTACGAGGGCTGAAGGCGACCGGCCGGGGTATTCCGCGGCCAGGGATGCTGGTACGCGCTCCCGACGGCCGTGAGGTCGGTACCGTCACGTCAGGAACCTTCTCACCCACCCTCAAGATCGGCATCGCTCTCGCACTGATCGAGGCCGGCCTCGGTGAGGACGATGTGGTGGACGGTGGACATCCGTGGCCGTGATGAGCATTTCGTGATCACCAAACCCCCGTTCGTGACCCCCGGCGTACGTGAAGCGTGAAAGCGTCGCTCATTCATGCCCGGATCATCGCGCACACTGAAGATCAAAGCACACTAAAGATCAAAGACACACGCGCGTCTCGATCGTCCAAAGCGCAACGGATGCGTCGTCTTTGAATGTCGCTGAGCTCCTCCGGTAGGTCATCCGTGTCGAACCATGCGACGTCAATGGACTCCTCGTCGCCGACCTGTGCCACTCCTGAGACATAGCGGCAGCGAAAACACATCGAGACGAACTGGCAGACGTCGCCGTTGGGATAGACCACATCCGGATCTGTGGTGAGCAGTGCGAGGCGCTCGACCTCGACGGTGACTCGGGTTTCCTCGAACAGCTCCCGGACGATAGCGGTCGCGGGTTGCTCGGAAGGTTCCACGATCCCGGCTGGCAGGCTCCACTGTCCGGTGTCGCTGCGTTTTGTCAAGAGCAGATGCACTCTGCCCGGGATCAGGTTCGCTCGAACCACGACCGCGGATACGCCGGGCAGCAATAACCTGCCTTGTCCATACACGCGCCGAATACTGGCGATGTAGTCAGGAATCGGCACCAGCCGACTTTAGCGAGTGAAAGCGATCTAGATCTCCGGCTCCAGCGACATGGGCCCATACACCAATCGATCAGCCTCATAGAGACTCACCGCCCGCACGCCGGCCCTGAGCAAGCTGGGATAGAACTCACCCAGCCAGGTTTCGGCCTCTCCCTGGGTCGGGAAGGTGCGGTTGATCGATGGCGAGTCAGCATGGGAGCGGCTGGGGCTGGGTTTGTGGTCGGGCACCCAGCGCCAGCTCATCAGATTCACCTCGTGACTTATCGCAAACGTTGTTTCGGCGAGGTCGTGCCGACCATGGCGCCGTCACTCTCGATGAAACTACCAAGTGCGGAATCGATCCCAGCCATTGTCTCCGGCGAGAGCTTCCGTCCAGCAGCCGCGGCATTGCTGGTCACCTGGTCGGGACGCGATCCACCGGTAATGGCGCTGGCGACATTGCCGTTCTGCAGCACCCAGGCAACGGCAAGCTGCGCCATTGTGAGGTCTTCCTCCTGCGCAAGGGGTACCAGATGCTGGATGGCGGCGAGCACATCGTCCCGCAGGACTCGGCGGACGAACCGGGCCCCCTCGCTTTCATGGGTGGCACGTGACCCCTCGGGCGGCGGCGCTCCAGGCAGATACTTGCCACTCAGGATGCCCTGCTCCATCGGGGAGAACACGACCTGACTGACGCCGAGCTGCTGGCACGCGGGCACGACCTCGGCTTCGATGATGCGATAGAGGGCGTTGTATCGCGGCTGGTTGGAGACCAACGAAAATCCAAGATCTTCTGCCAGCGCGTGTGCCTCGCGGATCTGTTCCGCTGTCCACTCGCTGACGCCGATGTAGAGAGCCTTGCCGGCTCTGACAACCTCGGCGAAGGCTTGCATCGTCTCGCTCAGCGGCGTCGCGTAGTCGTAGCGATGCGCTTGGTAGAGGTCGACGTAGTCGGTCTTGAGCCGCCGCAACGAGGCGTTGATCGACTCCCGGATGTGCTTACGGGAGAGCCCAGTGTCGTTAGACCCCGGGCCGGTCGGGAAATAGACCTTGGTAAAGATCTCCAGCCCGTCGCGGCGCTCACCCGCGAGGGCGTCGCCAAGTATGGACTCGGCCCTGCCACCCGCGTACACATCGGCGGTATCGAATGTGGTGATGCCGACGTCGAGCGCAGCTCGCACGCACGCACCTGCTTGCTCAGCCTCTAGCTGCGAGCCATGCGTGATCCAGTTGCCGTAGCTGATGGCCGAAACCTTGAGGCCGCTGTTTCCCAGATGCCTGAACTCCATGGACACTTCCCCCCAGAATCTGCCCAGGACTTAGTATGCCTATCAATAGGCTTCTCCGCGCTTGATTCGAGGAGCAGGTGATCGAAACCTCCGAATCTGTGTGCTGCGGGTCATTCCGTACATCAGTAAGCCCTTCGGTGAGGCCTTCGGCAGTCGAGCGGCCAGCACTCTCTTGAAGCCGCGCCACATCAAGTAGCCGTCGACGAACACGCCAAGGATGAACAGATACATCGCCAAGGTGGCGATCAAGGTCACCGAGGGCCAGTAGCTGCCGAGGATGGTCACGGCCAAGATCACCACGACGGAGGGAAGCAGGAACTCCCCCAAGTTGAAGCGAGCGTCGATGTAGTCGCGCATCAGCACCTTCTCAGGCGCCGCCTCGCGCGCGCTGACTGCTTTCATCCGCGCCGCCCGCGACTGTCGGCTGGCCGTTTGCCGGGCCTCTTTCTTGCTGAGCGTCGTCGTCATGCGCTGTCGTCGCGCCGCCTCAGCTTCCTTGCGTGTCGGCGTTGGGCGGTCCTTCTTGCCAGTTGGAGCCGTGTTGATCGTTGTCGTCGGCTCTGGCCCGGCGGCCTGGCTGTTGCGGCGGAAGAGTGCCACGGGTCCCTCTCGTTGATTCTGTGCTGCTTGATTCTGTGCTGCGCGAGCAGGGGTTTCGGCGGAGCTGGCCCTGGATTGTCTCAGGGGATCACCCCAAAGACGAAACTACCCTGCTCCCCTCGCTGTGTTCGGTTTCTCTGCAGAGATACGGTGGAAGCCTGCGAGCGGCCCCGGCCGCGGAACCGGAGTCTGGAAGGACCAGCTGACATCACATGAGCGGCATTTTTCAGCGGATCTCAATGATCTTTCGTGCCAAGACCGACAAGGCATTGGACAAGCTCGAAGATCCGCGCCAAACCCTCGATTACTCCTACCAGCGCCAGCTCGAGCTGCTGCAGAAGGTCCGCCGTGGAGTCGCCGATGTAGCGACCAGTCGTAAGCGGATCGAGCTTCAAGCCAACCAGCTCAACACCCAGGCTGACAAGCTGACCAATCAGGCGCAAAAGGCATTGGAGGTCGGCCGGGAAGATCTCGCTCGTGAGGCGCTGACAAGGCGGTCCGGCCTGCAGCAACAGCTGAGCGACCTCCAGGTTCAGCACGCCCAGCTGCAAGGTGAGGAGGAGAAGCTCACCCGCGCGAGCCAGCGGCTGCAGGCCAAGGTGGACGCATTCCGTACCAAGAAGGAAACGATCAAGGCCACCTACTCCGCCGCCGAGGCTCAGACCCGGATCAACGAGGCGTTCTCCGGCATCAGCGAGGAGATGGGCGACGTCGGCCTGGCTATCCAGCGGGCGGAGGACAAGACCGCCCAGATGCAGGCGCGCGCTGGCGCAATCGATGAGCTGCTGGCCAGTGGGGCTCTGGACGATCCGACCGGAATGGCCAAGGACGACATCACGCTCGAACTCGAGCAGCTGGCCTCCACCTCTGAGGTGGAGAACGAGCTGGCAAGGATGAAGGCCGAGCTGAGCGTCGGTCCCGGCGCTGCGCCGCAGGCGATTGAGGGTCAGCACGTGCCCTCGCAACAACCGCCGACTCAGGCTCCGCCGCCGCCGAGCCTGGATGCGCAGCCGCCACAGGAGTACCAGGCTCCTCCGAGCCAGAGTCAGGAGGCGCCCCCGGCTCAGCCGCAGGGTGATTTGCGATGATCGTCCGGATCCTCAATGAGGGTCAGTGGCGACTGACTGATGAGGCCGTACGGGGACTCAACTCTTTCGATGATGCCGTGGAGAAGGCCGTTTCCGCCGCTGATCAAGATCAGCTGACACGAGCGCTGCACGCGCTACTGGACCGGATCCGGACGACGGGCACTCCGGTGCCGGACGAGGAACTGGAAGACTCCGATCTGATCTTGCCTGCCGCCGACTCGACGCTGGAGGACGTGCAGCAGCTGTTGAGCGAATCGGAGGAAGGCCTCATTCCCGGCTGAGTTCCGGGACAGCCCTCAAGCAGGCCAGCCAGCGCCGGGAACCTCGACCCGCGCCATAAGGATTTGCCCCGTACGCGATCCAGGTGTCATCGCGTCGGGCCAGGCGGCGGCAGTCACGAAGAGAGTCGCTTTGTCAGGTCCGCCCAAAGCACAAGCAAAGCACCCAAGATCAGAAACAAGCGTCTGCAACACCCCGCCGCCCTCGGCCACACGTACGCACCGCCGACCTGGCACCTCCGCGAACCACACTGCGCCTTCGGCATCTATGCAGATGCCGTCAGGGGCGGCGCCATCCAGATCGGCCCACACACGACGTCCTGATAGCCCGCCATCGGAACCGATGTCGTACGCGGTGAGCGCCCCGCCATAGGACTCCGCCACGATCAAGGTCGAGTTGTCCGGGGTCACTGCCATACCGTTGGGAAACGCCAGCCCCTCGGCAACTTGGCGGACTGACCCATCAGGGCGAACGAGGGCGATCAGGCCCGGCGCGAACTCCTCGCCGGGAAAGTCAAAGCCGATGTTGTTCACGTACGTGTTGCCCCGACCATCGATCACGATGTCGTTCCACGGCTTAGTGGAAATTCCGACCAATTCGGCGTAGGTGCTCAGGCCTTGGTCCGGTGCGCGGATCAGCACCTGATCGCCGGCGACGACGAGCAAGCGACCGTCGGGAAGCCGATCAAGGCAAAACGGCATCGCATCGATCTTCGTGATCACCTCATGCTTGCCATCGAGATCGACGGCAATGACGTCACCTGCGCCCCAGTCGGAGAAAATCAGCCGGTCGTCGTGCCAACGCGGAGACTCGACGAGGACAAGGCCGCTCAGCAGCGTGGTGAACTCAGCCATGATCAGATAGACCGCTGTAGCAGGCCGAACTCATCGTTATTTTGGACGCTGCTCGCGCGGATCGCGCGTGGAGTCCGCGATTCCCGACGCTCGCTGCTGATTGCGGTCCGCACGTCTCAATCGCGGGCGGTCTCACCGGGGAGGTTGAGCATTCGCTGCAGCGCGACCTTCGCGTAGTGCTCGGTCTCGGGGTCGACGGTGATCTGGTTGACGACGTGCCCCTGAGCCAGGTTCTCCAAGGCCCAGACCAGATGCGGCAGGTCGATCCTGTTCATCGTCGCGCAATAGCAGACGTGTTGCTCGAGGAAGGCGACCTCCTTGTCGGGATGATCATGTGCGAGGCGCTTGACCAGATTGAGCTCCGTGCCGACGGCCCACTTCGACCCGGACTCCGCCTGCTGGATGGTCTTGATGATGAACTCGGTGGAGCCGATGTAGTCGGCTTTCAGGACCACCTCGTGCTGGCACTCGGGATGAACCAACACATTGACACCGGGCATCCGTGCGCGGACGTCGTCGACGGCTTGTGGGGTGAACCGTCCGTGCACCGAGCAGTGGCCTTTCCACAAGATCATCGTGGCTGCTTGCAGCTCTTCCACCGTGAGGCCGCCGTTGTACTGCCGAGGGTCATAGACCACGCAGTCGTCGAGGCTCATGCCCATCTGCAGTACTGCGGTGTTACGGCCCAGATGCTGGTCGGGCAGGAACAGCACCTTCTCGCCGCGCTTGAGAGCCCACGCGAGCACGGACTTGGCGTTGGATGACGTACAGACGACCCCGTCGTGCTTTCCGCAGAAGGCTTTGATGTCGGCTGAGGAGTTCATGTACGTCACGGGCACGGTTAGGTGCGCAACTCCGGCATCGGTTAGTACGTCCCAGGCATCCTCCACCTGCGCCAGTCGGGCCATGTCCGCCATGGAGCAGCCTGCGGCCAGGTCAGGCAAGATCACCTTCTGCTCCGGCGCGGTCAAGATGTCGGCCGACTCGGCCATGAAGTGCACGCCGCAGAACACGATGAACTCAGCATCCGGGCGCGCTGCCGCTTCCCGGGCCAGCTTGAAGGAATCGCCTGTGACATCGGCGAACTGAATCACCTCGTCGCGCTGGTAGTGATGGCCAAGCACGAAGAGCCGATCGCCCAGTGCCGCTTTCGCCCGCCTGGCCCGCTCCACGAGTGCAGGGTCGGAGGCTGGCGGTAGATCGCCTGGACATTCGACTCCCCGCTCGGACCGCGGGTCGGATTCCTGCCCGAGGACGAACAGCGATAGCGGCGTCCCGGACGATAGTGCACTCGATGTGGGGGTGCTGGTCACGCAACAAATGTACTCAGCGCGTTGCTGAGCCATTTTTGCTGTGAAACCCGCGGGCGCTGTTGGAGGTACAAACGACTCAGCTCTCTACGATGACATTCGCTGGCGAGCAGGAGGAGGCATCGACCATGCGGATCCTGGTGGCGACCGATCGCATCGGCGCGCTCTCTTCCCGACAGGCAGGCGGGGTCATCGGCTCTGGCTGGCTACCAGGCGCCGACGTATCAATGCTGCCGATCGGGGAGTCCGGCAGTGGATTCGTTGCGGCCTTTGCCGATCTCGCTGGCGTCGCGACATCATCCCAAGTGATCAACGGGATCATCGTGACGACCGGAAGGGGACCGGACACCGGCCTCGTTCAGGTTCTTGGCTCTGGCCCAGGTGTTGGAATTCCGTACCAGCAGTCGTCTCGACCAATCGGCGAGGCCATCGCGGCATTGGCCGGCAACCACGGAATAGGACGAATCGTTGTCGATCTGGCTGGTCTCTGGGTGCATGACGCCGGTGCCGGCATGCTGACCGCGCTCGGTGCAGTCGGAGACCGGCGGCTCGATCAAGGAGTCGACGGCCTCGACGGACTCAGCGAGCTTGATCTCGCCCCGGCCCGCGCGCTGTTGGGTGAGATCAAGCTGATCGGCGTGGTTCCCGCTGCGCAGCGTGATGTGCCGTTGGTGGGCCTGCGTGGCATCACCGCTCGCGCCGGGCGAGAAACGAACGTCGAGCCGGACCGGATGCTTCGAACCGACGCAGCCCTCGAGGCGTTTGCGCGGCTCGCCTCCCAGCACCCACGTTGCTGCGTCCGGGGCGGGGGCATGCGGTGGGCTCGGTTTCGCAGTGCTCGCCCTCGGCGGAGCGCTGAGCACAGGGCCGGCACTCACTCTCGCCTCGGCGGATGGGCGGGCCGCACTCCGCGACGTCGACCTCGTGGTCACGGGCTGCTCGGTTTTCGACTTCGCCAGTCGCGGCGGAGGGGTCGTCGCCGCAATGGCAGAGGCCGCAGCCGCTGCGCTGAGTCCGTGCATCGTCATCGCTGGCGAGGTGCTCATCGGGTCACGTGAAATGCGCACGATGGGGATCGAGGCGGCGTACGCGGTGCGCGAGTCCACCGCTCGACGGGCGAGGAGGAAACATCCGCAGCGAAGAGCTTGCAGCCACGGCTCAACGGGTCGCCCGGTCTTGGAGTTGGTGACGCGGCACACGTGGAAGCGGCTTGGACGGGCCAGCAAGGGGCCCTAGAATGACACGCATGACGGCAACCGAACAGACCTTCGACACTCCCGTTGTAGCTGACGGCATCATCCTGACCGACGGGGCGGCAGCCAAGGTCAAGTCGCTCCTGCAAGGTGAAGGTCGCGAGGACCTTGCGCTCCGCGTGGCTGTGCAGCCGGGCGGTTGCTCAGGTCTGCGTTACCAGCTGTTCTTCGACGATCGCAGCTTCGATGGCGACATCGTCAAGGGCTTCGGCGGTGTGGAAGTCGTCACCGACCGGATGAGCGCGCCGTACCTCATGGGCGCAACCATTGACTTCGTCGACACGATCGAGAAGCAGGGCTTCACTATCGACAACCCCAACGCGACCGGTTCGTGCGCCTGCGGCGACAGCTTCCACTGACCTGAAACCTCGAACTCCCTGCCCGTCGGGCAGGGAGTTTGTTGTTCACCAGTCGCGCCGTACGAGGAACCGTGGCGGATTGGACACGACGAGGGTTTGGCCACGCATCCGACACCAGGCGGCAAGGTCGGGACCGGCAGCCGGGTCGTCGGCCAGCAACTCCAGCAGCGCGCCAACCCGCACCTCGCCGATGCGGCGCGCGATCTCGATGATCGGCCGCGGGCACTTCATCCCGCGACAGTCCAGCGACAAACCGTGGAAGGGTGGTGGGACCTCGCTCACGATGCGCCCACGGTTGCCCGGATATCCGACACGATCGGCGGCAGCACGGCCAGAAATCGATCGATCTCGGCGGCTGTCGTCGTCCAGGTGAGCCCGATCCGTACGTTGCCGTGGGTCAGCGCGCCCATCGCCGCCAGTACATGCGAGGGATGTTCGCTACTCGCACTGCAGGCCGACCCGCTCGCCACGGCGAATCCTGCCTTGTCCAGTTCCAAGGTGAGAGTCTCGCCGTCGACGTAGAGAACCGAGAAAGTGAGCAGGTGCGGCACCCGACGTACGGGATCGCCGGCCACATCGACATCGGGCACCCGCTGCGCGATTCCCGCGCGCAGCTGATCGACCAGACGATGCTGGCGCTCGCTCACCTCGCGGCCAGACTGTCGCCAGCAGTCCAATGCCACAGCTGCCGCGTAGATCGCTGGCACGTCGGGCATCCCAGGCCATCGGCCGCCCTGATAGTCGTCGGTCGGGTAGGGCGCCCGCCAGCGGGCGTTCTTCTTGATCACCAGAATGCCAACCGATGCTGGGCCGCCAAACGCACCGGCCCAGCCCGTCAGCACCGACCAGCCGGTGACGCTGCTGAGATCGATACGGCCGAGCGCGGCTGTCGCGTCCAGGATCAGTGGCACGTCCGCCTCCTGGCAGATCTCGCCCGCCCGGGCGTAAGGCTGGAGCGTACCGACCTCATGGTTGGCTACCTGGATACAAGCCGCGGCAGTGCCTGCGGTCGCTATCTCGGCAGCCCACCGATCCAGGTCGACATGACCTTCATGATCGACTTCGACCGCGGCGTGGTGGCCGGCAGCGGCTGCCGCCGCGAGCACCGAGGAATGGTCGATTGCCGTCGTGACGATCCGGGGGCCTACGCGGCGACGGCCCAACGCCATGCCGGCGACTGCCGCCTGGTTTGAGTGGGCCGCAGACCCAGTGAAGATCACCTCGTCGGAGCGCGCACCGACGGCACTGGCGACGACCTCCCGCGCCTGGTCAAGTGCCTGCGCGGCCAGCCGACCAGGGCGGTGGAGTCGCACCGGATCACCCCAACCGGCCTGCTGCGCATCGAGCCAAGCCTGGCGCGCAGCCGACAGCATCGGCTCGCCCGATGAACTGTCCAAGAACACTTCCGAAGTGGCATCCGGCACACCTCGAACATAGTGGCGTGCGGATTTTCACGGGCGTCAGCGAATCCTTCTGCGGGGCCGGAACGAACTGATGTCGTACCGCCGTAGGTGCAGCAGATGACCACGGACTGGAGGCCCGAAAAGCGGTGCGCGAAGGGTCGAAAACGCAACCGCTACACCGGTGATCGGAGCGTCTTCCTACGTTAGGGTGAAGACCAAAGACAGGTGGCCGCCCCGGCCGTGGGCGGGCACGGTTCCTGGCTTGTACGAATGGGCTTGTCCCAATGGGCCTGCACCAATGGGCCTGTACCAATGGGCTGTGTACCGATCCGACGAAAGGCGCGACGTGGGTGGCAGGACTGAACGGTCCGCGGTGGACGACATGACAGTGCTCCCGGCCCGCAGTCGGAGGACCAGGGGCCACCGTCCCGCCTTGTTGGGCCTGTCATTGTTCGGGCTCGTATTTCTTACCGGCTGCTCACCAGAGTTGACTGCGCAGATCAAACGGCTGGGTTTTCCGCCCCCTGCCAGCGACCGGTCCCCGTTCATCCTCAATCTTTGGATCGGCACCTGGATCGCTGCCTTCGCCGTCGGATTCTTGGTCTGGGGCCTCATCGGGTGGGCCTCGAACCGCTACAAGACCAGGCACGCCAAGATGCCGAGGCAGAGCCGCTACAACCTGCCGATGGAGATCTTCTACACGATTGCGCCATTCATCGTCATCGGGGTGCTCTTCTACTACACGGTCCTGGCACAGAATGCGGTGCAGGCAAAGTCAGCGAACCCTGACATCACGATCGATGTCGTGGGCCAGAAGTGGTCGTGGACTTTCAACTACAAATCAGCGAACAATCCAGCCGTCGGCCAAGACGTCTGGGAGGCCGGCACGATCAACAAGACTCCTGATCTCTACCTCCCGGTGGGAAAGCTGATTCAGTTCAACCTCTCCTCGCCAGATGTGATCCACTCATTCTGGGTTCCCTCGTTCTACGAAAAGTTGGACGTTATTCCTGGACGGCATAACAGCCTCCAGATGACGCCCACAACGGAGGGCCTGTTCGCCGGGAGGTGCGCCGAACTGTGCGGCACCTATCACTCGGCGATGCTCTTCAATGTGCATATCGTCAGCGAAAACGACTACAACGCCTACCTGAAGACGCTGGTGGCCAAGGGACAAATCGGAGAAGCGAAAGGTCCGGCCCTGCTCAATTCCCCGGCGAAGACAGGTTCAGAGGAGGGTACGCGATGACGACGCTGCAGCGTACGGCGACCGCCGCCGAAATCGCGACGCCGAGGCGTCAGCTTGGCACGATCATCTGGAAGTGGATGGTCACCACAGATCACAAGGTGATCGGCAATCTCTACTTCGTCACGTCGATGGCGTTCTTCCTGTTCGGCGGCGTCCTGGCTTTGGCGATGCGGGCCGAGCTGGCGTATCCGGGCCTGCAGTACCTCTCGTACGAGACCTTCAATCAGTTCTTCACCATGCACGGCACGATCATGTTGCTGCTGTTCGCGACTCCACTGTTCGCCGGCTTCGCGAACGCGATCATGCCGCTGCAAATCGGCGCGCCCGATGTCGCTTTTCCGCGGCTCAACATGATCGCCTATTGGTTCTATCTCTTCGGCGGGTTGATCGCCTCCGCCGGTTTCCTTTCGCCCTCCGGCGCCGCCAGCTTCGGCTGGTTCGCGTATGCGCCCCTGAACGACGCGGTCAACTCGCCGGGTGTAGGTGGGGACTTGTGGATCATGGGCCTGTACATGGCGGGTCTGGGAACCATCCTCGGAGCTGTCAACTTCACCACCACGATCCTGACGATGCGGGCACCAGGCATGACCATGTTCCGGATGCCGATCTTTACCTGGAACATCCTCGTGACGTCGTTCTTGGTGCTGGTTGTCTTCCCGATTCTCGCGGCGGCCCTCTTGGTCCTCGAGGCGGATAGAGCGCTCGGCGCAAAGGTCTTCAGCGCAGCCAACGGCGGCCCAATTCTGTGGCAGCACTTGTTCTGGTTCTTCGGGCATCCAGAGGTTTACATCATTGCGTTGCCATTCTTCGGCATCATTACCGAGGTCTTGCCCGTATTCAGTCGTAAGCCGATCTTCGGTTATGTCGGCCTCGTCCTGGCGACCATGCTCATCGGCGCTCTCTCCGTGGCGGTGTGGGCACACCACATGTTCGTCACCGGCGCGGTCAACCTGCCGTTCTTCTCCTTCATGACCTTCCTGATTGCCGTGCCAACGGGGGTGAAGTTCTTCAACTGGATAGGCACCATGTGGGGCGGCAATATCAACATGCGAACGCCCATGCTCTGGGCCGTCGGCTTCCTGACAACGTTCCTATTCGGCGGCCTGACCGGCATCATCCTTGCCAGCCCGCCGTTGGACTTTGCGGTCTCTGACTCCTACTTCGTGGTCGCGCACTTCCATTACGTCGTCTTCGGCACGGTGGTCTTTGCGATGTTCGCTGGCTACTACTTCTGGTGGCCCAAGCTGACCGGCAGGATGCTCGACGAGACGTTGGGCAAGATTCACTTCTGGCTGCTGTTCATTGGGTTCCACACCACGTTCCTCATCCAGCACTGGCTCGGCGTAGAAGGAATGCCTCGCCGGTATGCGGATTATCTGCCCAGCGATGGTTTCACGCTCGGGAACGAGATCTCCTCTGCCGGCGCGTTCTTGCTTGGCGGGTCGACATTGGTCTTCTTCTGGAATGTGTGGAAGAGCCGGAAGAACCCGAAGGTCAACACCGACGATCCGTGGGGTTGGGGCCGCTCGCTCGAGTGGGCCACCAGCTGCCCGCCACCGCGCCACAACTTCACCCAGCTGCCCAAGATCCGCTCGGAGTCTCCGGCCTTCGACCTGCACCATCCAGAGGTCGCACTGAGAGAGTATGACGGTGACTGATGTGGACCCGCACGCCGAGGAAGACACTGGCGGACCGCTATGGCCGCAAGGTCGAGCTTGAGGCAAGGCTCGAGCACACGACATCCGATCTCGCTGCGCAGTACGAGGCTAGCCACCACGGGCATTCGCCGGAGGCAGAGGAGGATCAGAAGTGAAGGTCGAAGCCTGGGTTTTCGGCTCACTGACGATCTTCATGGTCATCGTGACGCCGGCCTATTGGCTGATCACGGCGAACGCCCAAGGGGTGCCGGAGATCACCGGTACCGTCGCGTTGATCATGACGACGCTCCTGGTGCTGATGATCTTCATCTATCTGCTGCTGGTGGCGCGGCGGATGGAGCCGAGGCCAGAGGACAGAAAAGTCGGCGAAATCGCCGAAGGCGCAGGAGAGTTGGGCTTCTTCCCACCGCAGAGCAAGTGGCCGCTGTTTCTCTCACTCACCTTCGTGCCTGTCGTGTTGGCTCCCATCTTCGGATGGTGGCTCATGCTCATTGGCTTCGGTTTCGGCTTCTTCACCTTGACCGGGCTGCTTTACGAGTTCTACCGCGGAGATCACGCGCACTGAGTCGGCGACCTTCTGCCTGTCGCTCGGTGGGTCGAGCGACCCATCGGCAAAGGATGTGGGTTGAGTTTGCGCTCGTCTGTCGTTTTTGCGCTGGTTGCGATTCAAGCGTTCTTAGCCTCTGCCGATGGGCCGCTCCAGCCCACCGAGCTAAGACGGGCCGCCGCCTCGAGTACCGCGCGGCTAGATGCGCCCGGAGCTTGTCGAAGGTGAATCTGGTTACTCGGGCACAATAGGGGGATGTGTCGAAATATTCGCCCATTGAATAACTTTGAGCCGCCGGCGACGAGTGCTGAGGTGCATGACGCGGCCTTGCAGTTTGTGCGGAAGGTCGCCGGGACGTCGAAGCCGTCGAAAGCCAACGAGGCAGCGTTCAACCGGGCTGTGCACGAGATCGCTCATGCCACGCAGCATCTGCTGGATGAGCTGGTCTCCACTGCGCCGCCCAAGAACCGTGAAGAGGAGGCGGTCAAAGCTCGGGCGCGATCGGCCAATCGCTTCGCCACAGCTGCGCGGTGACCGCCGAGGTGCTGCGCTACGCAGCGTTCACCGTCGATGGCCATGGTGGGAATCCGGCTGGAATCGTCCTCGACGCGCGAGGGCTTGATGCCGCTGAAATGCAAGCCATCGCGGCTGATGTCTGTTATTCCGAGACTGCCTTCTTGGTGGGAAGGCCTGCTCAGACCAACGTGTACGACGTGCGATACTTCTCACCCGAGCAAGAGGTGCCCTTCTGTGGACACGCGACCATTGCGTCGGCGGTTGCTCTGGCCGAAAGATCCCCGGCCGATGAATTGATCTTTCATACACCTGCCGGATTCGTCAGTATCGCGACCTCCCAGAAGGACGACGGAGAGCGCGTGGCAGAGCTGACAAGCGTCGCACCTCGAGTTTCCGAACCTGAACCGAGTCTGGTGCCCGCTGCGCTGAGCGCGCTTCGCTGGTCTGCTGATGATCTTGACCCGGACTATCCAGTATTGCTGGCCAACGCGGGCTCGGAGCATCTTGTGCTGGTGACCAGGACCAGGCAGCGCCTGGCCGACCTCGACTACGATTTCGACGCTCTCGCAAGCCTGATGCGCGAGCATGAGTTGATCACTCTGCAGCTGATCTGGCCCGAGTCGAAGAAGTGCTACCACTCGCGCAATCCGGCTGCCGGCCTGGGCGTCGTGGAAGATCCCGCCACCGGCGCCGCCGCTGCAGCATTTGGCGGTTACCTACGCGAGCTCGGCCTGATTGGCGAGACCGCCAAGTTCACCATCAGTCAAGGCGTTGAGATGGGCCGCCCGAGCGAGCTCACGGTCAGCGTCATGGCCGGGGAACCAGGTGTACGCGTCAGTGGCACAGCGCATCACATCGACGAATAGCTGGCGCCGAGATAGCGGCTAGCCGTAGGCCCGGTTCGGTGCTCGTCACCAGCTGAGGTGTTGCGGTCGTCCCTCCTCATAGCCAGAGCTGGACTGCACTCCGACGACGGCTAGATCGTGGAACTCCTCGAGATTGGAGGCTCCGGCGTAGGTACAACTACTGCGTACGCCGGCCACGATGGAATCGAGCAAGTCCTCCACGCTCGGTCGCTCCGGATCCAGATACATCCGACCAGTGGAGATGCCTTCTTCAAAGAGGCCCGCGCGTGCGCGATCAAAGCCCGAGGAATCCTTGGTACGCAGCTTGACCGCTCGCGCGGACGCCATGCCGTATGACTCCTTGTACATCCGGCCTTCGGCGTCGATCATCAGATTGCCGGTGCTTTCAAAGGTCCCGGCGAACCATGAGCCGATCATGACGCTGCCAGCGCCCGCTGCCAGCGCCAACGCGACATCTCGCGGGTGCCGTACGCCACCGTCCGCCCAGATCGACCGGCCAGCCGCCTGCGCTGCCTCAGCGCATTCCACGACTGCACTGAACTGAGGACGGCCGACACCTGTCATCATCCGCGTTGTGCACATGGCCCCCGGGCCGACTCCAACCTTGACGACATCAGCGCCGGCGCCAACCAGATCATTGACCCCGTCAGCCGAAACCACGTTGCCTGCGACGAGCGCGACTCGGCGTCCTTGCGTATCCGCCTGCCGATCCCGCACCTCACGAATCGACTTCAGCGACTCCACCATTCGATCCTGGTGGCCGTGCGCGGTGTCGACGACCAGTACGTCGATACCGGCGTCGAGCAGGGCCTCGGCTCGCGCAGCCACATCGCCGTTGATGCCGATCGCGGCGCCGATCATGAGCCGGCCGGCTGCGTCAACAGCAGGGCGATAGAGCGTGGAGCGTAACGCATGCTTCCGGGTCATGACCCCGAGCAGCTTTCCGTTCTCGACCAAGAGCGCCACCTCAAGGTGTCGATGGGTCAGCTCGTCGAAGATCTCCGTCGGCGTCGACTCCGGAGTGGTCGTCAGCAGATCGCTGGACATCACCTGATGCACCTGAGCGAATCGGTCAACCCCTGCGGCCTCAGCCTCGCTGATCGTGCCCAGCGGTTGACCATTCTCGATCACGACCGCGAGGCCATGCGCTCGCTTGGGAATCAGCGACAGAGCTTCTCCAACCGTCGTATGAGGAGTCACCGAAACGGCGGTGTCGTAGATCGGATGCGATCGCTTGACCTTGCCGACCACTTCGGCGACGACATCGGTCGGAATGTCCTGTGGAAGGATCGCGATCCCACCGCGGCGGGCTACCGTCTCAGCCATGCGCCGGCCAGAGATCGCGGTCATGTTGGCGACGACGATCGGCAGCGTGGTGCCGATCCCATCGGTGCTGGTCAGGTCGACATCCAGGCGGGAACCGACGGCAGAACGCCTAGGCACCATGAAGACGTCGGAATAGGTCAGGTCGTATGGCGGCAGCTCACGGAGAAATCGCACCTGCACATTCTCACCGTCCGCGCCAAGGTTTGCATACCAGGCGCCCGGCAGTCGGTACTGAGTCGCCGACGATATGGCGCGCGGAGAGACGGATCGCGTATCGCGTCAGCAATCACAGGAACCGCTGCGATGATGCGAGTGAGTTGTTGCGGCGGGACGATCACGTGCTCGCCTCAACGCGTATCCTCTCTCCTCTCTTCTGTCTGGGGAGTGCCGGCCTGGTGGTCTTCACCGACCCAAGGTGGAGCTCGGTCGAGCTGTTGATACAGGTCGAAATGATCATGGTTGCGCTGATACTGGTCGCAGCGCTGCGCGCTGCGCATGAGTTCGATCCCGACAAGGCATTGACCTGGGTGCTCGGAGGTGGCTTCGTTGCGATCCTTGTTGGCTCGCTCTACCTCTGGGTCGTAATGACCTCTCGCGCGCGCAAAAACTCAGTCCCAGATCAGCTGGCTCAGCTCTAAGAGCCAGAGCTCGGTGTGGCCTCGGCTCCCTTTGTGGGTTCCGCCGCCCTGGTGGCCTGTGTTGTTGGCGCCGCTGTCGTTGCTTCAGGCTTGGAGCTGGGAGTCTCGCTGGGCTGACTGTTCTGACGCGTCTCGCTGGTCGGTGTGTTGCTCGGAGTGGCGGTTGCCTTGGTCGTCGCGACCTTGGTCGGCTCCTTCTTCTTGGTCTCCGACCCCTTGGCTGGCTTACCCTCGCTGACCTGTTGGATCGTGGTGCCGTGACCACCCGAGAGGGAGCGCCCAGTGGCTAGCTCGACCGCGGTCAGCGAGACTGCCGCGATGCCGAATGCTGCCAGTGCCACGACCGCCACCCGCTTCCAGTTCAGCTTCGGACCGCGCGGTGTCTGGGGCGGGTTGCGGCTCCAGCAGGTGGCTGCGCTGGCGCTGCGACATGACCTTCGCTGCCCGGAAGGATCTCCATCACGGTGGGTTCTTCCACCTCATTCGGCTGACCAGTCCAGAAAACGGTCTTTACCTTGCTACTGGTACGACGGATCGATGCCGTATACAGCGAGCCAGCGACGGCAGCGATGATGCTCGCCAGCGCAGCGCCGACAACCGTGCCGGCCACGCTCAGCTGAGACCCGAGCGCCGCAGCGGTCATTGCGGCGAGGGCGCCACCAACGATCTGGGGGACCGAAAGATCGAGCGCTTTCTTGGGCTTCTTCTCGCCTGCTTGATTGCCGGCATTGGAGGTAGTGGTGTCGTTCGTCAGCTTCTGATTTGTGCTCATGTCCTCTTTGCGTCTACTCGGGCGTCATGACCGCCAGGCGGTCTCGTCCAGACGCGTTAACGCCTGCGTGCTCCGGATCATTGTCAGGTTCTGCGAAGAGTGAGCAATCCCACATCCCGCGTGGGACGGTGGCACCAGCGCCAGCCGCCGTAAGTGCGCGTTGAACCAACGTATAAGTCGAGGACCGTAGGAGCCAGCTCGATCACACTATGAGAGACACCTGGAGCACGGCAGCGCCCCGCGACCTCTCTCAAGGAACCCGGGGCGCAGCTGGTGGTTCTGACTACCTTGCCAGGTGGTGCTCTTCCTCTTCCTCGGCTTCGATCGCATGATGTTCGCCGTTGCCGTCGTCGAGGTGCATGGCGTGCATGTGGTGGTGTGCAGCCTCTTCGATCTCAGCCCGGGTAGGCCGCCGCAGCGTATCGATGAAGTAGAAGCGAGTTGCCTTGCGACGGCGTTGTTCGGACTTGATCTCCTTCTCCGACATTCCGTCAACCTCGGTCAGCGGCATCAATGCGGGCAGGTCTGGGTGCTGGGTCAGCTTGAAGGCTTCGCCTTCGCTGATCGGCCGGTGCCGTTCGGAGTACTTGCCCGAAGGTGCGCGATCGATGATGCCGGACTCCGCACCGTGGAGCATTCGGTCGCGATCGGAGCGCTGCAGCCCGATGCAGATCCGTTTGGTGATCAGGAAGGCGAGGACGGGCGCGACGAAGACCGCCACCCTGAGGAAGTAGGTCACGGAGTTCAAAGAGACGTGGAACTGGGTCGCGACCAGATCGTTGCCACCGCCGATCCACAGCATCGCGTACGCGGTCATCGCGGCGATGCCAAAGGCGGTGCGCGTCGGGTTGTTGCGGGGGCGGTCGAGAACGTGATGTTCAGACTTGTCGCCGGTGACCCAGGCCTCGGCGAAGGGGTAGATCGCCATAATCGCAAAGAACAGGGTCATCACCCCGATACCGGGCAGGAAGACGTTCCACGACCACGTCGTCGATCCAATGTGCCATTCCCAGTTCGGCATGATGCGAATGGCGCCCTCGACAAAGCCCATGTACCAGTCGGGCTGGGACCCTGCGGTTATCTCGGCTGGGTTATAAGGCCCGAATACCCAGACCGGGTTGATCTGCATCGTCGCGCCCATCAAGGTGAGGACACCGAAGACGATGAGGAAGAACCCACCGGCCTTGGCGGCGTACACAGGGAAGACCGGGTAGCCGACGACGTTGCCGGCGGTCCGGCCAGGGCCGGGGTATTGGGTGTGCTTGTGGTAGACCACGAGCGCGAGGTGCGCCGCTATCAACCCGAGCAGCAATGCCGGGATCAGCAAGATGTGCAGCATGTAGAGCCGGGGGATTATCAGCTCGCCGGGGAACTGGCCGTCGAAGGCGAAGAACTCAGCCCACGTCCCGATCAGCGGAATTGCTCGAATCAAACCGTCAACGAACCGCAGGCCGGTGCCCGAGAGTAGGTCGTCCGGAAGGGAGTAGCCGGCGAAGCCTTCGATCAAGCCAAGGCTGAGCATGGCGACACCGATAAGCCAGTTGATCTCACGGGGCTTGCGGAACGCGCCGGTGAAGAAGATGCGGAGGCTGTGGGTGAGCATCGCGGCGACGAAGAGCATGGCCGCCCAGTGGTGCATCTGCCGCAGCAGCAGACCGCCGCGAATGTCAAACGACAAGTTGAGAGTGGAGGCGTACGCGTCCGACATCTTGAGCCCGCGCAGCAACTCGTAACTGCCCTGGTATTCGACCTCCGACATCGACGGCTTGAACCAAATGGTCAAGAACACACCGCTCAACAGCAAAACGATGAACGAGTACAGCGCAATCTCGCCGAGAAGGAACGACCAGTGGTCCGGGAAGACTTTCCGAAGGAACGGACGACTCAGGCCGGCCAGGCCGACTCGATCGTCGAGCCATTTGGTCGGTCCAGAGGCCAGCTTGAAAACCGGCCCAAGCTCTTTCTTGGGAGTCTCGGCCCTGACCGCGGTTTCGTCAGGCACGGTCTCGACTGGCTGAGCCATCAGTTATCGCCTTCTTAGATCATTACGGAGAATCATGGCGCGAGTCCCGTTCAAAATAGCTCGGTCCAGGCGGAACGAGAAAGTCGCGTTGGGCGACGATATAGCCCTCGGAATCAACGGCGATCGGCAATTGCGCCAAAGGACGGTTCGCAGGCCCGAAGACCACCTTTCCGGCGTCCCCGAGGTCGAAGGTGGACTGGTGACACGGGCACAGCAGGTGATGGGTCTGCTGCTCCCACAGGCTGATCGGGCAGCCGACGTGGGTGCAGATCTTGGAGTAGCAAAGGATCCCGCCGATATTCCAGCCTTCGCGGGAAGGGGGGATTGTGATGGTGTTCGGATCCATCCGCACAACGATGACCGCCGCCTTGGCCTTCTCGATCTGGAACTCAGCACCCTCCAGCTCTTGGAGGTTCGCAGGCTCGCCGTTGACCAGTTGACCGATCTCGACACTCTCGGGCTTGATCGGCAGGAAGGTCACGTCATTCACCACGCGAACGCCCGGCGCCCAGATGGTCTTCTCGATGGTCTCTGCGCGCTTCTTCTTGGTTGGCCATGGGCCCAGATCGGCGAGCCCGACGAGCATGGGCAGCAAGATCGTGGCCAGAGCGGCAACGCAGCGTGCGTCCGATGATCTTCCGCCTGGTGAGCTTGGATTCGTCGACGACCTTGTCCAGCTCGGTCAGTGTGTAGTTCTTGTCGTCGTCGCTCGATGCGGCACCGTGCCGGTAATCGATCATCTCGTGGTCGTCCATCAGCTTGCGGGCCCAATGCACCGCGCCGACGCCAAGGAAGAGCAGCGCCAGGCCGAAGGTCAAGCCAAGCAGCAGATTTCGGGTATTGGCCCGCAGCGGACCGAAGTCGAGATAGGAATCGCCGGGCACGGCGAAGTAGACGACGACGAAGCCGATCGCCAGAACCGGTACTAGGCCGAAGAACGTGGCCACCTGACGAGTTGCCCGGTCGGCAGCTCTCTCGTCGACATCGGTGAGCCGCGGCAGATGCGGCTCGAGACCCGGATCTGGAACGGGGTACCGCTCCTCGTCGACTGTTGCAACCTCAGAGCCGGGCTGGCCGTGGGCTGTATCTTCACTCACTTGGCTTTCACCCCTTTGGCTGCAATCCACATGGCAAAGAAGATCAAGCTACCCAGCCCGATGATCCAGGCCCACAGACCCTCACTCACCGGTCCGAGGCCGCCGAGGGCGAAGCCACCGTCAGTTGGGCGCTCGTGCAGGGACTGGAGGTAACCGATGATGGCTCGCTTATCCTCCGGCCGCAGCACCTCGTCGTCGAAGACGGGCATCTGCTGCGGGCCGGTCAGCATTGCCTCATAGATCCGCTTGTTGTCCAGACCGATCAGCGGTGGCGCGTACTTGCCATTGGGGAGTGCGCCACCGGCGCCCTCGAAGTTGTGACACGCAGAGCAATTGGTACGGAACAGCTCGCCACCTCGTGCAAGATCCTCAGCGCTGAGGTTCGCGGTGTCGTATTCAGCCGGGTCGGGGATGGCAGGCCCCGGGCCGAGGCTTGCCGACATACGCTGCGAGTGCTGCGATCTCTTCCTCGGAATAGTTGTTCGGCTTGACCGGAGCCTGTGGTCCCGGCTTCGCCATCGGCATCCGCCCCGAGCCCACCTGGAAGTCAACTGCCGCAGCCCCAACACCGGCCAATGGCGGGCCCTGGATGGGGGCGTCGACCTGGCCTTCGCCGTTGAGCCCGTGACAGGACGCACAGCCGACCGCGAAGAGCGCCTTGCCCTCAGCGATCTGCTGGCTGTTTCCGGTATCCGCCGACACCTGGGCCGGCGGTGCCATCACGCTGTAGAGGGCGCCCATCATGAAGAGCCCGGCCACCAGGAGCAACGCCTTGGCTGCTGGGTGCCGGCGCCGGGAAGACAGGAGTCGCACTCGGGTCCCTCTCGCGTCTTTGATGCACTGTTGTGGGCCAATATATTCACTTGTCGCACATATTCAGTTGTAGCGGGCCGGCCGGAGCATGCGCTCGGCCGTTTCCCGCCTATCGCAGGATGTAGATGACGCCGAACAGCGCAATCCACACAACATCGACGAAGTGCCAGTAGTAGGACACGACGACCGCGCTCACAGCCTGCTCGTGGGTGAAGGTCCGGGCTAGGAACGTCCGTCCCATCACCAGCAGGAAGGCGATCAGGCCGCCGGTCACGTGGAGCCCGTGGAAGCCCGTGGCCAGGAAGAAGACGGACCCGAACACATTGGACGAGATCGTCAGGTTCTCATGGAACAGCGCGGCGTACTCATAGCTCTGGCCGCCGATGAAGAAGGCGCCCATGAGAAAGGTCAGCGTGTACCACTCCCGCAGTCCCCAGCGCCGCAGGTTGAACAGCGATCCGGTCCGACTGACTTGCGCTCGTTCGGCGGCGAACACGCCCATCTGGCAGGTGAAGGAGCTCGCGACCAGCACACTGGTGTTGGCGATCGCGAACGGAATGTTGATCAGGTCGCCCTGAGACTGCCAAAGCGGCACGGTGCCGGTTGCGGCGGCTTGCGAGTTGGTCACATTCCGGATCGTGAAGTAGGCCGCAAACAGGGCCGCGAAGAACATCAGCTCCGAGGCCAGCCAGATGATCGTGCCTACGGCGACCGGCTCGGGCCTGTTGTCACGACCACGCAGGCGCGATTGCGGTATGGGGTGTAGGGCGCCTTCCGGCATCGTCATCGAGCCGGAGACTGCGTGCGTGTGCATGGCCACGAGGTCATTATTGCCGGAACCCGTGCTGAGGTCACCCCACGGCACAACTTTGTTATCCGAGTCGCGAATGGCACGCAAACGGTCGGATTGACACCTTGCCGCAGGCCTAGATGCTGCTATCCGGCCGCTGTGTAGCAAGGCGCCCGCCACTCCCGCCGCTGGAAGAGGCCGGCGCGCTACGATCAGGCCGGGCCGGGCAGGCTGCCGAGGCCCGAGATGCGAGCCGCGGGCACCGGAGATCAACGTGGAGACGATCAATGAGCAGTGACGAGAATCCTCCCGACGAGGAGCTTCTGACAATCCTGCTGTACGCCTCGGACCGGACAGCACGAGAGAACGTGCGGCTAACGCTGGGGCGCAAGGTGGCCGCCGATCTGCCGCCGGTACGAGTGCTCGAGGTCGCGACCCAGCCCGCTCTGATCACCGCGATGGATGCCGGCGGTATCGACCTGGCGATCCTGGACGGCGAGGCGGTGCCTGGAGGAATGGGGCTGTGTCGTCAGCTCAAGGACGAGATCTTGCGCTGTCCGCCAATCCTGGTGCTGATTGGTCGTGCCGACGACGCCTGGCTGGCGACTTGGTCGCGGGCCGACGGCGCGGTGTCGCATCCGATCGATCCGATCCGCTTGCCGGCCGCGGTGGCGGGGCTGCTACGTCCCCGCACGTCCACCGAGACCGCGGTCGTGCGGACCACATCTGTTGCCTGAACAGGATGCCGTCACGATGAATTGGCCGGAACTTCTGAGCAGTCTGGTCCGCCGCGAGGATCAACCAGCCGAGGCGGCCGCCTGGGCCATGGACCAGATACTGGGCGGCGAGGCGACCCCCGCCCAGCTGGCGGCGTTCGTCATCGGGTTGCGGAGCAAAGGCGAGACGGTGGAGGAGCTGACCGGCCTTGCCGACATGATGATCGAGTTTGCGACGCCGATAGAAATCGGTGGGCCTGCGGTCGATGTCGTCGGCAGCGGTGGCGACCGATCGAACACCGTCAACATCTCCACCATGGCCGCGATCGTCGCTGCGGCAGCAGGTGCCAAGGTCGTGAAGCACGGGAACCGGGCGGCCTCGTCGGCTTGCGGCGCCGCAGACGTGCTCGAGGCGCTTGGCGTGGTGCTCGACCTGGCGCCTGAGGCGCAGCAGCAGGTGGTGGACCAGGTCGGCATCGGCTTTCTGTTTGCTCCGCTCTACCATCCGGCGCTGCGGCACGCCGGGCCAACGCGACGTGAGCTCGGCATTCCTACGATCTTCAACTTCCTCGGACCTATGGCCAATCCGGCCCAACCGATCTCACAGGCCGTAGGGGTGGCAGATGCCCGGATGGCCCAGCTCATGGCCGGAGTGTTCGCCTCCCGCGGTAACTACGGTCTGGTGTTTCACGGCGGTGACGGACTCGACGAGCTGACCACAACGACATCCTCGACGGTGTGGGTGTACGCCGATGGAGAGGTCGAGCGGCTCGAGCTGGACCCTTTGACATTGGGAGTGCCGCGGGCGAGCCTTGCCGAACTCGTCGGCGGCGATGCGACGGCGAACGCGGAAGTGGTACGCGAGCTGGTCGCCGGTCGGCCAGGTCCGGTCCGCAATGTCGTCATACTCAATGCGGCTGCGGCGCTGGTCGCGTACGGCAAGCCTGCGACCGGCCGGCTTACCGAAGACTTCAGCGCCGAGCTGGAGCGAGCCCAGCAGGCGATCGACTCAGGTGCAGCTCAGACCAAGCTGACGGAGTGGATCGAAGCTACGCAGTCCGTTGGGTGATGCTGCTCACTGAGATTGCCGAACTCGGCCATGCCCCCTCCGTGAGGCGTTAGCCTGTCGCGGAGATCTTGATCATCGCGCGGTCCTCGCCGGCCGATCGGACGGCCAATATTTCATCACTTGATGAGTTACTATCGACGATGCGCGAGAGGGGAACGCATGGCTCGACGCTGGACGGTACCCGTCAGTGCCGTACTCATGCCCCTGGTGCTCGCGGCATGCACGGCAGGGCGGCCACCGGTCGGAAGTACGGCTCTCGTAGCACGCGCGACGATTACCAACCAGGTCACTTCAAGCGGCGCCGTGGCCGCCGCGACAAGTCAAGACCTGGGATTTCCCAAGGGGGGTCGGCTGACCTCACTGAGAGTCAGGGTCGGTGATCGCGTGACGACCGGCGACGTGCTGGCCAAGATCGACACATATGCGGCCCGACAGGTCCTCAAGCAGCAGAAGGCCAACCTCGCCGCGCAGCAGGCGGCGCTAGATCGCATCGTTGCCAGCCCCGCGGTCCCTAACGCGAAAGCAACTCTGAGCCAGTCGAAGGTAGTTCTGACGGCGACCCAGCGCCAAGTCAGCGCCATCCAGACCGCCGACGACTCCGCGATCGATCGAACCCGTGCCCAGTTGCGCGCCGCGCGGAGGGCGGAGCAGAAGGCAAACAAAGCCCTCGACGCGGCGCAGGCCGCATGTAACGTGCCAGACCCGCGACCCGCGACCACTACGGTCCGTACGACCAACACGGTCCGTAAGCAGACCCCTACGGCATCTGCGACCCCTACGGCATCTGCGACCCCTACGGCATCTGCGACCCCTACGGCCATCCGAGCCCCACGGCCCCACGGTCCCTCCGAGCCCGACGGCCTCCACCGTCCCTCCGAGCCCCACAGCCTCCACGTCCCTCCGAGCCCTACAGTCCCTCCGAGCCCACAGTCCCTCCGAGCCCCCGGCCTCCGCGGCCGCCTCGGCCTGCGCTCTGCAGGTCGCCATGGCGAGCTCGGCGCAGGCCTCGGCCGTACAGGGCGTCGAGGCGGCCAAGACAGCCTTGACAGCGGCAGAGCAGAAGAAAAAGGTCGATGCAGCCGCTGGCCGAGTATCAGTGGAGACCTCCCGGGAGAGTGTGGTGGCCGCACAGAACGCGCTCAATTCGGCGTCCTCCGATCGGCCACACGCCATTGACCAGCAACAAGCGCTCGTGACCGGCGCGGAAGCTTTGGTCCGCGCAGCCCAGAAGGACGTCGACGACGGCACGCTGACAGCCCCCGCCGACGGGGTCATCTCGGCGGTCAACGGCGCGGTCGACGAATACCTCTCCCCAGCGAGCGGCACGACGGCGTTGGCGCCCGGGAGCGACGCCGCGATCCCCGGATCTTCGTCCGCAGGCGGCACGGCAGCGACTGGCGCCCTGGGGGCTGGCGCGGCGGTGACCCGACCCGGCGGTTCCTCGTTTCTCGTGCTGTCGAACGCAGAGAGCTTTCAGGTAGTAGCCCCGTTCGAGGAATCGGACGCGAGCCAAATCGCGCCCAACCAACCGGTGTCGGTCACCTTCGACGCCATTCCCGGTCTGACCGAGAGCGGTACCGTTGTAGCGGTCGCACCATCGGCGACCGCAATCTCCGGAGTGATCAGCTACTACGTGACGACGAGCCTTGATGAACCCAACCCCCGGCTGAGGGACGGCCAGACCGCCCGTGCAGCGGTCATCACTGCCGAGCGGAGCAACGTGTTGAGCGTTCCCAACACGGCCGTACGCCGCCAGGGCGACACGGATACCGTGGTCGTCGTGGACCCGGATGGTCGGCAGCGGGTCGTGACGTTCCAGCCCGGGCTCGTCGGGGCCGATCACACCGAGGTGGTGTCCGGTCTGTCCGAGGGGCAGCGCGTGGTCGTGAATCCCGGCGGATGACGGTCGAAGTAGGCGATCAGTGATGCACCCAGCGCCACCCGAGGGTTGGAGGGAGCCGTGACAGAGAACGCGGTGACCGAGTCATCGAGCGAGCAGGAGGCGGCTCCCGAGCCGGAGTCGAGCGCATCGGTACGCCGGCGGCCCCTGAAACGCGCGACCAAGATCAGGTTGTTGGTTATCCTCGGCCTCGCGGTGCTTGCGGCAGTCGCCTTCGGTGTCTACTACGTCTTCAACACGAGCAACTACGTCACCACGGACAACGCACAGATCGACGGGAACCAGATCTCGATCAACGCACCGGCGACCGGCACTCTCATCGATTGGCGCGGGCAGCAGGGCACGGCGCTGCACAAGAACGCGCCGGTCGGGAGGATTGAGATCCAGGGTGGCTACGTGCAGCCTCAGATGGTGATCCGGTCGCCCGCGGACGGGACCGTGGCTGTGGACAACGGCGTAGAGGGGTCCTTCGTCACCGCTGGCACTCAACTTGCCATCGCGTACGACGGCTCCGGGGTCTTCGTCACCGCTCGCGTGAAGGAGACAGATATCGACAAGGTGCAGGTTGGCCGGGCCGTCGATATTTCGGTCGACGCTTTCCCCGGCGAGCACCTCACCGGCAGAGTGGCCGAGGTGAAGACCGGCGCGGCTGGAGTCTTCTCACTGTTTCCGCAGTCCAATACCTCGGGCAATTTCCAAAAGGTCACCCAAGTGATTCCGGTCAAGATCACTATCAACGATCTGAAGAATCTGCCCCTGGTGCCCGGCATGAACGCCACCGTCAAGATCCATCGCAGCTGAGTCAGCCCGGCGCATATGCTGGCGTTGTTGGGGCCCGCTTGGGTCGCGAGGTAGGTAGGTCGATGAGCACCGACACCGCGCCCGCCGCGACGGCTGTCCGCGAGGAGGCCGCGCAACGGGTAGCCGAGAGCAGCCGAGTCAGCTTGCTCCGCCCGAGGCGCAGCCGAGTCAGGTCAAAGCCGTCCCGGCGCCGCCGTCAACAGCGTGGCGCGTCCCGCTCGCCGTGCTGATCGGCGGCATGTTCATGTCGATACTCGACGTCAGCATCGTCAACGTCGCCATCGCGACGATCCAGTCCGATTTCGGCGGCAGCACTGCGGACGTTGCGTGGATCACTACCGCGTACAGCCTCGTCCTCGGTGTGGTCGTACCGGCGAGCGCCTGGTTAGGGGATCGGTTCGGACTCGATCGCGTCTACATGATCTCGCTGGCGACCTTCGCCCTCGCCTCAGCGCTATGTGGGCTGGCGTGGAGCCTTAACAGCTTGATCGCTTTCCGGGTGATCCAGGCGATTCCCGGCGGGTTGCTACCCGTTGTGACACTAACGATGGTGTATCGGATCGTCCCCCGCCAGAAGATCGGCACCGCAATGGGGATGTACGGCCTGGGCATCGTGTTTGCTCCCGCCATCGGCCCCACGCTCGGTGGTTACCTCGTCGAATACGTGAGTTGGCGTCTGGTCTTCTACATCAACGTCCCCGTGGCAGTTCTGGCACTGCTCGCAGCCACAGTCGCGCTGCCGAAGTTCACTCGCGCGCCGACCCGGCCATTCGATGTCTGGGGTTTCATTACCGTGGCCATGGGCCTCGTTGCCTTGTTATTGGCCTTCTCTGAGGGAGCCTCCTGGGGCTGGTCCAGCTACCGTGTGCTCATCTTGATGGTTGGCGGCCTACTGTCGCTGGCTCTGTTCGTCACCATTGAGCTCGAAGTCGATCATCCACTGCTCGACCTCGAGGTCTTTCGCAGCGCTGCGTACACGACATCTTTGATCATCATGGGCGTGATGATGACCGGAATGTTCGCCACGTTGTTCTACATACCGTTATTCCTGCAGGCGGGACAGGGATATCAGGCGCTCGACACCGGGCTGCTTCTCCTGCCCCAGGCGCTGGTTATGGCTGTCTTGATGCCGATAAGCGGCCGTCTGTACGACAAGATCGGCCCGCGGTGGTTGGTCGTGTCCGGACTGCTGGTGGCCGCGTTCGGCAGCTACGGCCTCGCCAGCATCAATCCCGACATGACCCGCGAAGAGGTCGTCATGTGGATGTGCATCCGCGCCGCCGGGGTCGGCATGGCAATGATGTCGATCATGACCGGAGGCCTTGCCTCGCTCAACCCACATATGACGAACAGCGGGAGCGCCATCAATACCGTTGTGCAGCGGGTCAGTGCGGCGCTCGGACTTGCGGCCTTGACAGCAATGGCGACCGCCCAGCAGGCACAGCTCACTCAAGGCCGGGCGGACCTGCTGGAAGGTACGAGCGGCCATGCGGCGCATATGCCTCTGCTGCAGCTTTTCGGGCTCTACCGGCGCACTCAAGTGTCTGTACTGGCCGACTCGTACTCCAATGTGTTCATACTGACGGCGGCGGTAACCGCCGCCGCGGCGGTGGGCGCGTTGCTGCTTCGCTCCGGTCCGGCGCAGCACACAGGCTCAGAGCCAGCGGGGATGGCGATGGAGTAGTTGAGCCCCGATCCACCGAGGGCCCGATCCATCGAGGATTGGCCGGCTGGAGACGCCGCTAGCGAATGGTGAGCGTCTCGAGCGCCTCGGCGGCTTGGCGCGCGGTGTCCGAATCGGTGTCGTTCGGCACCGAGCTGGCAGCCATGATCACGGAGCCGTCGTCGAGCTTCACCAGCAGTGCCGTGACGGTGTCGTAGCGGCTTGGTAGCCGCTCAACGCGGTAATGCACCTGAGCCGAGACCAGCATTCCGGAGTGGCCATCGATCGACCGCTCGTGGCACGTGAGTCCCTGCACCCGCGTGCGGTGCCGGTCGAAGATCGCATTGCTCAGGCGGTGCAAGGCAAGTGTTCCGTCGGTCTGAAGGTCGCTTTGACCGCTCGGCGCGGATATTCGACCCAGGAGTACGCCAGAGGACCAGTCGTGTTGGCCGTCGTAGCGAGCGTGGATCGGTGCGCTCGCCCAGAACAGGAGGTCGAGCACCCCTCGAATAGTCATTGGGTCGGGCGAGAGTACATAGGGATCGCCAGGCATGGTGAGCGAGGCCGATCCGATGGTCGCAGTCCTGGTGCGCTCGTCGAGGTAGCCGACCGGATCGGTACCGACGTTTCCCGGAGTCGGCAGGCTCGCCGAACCTCCTGCTGTCCGCTGCACCGGCGTACCGGAGGAGTCTCGCCAGATCACCAGGCCGAGGCCGATCGACGCGCTGACA
Organism: uncultured Actinomycetota bacterium; assembly: GCA_963712625.1. Lineage (GTDB taxonomy): Bacteria > Actinomycetota > Actinomycetes > Propionibacteriales > Propionibacteriaceae > Microlunatus. The sequence continues at coordinate 44,730 of CAVQIU010000028.1, forward strand.
AACAGCGCAAAGCCGAGGGAGAGGGCAGCTGCGATTCGCAGCGGAGACGAGCGTCGTGACCCGGCGAACGCCACAGGCATTGTCTCTGCTGGAAGCAGGACAGGCGGCGGTGCGTGGACCGAGTCGCTCGTCACCTCTGCCCACTGGGTACCGTCCCACCAGCGATAGAGTCCTGATGCGCCCGCTGGATCTGGGTACCAGCCAGGTCTCGGCGCGACGGTCACGTCCTCGAGCCTATGCGGGACAAGGAAGCACCGGGCTCCACTCGAGACGCCAAGCGAGCCTGAACTGATCAAGGTGCATTGGCGTTGCTTTTGCTCGGCGCGCCATACTGCACCCGTGATCTCCCGCGACCTCGCCGTGCGGCTTGCACCGTATGTCTCGTGGACGCCGGCCAACGGCGACGTGTTCTTCATCCCGCGGCCAGAGATCGCCGACTCTGTATTCACTGTCAGTGACATGGTCGTCGAACTGGTGGTGGCCGGCGGGGAATCGCGCTTCCATTTCAACGGGACTGTCGAGTGGGCGCTCGACTCGGTGGAATCCGATCAGGTGGTGTGGATGCCCCGAGAAGATCAGCTGCGCGAGATGCTCGGTGACTATTTCCTCTCGCTCGACTCGTCGGCCGGCGGTTTCGTCGTCACCGTCAGCGGCCCGGACAAGGCCTACCACACCGAAACGACGCTCGAAGCAGCCGACGCGTACGCACATGCGGTGCTGTATGTACTCGGCGGCACGCGATCCGAAACGAGTTTGCCTCCGCTCCGCTCCAGCGCAGATCGCGCCTAGAAACTCATTCAGGTGAGCAAGGTGACGAGGCAAGCGGCGTAGGCGCCGATCAGCATCGATGGTGCGTACGGGAACGCCTCGCGGCGGCCCCGGGCGAGTCGCAGCAGCCCCACAACCCCGCCTACGACGGTGCCGAGCAGAAGCGTCAACCACAGCAGCGTCCAAGACGCGGCAGCCCCGGCTGCTCCGAGCAGAGGTGCAAACCGTACGTCACCGAAGCCAAATCCGCCGCGAGAGATCAGCCACACCATCAGATAGAGGCCGCCCGCGATCGCCGCCCCCGCAGCAACGCGAACTGCGACCCGGCCATCGCCGCCAAGAAAGGCTCCCAGCAGCGAAGCCACAGCCATGGCCAGCCAGGCAACACGGGTCAGCTGCAGCGGCAGCCAGCTGGTGCGTGCGTCGATGGCGGCAAGCAAGACCCCCAAGATGGCGAGCACTGACCACATCGGTTGGGCGTAGCCGGGCAGGCTGAGCCAACTAAGCGCCGCCGCCAACCCGGCTAGCGTGCCGCATATCACCAGAAATCGAGTGCTGCCAAGGTCGCGGTACATCGGCTTGCCGTCGGCTTCGGCTGGTTCTGGCAGTCGCCGCAAGACCGGCCGCACCAGCAAGACCGTGGTCACTGCGATCGCAATGGCGACAGCGCCGGCAACCCAGCCCTCCACGATCACGCGGCGATCTTAGTGAAGTCCGAGTCGACGAGCCGGCATCTCATGCCGCATGGCTCCGGGGCAACAGGTTTAGGGGCAACATGGGCCAGCCGCCGGCGGCAATGTGCGCTGTCCTCAGCGCGCGCAGCTGCGGTCAGTCGAACCGTGAGCAGCAAGGAACAAGTCTCGGCGCCGGCCGCCAACTCGGCAAGCTCAGGTGCTGTTACGCGTACGCGGTCCGCAATTAGCGGGTCATCCCAACCAGCCCGCTGCAGGCGTCGCAGCTGCAGCCTGGCCGGGGCGGCTGGCACCTGGATCCGTCGCAGGGCCCGCACGTGCTGATCGGAAATCTGGATCAGACGACGCGCGGTGTCAGGACTGATCCGACGCAACGGCCGGCCGTCTCGCCCATGCAACAGTCGTTCAGCTACCTGAGCCGAGATACCGGCAACAGCAGCCACGTCATCGACGGTGAGCGAGCCACTCGCCATCAGATAGCGCAACTGAGCTCGGAACGGGCGCGCATCCACCCATTGATCGGTACTTCCATCGCAGTCGGCCGGCGCGGCCATGCCCATCGTCCCTTCGTCGAAGCCTTCTATTTGTAGAAGGCTTCGCAAAGAGGCCGGATGTTAACGGGCGCCGAAAACTCGCGCGATTTTGCAGAACAGGCGTCGATCGCCCGAAAGAAATTGCGGGTCTAGCGCTGGGCGCGGACGAAGCCGGCTTCTTTGGCCGCGTCCTCGCTGTTGAACCAGACCTCGGCGACGGTGCGTCCGTACCCAGCTGACTCTGGCACGTGATACTTCATCGACCGTTCGTTGCCCTTGATGGTGAAGCCCTCAGGCGGCTCGTGTCCTACGTAGACGCCCTCGCCTTGATAGCGCTGAGTTTCGGCCTCGGGAGCGGCACCCTCGGTCGCGGCACTGGCGAAGTCGTCAGCGGGCGCAGCCTCGGCCGTCGCTTCGTCAGCGGGAGCGGGCTCTGCGACCTCGGAGTCGGAGGCGGTTTCAATGGGATTTTCCGCGACCGGGCCCGCCTCGTCGAGCATCTCCTCGACGGCTGCGACCGCCTCAGCCGGAGTCTCCACGTCGCCGCCTTCTGCCGGCTGATCCGGCATAGCCGCTCCGTCAGCCTCGAGATTGAGCAGGTGCGCGGACAGTCCGCCCTGATCATCATCGCCCGCCTCGGCCATCGCTCCATCGACCAGAGGCGCTGCCGTGCTCTGGCCGGTTCCAGCCGCTCCAGCCGGCCTGGGCGGTGCGTACGGAGTCGTGGGTCGAGCGGCTTGCCAATCGGCATCCCTTCCGCCCAGAACCCGGCGGACCACGAAGACAGCTGCTCCTGCGATCGCCGCCACGACGGCGATTCGCATCAGCCATCGGCCCTTCTTCTTCTCCTTGGGCAACTCCAGCTCACCCTTCGCCGCCGCGGACCGCGGCCTTACCGCGCTGCGTCGCCTCGGCGACAACTGGCACCGCTGCGGCGGCGCTCAATGCCTCGGCGAGCTTGGGCACGAGCTCCCCGGACACCTTGCCACGTGCAGCTTCAACAGCCGGACTGACTCGTTCCAGCGCCTCGTCAAGCACGGGTGCGATCCTTTCGACCGCGTCATAAGCGGCGCGAGCGCTTTGCTGCTTGGCCGAGCGTGGCGATCGGGCCGATGCGCTCGACCGCCTGCTGAGCGTACGGAGAAACCTTGCCGACCGCCTGCTGGGCGTACGGCGAGACACGCTCGACGGCTTGGTTGGCCAGGGGTGCGATGCGGTCTGCTGCCGAATGGGCCAGCGGAGCCAGCCGTTCTGCAGCATCGTGGGTGATCGGTCCAACGCGCTCGGCAGCCGATTGGGCCAGCGGTCCCAGCCGATCCGCTGCAGTGTGGGCAAGCGGCGAGACCTTGTCTGCCGCCGCACCAATCCGATCCGCGGCGGCTTCTGCAAGCGGCCCGACTCGGGTGGCGGCGGATTGCGCGAGGGGCCCTACTCGATCGGCTGCGGAGTGGACCATCGGTCCGACACGATCAGCGGCCGAGTGGACGAAATCCACGGCGGCTGGCGCAACCTCATTGAGGGGGGCTTCGGCGCGGCGGGAACTCTTGGACACGTTTCCTCCGTTGTGAGAAACCTCATGCTCCTTCAGTGAAGCATTTCCCACCGTATCGCCATCTTGTGCGGTCTGACAGGATGGCTCCGGACCAACAGCAGACTCCTCCGTCAAGAAGATGATCACGAGAAGAAAGGTGCCTCGACGTGGCACAGCAAACGGCAACCCTGCACACCAATCACGGCGACATCAACGTGGAGCTCTTCGGTGATCAGGCTCCCCAGACTGTGGCCAACTTTGTCGGCCTTGCTTCGGGCAGCAAGGAATACACCGATCCCAGCACGGGCGCGAAAAAAACCGGCAAGTTCTACGACGGACTGACCTTCCATCGGGTGATCGACGGCTTCATGATTCAGGGCGGTTGCCCACTCGGTACCGGCACGGGTGGTCCGGGTTACAAGTTCGCAGATGAGTTCCATCCCGATCTTGTCTTCAGCAAGCCTTACCTGCTTGCCATGGCCAACGCCGGTCCCGGAACGAATGGTTCGCAGTTCTTCATCACTGTCGGTCCGCAGCCGCATCTCAACCGCAAGCACACGATCTTCGGCGAGGTTGCCGACAAGTCCAGCCGCGACGTCGTCAACGAGATCTCGCAGGTGCGCACGGGACGCGGCTGATCGGCCGGTGAACCCGGTGATCATCAGGTCGGTGACCATTGATTCAGGTGACATCCCCGAGTGAGCCAGTCCCCGGGCGCCGGTCCGGACTTCTCGCCGCCGGGTTTCGCTCCGTGTTATCGCCATCCGGACCGGATGACCGGCATTTCCTGCCAGCGATGCCGTAAACCGATTTGCGGGGAATGCATGAACCCGGCGTCGGTCGGCTTCCAGTGCCCCTCCTGCGTTGCGTCCGGGCGAGCCAGCACCCGAGGCCCGCGTACCGCGTTCGGCGCGATCTTGAAGCCTGGTGGCGGAACCGCGACGAAGGTCGTCATGGCGGTTCTCACGGTGGAGTGGGTCCTCAGCCTCGTTAGCGGCCGGCTGCTTGATCAGCTGCTGGTGATGAGCAATGAAGCCGTCTATCTCGGTGAGTTCTGGCGACTCTTCACCTCCGCGTTGACGTCGGGGACGATCCTCGGCCTGCTGATGAACCTGCTGGTGCTGTGGATCGCGGGCCGCGCCATCGAATCCGAGCTGGGCGCCTGGCGCTTCGTCGTCCTCTACCTTGCTGCGGGTTTGGGCGGCGCAACGACGCTCTTCGTTTTCGGCCCGTACACGAGCTTGGGCTACGGTGCCGCAGCCGCGGTGATCGGCTTGCTTGCAGCCAACGCGATCCTCAAATACAAGAGGCGGGAGGACGTCCGTGCCGACATCGGGTTGTTCATCCTGCTCATCCTCTACAGCATCCTGATCGGTTTCCGTAGCTTCGGCTGGCTGATGCTCATCGGCGGTATTGTCGTCGGCGCGCTGGTCGGGCTCGTGCTGGCGTACGCGCCGCGTCGCAACCGCGGCACGGTTCAGGTGGTCGGCATCCTCGGGGTGATCACGCTCTGCCTGGTTGGCGTTGCCGCAAAGTTGATGATCGCCTGACCAGAGGCGGAAGGCTAGGCCGGGCTTGATCGGCTAGCGACTCGGCCGTCACAGGGTGACTATCGCTAGCCACCAAGGGAGAACGCCGCTTCAAGATCGTGAGCCGAATACGCACGAAAGGCGATGTGAGTCTCCGTGCTCACGACGCCGGCCACCTTGTTGAGCCGGTCTGCGACGACCTCAGCGACTTGATCATGGTTTGCCACTCTGATCATGGCGATCAGGTCGATCGCGCCCGTCACCGAATAGACTTCACTGACGCCGCTGAGTGCGGCAATTTCCTCAGCCACCTCAGAAATACGCGCTACCTCGGCTTTCACGAAGACGATCGCAGTGACCATGGCGGTCATCCTAATCGTCGCCATGGCCCCTGGAGGGCGGGTCGTCAGCGTCGCCCTTGCCGAGCGCGTATTCCACTAGGGTTTCATGATCGAGTACGGCGTGGATCGGCCACATCCAGTCACCGGTGATGTCGATCAACCGAATGCCCGGCTGCTCGAGCCAGTCGGCGATGCGCTCAGTCTCCTCGATGCCGGCGGCAGGCAGCGGATCCGGCGGCTTCGGCACAGTTTCGGCTGTGGCTCGTACCGCACGTGCGACCGCCTGGGGCACGTCCCGAGGAGTCGCTAGCCCCGATCCGGCCAGCCGGCCGTAACGGACGACGTGAATCTCCCAATCCAGGTCCAGCCGGCGCGCCGCAACGATCTCGGCACACGCCGCGAGGCTACGGATGCGGTGGAAGCGGGCAGCGGTACGGGTCAGCGTCTCCAACCGCCGGCGGATGATCGCGGCCTCCTCGAAGCGTTGCTGGCTCACCAGCCTTTTCAGCCGCGCCTGGACACCGAGAACGGCCGGCCGCGCGTCAATGGACAAGGCGGCGCGTACGGCTTCGACAACCTCCTGGTAGCCGTCTCGAGAGGTCGTCCCGTCACACGGCGCCGCGCATCGGCCCATGCCGGCAAGCGCGCAGGCCGAGATCGGTGTCGTCGTGCTCAGCCGCGGCGTGCATTGCCGGATCGGGAAGCCGTCATAGATCGCGAACGCCACGTCCTCGGCGGACTGGCGGCGGGAGAACGGACCGAAATAGGTGGCACCGTCATCACGGACCGCACGGACCACGGACAGCCGCGGAAAAGGTTCTTCGGTGATCTTGATCCACTGGGTACGCTCAGGGAACTTGGATCGGCGGTTGTAGCGCGGGGCATATCTGCCGATCAGCCGAAGCTCGGTCACATCGGCTTGCAACTGGGTCACGCACGGGATCGCCTCCACACCTGTAGCGAGCCTGACCATCTCATCCATCCGGGGCCGCTTCTCGGCGGCTGTGAAATAGGTGCGAACCCGAGCCCGAATGTTCCTGGACTTCCCGACGTAGAGAATGTGGCGCTGCTCGTCATGCTCGGCGACGAACAAATAGACCCCCGGCGCCGTCGGCAGGCTAGTGGCCCAGGTTCGCTTGGCGCGCCGCTGCGGGGAGACCCGGCGGGCGAACTCGGCAAGGTCCTCGATGGTGTGCACGCCGAGATTGCCGACCCTTTCGAGCAATCCATGAAATACCTCGACGGTGGCCTGGGCGTCGGTGAGCGCGCGATGGTTCGGGCTGATGGTCGTGTGAAAGTGCCGCGCCAGTGTCGCCAGCCTGCAGTTGGGAACCTCGTCGCGTAGCAGGATCTGTCTGGCCAGTGCGGCGGTATCGACGACCGGCCAGCGGGGGAACGGGTAGTCACACGCCTCACAGGCACGGCGCAGGAAGCCGACGTCAAAAGGAGCATTGTGAGCAACGATCACGGCTCCCTGGGCAAAGGCGAGGAACGATGGCAGCACCTGGCGCAGCGCAGGTGCGGTGGCCACCATCTGGTTGGTGATCCCGGTCAGTACCGCGATCAGCGGTGGGATGTGGGCCTGCGGATTGACCAGGGTCTGGAACTCGCCGAGCAGCTCACCACCGCGTACCTTGACCGCTCCGAACTCGGTGATCATGTCGGTTTCGGCGCCGCCGGTCGTCTCCAGGTCGACGACACAGAACGTCACCTGCGACAGATGCGTTCCAAGATCATCGAATGAGGCCTGCAGCGCCACGATGGCGACAGTAGGGTCCGCCTCCGACAGTGTTTGATTGCTCCGCGCGGATCGCGCCTGGCAGCCGCCTACTTCGTCGTCATTCGGGGACGAAAAGGCGTGTCCCCTCGCTCCTCCTCAGCACGGCGGCGCGCGATCCGGTGTCAGGGCGGCTCGCCGCGCAGCCGACTGAGATCGCGCGCGTCGGCGCGTCGCTCAGCAGCTGGGCGCTTTGAAATCGGCAGTTGCTTTCTTGAACGCCTTGATGTTCTTGGGCGCGGCGTAGAACTGCTTCAACCAGGTGGACTCGTGCCTCCATGGGGTACCAGCTTTGTGCAGCGCATTGAGCTGCATCAGTTTTTGGTGAGCCTTCCAGTCCTTCATTCCTGCAGCTGTCGCCTTCAGCACCGCCGGCTGAGCCTTGCTGCGCTTTTCGCACTTAACCAAGGCGGCTGCCACTGCAGTGTCGGCGCCCTTGACCTTCTCGCAGGATCCCTTCAGGTCCTCGTAGGCGGACATGGCGTCGTCGTAACGCTTGAGATCGTCCGGACCTTTCAGCCTGGTCTTCTTGAATCGCGCCTTCATCTCCTCGACCGTGATCTTGCCGTCGAGGTTGTCTCTTTGGGCTTGGACGTGAGTTGCCCAATGCAACACGCCGATCTTGCCTTGCTTGAGCACCTCATCCGCCGCGCTTACCTTCGCCTGACATGCCTCGAGCGCCTTTTTGGAGGCCGCGCTGGCAGGGTTAGCAGTGGGGGTCTCGGACGGTGAAGGACTCGACTCTGCGGTGCTTGGAGCCTGCGACTCGACTGTTGCGCTGGATTCTGGCTCAGGGCCCGCTGTTGTCGCGTCTGGCCAGAACTTCACTGCTGCAAATGAACCGCCCACTAGGAGTGCTGCAGCTACCGCCAGCAGAATGATCACACGTAATGGCCGGACTTTCGCCCGTCGTGCTTGTACCACATTTCCCCCAAAAGACTCCCCTTGCCCCTAACTTACTTGAAGTTGCTGCCGTGGGCGAATGAGCCGCTCACTCCGAGATGTCTAACCGCGGCACAGGATCTCACCGTGCAAAACCGAAAACCATGCGTCGGGGAGCCGTCCCCAACGGAGCCAGGCTTGGGCGAGTTCTGCCAGCTCCGCCGAGGTGGAGAGCCCTTGTTCCACGGCTTGATGACCGAATGTGGATTGGCTCAACCGGTCTGCCCAGGTCTCGGACCACCAAGCCAGATCTGTCGGCGTCGCGAAGCACCAGGCGCTCGCCGACGCCTGAACGTCGTCGAAACCAGCTACGCGCGCCCAGCTCAGCAGCCGCCGCCCAGCGTCGGGTTCGCCGCCGTTTGAGCGGGCCACCTGGTGGTACAGCTCGAGCCACCGAGACAGTTCCACACTCGGCGGGTACCAGGTCATTGCCGCGTAATCGGCATCTCGTACGGCGACGAGACCGCCCGGCACGCAGACGCGACGCATTTCCCGAAGGGCCGTGATCGGATCGCTGAGGTGCTGCAACACCTGGTGAGCGTGAACGACGTCAAAGGATCCGGCGGGGAACTCCAGCTCGTAGACGTCTCCCACTGAGAGCGTGACATTTCGCACAGCCCGCTCGGCGACCAGCGCCTGGGTCGCCGCAACCGCGGCCGGCGCTGCATCGATGCCGACGACCGATGCCGTCGGTCAGCCGCTCGGCGAAATCGACCGTGATGGTTCCGGGGCCAACGCCGATATCGAGCAGCCGGTCGTCGGATTTCAGCCAGGGCAGCAGGTACGCCGCCGAGTTCGCTGCGGTACGCCATCGGTGTGATCGCAGAACCGAGTCATGGTGACCGTGCGAATAGATCTCGCGGGGAGGGTTCGGCACCAGGAAAGTGTCAGTGCTCGGCAGGAAGGTTGTTCAAGCGGGGCCTGGTGCGGGTGTTATGTGGAAGGAATTCAGGATGGACGTGCTGCACGTGGATTGCGACACCTGCGCCGCTCGAGACGTGGCCTGCGACGACTGCGTCGTCAGCGTGCTGCTCGGTGCATCCGGAGGAGCGGTCGATCTCGACCGTGACGAGCAGGCCGCGCTCGACGCACTCGCGGACTCCGGACTCGTGCCGCCACTCCGCCTGATCCAAGGCGCGCGGCCGGTTCGCAGCGTTCAGCTGCCGCTCGAATGGCAGGACTACGCGTAACGACTCGGTGACCAAATATCGGCGATCCTGATTGCCAGTGATCTAATCGTGACCTAATGTGTCAAGCACTGCCGGTGACCAAGGTGACATCCCAGAGGCTCCTAGCTCAGAACTGCCAGCCAAACTGCCAGCCCGAACTGAGAGCCCGAAACTGAGAGCCACGTCATCCACCGCAGTAGGCACGTCCATGACAGCTCTTAAGCTGCTTCAGGTCTGGGGAGGCATGAGGCAGCACTTGTAAGAGCTGCGCGCAGCAGTCGGGGAACGCAGGAGTCGGGGAACTGTGAATGTCACTGCGCGCGTGACCTCACGCGCACACGAAGTCCGTCGCACCACATCAATCCTTCGAAAGGTCAGGGCCACCACACTGGGGCTTGTCTCGGTGGCAGTGAGTGCCTTGATCTTCTATCCGGTGCCAGCCGCTGCGGATCCGCCGCTTACGGTCGCCGAGGCCAGGTCTCTGGTCGCGCAGCTGCAGACCGATGCGGGCGCGATCGACCAGCAGTACTCCGGGGTCAAGGAGCAAATCAAGCAGGGTCGTGCGCAAATGCGGCTGAAGCAAACCGATGTCAAGCTTCAGACCGACAAGGTCGCTCGGATGAGGCTTCAGGTCGGACAAGTCGCACTTGCTCAATTCCAGAACCGCAGCCTTGACACTGCTGCTCAGCTGATCGTTACCCCGGACACCGATGGATTCCTCAGCCAGATCTCGACCGTGCAAAACGTCAGCGAGAATCAGAATTCGGTGCTGCAGGATTACCAGCAAGCCCAAGCCAACCTCGGCGCTCTCGAGCACTCGGCAGAGATAGACCTTGCAACCCTCGCGGAGAAAGAGAAGCAGCTGAGGTCGCTCGCGAATGCATCGGACAAGAAGGTCGCCGAGGCTAAGAAGGTGTTGGCCAAGCTCAATGGTGCCCAGCGCAATCAGATCGCTGCCGCAGACCATCGGGCGAGCGCGCGCGCCGCAGCTGCGGCCGAAACCTCCCGAAGCACTACCCCCCGCGGCAGCAGCAAAGGGGTCAGAGCGCTGGCCTTTGCGAAAGCTCAGCTCGGCGAACCCTACGTTCGCAATGCCGCCGGGCCCGGCTCATGGGACTGCTCAGGCCTGACGATGAAAGCTTGGGGCTCTGTTGGCGTCAGCCTGCCGCATTCGGCCGGGCAGCAGTACAACCGGGGTCGGCCGGTCGCCAAGTCCGATCTCCAGCTAGGTGATCTGGTGTTCTTCTACAGCGGCATCAGCCACGTAGGCATCTACGCCGGCAACGGCCGGGTGATTCACGCGCCGCATCCGGGCGCGTCGGTGGAGTACATCAAGATGTCCTACATGCCGTACGAAGGAGCTCGCCGGCCGGGCTGAGTTTCACATTGTCCCCGCGCATCTGAGGTACCCCGCATACGCTGCCTTCTGTGTCAGCGTCCCGCAACCAGAGCGTGGCTGCGCGAGCGTTGACGGTCATCGCGCTGACGCTGATGCTGCTCGGCTGCTCAGGACCTGCTCTCACACCGGCGTCCGCGCCGCCACCGACGACGACGGCGGCCCCAACTAGCTTGCGGCTCGGTCTGGTCAGAGCGACCGTCGATGGCCTGGTCAAAGCCGCTCGTGCCGGCGATCGCCCTGGCTTCGATCGGCTCGTCAGTGATCGAGATCCCACTTTCCGCGACCGCGCCAGGCTCCTGTACAGCAACCTGAGCACGTTGCCATTGACTCGGCTCCAGGTGCGGATGGAGCCGACCGAGTACGGACTGGCTGATGCACGTCGGCGCCTCCTGGGTCCGAGCGCGTGGGTCCAGCGTGGGGTGGTCACCTGGCGGCTCCCTGGCGATGGCACTGAGGTCGAGCACCGGATCTGGTTGACCTTCCTCGAGGCGGGCGGCGAGGTCAAGATCGCCGGCACCATGGATGAACCACCCGGCAGCGTCCAGGAACAGCAGCCGAGCTGGTGGCTAGGTCCGATCTCGGCGAGCGAGCAGGATGGAGTCACGGTGGCGGCAGGCTCAGGTCAGTCACCCGATCGCTGGGCACAACTCGCCGAAGCCGCGCTCAACAACGTTCGAGAGGAGCTCCCGGACGGTCTCGGGAGCTCGTGGAATGGGCACGCGGTAATCGAGGTGCCTGCGAGCCAGCGTGATTTTGAGTCCGTGCTTGGCAAGCCTGCCGGAACTTACTCCTCGATTGCGGCGGTGACCCATCGTGCGGGCACGTCGGGTGATGCGCTCCGCATTGTCGTCAATCCCAAGACTGCACGACTCACCTCAGCTGAGGCTCAATCAGTGCTCGAGCACGAGATGGTCCATGTGGCTACCCGCTCGCCTGAGTCGCCTGTGCCGGTCTGGGCGGAGGAAGGTCTCGCTGAGTGGGTTTCCATGCGAGCCCATCCCGACCAGCAGAGTCAAGGCACCGACCAATTGCTCGCGCAAGTGCGTAGCGACGGTCCTCCCCGCTCATTTCCCGCCGACGGGCGATTCCAGGCTGGTGCCCGCAACATCGACCTGGCCTACGCCGAGGCCTGGCTTGCGTGCCGCTTCATTGCCGATCGGTATTCCGAAAACCAGCTAGGCAGGTTCTACGACGAACTCGACCGTGGCGACTCCCTCGACGAGGCGAGCCAGTCCACCCTGCACCTCAGCGAGGCCGCACTGACCTCGCGGTGGCGCGACTATCTTGCTCAGCTCGCACGCTACTGACCGTGCCCCCAACCTTGATCATCACCAACGATTTCCCGCCGCGCATTGGCGGCATCGAGTCGTTCGTCAGCGAGATCTGCACGTTGCTCAACCATGACGTGGTGGTGTACGCCTCAGGCTCTCCCGGCGCCTCAGCCTCAGACCGCGACAGAGGATTTCCAGTTATCCGGGACGGGCCGTTGCTGCTGCCGACGCCTCGGGTCGCCGCTCGCGCTGTCTCGCTACTGCGCACCTACGGGGCAACACGGGTGATCTTCGGTGCCGCGGCTCCTCTCGGTCTCCTGGCTCCCGCGTTGCGGCGCGCCGGTGCCAGTCAGATTCTTGGTCTCACCCACGGCCACGAGACCTGGTGGGCGCTCGTTCCTGTCGCGCGTAGCATGCTCCGCCGGATCGGTGATGGTTGTGATCACCTCACCACCATCTCGACCTACACGGAACGCCGCATTGCCAGAGCTCTCAGCCCAAGCGCGCGCCGCAGACTGCTGCGGCTACCGCCGCCGGTCGATACCGAGCGGTTCCGACCCTCAGGGCGAGGAGTGTCAAGCAGCGGCGCCCGCTGCATCACGGTCGCCCGGCTGATTCCGCAGAAGGGCATCGGCACGCTGCTGCGCGCCTGGCGAACGGTGATGGATTCGCCAGCTGCGAGGGGACGTCCGCCTGAGTTGATCGTGATCGGTGATGGCCCGCTGCGGGACCGGCTGGGCCGAACCATTCACGAACTCCAGCTGTCGGGGTCTGTGCGCCTGTTGGGAGCGTTGCCGCGACAAGGAGTGATCACACACCTGCAGCAATCTGATGTTTTCGCGCTTCCGGTCCGCACTCGGCTAGCAGGTCTCAATCCGGAAGGGCTTGGCTTGGCTGCCCTCGAAGCGGCGGCATGCGGGTTGCCTGTGATTGTCGGTGACTCGGGCGGAGCCCCTGAAACCATTCGCGATGGTGACACGGGCTTCGTCGTACCCCCGCATGATCACGAGTTGCTTGCGGAAAAGATCAGCCTGCTCCTGGACAATCCCTCCCTGGCACGGGACATGGGAGCCCGCGGCCGCCGTTACGTGACGGCACAATTCAGCACCGCGGTGGCTAGCGTGCAGCTACGCAACGCGCTCGACCTGTGAGGCCGCGCCGCAAGCGGAGCGAGCAATCAAACCGGCGGACGCGGAGCGAGCATGCTATGCAGAGCGAGCGATCAACCCCCCCGCCACGCGTACGCTATGGCTTGTGGCGGATCAGACGAGCGCCAGCATCAACATCGCGGCAAAGCCCGATCAGATCATGGCGGTCATCGCCGACTTCGAGCATTACCCGGAGTGGGTGGACTCGATGAAAAGCGCCGAGGTGCTCACGTCTGCTGCCGGCAAGCCGAAAACGGTCCGCATGGTGCTCGACCACACATTGGTGAAAGACGACTACGTCTTGGCGTACGACTGGAGCCCGCGGGCCGTCAGCTGGAAGCTCATCGAGGGAACCCTGCTGAAGGCCATGGACGGTTCGTACGTGTTGAAGCCCAACGGCGCCGGAACCACCGTGACCTATACGTTGACCGTCGACATCAACATGCCGATGATCTCGATGTTCAAGCGCAAGGCGGAGAAGACGATCATCGATGGTGCACTCAAGGGTCTGAGGAAGAGGGTTGAAGGCTGACCAATCTCGGGACGACGACGCGCCGCGGCATGGCCAGGATGACGCCGCTGCCGATACTGAGCATCGGCGTTGACATCGGCGGCACGAAGGTGGCGGCTGGTGTGGTCGACGAGGAGGGCGGAATCCTCGATCGTTGGCAGGAGCCGACGCCCTCCCACAGCCCGCAGGCTGTCGAAGATGCGATTGTCCATGCTGTCGAGCACCTGCGTGAGCGGCATCGAGTCGAGGCGGTGGGCATCGGCGCAGCGGGCTGGGTGGACAATGATCAAGCTGTGGTGAGGTTCTCCCCCCACCTGGCTTGGCGGTCGGAGCCGCTCAAGGCCCGGCTCAGCGGGCGGATCGATCTGCCGCTCATCGTCGACAACGACGCGAATGCTGCCGCCTGGGCGGAGTATCGCTTCGGTGCAGGCAGCGGCTCATCAGTGATGGTGTGCATCACGCTGGGGACCGGAATCGGTGGCGGCTTGGTGATCGGTGGCCGTCTCTTTCGCGGAGCGTACGGGATGGCCGGCGAATGGGGCCACATGATCTCGGTGCCCGACGGTCACTGGTGCGAGTGCGGGAACCGTGGCTGCTGGGAGCAATACGCCTCCGGCAATGCACTCGTGCGCGACGCCCGGGCGCTGGCACGTACCAACTCACCGACTGCTTACCGGCTCTTGGAGATCGTAGGTGGCGATCCGGACAAGATCAGCGGACCGATCGTGACCGCGGCGGCGATTCAAGGCGAACCTACGTCGGTGGAGCTGCTCGCCGATGTCGGCACGTGGCTGGGTCGAGGAATCGCAGATATCGCCGCAGCGTTGGATCCCGAGGTCGTTGTCATCGGTGGGGGAGTGAGCGCCGCGGGCGATCTGCTCGTGCTGCCCGCACAACGGGCGTTCAGTCGTACGTTGACCGGGCGTGGCTTTCGCGAGGAGGCCAGGCTGGTGCTCGCCCGGTTCCGCAATGACGCCGGACTTATCGGCGCTGCAGATCTGGCGCGGCACGCGATGATTGAGCCGCCCGAGTCTGCCCAGTTCGGCTTCTGGCCGCGGCGCCGCAAGCGGAGGATGAGAAAGGTGCGGGCGCGCCGAGAATCCCTCCGAACGCGGGCGCCTTCCTAGAACAGCTGGTCCTGGATCAGTTAGAGGACTGCTCCGTCGCCTGCCCCCGGCGGGCGCTCGCGGGGGAGTCGGGTCATCAAGATGCCGAATCCGCCTACGAAGCTCCCGACCGCGACCCAGCCTGCCCAAGCTGGGAAGCGTACGCCGAACGTCGCTGCAAGAACGATGACGATCGCGTAGCCGATCCCGATCCAGCCGAGTAGCGCGGGTACGCCGGGTCGTTGCGGCGGCGGAAGCGGCGCGGGAACATAGCGTTCCTCCGTCGGCTCGTCTTCCGGAACCGGGACGTCAGCTGGGGCGCCGACGAAGCCGAAGAGAGGGTGATCGACGGCCCAGTTCGCTGCGCTGTCGTGAAGATCTGGATCGGCAGAGGCGACGGTCGGCTCCTCTGTATCGGTCGTAATCGGTTCTGGCCCGTCCGCTGTCAGGTGGTAGCCAGCAACCAGCTCGGCGAAAGCACGGTCGATCGCGTCCCGGTCATCCTCACTCGGCGGTACCATCGGCCTCCTTCGTGAGCCGGCGGAAGAACGCAACGCTTCCGTCGAAGATATCCTCCGCGTCGTAGTCGAGGGTGGCTACATGGTAACTGCGGTGCAACTCGACGTAGCTCTGATCACTGGATCGTACG
Source organism: uncultured Actinomycetota bacterium (assembly GCA_963712625.1). Classification (GTDB taxonomy): domain Bacteria; phylum Actinomycetota; class Actinomycetes; order Propionibacteriales; family Propionibacteriaceae; genus Microlunatus. The sequence continues at coordinate 60,096 of CAVQIU010000028.1, forward strand.
CCGGCCTTGATCAACGGGACTGAGGAGCGATCGGCTACGTGATCATGAATCGATTGATAGACGAGCAGCGGTTGATCGATACGGGAGAGATTGCGGCGTACGTCGGCCCAGAGGAAGGTCTGGGAGTGGAGCGCGCGGAGCGGCGTTCGGTCGTAGCCGCACTCGTCCTGACCAGGCTTGGCAATGTCATCGGCAATGCCCCTGAGAGAGGGAATCAGCCTCAAAACTGGCAGAGCGCGTACCCGCGGATCGCCGTGGTTGATCACCGGATTGACCAGGGCAAGGCCGGACACCAGCGGGCCGTGCTGCTCAGCGAGCCGCAGCGCCAGCGCGGCACCCATTGACAGGCCGGCGAGAAACACCTGGTCGCATTGGGCGGAGAGGGCCGCGAAGGCGTCATCGACACTGGAGTACCAGTCAATCCAGGACGTCTGGTTGAGCTCCTGCCACGTCGTACCGTGACCTGGCAGCCGGGGCAGCAGAACGCGAAACCCGGCAGCTTCGAGGTGGTGTGCCCATCCGATCATCGATTTGGGTGAGCCGCAGAAGCCGTGACACAACAGCACTCCTGTGGGCCCGCTGCCGCCCGCGTACGGCTGCGCGTCGGGGTGTACTGACGCCGCGACAGGTGGGGAGTGTTCGATACGGCTCCGCTGCAGGCTGATCGCGTCCAGCGGTAGTGCAGCGGAGAACATCACGAGCGAATCGTGGCACGTTTTGCCAAGACCGCGAAAGCCTGCTGGCGAGCCCGCCACTAGTGTTATTTCGCCCTACGATTGGGGTCGAAGCGGAGGTCGGTCTTGCTCTACTGGGTCTTCAAGTACGTGGCGTTCGCGCCTTTGTGCCGACTGCTCTTCAGACCCTCGGTAAGTGGAGCCGACAACATTCCAAAGTCCGGCGGCAGCAATCCTTGTCAGCAATCACATTTCCGCCGGCGACACCTTCCTGCTCCCTTCGATGATCAGGCGGCGGGTCACGTTTCCGGCGAAGGTGGAGCTGTTCCAAGGTCAGGGTGTTCGCGGAAAGGTCCTCACCTGGTTCCTCAAGGGCGTCGGACAGCTCCCGATGGACCGCTCGGGAGGAAGGGCCAGTACCACCGGCATGGACGGCGTGATCGGCGTACTCCGTAGCGGTGACCTGCTCGGGATCTACCCAGAGGGCACCCGATCCCCGGACGGCCGCCTCTACAAGGGCAAGACCGGTGTCGCACGGATCGTCATGCGAGCCGGCGTGCCCGTGATACCCGTTGGCATGATCAACACCGAGCTGGTGCCATCCCGGTTCTTCAAGATCCCCACCATGCGACGACCGAAAATTCGGATCGGCAAGCTAATGGATTTCAGCACTTATGCCGAGGCCGGCAATGATCGCGACGTCTTGCGATGGATCACAGACGAGATCATGAACGCGGTGATGGAGCTGTCGGGCCAGGAGTATGTCGATGTGTATGGCACCGCAGCGAAGACCGCGCTCGAGCAGGGCAAGGCGCTCCCACCAAGCGCCGGTCATCGTCCAGGTGCAGGCCGTCCAACGCCACCCGTTCCCGTGCCAAAAGCGCGGCTGGATGTGCCACCGGTGACGGATGTGAACGCGTGAGCGAGAGCGAGGAACACTCGACAGCTACTGGAGGCGAGACGATCTCAACCACCACCAGCAACCCGTCACCTGCTCACCCCCGCCCGCAAGACGCTGTCAGCGAGGATCTGGTATCGGTCGATCGAGGGGGAAACGTCACGGTCGAGTCGGGTACCGGCGCTGGCCGAGCGGTCTATTGGGCACTCAAGAATGTGTTGCTCGGGCCCGTGATAGACAAGATCTTCCGCCCGATCCATGAGGGCACGGAGAACGTCCCGGACCAGGGCGCGGCCATCATCGCCAGCAATCACCTTTCGTTCGCAGACTGGCTGTTCACGCCGCTGGCCGTGGATCGGCGGATCACCTTCGTCGCGAAGTCGGACTATTTCACTGGTGCTGGCATCAGGGGCTGGGCGCAAAAACGGTTCTTCGCCGGTACCGGCCAAGTGCCCATCGATCGCTCAGGGGGCCGGGCGAGCGAGGGAGCGCTGCGGGCCGGGCTCAAGGTGCTGCAGCGGGGCGAGCTCTTCGGTATCTATCCCGAGGGAACGCGCAGCCATGACGGCCGTCTCTACAAAGGGCGAACCGGCGTCGCGCGTCTGGCACTGCTGTCTGGGGCGCCGGTCGTTCCGTCGGCGATCATCGGCACCGACATCATCGCCCCGCCGGGCAAGATCATTACCAAGATCGTCAGCCCCACGGTGAAGTTCGGCGAGCCCTTGGACTTCTCGCGGTACGAGGGAATGAGCGAAGATCGCTTCATTTTGCGGTCGATCACCGACGAGATCATGTACGCGATCATGGAGCTCTCTGGCCAGGAGTACGTGGACATGTACGCTCCCGCAGCGAAGGAGGCGGCGGCGCGCGAAGCGAAGGCGCGAGAGGTCGACGAAGTCTCCCCTCAGGCCTAGCACGTGTCTACGACGTCGACCTACCCAGAGTCGCTGCGCCCCTGGAACGTCGCCTCCTGGAGTCTGCTGATTCTCTACGTGCTGAGCCTGCTGGTCTTCGCCGCTTCGGTCTTCGACGAGGACATCGTTCGCGCTATCGGCCTTGGCGGGTACGCCGACGAAAGCGCATGGTGGCCGATCCTGGTCCAGGTCGCCCTGGGAGTTGGGGCGTTCGATGACGTACTACTGGCCACGGCGGAGGGATGCCCGGAACCTCTCGATACTGGTGACCGGCATCCTTGCCGCAACCACGGTCTCGATCGGCCTCGTCGCTTATTGGGGTTGCCCATCCACCGCGAACGAAAGTAGGTTCTGGACCCCGCTCACCTTTGCGCTGAATCTGCTCGTCGGCAACATCGGCGAGTGTTATGTCAGCGGCGATGTGCGGCCTGCGCCGCTGGCCCTGCAGCTGCCGCGGTTGTTCGGCCCCTTGCTGTTGGTTATTGCCGCGTTCGGCATTGTCGCCTCGATCTTTCGCGCACAAAGCGACCGGTTCTTGGTGCGGCTCAGCCGTTCGCTCGTCGTCCTTGTCGGGCTGACCGACGACGCGATGCAATTGGTCCGCAGGCTGAGCGTTGAGCGTGAGGGCGACACCACGCTGGCGGTGCTGGTCAGCGACCCTGGCAACCTGTTGATCAAGAGCGCACGCAATCTCGGCGCCCGGGTGGTGGTATGCGATGTGAAGAATCTCGGCGCGCTTCGTTCGCTGCTGACCTCTCGACGCAGGTTCAAGGTGCGAGCCTGCTATGCGGTCGCGGCCGATGTCGCAGAGAACCTCCGCTGTGCCGCCCAGCTGCGGATGGTGGCGGACTCGACGAAGCCGTCGCGGGCCAACATGGCGCCGCGGATGGTCGTGCGTATCGACGATCCGTGGCAAGCCGAATACTGGCGCCGGACCAACGCGTACCGGACGCCAGGCTCGGCGTCCTCGGTCCGCTGGATCAGTGACGCGTTGAGCATTTACGAGGTGACCGCAGAATTGATCTTGGACCGGGTCCTTGCCCCGACCCGCGAGCAACGCTTTGATCGACTTGTCATTGCCGGCAATTCCGCACTGGCCCTGGCGGTCTGCGCCGAACTGGCGCAGCGAGAGCGGGAGGGTGATGCACTCTCGGCGCCGCCGCGTCCAGGGCTTGCAGACTTGATGCTGTTTGGGCCGGACGCGGAGATGCTGCGAGAGCAGCATCGGTTGCGTCAGGAACGTTTCGGGAACAGTGGGGAAGCGGACCTGATCTCGGTCGTCGAATCCAAGCCGTCCTCGGAGAACTTACGAGCGACATTGCAGCATGATCAACATCCGGCACTGATCTTGGCTGACGATCCGGCTGTGGCTGGTCCGCACCAGGCTACCTATCTCGCCGCGCTCAATCCGACCTGGACGATCTTCGACTGGAGCTCGTCGACCACAGGGGGTCGCAGATCAGCCGATCATGGAGCGGCTCCACCCGTTCGGCTTGACGCTCGAGGCGCCGAGCTCGCTTCCCGTCGACAGCTGGGAGCGCGCGGCGCGGGTCGTCCACGAGCAATACCGGTTGATCACTGGGAAAACCAGCAGCTGGATCCGAGCAAACCGTCGCACCAGCCGTGGGAGCAGCTCGAGCCGCTGCTGCGGGAGACCAACATCAGACAGGTGACGACCGCGCTAGCGGCTGCCGAGTCGCTGGGCCGTTCCTGGGGCCCGGTGGTCAGCGGTGTCAGGGCAGACGGATTGGTGACCTCGACCGAAGTCTCTGCGTCGGACCTGGACGCCATGGCCAAGATCGAACACGAGTCGTGGATGCAGCACTTGCAGGACAATGGCTGGCGCTACGGTGCGGAGCGAGATGATCTCGACCGGATCCATCCGTCGCTGCGTCCCTGGGATCAGTTGACACCAGCCGACCAGGAGAAGACGCGCGAGGGCGTTGCCAATGCACTGAGGATCCTGAATCGGCTCGGTTATCGTTCGACCGTGACGCGACCGCGAGGCGCGGGCTACGGGGAAGACCGAGGCAGGTGGTTCGCGGTGACCCGCCGCGGCGAAGTCACCGCCGTACGCTCCGATTCGACCTGGACGTGGCGGAACGACGCGGGTGAAACCATGCAGGGTGAGGCCGGGGATTGGCACCTCACCAACGATTCTGGTCGATCATGGTCAGTGGCACCGGACATCTTCGCCATCACTTATCACCAGGTCGCAGGTGATCGATGGCGGCGGGTTGGCCACGCTCTCGCGCGTCCTGCCGTGGCCGGCGAGGTGATCCATTCGCTCGAGGGCCGGCAAACCGCGGTCGAGGGCGACTGGGTCATCCGCGGTTCTAAGGACGAGGAGTGGGTGACCACAGCCGAACACTTCGCGGAAAGCTACGAAGTGCGTGATTCTGGCTCCCGCAACACAACTAAAGATCACGCAGGAGTCGCCTCGCCAGCGCCTCCGGCTGACTAAGGGCGAGCAGGTGACCGCCTGGCAGCTGTTCGGCGTCCAGCCCTAGGCGTTCTTTGGCCACCCGGCGCTGGAACTCGTACGGGAAGAAGCGATCGTCACGGCCGGCGATGACCGTGGTCGGGACGTCTGGCCAGCGGTTCAGCGCGAAGGCGGTCTCGAAAAGGGAGTCCGCGGGTGGCTCGTCACCCGACGACAGAGCGTGAGGACGTCAGGCGGAATGTCATGGAGGAAATGGGTCTGCGCATCGAAGCCCGCGTCAGCATCTCGACCCTCGCGCAGGTCGTTGGCCCGCATGGCCTCGGCTTGCCCCGTATTGCCCCACCACTCGCCCGCGGTCTCTCCAGGCGCAGGAATCATGGCGTTCACCAACACAAGTTGCGCGACCGGCAACCGGTCGCAAGTCAGCGGCGCGCTGAATCCGCCCATGGACTGGGCGACAAGGGTGAGTGTTTCGGCGCGCCCGCCGCGGCGACGATGGCATCGGCGTGGTCGGAGAATGTCGCGCCGGGCCAATTCGGCAACGAGACCGCAGTGCTGTTGAAGCCCGCCTCGCGGATCAGGGGTTGCACAAACTGCCAATATCCGGCATTGCCGCCTGCGCCAGGAACCAGGACGAAGCTTCGCTGCTGCATGATTGCCATACTGGAATGAACGTCCGGCGGCCGGTAACTCAGGTGCTCTGGAAATGCCGACCGTCTACAGTGTCTGCGTGTCCCTGACCAGCCAGGTCCCTACGCTGAAAGCCCTGCATGAGCTGGATCCGCTCCAGCAGCCGGCGTACGCTGCGCCCCATACGTTGCCGAAGTCGTCGCCAAGCTTCGTACGCTGCCCCCGCTGGTGTTCGCCGCCGAGTGCGACAAGCTGCGCGGCAAGATGGCCAACGTGGCGGCTGGTGAGGCCTTCGTGCTGCAGGGCGGCGATTGCGCGGAGACTTTCGCCGACGTCACGGCGGCAAACATCCAGGGCAAGCTTCGGACCCTGCTGTCCATGGCAGTGGTGCTCACTTACGCAGCCCAGGTACCGATCATCAAGGTCGGCCGGATGGCGGGCCAGTTCGCCAAGCCGCGGAGCTCTGCAACCGAGACTCGCGATGGCGTCACATTGCCGGCATACCGGGGCGACGCCGTTAACGGCTTCGAATTCACTGCCGGGGCCCGCGTGCCCGATCCGCGCCGGTTGTTGGAGGTTTACCACGCGTCCTCGGCCACGCTGAACCTCACCAGAGCATTCGTGACCGGCGGGTTCGCTCATCTGCGCAGCGTGCACAGCTGGAATGCCGACTTCGTCAAGAACTCAGCCGCCGGTGTGCAATATCAGAACCTCGCGAACGAAATCGATCGCGCCCTCGCGTTCATGGTCGCCTGCGGCATTGACGACGATGTCTTCCGGACCGTCGACTTCTACTCCAGCCACGAGGCGCTGATCTTGGAGTACGAGCACGCGTTGACCCGGATCGACTCCCGCACCGGGCAGCCGTACGGGACATCCGGACACTTTCTGTGGATCGGTGAGCGTACCCGCCAGCTGCGTGGCGCGCACGTCGAGCTGATGCGGCACATTCGCAACCCGCTCGGTGTCAAGCTCGGGCCGACAACGGCCGCCGACAGCGCACTGGAACTTGCTGATCGGCTCGATCCTGATCATGAGCCGGGGCGGATCACCTTCATCACCCGAATGGGCGCACAGAAGATACGAGAGGTGCTGCCAGAAGTCGTGGCCAAGGTGACCGCCAGTGGCCGTCAGGTGGCATGGGTCTGCGATCCCATGCACGGCAATACCTTCGAGGCTCGCAATGGCTACAAGACTCGGGCGTTCTCCGATGTGATGGCCGAACTCAACGGCTTCTTCGACGTCCATGAAGAGCTCGGCACCTGGCCGGGCGGCGTGCACGTCGAGCTCACCGGTGATGACGTGACCGAGTGTGTCGGCGGTGGTGACGATCTGGTCGAGGCGGATCTGGTAAGCCGCTACGAGACACTCTGTGACCCGCGGCTGAACCGCAACCAGTCATTGGAGCTCGCATTCCTGGTCGCCGAGCGGCTGACCAGGGGCGGCATCAAGAGGACCAACCCAGTCCAGGCGTACGTGCCGCTGACTTTCTAGCCTCCTTTCGCCCGTGTCGCCCGCGTGGATTTCTGTCAGCGCGGCCGTCTAGTGTGAATGTGTGTTCGATTCGGGGGTGGATTTCGCGGCGGTGGGGGCCGCGGGTTTGGCCGAGCTGATCGAGCAGAATCATGCGGAACTGATGGCCCGGGAGTGCCGGATGTTGGAGCTGGCGTGTGCGTGGGCTGATGCGCATTATCTGGATCGGGCAGCGAGGACTATCAGCCGTTGGTCCGGCGGGCCTGTGCGTGGGGTGGGGAGGGCACGCCGGAGGTCTCGGAGTATTGCGCCGCCGAATTGGGCACCTTGCAGGGCACTGGGATGGCGGCGGCTCGAATGTTGATCGCTGACGCGTTGGATCTGCGGTATCGGCTGCCGCGGCTGTGGGGGCGGGTGCTGACTGGTGGGGTGCGGGCTTGGCAGGCGCGCAAGATCGCCGAGCAGACCCGGCGTTGTCGTGGGAGGCCTGCGCCGATGTTGATCATGCGCTCAGCGATTTTGTGGGGATGATGCCGTGGCCGCGGTTCGCGACGATCTTGGCGGCGGCGATTCTGGAGGCCGACCCGGCACTGGCCGACCAGCGGGCCGTACGGGCAAGGCGACCCAGGATGTGTTTGCTTTCGACTCCGAGGACGGGTTGAAAACCATTGTGGCCAGGGCGGCCGCCGGGGACGCCGTGTGGTTCTTGGCGACAGTGAACCGGATTGCTGAAATCCTCGCCGCTCGCGGTGACACTGATCCGTTGGGTGCCCGACGGGCTAAGGCGGTCGGGATCTTGGCCCGGCCCGCGGAGGCGTTGCGGCTGCTCATCGACAACCAGCACGACGACACCGAGCAGACGAGACGAGCGAGCGCCGCCCAGGGCGACGGCCGAGCAGCAGCACGCCGCGACCCGAGCCGAACTCGGCCGAGCCGAACCGGGGGGCCGGGGCCGAGTGGAGCCGGATCCCGAAGCAGGATGATCATCGATCGCTGGCCGACGATGCCGCCGGGCTTGGATGTGAGGGCGGCACGGCCGAAGGTCGTTTTGCACTTCCACCTCTCCGACGCCGCGGTGCGGAGCGGACATGGAATCGTGCGACCCGAACACGGTGGCCCGACGACCCTCGAGAACTCGTCGAGTTCCTGGGCCGTAGCGGATGCAGGTGGACGTCCAGCCGGTGCTGGATCCGACCGCGGTGGCGCCGGTCGACGGCTATGAGGTGCCGCAGCGGCTCCGCGCCGCGGTCAGAGTCCAACAGATCGCCGACGTCTTTCCCTTCGGCAGCTGCTCAGCCCGAACATGGATCTGGACCACACCGAACGGTATGTGTCGATGGATTACGGAGGGCCGCCGGGCCAGACTGGGCGCGGCAATCTCGGCCCGTTCGCCCGACCCGGGCACCGGGCGGCCACCCACGGCGGCTGGACCAAACACCAACCCGAACCTGGCTACTTCGTGCACCGCTCACCGCTCGGCTACGTCTACCTCGTCACCAACCAAGGCACCCTCGCCCTCGGCCACACCACATTCAGCAACGCCGTCTGGAAAGCCTCCAAGCCCAAACCGGAAGCCATCCCCGCGTAGCTGGGCCGCGCCCGTGTGCTTCAGACCTTCGACGAGCAGGCAGGGGATCTGATCGACGTCGAGGTTGGTCGCCGGCGATCTCGGTAGCTGCGGATCGCTGGGTGCGGAGGCGGTCGCATCATTCCGCACCCAGCCAGCGGGCACATCGCAAAGTCCGTCAGACTCTTGTCCGTGATCGATCTGCGTTCTGACACCGTGACCAAGCCAACCGAGCAGATGCTGCAGGCCATGACGGCCGCGCCGCTCGGCGATGACGTGTACGCCGAGGATCCCACTGTGATCGAGCTGGAACAGCGCGTGGCACGGCTCCTCGATCATGAGGCCGGCTTGTTCTGTGTGAGCGGGTCGATGTGCAACATGCTCGGGGTACGACTGCTGGTCGAGCCTGGCCAAGAGGTGGTCTGCGATGTCCAAGCCCACATTGCGCGTGCGGAGATGGGGGCTCACGCCGCGGTGCAAGGAATCACCATGCGTACTTTTCCCTCCAACCGTGGCCGGGTTCAGCCAGAGGAGGTATCCAAGATCATCGCTCCCTCGGCGGGCCCGTACTTGGTATCGACGGCAGCGGTGGCGGTGGAGAATACCCACAACTTCGGCGGTGGCGCGATTCAACCCTTCGACGAGCTGACTGCGGTGGGCGAGCTATGTCGCGAGCACGGGATCGGTTACCACCTCGACGGAGCCCGGTTGTGGAACGCCCACGTCGCAACCGGTGTGCCCCTCGACGCCTATGGGCAGCTCTTCGACACGGTCAGCGTGTGCTTCTCCAAGGGTCTCGGGGCTCCGGTCGGTTCGGTTCTGGTAACCACCGCTGAGAACATCGCGCGAGCTCGGGTGCTGCGCAAGCGGCTTGGTGGTGGCTGGCGTCAGGCCGGCGTACTCGCCGCCGCCTGCTTGTACGCCCTTGATCATCATGTGCAGCGGCTCGTCGATGATCATGAAGGCGCGCGCATCTTTGCTGATGCCGTTGCCACTCAGGTCACGACTGCGGTTGAGCCGGACGATGTCGAAACGAACATCGTCGTGATCAACACCGGCACGACCCCCGCTGCGGCGGTCGCGGCAGTGGCAGCAGAGCGAGGCGTCCTGGTTTCCGCGCTTGGCCCTTTCATGATCAGGGCGGTCACCCATCTCGACGTAACGGCAGACGATTGCGAGTTGGCCGGCCAGCTCGTCGGCAAGCTGCTGAGTGAGTAACGACTGCGACGCACCCACGGTCGGTCATCTGGCCGCCTGCCTTTACGGTTGGGTACATGCGGATCACCCATCTGGGGCATGCGGCTGTTTTCGTCGAGACCGACGGCGCGCGGATTCTGATCGATCCCGGGAACTCCTCCGACGCCTGGCACTCGCTAACTGATCTTGACGCGGTGCTGGTGACGCACCAACATCCCGACCATCTCGATCCCGAGAACCTGCCCGCATTGCTGGCGAAGAACTCATCCGCGATCGTTCTGGTCGAGCCGTCGATCCTTGACTTGATCGACTCCGGCAAACTGCCCTCGCTTGGTCAGAACGCCGTACGGCTGACGCCAGACGATCAAGCGACCGTCGGCGATGTTCTGGTCACGGCGGTAGGCGGCCAGCATGCGATGATCCATCGCGACATCCCACGCATCGGCAACGTCGGGTACGTGCTGCGGTCCGAGGGCCAGCCGAGCCTGCTCCACCCCGGCGATGCGCTCGACGCAGTTCCCGATGGCATCGACGTCCTCGCCGTCCCGGCGTACGGACCGTGGGCGGCAATGAAGGAAACCATCGACTTCGTGCGGGCAGTTGGGGCGCTGGAAGGGTTCCTCGTTCACGACGGGCTGCTCAGCGACAGCGGGCGGGGCCTGGTATTCAACCGGCTCAACGAGATGTCCAGCACTCGCCTCATAGATCTGCGTGGCGGCACCACGCACGAATTCTGAGTGGTCGATGCAGCCTCTGACGTTCTAGCCGGCCGGCTGCCTGGACACTTCCCGGAAGCCAAGCCGCCGCGACATCTGTGCTGCGCCACTGGTCACAGCACTGACAAGGCTCGCTTCGGTTCGTTTGTCCACCTCGGCAGCGACATAGGTGACAGCGATCGCTGCGGTGGGGTGGCCGGTGTGGTCCAAAACCGCTTGGGCCAGGGAGGACAGACCGCTCGTCACCGAACCCTCTTCGGTGGCGTAGCCCCGGTTGCGGACATCGCTCAGCCGCTGGCGCAGCGCGCGTGGGGGTCGCCGGCCCACGTTCGGTCTCGACAAAGGCTGCCGCGTTCGGAAACAGGGCACGGACCTGGGCGGCAGGCAACCGGGCCAGCATCGCTAGTCCGCTGGCGGTCAGCACCGCCGGTAGCCGTACGCCGACGTCGGTGATCAACACGGGTCGGCCCGCCGCCCGTTCCTCGATGACATAGAGCACGTCGCGCCCGTGCAACACCGCAAGGTGGGCGTTCTGCTTCATCCGGTCGACCAGTTGCCGCACGATGGGCCGTGCGATCCGCTGTAGCGGAGCCTGACGCGCGTACGCCGACCCCAGCTCGTACGCCGCCACGCTCAGGCCATAACGCCGCTCCTCGGGCAGGTAGTGGACGAAGCCGTGGTCGATGAGTGTGGACAGCAGTCGATACGTGCTCGAGCGCGGCAGCTGCAGGGTCGCCGCGACCATTCCCGCCGACACCGGCTCGGGATGGTGGGAGAGGAGCGTAAGCATGCGCAGTACGTGATCGGCTGCCGGTGCCGCTGACATCAGGCCCCCATGTCTCAGATTTGGGACATAGTTTGGCGCGCGGCTCTGCCCAGCTGATGGGTGGGTCGACTCCAATGGATTCATGGAACAGCGCAGCGTCACGGTCGGTATCGGCCCCGTCTCACGTGAAGACGTCGTAGCAGTGGCGCGGCATGACGCGAAGGTCGTCATCGCCGACGACGCTTGGGCTGAGGTTCGCAAATCCCGCGAGATCATTGAAGCCCTGGCTGATGATCAAGAGCCGCATTACGGGGTATCGACTGGCTTCGGCGCCCTGGCAACTCGGCACATCCCGATCGAACTTCGCAGCCAACTGCAGCGCAGCCTGGTCCGCTCTCATGCGGCCGGGTCTGGACCAGAGGTCGAGCGCGAGGTGGTGCGCGCTCTCATGCTGTTGCGGATCTCCACCCTCGCCACGGGCCGCACCGGGATCCGGGAGGAGACTCTGCGGACCTACGTCGCCATGCTCAACGCCGGACTGACGCCCGTCGTCTACGAGTACGGCAGCCTCGGCTGCTCCGGCGACCTGGCCCCGCTTGCTCACTGCGCCCTTGCGCTGATGGGGGAGGGGATCGTCCGAGACGCAGCCGGCGTTGTTATGCCGACTGCCGACGCGTTCGCCGTAGCCGGCATCTCTCCCGTCACGCTCGCCGAGAAAGAAGGCCTGGCCTTGATCAACGGCACCGACGGGATGCTTGGCATGCTGCTGCTGGCGATCACCGATTTGCGGCGGCTGCTCACCATCGCCGACATCACTGCCGCGATGAGTGTGGAAGGTCTGCTCGGCACCGACGATGTCTTCGCCGACGATCTCCATACCCTGCGCCCGCATCCCGGCCAGGTCGCTTCGGCAAGCAATCTGCGCAAGATCATCGCGGGTAGCGAGATCCGGGAAAGCCATCGCACAGAGGCCTGCACTCGGGTCCAGGACGCGTATTCGCTGCGCTGCGCCCCACAAGTGGCCGGCGCTGTGCGCGACACAGTTGATCATGCGGAGCGCGTCGCGCTGATCGAGCTGGCCTCCGCCATCGACAACCCGGTGATCACTCTCGACGGCCGCGTCGAGTCCAACGGCAACTTTCATGGTGCGCCACTCGGCTACGTGCTGGACTTCCTCGCCATCGCCGTCGCCGACCTGGCCAGCATGGCTGAGCGGCGCACCGACCGCTTCCTGGACAGGGCTCGCAATGGCGGCTTGAATGCATTTCTGGCGGCCGACCCTGGTGTGGATTCCGGCTACATGATCGCGCAATACACCCAGGCGGCCATCGTCTCGGAGCTCAAGCGGCTTGCAGTACCTGCCTCGGTGGATTCGATCCCCAGCTCAGCCATGCAAGAAGATCACGTTTCCATGGGCTGGTCGGCAGCGCGCAAGTTGCGCCGCGCGATCGACGGACTGACTCGGGTGCTGGCGATCGAGCTGCTGACGGCCGCTCGCGGCATTGAGCTACGCCTGCCGCTACAACCCGCACCTGCTACTGGCGCGGTCATCGCGGCGCTCCGCTCCGCCGGCAGCCCCGCACCCGGGGAAGATCGCTGGCTTGCACCTGAAATCGACGTCGCTGCTGAGCTTGTCGCCAGCGAAGGCCTCGTCGCAGCGGCCGAGTCGGTGACCGGCCCGCTCAACTGATCAAACCAACCGCCCGAGCTGCGAGCGTCGGCAGTGCGCGAGCAGCTCCTGACAAAAGGAGACTCAAACATGGAAGGCGCCCGAGCAGTACGCGCACCGCGCGGCACGACGCTCACCGCACGTTCCTGGGCCACCGAGGCCCCACTGCGGATGTTGATGAACAACCTCGATCCCGATGTGGCCGAACGCCCCGATGATCTTGTCGTGTACGGCGGCACCGGTCGCGCGGCCCGGGACTGGCGGGCGTTTGACGCGATGGTCCGTACCCTGACCACGCTGGCGCCCGACGAGACCATGCTGGTCCAATCCGGCCGGCCCGTCGGAGTGATGCGAACCCATGAGTGGGCGCCACGGGTGATCTTGGCCAACTCCAACCTGGTTCCGGACTGGGCGACGTGGCCGGAATTCCGTCGATTGGAGCAGCTGGGGCTGACCATGTACGGCCAGATGACAGCTGGCTCATGGATCTACATCGGCACACAGGGCATCGTGCAGGGCACGTACGAGACATTTGCGGCGGTCGCTGAGAAGCGGTTCGGCGGCACGCTCGCCGGCACCTTGACGCTGACCGGCGGCTGCGGGGGAATGGGCGGCGCGCAGCCCCTGGCGGTGACGCTGAACGACGGTGCTTGCTTGATCGTCGACGTCGACCGGTCCCGACTGCAGCGTCGTGTTGATCATCGCTATCTCGACGAGATCGCTGATGATCTTGACCAGGCGGTGGCGCTTGCCGTGGCTGCCAAGGAAGAGCGGCGAGCTACCTCCATTGGTGTCGTCGGCAACTGCGCCGAGGTCTTCCCGGAGCTGTTACGGCGTGGAGTGCCGATCGACATCGTGACCGACCAGACCAGCGCTCACGACCCGTTGTCGTATCTACCCGAAGGAATCAGCGTCGAGGACTGGGCCACGTACGCCGAACAGAAACCCGAGGAATTCACCGACCGGGCGCGCGCCAGCATGGCACGCCACGTCCAGGCGATGGTGGAGTTCCAGGACGCCGGCGCCGAAGTCTTCGACTACGGCAACTCGATTCGCGACGAGGCCCGGATGGGTGGCTATGAACGCGCCTTCGAGTTTCCCGGCTTCGTGCCGGCCTACATCAGGCCGCTGTTCTGTGAGGGTAAGGGCCCGTTCCGGTGGGTGGCGCTGTCGGGCGACCCACGCGACATCGAGGCCACAGACCAGGCGGTGATGGATCTTTTCCCAGACAACGACCGGCTGCACAAGTGGATGCGCGGCGCTCGCGACAAGATCAGCTTCCAAGGCCTGCCAGCCCGAATCTGCTGGCTCGGCTACGGCGAGCGGGACAAGGCCGGCCTGGCCTTCAACGACCTGGTCGCTTCGGGCAAGATCAGCGCGCCCATCGTCATCGGTCGTGATCATCTGGACTGCGGCTCGGTTGCCAGCCCATATCGAGAGACCGAAGCGATGCTCGACGGCTCGGACGCTATCGCCGACTGGCCCCTGCTCAACGCAATGATCAACACGGCGTCGGGAGCGTCCTGGGTGTCCATCCATCATGGTGGCGGGGTAGGCATCGGTCGCTCCATCCACGCCGGGCAGGTCTCGGTCGCCGACGGCACGGAACTGGCCGCGCAGAAGCTGGCGCGCGTCTTGACCAACGATCCCGGCATGGGAGTGATCCGGCACGTCGACGCCGGCTACGAGCAGGCCGAGCGGGTCGCTGTCGAGCGCGGTGTGCGGATTCCCATGAAAGAAGGAAACTGACAGTGATCATCACCCAGCCCGCCACCTTCGAGCAGATCCGCTCGATTGGTGGGTGAAGGAACGGCGGCAATGGTGGGGTCGGGTACGCGGTGCAGACGGCCGTCAACGGTTGAAACGTGGCAGTGGAAGGGAAGCGGAATGTCAAAGGCACCGATCGTCTACCGGAGTACTCACCGGATCAAGTTCTCCGAGCTCGATCCTTACGATCACGTGAACACGGGACAGTACGCGACGTACTACGTCGATCACCGGATGGAGGGTCTGCGAGATTACGCCGGTTGGGATCTGAAGACCCTGGCGACGTTGCCCTTCATGGTCTGGGTCCGGAGGATAGAGATCGACTTTCTCAGACCTGTTCGGGGCGATCAGGAGATCACCATCACCTCGTTCGTGCGCGAGTTCCGCGGGCCGGATGCGCTCATCGAGGGTGTCATGGTCGACTCCGCCGGAAAGACCGTCTCCCGCTGCATCATGACCGTTGCCCACATCGACAAGAAGACCAGCCGAGCGACGGATTGGCCGCCCGACCTCATAGAGGTGTTCTTTGAGCGCGAACCGGTCTGAGGTGAGCATGGTCGCTGTCTCGCAACCGCAATCGATTGGGAGAGAAGATGAGGTGACTACTCCTCGCTTCAGTAACTGAGGGGAATCGGGGTTTCGTCCGCTTCAACTGGCTCGATCGTGATCGACGCTGCGCCGTTGGGCTGACCTGAGGCCAGCTCGGTAATCTCGGGCATGGGTCTCGACTCCAATCCAGTCGGGTCCTAGGCCGGGGTGGTGTTGACGCGTCGCTCGGGCCACGTGACTTAGAGGAGCAACATCACCGAATCAGCGTTTGAGCAGATGTGGTCGGCGATCGCGGACATTGGCCGCGATCCGACTACCGGCGGTTATCGTCGCTTCGCATGGACTGCGGCGGATCTGAGCATGCGCGAGTGGTTCAGCGGAGAGTGCGCGGCCCGAGGTTTGGATCTGACCGAGGATCGGATGGGAAACCAGTGGGCCTGGTGGGGCGATCCTGACAGCTCTTCATCGGGCGGCGTCGCGACCGGTTCCCATCTGGACAGCGTTCCGGACGGGGGCGCCTTTGACGGCCCACTCGGCGTGGTCAGCGCATTGGCGGCGATCGACCGGCTGCGAGCTGACGGTTTTGCGCCACATCGCCCGATCGGCGTGGTCAACTTCGTCGACGAGGAGGGCGCCCGGTTCGGGGTCTCGTGTGCCGGATCGCGAATGATCACCGGTGTTCTGAGCCCTGATCGGGCCCGGGCATTGCGGGACGCCAATGGGATCAGCATGGCGGAGGCGATGCGCCTGGCCGGGCGACAGCCCGACCAGCTGGGCCCGGATCCGGAAGCTCTTGCTCGAGTCGGTTCGTTCGTCGAGCTGCACATTGAGCAGGGTCGTGGCCTGATCGACCTCGGCCAAGCCCTAGCCGTCGGAAGCGGACTCTGGCCGCACGGTCGGTGGCGGATCGATGTTCCGGGTGAGGCCAACCACGCCGGCACCACGAGGCTGATTGATCGCCGAGATGCGGTGATCGGTTGTGCGCAGGCAGTGCTGGTCGCGCGAGCGGCGGCCGAGGCGCACGGCAGTCTCGCGACCGTCGGCAAGATCAACATTCAGCCCGGCGGCGTGAATGCCATTGCGAGTTCGGTCACAGCCTGGCTCGATGCGCGCGCGGCCGATGAGCCCGCACTTCGCGCGACCGTCGCTCAGATCGAGCGGGAGGTCGGCAACTCAGGTGCTGTCGTCACCGAGGAGTCGTGGACTCCACAGACCGCCTTCGACGATGCCTTGGTCGCCCACCTGGCAGAGCGTGCTTGGCGGTGCCCCCGTGATGGGCACCGGGGCGGGCCACGATGCCGGAATCCTGGCGAATGCGGGCGTGCCTGCGGCGATGATCTTCGTCCGCAACCCGACCGGCGCGTCTCACACGCCGGCCGAGTGGGCCGAGCCGGAAGATTGCCTGGCCGGTGTTGCTGCTTTGGCTACGGTGTTGGCCGATTTATCTGGGGTCGAACAGTGAGCTCGTACTGGGCGGCGTATGCGTGGCTGCCGGACGGCTGCCATGCGGGCGTCAGTTTCGACGTGGCAGACGGCCGTTTCGCGCGGGTCGCGAGAGGCGTGCCACGCCGAGCCAATCAGGAGATCTTGCATGGCGTGACCCTCCCCGGCCTCGCCAACGGCCATAGCCACGCGTTCCATCGGGGACTCCGTGGCCGGACACACGCTGAAGGCGGCACCTTCTGGACCTGGCGTCAGCAGATGTACGCCCTCGCGGCTCGCCTCGATCCTGATAGCTACTTCTCACTCGCTCGTGCGGTATTCGCCGAGATGGCATTGGCCGGGTTTACCGCGGTCGGTGAGTTCCACTATCTCCACCATGATCGGCATGGTCACTCGTACGCCGATCCGAATGCCATGGGTCACGCGCTGATCCAGGCCGCGACCGAGGCTGGCATCCGGCTCACCCTGATCGACGTTTGCTATCTCGCCGGAGGGCTCGCTGCCAGTGGCCATCTGCCGCTGGATCCCCTCCAGGCTCGCTTCGCCGACGAGGATGTTGATCACTGGGAGGCCCGGATCGGCTCGCTCAGGACAGTGATCGACTACGCATCGGCGCCGCCGCACACTCTGTTCGGGCAGTTCCCGCTGAGGCTCTCACCAAGATCGGCGAGGCAGCCGGGGAGCGTCCACTGCATGTCCACCTCAGTGAACAACCGGCCGAGAACGCCGCAACCCAGGCGTTCTACGGTCGGACCCCGACGGAGTTGCTTGATGATCATGGTCTGCTCGGCCCGCGAACCACGGCAGTACATGCCACGCACCTCACCGACACCGACATCAAGGTCCTGGGTGGTACGCAGACATCGGCATGCTTCTGTCCGACAACCGAGCGTGATCTTGCGGACGGCATCGGTCCGGCCCGACGGCTGGCTGACGCGGGAAGCCCGCTGACTCTGGGATCGGATCAGCAGGCGGTGATCGATCCGTTCGAGGAGCTGCGCGGACTGGAGATGCATGAGCGGCTGGCAAGCGGCGAACGGGGCCGATTCACGCCGAGCGATCTGATCATGATCGCCAGCGAGGACGGTTATCGGAGTCTCGGCTGGGCCGATGGTGGCCGGATTGCCGACGGAGCACCGGCGGACTTCGTCGTCGTGCGGTCAGACTCCGTACGCACCATGGGCGCCCGTCCTGACCAGATCGCCTACGCAGCGTCCGGGGCCGACGTCGACCAGGTCGTCGTCGCGGGACAGCGCATCGTCCGCGATGGGCAACACCAACTGGGCTCACCTGCCCGGCTGCTGGAAAGCGCTTTTGATCAGCTTGGCGCACATGATGAGCACCTTGATCACCGGAATCGGTGAGCTGGTGACCTGCGACGGCACCGGGCCTGACCTGCTCGGCATCCAGACGAACGCCGCCGTGGTCGTCGAGGACGAGCGGATCATCTGGATCGGGGCGGCAACCAGGGCGCCCGCCGCGGACACCGCGATCGACGTTGGAGGACGGTCGATCATCCCCGGTTTCGTCGATTCGCACAGCCATCTGGTTTTCGCCGGAGACCGCGGACCTGAGTTCGCGGCGCGGATGACCGGCCAGCCCTACGACGGAGGTGGCATCGGCGTCACGGTTGCAGCGACAAGGGCAGCCAGCAACGATGAGTTGGCCCGGTTGCTCGCGGCACGGATCGCCGAGCTGCGCAAGCTCGGCACGACGACGATCGAGATCAAGAGCGGCTATGGGCTGACTGTTGCCGATGAGGTGCGAGCACTCCAGATAGCCGGTCAGTTCACCAGCGAGACCACCTTGCTGGGTGCCCATGTCGTACCCACGGAGTACGCAGCAAAACGGGCGGCGTACGTAGATCTGGTGACCGGGCCGATGCTGACGGCAGCGGCCCCGTACGCGCGCTGGATCGACGTCTTCTGCGAGCCTCATTCGCAACATGCTTTCGACGCTGACGAGGCTCGGACAGTCCTTGCCGCCGGCGCGGCGGCAGGCCTCGGCCTGCGGGTGCACGGCAATCAGCTCGGGCCCGGACCTGGGGTTCAGCTCGCGGTCGAGCTCGGCGCCGCGAGCGTCGATCACTGTACCTATCTCGATCAACGCCGATGTCGACGCGCTGGCCGCAGCTGCGGATACCACGGTGGCCACGCTGCTTCCGGGAGTCGAGTTCTGCACGCGGTCGCCCTATCCGGATGCCGCTGGGCTACTCGCCGCGGGTGTCTCGATTGCGCTTGCGACCGATTGCAATCCGGGGACCTGTTATTCGAGCTCCATGCCGTGGGTGATTTCTCTTGCCGTGCGAGAGATGGGCCTCAGCCCGGCTCAGGCGTTGTTCGCGGCCACTGTCGGCTCGGCCAAGTCCCTGCGGCGCACCGACATCGGCCGGCTGGTGCCCGGAAACCGCGCAGATCTCACTGTGCTGGACGCTCCGTCATATCTGCATCTGGCCTATCGCCCTGGCGTACCGATCGCTCGGAGTCTTGATCTGACGGCATCCGGCGGAACGCCGGCGGGGAGATCTGCAGATCCTTCCAGACGAACGAGGGCACGCGGCTGAAGAACTCGTGTGAGAAATCTGCACAGAGCCCGATCAACTGTGTGTCGTGTTTGTCGACCAGGAAGCGCATCTCGGTTCCCTCGATTCGAAAAGCCGGCGGCTGGAGGGCCATCAGGAACTCCATCGTGCGTGGGTGGATCACATCGGAGGCGAACTTGGGATCGTCGGTGCGCACGGTGAAGCGATCGTTGAATTCCTCGCTCTCGAATCGCACCTTCTTGCCACCCCAGCCGCCCCCGACCGAGAGCAACGGAAACGAGAATGGCATCGTGATCGCGGTCAGGATCTCGGAGTGATCTTCGGTGACCGTGCGGGTGTGGCTGTTGCCATCTGAGTCGGTGTACCTCTCGGTGCGTTCGGTCTTCCATCGGTGGATGAACGCCTCGATAGGCAGTCCGTCGTTGTAGCCGCGGATCACCTTTTCGGTGGTATGCCCGAAACCGGACCTGGTCAGGTCGTACTTGGCGATCAGAGCGTCGTCTCGGCCGATCAGCTGCCAGTCCGGATGGCCGTAGAAGCCGAATCCTGCCGGCGGCGGCGCCATCCGGTAGGGCTTGAGCTCGGTCGGGTCGATCGCCTGGGCGACCGCTCCAAGTTGTTCCAGGTAGGCCTGCAGGTGCTCCGGGTCCTTGGGTGCACCGACAGCCACCAATTGCTGCCCGTCGATGCTGAGGTCGACTTTGTGGCCTGCGCTGCCGAAGGCGGCGACTGCATCAAGTACCGATGCGGACAGCGCGGTTCGGGCGTATCCGGGGTCAGCGGCGCGTACCTGAAAGCGCGGATCGACCTCGATGGGCTGAAGTTGCACGCCGCCACGTGCGTGGTCTGCCGAGATGAAGAGATCCGGCAGCGGCAGCGGCAGTTGCAGGCTCGCCACGCGATCGTCGAACCGTGCGCCGCCATCGGAGCTCGTGTACTCGAACACCCGGAACGGCACTCCACTACGTGTTTGGCCGGAAATAGCCTCGTCGACCTTGCGCACGAAGCCGAGGCCGAAGGGCGGAGCGTGGTGATCAAGCACCCACTCCAGGGACGGGCGGGACTCGAAGGTCCAGCCGCGGCCGCGCAGCGCTCGGACGTAGCGCTGTCGCCGGATGATCAGGAACGCAATCAAGCTGAGGATCAGCACGGCGATCACGACCAAGATGATCACGATAGTGCTACTCATGATGCGGCGTACTCCTCAGTCTCTGCGGCTCCGGTTCAGTCATCAGCGATTTCGGTGCGGCGTTGCGGTCGCTCGACCAGATACATCGCCGACACGATCGCGAGGCCGCCGATCACCATCCGTAGCGTGATTCTCTCCCCGCCGAGGGCGACCGCGAACGCCGCAGCCCATACCGGCTCCATGGCCATGATCACAGCAGCCCGCGACGGCTCGATGTGCGCCTGGGCCCAGGTTTGCAGCACCATCGTCAACGCGCTGGCGATGAGCGCGAGGTAAACCACCACGATCCAGTCGTGGACGCTGCCGGGCAGCTGGATACCCGCCGGCGATCCGGCCGTCGGCCAGAACGCCGCTACTCCGCACACCACGGTGATCATGATCAACTGCACCAGGCTGAGGCTCAGCGTGGTCTCGGCAGTGCTGAATCGCCCCAGTGCGACGATGTGCCCTGCGTAGATCACCGCCGAGATCACCGTCAGCAGCTCGCCGTAGCCGATGGCGAAGCCATGGAGTGCCAGCACGCCAAGTCCGATCGTGGCAAGCACCGCCGCCAGCCAGGTGGGACGCGGGATGCGGCGCCGGAGAATGAGTGCAGTCAGCAGCGGCGTTGCAACCACGTACAGCCCGGTGACGAAGCCCGAGACGCTGGCCGCCGTGTGTGAGAGTCCGGCCGTTTGCAGGATCTGCGCCGATCCGTAGAGGATCCCGAGCAGCGCGCCGTACGTCACGACAGTGCGTGACAGGTGAAGCCTGCGTGCTGCGACGAGGCCAAGTGCCACGCTAGCGATGGCGAACCGGAGCGCGAGCAGATCGGCTACGGGAACCCGGGTCACGATGTCCTTGATCAGAAAGAACGTCGACCCCCACGCGGCCGTCATGGCCAACAGCGCAAGGAATGCCAGCAGCTCCGTACGGGACCTGGCGGCAAGCATCGCCCTAGCCTAAGCGGGCATCAGTGGCGCAGCTGAACGGTGACGTGTGGGTCTCTTCGCCAAGTAATGGCTGGAAATCGGCAGCGCAGGTCGTGCCCGAATTGTCATCTGCCAGCACTTCCGTAAGCTGCGTCGGAGGTCAGACCACGTACAGGATGACAGTGGAGCCCTCGGCGCCTGTGCCTGTGCCCCGGGATTGCTGTAGACCACGTAGCGGACCCCGGAACGGTTGACGCCGACCTGCTGCACCTTGGTCTTGAAGCCGGCCTCTCGCATCGCCTTTCTGGCTGCCGGGAGCGGCATCCGCTGCACAGTGGGAACCGAGACCAGCTGCGAACCCAGCGATCTGGTGAGAGTGACGGCGTCACCCGGCGAGCCATGACCGGAACGCGGATCCTGTTTGAGGACCAGGTCCTTGCCGACCTTGTCGGAGTATCGGCTGCGCTCGACGACGCGGAAACCCGCGTTGGTCAGTGCTGCGGCGGCCGCATCGTACGGCGTGCCCTGGTAGTTGGTAATCGCGAGGGGCTTCGGTCCTACGGACACCACCAGATCGATGGCGGTGCCCTTCTTCAGGCGAGCGCCCGCTTTCTCCGACGCACTGAGCACGATGCCAGGTGCCACGTGCTCGCTGAATCCGTTGCTGACCTTGCCCACGAGCAGCTTCGCCTTCTCGATCGCGGCCTGTGCGGAGGACTGGGACTGGCCAACGACCTCCGGCATGGGATAACGCTCCGGGCCCTGTGATAGAGCGGCGTGGATCGTGCTGCCCTTCTCGATCTTGGTGCCAGGCCCGGGGTCGCTGGAGACCACCCTGCCGCGGGCTACCGTTTCGCTGTACGCGTCGGCGAAGTCGATCGACAGACCCGATTTGCTCGCTACGCGCTCGGCATCGGCCTTGCTGAGGGAGGAAAGCTCTGGCGCAGTGGTGAAGCGGCCCTCGGTCAAGTACCAGCCTGCAAGAGCGGCGGATGCGGAGAGCATGACCACGAGCAGGAAGGCCAGCCAGCCGCGGCGGCGCTTGCGAGCGCGACGTTCGCGCTCGGCGGCGAGACGCGCGGCAGAAGGCTCATGCACGGCCCTGGTCACCCGCGGCGGTGGAGCGTCGATCACCGTGCGTGACCCATTCGCGAGCGCGAGGATCCACCCGGGCGGCCGGTCGGCGGTGGGACTGTCTGAGTCATCTCGTAGTCGGCGCGGTCCCGCGGTCTCGAGACCGCCCGGCGGCGATGTCGGTGGCGGCGGTGGCGTCCGTAGCTCGCGCATGAGCTGCGGGTCATCACGCAGGCCGCGCTGCAGATCGCCGCGGGCACGCCGTACCTGCGCCAGGACGACCTTCGCATCGGGCTGCCGCAGCCTCGGATCCCGAGCGGTCGCGCGAGTGACCAGAGCGTCCACGTAGGGCGGAATGGGACCTGCGGTCGGGCCGGTCGACGGCGGAGGCACGTCGCGGTGCACGTGCGCGTACGCGATCTGGATGGGCGTGTCGCCGGTATGCGGCTTTCGCCCGGTCAGCAACTCGAAGAGGACCACGCCGGCGCTGTAGACGTCAGATCTCGCGTCGGCCTTCCCGGACATGACGAGCTCCGGGGGCAGGTAGGAGACGGTTCCGATCAGCAGGCCCTGAGTGGCGGTCGAGGTCTGCGACGAGATCGCCTTGGCCAGTCCGAAGTCGGCGACCTTGATCTGTCCGCGCTCACTGATCAAGACGTTCTCAGGCTTGACGTCGCGATGGACCAGCCCAGCGTCATGGGCCGCGGCCAGGGCGGCGAACACCGGATCGATCAGCTCCAGCGCTCTGCTCGGAGCCATCGGCGCTTCCCGATTGAGCACGTCCCGCAAGGTCTGCCCCTGGACATACTCCATCACGATGTAGGGCCGGCTGTTGGGCCCCTCGAGGTCTTGACCTTGATCGAAAACCGAGACCACGTTCGGGTGCGACAACTTGGCCGCCGCCCGCGCCTCGCGATCGAACTTGCGGGCGAACTCGGCGTCATCACCGAGCCCGACGTGCATGACCTTGACGGCGACCGTACGCGTCAGGCGAGTGTCGACGGCTCGATAGACCGTGGCCATGCCGCCACGGGCCAGCCGCTGCGTGATCTCGTAGCGACCGTCCAGAAGACGACCCACCAAAGGGTCGCCAACGGTCGTCATCGTCACGTCTGCTCCATACACGGTGGGGAAGGTGGCCGTGCGGGCCTCCGGGCTGAGTTTAGAAGTCACCTCGTACTGCCATGACCAAGGCGCGCCGCCGCTCCCCGATTCGTCGCGCATCAGCGGCTTGTCGATTCGTC
Organism: uncultured Actinomycetota bacterium; assembly: GCA_963712625.1. Taxonomy (GTDB): domain Bacteria; phylum Actinomycetota; class Actinomycetes; order Propionibacteriales; family Propionibacteriaceae; genus Microlunatus. The sequence goes on from CAVQIU010000028.1 coordinate 83,762, forward strand.
GCGCATCAGCGGCTAGTCGATTCGTCCAGCATGAGTCGAGGATGCCTCAGCGTAGCGGCGAACCGGAATGCGCCCGGCGGATCGGGCCAGCCGGCCGGCCCGTACCGCGTATTTCATCGCTTCGGCCATCCGGACCGGATTCTCAGCTCGGGTGACCGCCGATGCCAGCAGGACGGCGTCGCAACCGAGCTCCATGGCGTACGCCGCCTCCGATGCGGTACCGATGCCGGCATCCAGCACGACCGGCACCGTCGCGTGCTCGACGATCAGCTCGATGTTGTGTGGATTGCGGATGCCGAGCCCGGAGCCGATGGGAGCACCGAGCGGCATCACTGCGGCGCAGCCGGCATCGGCCAGCTTGCGAGCCAAGATCGGATCGTCGTTGGTATAGGGCAGGACGACGAAGCCGTCGGCAACCAGCCGTTCGGCGGCGTCCAGCAGCTCGATCGGATCGGGCAGCAAGGTGACCTCGTCGGCGATCACCTCCAGCTTGATCCAGTTCGTCTCCAGCGCCTCACGCGCGAGCTGGGCAGTCAGCACCGCATCTGCGCTCGTGTAGCAGCCGGCGGTATTGGGCAGCACGGCGATCTGATGACGATCGAGGATGTCGAGCAGCGACCCCGGGGCGGCCACGTCGATGCGGCGCATGGCGACCGTGGTGAGCTCGGTGCCCGACGCCAGCAGCGCGGCCTCCATGACCTCGAGGCTGGGCGCCCCGCCGGTGCCCATGATCAACCGCGAACCGAACTCCTTGCCGGCAATGATCAATCGATCGACGTCGCTGATCGGTACTGAGTCAGTCGCACGGCCTAGATCAACCACCTTGCACCGCCGTGACGATCTCCACCTTCGCCCCTTCCCCGAGCTCGATGATGGCGTGCTGGCTCCGAGGGATCACTTCACCATTCACCGCGACGGCAACGCCGCGCGGAGTCGTCGCACCCTCTGGCAGGTCGAGTACATCGCGAAGTCGAGCAGGCGGCACGACCTCGCGTGGCTCGCCGTTGACGTGGATGATCATCGCGTACGCCCACCGGCGAGGGCAAAACGATCAAGGGTGAATGGGGCGGCGATGCTATCCAGCTCACCGTTGATGATCAATGACGAGATCACGTCAGCGGTGATCGGAGTCAGCAGTACCCCATTGCGGTAGTGGCCGGTCGCCAGCACCAGGCCCTCGATATCGCAGCGTCCCAGAATGGGTGCATTGTCCGGGGTGCCAGGTCGCCATCCGACTGAAGTTTCAGCCAACGTGTACTCAGCGGTCATCGGCATCACGGTCCTTCCGTCCCGGAGCAGCTCGTAGACCCCACCGGCAGTCACCCGATGATCAAACCCGAGCTCCTCGACGGTCGCACCGAGCACCACTTCGCGGCCGCCTTCGCGGGGAACCAGGTAGATCTCCGAGCCACGGGCGTACGCGCGGATGGTCAAACTGGGTGCCGGCAGCCGGCCGGGGTCAAGGCGGACGATCTGGCCCTTGACAGGGCGCACCGGAAGATCAGGAAGTCCGTCGATCTGGCCTGCCCAGGCACCATTCGCCACGACCACGCACTCGGCGCTGATCGCGCTGCCGTCCGCGAGCTGGACTCCGCTGACCCGGCCATTCGAGGAGATGACGCGGTGCACGAAACCGGGCATCGTCTCGTACGCCGATCCGGTGGCCGGCCTCGATCTGGGCCCGCCACAGCAGCCGGTTGTCGCAACTCCAATCACCCTCCACCAGCAGACCGGAGCGAATCGCCGGTGCGAGTAGCGGCTCGTAACGCCGGCACTCACGGCTGGTCAGCCGTTCCCCGGGATGGCCGGCCCGCGTCAGGAAGTCGGCGAAGGTGGCTAGCCGGGCGGCGTCGTCGGCGTCGCAGGCCACCGAGAGGGTCGGCGTCTGGCGAAGTCCGGCTGGTAGGCCCGTGGCCGCCTCCAGCTCGGCCACGTAGGCGGGATAGCGGCTGAGCGATGCAAGGTTCAGCTGCAACAGCCGCTGCTCGGTGAAGGTCGTCTCGGTGACCGGTGCCAGCATGCCGGCGGCTACCTGAGAGGCGGCCGCAGACCGCTCGCCGATGACGACAACGACATCGAGACCGGCCTGCCGCAGTCGCCAGCCAATCGACGTGCCGATCAGGCCACCGCCGATCACGACGACGTCCGCGGTCGGGGAGATCCAGGCGGAGCTCACCGAGTCAGTTTAGTGTCGTGTTATGGAGCTTGGACTGACCACATTTGCTGAGATCACCGATCCAAGCGTGTCGCCCGGTGAGCGGCTGCGGCAAGTCGTCGAGGAGGCCAAACTCGCCGACGAGCTCGGCCTCGAGGTCTACGCCATAGGCGAACACCACCGTCCGGACATGGCAGCCTCGGCTCCAGAGATCGTTCTGGCGACCATCGCCGGTTGTACGAAAACGATCAAGCTATCCAGTGCTGTCATCGTCCTGAGCTCGGCTGATCCGGTGCGGACGTTCCAGAACTTCGTCACCCTCGACCTGCTGTCGAAGGGCCGAGCCGAACTGATGGTCGGCCGAGGCTCGTTCACCGAGTCCTTTCCACTCTTCGGTTATTCCCTGTCCGACTATGACGAGCTGTTCGCCGAGAAGCTTGATCTGCTCTTGGCCTTACGCGATCGCCAGCCAGTCACCTGGCAAGGGAGATTCCGGCCACCGCTGGACAGTGCCACGATCTATCCGCGCCAGGAAGGTCGTGCGCTCCCGATCTGGGTTGCCGTGGGTGGTACGCCCAACTCCGTGGTTCGCGCTGGTGCTCTCGGCCTGCCAATGGCACTCGCGATCATCGGTGGCCGGCTGTCGGCCTTTGCCCCGCACGTCGAGCTCTATCGCGAGGCCCTGGAGTACGGCGAGCATGACCGCCGAACTCCGCTTGCCGTGCACAGCCACGGCTATGTGTTCACCGATGAAGGCGCGGCCCGCGCGGAGTTCTTGCCTGCCTACCGGCGTACGTTCGCCAAGATCGGCCGGGAACGAGGCTGGGCACCCATGTCGGACGCAGCCGTGGAGGATCTGATCGGGCCCGAAGGTGCCTTGTTCTTCGGCCACCCGGAAACGGTGGCCGACAAGATCATTCGGTTGCATGAGCTGATGCAGATTGATCGGTTCGAACTGCACGCCGCCCATGTTGATCATGCGCTGACCATGCGCTCGATCGAGCTCTTTGGCACCGAAGTCGCGCCACTTGTCCGCCAGGAGTTGGCTGCTCGAGCCTCAGTCTGAGACACCGCGCGGCAGGATGATCGCATGCGCGAAGTGGTTGACGGCGTCATCGAGATCCCCATCGGGTATGTGAATGCGTATGCCGTCATCGTCGACGATGGAGTGGTCTTGATCGACACGGGCATTCCTGGGCGGGCCAACAAGGTGACAGGCGCTATCAAGGACGCCCGGCGGCGAATCGGCGAGGTGCACACGATCTTGTTGACCACTGCATCTCGACCCTCCCCAGCCCTTTGCTGCTGATCGCACGTTTGAGACAGTGCCGCAGCGAGAAGAGCGCGTGACAAGATGCGTTCGTGGTTGATCTCCAGATTCACGGCGTCTCGGAGCCCACTCGCCGCACGCTCTCAGGCGAAGCGAGGGCTCGCGGCGAATCCCTGCAGGAATATCTCCTCGACATTCTCGATCGCGAGGCGCGTAACGTCGGCAACCGTCTGCTCCTTGCCCGAGTGGGCATCCAGTCCGTTGCGGGATGAAGCCCAGCAAGTCGGATTCGTGAAGCTGATTGGTTCCGAGCGGGAACGCCAGCCAACCTGATCCTGCACTGGGCCTGATCCTGCATTGGGCCTGATCCTGCACTGGGCCTGAGCCGGCGACGAATCGGCCCAAAATGATTCCCACTATCGTGGCCTCGTGACCGCGCTGATGGGCCTGGAAGCCCGCCTCAGGCTGGCCCGTCTCTACCTCTGCACGGACGCCCGGGAGAAGCAGGGCGATCTCGGCAGCTTCCTGCAAGCCGCCTTCGCCGGTGGCGTCGACATCGTGCAGATCCGGCAGAAGGACATGAAACCCGAGGCTGAGCTGGCGGCCCTCGAGGTCGCGCGGCAGGTGGCCGCGCCGTACCAGGCCATCGTCTGCGTCAACGACTCTGCCGAGCTGGCAGCTCGCTTCCAGGCCGACATGCTGCACCTCGGTCAGACCGACGGCTCTGCGGCGAACGCTCGCAGGTATCTGCACCAATGGGCGTTGCTCGGCCGCTCCACGCATGCGCCGCGTCAGACCGACAAAGCGATCAAGGACTCGAACGTCGACTACTTCTGCGTCGGTCCGGTGTATCCCACCCCCACCAAACCCGATTACGAGCCGGCGGGCCTCGACCTGGTCCGGTACGCCACCATGAAGGCACCGGTCGCCTCCGTCAAGTCCAAGCCGTGGTTCGCCATCGGCGGCATCTCAGTCGACAACATCGACGATGTGATCGAGGCGGGAGCGCGTCGGGTCTGCGTGGTTCGGGCGATCACCCAGGCCAGCGATCCGCAGGCAGCAGCTGATCGGCTCAGCCGCAGACTCCGCGCCGCCTGGAAGGCGGACCCCGCCATGGAGCGGTACACCTTCCAGGCATTGTCTACGTTTTCTTGAAGCTGCTCGCGCAAATCGCGCATGGAACCCGAGGTCGCTAGAACTCTCGGCGGGCTGCAGCGTCCGCGAGAGCTGTCAGGCCGGCCCGGCCCTCATCGGTGATCTCGGTGTCGTGCAACGCCTTAAGGGCACGCTCGTGGTTCTCGTTGATCATCCCTTCCACCGCGTCCCGCGCTCCCGACTCGATGATCACCTCCTGCAGCTCGCTGATCCCGGTGTCGTCGAGCGCAGGGTCACCGAGCCGCTGCAACAGGAGCTTCTGGCCCGCGTCGCCGGCGTGAGCGTACGCGTGTGCGACGAGTACCGTGCGCTTGCCCTCGCGAAGATCATCTCCGGCCGGCTTACCGGTGATCTGCGGGTCGCCGAAAACGCCGAGCAGATCGTCTCGGAACTGGAAGGCCCGGCCCAGCGGTGACCCGTAGGCACCGAGCGCGAAATACAGCTCGTCGTCGCCGTTGCCGAGCGCCGCCCCGGTCTGGCAGGGGCGCTGGACGGTATAGCGCGCGGCCTTGTACTCCACGACGCGACTGGCATCGTCGAGGGCGAGCTCGATGGTGGGTCGTAGCGACCCGATCGCCGGCGCGCGTTGCCGCAGCGGATGGGCCTGCGCCACTATGTCGAGGTATTGCCCGCAGGTCACCTCGGTACGCATCGCCTCAACGATCGGCAACGCCCGCTCCAAAGCGGAGTGCTCCAAGCCGGCGCTGTGCAGCATCTGGGCCGACCACATGATCAGCAGATCGCCGAGCAGGATGGCGCCTGACTTGCCGAAAGCGGCCGAATCACCGAGCCAGCCTGCGTTTGCATGCAGCGCCTCGAATTGGCGATGAGCTGCGGGGCGCCCACGTCGCAGGTCCGAGGAATCCATCAGGTCGTCGTGAACCAGGGCACTCACGTGGAGCACGTCGAGGCTCCCGGCCGCAGTGAGCAGCGGCTTGAGCTCGGAATCTGTCGGAATGCCGGCAGCAGCGATGTATCCCCAGATGCAGAAGGCCGGCCGCATGCGCTTGCCTCCGCACAGCATCTGGCTGGCCATCAGATGCACTGGGACAAGCTCTGGACCCATCGAGTCGAGGACCGCTGACTGCTCTGTGAGGAACGCGCTGATCTGGGCCGAGACCGCCTCCCGGAACGACTGCGACAGCGGCGCCTGAGGATCCAGAACGGCCGCAGCGCTGGTTAGCAGCGGGTTGTTGACCACATGGTGAGCCTACGAAGTCCAGCTGTGAGCCCGTCCTTAGGGTGTTCGCATGCCGGGCCGCGAACGTGTGTGGCGCCCGCGGCCGCCCAGCATTGCGGAGCTGTTGGCCGTGGGACATCGGCCCTTGTTCTCCTTCGAGTTCTTTCCGCCGAAGGACGAGATCCAGCAACGTCAGCTGTGGCAGACAGTGCGCGAGCTGGAATCGCTCGGTCCCGATTTCGTGTCCGTCACCTACGGCGCCAGCGGTACGACGCGGGAGCGCACGATCAGGGCCACCGAGGCAATCGCCATGCACACCACATTGCGATCCATGGCGCATCTCACCTGCGCCAGCCAAAGTCGCGACGAGTTACGGCGAGTGATCGGTTCGTACGCCGCGGCCGGCATTCACCATGTGCTCGCGATCCGGGGCGACATGCCCGGCGGTCTGCGGGTCCAGTGGGAACCGCATCCCGAAGGGCTCAACAACGCGACTGAACTGGTGGCTCTTGTCCATGAGTTGGGGCAGTTCTGCATCGGGGTTGCGGCGTTCCCCGACGCGCATCCGGAGCGGAATGACTTTGATCTTGATGCTCGCGTGTTGGTCGCCAAGGCTGCAGCGGGAGCCAGTTTCGCGATCACTCAGCTGTTCTTCACCGCAGATGACTATTTCGCCCTGGTCAGTAGAGTCCGGGCTCTCGGCTGCGAACTTCCGATCATTCCAGGGATCATGCCGATCACCAATGTCCGTCAGGTGACCAGGTTCGCTGAACTTTCCGGCGCCGCGCTACCGCGATCGGTAACCGACCGGATCAACGAGGTTGCCGATGACGATGATCAGGTTCGGCGAGTCGGAATCCAGATCGGGACCGAGCTGTCCGAGGAGCTGTTGAGCCGCGGCGCACCTGGCCTGCACTTCTTCACCCAGAATCGGTCGCGGGCTACCCGAGAGATTTACGCCAACTTGCATCAGGTGCGGCGTCGAGCGTAACCAGCCGCTGCGTGGCCCGGGTGAGCGCAACATAGAGGGCCCGGACTCCGCCTGGCGACTCCGCAACGATGGCATCGGGTGTGATCACCAAGACCGCGTCGTACTCGAGTCCCTTCGACTGCAGCGGCGTGACAACGCTGACCCGTTCCGCACCCGGCAGTCCGGTCTGCTCCAAATGTGTGGCCAGCTCGTCCCTTGTCGAGGGCGGGCCGATCACGCCTACGATGCCTTGCACATCGGCGAGCAGTGACTGCACGATGTTGATCATGGCTGCCGGGATCGTCTGGTTCTCGGGGGCGGCCTCAGCTGGCACCAGTAGACGTGGCTCATGGCCGGTCGAGCGGACGGCAGTCGGGAGGTCAGCGTCCGGGTAGTCAGCAACCACTACCTTTGCAGCCAGGTCGAAGACCTCAGATGGGCTGCGATAGTTGGTGCTCATTCGGAAGTGGCGTATCGGCGCAGTGCCGATGATCTCCGTGATCGCGCGATCGGCTTCCTCGGTGTCGGTCCAGGAACTTTGCGCAGGATCGCCAACGATGGTCCAGCTGGCACTGCCGCCGCGACGCCTCAGCATGCGCCACTGCATGGGGCTCACATCTTGTGCCTCGTCGACGAGCACATGCGCGTACGTCTCATGCGGGAGATCGAAGGGATCGGACTCTCGCACGGGGGATAGCAGATCCGCGGTTGTGACGACCTCCTGCATCTCAGAGTCGAGATCGGGCAGGCCGTACCCTTCCTGCTCCTCCTGGGCCGGTACCGGTCCGAGCAAATGCACCAGCTCATCGAGCAGAGCGCCATCGGCGGCAGTCCAGTCCGCGGCGTCCCGATAGCTGGCGCTGAGCAGCTCACATTCTGCGCTGGACAAGATCGAGGCGGAGATCCTCTTGAGCAGCTCAACGTCGGCGAGTCGGCCCAGCGCGGTCGGGGCACTGACCGTCGGCCACCAAGCATTCACAAACATTTTGAACGAGGCGAGTTCGGAGACGCTGTCATTGAACTCCTCACGTTCATGGTCATGATCGAGAATGTCGTCCGAATCCGGCCCCGAGAGCCGCCAGAGCGCGGCCAGCAATTCCTTTTCCGCTGCATCCCGGCCAGTGTTGAGCTTGTGGTGGGCAAGGACGCGAGAGCGGATACGCGTCAACGTTCCCGCACTAAGGACCAGTACGTTGCCGGCTACGGTGACGCGCAGTTCGAGCGGCACTTCGGGTAGCGGCTCATGCACCAAGCGTCGCAGGATCTTCACCATGCGCAGGGCGCCTTTGATGGCCGCTGTCTGTGGGTCGTCGACCCGATCACCACTCACTCGGACGACATCGGAGGCAACGGCACCAATCGGGCGCAGCGTGACTGAGTCCTCGCCGAGCGACGGCAGCACGCGCGCGATGTAGCTCATGAAGACCCGACTCGGTCCAACCACCAGGACTCCGCCGGACTCGAAACGGCGACGGTTGGAGTAGAGCAGGTAGGCGGCGCGATGCAAGGCGACCACGGTCTTTCCGGTTCCGGGTCCTCCGGAGATCATCGTGAATCCCTGGTACGGCGCGCGAATCGCCTCATCCTGCTCCGCCTGGATGGTGGCAACGATGTCCCGCATGGTGTGATCACGAGCCCGGGTAAGCGCCGCCAACAGCGCCCCTTCGCCAATGACCACCAGCTCGTGGTCGGCGTTGTCACCATCAAGCAGGTCGTCTTCGATTCCCACCACCCGATCACCACGGCAGTGCAGCACACGGCGCCGGATGACTTCCATCGGATCGCTGGGAGTGGCCCGGTAGAAGGGCTCGGCGGCCGGTGCGCGCCAATCGATGACCAGGGGCTCGTAGTCGGCATCACGAACGCCAATGCGGCCCACGTAGCGAACCTCGCCATCGGTCCGATCCAGCCGTCCGAAGACGAGCCCTTCCTGCTCAGCCGCTAGTACCGCGAGCCGCCGGGCGGCCTGGAATGCAAATACGTCGCGTTCGTAGAGGCCGGTCCCGTCCTCCTCGCGTACGAAAGAGGTGCGGTCGGACTGGTAGAGAGAAAGTCCAGCTCGCGCGAGCTGCTGGGCCGACCGAGTGGCCTCGGCGAGCCGTTCGTAGACGAGGTCAACATGTGCTTGCTCGGCGGCCAGCTCGCGCTCGATCGTGCTAGCGGCCGGTGAGGTGTTTGTCACGCTGTCAGATCCCGTGTCGCTGTGCGCGTGTGTCAAAGAAGGATGATCCTTATTTAGATGAACAAACAACTAAGTATACGGAAGTTGTCTGTGTCCCAAAGTTGACGCGGCTGGCCCCGATGCTCAGGTAACTGCGCTCAGGTACTCGTGACAGCCGTACGCGGCGAGGGCGGCAGAGAGCACAACCTGCGAGGCATTCGGGCCGGCGGGCGAGAAGGGGCCTGCGGCATAGAGGCCTGGAACCTTGCTCGCCACTGCGGGCCGGCGCAGCCAGCTGCCGAAGCCATCCCAGGCGATCCCGTACGAAGCGCGGGCGATCGTCTGGTTGAAGTCGTGGACTGTGCACACCCCGCCGCCGGCCGCCGGCCGCAGAAAGTTGACGGTCGGCACGCCGGTATCGCTGACGGTGATCGTCTCGATCACCTGGCCGGCGGGCGCGGTGGCAGCCTCGTGGTGGGTGATGGTCGGGGCCGCCGCAGAGTGCAGCTTGCGCAGCTGCCGCCGGGTTCGCGGCGCTGCGTTGGACGGAAGCAGGCTGTCGAAGATCTGCCATGGATTGCAGGTCGCGACTACCGCGGTGGCCCGGACCGCGCCGTCGCTCGTTCCGATCGCGACGACCCGACCGTTGCGGATTTCGATGCTTCGGACGGCGCAATCAAGGTGGATGCGTACCTTGCGAAGCGCAAGGCGCGCTGCCAGGGCCTCGACGAGGATGGAAGATCGGCCAACATCGAGTGCTGAGTCGATCTCGAGGGGTTCCACCTGCCAGCGCCCGAACGTGCGGGCGGTGTACAGCTCGACCGCTGCGAACGCCGGGGTTTGCTCGGGCAGCGAACCTGCGCGGTAGGCGACGCTGCGGATCACGGCACCGAGATGCTGGTGATCGATCGAGGTAGCGAGTTCGGCAAGGGTCATGTGTCGTCCGAAAAGGCTGCGCCTGGCGGCTCGAGTCAGCTGACGGCGGTCGTGCAGCTCGGCCTCCAAACCGAGCCCGCGGAGTGTCTGCCATGCCTCACCAAGCTGATCCAGCAGCCGCTGCCATCGCTCTGCGACCGATCGACCATATGCGTCGGACAGCACGGCGTACTGGCCGCCGCGGTCGGCCGGGAGGGTGAGCTCTGCGCCATCGGCGAAGATCATCTTCGGCGGCCCGGCGGGCGCCAATGCATAGCCCATTCTGGCCAGCTCCGCCTCCAACGGCCGGCCGCTCTTCCGAAATAGATCACGCCACGGGGCCGGGAAGCCGATGATCGGCGGCGCATCGTCCACTGTGATGCCGCTATCGAGCCGATACGGCGCCCACGTGCCCCCAAGGGCGTTGGATTGCTCGTACAGCTCAACCTGGTGCCCAGCCTTCGCGAGGCGTGCAGCAGCTGCGAGGCCCGCCAGGCCGCCGCCGATCACGACGACAGGGTCGGCCGTCACGCTGGAACCCGGTGCGGCTGGTCCATGAGAGGAGCGTAGGGGGATATGCCGGTGCACGGCGAAGGGCAGCTCTACGCTAAGCCGCATGCCAGATCTCGAACCTGTCGACGAGTCGTGGAACACGGCGCTCTGCGTCGTCGCCCATCCAGATGATCTTGAATTCGGTACCGCGGCGGCCGTCGCGCGCTGGACTGATCAAGGAAAGACCGTGGTGTATGCCATGGTGACCAGTGGCGAAGCCGGCATCGACGGCATGGACCCTGCCGAGTCTCGTCGAGTACGCGAGGCCGAACAGCGGGAGTCGGCCAGGATCGTCGGAGTCGGGGTGGTTGACTTTCTCGGGCTGACCGACGGGGTGCTGGAGTACGGTGTCGAGCTGCGCCGAGCGATCTGCGCAGCCGTTCGGAGGCATCGACCGGAGATCGTGATCACCAACAACTTCCGTGACACCTGGGGTGGGCAGACGCTCAATCAGGCCGATCACATTGCTACTGGACGGGCGACCTTGGACGCGGTACGCGATGCCGGGAACCGTTGGGTCTTTCACGAGCAGATCGAGGACGGGTTGGAACCCTGGAGCGGGGTTCGGCAGGTGTGGGCTTCTTCATCACCTGAGGGTAAGCACGCCGTGGAGACGACCAAGACTTTCGAGCGTGGAGTCGCCTCGCTGGCCGCTCACAAGGCCTACATCGACGGTCTGGGCTGGGAATTCTTCGATCCCGCCGAATTCTTGGAGAGCGGGGCGCGTCAAGCCGGAACGCGGCTCGGGGTACCGATGGCGGTCACCTTCGAGGTCTTCAGCACTGGCTTCGGCAGCTAGGGCTGATGTTTATTGCGAGCGGAGCAATCAAAACACCGGATCGCGCGCCGCCGTGTTGAGGAGGAATGAGGGGACATGTTTTTCGTCCCGAGCGACGACGAAGGAGGCGGCTTCCAAGCGCGATCCGCGCGGAGCGAGCGGAGCAATCAAACTCGCGCGGCGAATCGGTAACCCAACTGGATGAAGCGGTCGAAGCCGCGATCGGGAAGGATTCGTTCAGCCAGCAGGATGGCGCGAGCTCCGCCGCCGACGACATAACGGGTACGCGGTTTTGGGCTCTGCACAGCCTTGGCAATGGCTTCGGCCACCACCTCGGGGCCGGACGCCATCTGGCTGTGATCAACTCCGCGTAACACCGCCCCGACAACCTTGGCTTGCCTGGCGTACGGGGTGTTTGCCGAAGTCGCCTCCAATTGGTCTGCAGCGATCCCGGACCACTCGCTGCGGATACTTCCAGGCTCGATGATCACGACCTTGATGCCGAACTCAGCCACCTCGACCCGCAGGCTGTCACTGAGTCCCTCGATGGCGAATTTGCTCGCGTGGTACCAGCTGCCAAGCGGTTCCCAGATCCTGCCGCCCATGGAGGACACATTCACCACGTAGCCGTCCCGTTGGGCCCGCATCTGTGGGAGCACGAGCTGGGTAAGACGCGCCAGGCCGAAAACGTTCACCTCGAACTGACGCCGGCCCTCCTCGATGGGCATATCCTCAAGTGCCCCGTACGAGCCGTAGCCGGCATTGTTGACCAGCACGTCAATGCGTCCGGTATCGGCGATCACCATCTCGACCAGTGCCATCATGGACGGGTCGTCGGTGACATCGACCGACCTGGTGCGGATTCCACGATCAGCGAGATCGGACATGCGCTCGACGCGTCGGGCAGCGGCGTAGACGGTGTAGCCGAGTTCGGCAAGATGCAGGGCAGTGGCCTCGCCGATGCCCGACGATGCGCCGGTGACAAGTGCCGTCTTATTGGAGTTGTCCTTATTGGAGTTGTCAGGCATGGGCTGGATCATAGGACGCCCAACGCGTGGGCAACGACAATCGCTGAGGCTGCGGACCACGCTTGCGGCCGGCACGCAACCGGGTAGGGGACTGGCCGGCCTTCGCCACTCCAAAGCTCTGGCAGCCGTTGTTCGAAGGCAACCGAAGCGCGCAGCAGACCCTCGATGAGCCCACCGGCATACTCAGCCAACCCGCGCGCACCAGCCCGGCAATGACGATCGCCGTATCGTGCGGCCACACCGAGCCGCAGTGATAACTGAGCGGCGCGTAGCCGCCATCTGTCGCTGCCATGGTGCGCAGTCCAAGCCCCGAGTCGAGCGCCGGACTCGCTACGCGCCGGGCGATCAGCAGTTCCTCGTCCGCGGTCAAGATCCCGGTACCCAGCAGATGGCCGATGTTGCTGCTCAGGGAGTCGACCTGATGCTTCGCACCATCCAGCGCGAGCGCGGGATAACGATCATCACCCTGTCCGCACCAGAAGCTCACTCGGAATCGGATGGCGAGCTGGGATGCCCAGGATCGGTAGACCTCGGCGCCCGGGCTGCCGAACGCGTCGAGCAGATCGGCGCCTCCCCGGGCAGCCTCGTACGCATAACCCTGCACTTCGCACAGCGCCACAGGTCCGTCGGCGGTGTGGCCGTCGTGAAAGCGCATCGCGTCGGCTGAGTCCTTCCAGCCTTGGTTGACCAGGCCGTGCCCGCTTCTGTCGTGATACTCCAGGAAGCCGTCGCCATCGGCGTCGCCGCACTCGATGAGCCATTTCAATGCCAGTTCCAGCGCAGGCAGGAGCTCCGCCACCTCCTCGCTGGGAAGTCCCGCCTGCCAGGCGTCATGGAGGAGACAGATCCACAGCGGCGTTGCGTCGACGGTGCCGTAGTAGACGGGTGGAAACCAGGTGCTTCCGAGGTGCACGGTGGTACTGCGCAGCTCATGCAAGATCTTCCCCGGTTCCTCGGCGGACCTGAGGTCTACCCGCCTGCCTTGTCGACGAGCGAGCGTCCGCAGGGTGCCCCGCGCCGGCTCAAGATCGACTGGCAGCAGCATCCGCGCTGTCCAGATGCTGTCTCGTCCGAACAGTGTGAGATACCACGGCGCGCCGGCGGCGAAGAACCCATCTTCGGGTGCGTCGCGGGTCGCCATCCATAGCCCGCTCAGATCTTCCAGCGACCGTCTCAGCCAGGGTCGCAGGCGATGGTCGCTCGTCGCAGTGATACTGCCAGGGTTCGTGATCTTGAGTGGCGGACTCGACGGGGCCACCACGACAGCTGCGGCGTCCTGCACGCTCAGTCGCCACCGCAAGCTGGCCTGACTCCCTGCGGGCACCGCAGCCCGCCAGTGGAGGGTCAGCCGGCAACGATCTTCGGACAACAGGAGGTCGGCCCCATGAGCGACGAGCGAGAGTGCCATCTCCTCGTGCACCCAACCGAAGTGATCACCGATCGGGACCGGAAACGGTAGGGGAGGCCCGGGTTTGCCGAGCCTGATCGACTCCAGCGGCGCAAAATCGGAGGACAGCACAACCATGACATCGACATCGGTGGCAGCCGGCAGCGGCGAGCTGATCAGGAGTGTCTCGGCCATGCTGCCCGGCTCGACGACGCGGAACCAGTCGAGCCGCAACGATTGATCCCCGGAGGCGAGAATGCCGGTCCCGACCGTGGGCAGCAGGAATGTGAATTGTGCTTGATTCCCGTCGAGGGCGGTCGCGAGGTGCTCGCCCGGCTCCCCGTCGATGGTGACGGAAAGCCCACTCAGTACGCGCGTGTCGGCGTGTATCACCCCCTGGACCGTTGGTCGATCGACTGAGGTGGCTATCTCGCCGCTGCGTTGGGAGAGCACCTGGGTAGGCGCCGCGAGCACTGTGATCAGGTCATGCACGAAAGGCTGACGTGGCTGCGGCATGGTCTGCGGCTCCTGGCTACCGAACCCCATTGGGTAGCACATCGACGAGTCGTCGACGATATGCGGATTTTGGAGCGTACATTCCCTTGACGAACTGTCGGTTCGCGGGTGTAGCGTAGTGCAGGTTCGAACAGGCGTTCTAAAACTGGAGTCCCCCCGACGAAGTCCCAGATAGCGCTTGACCGATCACAGCGCGTTCGCGGCGCGCGTCTGCCCTGACCGGGCGCCTGACCCGATGCAGATGGACCTCGACCCCCATCTGCATCGAGGTCGCGCTGTGGGTCGCGCACCAACGATCCAACCCAAACCAACGAACCAGCCCACAGCACCAACGAGCCAGAGCACCAACGGCCAGAGCACCAACGACAGAGCACCAACGACAGAGCACCAAACGAGAGGACCGACGTGCCACAGGAGGAGTTGTGATGGTTAGCAGCGACGACCTGCGACGCGCCCGCAGTTCCCTTGCTGAAGCCGAGCTGGCGCCACGACCCAGCGACCGGTATCTGGCTGCTCACTTGGCGGCCCTCCGGGTTGTGGCGATCGTGCTGACGCATCGGGCACGTCCTGGCATCTCACGGCCGAATGGCCGGCCTCCCAACGCCTGGCGGATGCTTGCCGAGGTCGCTCCGGAACTTGCGGAGTGGGCGGCGTTCTTCGCAGCCACCGAGGCCAAGCGAGATGCGATCCGTGCGGGCGCGACCTCGATCGTCAGCGCACGTGAGGCCGACGACATGGTCAGAGATGCGACGGCCTTCCTGCGTCTCGTCGAGCGGGCGGTCGGGTTCAGCGCTGTCAGCACTCCCCGCACAGCAGGTCTGAGAGCGAGTAATGATCATGGAATCGGATGGTGAATCCTGTACAGCCGCGAGGAGCTGGGCCATAGTGACCTATAGGACCCGAATGTAGTTGGGGAGGCCTGGAATGCAGTTCAGGGAGCTGTTCGTCACCAGAGACGTCTCCGCACTGATGGAGGAGACCCACAGCAAGGGCGAAGAGCTCAGGAGGTCCATCGGGGCATTCGGGCTAACGGCTTTAGGCGTGGGCGCGATCATCGGCACCGGAATCTTCGTGGTCATCGGTAAGGGCGCGGCAGCCGCTGGGCCGGCGCTGGTGATCTCCTTTGTGCTGGCCGCGGTGACATGCGCCTTCTCGGCGCTCTCGTATGCAGAGCTGTCGTCGAGCGTGCCGGTCTCGGGCAGCGCGTACACCTTCTCCTACGCGACCCTCGGTGAGCTGATCGCCTTCATCATCGGCTGGGATCTGATCTTGGAGTACGGCGTTTCGGTCGCCGGTGTGGCGGTCGGCTGGGGCGGCAACGTCAACGAGTTCCTGCAATCAGCTTTCGGCTTCGAGCTACCGGTCGCGATCTCCAAGTCGCCGTCGGAGGGCGGCGTGTTCAACATTCCTGCGGTGTTCATCGTCGCGGTGATCACCGTGTTGCTGACCCTTGGAACCCGCGAGAGCACTACGGTCAACGCGATCATGGTCGTGATCAAGCTGGCGATCTTGATCTTCTTCATCGTTGTGGCCTTTACGGCCTTCCACAGCTCGAACTTCGTCCCGTTCGCGCCCAAGGGAGTCGCAGGCGTCACAGCTGCAGCCGGGGTGATCTTCTTCGCCTACATCGGGTTCGACGCCGTCTCGACCGGGTCGGAGGAGTCCAAGAACCCCGGTCGCGATCTGCCGATCGCCGTCATCGGCTCGCTGCTGATCTCAACGGTGCTGTACGTCATTGTGTCCATCGCCGCCATCGGCGTCGCTCCGATCGAGACGCTGACCAGCAGCGACGCGCCGCTTGCCGCGGGTCTTCGGGAGGGCGCGGGCATCGCCTGGGCCGGCGGTGTGCTAGCCCTCGGTGCGCTGATCGCTATCACCAGCGTCGTGCTGGTGATCATGTACGGCCAGACCCGGATCTTCTTCGCCATGTGCCGCGACGGGCTCTTCCCGCGCCGGCTGGCGCACGTGCACCCACGGTTCGGCACGCCAGCTCGGCTGACTATCGGCTTCGGCATTCTGATCGCGCTGCTTGCGGCGTTCGTGCCACTGGGCGCGATTGTGGAGCTGGTCAATATCGGGACGCTCTTTGCTTTCGTACTGGTCAACATCGGCGTCATCGTGCTGCGTCGCACCCGGCCGGATATGAACCGACCCTTCCGGGTGCCGTTCTCGCCGGTGTTCCCGCTGATCGGCGTCGCCTTCTGCGTTTACCTGATGGCTCAGTTGCCCGGCGTTACCTGGCTGCGCTTCCTGATCTGGCTGGTCGTCGGTCTGATCATCTACTTCAGCTACTCGCGCCGGCACTCGCGGGCCAGGCTCGAGGCTGCGCAGGGCAAGGCCGCGTTGGAGTCGTCGTGAGCCCATCGTCGCCGTTGATCGCGGCGTACAAGGGTGCGGCCGGTCCCGACGTGCTCATGTTCGCCAAGCTATGGAGTCGGGCGAGCGGTCGCCCACTGAAGGTTGTCACCATCTACCCGGGCCCGGCACCGATCAGCATGGGTCGCGTCGATGCCGAGTGGGTCGCCTACAACCGGGAGGAGGCACACGACCTCCTGGACGAGGCGCGCAGCCGACTCGGTGCGTTCGACGCGGAGTTCGAAGCGATCGGGTCCGACTCGGCATCCCACGGCCTGCACGATGTGCAGGAGGCGGCCGGGTCGGACTCGATCGTGATCCTCGGTTCGCTCAAGACGCGCGGTGTCCGGCGTACGGCGCCGGGCAGCACTGCCGAGCGGTTGTTGCATGGAGCGCCGGGTCCGGTCGTCATCGTGCCCTGGGATTACGAGGCCGGTCCGGCTGCGCCGATCAAGCGGCTGGCCGTGGCCTACGTCGACACCGCGGACGGTCACGCAGCTCTCGTCGCAGCAGGGCATATGGCTCTGGAGCTCAAAGCTGAGCTGCAGCTGGTCACGGTCGTGCCAGACACTCGTGTCTCGCCAGCGATGGGCGAGCCAAGTATCTACCGAGACGAAGAGCGAGAATCCTTCGAAGGTGCGCTGAAGGAGGCGAGCGGCCACCTCCCCGAGGGCCTGGTATGGAGCACGCGGCTACTGGGCGGGCCGGTCGTCGATGCTTTAGCCGATCTGCGGCCAGAAGATGCCGACGTTTTGGTCTGCGGCTCCCGCGGCTACGGCCCCGCGCGCCGCGTACTGCTGGGCGGCGTCTCCTCTCGGCTGCTGCGACACGCGCGCATTCCGGTGATCGTCGTACCCCGAAGTTGAGGATGTCCGCGCTTTCCGCGGTTACCCGCGTGGATCAGATCGCTGGCGTGCCATGATACGGTGATATCGAACACACGTTCGATAGTGCCACGTTCGATAGGGACCACGTTCGATATAGGGGGACCATCGTGTCGAGCCGCATCGTGATGCACGTCGACATGGATGCCTTCTATGCTTCCGTCGAGCTGCGACGGCGTCCAGAGCTGCGGGGCACCGCGGTGATCGTCGGCGGTTCGCCTCGCGGGGTGGTGCTGTCGGCGACGTACGAGGCCAGGGCCCATGGCGTACGGTCCGGGATGTCATCGACCGAGGCACGGCGGCTGGCGCCCAGGGCAACTTTCCTTGCGCCCGATTTCGACAGCTATACGGCGGTCTCCAAGGCGATTGTGGCCGTGTTCCGTTCGGTCGCTGCCGTGGTCGAGTCGGCATCGATCGACGAGGCATTCTTGGACCTGACCGGCGCCGTGCGAATGTTCGGCAACCCGGCGCAAATCGGAGAGTATGTGCGTGCCGTCGTTTCGGACGAGCAGCAGATCACCTGTTCGGTCGGTATCGGCCCGACAAAGTTCGTCGCCAAGGTCGCCTCGAGGGCAGCAAAACCGGACGGTTTGATCGAAGTGCCGCCCGATCAGGTCGCGAGGTTCCTGCACCCAATGCCAGTCGAGGCCATGTGGGGGGTCGGGAACGCGACTGCGCAGAAACTGCATCGCCTTGGCATCTTCACCGTCGGCGAGCTCGCCAACACTCCACGGACGACCTTGCGTCCGGCCTTCGGGCCGCACGCGAGCGGCATGCTCAGCGAGCTCGCTTGGGGGAGGGACCGGCGTCGAGTCACGCCTCTGGAGCCGGAGCACAGTGTCGGCTCCCAAGAGACGTTCGGCCACGACACTGACAACCCCGATACCGTACGGCGCGAGTTGCTCCGGATGGCAGACCGCACCGCGCGCCGGATGCGCAAGCAGCGAATGCTGGGCCGCACGATCACGATCTCGGTGCGGTTCGCTGATTTCACTGAGCTGACCCGCTCCACCACCATGCCAACACCTACCGACGTCACCGATGAGATCTACGCCCAGGCGCTGCAGCTCTACGAGCGCCTCGATCTCGGGCGCGCCCGGATCCGCCGAGTTGGAGTTCGTGTCGAACAGCTTGTCGATCGCCATCGCGCCTACCGGCAGCCACAGCTGACGGACCCGGAGAGAGGGTGGCGCGAGGCCGATCTTGCTATCGATGCGGCGGTCGGAAAATTCGGGCCGACGGCGGTACAGCGAGCCGTACTGACCAGACGGGTCTAGCCAGGTTTCACAGGGTCGTAATTGACGGTTTGGGTGTTTCCCATACCCACTGCCGCAACCTAGACTGGAGCCACATCGCCCAGCTATGGACGAGTCGTGATGCACAAATCACACGTCAGGGGGTATTCCGTATCCAAACGGATCGAATCAGCTCCTTGCCGGGTGAGAGGCGTATCATGACGGCACTCGTACGACAAGACCTTTGGGAGGTGGCCAGTGGCCCTCTCAGATGAGGAGCAACGGCTTCTCGAGCAAATGGAAGCCGCGCTCGCGGCCGAGGATCCAAAGCTGGAGAACGCTCTCCGTGGGACGAGCTCCCGGCGAGTTCATCGGCGTCGCGCGGCACTTGCTGGCGTAGGTTTCTTCGCTGGGCTAGGCCTCCTCATCGCAGGTATCTCCATCAACCCATTCTTGAGCGTCCTTGGTTTCGTGATCATGGTCGCGGCGGCGGTGACCGCCATCTACTCCTGGCAACACGTCGGCGGGAGCGCCGATGCCGGCACGGGGCGCGATCGCGCGAAAACGTCGCAAGGGTCCCGAGCCCATGACGGGCAGGGCTTCATGGACAAGATGGAGGAGCGCTGGCGTCGCCGCCGCGACGAAGGTTTGTGAGTCGACGCGGTCTATGACATCACTGCTGGGGCTCCCTGGGCCTCCGGCGGAAAAGCGACCTCGGAACTAGCAGTGCCATGACTTTGCGTCGTAAATCGGTCGGTGCCGCGACTCCGTGTCGGATTTCAGATGTCATCGCCGGTAGGTTGTCGGGCGCTGTGCCATCGTCAAAGGCACGCGCGTAACGTGACCGCTCGACCAGGACCGCAACCCGGCTCATCGCCTCAGACTCCTGCTCATCAAGCCGCTCCCCGACATCGCGCCCGATGGAGCGCGGCGAGCCGTCCGGCCAGGACCCTCCGTAATCCACGACCGTGTCCCTGATCTCGGCCCAGGCGGCCTCCACCCGCTCCTGAGCCGGCCCCTTTGCGCTCAGTCGGCTCGTGCGGCGCCGTACTCGGATTGTCGCCGGTGCAGCCAAGATGATCAACAGCACCACGGCGATGCCAGTCCAGATGAGCGTCCGCCCCCAACTGGCGCCGGCTACCTGGCCGTGGTTGTTCGGTTGCACATCTGGATCGACCGTCGGCTCGGCGCCTGGTGAGGCCTGACTTTCGGTCGACTCTGACGACGGGTTCGCGGAGGGATCGGTGTCGGACGGCCCGGAACTCTGCACGGTCCACGGTGGCGCCGAGCCTGTCACGCTGGACGGCGTGGGCTCGAAGCGCACCCAGCCGTAGTTGGCGAAGTAGAGCTCCGGCCAGGCGTGCATGTCCCGAATCGAGACCTTCCAGTCGTCCTTGTCCTGCTCACCCGGTAGGAAACCGACCGACACTCGGGACGGGATGCCAACCACCCGTGCCATCAGTCGCCATGGCAGAAGCGAACTGCTCGCAATAGCCCTTGCGATCCCGAAGCAGGAAGTTCTGCATCGCCTCGTAGCCGCTTCCGGGAAGTGGCTCGGTGCTGTAGGTGAACTGGCCGCTGCGGAGATAGGCCTGGATCGCGGCAGCCTTTTGTGCCGCGGTGTCGGCTTTCGCAGTGACCCGATTGGCGAGCTGGATCAGGGGGTCCGGCAAGTCGGACGGAATCGCAGCCGTGACGGCAGCGTCGGCGGGTGTGCCGGCGACGGCTTTGTTCAGCTCCCGGACGTCCGGCTCGACGTCCGCGCTCTCGACGGTGTAGCTCAGTCGACGGAGGTCCTGAGCACGCTTGCCGGCATTCACAACTACCAAAGAGTTGGCGTCATATCGCCAGTCTCCTGTTGCATCGAAGGTTCGTGGCGCGTACGGCATGGGCAGGTACTGGGAGGCGAAGTCGAGCACCTTGATCGTCGTACGACGCCTGGTGTCGGGCTCGCCGCTGAAGCCGGGAATGGTCGGAAGAGTTTTCCCGCTGTTGAGCCGGATCTCGACATTGCTCCAACCGTTTGCACTCAGCTGGGGCAGCGATGCCAAGCGCAGATAGACCCCGCCCGGAGCGTTGGTCTGGTACTGGATGACCTCGCGATCCTCCGGCTGGTTGAGATTGCGGCGCAGATCCAGGGTGGGATCGGTCAGCTGCAGCGGACCGTTGCCACCGGCGCCGTTGCCGAAACCGATTCCTGGCAGGGAAAGGGTCGGCAGGACAAACCCCAGCACGATGGTTCCGACGATCGCCGGAACCGCGAGATAGCCGGCGGCTCGCCAGACCACTGGTGTTGCCATGCCGAAGCCCTCAGCCGAGTCACGAGAGAGCCCGCGGGTCCATCGCGACGTCGTGTTCAGGCCCTCCGCGATCAAGATCGCGAGGTACCCGACCGCGATGTAGCAGAAGCTCATCACACCGGTGTCGGTGCCCAGGCCGAGGGCAGGCACCAAGAACAGCGTCGCTGGCGGAGCGATCGCCCATGCCGGACGTCCGACGCCGGAGACCAGCAGATCGGTCATGATCATGATCAGCCCGATCACTGTGACGAAGATGAGCTTTACGCCATTGTCAGGCTCCATGGGCGATGCCTGGGTACGCATATGCTCGATCCCGGCGGCCCACAGCTGGGGATAGTGCTCGAACCACCGAGTGCCTGGCGCAGTGGCCGGGTTGGTGAGCGTCAGGCTGAGGCCGAGGGAGTAGACAAGCAAGATCACGATCTGGGCGATGAGGACGGCAGCGCTGGCCAGCCCGGCACGTCGCAGTCCGAGACTCGTCGCGCCGATCGCGATGATCAAGATCCAGCTGAAGCCGACGAAGCTGGCGTCCTGAGTGAGCGGAATGACCGTGAAGCACGCCAACATCACCGAGATGATCACGGCGATGGTGCTGCGGTCGGAGGCGCGCATCTCAGGCCGCCGTGTTGAGCTGCTCGAGGGCCGACCATGCATCGGCGACGCCCATGCCGCGCGGTACATCGATGACTCGCCACTGATTGTCACGCAGGATCTGCCCGGCGAGCTCATGTTGTGCTCGCTGCTGCGGGCTGGCAGGTGCGTCGGCAAAAGTGTCGACGTCAAGCAGCATTGCCAGGCCTTGCGCGCGATTGCGTCGTACTCGCAGCAGCGAGTTCGCGTCCTGCGCGCTCATCCGGCCCATGATCGCAATCGCCAGCTGTCCGGGCCTGTCAACGGTGGCCGATTCCACGGCGTAGTGAATCGTCGTCGTCGCGCGTGGCCTGAGGTCGGTCAATCGGCTGATCACCAGCTCCTGGGACGCCGAGCTGTGCTGGCCCATCGTGCCGCTGATGTGCAAAGGGCCGTCGGCTTCGTAGATCTCGATACCGAAACCGTCGTCCAAGAAGTGGATGCCGATCGACGCCGCTGCCGAGATGGCCCACTCCAGGGAGTTCTGCATGCCGCGACCCGCGTGGGCGCTGCCGCGGGAATCCAGCACGATGCTCGCGCTGGGATCCCAGGCCTGCTCCTCGCGCCGCACCATGAGGTCTCCCCAGCGGGCGGTGGAGCGCCAATGGATTCGGCGTACGTCGTCACCTTGGCGGTACTCCCGTACCAGCGCGTCGTCCTGCCCTACGACGCCAACGCGGTGCGGTCGGGAATCGCCGGTGTTACCGCCGCCGCCAGTCGTCCGAACGGTCGGTAGCGGTACGACGCGCGGAGTCACCATGACCTCGCTGGTCGCGACGAACTGCCGATCAAGCTGCACCAGGCCGAACGGATCAACTGTGCGTACCGTCAGTGGTCCCGTGGAGAACCGCCCGCGTACCCGTCCGAGCAGCGGATACTCCACGACCCGGCGCCAGCGCAGATCCGCCCGATCTACCAGGAAGCGCGGCCGGCCGCCCAGCTCCCGAGGCACCGAATCCTCCAGAAGCAGGATGCCGGCCGGAAGCCTGCCGTCCTGGCCGAGGATGATCTGGCCCTTCATCGGAGAGCCCAGCGGCACCTGTGCGGGCTCGATTGAGCGCTCGCACGACATGCGCAGCCGCGCCCGGGAAACCAGGATCGCCGCGATGACGGGCAGGGTCACCAGCAACAAGCCGAGACGCATCACGTCACGCTGGCCGGCGGCCATCGCCACCAGCACGACGACCAGGCCGATCACGACGAAGAACCGCCCACGATGGGTGAGCAGCCGCCAGGGACGCGACACGATTGCTATCTCCGGTCAGGAATGTGCACAGACTGGATCGCCTGAGCGATGACATCCGTCACCGTTCGGCGGGCAAGCTGGGCATCGGTGGAGGGCAACACCCGATGTGCCAGCACCGAAACTCCGAGAGCTGCGACGTCGTCCGGACTTACGTAGTCCCGACCGGACAGTGCAGCGAAGGCGCGGCTGGCGCGGAGCAGCTGCAACGTCGCGCGGGGCGAGGCGCCAAGCCGGAGATCGCGCGAGTTGCGCGTGGCGTTGACGACTTGAACGATGTAGTGCTTGACGGCCGGGCTGACGTACACCCCCTTGACGGCCTCGATCAGCCCTCGGATGGCAGCACCGTCGGTTACCGGTTGCAGCGCTGCCAGCGGATCTGAGGAGCCGTGGGATTCCAGCATGTCGAGCTCGGAATTCGGCGTCGGATATCCCATCTGGATGCGGGCCATGAACCTGTCCCGCTGCGCCTCAGGTAGCGGATAGGTCCCCTCCATCTCGATCGGGTTCTGCGTCGCAACCACCATGAACGGCGGTTCCAGAAGATACGTCGTGCCGTCGACACTGACTTGACGTTCTTCCATCGATTCCAGCAGCGCCGACTGAGTCTTGGGCGAGGCCCGATTGATCTCGTCGCCGACCACGATGTTGGCAAAGATGCCGCCCGGCTTGAACTCGAAGTCGCGGGTCTCTTGATTGAACACTGAGACGCCGGTGATGTCGGAGGGCAACAAGTCAGGGGTGAATTGAACCCGACGTACCGAGCATGCGATCGAACGGCCCAATGCTTTGGCAAGCATGGTCTTACCCACGCCAGGGACGTCCTCGACCAGTAGGTGACCCTCGGCAAGCAAGACGACCAGCGCGAGGTCGATGGAGCTGCGTTTTCCTTCGATCACGCTCTCCATCGCGTGCCTCACCTGGCCCATCACCTGGACCACGTCA
Organism: uncultured Actinomycetota bacterium; assembly: GCA_963712625.1. GTDB lineage: Bacteria > Actinomycetota > Actinomycetes > Propionibacteriales > Propionibacteriaceae > Microlunatus. The sequence goes on from CAVQIU010000028.1 coordinate 107,421, forward strand.
CCAAGAGAGTAGGCAGATTCGGGATGCCGCCCAATCCCGGCCGCTTTCTCATAGTCCAGCGACATGTCCAAACCCTACGTGTTCTCACCCGGTCTCGACACTCTGCCCGATTGCCGACGGCCTGTTGGCCGCCGGACTGTGCCCGATTGCCGACGGCCTGTTGGCCGCCGGACTGTGCCCGATTGCCGACGGCCTGTTGGCCGCCGGACTCTGCCCGATTGCCGACGGCCTGTTGGCCGCCGGAGGGACAACACGCCGAGATGGGCAGGCGAGCCCTTGAGGTGCCAGGTGGGGGAAAGTGGGGTACAGTGGCGGAAAGTGGAGCAGTGGAAGAAATGGGCGGACGATGAGTGGAGCAAGGAGGGTGGTCCGTGTTCCTCGGCACCCACACTCCGAAGCTCGACGACAAAGGCCGCCTCATCCTTCCGGCAAAGTTCCGCGACGAGCTGGCTGACGGTCTGGTGATCACTCGCTTCCAGGAGCGATGCCTGGCCATCTGGCCGATCAGTTCGTTCGTCGAGATGACCAAAACCGTGAGGAGCGCCTCCTCCAGTCAGCTAGACGTTCGGGATTACCAGCGGATGCTCGCCTCGGGAGCCTCGGACGAGACACCGGATAGGCAGGGACGAATCACCATCCCGCCTCATCTGAGGTCGTACGCGGGCCTGGACAAGGACTGCGTGGTGGTGGGGGCGATCGACCGTGTGGAGGTCTGGAATGCGGCCGCATGGGAGGAGTACTCCACTGAGAAGGAATCGGCGTATGCCGATCTCAATCAAACCCTCTTCCCCACAGGCTGAGGAGCACAAACGGCAAGACACGCAGAGACGGCTCGTGTAGAGAGGCTTCAACCCGCAGCTTCGACTCCCTGGCACAACTTCCCCGGTGCCAGGTAGGACTTCCCGCGGATCTCGGGTTGAAACCCCTCTACACGAGCCATGGCCGTACTAGGCGGGATCAGACATGCGCCCTGAGCCTGTCGAAGGGCGCGAGTTGAAGGGTCGAGATGTCGGATGAGTGCTCAGGCCGAGCTGCACGTACCCGTCATGCTGGCGGAGGTCGTCGCTTTGCTCGCTCCCGCGCTGTCGGTTCCACGCACTGATCCTGGAGACGAGACCGACTGCGTTCTCGTCGACTGCACGCTTGGTCTCGGCGGCCACGCTCACGCCCTGCTGAAGTGCATGTCCCCAGGCCCAGCTGATCGGTTTGGACCGTGATCCCCGGGCACTGGCTTTGGCCGCGGAGCGGCTCGCTGAGTTTTTCGACCGGATCACCCTCGTCGAAGCGGTCTTCGATGAATTGCCGCAGGTGCTGGCGAGATTTGGCAGGCCCAAGGTTCAGGGGATCCTGCTCGATCTCGGGGTTTCCTCGCTTCAGATCGACGATCCCGAACGCGGGTTTGCCTACGCACAAGATGCGCCGCTGGATATGCGGATGGGCGAGCAGGAGCTCACCGCGGCGGAGGTCCTGAATACCTACCCGAAAGCTGAGCTGGCGCGCATCCTGCGAACCTACGGCGAAGAGAGGTTTGCCGACCGAATCGCCGGGCGGATCGTCGCTCAGCGCGAGCGCGAGCCATTCAGCACGTCGGGACAGCTGGTCCGGCTGCTCTATGACGCCGTCCCCGCGTCCTCGCGCAAGTCAGGCGGTCATCCTGCGAAGCGCACTTTCCAAGCGCTACGGATCGAGGTGAACGGGGAGCTCGCAGCGCTTGAGGCTGTGCTCCCGCACGCAGTAGCGGCATTGGCGATCCGTGGCCGGATTGCCGTGCTGGCCTACCACTCGCTCGAGGACCGGTTGGTCAAACAAATCCTCGGCCTTGCCGCTCGGGATCGCGCGCCGCGGGACCTGCCGGTGGTGCCGGCCGAGCTTCGGCCAGAGCTTCGACTGCTGACGCGCGGCGCGCTGCGACCCAGTGCGGCGGAGGTCGCCCGCAACCCCCGTGCCGCGTCGGCCAGACTCCGTGCGGCCGAGCGGATCGCCGAGATGGCGGCGGCGGGATGAGCGCACTCTCGGCGCCGCATTACGGGCAGACGTGACGAGGTCAAGTCGACCCGTCGGCAGCTTCATGCCGTGACTGAACCAGCGCCGCGATTGGCTCGATTCCCTTTTCTTCTGGTGTTGATCGGCATTTTCGGCATCGGCATGGCCGGCCTGCTGATGGTCAACACCACACTGCAGAGCCAGGCGTTCCAATCGCGTACGCTCAACCGCCAGGCCACCGAGCTGGCGTACGCCCAAGCCGATCTGGAGAACCAGCTGGATGCGCTGGCAGCACCGCAAGAGCTCGCTCGGCGAGCATCGGAGCTCGGGATGCGCCCCAATCCCTACCCCGGGTTCCTGCAATTGCCGAGCGGCAAGGTGGTGGCCAAGCCCCGTCCGGTGCAGGGTGGAGAGGTCCCTTCGCTGATCGTGAAGACACCTGCCCAGATCGCGGCCGAGCATGCGGCCAAGCGGGCTCGGGCCGAGGCGAAGGCCGCGGCGCGCGAGGCCAAGCGAGCTGCAGCAGCGGCAGAGGCCAAGCGGAAGGCCGCCGAGCGGGCGGCAGCCCATGAGACCAAGGCAGATAAGAAGAAGGCCGAGCGGCCAGCCGAGACGACCGCCAAGAAAGGCAGCGATCACGGGGGACGGCGGTAATGGACCAGCGGGATCGGCCTCGCTCGCCAGACCAGGTTGATCCGCTACGCAAGGTCCCGTCGCGGCCGCTGCGATCGCAAGCTACTGCCGAGAGAGAGTCGCCGCCCCTGCAGTGCGCGCGGCGTACGGATTCTTCGTGACGGCACGGTCGTCACTCCTCGGCCCGGGGTGCACGAGCCGCAGGTTCGGTTGGTGCACCGCAGGCCACCCTTACGCTTGCCGCTTGCCTCGGCCCAGCGCCGGCTGCACACGATGTTGATCGTCGTGGCGATGGCGCTCTCCCTGTGCGCGGGTCGGTTGCTGCAGCTTCAGGGCTTTGATTCCTCTTCGTACTCAGTCGACGCGCTGACCCGGACGCTCCCGCTGCTCCCCGCGCGCGGCGAGATCACTGACCGCAATGGTCTGGTTCTCGCCGCCACCCAGCCGGCGGTCGCGGTCACGGCCGATCCCACACTGACCGCGCCCCAAGCTGTTGAGATCGCTGGCGTGCTCGCGGGCCATCTCGGCATGTCCGAGGCCGAGCTCATGCCGCTGCTGACCAAGACGGGCACGCACTTTGTCTACATCAAGAAGAAGGTGCCGGCCCTCACCTACAGCGCGCTGGCCACCGACATGTCGAGCCGTCACCTGCACGGCATCTTCCGCGAGAGCGATCCGATTCGCACTTACCCCAACGGCTCCGTCGGTGCCTCGGTCGTCGGTTTTGTCGGCGCAGACGGCAAGGGCCTGGCCGGGCTCGAGCACAGTCTCGACACTCAGCTGGCCGGCGTCGAGGGCAAGGAGACCTATGAGAGTGCACCGAACGGCAGCAAGATCCCGCTCGGCCGGAGTTCGATTACACCTGCGAGCAACGGCCTGAGCTATCAGCTCACGCTTGATTCGGAGGTGCAGTGGGTCGCCGAGCGTCGCCTAGCAGAGCAGGTCGCCAAGACCCGCGCCGATTCCGGCTTCGCCATTGTGCTGGATGTCAAGACGGGTCAGGTGATCGCGCTGGCCAATTCGCCCACCTACGACTCCTCGAGGCCGCAGGCTGCACGAGCTGAGGATCGAGGCAATCGCGCAATCTCAGCGCCCTACGAGCCCGGCAGCGTGGAAAAGGTTCTCACCTCGGCAGCGTTGATCGACTCAGGTACGGCGAATCCGTCTACCCGGGTGGTCATTCCGCACCGGATCGCCTCCGACGGCCACTCGATCAAGGACTTCTTCCCTCACGGGACGTTGCATTACACGATGCGCGGGGTAATCGCGGACTCATCCAATATCGGCACCGCGCTGCTGACTCGTCAGCTCGACAGACAGACGCTGCATCAGTATCTGCTGAGCTTTGGTCTGGGACACACCACGCGGATCGAATTGCCGGGCGAGTCCGCAGGCATCATGCCAAAGGCAGACATGTCGGATGGCCAGCGCGATCGCGTCGCATTCGGCCAGGCGATCGCTGTGACGGGGATCCAGGAGGCGTCCGCCGTCGCAGGCATCGTGAACAACGGGATTTACAACTCACCAACAGTCATCAAGAAAGCAACCGACGGTGAGGGCCGTGAGGTCGCGCTGCCGCGTACGCCGCCCCGGCGCGTCATCTCGGCGAAGAGCTCAGCGCAGGTGCGAGAGCTGATGCAGGCTGTCATCGACAGCGTCAACGGTCAGCGCAATCTGAAGCTCGACCGATACACCAGTGGCGGGAAAACCGGCACTGCGCAGCGTGCCGATACCAGCTGCGGTTGTTATCGGGGCTACGTGACATCATTTCTGGGCTTTGCGCCCCTCGACGATCCGCAGATCCTGACCTACGTCGTGATCAGCAACCCGAGAGCAGGCGATACCGGAACGATCACAGCAGCACCGGCGTACCGAGACATCATGAACTTTGCGCTGCCGCGTTATTCGGTCGTACCTGATGCCGAGCGGCATAGGCCACTGCCAACCCAGTGGTGACCAGCGACCGAAGCGAGCAACCAAGCAGCAATCAAAAGGTGCAGGGTATTGGTCCGAACGTGCCGAGAACTCGATAACGTCACAACGTGTCTTCTGCTCTACGGGGGGGCGTGATTCGGCCACGCACCAGACACCAGATCGGCTTGGCCGAACTGCTCGGGGATCGTGCCGCACTGAGCGACCCCGTTGTCAGTGGCATCACCATGGACTCCCGGCTCGTACATCCAGGCGATCTTTACGTGGCACTGTCCGGTGCGCACCATCACGGGGCTGAGTTTGCCCAGCAGGCGGTCGATGCCGGTGCCGTTGCCGTTCTGACCGACGCAACCGGCGGTCGGCTGACCTACGGGCTGTCCCTTCCGGTCATCGTGGTCGACCAGCCTCGGCACGCGATGGCAGGGGTCGCCGCGACCATCTATGGCCGCCCTGCGGACGCGCTCACGATGTGTGCCGTAACAGGCACCAATGGCAAGACGACGACAACGTTCCTCTTGGAGGCTGCCCTTCGCGCCGGGGGAGTGAGCACCGGGCTGGTCGGGACTGTCGGTTTCCGGCTGAACGGCGTGGCACTGGATTGTGTCCCGACCACTGTGACGACGCCAGAGTCGACCGACCTTCAGGGTCTCCTGGCATTCCTGCTCGAGGAGGGAGCCAGGACGGTTGTCATGGAAGTCTCCTCCCACGCTTTGGTGCTCGGTCGTGCTGAGGCGATCACCTTCGACGTCGCGGCCTTCACCAACCTGGGCAGAGATCACCTGGACTTCCACGGTGATATGGAGTCCTATTTCGAGGCCAAGGCCTCGCTCTTCACTCCGCAGCGCACCAAGCATGCGGTGATCAACATCGATGACCCCCGCGGCCGCGAACTGGTGCAGCGCATCGGTCGCCAGTCTGGGATCGGGCTGACCACTATTAGCCTCGAGGGCGATGCTGCCTGTCGCGCCCTGGCGTATCGGGTCCAACCGGACGGGCGAACTGCGGTCAGCGCCGTGCTACGCGGTCGCACCGTCGACTTCAGCCTGAACCTCCCCGGCGACTTCAACATTCGCAATGCGCTGACGGCGTTGGCGATGGTCGATGCGATCGGCGGGGACCTGGAACGTGCAGCCACTGGTTTAGGGCAGGCCCAGGTCTCGGGCCGAATGCAGCGGGTCGAACTCGGACCTGGCGCGCCGCTTGTCTATGTGGATTTCGCGCATACGCCGCAGGCGATCGCCGCCGCGCTCGAAGCACTCGGGAATCGGCGGCGCATCGTCGTGCTGGGGTGTGGTGGCGACCGCGATCCGCAGAAACGAGAGCCCATGGGGGAGTCGGCGGCCCGAAACGCTGATGTGGTTGTCGCCACAGACGACAACCCGCGATCAGAGGACCCGGAGGCCATCCGGGCGCAACTCATCAGCGGCGCGCGGGCGGCCGTAAGACGTGACGGCCTGGCGACCGAGGTGATCGACGGCGGCGACCGGCGCTCGGCGATTCGTCGGGCGTTACAGCTGGCCGGCATCGGCGACGTGGTCGCGATCCTTGGCAAGGGCCACGAACTCGGTCAAGAAGTAGCTGGGACGGTCCTGCCGTTCAGCGACCCCGTGGTAGCAAGCGAGGAGTGGGCCCTCCTGCATCCGGACCTGGCTCAGCAGGCCGGTCAGCAGGGCACAACACCGTGATCTCGGTAACGGCCGAAGAGATCGCCAGCGCGCTGGGCGCCGAGCTGTCTGGACCTGGTGACAGGCCGCCGTGGTCACCGCCCTGACCGTCGACTCCAGGATGGTGGTTCCCGGCGCCCTGTTCGCCGCGCTGCCCGGCGAGCGTGTCGACGGTCATGACTATGTCGCGGCGGCCATCAACGCCGGAGCGGTGGCGGCCCTCACCAGGCATCCCGTAAATGGTGCTCTGTGCCTGGTGGTGGTTGATCCGCTGGTCGCCCTTGGCCGGCTTTCGCGCTATCTCATCGACAGATCCAGTGGTGACGGACTCTGCGCGATCGGCATTACGGGCTCAGTGGGGAAGACCTCAACCAAGGATCTGCTGGCACAAGTGCTGGAGCAGGCCGGTCCAACCGTGGCAGCGGTGGGCAATCTCAACAACGAGCTCGGGGTTCCATTGACGGTGGGCCGCATCGATGCGGGAACGCGCTTCTTGGTTCTGGAGATGGGCGCGCGCGGCATTGGTCATATCGCGTATCTCTGCGACATCGCGCCACCGCGGGTCGGAGTCGTGCTGAACGTTGGACAGGCCCATGTCGGGGAGTTTGGCGGTCAGGCAGCGATTGCGCAGGCCAAGGGTGAGCTGGTTGAGTCGCTTCCTGCTGATGGGTGGGCGGTACTCAACATTGACGATCCGCTGGTCTGGGCGATGCGGAGGCGTACCGAGGCTCGGGTGCTGCCCTGGTCGAGCACACAGCGGCTTGAGGAGGGTGTCTGGGCTTCTCGGCTGGTCGGCGACGCGTATGGGCGATACTCCTTCACCCTTCATCAACGTCGAGCCGGCGAACCAGAGCGTCGGAAGCAGGTTCAGCTGGGGCTGACCGGACGACATCACGTTCCGAACGCGGTGGCGGCGGCCGCCGCAGCGCTGGCGGTCGGTCTAGATCTGCACCAGGTCGCTGCTGCGCTCGGCGCCGCCACAGCACGATCGCGTTGGCGCATGGAGCTCCACGACCGCTCAGATGGCGTCACGGTGATCAACGATTCCTACAACGCCAACCCGGACTCGATGCGCGCCGCACTGAACACCCTCGCCGAGCTGGGCCGGTCGGGCCGGCACACCTGGGCCGTACTGGGAGACATGCTCGAGCTCGGCGAGACCGCCGCCGATGAGCACGCAGCGATTGGCCGGTTCGCGGCCGAGATCGGGGTCGAGCATCTGGTCGCCATTGGTGAGTATGCGGCGCAGCTGACCGGCGCGGCCGTGGCCGCTGGTTTGGCGTCCACGCGGGCGGTGACGGTAGCCGACAAGCCTGATGCTGTTGCGGCCGTGACGGCTGGTCTCGGGCCTGGCGATGTCGTCTTGGTCAAGGCATCTCGTGGCTTAGCCTTGGACACCGTGGCCGACGACATTCTCACCGCCGTCGCGCCGCTCCCGCCGGAGGATCCCGGGTGAAGACGATTGTCCTCGCCGGCGGCCTCGCGCTGATCGCGACGTTGCTCGGCACCCGGCTTGCCATCCTCGTGCTGGTCAAGAAGGGCTATGGGCAGCTGATCCGCGACGATGGACCGACCTCCCATCACGTGAAGCGGGGCACCCCCACCATGGGCGGGTTGGTCATCATCGCCGCTGTCCTGGTCGCGTACTTCGGCAGCCATTTGATCATCTTTTCAGCGCCGTCTGCATCGGCGCTGCTGGTGCTCTTCTTGTTTACCGGTCTTGGCGTGGTCGGATTTCTGGACGACTACATCAAGATCAGCAAGCAGCGTTCGCTCGGACTCCGGAGCAAGGCGAAGATCGCCGGCCAGTCGGTCGTCGCCATTGTGTTCGCCGTTGCGTCGCTGCAATTCCCTGACGAGCGGGGAATTACGCCGGCCTCACCCGCGATCTCGTTTCTTCGCGACATCGAGTGGCTCCGTTTGCCGCTGATTCTGGTGATCATCTGGGTGATGTTGCTGATCGCTGCCGCGAGCAATGGCGTCAATCTCACCGATGGACTCGATGGCCTGGCAACTGGTGCGTGTGTCATGATGTTCGGCGCGTACACGCTGGTCAACATTTGGCAGTACAACCAGTCCTGCGCCTATACCGCGTCGGCCGGGCCGAAGTGCTACGAGGTGCGGGACCCATACGACCTGGCGGTGGTAGCGGTCGCTCTCGCTGGTGCTTGCTTCGGCTTCCTGTGGTGGAATGCTGAGCCTGCGAAGATCTTTATGGGCGATACCGGCTCGCTGTCTCTGGGTGGCGCGTTGGCCGGAATGGCGATCATGACCCGAACCGAATTGTTACTGGTGATTTTGGGCGGTCTTTTGGTCATCGAGGCAATGTCGGTGATCCTGCAGGTCGGATTTTTCAAGATGACTCGGGGCCGTCGACTGTTCAAGATGTCGCCCATCCACCACCACTTCGAGCTGCTGAACTGGCAACAAGTGACGATCGTGATGCGCTTTTGGATCATTGCCGGGCTGTGCGTAGCAGCCGGTTTGGGCATCTTTTACGCGGAGTGGGTGGCAGGCGCGTGAGTCCGTCATGGCTGGCACAAGCTGACGGCAATTCGCCCTGGCCACAAGCGGATGTGGTGGTTGCCGGCATCGGCGTCTCCGGTTTCGCTGCCGCCGACGGGTTGCTGCAGTTCGGTGCCCGCGTCACGATCTTGGACGACGTCCTCGACGACCGGACTTCCGAGAGTGGCAAGCTGCTCGAGGTCCTTGGTGGTTCGGTGAGGCTAGGGCCTGGGTCCACCGCGACTCTGCCCGACGACGCCGATCTGGTGATCACCACCGGCTGGCCGGCCACCCACCCGCTGCTGCGCCAAGCGGCTGAGCGAGGTGTGCCGATCTGGAGCGAGGTGGAGCTGGCGTGGCGACTCAGCCGGCCGGACAAGATTGTGCCGTGGCTGGGTATCACAGGTACCAACGGCAAGACCACGACGACGCAGATGCTGGAGTCGATCCTCGCCGCGGCGGGAGTGCGTACCGCCGCGGTCGGCAACATCGGCCGCCCGATCATGGAGTTCGTCCTGGATCCCGAACCCTATGACGTCCTCGCCGTAGAGCTGTCCAGCCATCAGCTCCACTGGTCCAACTCGCTCTCCCTGCACTCGGCCGCTGTACTCAACGTGCAACCCGATCATCTGGAATGGCACGGCTCCTACGCTGCCTATCGCGACGCCAAGGCCAGGATCTACCAACGCGTCGAGGCCAGCTGCGTATACAACGTCGCCGACCCGGAGACCGAGCGGATGGTGGAGGAGGCTGAGGTCGTCGAGGGCGCTCGAGCGATCGGTTTCACATTAGGCATACCCGCTGTCTCGATGCTCGGGGTCGTTGACGACCTGCTGGTCGATCGGGCCTTTGTCGAGCAGCGCAGGGATTCGGCGCTCGAGCTGGCAAAAGTGAGTGACGTCAGTCCCGCGGCACCGCACAACGTCGCCAACGCGCTGGCCGCGGCTGCGCTAGCTCGCTCGTACGGCGTACCTGCCACGGCGGTGCGGGACGGTTTGCGAGTCAGTCAGAGTGGGCCCCCACAAGATTCAAACCGTGCTGCAACGCGATGGCGTGTCCTGGGTCGACGATTCCAAGGCGACCAATCCGCACGCTGCCGATGCGTCGCTGCGCGCCTTCGGCTCGGTGGTCTGGATCGCGGGTGGCCAGGCCAAGGGGACTACCTTCGACGAGTTGATCACCACTCACCGGGACAGGCTGCGTGGCGCCGTCCTGCTCGGCATCGACCGCGACATCATCGCGGAAGCGCTCGTTCGACACGCGCCGGAAGTCCCCACACAAATCATCGAGGCGGTCGACACTAGAGCAATGGCACAAGCCGTTGCGGCGGCCGCTTCCCTGGCCAGACCTGGTGATGCTGTCCTGCTCGCGCCGGGGTGCGCCAGCAAGGACATGTTCACCGACTACGCCGCCCGTGGAGATGCTTTCGCTGCCGCGGTGCGTGCGTTCGCAGAGGAGTAGACGTCAGTGGCGACCCTGACCCCGCAGGGCCAGACTGCGCACCGACGTCTCATGTCAGCCGCCGAATTACTGCGCTGGCTTCGCTCGATGCTGGATCGGCCGCTGACGAGCTATCACCTGGTACTCGGCTCGGTAGCACTGCTCCTCATCGTTGGCGTCATGATGGTGCTCTCGGCATCCAGCGTGAATGCCTATCTCACCGTCGGCGACTCCTATTTCTATGTCAAACGGCAGGTGATCTTCCTCGCGGTCGGCATTCTCGGCGCACTCACGATCATGAAACTGCCGCCGTCCACGCTGCGGCTGTTGAGCTGGTTCGGCCTCGCGCTGGCCACCATCTTGTTGATCTTGACGTACACACCGCTCGGCATCTCGGTGAACGGCAACCGCAACTGGCTCTACCTCGGTTCCTCGCTCTTCTCCATCCAGCCAGCCGAATTCGCGAAGCTGGCCATGATCGTTTGGGGAGCCGACGTGTTGACCCGCAAATATCGGCTGCTTGACCAGCCCAAGCATTTGCTCGTGCCATTCCTGCCGGTGAGCGGCATTTTGGTCTTGCTGGTGTTGTTCCAGGGTGACGCCGGTACGGCAGTCGTCATGGCGGTCATTGCCGCAGGCATGCTGTGGGTCGTCGGCGCCCCTGTGCGAGTACTCATGACCCTGGCGTCAGCCGGCGTGGCAGGGGTGATAGCGATCTTCCTCACCTCATCGGTGCGGATGCGTCGTCTCGCTGCCTTCTTGGATCCCACCCTTGATGCCAACGGAGCCAATCACCAGGCCAACGCCGGCATGTTCGCGATCGCCTCCGGCGGCTGGTGGGGGGTTGGCCTAGGCGCCAGCCGACAGAAGTGGGGCAGCCTGCCCGAGGCGCATACTGATTTCATCTTTGCCGTACTCGGCGAGGAGTTCGGTCTGTTCGGCAGCTTGGTCGTGCTCGCCATGATCGGCATCTTGGGCTATGCCGGAATTCGGATAGCGATGCGTGCCGACGATGCCTTCGTACGCTATGCCGCCGGTGGCATCACCACGTGGTTCATGGTTCAAGCGCTGATCAACTTGGCTGTCGTACTGCGGTTGCTACCCATCGCGGGTGTGCCGTTGCCGCTCCTGTCCTACGGAGGTTCGGCACTGGTCGCGAACCTGTTGGCGGTCGGCGTACTGCTCGCTTGCGCCCGGAGGGAACCCGAGGCCCGCGAGCAACTTGCCAAGAAGGCGACCAGCTCCAGCCGCCGGATGACTGCGGTGGTCGGATCCCGGACCAGCCAGGGCGGCGTCTGATCATGAACGCCTCCGGTTCAGGTTCGGTGCTGCTCGCCGGCGGCGGGTCGGCCGGCCACACCTCCCCATTGATCGCGACCGGCCTCGAGCTACGGCGACTGAGCCCGGAACTCGGACTGACTGCACTCGGGACCGCACGCGGCCTCGAGACAAGAGTCGTTCCGGCCGCAGGCCTGGAACTGGAACTGATTCCTCCCGTCCCCATGCCGCGGCGGGCCGGAAAGGACCTCGCACTGGTTGGGCCACGTTTGGTTGAGGCGGTGACCGCGACAGTCCGGGTGCTGCGGCAGATACAGGCCGACGCGGTGCTCGGCTTCGGCGGATACGTGTCCACCCCGGCTTACCTTGCCGCCCGCCGGCTCGGCCTGCCGGTCGTCATTCACGAACAAAACGTGCTGCCCGGCCTTGCGAACAAACTCGCGGCTCGGCTCACCAGCGATGTCTATACCTCGTTCCCGCGGACCTCATTGCCGCACGCCCGCTGCATCGGGCTGCCGCTTCGGCGAGCTATCACTGATCTTGATCGCGCTGCACTCAGGCGCGAGGCGCGCGTTGGATTCGACCTGGATCCCGAGCTACCGACACTGCTGGTCAGCGGCGGATCCCAAGGTGCGCTGCGGATCAATACCGCCGTAGCGGGCGCGTGGCCGGAATTGCTGGCCAACGGAATCCAGGTGCTCCACGTCCTCGGACCCAAGAATCTCGTGCCGGGCATCGAGCGGAGTGTCGATCAGGGCACCGGGGCCGTCTACCAGCCTGTGGCGTATGTGGAGCAGATGGAGCGGGCGTACGCGGCGGCCGATCTCATGTTGGGGCGCTGCGGTGCCAACACGGTGATGGAGACCACAGCCGTCAGGCTTCCTGCGGTCTTTGTGCCGTATCCGCATGGCAACGGCGAGCAGGCCCTCAATGCCGAACTGGTCGTCAATGCGGGCGGCGGCATACTGCTCGCCGATGACGATTGCACGTCGGTCTGGGTAGCCCAGGAGATTCCCGCCCTGTTTGCGCATCCAGACAGGCTGGCCGGAATGAGTGAGGCGCTGGCGGGCGTTGCCCGCCTCGACGCGGCTACCGTGTTGGCGTCACGAGTTCTGGAGGTGATCCGCTGATGGGTCTGCTCACTCCCGTCGAGCTGCCGCTGCCGAACGAGCTGGGAGCGGTGCACTTCATTGCCATCGGCGGTTCTGGCATGAACGGCATCGCCTCGATGATGCTTGCTCAGGGAATCCGGGTCAGCGGCAGCGATCGGCAAGACTCCAAATACCTACGTTCCCTCGAGGCTCAAGGGGCACGCGTCCACGTCGGGCATCGAGCGGAGCAGCTTGGTGATGCCAGCACGGTCGTTGCATCCTCAGCCATCCGGGAGGACAACCCCGAGCTGGCCGAGGCCCGACGTCGTGGCCTGCGGGTGCTGCATCGTAGTGCCGCGCTGGGTTCGCTGATGCTGGGCCGCCGCGGAATTGCCGTTGCCGGGACTCATGGCAAGACCACAACCACGGCGATGATCGCGCACGTATTGAGCGGCTGCGGATTCGACCCGTCGTTCGTCATCGGCGGCGCGCTTACCGGCACGGCGACCGGCGGTCACCTCGGCAGTGGCGACATCATGATCATCGAGGCGGACGAGAGCGACGGCTCGTTCCTGCAATACCCACGCGAGATTGCAGTCGTCACCAACATCGACCCCGACCACCTCAGCAACTGGGGGAGTCCGGAGAACTACGCCGACGGTTTCCTGCGCTTTGCCACCGCGGATTCCGTACGGCTGCTGGTGACAAGTGCCGACGATCCAGGAGCCATCGCATTGGCGGAGCGGGTGCGGCGGCGCGCGGCAGCCGGGATGCCCGCTCCGGCCGTGATGACCTTCGGTACGTCGCACGACGCCGACGTGCGGATTGTGGGGGCAAGCCTGGCAGGGACGGGATCAACCTTCGAGCTCCAGTGGGACCGTTACGCGGGTCCGGTCGAGTTGTCGGTGCCTGGCACCTACAACACCCTGAACGCCGCGGCGGCGTACGCGGTCGCGGTCTGGCTGGGGGCCGGGGAGGCGGACATACGCCGCGAGCTCTCCAGGTACCAGGGCACGTACCGGCGGTTCCAGCTGATCGGCACTCCGAACGACGTTCGGGTCTACGACGACTACGCGCATCACCCCACCGAAGTGCTGAACACATTGATCGCCGCTCGCACCGGTGTTGGCGATGGTCGTGTCGTCGTCTGCTTCCAGCCGCACCTATATACCCGCACTCGCGACTTCTGGCAGGAGCTCGGGCACGCGCTGGAGCAGGCCGATGAGGCGATCGTGATGGATGTCTGTGGCGATCGCGAGGATCCGATTCCTGGAATCGACGGCGCTATGGTCGCCAATGCCGTTGCCCCGGGTACGGCGAACGTGACCTACCAACCCGTCTGGGATGAGGCTGCACCGACAGTCGCGAGGATTGCTCGTCCGGGCGACCTGGTGATCACCGTGGGCTGCGGAGACGTGACGAAGGTGGCGCCGAAGATCGTTGATGAGATTCAGCGCCTGGCCGAAGTTGCGCGATGACGGCGACTGCGACGGCGAGCCGGCGTACGCCCGCGGCACGCCACCCGTCGACGCCGGAAATCGCGACGGTCTCTTCGCCGCAAGGTCGTGGCTGTTGCGGCGGTCGTGCTAGTGCTGTCACTCATCGCGGGGAGTCTGTGGATTGTCTACTTCTCGGCCATCCTGGTCACCAAGCGCGTCACCATCGTCGGAACCCACCAGCTCACCCCGACCCAGGTGAGCTTCGCGGTCCAAATTCCGCTCGGTGTGCCCTTGGCGCGTCAGGATGTGGACGCGATCGCCAGGCGGGCAACCACGTTGCCGGTCATCGAGTCGGCGACGGTAACTCGCAACTGGCCGAACACGATCACGGTGACGGTTGTCGAGCGTCGACCGGTGCTCGCAATATCTCAGCCGGATGGTTACGTACTGGTGGACAAGGCCGGTCTCGCGTACCAGACGCAGTCAACATTGCCGCTCGACGTCGTCCTCGCCGATGTCAGTCCAGGTGACAAACCGCTGCTCAGTCAGGTCGCTGCTGTTGCCAAAGCGTTTCCAGAGAAGCTGCGTGGCAAGGTCAGTCTGATTACGGCCGACAGCCGCGACAGCATCGTGCTGATGTTGACATCCGGACGAACTGTCACCTGGGGCAGCTCAGCGGACTCGGAGTTGAAGGCTCAGGTTGTCACGGCGCTGCTGAAGAAGAAGCCAAGGTCCTACATCGACGTGTCGAGTCCGCACAATCCTGCCATGCGTTAGCTATCACTCCGACATGCTCCTGGGCTCTCGGTTCCGGCGCTCGCTCTGCGCTGTGGCCGCGCTCTCTGGAGTCTCACTCTCTACTTGACATAGCAATTTGGTGATGAATTGGTGATCCAGGCGTGTCACAACAGCATCAATGGTCACCATCTCGTAGCCTCATTGAACACCGCGCTGTTTCCCTACCCGAGCAACTTGACCGTTGACTTTAGGTTGAGCCTCAGGTTGAGACCCTCAGGTTGAGAATTGGTGCGACCACATAGTCCGCAACAATGGAAGAAGAGGCGGAACCGTGGTTTCTGCGTCACAGAACTATTTGGCGATCATCAAGGTCGTTGGCGTCGGCGGCGGTGGCGTCAACGCAGTCAATCGGATGATCGAAGCCGGGCTTCGGGGTGTCGAATTCATCGCGGTCAACACTGACGCGCAGGCGCTGCTGATGAGCGACGCGGACGTCAAGTTGGACATCGGCCGTGATCTGACGCGCGGACTTGGTGCCGGCGCGGACCCGGACAAGGGCTGCCAAGCGGCCGAGGACCATGCGCAAGACATCGAGGACGCTCTCAAGGGTGCGGACATGGTGTTCGTCACCGCCGGCGAGGGCGGTGGTACGGGTACTGGCGGTGCGCCGGTCGTCGCTCGTATCGCACGGGCTCTCGGCGCGCTCACCATCGGCGTCGTCACCCGGCCGTTCTCCTTCGAGGGCAAGCGCCGCGCCGTCCAGGCCGAGCAGGGCATCGTCAACCTCCGCGAAGAGGTCGACACCTTGATCGTGATTCCCAATGACAAGCTGCTTCAGATGATCGATCATCAGATCGCAATCCTGGACGCCTTCAAGCAGGCCGACCAGGTGCTGATGCAGGGCGTGTCCGGTATCACCGACTTGATCACTACGCCAGGCTTGATCAACTTGGACTTTGCCGACGTCAAGGCGGTCATGTCGAATGCCGGCTCGGCGCTGATGGGCATTGGTTCCGCCCGTGGCGAGGACCGCGCGCGAGCGGCTGCCGAAACGGCCGTGTCCTCGCCACTGCTAGAGGCCAGCATCGAGGGTGCCCACGGCGTACTGCTCTCCATCGCCGGTGGCTCCGATCTCGGTCTGTTCGAAGTCTCCGCTGCTGCGAACCTGATCCAGGGGGCGGCGCACGAGGACGCGAACATCATCTTCGGTACTGTCATCGACGACGCGCTCGGCGACGAGGTCAAGGTGACCGTGATTGCGGCTGGCTTCGAGGGCGGCCAGCCGCCGCGCCGCCAGCCCGGTATCAGCCGCGCTGCCGACCTGCGTACGCACCAGGCGCGCCCCGCTCCGATGCCACCTGACCCGGAACCGGTCGGCGTTACCTCGAACAACAACCACGGGTTCAACTATGTATCTCCGGTGGAAGCTTCGCCGCCGGCCCCGCAGCCGCCACCCGTACCGCTCGCTCCTAGCCGCGTCACGGTGCCGAGCAGGCCCTCCTACGAAGATGATCTAGACGTTCCTGACTTCCTGAAGTAGTGCGTGTCGGGCCGAATGATCACCATCCTTCGACGGTAATCTCAACATCACGTACGCCCAGGAAAGGCACAAGTAGAGGCGGATGAGATGGCGGAACGACTGAAGCGCGCGGCAGCTTGGCTGGGCCTGGTCACCGACGATCGGTACACCGATTATGACAATGCCGCCTATGACGATGCCGCGGGTTACGAGGAGTTGACCGAAGAGGACAGTGCGGATGAGCCGCTCGCTGTTCCGGACAAGGCCGCCACGGTGACCCCCCTCGAAAGCCGGCGTGCGTCTGCGCTCGCCTCAACCCCTGTGACTCCGACTCTCGCTCCCCATCCACGGACGGCCGATGTGTCACGAATCATCACTGTTCATCCCCGCACGTATAACGAGGCTCGCATTATCGGCGAGCACTTCCGTGACGGCGTGCCCGTCATCATGAACCTGTCCGACATGGAGGATGTCGACGCCAAACGGCTGGTCGACTTTGCTGCTGGTCTCATCTTTGGTCTGCGTGGCAGTATCGAACGCGTCACCAGCAAAGTGTTCCTGTTGTCTCCGCACGATGTCACCGTGGCAGCGGAAGACAAGGAGCGGATCGCAGGCGGGTTCTTCAACCAGAGCTAGTCAGGGGACTCCACCTCACTGATCTGCACGCCTAGGCTGGTGTCGTACACCTACACCGAAGCAAGCTCTAGAAGCTTTAGAAGCAGAACAGACAGGCCTCAACCGTGGTTGTCGTGGGACTCATCATCAACTGGATCTTGTGGATCTTCCTGCTGATCCTGTTCGCGCGCATGATTTTGTCCTGGGTCCCGGTGCTCGTTCGCGACTGGGAACCCAGGGGACCGATGCTGGTCTTCGCCGAGATCATCTACTCGATTACCGACCCACCGCTCCGCTTGTTACGCAAGGTCCTGAAGCCGGTGCGGGTTGGCAACATGATGCTCGATTTGGCCTTCATCGGCCTTGCGATCCTGGTCAGCATATTGATGCAGGTCAACCGAACTTTGTTCTTCTAATTTCGCTGCCAACCGTCATATGCGACTTCGTTGGCTGGGCTGTGTACCCACACCAAATTGGGTACGGTAGGGCGGGTGGAGGCGCCCGGCCTCACCCGAAGTCCCACCTAGATACCGAGGTGCACGATGACGCTGACGCTTGACGACGTTCGTAACAAGCGCTTCCGGATGGCCCGCAAGTCCGGCTATGAGGTATTGGAAGTTGACGAATTCGTCGACGAGGTCGAGGAGAGCTTCGCGCAGCTCATCGAGGAGAACCAGAACCTCAAGAAGCAGGTGGAAGCGCTCAAGGCGGCACCGCCGCCACACCCGGTGGCTCCCGCCGCTCCCACCGTCCATGCGCCCCCGCCGCCGCGGCAGCCTGCGCCGCCGCCGCAGCCACAATCCGGCACGATTGTGGTGACCACGGGCAAGGAGGCGAGCTCCGCGGTCGTGCGCCTCGTCGAGATGTCGACCGAACAGGCCGAGCGCTTGGTCGAGGAAGCCACCGAGGACGCCAATCGGATCCGGGAGGAGGCCAACCGGACCGCCCACCAGCTCACGACCGACGCTCGTACGCGTGCCGAACGAGTCGAATCGGAGGCCCGGGTCAATGCGGAGCGACTGCAAGCCGACGCGCTCAGTCGCGCCGAGAAGCTCGATCGGGAGATCGAGAATCGGCGTGGGGAGATGTTCGGCGACCTGGAGCGGCAGCGCGACGACCTCACAGCCGCCGTCGCTTCACTTCGCAACTTCGAGACGGCTTACCGCACGCAATCTCACTAGCCACCTGCGCAAGCAGATCGAGTCGCTAGAAGGAGGCCGAGCAGAACCGGTCGACATACCCGACGCGGTACGTGAGCTCAAGCCGGCCGAGGGACACTCAAACGGGATTGGGTCTCCACAGCAGGGCGACCATGGCGCGACTGATCAGCGGGAAGACGCCCCGAGCTACAGCGGAGGTTCAGGTAGCAATACTCCCCGCCTCGACGCTCTCTTGGGGGATCAGCGCTGATCTGATTCCACTTTTTGATCGACGACCACAGGGCCCGCCTCGGCGGGCCTTGTGGCGTTCTAGATCGGCACCGCTGGAATTTCAGCGAGAAATCAGCGCGGGTCGTTGAAGAAACTGCTTTTGCGGCCTACTGTCTCTGCGTCACTTCCACCTCAGCAGTGCCAACCAAGAAATGGGGAATCCATGACCACAGCTAAGTCCAGCGCTGCGGCCACCCCCGCAGCCGCGAACGGCGGTCGCACCACCACGAATCGGAAGGCCACGACAGCCAAAGGCTCAGCTACCAAGGACCCAACAACCAACGACCCGACAACAACAGACACTGCTAAGGATTCAGCCAAGGCCCCGCCAACTGTGCATGCGGTACCTGTCGACCATCAAGACAAGCCTGGAAAACCGATGAATCCGAAGTCCTTGCCGGTCCGCCCTGGCGAAGATCCCTGGACCAAAGCCGAGATCAACGAGGTCAAGCAGGCACTGATCGAAGACATCGCACGATTCGAAAGCCAGATCGAAATCTCGACCGCTGAGCTGGTCGGATTGCTTCGTGACGGGAGCGAGGGAGCCGGACGGGATCCGGCCGATGTCGGTTCTGCGAATTTCGAGCGCGATGCGGAAATGTCGTTGGCCAACAACGCCAGGGAAATGTTGGATCAGTCCCGGCTCGCGCTGCGGCATATCGAACTTGGCACGTATGGCAGCTGCGACAACTGCGGTCAGCCGATAGGTAAGGGTCGGTTGCAGGCCTTCCCGCGCGCGACGTTGTGTGTCACGTGCAAGCAGCGCGAGGAACGGCGATAACCTCAACCGGCGGCGCCCACCCGAACGAGCGGCGACGCTTGCGACTTCTGGTCGCACTGGTCGCCGTTGCTGGGTTGACAGCTGATCTTGTCACCAAGATCATCGCAGTGAACCGGCTCGAGCCGCTCACATCGGTGCGGCTGCTGGGCGGACTGCTCACCTTGAGGCTCATCCGAAACCCTGGCGCGGCGTTCAGCCAAGGCCAGCGTTTTACTTATGTGTTTGCGATCGCGGGGATCATCGTCCTTGCATTCGTGATAATCAAGCTGGTGCCACGGATCGGCCATCCGGCCTGGGCCGTCGCGATCGGACTGCTGTGCGCCGGCGTCGCCGGTAACCTCACGGATCGGTTGTTCCGTCCGCCCGGCGTGCTCCGTGGCCATGTGATCGACTTTCTGGAACTGCCGCACTGGCCGATCTTCAACGTCGCTGACATGTGCATCACCGCGGCGGCCATTCTGATCATGTTCTTGTCGATCGTGAAGGGGATCAGCATCACGGGCCAGCGGCACGGCGGGCCTGGGCATCCCGGAGCGGACGGCGATGATGATCATAATCGGAGCACGATCGCTCGTGGCTGACCGAAAGGTCGTGCTCGTGCCGGAAGGGCTGAACGGCGAGCGGGCTGATGCTGCGGTGGCGCGCATGCTCGGGCTGTCGCGCAGTCACGTTGCGGAGTTGATCGGGGCTGGTCGCGTGCTGGTGGATGGTGGCTCGATCAGCAAATCGGATCGGGTCCGTGTCGGGTCGATGCTCGAGGTCGAGCTGGCCGATGAGCGGGTTGCAGCGGTGCGGCCGGAGCAGGTCGAAGGTGTCGTCATCGTGTACGACGACGATGACATCGTGGTGGTCGACAAGCCCGTGGGCGTCGCTGCTCACCCCAGCCTGGGCTGGAGCGGACCAGATGTGCTCAGCCACCTTGCCGGCGCCGGCTTCCGGATCTCGACCTCCGGCGTATCCGAACGACGCGGCATTGTGCAGCGCTTGGACGTCGGGACCTCAGGGTTGATGGTGGTCGCCAAGAGCGAGCACGCGTACACGATCTTGAAACGAGCGTTTCGATCGCGGAGCGTCGACAAGATCTATCACGCATTGGTTCAGGGTCATCCAGACCCGTTCACCGGAACCATCGAGGCTCCCATCGGTCGGCATCCGGGCGCTGACTACAAGATGGCCGTGATGGACCGAGGCCGCCACAGCGTCACCCACTACGCCACGCTGGAGGCATTCGTCGCGGCAACCTTGCTGGAGATCAGTCTGGAAACAGGCCGGACTCATCAGATCCGCGTTCACATGTCTGCGATTCGGCATCCGTGCGTTGGCGATCTGATGTACGGGGCCGACCCGGTCCTTGCGGCCAAGCTCGAGCTTGAGCGGCAGTGGTTGCACGCGGTTCGGTTGAGTTTCGTGCATCCAAGATCTGGTGAGCTGATGAGGTTCGAGTCCGCGTACCCGGCTGATCTTCGGCACGCCCTGGATTCGATCAGCACGTGGTAGACCACTGCTTGGCTGGTCTCCCACGGCCCAGACAACTTCGCTAGGGTCAACTCGTGCGTAGAGCCAAGATTGTGTGCACGCTCGGCCCGGCCTCCTCTAGCCCCGAGCGTTTGGCAGAGCTAGTTGCCGCTGGCATGGATGTCGCCCGGCTCAACATGAGTCATGGCGACTATGCCGATCATGAGAGAAACCTGCGCGGCGTCCGGGATGCGGCAGCAGGCGCTGGTCGCCCTATCGGAGTGCTGGCAGACCTTCAGGGCCCGAAGATCCGACTCGGCCGGTTCACCAACGGCAAGGAAAAACTGCATGTCGGCGACACGTTCGCGATCACCGTTGATGATGTCGACGGCACGGTCGAACGTTGCTCCACGACGTACAAGGGCTTGTGTGGCGATGTCAGGCCCGGCGACCTGATCTTGATCGACGATGGCCGGATCGCGTTGCGGGCGAGCGATGTCACCGACACCGACGTGATCACCGAAGTGGTCGTCGGCGGGCCTGTCAGCAACAACAAAGGGATCAATCTTCCAGGCGTCCCGGTCAGCGTGCCGGCAATGAGTGACAAAGATAGACAGGACCTGCGCTGGGCCCTTCGCAACGGCGTTGACATGGTGGCGCTGTCGTTTGTCCGCTCTGCTGAGGACGTCAAAGACGTCCATGATGTCATGGACGCCGAGGGTCGCCGGATTCCAGTGATCGCCAAGCTGGAAAAGCCCCAGGCGGTGGAAAACCTCAGCGAGATCATCGATGCCTTCGACGCATTCATGGTGGCGCGCGGTGATCTTGGTGTGGAGCTGCCTCTGGAAGAGGTTCCGCTGGTCCAGAAGAAGATCGTCACCGCCGCGCGGCGCTGGGCGAAGCCAGTGATCGTGGCGACCCAGATGCTCGAGTCCATGATCTCCTCACCCCGACCGACCCGTGCCGAAGCTTCCGACGTTGCCAATGCAGTCCTCGATGGCGCCGACGCGGTGATGTTGTCCGGAGAGACCAGCGTCGGCGAGTACCCGGTGCTCGCCGTCGAGACCATGGCGCGAATCGTGGAGAACACCGAAGCCCACGGCATGGACCAGATGCATGGCATCGACTGGGATCCGCACACGACCAGTGGGGTGATCACCAAGGCTGCCGAAGAGGTCGCTCAGCGGATCGGGGCGAAGTTCTTGGTCACGTTCACCACCTCTGGCGACTCGGCGCGGCGGCTGACCCGGCTCCGCTCGCCGATCCCGGTATTGGCCTTCACCCCGTACGAGGAAACGCGCGCAGCCCTGACCCTGGCCTGGGGCGTCGAGACGTTCATGGCCCCCATGGTCGGCCACACCGATGAGATGATCCGCGAGGTCGACAAGTCCCTGGCCGAAGGCGGACGCGTCGCCGAGGGCGATCGTGTCGTCATCGTGGCGGGCTCGCCGCCCGGCGTCGCCGGTCAAACCAACATGATCCGCGTACGCCGAATCGGCGCCCCTCTGTAAGTCGCGTGCGACGGATCTCAAAGGCATGTGGCACGACTCGATCGGGCGCGCCGGCGTCGCGTCGGCCTGCTGATCATGCGCGCTGCTCCGGCCGGGGTGGCGGAATGGTATACGCGGACGGCTCAAACCCGTCTGTCCGCAAGGACATGGGGTTCGACTCCCCTCCCCGGCACTCGATCCACCGCTGGGACGCTCCGCCCAGCCCCGTGCACTGCTAGGACCAGAGTGCGACGACTGCGGGCCCCAACACGTATCTGGCTAGAGTGTCCCCGTGACTGGAGAGACCAACCAAGATCAGGGAGCGGGGCCAAGACCCGGGTCGTCGTCGCTGAGGACGAGGTGCTCATTCGCCTCGATCTGGTCGAGATGCTCAGTGAGGAGGGGTATGACGTAGTCGGCCAGGCGAGTGACGGGGAAGCCGCCGTTGCGCTGACCACAGATCTCGGCCTGATCTGGTGGTCATGGACGTCAAGATGCCCAAACTCGACGGGATCAGTGCTGCAGAGCAGATCGCCAGCGATCGCATTGCGCCCGTTGTCATGCTTACCGCCTTCAGCCAGCGCGAGCTGGTCGACCGAGCGAGTCAGGCCGGCGCAATGGCGTACGTGGTCAAGCCTTTCAGCAAAGCGGACCTGATCCCTGCCATCGAGATCGCCCGCGCGCGGTTCGCCGAGATCCAGGCAGTGGAGGCCGAGGTCGACCGATCTGACAGAGCGGCTGGAGTCCCGCAAGGTCGTGGAACGCGCCAAGGGCATGCTGCAAAGCGGCTTGGGCCTCAGCGAACCCGAGGCTTTCCGATGGATTCAGAAGACGGCGATGGATTTGCGCAAGTCGATGCGCGAGGTCGCGGAAGGCGTCATCGAGCACGGCGCAGTCGCAAAGAAGAAGTAGGAGTATTTGCATCTAAGCGCTCTCAATCGTGTAACGAAGGTGCCACAGGCCGCAAAGTTGGCGCCATTGCACAGGTTCAGTCGTAGGTTCGACATGCTCGCGAGGTTTCCGCTCGGCGCGGCCTCGGCAAAAAACAGGAACAACCAGGAGGAGAATGTGCGAAAGCATAAGTTGGTTATTGCGGGGGTAACCCTGCTGGCCGCGTCGCTTGCGATGTCGGCATGTGGCAGCCGGGCTCAACAAGCCCCGGGCGGGGAAGCCGGAGCGGGAAAGGTCGCCAAGATCGGCGTGATCGCGCCCCTGTCGGGCGATCTGTCAGCTTTGGGCGTCGGCATCAAGAACTCGGTCGATCTGGCCATCAAGCAGGCCAACGAGAAGAAGACCATCCCCGGATGGACGCTCGAGCTCGACGCGCAGGATGACCAAGCTGCACCGGACGTTGGCAAGAACGCGGCCACGAAGCTCGCGGGTGACAACGACGTAGTCGCAGTCGTCGGCACGCTCAACTCTTCGGTCTCGCAGTCGGTGCAGCCAGTTCTCTCGGGGGCCCAAATCACTCAGGTGTCGCCGGCGAATACCAACCCAACTTTGACCAAGGGTGCGGATCTGGCCAACCCGAAGCGCCCATACCCCGGCTACTTCCGCACCTGCACCACGGACGACGTCCAGGGTCCATTCGCTGCGAAGTACCTGCTAGATCAGGGCAAGAAGAAGGTCGCCACGATTCATGACAAGAAGGCATACGGCCAGGGACTGGTTACCGCCTTCACCGCCGCCTTCAAGAACGGCGGCGGCGAGATCGTCGACGCCGAGACGATCAACCCCGATGACAAGGACTTCTCGGCGGTCATCAACAAGGTCAAGAGCGCCAATCCCGACGCCGTCTACTACGGCGGCGAGTTCCCGCAGGCAGGTCCGCTGAGCCAGCAGGCCAAGTCGGCCGGCCTCAATGTCCCGCTGATGGGTGGCGATGGCATCTTCGACCCGTCATAATCGAGCTGGCAGGCAAGACCTCAATGGCGACCTCGCGACCACGGTTGGGGCGCCGACCGAGTCACTCGATACGGCAAAGCAGTTCGTCAGCGACTACCAGGCTGCCGGCTACAAGGAGCCCTATGCGGCGTACGGTGCGTACTCCTACGATGCAGCCAACGCGATCATCAATGCGCTGAAGACCTCGCTGGCCAGCGCGAGCGACGCCAAGTCAGCTCGTCAAGCGACGATCGATGCCATGGGCAAGGTCAGCTTCGATGGCTCGACCGGCAAGGTGGCTTTCGACCAGTACGGTGACTCCACGAACAAGGTGCTGACCGTCTACAAGGTTGATGGCGGCAAGTGGGTTGCCGAGAAGACCGGCACAGGCTAAATCCAGTCGTGGCGGAGCCTGCGCTACGCGCTCTCCGCCACTAGTCTTCTCCCAGGCAGGCAGTGGGCAGGCTCTCAGGGTCTACTCCACTGCGCCTGCACCCGCCTTATGCATCACCGAAGGGAGGCGTGAGTGGAGATCCTGCAGCAGCTCATCAACGGTCTGTCGCTCGGAGCCTTATACGCACTGATCGCCGTCGGCTACACCGTCGTCTATGGCATCATCCAGCTGATCAACTTTGCCCATGGCGAGATCTTCATGATCGGTGCCTTCGGGGCGCTTACCGCCTGGATAGTGATACCTGGCGAGTCGCTGGGCATTTGGCAGCTGCCCATCATGCTCTTGGTCGGCATGCTCGCTGCGGTCGGCACTTCCTTGCTGACTGAACGATTCGCCTACCGGCCACTCCGTAACGCACCGCGACTCGCGCCCCTGATCACCGCGATCGGCGTGTCGGTCTTTCTGCAAGAATTCGTGCGGCTGTTCTACGGTCGCATA
>CAVQIU010000029.1:0-59870 GCA_963712625.1 uncultured Actinomycetota bacterium
CTACGAGCACGTCGTTGCTCCGATTCACAGCGACGTGGCGAGTCGGCTCGACGTGCTGCTCTGGTCGAGCCCAAACAGCGCAAAGACGATCGAAATGTAGCCAGATGAGACCAAAGATGAGACCAAGACCTCGAACGCCGGCGCCCACCTTGTGGCGGGGCCGGCGTTTCGCCTTGTCAGCTGGCGGTGGCGGCGGGATTTGAACCCGCGGAGGGTTGCCCCTCACGCGCTTTCGAGGCGCGCTCTTTAGGCCGCTCAGACACGCCACCGCCGCAGAGACTACCCAAGGCGGTGCGGGGCCGCGTCGTTCCATGATCGTGCGCGTTCGACTGCTGTGTTCAGCGGTCTAACGCGCACGATCATCCGCAAAGTCGGGGTCGGTCACGTTGAGACACCAACGACATCTGGTCGGAAGACCGTGCCCAGCCGCGTGCAGCGAGGACGGAAGCAATTTGGAACGGCAAGGAGTTGGCGATGCACGTAGCGGCTGCGCGCGTTCGGAGCATCGTGCGCGAGCACGGTGACTTCACGTGCCCAACGCGCACGATCTTTGGTAGGAGGCTCAGCGGCTAGCGAAGAACTCCTTCAATAGCGCGCTGCACTCCGCCTCGAGGATGCCGCTGCGTACATCGATGCGGTGGTTCAGCCGGGGATCGCGCACGACGTCAAAGAGCGAGCTGACCGCTCCAGCCTTCGGATCGAAGGCGCCAAAGACGAGCCGAGCGACCCGAGCCAACACCAGCGCGCCGGCGCACATGGTGCACGGCTCGAGGGTGACGACAAGAGTGAGGCCGGTCAGCCTCCAAGATCGCAGTCGTCTCGATGCCTCCCGGAGCACCAAGATCTCTGCGTGCGCGGTCGGATCATGCCTGATCTCACGTTCGTTCCCGGCGACCGCCAGCACGCTTCCGGCCTCGTCGACTACTGCTGCGCCAACGGGTACATCACCATGTCTCGACGCCATTCGTGCCTGATCGAGGGCCAGCCGCATCGAGTCTTCCCACTCGCTCAGCCCGCTGTATTCGCTCACTCAACGGCTGCTTCAACAGCCTTGCGGAATTGCGGATTGAGCTTGATCTTGTCGGCGACCTCCATCAGCATCTCAACGCTGGATGAGATCCAAGTTGTCGATGATGGCGCCCATGTCGAAGTCACTCAGCCCGAGGTCGGCGACAATGCCAAGATCACCGATCGGCTCGCCTTCATCCTCGTCCTCGTCCTCGTCCACAGGCTCTTCGCCGAGGTAGTCCACGACATCGCGCGCTATCGGCCAGTCACCTGCTGCCGCGGCGTCGGACAGCAGGACCTGAACGTGCTGTCCACGTACGCGAGTGATCACGAAGACCTCTTCGACCAGACTGACGAAGCCAAGCGCACCGGCGTCCCCGGGCAAGCGACGCAGCTGGACGATCAACTCCTCAAGGTCGTTGGCAAGGTCCTTGCCCAGTGACTGCACATAGGGCTGGCCGTCCTCCCGATAGGCGGCGAGCACGAAATCGATCTCATCGTCGGCGGCATCCTCAAGATCAACTTCGTCGAAGTCCTCGTCATCGTCGAGGTCATCATCGAGCTCGTCCTCCGGTGTTTGCTGCTCCTTTCACCGAGTCAGCGCTTCTGCTCGCGCCGTCCAGCTCGAACGACTCGTACTCCTCGTCGTCGAACTCCGACATGGCTCCCCTCCTCCGCAGCGTCGCGACCCGCTCCATCGTGTCAGACACCTCGGTCTAACATGAGGCCAATCCCCAATCTCAGGGCTTCCCTCGCTACGGTTCCACCGTGGAGCTACGCATAGTCGACCATCCGCTTGTCGCTCACAAGCTCACCGTGCTGCGGGATGAGACCACCGACTCCCCCACCTTCCGGCGACTCACCGAGGAACTCGTCACGCTGCTCGCGTACGAGGCGACCCGCGACGTCCGCGTCATCCCACACACGGTTCAGACGCCGTTGCAAACCGCCGTCGGGGTGAAACTGTCAGTGCCGCGGCCTCTAGTAGTGCCCATCTTGCGGGCGGGCCTCGGGATGCTCGAGGGGATGACCCGGTTGATGCCCACCGCCGAAGTCGGGTTTGTCGGGATGGTGCGCAATGAGGAGACGCTGGTCGCTACCACGTACGCGGAACGGCTGCCCAGCGACCTGACCGGACGGCAGTGCTACATCCTCGATCCGATGCTGGCGACCGGCGGCACCCTCGCATCGGCCGTGCAATTCTTGGTCAAACGTGGCGCCGACCACATCACCTGTATCTGCCTGATCGCGGCTCCCGAAGGGATCGCCCGGCTCAGCGAGCTGCTCGATCAGCTCCACGTGCCCTGCACCCTGGTACTCGCCGGCCTGGACGAAAAGCTCAACGAGGTTGGCTACATCCTTCCCGGCCTCGGGGACGCCGGTGATCGGCTGTATGGCGTGGTCTGACGGCGCAATTAGTAGTAGTACGGGAAGCGCGCCCAATCGGGACGACGCTTCTCGAGGAAGGCGTCGCGGCCCTCCACGGCCTCTTCGGTCATGTACGCCAGCCGGGTCGACTCCCCCGCGAACACCTGCTGCCCGATGAGCCCGTCATCGATCGCATTGAATGCGAACTTGAGCATGCGCTGAGCCGTCGGGCTCTTGCCACAGATGATCTTCGCCCACTCCAGCCCGACACTCTCGAGTTCCGCATGCGGCACGACGCGGTTGACCATGCCCATCCGGTACGCGTCCTCGGCGGAGTAGGTCTCACCGAGGAAGAAGATCTCTCGCGCCACCTTCTGGCCGACCTGGCGGGCCAGGTACGCCGACCCAAAGCCGCCATCGAATGAGCCGACGTCAGCGTCGGTCTGCTTGAAACGGGCATGCTCGGCACTGGCCAGGCTCAGGTCGCAGACCACATGCAGGCTGTGACCGCCACCGGCTGCCCAGCCGTTGACCAGGGCGATCACCACCTTTGGCATAAAGCGGATCAGCCGCTGCACCTCGAGAATGTGCAGCCGTCCGAGGGCCGCGGCGTTGCCCTCGGCAGCCGAGTCGTACTGGTATCCCGCGCGCCCCCGGATCCGCTGGTCGCCGCCGCTGCAAAACGCCCACCCGCCGTCCTTCGACGACGGTCCGTTGCCGGTGAGCAGCACCGCACCCACGTCGGAGGACATCCGGGCGTGGTCCAGCGCGGCGAAGAGCTCGTCGACCGTGTGCGGCCGGAACGCGTTGCGCACCTCGGGTCGATCAAAGGCAATCCGTACGACGGGAGCGTCGTTGGCCCGGTGATAGGTGATGTCTGTGAACTCGAAACTCTCCACCGGATGCCAGAGGTGAGGCGCAAACGGGCTGGTCACGCCCCAAAGTTAGCGGGCGACATGCGCGAGCCCCAGAGCACCATCTACAAACAGATCGGAGGGTGCCGCCATCCCGCTACGCCAAGCGGGCCCCCGTAGACCGACACCCTCCACGCTCCACGCCGATGACGCCTTCCCAGGGCGCGAGATCGGCTGGAATTTCCCCCGATAGCCGGTCTATCCCCCTCAGACCCGCCTCACTTATCTTGAACACTGCGGCAATTGTGCGACCACGAACAGCAGACGAACAATCCAGGACGCTTCGCGGCCGTCGAGACGCCCAGATTCAACCGGTGTGGCAATGCGTTTTTTCAACGTGGCAAGGAAAAAGTGAACCAGTTCGGTGAGGAGCTGCGGCGATTGCGGAGGCGCTCCGGCCTCTCGCAGGAAACACTTGCGGCACGCGCCGGTCTAAGCCCGGAGGCCGTGTCGCTCCTGGAACGCGGCCGCCGCTCGCCGCGGATGACCACTATGCGGTTGCTGGCCGAAGGTTTGCGGCTTCCCGAATCCGACCGCTCCGCCTTGTTCGCCGCAGTCAACCTCTACGAACCCCCGACCTCCTTGCTTCCGGTCTTCGCCGACCGTCCAGTAGGCCGGGACAAAGAGCTTCGCGAGTTGGCCGAGCTCATAGAACGCGATGAGACCAGGCTGCTGACACTGCTCGGACCAGCCGGAGTGGGAAAGACCAGGATCGCTGCCGGGTACGTGGCGACCCAGCCCACTCGGTTCCCCGACGGGGTTCACTGGTTCCCTATCGGGACGCTGAATGATCCGTCGACCGTACGCAGCGCGCTGGCCGGAGCGCTCGGGGTACGCGGCTCACCGAGGGCCACCGTCGAAGAGATCATTGATCATCTACGAGCCGTTGTCGTGCCTGCTGGTGATCGACAACGCCGAGCACCACCTGACCACATGCGCGGAGCTCTGCCGCGCCATTCTGGCCGGCGCACCAAAGCTCACCATCTTGATCACGAGCCGGCACCTCACGGGCGTCGCCGGGGAGCAGGCCTTTGCCGTCGTTCCGCTGCAATTGCCTGCCCCAGGGATTCCCGCCGATCAACTAAGCACAGTTCCGTCGTCTCAGCTGTTCCTCGCTCGCTCGTTGATCAACAATCCGCTCGACCAGTCGGCCGCGGATGCTGTCATTCGCATCTGTCATCGGCTCGACGGGCTGCCCCTGGCCCTCGAACTGGCCGCGGCGCGGACCAATGTGCTCACAGTTCACGAGCTGGCCGACACGCTCGAGACCGAACTCAGCATCCTCCATGCTCCCGGTCCCGGCGGTGAGCGACAACTGGTGGACGCCATGGTCGGCTGGACCTATCAGCGCCTGAGCAGCACCGAGCAGTTGATCTTCGAACGACTCTCGGTCTTCGGGGGCAGCTTCACCCGGTCGGCCGTCGCCGAGGTCTGCGGGACCGGGCTGAGCGAGATCGAAGTCGTCGATGTGCTTTCCTCGCTTGTCTCCAAGTCGCTCGTCGTTCGCCAGGACGAGGGCAGCACGCAAGCCCGCTTCCGCCTCTTGCAACTGATCAGGCAGTACGCGCGAAGCAAGTTCGCCCTCCAACGCGACCGAGTCGTCACCCACCGGCGGCACGCCGAGTACTACCGAGATCTTGCCGAGCGGGCGGCACCGCAGCTGACCAGTCATGATCAACACGAATGGCTGGCAGTCATCGACCGCGAGGTGGGAAACATCCGTCCCGCCATCGGCTGGTCGATTCAGCATCAGCCAGAAATCGCCATGCGCACCGTGGCCGCCTTGGGGCGTTGGTGTTACCTTCGCGGCCGTTACACCGACGGCCGGCGCTGGGCCGCGAGTGCTCTGCGGGCCTGGCCGGATGCACCAAGCGAATTGCGGGCACCGGTCCTAGTGCTCGCCGGCACCCTCGCGTTCTTGCAGTGCGACTATGCCGAAGCTACGCCGCTGGTCGAGGAGGCGCGGTCTTTGTTTGCTGCGACCGGTGATCACGCGGGCCTGGTCTGGTCGATCGGCAGGCTCGGGGCGATCGCTCGTGAGCAGGGCAGATACGAGCAGTCGGCGGAGCTACATCGCGAGGCGTTGCGGCTGGCTCAGGAGGCCGGCGAGGATCATGACGCGGCGGTCCAGCTCAACTACCTGTGCTTCCTGGCCTGGCTGAGTGGTGACTTGAATGCAGCCGAGCGCCTGGGCCCAGATGTGCTCCGTCGGATGCGCGAGCTCGGCGACCAGGAGGGCGTCATCTGGGCCTTGATCAATTTGGGCACGACGGCTCGCTACCGAAATGACCTGGCTGGGGCCCGGCTGCTGCTCAGCCAGTGCTTGGACCTGTGCGAGGAACTCTCATTTCGCGAGGGAATCGCGTGGACGCTCAATCAGCTTGGTGTCGTGGCCCGGTTACGCGGCGAAACCGAACGCGCCCTTGCAATGCAGCTGGCAAGCCTCACCGAGCACCACAGACTCGGCGACCGCTGGCGGGAGGCGAGCGTACGCGATGAGCTGGCGGCGCTGGCGATGCAACGCGGGGATGCGGCCGAGGCCGCCCGCCAGCTCGCATCGGCGGACCAGCTGAGAGCCCAGATCCGGGCCGCCGTACCCGCGGCCGAAAGGGCTGATCGCGACCAGACAGTCGAAGCAGCGCAGCTGGCGCTAGGGGCGACCTACGATCTCGCCGCCCTGACGGCCGGCCTGAACAGCTCGTGATTAGGAATCAGTGTCCGTAACGAGACCTTCGGGGCGTGAATCCCGCGATGGATCTCGTAAGCGCGCGCGTTCCCGGGAGAGTTGGGGTCATCGACGATGGGCTTGTCGGCCATGAACAGCCGGATGACGTTGGCCAGCTCTCCCGGGATGCGAGAAGTTGATCGCGTGGGCCGCTCCGTCGATGACGACGAAGACGACGCGGTGCTCCTGTCTGTTCCGCGACTTCTTGGATGCGCGCTGGACCCGGCAGCAATGGGTCGCGGCTTCCGGCAACCACCAGCGTCGGCACGTCCAAGGCCAGCAGCCGGTCCAGTGACGGATATTGGGTGAGCGCGCGGAACATCCGAAAGGTGCTGGGAACGCCGAACCGCAGATAGTCCGGGACATGCTACGCGCAAGCAGCCGGACGGGTTCGCGGATACCGTCGTGGCTGAGCTGGCGTACGGCCCGGGGCAGCGGCTGATTGTTGATCCCGCCCGCGGGCGACACCAAAATTGCCCGCTCCAACCGATCCGGATACGAGTACCCAAACTCGCAGATCACCGGGCAGCCCATGGAGTTTCCGACCAGTGTGACCTTTTCAATGCCTTGGGTGTCGAGGAATGCGGCCGCCGCGTGCGCAAGCTCCTCGACGGTGAGGGGCTCGATGGCATTACCGCTCCGCCCGAATCCAGGCAGATCGGGCACGAGCGTATGGAACTCATCTGCAAGTGCCTCGGCTGTCGGCAGCAGATAACGACCAGAGAGCCCAAAACCGTGCAGATGCATCATGACCGGCGCATCCGGCGGGTGGGGAGATTCGCGGTAGAAGATATCGACGTCATCGATTGTGGTCCACCGCTCAGCAAGCCGAGACGACGGTCGCGAGAAGCGCCGCCTGGTGCCACGATGTGCCCTCGCCGAGGATCTGCGCTTGGCGAGATTTCTCTCATACTCTGGCGTGGTCATGA
The DNA here is from genome assembly GCA_963712625.1 of uncultured Actinomycetota bacterium. Taxonomy (GTDB): domain Bacteria; phylum Actinomycetota; class Actinomycetes; order Propionibacteriales; family Propionibacteriaceae; genus Microlunatus. The sequence goes on from CAVQIU010000029.1 coordinate 6,945, forward strand.
TGCCTCCACTGAAGGATTACGCGAGCGCCTTCTGCTTCAGCTGATCAAACTCGGCCTGGCTGATGGCGCCGCTGTCGAGCAGCTTTTGAGCGGACTCGATTTGCTCGGCTGGGTTGGGGATGCTCATGATCGGCGGCGGCACGTACACATCTTCCTCCCGGCGTCGTCCTCCCCCAAGGGCCTCCTGACGACGTTCGGCCATTCCCCTGCCCCGGGCAATCACGTAGATCAAGACACTCAAGAACGGTGCAATGATCAAGAAAATGAGCCACACCGCTTTCCACCAGCCGCTGAGATCACCGTCCCGGAACAGATCGACGAAGACCTGGAACAGTACGACCAGATAGCAGCCGAGAACAAAGGCCCACACCAGCAGCCAGAAGAAATCAGAGAAACTGTTCACAGCAACCTCCGTTGGATTCGCCTGAGTATTACGCGGCTGGCTCGGCTGGACATCACTCTCTAAGGGTGAGTTTCGCCGGACGGACGGCAGCTTCCAAGGTCGCCGCGCGAGCAGACAGTGACAGAAGCCCAGCGACTTCCCGCCAGCCCTGGTAGACATAGGCCAATGGGGAGTCACGTCATTGTCGCCGGCGCAGGAATCGTCGGGCTGGCCACCGCTGCCGAGCTGATCGGGCGCGGGCACACGGTCACGGTGCTGGAGAAGGAGTCGGGCATCGCGCAGCACCAGACTGGCCGCAACTCCGGCGTCATTCACTCAGGCCTGTACTACAAGCCGGGCAGTCTCAAGGCCAAGCTGGGCACAGCCGGTGCCACCTCGATGCGGCGCTTCGCCGAAGAGCACGGCGTCTTCGTCCAGATCTGCGGCAAGCTCGTGGTAGCGACCGAATTGGCACAAGTACCGGCGCTCCAAGAGCTTCACCGTCGCGGCCAGGCAAACGGTGTCCCGTGCCGGATGATCAGCACTGAAAAAGCCAGAGAATATGAGCCCCATGTCTCCGCCGTGGCGGCGCTCCGCGTGGAGTCGACGGGCATTGTTGATTTTCGCGGGGTATGCGATGTACTACGAAATCAGATCGAGCAGGCAGGCGGGGAGATTCGCTTTGGTCAACGCATCGTCGGGATTGCGTCGCGTCCCGACGCGGTGACGGTCACCACCAAGATCGCAGAGTTTCGCGGAGACCAGCTCGTCAACTGCGCCGGGCTGCACAGTGATCGGCTGGCCCGACTTGCCGGCTTGCAGCCGGAGGTACGGATCATTCCCTTCCGCGGGGAGTACTACGAGCTGACACCGGAGACTTCGCACCTGGTCAAGGGCCTGATCTACCCCGTGCCGGATCCCTCATTCCCCTTCCTCGGCGTGCACCTCACCCGAATGATCAACGGATCGATCCACGCCGGCCCGAACGCGATCTTCGCACTGGCTCGTGAGGGCTACACCAAGCTGAAGATCAATCCCCGCGACGTCGTGGACAGTGTCCGTTGGCCGGGCCTGTGGAGATTGGGAAGGCGCTACTGGCGGACCGGGCTGGACGAAGCGGCAAGATCGATGTCCAAAAAGCGCTTCCTGGCGAGCCTCCGAGAGCTCGTTCCCGATCTTCCCGATGACTGCCTGCTACCGGCCCATGCCGGCGTACGCGCCCAGGCGCTGCGCCGGAACGGCCAGCTGGTCGACGACTTCTACTACGAGCGAGCACCGCGCCAAGTCCACGTACTCAATGCGCCGTCCCCGGCCGCCACTGCCTCGTTGGAGATTGCCAAGCGCATCGCCGACGAGTTGGAGGTCGCCGAATTGGGCGCCACATCGTGAGCTCCGCCTGAGCTTGTGCTCGCTCTGAGCTCGCGTATGTGCCCTGAGCCTGTCGATATCCTTTATGCGCCCTGAGCCTGTCGGCATGCGCCCTGAGCCTGTCGAGGGCGCACTCTGGCCCAGCCCGCATTCCGAGGCTCGAGCCGTGTGCAGCGCTTAGTCCACGTTGCGACGCGATCTGCCTCGCCGAGTGAGCCAGGCGACCAGTCCCGCGGCGGCGGCCGCGCCCGCCGCGCCGGCGATGATCTTGCGGCGCGAGGAGCTCTTCGTGATCTGCTCCACCTCCTGAGGCTCGTGGCCGTCGAGCAGTGTGACTGTCCCAGCGTCGCCGTCGACCTTGATCTGCTGACCGCTCTGAATCCGCCGGGTGGCGACGGCAGTACCCAGTACCGCGGGAATGCCGTACTCCCGCGCCACAATCGAGCTGTGACTAAGCGGTCCCCCAATGTCGGTGACCACGCCCGAGGCCATCGCGAATAGCGAGGTCCACGCGGGTGTCGTGATGCTCGCTACCAGCACATCGCCCGGCTGCATCTGCCCGAAATCTTGTGGTCCGCCCAGCACTCGAGCCGGAGCCGTGATTGTTCCAGCACTTCCGGCGATGCCCTTGATCACGTCGCCGGTCTGCTCTTCGGATGCCGCGGGCATCCAGTTGCGCCACATGTCGCCCCAGCCGCCTTTAGGCAACAGCTGTGGCGGCGTGGCTCGCCGCTGCCCCCGCCATAGCTCCTTGCGCTGCTCCACTTGATCAGCGAGGCTGCCCAGATCTTCGTCGATCTCGGAGCGGTGCAACCAGTACACGTCGTCGGGTTTGTTGATCACACCGGCTTGCTGGAGCCGCCGCCCGATTTCGGCCAGCATGCGGCGCACCTGAGGCCACGCCAGTCCGACGTCGGCGAGCGCATCCTCGCGGACCGGCGCCACGTTCTGCGCCCAGTGCACCAACCGGCGGAAGGCTTTGGCGCGTACGGGATCGAGCCGCGCCAGAACGGCGGCCGACGCCTCTTCGCGGCGCGCCGCAAGGCGACGCTGCCGCTCGTAGGGATCAAGGCCCTTGCCGCTCACAAAGAATCGCAAGGTCTCCAGCAGCGGCGCCGGATCATCGGCGGGCACCGGGTTCATGAAGTCGAGGTTGTAGACCGTGTGCCCGTACGCGCCGAGGTGAGCTTGAAACCGCGTGTGCCACTCATGCCACACCGGATCATCCGATGCCGCAGCCTGCTCGAGAAATTCCTGCGACGGCAGTCCGAGCAGCGACTCTGCCAGTCCTTGATGACTGCGAGTCCAGGTTGCGAGCTCGTAGAAGGACTTCTCCGCCCTGATCGGCTCGCTGTCAGATCCGAGCACGAACACCTGAGCGGGCGGATCGTCCTTGCCGCGAACCACCGCGTCGTAGAACCGAGTCAACAACGACCTCGCTCGTGGCAGCTATCGGGATGATCGTCTGCACCGCGGTGTAGTACTCGGCGGCCGCCTCCACCAGCTCCTCCACGCCGGCGAGGAGCTGATCGGTGCTCATCTCGCTAAGATCCCGCGCGGTCCAGTCGCTGACGATCCGGCGATACTGCGGATGGGAGTAGTTGCGCCAACGACCCTGACTACTCGGTAGCACCCGAAAGGCCTTCGGACTCTTCCACATGAGCCGCCACATCCCGGAACGCCTGTAGCGGTAGTAGGCATAACCGTTGATCGTGGGCAGCCCAACGTCGTCGTCCCTGATCAGCTCCTCGTCGAGGAGTTCATTGAACAGACTCTGCAGCGAGCGGGTGACCGCGCCGTCGATCATGTCCGCGAACAGCGGCGACAGTGGGTCGGGCAGTTGTTCGACGATGCTGGCCCGGACGTACATCGCGGTCGGCTCCGGGACGGTCCAATCGGTCGGCATGGGTGCCTCGACCTCGGGAAGCGCGGTGATCGGCCGCGCCTGCACGATGAAGAACTGCCCGTTTGCGCGTGCCCACTCGATGTCCTGAGGTGCTCCGTAGTGGTTCTCGATGCGGGTCCCGTACGCGGCCAACGCTGCGGCATCGGACTCGCTGAGCACCGGTTGCCGGCGCTGACCTTCAGGCACCGGCCGCTCCTGCGTACGCTGCTCGGCGGGGACAGTCATGACGGCCTTGTCAGCGGTTTCACTCGACACAACGGTGCCGTCCGGTTTGCGTACCACGATGTTGTCGGTGTTGACCGACCCACTGACGACCGACTCACCGAGGCCCCAGGCCGCACTGATCACCACCTCGTCTCGGCGCCCATTGCTCGGGTTGGCGGTGAACATCACCCCAGCGGCCGCGGCCTCCACCATCTGTTGGACCACGACAGCCAGACTGACCATGGCCGGATCGATGCCCTGCCTGGCCCGGTAGGACATGGCCCGTGCGGTCCAGAGCGATGCCCAGCACTCGCGAACTGCGACCAGCAGATCCTCGAGACCACGGACATTGAGGTAGGTGTCCTGCTGCCCGGCGAAGCTCGCCTCCGGGAGATCCTCAGCGGTCGCCGACGAGCGGACCGCGACCGCCACGTCCTCGCCGAGGGCCGTATACGCATCGGCGATCTCGGCCCGGACGGCATCAGAGACCTCCGCGGCGAAGAGGGCTCGGATCTGTTCGGACGCGGATTCGTATCCGGCGGGATCGCCCCGGGTGCCGCCAGCGCGGCGATCTTGTCGGCTAGCTGGTGTTCGGCGACGTATTCGCGATAGGTCCCGGTGACGATCACGAAGCCGGGTGGGACCGGAAGCCCGGCGCGCGTCAACTCGCCAAGGTTCGCTCCCTTGCCACCGGCCTGATCGATGTCGTCGCGGCCAAGCTGGTCAAACTGCTTGATGAAGATCACAAATGGAGAATCTAACGCGCGCTGCTACGAGCTCGGCAGGCAGACGGACTTGTGCCCTGAGCTTGTTGATCTTCGCCCTACCCTCGACCCACGTAGGGCATCTTGGTGGCCATCACCGTCATGGTCGCGACGTTGCTGTCCAACGGAAGGCTCGCCATGTACACGACTGCCCGTGCGACATCCTCCACGCGCATCCGTGGCTCTGCCCGTAGGCTGCCGTCGGCCTGCGGGACCCCTTTAGCAATTTCAGCTGTCATGTCGGTTGCGGCATTGCCGATATCGATCTGGCCGCAGGCGATGTCGTACGGGCGTCCATCCAGCGCGGTCGACTTGGTGAGCCCAGTAATGGCGTGCTTGGTCGCGGTATAGGCGATGGATCGGGGTCGCGGCGCATGCGCGGAAATCGAGCCGTTGTTGATGATCCGACCGCCTTGAGGTTGCTGCCGGCGCATGATGCCGAAGGCCTCGCGCGTACAGAGGAAGGCGCCGGTCAGATTGACATTCACGACTGCCTGCCACTCCTCCAGCGGGATCTCATCGAGATCTCTGGCCGGCCCGCCCATGCCGGCGTTGTTGAAGAGCAGATCGACTCGGCCATGGCGTGCGACCGTTATCTCGAACAGGTTGCGTACCGATGCCTCGTCCGTCACGTCGGTTGGCACGGGATCGAGAGACAGGTCCGGGTGGGCAGTCGCCAGCTCCTCCAGCTGCGTACGCCGCCGGCCGGCGAGCACCACAGTCCAGCCGTCACTCGCGAGCGCGGTCGCTGCCGCCGCGCCGATTCCACTGCCTGCCCCAGTTACCACCGCGATCTTGGTCATCTGTCGCCCCTTGACTTTCGGAGCTGCGCGAAGCCCGCCGACGTGTTGGCAAGTCCAATGATGTATCCATGCAGATTGCCATTCTGGGAACGGGTCCGGTCGGGCGGGCACTGGGCAAGGCCTTGCTCCGCTGCCGGTCATGAGGTCGTCATCGCGACGCGGGACCCCGAGCAGACCCGGCAGCGGGAGGAGTGGGCCGGACTCGACCTGCCCCTCGCGGCGTACCAGGATCTTGACGGGGATGTGTTCATCAACGCGACAAATGGCCAAGGTTCACTGGCCGCACTCCGGGCCGTGGGTGACGCACTCAACGGCAAGGTGGTGATCGATACCTCTAACGCGCTCGATTTCTCGCAGGGCTTTCCACCCTCACTCTTCGTCAGCAACACCGACTCGCTTGCCGAGCAGCTCCAGCGAGAGCTGCCGGAGGCCCGGCTGGTGAAGATGTTCAACACGATGGCCAACCAGATCATGGTGGACCCGAACCGGCTCCAGTGACACGACGATCTTTGTGGCGGGCAACGATGCCACCGCGCGGCAGACTGCGGCCTCACTCGCTGCCGATCTGGGCTGGACCGACGTGTTTGATCTGGGCGATCTCACCGCGGCCCGCGGTCTCGAGATGTACCTGCCGCTGTGGGTACGGATGTTTGCTCAGATCGGCCGCCCGGAGTTCAACATCAAGCTCGTGCGCTGAGTTGTGCCGTCCGCTCGTCCGGTCTGACGGCTCCGCTCGATCAGGCGCTCGTTCGCGGCATTCCTCCGAAGCTCGGCTCCTCGAGAGCGGCTCCTCGCCGAGCCAGCTGTACGCCCTCGACTCCTCTTCCATCGGCGGCTTGGTGTTCCGAATGAAGAAGGCCAATACCAGCGCCGCGATGCTGATCATTGCGGCGACACTGAACGCGGTCTGAATACCGCCGTTCAGCGCAGCCAGCTGCGGCAGCCCCGCTCCGCTCAATACGGTCGTCTTGCCAGCCATGATCGCCACCAGCAGCGCAACTCCTGCGGCACCTGCCACCTGCTGGAGCGTGGCCAAGATGGCGCTGCCGTGTGAGTAGAGGTACGGCGGCAGCGGGTTCAACCCGGCCGTGAAGCAGGGGGTGAACAGGCACGCGAGTCCCAGCATGAGCACCATGTGCAAGCCGACGAGCACCCAGATGGGCGTCGTGGCGTTCAGGTTACTGAACTGCCACAGCGTGAAGGTCAGCAGAGCGGCGCCGGGAATCGTCAGCACCCGCGGCCCGTACCGGTCAATGATCCTGCCGACGGTCGGTCCGGCCAGGCCCATGAGCAGCCCGCCCGGTAGCAGCATCAGCCCAGTGGCAAGCGCTCCGATGCCACGAACCGTCTGCAGATAGATCGGCAGCAAGATCACCATGCCGAACAGCGCCAGCATTGCCAGACATAGCAGCGCAAGGCTCAGGCTGAACTGGCGGTAGGTGAAGGCGCGTAGATCCAGCAGCGGGCTGTCGCCGTTGCGGGCCAGTCGCCGCTGCCGCCAGCCGAAGATCAACAGGCAGAGCAGCCCGAATCCGATGAATCCGAGTGCAACAGCCGGTCCTGATGCGCCCCGACCCAGCTGGCTCAGCCCGTAGACCACACCGCCGAACGCGGGGATGGAAAGCAACACCGAGGGCAGATCAAGCCTCTGATGGCCCGGCTGTCCGATGTTCACCAGCTTGCGTGCGCCGTACGCGAGAGACGCCAGCGCGATCGGCAGCACGAGGACGAACATGAACCGCCACGACAGGAACTGCAGAACCAGCCCTGACAGCGTCGGACCAATGGCCGGTGCGACCGAGATCGCAATGCTGATGTTTCCCATCACCACGCCGCGACGCTCCACCGGAACCAGCGTCAGCACAGTCGTCATCAGCAGCGGGATCATCACCGCCGTGCCTGAGGCCTGAACGATCCGAGCAGGCAGCAGCAGCCAGAAACCGGGCGAGATCGCTGCGAGCAACGTCCCGGCAGAGAAAAGACTCATCGCCAAGATGAAGACCGTCCGGGTGGAGATCCGCTGCAGCAGGAAGCCCGTCGTCGGAATGACCACTGCCATGGTCAGCATGAACGCGGTCGTCAGCCATTGCACCGTGCGCGCTGTGAGGTCGAGATCGACCATCAATCGCGGCAACGCCACGCTCATGATGGTCTCGTTGAGGATCACGACAAATGCTGCGACCAGCAATATCCCGATAACCTGCCGGTCTCGCGCTGACAGCGCGGATCCGAGGCGTCCTGCCAATGGCCTTGCCGGAAAGATTGGCCGCCTCGTGGCTGCTTCTGGTGGACACCAGACCCATCCTTACTGTCATCGGCGCTGTCCGTTCGGACTGCGCCGTTCGGTATGCGCGGTTGCGCCTACTGTGCATCAGGTGCCGTACACAAGGTCAGACTCACGGCGGCGACCGAAATCATCGCTACCGCTGGCGCCGAAGATGCATCGACGCCGATCAGACCCGACAACGCTATGACTAGCCACTGACATTCCCCAATGGGATTTTTCTGTTCGCCCAGAGCGGACCGGCGTTAGTGTCGGCGCATGCCGAAGAAGCAGAAGAAGCGGCCAAAGATCTCCAACGAGCTGTACGAAGCCGAGATCTTCCGGCTGCAGACGGAGCTGGTCAAGCTTCAGGAATGGACGCGCCAAACCGGAGCTCGCATCCTGGTGATCTTCGAGGGCCGCGACGCCGCTGGCAAGGGTGGAGCGATCAAGCGGATCACCGAATATCTGAGCCCGCGCATCGCCCGGATCGTCGCGCTGCCGACGCCCGACCGAGCGGGAGCGCGGCCAGTGGTACTACCAGCGCTACATCGCCCACCTGCCGAGCCAAGGGCGAGATCGTGCTCTTCGACCGCTCCTGGTACAACCGCGCCGGCGTCGAGAAGGTGATGGGCTTCTGTACGCCGAAGGAGTACGACCGCTTCCTGCAGCAGACGCCGATCTTCGAGCAGATGCTGATCGACGACGGCATCATGCTGCGCAAATACTGGTTCTCGGTCTCCGACAGCGAGCAGCTGCGCCGCTTCAAGTCCCGGCATCGTGACCCGGTACGCCGCTGGAAGCTCAGCCCGATGGATCTGGAGTCGATCAACCGTTGGGAGGACTACTCCCGCGCCAAGGACGAGATGATGCTCCACACCGACACCCCGACCAGCCCATGGTTTGTGGTGGAGTCCGACATCAAGAAGCACGCGCGGCTGAACATGATCGCGCATCTGCTGTCGACCATCCCCTACGCCGAGGTACCTGCCCCTGATGTGGAACTCCCTCAGCGGCTCATCGCGACCTCGGACTACCAAAGACCGCCTCGGGAGAATTTCAGCTACGTGCCCGACTACGCAGTCAAGCTGCTGCCAGATCGTGACGGCGGGTGATGATCAGCTCCAGGTCAAATTCCGACCGATGCGGAGTTTCGACACAGATTCGGTCAGCTTGGAGAGCGCAGCCGCTCTCGCAGGACCGATGCGAGTTGCAACTGGGCACGTACGGTGTGCGTGGCCAGCCGGACCAGTGGAATCCGGCCACCCGCCGCCAGTGACAGGTCCTGCGGCAGCAAGATCACGCTGCGCGTGCCCACCCGATCTCCCAGGGCACGCAGCTGGGCGCCGATCCGGTGCCGACCGAAAACCCCGACCGCCGCGACCAGCACCCGGCGCAGCTGACTGGCACCGTGACAGAGAACGACCTCATCCAGCACCCGCTCGGCTGCCGCACAGCCAGCGGGCGTTGCCGCGGTCACCAGCACCAACACAGTGTGCGGATCGGCGAGCCGCTCCACGCGGCGCAGCGTGGGCTCCAGAGTCGTGCAGCGCCAAGACCGGGATTCACCAGTCGTACGTCGTCGCCCTCGGGCAGCCGCAGGCCGAGCTCGCCTGCCGCATGGTCGTGGAGTTGCGGCGCCCCGAGCACGTCCTGGCTGAGCGCGGCGAAGAGCAGCGCGGCCACCGTCGTCGTGCCGACACCGCCCGCCGTCCCGGCGACCTGCACCGTCGTGGTCCGCCGCAGTGTCGGTGCAACGCTGGTCATGTTCCGTCCTCGACCCGCAGCTGGCCGCCGAGTACGCGAGCGATCCCGGCCGCCACCTCAACCCCGGCCTCGCCATCAGATCCCCACGGCGTGACGGCCTCGGTCCACCAAACCTCGGCAGCGCCGACACTCGAGACCAGTCGTCACCAGGCTGGCGTCGAGTGGGTCCTGCAACAGCCGCGAGTTTTCGATGGTCAGCACAGCGACTTCGGCATCGTCCGACAAGCTGCAGCGCCGCGCCGCCATAGAGCGCCCGCACCCCCAGCTGATCATCGACGACGGCCGCAGCAGCAACCAGGGACTCGATGCTCACCGGAGCAGGTGTGACCAGATACAGCTCACGCGGCATGTCGACCGCTTTCGAAGTTGGCCACCTGGACGATGCGCGGACGCTCGCCGCGGCGTACGAAGCGGCCCCGGCCGGGCACCATCTGCTCGGCGTAGACCTGCGGCAGGATCTGGCCCTCACTGCGCTCGCCGGAGAGGATCAGCGAGCTGCCGCCGGTGTCGCGGAGGGTTTGCAGCGCCACGTCGTACATCGCTCGCGACGAGCCGGCGACCGGGCGGGTCAGCAGCACGTGCAGCCGGAGATCCCGAGCCGACGGCAGGTACGGGAGCAGCGGCTTCAGCGGCTCGGTGCCGCCCGAGGCCAAGATGTCGTAGTCGTCGGCGATCACCACGATCCGCGGCCCAGCCAGCTTGGCAGCCGGGTCGACGGTCCGCTTCTGCAGCTCGGCAGCGATTGCCGCCGACAGGGAGCGCGCCTCCGCCGCCGTCGTGGCATGCCCGCCCAGGTACGGCTCGGGAATCTCCCGCACGATGTCGCCACGGATGTCCATGACCGCGAGCACCAGCTCGTCCGGGCTCGAACCGCTCCAGCAGACTGCGAACAATGCCGCGCAGCAACGTGGTCTTGCCCGATCGGGTGTCGCCGAAGGCCATCAGATGCTGGTCGCGTACGCCCAGCTCCAAGAAGGCCGGCTCCATGGTGTCCTGGCGCAGCCCGAAGGGCAGCAGCTCGGGTTCGTCCAAGGCATCGGGCAGTTCCTCGGGGAGAAGTCGGTCGGCAGCAGCCGGATCGGCGCCGCGGCAGGTCCTTGCCAGCTTGCGGACGTACGCGCCGCGAGGGTCTCGATCGCCTCCCCCATCGACTCGTCCTCGGTATCGTCCAGCACTGGCAGCGCGACCTGGGCGAACAGGCTCTCCTCGGTCAGCAGCCGCCCCGGCTGATCGGCCCGGATGGTCGCCGACAGCTTGCGCCCGATCAGCGAGTCGGCGGGATCGTTCAGCCTGAGCTCCAGCCGGGTGCCGATCAGCGGCTGCTGGGCCATCCGCAGCTCGTTCCAGCGCGTCATGGCCAAGACGACGTGGATGCCGAAGCTGCCACCGCGCTGCAGCAACGTGACCAGGCTGTCCTCGAGCTCCTCGAAATCGGTACGCAGCTGGGCGAAGCCGTCGACCAGCAAGATGACGTCGGCCGAGACCAGCTCGGGAATCCGCCCGGCAGCGTGCGCGGCCCGAAGGGATGCGAGCGAGTCGATGCCGTGCTCGCGGAACACCCGCTCCCGAGTCGCCAGCATGCCGAGCAGCTCCTCCAGCAGCCGCAGCAGACGGTCGCGATGGGAGCGGGTTGCCACACCGCCGACGTGCGGAAAGCCTTCGATCCGCAGCAGCCCGCCGCCACTCAGGTCCATGCCGTACATGCTCAGCTGACGCGGGGTATGGGTCAGCGCCACCGAGGCTGCCATGGTGCGCAGGAAGGTGCTGCGGCCGGACTGGGGTGCGCCCAGCACCGCGATGTGGCCGCCGCCCTTGTTCAAGTCGAGCAGCCAAGGCTGCTGCCGCTGCTTTGCTGGGTTGTCGAGCAGCCCCATGGGGACCAGCAGCGCACCGTCCGTCCCGCGGCTCGTCGTCGGAGAGTACGCGGGATAAGCGCGAGCCGTGAGGGCAATGGCGGCAGCCATACCGGCTGCACCTGCCGGCTCGCGAGCCTGAGCCGGTCGACGCACTCGGCCACCAGCGGCCGGCCAATCTCCGGTCGGGTCAGCTCCTGCTCCTGATCATCAGCGACGCTCCGGCTTGGCCAGACCATTGAAGGTGGGCAGCAGCAGCGGTTGCGGCCGGCCGGAGTCTGCGTCCAGCACCGGTGCCACCGCGCCGGCCACCGGCCCAGAGACGTAGCCGGAGCGGAAGCGGCGATAGACCGAGGTGTCCACCTTGAGATAGCCGTAGCCGGGAATGGCTGGTAGATGGAACGCATCAGGGGTGTCAAGCACAACGGAGCTCTCCGACTCGGAGAAGGTGCGCAGGCCGATCCGATACGACAGGTAGCTGTCCAGGCCACGCAGCTTGCCGGACTCGATGCGCTGACTCGACAACAGCAGATGGACACCAATGGACCGACCGATCCGACCGATGGTGATCAAGAGATCGACGAAGTCGGGCTCGGCGGTCAGCAGCTCACCGAACTCGTCGATCACGATCAGCAGATGTGGCAATGGCGGGAGATCCGGGCGCTGGATGCGCAGCTCGCGGTAGTGGCTGATCGACGGAACCGAGCCGGCGTCGCGGAGCAACTCCTGCCGACGTACCACCTCGCCATTGATGCTGGATCGGGCGCGTTCGGTCAGCTGCGGATCGTCGGCAAGGTTGTCGATAATGCCCGCCACATGCGGCAGGCCGCCGAACGGCGCAAACGCCGCACCGCCCTTGTAGTCGACCAGCACCATACTGAGATCCTCAGGCGGATGCGACAGCGCCAGTGCGGTGATCAAGGTACGCAGCATCTCGCTCTTGCCCGAGCCCGTTGCACCGATGCAGATGCCGTGCGGACCCATGCCCAGCTGGGCAGACTCCTTCAGATCAAGGAGAATCGGCGCGCCGAAGTCATCCAGCCCGATCGGCACCCGGAGGAAGTCCCGCGGTGATCGAGGCTGCCATACCGTGTCCGGATTGATCATGGCGAGTCGGTGATGCCGAGTAGCTCGGTAATCCCGATGTCCCGGGCGGTGCTGACCTCGTCTTGCCGCGACACACTCAGCCGAAGCGGAGTAAGCATCCGCGCGATGGATTCGAAGAGCGTGACCGGAGTCTGATCGAGAGTGGCGACGCTGCACCACCACGGCATGATCATCTTCTTCCAGCCGAGCGTCAGTGATCTGCGCTTCGGATCCGTTGATCATGATCCGTACCGTGACATCGGATGGCTCGTGCAGCCGATCGCTGAGCAGATGGACTGTAGTCACCGAGAGATCACGAAGGGTGAGCTCGGCATCAGGCACCGGCAGCGTCGAGGCCACACGACCGTAGTCGTCGAGGAAGATCACAAGCCGGGAGTTGTTCACTCCCGGCGAACTGGAACCCGCTACGCCTGGCGCTCGCAACCAATTGCGCCCGATCAGCCAAATCCTGACCCAACACCTTGATCAAACCCGCCGCCGATCCGGCAATGCGACGAGCTGGAACCGGTCCGTCGTAAAGCTCCGGATCGACCACGTGCGGCAACAGGTCGAGGCCGCTCCAGTCAGCCGCCGCCGCGCGGGGAAAAGCGGCCGCAATCCGTACGTCGTCCGGCGCATGCAGCGCAGCAAGCTGCACGATCATCGAGCGGGCAGCACACAACACACTTTTCCGATCCCCGACAATCGCGACCTGACCGGCGCCATCCAGATTCACCGTGATCGGCATGCCACGGACCACCCAATAGTGGGCGACCACCGAGTTCGCCTCGTTGATCATGATCGGGTCATAGGGCTGCACCGGATTCTGTTCGGAAGGAACGGTGAGTGAGAACATGGCGCGGTCCCCGACGCCAACGCGTACCTTGCAGAAGTCGACATGATGCCGACGCCGCTCCCACAGCCGGGCAGGATCGCGGACCAGCCCGAAAAACGCGGGAGGCTCTGGATCCAGCAGAGCCGCGGCCGCGCGTACCGCCCGGCCCTTGGCCCGCATCCGGGCCCGCAGCTTCTCCAGGAAATCCAGATAGTGCTCACGTTGGGTACGCCGGGTACGGACCGCCGAGCCGCGATGGCTCAGCGCCATCGCCAAGCCGCCGATCAACGCCACCACCAGCAGGACGCCGCCGACAACCAGAAAGACCGGGTTGTTGTTGCGCAACACGACGATCATGATCACTGACGACAGCGCGCCGATCACCGGCAAGAAGCTCTGGATCGGCATACCGCTGACATGGCCATCGGTGATCGTCGGCGGCGCGGCGATGGTTTCGGCTGTATCGGGCCTGATCGGACGCGTGATTCGGGTGGGGCGATGGACGAGCCGCAAGGTCATGACCGCTCATCTCCCGCTGCTGCAGCCGAGTGGCTCTCCTCGGGTGTTGGTATGACCAGTCGCCGGTATGCAGGCTTCACTGCCTCCGCCATGAGAGCCGCGCAGAGGCGGGTGTGGGCGAGCCGGGTCGCAGCAGGCAACCGTCGGCTGGCCACCGGTCGCGATACAGCTCGGAGCTTCTCGTACGGAATGCTCAGGACCGGCACCTGAAGCTGATCACGGAGCAGGTGAGGCGTACCTTCCGCCGTTCGACCAACGTCGACCAGCGCAAGCACGACCCCGGGCCGATCTTCGACTCCTGAGAGCGCAGGCAGCAGAGCGGCTGCCTCCTCGGCCGCGTAGCGGTCGGCCCGGGCAACCAAGCACACGACATGGCTGGCTCTGGCCACCTGTCTGAGGTCGACCTGCTGGTGGCGCACGCCCCAGTCGGTGATCACCAGATCGTAGAAGCGGGCGATCGGCGTCACCTGCTCGAACCAGGTGCCGGCGCTCGCCGCAAGGTGATCACGAGCCAGGTCGAGCGCAATCAGTCCGCTCCCCGTAGCAGGCAGTCCGGCCCGTGCGTCGGCAGCGGTACTGGGATGATGCCGGCGCTCTTGATCGTCCCCTCCGGGCGCCTGCGGAGCGGGTCAGCCCCGCGTGCCACAGCATGTTGGCCTCACCTGCTGAGGCATTGACTCCGAGCACCATCCCGGTACGCCGATGGGCAAGCATGCTCGCCACATAGCCGGCGGTCGCGGACGCGCCACTGCCGCCATGGAGCTGGACGAACCCGATTCGGCGTGACAGGGCCAACGGGGAGCGAAGCAGCGCGTCACTGGCAGTCAACTCGTCGGCTATTGCGCTGACACTGCCCGCCAGGGCGGAGATGATCACGACTGGAGTTTCCCGGAGCATGGATCTAGAACGCCTTCAACAGATCACTGAAGACGCCAAACATCCCCAACAGCAGGGGAATCAGAGCGATGACGGCAAGTGCCTCCGTCGCATTGCCAACCCGTCGCAGGAACGCGCGCTGATGGGCGGCCGGCCCGGCCAACACCATGATCACGATCAACACCACGATGGCGGCCAAGATCGCGATCAGCAGCAGCCCACTGAGTCGGGGCTGAGTGAGCAGTCCACCGAGCAGGCCCGCGAGCACGGCAAACCACAGTGCCATCTGTTGCACCGCAAGTGGGAAACGCGAGTCCGCAGCGCAGTCACCATGATCACTGACAGGCCCACTCCCACCGTCCAGAGATCATCCGAGGCGAGCAACACGCGGTAGTGACGGCGACCGGGACGGCAACTGCAAAGGTCACCCAGCTCAACAGCCGGTACGCCTCGTTGACCGTTAGGGAGACATCGTCGCGGCGCCGTGGACGACCCTCGACCACTTGATCATCGAGGCCTGTCAGCCCCGAAGCGGCCAGAGCCAACCGAGGCAGCACACCGCAGATCACAACCGCCACGGCAGCCGTGATCGCCGCTGCCCCCTCGGCACGCCAGCCCAGTGCCACCATGATCAGCGGCAACGCCGAGACCGGGACACCGACCAGGCTGCCGAACCAAGCAGAACGGGACCGCAAGCCCTGGCCGAAGCCAAGACCAAGACAGATCCAGCCCAGAGCAGCGAAGCCGAGAATGGCCGCCGAAAGCCGCAGCGATGGCGCCAGCCCCAGCGTCGCGCTGAAAATCCCCAGACGGCTGCCGCGGCAACTCCCAGGGCCGCTGCGGAGAGGGCCACGCAGATCCAGCGCATCGAGACCCGACCGACGACTGCGGCCGTCACCGATAAGCGAGAACAGCGATGACGCGCGGGACAGGACCGGCGTTCAGCTGAGCCGCAACAGCCCAGCTGAGCACGCCAACCGCAATTGCACCGGTGAGCTCGCGGGCCGATCGTCGACCATAGCCCGGCCCGATCCCGCATCGAATCGCCAAGCACATCGGTGACGTCGGCCACTTCCGGGGGTGGCGGCGCGTCGTCGGACCGTACCAACCGGAGCAATTCGCCGTCTGAGACCTGCTGGTCGGCGATCGTCAGGCCCACATCGAGCTGCTCGCCCGTTGGGCGCACCAGGGTCAGCGGTCGTACGACCGAGCCCGCCGGCTCATCAAGCAGTTCCATGAGCCGCGGCATCAAGCCGCTCACCGCCTCATCGTTCGGTACCACAAGATCGGCCTTACGAGCCGATCCGATCACCGTCAGCCGCGTGAATGTCCGCCATCGCTAGCCGATCACCGGGCGTGTGACGAAATCCAACACCGACAGGCGAAGCGGGATCGAGAGCACCACTGGGACGCGACGCTGCGATCCCGACCACCCCACTGCGCTGCAGCCGGTCGAATCCGTCCTGCGCCGCCACGACCACGCCTGGGGCTCCACCTCGGCGGCGCGCCACACCTTGGCTCTGATGATGGTCGGATTCACGCCGAAGACCTGCATCTTGATCTTGATCTCCTCGCCCCTCGGATACCTGCCGATCAGGCTGACTGTGTTCGAGAGCGGCACCGTCTCACCGGCTTGCCGTGAAACGAGGGTCACCGACAGAGCCCCACCGCGTGCTGAGTTTGATCACCGCGCGATAGTCGTCGGCCTTGACCTTCCGGCCAATCACGAGCGCGGTTGAGCCCAGTCTGCTCAGCTGTACGGTGGCGCTGAGGTCAGCGGTCTCCCGGCTGGCACGGTTCAGGAACGCTCCGCGGACTCCGCAGGCGGCACTTCCATCACGCCTGCTCCGCGGCGCACGGCGTAGTCCGACCAGCTCCCTCGGATCGTCCAGCGGCCGCCGACCTCAGCCGCGCCCCAACCACGGTTGCTGCTGCGGTCGAAGTAGTCGGCCGCGTACGGCTGATCACTGATGCCGGGCGTCGACGCGCCACCGGCGCGTTGCTCCGCCTGCCGGGCCGCCTGCGACGAGATCAGCGACGTAACCAGCGCAAAGCCAACGCAGCCGGTGCAGATCACAGCCGCCAGTACGACCGAGCCGAGCAGCCGCTTGAGATTGTCCTGCCCCAGTCGGCGCTCAGCGAGCTCGCCGTAGAGGAACGCCGATAACAACCGTCCGCGATGAGTCTCGACGGTCTCCAGCAAGATGGTGTCGCGATTAGTCGACACGATCAGCCGCCTGGTCGGTGTACCGCCGAGACAGTCCCAAGATCTCGTTCACCCGATCGCCGCCGATGGCATTCAAGATCGCATCGAGCAACGGCCAGGTCGGCTCGCCGAGGCTCCCAAGCGAGAAGAGCAGGCCCGGGATCCGAGGCCGGCCGACGCTCACTGCGCCGAATTGCCGCCGCATCTGATCAACGGAGATGTCCAGCGCACGCACTCCAGGAGGCCCGACCAGCAGCGCCATCGGCGTGGGCGGATGCTGCAAGAGCGCGGGAATGAGGAGGTCGCCTCGACCTGGCCGGGCCATGATCAACCCAACGAGTGGCATCGAGTTCTCGGCAAGCTCGCCCAAGTACGACAGCATGCGATGCCGAAGGTCTTCGAACGCCACCGTGCTCGGTACCCCGAGACTGAGATGCGACTCCGTGATCTCCTCGACCCCAGAACTCGTCCGCTGCACGGTCAGCATCGATCGAGAGGCCGTTCCTATACCAATCAGGAGCACCGGGCCGGGCATCTGCGACTGGGCGAAGTTCGTCAGATCCGTGCGATTCCAAAGGTTTCCCGCAGGCTCATGCGCTCCCCAGACGCGCGGCTCGGTTTCGCCGGCGATCTTGGCGATGCCGGCCATGGGACCACCCAGGATCGTTGTGGAGCGTGCCATGTGCCGCAACGAGATCACCGCAATGATCTGCACCGCAGTCGCGGCTGACGGTCTCAGAAAAGCAAGATCAACATCATCGATGCTGCGGATTCCAGACGCCGTGAAGACTTCACCGATCTCGGACAATCGGCGGCCGCTGAAGCCCTCGCGCAGCCCGTTCGGACTGCGTACCACCCAGGCAGCGCCGGCCTCGCGCCACACGTCGGCGAACGCCGGCGTCAGACAGGACAACTCATCGGTAACCAGCACCACTCGGCGGCCGTCCTCCTGTGCTTGCGCCAGCAAGCTGATTCGGCCTGCGTTGAGGAAGATCACCTGAGACCGGCTTTCGGTTGCCACGTACGCCGTCTGGGCGCCGCCGCCGTCGGACATCGATGGTTCCGCCGAAGTCGAGCAGCGGGTGCCGAACCCCAGCCACGGACAGCTCTCTCATGAGGCTGCCCGCTGCGGAACCGCGTGCACCGTAAAAGAGCGACTCCCACATTTGACCGTCCAACCGATGGCGGCTGCGCCGCGGATGCCGGGGACCAGAGGGGCGACTCTCACCGTCGGGGCTGATGAGCACCGAACCGTTGGCCGAATGCAGGTCTGTCACCCACAGCACCGAACCCGACCACTCCAGCAGGGCGTGAGTCTTGGACAGCGTTCGCGACAGATCGGCTAGCGCAAGCATCGGCTGCTCGCCCTCCGTACGGGGAGAGCCTCGATGCTCGGAGCCGCGAACGCCTTCCGGGCTACGGCCGATCAGCAGTGAGGTGCTGATCACCTGCCGGCGACCGGTGTCGAAAACGATCACAACGGCATCGGACCGCGCCATCGCCGCAGTACTGCGGCGAGGCGCAGTGAAGACGGCGGCGTCCAGCTGCGAGCCCTCAGCGAGGGCTGATCCGGGCAGCGGCGGCAGAGCAGGAGTGAGTGGGTCCCGACCGCGGCGTAGATCAGCGGTCACCGTACGCCGAACCCAATTCGAGGTGGTGAAACGCGCGATGATCTTTCGAACACCAACAGGATTTCCGGTCAAGTCGTCCACGGTCCGAAGGTCGAGGACGAGCCGCCCGAGAGTGCGCCCGCGGCGGAAGAACAGCAGCAGCTGTCCCGCGACCAAAACGGCGACCAGCAAGCCAATCCAGGCCGCTGTTGGGAACGCGCCAGAGGCGACTTGGGCGCCAGCGGCCACCGCTGCCACCGCCAGTGGAACCATGTCGATCAGTCCGGCCAGATAGCCGCGTACGGCACTCGAGCGCGCCACACCGGCCAGCAGCGGTGTGTAGGTGCCAAGCACACTGCCCTGCGCGGCAGGCGTGAGCACCGTCCCGCACGACCGGCACAATGCGCCAGTCGAGTTCTGCAGGCTGCCGCAGCGTGCGCAGCTCGCGACGCCGACGAGCGCTCCGGGCATGTGAACCTCCGAGTGGTGAGGACCTTCACAGTCACGGACAGCCCAGACGGACTGATTTCAGTCCATGAGTCTGCACCCCCAGGGGCCAACGCGCAGCGATTCCCCGTTATCCCGCCGTTACGCCTGCAAACGAAACCTCATCCCCACATCCACGCTCAGATGCGGCAACCTACATGCACGTGATTAGCCGACGCTCTGCACGGTTGCAACGTGCGCAGACCGTATGCAGCCGGGGCAGGGCCTCACACGAATCTGGTCGCTCGACATCCAGAAATCGATCCGGCTCGTGAACCCGCCTGCTCAATCAACCAAAATCTGACCCCGGCTGGCATTACGTTAGATGGCGTCCGTGATCCAGCCGTTATCTTCGCCCTTTTCGGGGGAGAGGAGCAATGATGAAGTTCGCGATGGGAGCCGAGACCCTCACGGTCCTGACCAAGCAAACGTCTTCGGCCAACGAGGATCTGGGAAGCCTGGTCAAGCAGCTGTTCGCTGCGGCCGAGCCGATCCAGGGCAAGTTCAACGGGGCCGGTCGGGCCGCGTTCGACAGGTTCAAGGGTGAGACCGATCAAATCGCCAACGAGCTGAACTCTGCGCTCGCCGCCGTGCTCGGCGGCATTCAGGGCCAGAACACCGCATTCGTCACCGGTGAACAGCAGATGGTCGACGAGACCACTACCGCACAGGCCGGCGCCAATTTCGAGTCCGCCCGGTTCTCCGGAGCCCGCTGAGAGAGGACGAGGGAAAGATCATGCCTGCTGGAAACGTCGCGGATCGCCGGGATTTCGACATCCCCGCCTCACAGGCCGCCCAAGATCATTTCAATGCCGTTGCCGGTCACCTGGAGTCCTTGATCAACCAGCGTGATCGCGATGTGCAGCTCGCGATGTCGGATTACCAGGCCGACGGAGCGTCGGAAGAGTACGCCACGAAGGAGCAACGCTGGCACAACGTCGCCGACGAGGTACGCGGCATCATCCAGGTGCTGCGGTCATCGCTGGGAAGCAACGACGAGACCGCAGCGCAGTCGCTGCAACGTGCCAAGACAGCAGTGGACAACATCGGCTGAGCCGGCGGGGAGACGACGATGACCGGATATCGGATCGACCCCAAAGGTGTGGAGACAGTACTGAACGCGACGCAGAGCGACGCAGAGAAGTTCGACACCATCCTGAAACCGCTCCAAGGTTGGGTGGAGTTCGCCGCCACGGGGACCGGCGGCAGCGGCGCCATCGTTCCCGCATTGCAGAGCTTCTTCGAGAACCAGTCGTCGGCCTGAAGGCGATCAACACTCGGGTAGGTGCAGCAATCACCGGTGCCTACCAAGCCACCAAGGCCTACATCGACGGTGACCTGGAGATGGTCCAGACCTACCAGAGGAACGCCGCGACATCGGCGAATCCGTGCGCGCGACCCACCGCGAAGGATGGGAGGACCCTACTGATGCCGAGTCCCATCGATCCCGGTGCCATTCCGGGTGACAACCTGCGCCCCGACATGGTCGATATCGCCGCGGGCGAGATCAAGACCATCGGCGACGACGTAAGTGATCAAGGTGGCGTCGTCGTCAGCAGCTGGCAACGGCTCGCGCATCATTACGAGGCACCCGAGGCCGGGACGCTCTTCGGCGTCATGGATCCGGTCAAGACCAACGCCGAAACGTTCGGCAGCAATGTTGATCAGGTCAGTAGCGCGCTCAAGACGTACGCGGCCGAGGTAGAACCGATCAAAGCTGAGCTGGCCAAGATCAAAGCCGAGGCGTACGACTTCGTGGCCTCCATCGCCGGCGGGGTGGAGAAGACCACGTATAGCCGTGCCGGAGCTATCAAGACCACAGTGGACTGGCACGAGGATCAGGACTCGGTGGACGCGAACAATGACCTGATCCGGCGAGTCAATGCCCAGATGGTGCTGCTGTGGGCAGCGGAGCGCAAATGTGCCAACGCCATCTACGACATCATCGGCTTCCCGCACATCGAGGCCGCCACGGAGGGCAACCCGAACGGCTACGGTGTCACCGAAATCCCCGATGGCGCCGAAACACCATGGGGCAAGACGGTAGAGCGTTCCGAGTCCTGTGGGGAGAAGGCGGCCGGCGCCGTCGGACACTTCGTCTGGGATGGCGTGATCGTTGGCGGTATCTGGGGCACCGTGGAGGGGCTCGGCTCTCTCACGTTGGGCTACAACCCCCAGACCGGGGAATGGTTCGACGGTGACACCTACGGGGCTGCGTGGAGCAATCTCGGCAAGCTCGCCGTAGGTCTTGCCGTAACCAGCCCGCTCACCATGCCTTGGTCGCCAGCATGCCTGGGCCGGCAGGCACGTTCCTGCGCGACTGCCAAATGACAGTCGTCAACGCCGGCAAGGGACTCATCGCATGGGACAAGTGGAAAGACGATCCTGCCGCAGCCGCTGGCGAGGCAACGTTCAATGTCGCCTCGATCATCATCCCAGCCGGCGCCGCCACAGCCCCGGTGCGGACCAGCGCGAGCACTGCTGCCGCCGCGATCCGGACCGCGGCCAAGATCATCGATGTGGTCGATCCCGCCTCCGCCTTGATCAAGGTCGGCACCGCAGGCGCGAGGATTGCCATGCCGGCGATTGCCGATCTGGTGAAGTCGATCGACTTGTCCAAGCTTGATCTTGGCCAGTTGGATACCGGCGGCAAGATCGACATCCCGGAACTGGCGAATGTCGAGGCACCGAAGGTCGAGGTGCCGGCTGTCGGCAAGGGCGATATGACGCTCGATACGCCGAACACGGGCAATACCGCAGATGTGCCGGTCCGTACGGTGGACACCACGGCAACCGTTCCGGTGCGTGAGCCAGTTCTGGTGGGTTCGGGCGGTGGCGCGACCACCCATGTCGGCGACGGTGGGCACATCGGCGGCAGTGGCTCCATCGGAGATGGCGCGCACGCTGGTGGTTCAGGCGGCACCCATATGCCAGGCGACTCCGGTCCTGACACACCGACCACCGGCGGTGGAGGTGGGGCCGACGGCCCCACCGATGGACCCCCCCACGGCCCAATAGGGGGCTCCGATCATGGACCCGGCACGGAATGGGATCCGAGTCAAGGCGATCCGGTGCTCTCAGATGCCGACCATGGTCCGGATTTCACCCGCCCGGATGACATCCGCGGCAATCCCATTGATCCGGACTACGGCCAGCCGATGGCGCACCACGGCAGGCTGGCTGACGCGTACCTGCCGCCCAGAATCGAGGATCTCCCGCCGGACGTCCAACGCCTTGTCACCGATCCGGATGCACCGTTCGGCCGTGACGCAGCCGGTCACCCGTACGGCCGTGAGGACTGGGAGGCCCGCTACGTCGATGAGAACAACCATCTCCGCTATCCAGGAAATGACGGCGCCGTTCCAGGTCGCCGCCTCGACTTCACGAGCGTCCAGGAGTTCCAAGCGTCACTACGGCGACGAGCTCGATCGCTTCGGCGGCGAGAGTGGCAGCTATCTATCGATGCCTAATTCCACCTTCGAGGAGCGTGCTCTGCCGCCCGGCAGCCTCGGGCAGCCGTACCTCACGATGCGGCTAACTGGCGACCTGCCTGCCAACTTCAGGATCGAGGTCTCCGAGGTGGCACCGGCATTCGGTCAGCGCGGCGGCGGTATGCAGGTCCGGATTCTCGATGGCGCTGGTCAGGCCCTGACTGTCGAGAAGTTGAAAAGCAGGGGATCATCGAACTGACCGATAACAGTCACTGGCCTCGCGACTGGCCACGACCCGGCGGTGGCACGGTGCTGCATCATGGAGAGCCGTATCGAGGTTGGAGCAACGGCCCCTCCGAGTAGGCGCAGATGTCAATTTCTGATCACCAAAGCCAGGACGAAGACTTCTCGGCCGACATGCGGCTGATCGAGGAGTTGGTCCGTGGCCTCAGCCTGAACCATTGGCCCGGCGATGCGGAGACCATTCTCGAAGTCGGCGATCTCGAGGTGACCCGGATACTCGCGGTCCGTCATGACCTCTTCACGTTCGAGACCACCGATCGAGGGCGGCGCTCGACGGCTGCGGTCTTCAGCTCGGCGCGCGACGCCCGGCGCTACATGATCATGGATCTCTGCAAATCCTCTAGGTTCTACACACGAATGGAGCCGGTCGCTGATGAAGGAGCTCGCGGCCGGCAGCGAGCTCGAGGATGGGCCGACCGGCCACCGCCTGAGTTGGTCTGACGGCGAAGCCACCTTCTACGACAGATCGGATGCAGTGATCTTCAGCTGGGTGATCGACGCCGAGCCCGCCGCGATCATGGAAAGTTACCAGCACCCGAACGGGGAGCCACTTTTTGATCTTGGATTACCCGCGATCGCCGAGGAGCCTGAACGGCCGCGGGGGCGTGTCACGGACCCGCCCGCGATCGAGACTCCGCCTGCCGACGACGAGGAAGTTGATCACGTTACGGTCGATGCCGTACTCAGCGAGCTTGGCTGGGACCGCCGTACACCGTCGGAGGCCGATGTACTGCGGGTCGGCGACCTCCGAGTCGGACGAGCCATCGCTTATCGCCAGACCCAGTTCGTCTACGAATCGGTGATTCCGCCCGACTATCGGCATGCCCGAGTGTACGTTCTCCAGTGCCGGGGCTGCCCGAAGATTCATGATCATGGAACTGGGCCACGTACTCCGGCTGCGGACCTCGCTGCCTAGGATCCAGCCCAACCGGCTCGCTCCGGGTGCACGATCGAGAAGGGGCCGACCGGCTTTGACGTTGCATGGCCCCGAGGCCGAGCCACATTCCCACTTGGTTACAACGGGCATCAGGATGCTCTCAATTTCAGCTGGGTCGCGATGGCGGAACTCGCCGACATCGCAGCCAGTTACCGGCACCCGAATGGGGAGCCACTCTTCGAGCTGAGTAATCAACATGGCGCCTAGGAACACTGCGCATCAACTACTTGGTCTTGGCACCATCTGCAGCCGATGCGGAGACCAAGTAACCAGTGCGAGGTGGCATCCCAATTGCTCAAGCCGCCTCAATAACCTGGATGCGCTCCAGTCGACCGGAGACCACCAGATCTCGTAGCCCAGTCTCTGGCTGTTGCAGCGTGAAGCGGATACCGCCGCCGGGCCGGCCGAACCAGGGCGGCGTGATCATCGCGCGGACTCGGACTCCGGCCGCGGTAAGGAACCTGTGAACGTCGTTCTCCGGGCGAAGCGCGGTCGGCGGGAGCGACCGGAACTCGAAGGGCGTATCGATCGGATAGGTATGCACCCCGTCAAGCGCCCCGATCCTGTCAATCGGCAGAGCCTCCGGCAAGTCGATCACAATGCCCTCCGCCCCCGCCTCCCGGGCACGGTCCCGGAGATCGAAATAGTGCAGGGCGACCTTGCCAACAACGGTGTCCAGCTCATGTCTCGATATGGCGCGTACTGACGGCAGAGGCCGAGAGACGTAGCCGATGACGGCCTCAGAGATCGCGGATTGCGATCCTGCCGTGAGCAGCCGAAAGGCCTCACCGTAATCCACGGTCTCCAACACGAAGCCGTCGTTGTCTGCGCGTACTCGAAGCGCGCCCTCCAGCGGCGCCACCGTGGAATCCTCGTCTGGCAGTTGGATATCGAAGTGAGTAAGACCGAGCGCGTCTAACTCATTGCGGAGGCCGTCGAGCATCCCGCCACGCTACCGACTTGTCGGTGCCTCAGAGGGCGATAGTCATCTGAGACAGCTGACAACTCTGAGTGCTACCTGGGTCTCGGGCCGCGTATGGGACAGCTGCCGCCGGCTGCGATCGCCCAGCTCGACGAGGCGCTGCGACTGCATCTTAGGCCTCTAACGCCCAAGTCCGATTCCGGCGTACCCGGACTACCGTGGAGGAAGCGATCAAGCCCGGGCTGGTTTCCATGTACGAGCCTTCCTCGGCCAGCTCCGGGCGTTGCTGTTGGAGGTTGTCATGTTGTTAGACCTGATTGCAATACTGGGCGGAGCCGCCCTCGCAGCCGCAGCAGTGAGTCTCCGCGTAGTGAAGCAATACGAGCGTGGCCTGGTCTTCAGGTTCGGGCGGATTCTTGATCAAACACGCGGCCCCGGACTGGCCATGATCGTGCCAATCGCGGATCGGCTGCGCAAAGTCAATATGCAGATCGTGACCATGGCTGTCCCGGCGCAAGACGGGATTACCCGCGACAATGTGACGGTCAAAGTGGATGCGGTCGTCTACTTCCGTGTCGTCGATCCGATACGCGCCATCGTCAGCGTCGAGGACTATCCGTTCGCCGTCTCCCAGGTAGCGCAGACATCGTTGCGCTCGATCATCGGCAAGAGCGATCTAGATGATCTTCTGACCAACCGCGAGCGACTCAATCAGGGACTTGAACTGATGCTCGACAATCCCGCGGTCGAATGGGGCATCCATATCGATCGAGTGGAGATCAAAGACGTCGCGTTGCCGGAAACCATGAAGCGCTCGATGTCACGGCAGGCCGAAGCTGAGCGGGAGCGGCGAGCCCGCGTCATCTCTGCTGAGGGTGAGCTGCAGGCCTCCGACCGGTTGGCGCAAGCTGCCGCCGCCATGGCCGACACACCCGGCGCCCTCCAGCTGCGGCTGCTCGAGACCATCGTGCAGGTGGCTTCCGAGAGGAACTCCACGCTCGTGCTGCCCTTCCCGGTCGAGTTGCTACGGTTCCTGGAGAACAACACCAGCGTGAGTACGGCTCCATCCGCTGCTCGGACAGCTGTGGACGCGCCCGGCGCTGAGTCTGAAAGCGCAGCCTCACCGGATGACAAGGACCGGCTCGCGAGCGCGCCCGAGGTCGCCGCCCTGGAGGCCCGGGAACCCGAGCAGCAAGATCGGCCAGCCGTACGCGCCGCGAACCGCCTCAGTCCGGTCCGGCAGAGCCGACCCCCTGCTAAGGACGCCGGCTAATCAGCGTTTAGTCGCTCGCCTGGCGCCGTCACCAGCGATCATGGATCTCGGCACGCAGCTCCCGGTCATATAGCTCACGTACGCCGTCCATGAACTCCTCGACCGAGAGGCGGGAGCTCGCCGGCCGCCGCGTTGGCTTCGGCCTGCGCGACGGCTCCGCGCGCCCGGAATCACGGTGGTGACGCCTGGCTGCTGCGCCACCCAGGCCAGGGCGGCCTGCGCCGGCGTAGCCTCGAACGGCAGCTGGGCCACAAGATCAGCGAACTCCTTCGCCGCGCGTACGCCAGTCTCGTAGTCCACACCGGAGAAGGTCTCGCCCACGTCGAATGCTTGGCCGCTTCGGTTGAAGTTTCGATGATCATTCTCGGCAAACGTGGTGGAGGTGGTGTACGCCCCACTGAGCAGGCCACTTGCCAGCGGCACGCGCGCAATGATCCCCACACCGTTAGTGATCGCCGAGGGCAGCACAGCCTCCAGCGGCTTGAGTCGAAAAGCGTTGAGGATGATCTGCACGGTGGCTGTGCCACGCCTGGAGATCGCCGTCAGCGCCTCGTCACAGGTCTCGACACTTACGCCATAGTTGGCGATCACTCCATCGGCGACCAGCGTGTCCAGGGCGTCGTAGATCTGATCTTGAGAGTAGACCGCGGTCGGCGGGCAGTGCAGCTGGACAAGATCAAGTTGATCCGTATCCAGGTTGCGGCGGGACCTGTCGGTCCAGGCGCGGAAGTTCTGCAGCGTGAAATTCTCTGGAACTTGATCAACTCGCCGACCCATCTTGGTCGCCACCATGATCGGCAGCTGCGGGTTGTCGGCTCGGAACCGACCGATCAGTCGCTCGCTGCGGCCGTCACCGTAGACATCCGCCGTGTCGAAGAACGTCACTCCGGATGCAACGGCGGCGCCGAGCACATCCAGCGCCGCCGTTTCGCTCACTTCGCCCCAGCCCGCACCGAGCTGCCAGGTGCCCAATCCGATGATCGAGACGGGACGCTCTGTCCGACCGAGTACGCGTTCCTCCATGACCCTTACCCTACGGGCGCCTCCTGGCGTGATCGGCGCAGCAGAGCAGCTGCCACCCCGGCGAATCCAATCGCCTGCAGTACGGCACCGATGACTTCGAGGACCTCGCCGCCGAGGAACAGCCCCGCAATATGCAGCGGTGGCCACAACATGATCAAGATCGCCGCCCAGATGGGCACCGTGCGGCTACGCAGCAGACCAATGGCGAAGAGCAAGCGTACCCAGCAGATTGCCAACGATGAAGATCGGAAACACCCAGCCGGTCGATGCGTCGCTCTGGCTCGCGTCGATCACAGCCGCGTAGTCGGCGAGCGGCCCGCCGCGCTGCGCCATCGTAATGATGATCATGTTGCTGAGCAGTACGCCGAAGTAGCAGACGTAGCCGGCGATCATCAGGGATCCGCCGACGAAGGCCAACCGAGACCGCCGGCGCTACACGGAATGCGGTCAGCACAGCCGGAATGATCAGCAGGCATCCGACCATGCCGGCAACGATCCCGAGCCGAAGCAGATCGGGACCGCTTGCGGCCAAGGCCAGCGCTCCGGCCCCGGTCTCGTCATTCCCGCCATTGCGGATCATCCAGGCGTAGCTGGCGTTGGCGATCACGAAGCCCCACGGCGCAAGAACGAGGGCGAGCGCGCCGCCCAGCCGGCGTACCCGTCCGGCTGGACTCCGGCTGAGCGGCAGCTTGCGCCGGGGCGGCCTGTTCGGTGGCAGTCATCAGGCGCTCACTGGGACAGGCCGCCGCAGGCCGGCCAGCGTGAGCACGACGCCGACGATCGTGAAGACGATGAAGGTGCCGGCAACCGCCATGATCGGTCCGGGCACTCCGCCGACATAGAACGCCGGTACGGCCGTCAGTGCCGACAGCACTCGTACCACACAGAGGCCGACGGCCGCACCGGTACGCCCGCGCCACGCCAACACTGCAAGCACGATGCCGATCACGTCCAGCGCCGCGCCGATGATCGCGATGATCAACGGCGGGTGCTGTCCGTCGGTGAAGAGCGCCGTCGTCAAGCCGATCACCGAGATCACGCCGAGCAGCGCCACTCCGCTGCGATAGAGAGCAGACATTTCCTTGCCTCCTGCGAGAGTCTTCGACCGACCGCTCTGATCGGTCGCCTTCAGCGTGTCTGCAGCACTAGCGCGGTCGGATGAGTCAGAGATCTGCTCCAGTCGGGAGCTTCCCCGGTCGCGTCGGGAAATCTTCCCGGGACATCGTGAGGTGTTCGGCGCAGACTTGGCGTATGACACCGCCGGCGCGCCAGAAGCGAGTGCTTCGGGCGGCTCGTGCGGGCCAGTGGCTCCGGGCGTTTGCGGCCGCCCTCGGCGTTTTCGTCATGCTCGAGGTCATTGCCGCGGCCGTCCTCAGCGGAGTCGCCGGATGGTCCTGGCAAGACGCGCTGGACGCCTTCGTCGTCACGAATTCCGCGATAGGGATGAGCTTCGGCATCTGCGGTGCCATCTTGGCCTGGCATCGTCCGCGCAACCCGATTGGCTGGCTGTTCGCCGCCGGCGGCGTTGCGTATGCCACAGCAGCGCTGGCAGCACCGCTTGGCGCTCGTGCTACGCGAAGCGGCTGCACCCATGGCCGTGCAGCGGCTCGTGATCACGATCTTCGTTTGGTCCTGGCCGTTGGCAATCGGACTCGTTCTCCCGCTGACCTTGCTGCTGTTTCCCGACGGACGTCCGCCAACGCGCTCGCTGGCGGTGGGTCGTGATCGCTGTGATCGTTACGGCACCGCTGTTCAGCTTGGAGATGGGCACATTCCCCTATCCAATCGAGCCGGGCTATCCAATCGGCTACTTGACAATCCCCTTCTACGAGAGCCTGGGTCCGTTGTGGACCGCAGCGGAAATCCGCACCACTGTCGCCCTGTTCCTCGGCGCTGGCGCAGTAGCCGTGCGCTACCGCCGCGGATCCGATGTCGAACGCCGCCAGCTCCTCTGGCTACTGCTGGCAGTGCTGGTAGCGCTGATCGTGATCTTGCCCTGGGGTCTGGTCGCCGGCACGCCCGTCGAAGTGCTGTTCGCCATCCCGCTTATCCCGATTGCCGTGACGGTGGCCATCGTGCGCCATCAGCTGCTGGACATACGACTCGTCGTCTCGCGCGTCCTCGCCTGGCTGATGCTCCTGCTGGCGGTCGTTGTCGTGTACACAGGGCTGCTGGCCCTGCTCGACCACTTCGCCACGCCTCGGCGCGGCTTATCGGCGCTCGTCACGGTGCTGCTCGTCTTGTTGGCCGCACCCTTGCTGCCGCGGGTGCAACGGCTTGTCGACGGCGCGATCTACGGCGACCGTGGCGACCCGGCCCGAGTGGTGTCACGGCTTGGCGAGCAACTGGCAACGCCGGACGCCGGACTGCAGGGAGTGGTCACGACTGTCCGTTCGGCTCTGCGGCTGCCTTATCTCGCGATCGAGCGCGAGGGCAGGATCCTGGCGAGCGACGGCGAAGCACCAGAGCGGGTGCATCCATGGCCACTTACGCGCGGCGGCAACTCTGAGGGGCAGCTGATTGTCGGGCTGCGTATGGGTGAACGGGACCTGGCTGCCGCCGATCGCCGCGCGCTTGCCATCCTGACGGATCCAGTCGCTGTTGCGGTGCACTCGACGGTTGTCTCCGAGGAGTTGCAGGCATCTCGGGAACGGATCATCGCAGCCAGAGAAGAGGAGCGTCGGCGCATGCGCCGAGAGCTCCACGACGGCCTCGGCCCGACCCTCACCGGCATCGCCTTTGCGGCCGACGCAGCCGCCAACACCATCGACACTGATCCTGAAGAATCGCAGCGCCTGCTGACCAGCTTGCGCCGTGATACCCGGACCGCGCTGGCCGACGTACGCCGGCTCGTTGATGACTTGCGGCCGCCAGCGCTCGATGAGCTCGGGCTGGTTGGAGCCTTGCGGCAGCGAGCTGATCAACTTTCCTGGCGGGCTGACGGGGAGTCTGTGCACGTCCAGCTCGATGTCCCAGACGAGGTCCCGGCGCTCCCCGCTGCCATCGAGGTAGCGACGTACCGGATTGCGACCGAGGCACTGACCAATGTCGTACGCCACTCCCGGGCTTCGGGCGCGGTGGTACGACTGCGCTGCAACGCGCGGCTGGACCTGTCGATCACCGATGACGGCCCGCCCAATGGTGCCTGGGCTCCGGGCGTCGGGCTGGATGCGATGCGGGAGCGGGCGGCTGAGCTGGGTGGATCGTTCCGAGCAGGGCCCACGCCGACGGGGGGCCAGGTGCTGGCTTCCTTCCCGCTGTCATGAACGATATCCGCGTAGTGCTGGCAGATGATCATCCTGTAGTGCGCGCCGGTCTGGCTGCGCTGCTTGGATCCATGTCGGGCATCGAGGTGGTCGGGGTGGCCGCCGATGGTCGCGAGGCCGTACGCGAGGTCGTGTTGCAACGTCCGAACGTGGCCGTGCTGGACCTGCAAATGCCGGGCCAGGACGGATTCGCGGCCACGCGCGAGATTGCCCGGGCCGCCCCCGAAGTCGCCGTTTTGGTGCTGACGATGTTCGACGATGACGACTCGGTGTTCGCGGCAATGCGTGCGGGTGCTCGCGGTTATGTGGTCAAAGGCGCCGAGCAGGAGGAAATCGGCCGGGCGATCCGAGCCGTCGCGTCCGGTGAGGCGATCTTCGGACCGGGCGTAGCGCAGCGGGTGCTGCGCTACTTCGCGACACCGGTTCCGGCGACTGATCCCTTCCCCGAACTGACTTCGCGAGAGCGGGAGATCCTGGACCTGCTCGCAGCGGCGATGCCGAACTCCATGATCGCTACGCGTCTCGGCCTTTCGCCGAAGACCGTCGCCAACCACCTTTCATCGATCTTCACCAAGCTCCAGGTCGCGGACCGGGCCCAGGCGATCTTGCGGGCGCGGGATGCGGGGCTCGGTGCCAAGCAAGACGGTGCCAAACAAGATGGGCCCTGATAAACGGGGCAGCCGGTGCCATTGGCGATACTGAATCTTCTCGTGCCGATAATCAGGAGGGTTCATGACTACCAGCGAGATTCCTGTTCAGACCGGCTACCTTCCGGTAAACGGCCTCCAGATGTACTACGAGATCCATGGCACCGGGCAGCCGCTCGTGCTGCTGCATGGCGCGTTCTCAGCCATTGGCACGTCGTTCGGGCAGATGCTGCCTGGCCTGGCCCAGGGTCGCCAGGTTGTCGCTGTCGAGCTTCAGGGCCACGGACGCACGGCGGATATCGATCGCCCGATGACGCTGGAAGTTATGGCGGACGACGTCGCCGCCGCTATCGACCAGCTGGGTATCGAACCCGCCGACATCTTCGGCTACAGCACAGGTGCCGCCGTGGCCTTGCAGCTCGTCATCCGGCATCCGGCCGCGGTGCGCAAGCTGGTGCTCGCCTCGGTCACCTACACCCTCGACGGCGTTCATCCCGGCTTGATGGAGGGATTGGGCGAGATGACGCCGGAGATGATGCATGGTTCGCCCTGGCACGAGGAATACGTGCGCATCGCGCCGCGACCCGAAGACTTCCCCACACTGTTCGCGAAGAAGACGCAGATGGATCAGCAGATCAAGGACCTGCCGGACGAGGCCATTCGCGCGATCACGGCACCGGCACTCCTCATCATCGGCGATTCCGATCTCGTCCGGCCCGAACATGCGATCGAGATGTTCCGCTTGCTCGGCGGTGGCGTCTTTGGAGACACCCCGGCCGGCCTGCCGGATTCTCAGCTCGCAATACTTCCGGGCACCTCACACGTCTCATTGGTGAACCGCAGTGAGCTGTTGGTGCCGATGATCACCTCGTTTCTTGACGCCCCTATGCCAACTCCGCAGCCTTCCGGATAAAACGAACATGCAGCGCCGCTGGCGTACCGACGAATTCGGCAATCTCGTACCCGTCTGGTGCGTCGGCGAGGTCGTCGAAGAGCCGCTCACCGCTGCCCAGCAGGAGTGGGGAGTACGCCAAGTGCATCTCGTCGACGAGCCCGGCGCGGAGATACTGCTGGATCGTGGAGACGCCGCCGGCTAGCCGCACGTCCTTACCATCGGCAGCGTCGTATGCGCGCTCCAGGGCTGCCTCGATGCCATCGGTCACGAAGTGGAAGACCGTCCCGCCCTCCATCGTGACCGATTCCCGCGGATGGTGAGTGAGGACGAACGTTTGATGGTGGTACGGCGGGTCATCTCCCCACCAGCCCTTCCATTCGCCGTCGGGCCAATCCCCACGGATGGGTCCGAACATGTTGCGGCCCATAGTGCCGGTTTCGGAGACGCTTCGCATATGTTGCAACGTGTGCAGACCGGCAGCAACTTGCGTTCACGTTGGTTCCGACAAGGGGACAGCTAGTGACGTACGAGAGGGATCCGCGCGTCGACGACTACATTGACGCTCTGCCGGATTGGCAACAGCAGGTTTGCCAGCAGGTTCGTGATCTTGTTCACGCTGTTGATCCGGAGGTCACCGAGACGATCAAGCGACGCGTCCAGCCGTATTTTGTGCTTCAGGGCAACATCTGCGCACTGCTGGCCGCGAAGGACCATGTGAACGTTTTCCTTTACGACGGTGCGATTGTTCCAGATCCCGAGGGCATCATCACCGGCGGTCACGAGAACACGACCGCCCGAACCGTTGCCGTACGCCAGCACGAGAAGATCAATACCGCAGCCCTCGGCGAGATGTTCCGGCAGATCATCGCCAACAACCGGGCCGGCGGTTGGCGCAAGATCAAACAGGAGAGTTAGATGACCGAACGCGATGGGGGCGAGCCCGCGGCGGCCCGCACGATCCCGCCACAGGCGTGGCAGCTCGACGCCGCGAGCCTCTCTGACGCGAACAAGGCGCTGCGCGTCCTGCCACGCGAGCTCCGCCCGTACACGCGCGGCATCCGTATGGTCGGACGAACCGTTACCGTCACCGCGTCCGATGACCTGATGCCCGTGCTCGCCGGTCTGGAACACTGCGGCGCCGGCGACATCCTGGTGGTCGATGCTGGCACTACCGAGCACGCCGTGCTGGGGGAACTCTTCGCGACCGAGGCGATCCGCCGTCAGATGGCAGGCGTCGTCGTATACGGACTGTGCCGCGACACAGCGACGCTGGCCCAGCTCCCGCTCCCCGTCTACGCGCTCGGAACGATACCCAAGGCGGCCGGAGCTCACGGGCTGCCCACGATTCAGCAGCCCGTACGCCTCGGCGACGTCGAGGTTCATCCTGGCGAGATCATGATCGGCGACGACGATGGCATCGTGGTGGTCAGCGACGCCGAGTTGGACGCGGCGTTGCCGGCGGCCGAAGCGATTCAGCGCCGCGAGGGTGCAATCCGCGCCGCCATTCAGGGATGGCAGGTCATTGTTCGAGCAGCTGAACTTCACCGCGCACATCGAGAATCTGCAAGCCGGGCGACCGACAGCGCTCGCGTTCGAGGAGACATGAAATCCTCGCCCGGTCGCGTCAAGCCTGCTCCCGCGCGCTTGCGCGCCATTCGGCAGGCTCAGGCCGTATGACGGAGGCTGTCCGATGGGCTGAGCGAGCTGGACCACGCACGCTTAGCACGACGTCGATCCGAGGTGCGACAAGGGAATTCCAGAGCTCGATGCCGAGCTATCGGCCCACTCCACTCGTCGAGGTTCCAGATCTCGCGGCCGAACTGAACGTGGCAACTGTGCTGGTCAAGCAGGAATCCAGCCGTCTCGGCCTACCGGCCTTCAAGATCCTCGGTGCGTCCTGGGCGGTGAATTGCGCTCTGAGCCAGCGCAGCGGCATCGACGGACCAGCAGCAAGCCTGAACCAGCTGCGAGAACGTTGCGGCGCCGACCACCCTGGTCACCGCGACGGATGGCAACCACGGTCGCGCGGTGGCCCGAATGGCTGCACTGCTTGGACTCTCGGCCCGCGTCTACGTTCCGGCGGGAACGTCGGAACACACCGTGGAGGAGATCGCCAGCGAGGGCGCCGAGGTCGTGCAGACCGACCTGATGTACGACGACGTCGTACGAGCCGCTGCCAGCTCGACCGCCGGACACCCTGACGATCTACTCATTCAGGACACGGCCTGGCAGGACTATGAGCAAATACCGTCATGGATCGTGGACGGCTACGGCACCCTGTTCGCTGAGATCGATGAGCAGCTCGGCAAGCGAACGATCCACCTCGTTGCCGTGCCGACCGGCGTCGGATCGCTACTGCAGGCCGCATTGCAGCACTACCGCGATCCAGCCCTCCAGCCGCAGCCGGCGGTTCTCGCGATCGAGCCGATCACAGCCGCGTGCGTGGCGGCCAGTCTTGCCGCAGGCAGACCGGTCAGCGTCAAGACGTCAGCACCCACCATCATGGCTGGCCTGAACTGTGGCACCGTCTCCACGATTGCCTGGCCCGCCATCCGCGACGGCCTCGATGCAGGGGTAGCGGTTACCGACGATCAGACCCGAGCGGCAATGCAGACCGGCTGAACGAGCTCGGAATTCGCGGCCGGGCCCTCCGCCGCGGCAGCACTGGCCGGCGTACGTGTGGCGCTGGATGATTCACGTCATCGTGCGGCGCTCGCGATCAGCGAGGAGAGTGCCCTGGTGTTGATCAGCACAGAAGGTGCGGTCTAGTGTCGCGCTAGATGGGTGATTTCGGGGCCGCAAGCTCTAGGAGTTGATCATGGTCGATCAAGCCGCCGCGTACAACAGTTGGTGGCAGTTCCGGAATGACTCGTGGTCGCGGTTGGAGGAAGCTACCGCACGGATCAACTCATCGCGACGACGCAACAGGCCGATTGATCAGCAGATGACCGAGGCCGTGCACGAACAATGTGCTGGCATTGGCGCCGCTGGAACAGTTCTGGGCATTTCCTGGTCACGCCGCCTTCGGTGTCGTCCAGGAGCTAGCAGCGGCCGGCAGCTGGGAGCGGTTGGGACGACTGGTGGCTCGGATCAACCGGGCTCTCGTCACCGAGTCATACCGGACGGGTTCGCTCGACGATATCGCCTATGCCGAACATCGAGCCGACAGCGAGGAGATGGTTTTCGGCGTACCGCATGACGCTTTCAGCCGGCCATATTTCGAGGTCCTCGTTGTTGAGACCATGACGCCCGCACAGGAGGAGCAACTCCGCGAAGAGGTCCGCAGCTGGCGCCGCCCCGGAGATCCCTTCATTTATGACCTCGTCATCGTGGGGAGTGGCATTGAGGCCGCCGTCGCCGTACGGCTCAACGCGAACATCCAGGCGTGCGTGATCAGGCGACGCTTTTCGCACGCGGCCGTGCGTGAGCTCAGCAGACTCGCCAACTTCTCCGACACAACGCTGTCGAACGATCTCGCCGACCATTCCCCCGACGAGCGGGCGCAGATTCTGGCCCCCCGCTTGGCCCAGATCCGGCCCGAGGTCGACCTGTACTTGATGAGCGAAATAGCGGTCGAGGATGTCGCAGGAAAGGTGAGCCATCACTTCCGCAGGGTCTTCCATGCACGCGAGGGTGCACTCGAGCTGCACCTGACGATCCTCGCCGGCGTCGCCGAGCGCTACCGTACGCCGTTCTTCGAGGCCCTCCGCACGTACAGTCAGCGGCCCACCGGGGTGTTTCACGCACTCCCGATCTCGCAAGGCAAGTCGATCGTGAACTCGCACTGGATCCGCGACATGGTGGGCTTCTACGGTCTGGACATCTTCATGGCCGAAACCTCGGCGACCACCGGCGGGCTCGACTCGCTGCTCGAGCCGACTGGCCCCCTGCGCGAGGCCCAGCAGTTGGCGGCCGAGGCCTTCGGCTCCCGGCAGACCTACTTCGTCACGAACGGAACCTCGACAGCCAACAAGATCGTCGCGCAGGCGTTGCTCGCGCCAGGGGACATCGTCCTCGTCGACCGCAACTGCCACCAGTCACACCATTACGGGCTGATGCTGGCCGGCGCCGAAGTCGACCTACCTCGACGCATACCCGCTCAACGAGTACTCGATGTACGGTGCGGTTCCGCTGCGCGAGATCAAGTCCGGAACTCCTCGCGCTGCGAGCCGCAGGCAAGCTCGACCGGGTCAAGCTCTTGGTGCTGACGAACTGCACGTTCGACGGAATCGTCTACGACGTCGGCCGCGTCATGGAGGAATGCTTGGCGATCAAGCCGGATCTTGTCTTCTTGTGGGATGAGGCATGGTTCGCGTTCGCACGCTTCCACCATGTCTATCGGCCGCGTACGGCGATGGAGGCAGCACGCATCCTCGCCGACAAGTTGCGCTCGCCGGAGTACCGCCGCGAAATACGAGGCAAACCTGCCCCGCGATGAGAGCACCGAGGCGCTGCTGAATCGACGCCTGAGCCCTGACCCGGCACGTGCTCGGGTCCGGGTCTACGCAACCCACTCCACGCACAAGACGCTGACCTCGCTACGTCAGGGGTCGATGATCCACGTCTACGATCAGGACTTTGCGCTGAAGGTGGCGGAGGGCTTCCACGAGGCCTACATGGCGCACACCTCCACCTCGCCCAACTATCAGATCCTGGCCTCTCTTGATCTTGGTAGGCGGCAGGCCGCCCTGGAGGGCTTCGAGCTCGTACAACGGCAGCTCGAGTACGCGATGAAGCTGCGTGACGCAATTGATCATCATCCGCTGCTGAGCAAGTACATGCATTGCCTGAGCACGGCAGAAATGATCCCGGAGCGATTCCGTGCCTCCGGTATCGCCCAGCCGTTGCGTACCGGTCTGAACAACATGGTCACTGCCTGGGAGCAGGACGAATTCGTTCTCGATCCGTCCCGGGTGACCCTCTACATCGGGCACACCGGCATCGACGGAGCAACGTTCAAACGCGCACGGCTGATGGACAAGTTCGGCATCCAGATCAACAAGACCTCGCGTAACACCGTGTTGTTCATGACCAACATCGGCACCACCCGCAGCTCGGTGGCCTATCTCATCGAGGTTCTGGTCAGTATCGCGCGGGACATCGACAACCAGGCCGCGGAGATGAACCTCGCCGAGCGGGCGGTGTTCGAGCGTGCCGTGATGCATCTGACAAATCCTGTCGCTCCACTGCCACACTTCAGCGGGTTCCACTCCGCATTCCTCAGCCAGAGTGACCCGCCAACCCCAGAGGGCGACGTCCGTCGGGCATTTTTCCTGTCCTACGACCACACCATGTGCGAATACCTGCCGGCTGACGACATCGAGGAAAAGATGGAGAACGGCGAATCGGTCGTCTCGGCGACGTTCGTGACGCCGTACCCGCCAGGCTTTCCCGTGCTCGTGCCCGGCCAGGTCTTCAGCAACGAGATCCTGTCGTTCATGCGTAGCCTCGACACCCCGGAGATCCATGGGTATCAGCCCGAACTCGGCTATCGCGTCTACACCTCCAAAGCGCTGGAGATCGTCTCCGAGAAGTCCGACAGCTGAATCCATTCCGATGAGCTGTCAGGCGCTGCGGGGTCGGTCGCGCCAGAGCAACCAGCCAACGACCGCGACCACAACGAGCTGGAGCACAATCCCTACACTCTGGGCGATGGCGTCCGGCCTCGGGAAGCCTTCCAGGTGGAGGAAGTGAAAGGCCGCATGCGGTATGGCATACACCGCAGCCGCGCCGACCGCGACTGCGCTCAGCAGCCACCGGCCAGTCATCGCGGCTGCAGTGAGCACCACCGTCAGGGCAAGGCTCAGCTCGCCGACGTCACGAGTCAAATGCTCGTTGTACGGCGGAAGCAGCGAGACCCAAGGATGTCCAGGTAGCGGGAAACTGCGGTAGAAACTCGTGGGCGCCAGCGACGCCCAGATACCGACGATGCCCTGCAACAGCGCGAGAATTCCCAAGCCCGCTCGCACGACCGAACGTCGTACGCGCGCCTGCCGATGCCTCCATTGGAGTCATGCCGCCGGCGAAGTGACGGCAGCGGCCTTCCGCCGGGTGAAGCGGGAGTTGATCACGGCGTTGGCGACCCGGAAGCCAAGGTTGCGGTTCAGGATCTGGAAACGACTTGTGACGTGGAACTGATGTGCAGCCCGTCGCGATTCCAGCACCGCCTTGCGTCCTCGGGCGGCAATGGTGGCCGCAACGTGATCGGCATCAGCGCTCAGGTTGCCAGACCCCAACAGCTCGGCAAGGGCCAAAGCATCAAGCATTGCCGTGTTGGCCCCTTGGCCCTGGAACGGACTCATGGGATGCGCGGCGTCGCCGATCAACCAGAGATTGCCGTCGCGAATGCTTTTTGTTGGTTCCCTGTCGTAGTAGCCGCGAGGGTTGATCGACTCCGGATCGGCTGCCGCCGTGATCGAGCGGACCAGCTGGTGCCAGTCAGCGGTCGCCGCCTGGACCTGGCGTAGCAGGTTCGCCTGACTGGTCGAGTCCAAGACGGACGGATCGACGTGCGAGGTGTAGGAGAAGTGAACACCATGAGGCTGTCGATAACAGAAGAGCGAGTCGCCGCGGTCGCCCAAGGTCATGAAGTAGCCTCCGCTGAGCAGCGGATCTTCACTGGACAGCGCCGCGTCACCAGTGATCGCGGAGAGCCCGAGGAAGTGTGGGGAATCATCGACGAGTTGCCGCCGCAGGGCCGAGCCCACACCATCAGCGGCGATCACCACATCACCATCCACATGGCGTCCGCCGGTGAAGACGACTCGATAGCGGTCAGCTATGGCTTCATAGCCGAGGGCCTGATACCCGTGTTGCACTCGCGTTGTGCCCAGCGCAGCAGTGATCACCGACTGCAGATGATCACGTTGTACGCGGTATGTCTGGCGCGGTCCGTCGTTACCCGACGGAAGGGCTAGCAGCGTGGAGCCCTCCCGATCGGTGATCACGAAATTCGTCACCTGCTGAGCACCGATGGCCAGGACTTCGTCCCTCAGCCCGAGTCGCTCGAGGACGGCGAGGCCCGAATCTCCCTTCAGTCCGATGGCATAGCCCTTCCGCCGCTCGGCCGCCGTGGCATCACGCTCGAAGATCTCCACCTCAATGCGCGGCGCTAGCTGAGCGAGAGCGGCCGCAAGAGTCAGACCGCTGATCCCAGCTCCAATGATGATCACCTTCATGATCCACCCCCTGGTCGAGCCCAGCCACAGACGGCGACTTGTCAGAATCACACCACCGCATGTGGTGCTGAGATTCTGACAAGTCCTCACGTGGAGATGTTGATCGCCGAGCCGGGCGGCCTGGCGATTGAGGTAGCGCTGCTGTGGCAAGTTAGTGGCCCTGCGGGCCGCAGCCAGGTACGCCTCGCGAGCGGCGGTCGTATCACCGGTCATCTCCAGCAGGTGTGCCTGCACCGCGTGCAGCCGATGATCCTCAGCCAGCTGCTTGTCCTGCGCCAGGCCCTCGACTCGCTCGAGTCCGACGCTCGGACCGTCGGCCATGGCGACGGCAACGGCGTGATTCAGTGCGACCATCGGGTTGTCCGAGCTGTGCAGGAGCAACTCATACAGTGCCTTGATTTGCGGCCAGTCGGTCTCCTGCGCGGTGGGTGCCTCGTCGTGGATCGCAGCAATCGCGCCCTGGAGCTGATAGGGACCAGGTGTCCCGCGCGGCAATGCGTGGGTGATCAACGCGACTCCCTCGGCAATGTAGTCCGCGTTCCACAAAGAGCGATCCTGCTCTGCCAGCGGTACCAGCTCACCGGTGGCGGTGGTCCGGGCAGCGCGACGGGCATCTGTGAGCAGCATGAGAGCCAGCAGACCGGCAACCTCGCCATCATCGGGCAGCACTTTGTGGACCATCCGAGTGAGCCGGATGGCTTCTGTGGAGAGCTCGACACGATGCAGACTTGGTCCGGCAGTCGCTGCGTAGCCCTCGGTGAAGATCAAATACAGCACATGGAGGACCGCGGCGAGCCGTTCCGCACGTTCCTTCGGAGCCGGCAGCCGAAAGGGAATTCCACTGTCCTTGATCTGCTGCTTCGCGCGGGTAATCCGCCGGGTCATCGTGGACTCGGAAACGAGGAAGGCGCGCGCGACCTCAGTCGTCGTCAGACCACCGACCGCCCGGAGCGTAAGCGCAATCTGTGCCGGCTGCGAGAGCGCCGGGTGACAGCACATGAACAACAAGATCAAGGTGTCGTCGGAATCGGCTGTGTTGTCGGTGCCGTCGGCGTGGTGCGGAGGCAGCTCCCAACGAGCCACCGTGTCTTCTCGACGCCGCCGAGCCTGCTCGCTGCGTAACAGATCGGTCAGCCGACGGGCTGAGACGGTGATCAACCATCCCTTGGGATGGTCCGGGACTCCGTCGCTCGGCCAGTGGGTTGCCGCTGTCAGCATTGCTTCCTGCACGGCGTCCTCAGCGGTGTCGAAGTTGCCGTAGCGGCGTACCACCGCGGCAAGAACCTGCGGCGC
This sequence comes from uncultured Actinomycetota bacterium, assembly GCA_963712625.1. Lineage (GTDB taxonomy): Bacteria > Actinomycetota > Actinomycetes > Propionibacteriales > Propionibacteriaceae > Microlunatus. Next base: position 47,041 of record CAVQIU010000029.1, read on the forward strand.
CAGCTGGCGCAGCAGGCTCTCGACGTCGGTGCCAGCCACAGTCGGCTTCGTCAGTAGCTGATCTCGGCAGCCGATTCCATGATCGGCCGCACGTCAGCGTAGGCGTTGGCGGTGACATGCTCTGGCGCGGGACAGGCCGCCAGTCGTCCAGCGATTTCAGTCGCTCGATCGAAGCTGTCGCACTCCAGGATCCAGTAGCCGGCGAGCACCTCCTGGGTCTCGGCGTACGGGCCGTCGGTTGCGAACGGCACGCCGCTCTGCGCACCGAGCCGTCTGGTGTGCACCGGCGCGGCCAATGCCCGGGTCTCGACGAGCTCGCCCGCCTCGGCAAGCTCGGCGTTGAAGGCCTCCATGAAGGCACTCATCGCCGCGAAGTCCTCCGGCGACCATGCCGGCTGCCCGGTATCTTGTCCGGCCATGCCGTCGTAGTCCTGCTGCGACGCGTACGTCAAGATCATGTACTTCATGATCCTGCTCCTTTCCATGGCGCCGATCTCGGCGCCTCTCACGGTGACGTCGAAGCTGAGGACCTCTCCCGGACACCCAGCTCAGCCTGCCAGGATCGGAGCGTGACCGAAGACTCCGCTCCGCCGCCGGTCGAATCCGTCGCCGAGACCGACGATGCCGATCGAGATCATCTCCGCAAGGAGGGCTGGACGATGGCTCTTTACTTGGCCGTCTGTCTGATTGCTGCGCTGACGGCACTCGAGAACGCGATTGCTATCCCGGGCCGGGTCATGGGCCTGGTCTGGGGCACCACCATCGGCCTCGCTCTTGCGCATCTGTTCGCGTTCCGTATTGCAGGCCGGCTGGTTCACGATGGGCGGATCTCCAGGAGCGATCGGATCGTCTCGGGAATCCAGCTTGCCGCGGCCGCCGCCGTCGCGGTATTAGTCAGCGTGCCGGTCCTCATCGCGCCGCCGGATAGCGAGCTTGACTGGGCCCGCTTCATGTGCGCCGGAATCATTGGGGTCGGCGGCTACGGAGTCGCCCGTGGTGCCGAGCAGAACCGAGTCCGTTCCTTCGCGTTCGCGACCGGAGTACTCGCCGTTGCCCTCGTCGTTGCCGGGATCAAGCACGCGCTGGTTGGTCACTAGGCGTCGGAATCCGAGGCCAAAGCGCGGTCGCGATGCGCGAAGGCTGTATTCACAGCCGGATGGGAGGATTGCCGACATGGCCGTCCCGAAGATCCTGGTACGCGCGGGTCGAGCGCTGAGCAACGGCATGTACCGAGCCAGCGGCGGCCGACTGATGGGCACCGTGCGCGGAATGCCGGTGCTGCTGCTCACGGTTCGCGGCCGCAAGTCGGGCGCGAAGCACACGACTCCGGTCCTGTATCTCGAGGACGATGGGACGTATCTAGTGACCGGTTCAGGCTCCGGGTCTGCGAAGGAGCCTCAGTGGTTCCAGAATCTGCGCCGCGCTGATGAGGCAGAAATCGAAGTTGGGCGACGACGGCTCGGCGTGCGCGTCGCCGTGGCTGATGGCGCTCAGCGCGACGTCCTGTGGCAAAAGTTGCTTGTGCATGCACCCTTCTTCGCCGATTACCAGGCGAAGGCCGAGCGGCAGATACCCATGGCGGTACTAACACCTCTGGGCTAACCCCTGTGGGCTGACCTACTCTGGTCGTTCCGCCGGCCAGGCGAAGAAATCTCGTGCCCGCATCAACGTCAGGCGGCCGCAGACCCACCACCGCTCCATCAGGGTGTTCGTAGCCTGGCGGAGGCAACGCGCTGATCACCCGGTGAGATGGTCGAAGTCCCCTCGGACCCACGCGATGTAGCGGTCGGCGGATCGGCGCACCCAATCTTCGGCGTCGCTTCTGACCTTCCCGCCGAAGTTGTCGTAGAGCCGATCGAAGTCGAGTTGCAGCACCCGATCAGCCACCTTCGCCACGACTGCTGCCGAGAGCGGAATCTTGTTCGGGAAGCTACGCATGAATGAGACCCAATGCTCGTCCGGCGTGCAGGCCACGGTGTCACCGCTCAGCAGCACTCCGCGACCGTCGGCCCCCACGAACTGAGCGACCGCGCTGCCAGGGAAGTGGCCGCCGATTCGATGAAGCACAACTCCTGGCAGCACTTCTGTTTTCTCCTCCCAGATTGTGACAACTGGGTCGTTGCGCTGGAGCCATTCCCGGTCGGCAGCCTGGACATAGACCGGCACGCCGCCGAACCGATGGGACCACTCGACCTGGACACCGAACATGTGTGGATGGCTGGCCGCGACTGCGGCTACCCCGCCCAACTGCTGAACGGCCCCAACCAGCTCATCGTCGACGTACCCGTTGGGATCCCAGAGCAGGTTGCCCGACGTCGTTTGGATGAGCAGCGCGCGCTGGCCGATCCCGACCGACGGCTCGATTGTGATGCCATGCAAACCTGGCTCGACTTCGGCGATGGTTCCCCTGTGCCCGGCAGCGCGTAGCTCCTCGAGCGTGGTCCATTTCTGGCCGGTGGGGCGTACATATTGACGCTCGTCGGCACAGATCGCACAGACGGCGGCTGGCTGATCGTGTTCTACGGCACAGGTACGACAAATTGTGATTGTCACGACGCTTCTCCCTCGGATTCAAATCTGACTGCTCGTCAAGCCTGCCTCGACTGCCACCAAGGGGTGTTGCCTGCGTGGCGGCGCCTTTCACGGGCTCGTGCTAAGCATCTCGACCCTTACCTGAAATGGCGTCAGTACATGAATGTGCCTAACTACGGCCCACCATGTGCTGCCTGAGCTAGGCGGAGCATTTCACGAGCCACCATCGGACCGGCATTCTGATTCTGGCCGGTGACCAGATTTCCGTCGACGACCCAATGGTTCGCGAGTATGTCGGTGATCCGAGTGCTCGACTCGTACAGCGCGCCCTTACGACGCAGCTCTGTCTCGGGATGCTGAGGCGTGTCGGTGATTCGCAGATCGCGGACCTGCCGGTTACTGACTCCAGTGACACGTCGGCCTTCGACCAGGGGACGGCCATCGGTCGCCGTGGCATTGATGAGTCCGAGGGGGCCGTGGCAGACGCCGCCGATGATCTTGCCGGCCGCATTGGCATCGGTGATCTTGGCCCCAAGGACCTCGGAGAACCCCAAGTCGAAAGCGGCTCCCCAACCGCCAGCCAGATAGACGATGTCGTACGCATTGATGTCCACGGACGTAACGGGCAGCGAGTCAGTGATCTTGGCACGGAGCACGTGATCAGCAAGGAGGCGGTCATCGGCCGCCGTACGGATGATCGAATTCACCGAAAGAGGCTCGACCGGAATCACGCCACCAGCAGGGCTCGCCACGTCGACATCCATGCCAGCATCAAGGAAGGCGTAGTACGCCGCGGTCAGCTCGCTCGCGAAGACACCGGTGGGCTTGCCGATGTCGAGCATCCCGTGATTCGTGGCGACAATCAGGGCCTTGCGCCCAGCCAGATCCACCGCGATCGGCTCTGGGTCGTCAGGATGCAGCCCGAGCTTCTGCACGATCTTGCGGAGCAGCAGCGCCGGTGGTGATGGTCGTTTCATGACGTGCTGTCCTCTCGGCCGCTGTGATCGCTGGGCAGAGCTGGTCGACAGACCTGGCTGATCAAGATGAGACTCAGCACAAGTTTCGCCCTCGGTCGAGGAAGAACACAATTCATCGCGATCGACGAAGTACGTCGGGGGACCGCTTTGTCCACCGGATGCTCTGGTGTCATCATCGAAGATCATCCGACGGCGAGGGCGCGATCATGTCATGGTTCCGGTGGTTTCGACCCAACGTCCGCGATCGCCTGGCTCGGTACAACCTGCGCCCTGATGTGCTCGCCGCCGCGTCTGCGATGGCCTCTGACCAGCGCTCCGATGTCTACGTAGCCAAGCTCCAGTCCTCACTCACCGACTCCGAGACAGTGTTGCGAATGATGGATGGGCGCTACGCCCGCGAGATGGGCTTGCTCGTGCTCACCAGCGAACGCATCCTTTTCCGCTCCCGCCGCAGCGGCGGGACGACCGCGTTCAGCGTGCTGCTGCACGACATCGTGGCTATCGAGGCCTACACCCGCAAGGTATCCGGAACGGTCCGACTCACGACACGGGAAGGCAGCCTCACCATTGACCAGATCCTCGGCACCCAGGGTGAGATGCTCGCTGACGAGGCCCAGGAGGCGATCCGCGGTGGGTCTCGGCCAGAACGGGACCCGCTGGAAGTACTAGCCGAACTCCGCGCACTACGCGACAGCGGGGTGATCAGTGCCAGTGAGTTTGAGATCCGCAAGTCTGCGATCTGGCGCGACATCTAAGCGGCGCGAGATCATCGGTATCGATCGTCAAAACGAGGCCAACACGGACAGGGGACTACGGTGCAATATCGTTACGTCGGCAACTCAGGTTTCAAGATCTCGGAGGTCACCTACGGGAATTGGGTGACACACGGCTCGCAAGTGGAGAACGATCAAGCAAAGGCTTGCGTACGCGCTGCACTCGATATCGGCATAACAACCTTCGACACAGCAGACGTGTACGCGAACACTCAGGCCGAGACTGTGCTCGGCGAGGCCCTCAAAGGGGAGCGCCGCGAGTCGCTGGAGATCTTGACCAAGGTCTTCGGGCCCACCGGACCAAAGGGACACAACGATGTCGGGCTCTCCCGCAAGCACATCATGGAGTCGATCAACGGATCGCTGACGCGGCTGCAAACCGACTACGTCGATATCTACCAGGCGCATCGCTTCGACTACGAAACACCGCTCGATGAGACCATGCGCGCCTTCGCCGACCTGGTGCGCATGGGCAAGGTGCTCTATGTCGGCGTCAGCGAGTGGACCGCCCAGCAGATCCAGGACGGCCACGACCTCGCTGAGGATCTCGGCATCCACCTGATCTCCAACCAGCCGCAGTATTCAATGCTGTGGCGAGTGATCGAGAGCGACGTCGTACCGGTCTGCGTCTCACTCGGCATGTCCCAGATCGTCTTCTCGCCAATCGCCCAAGGCGCGCTCACCGGGAAGTACCGGCCGGGCGAGCAGCCGCCAGCAGGGTCGCGGGCCACCGACGAGAAGGGTGGCGCAGACATGATCAAGCGCTGGTTGAGCGATGACGTCCTGGAGCGCGTACAGCAGCTCGAGCCGCTCGCCAAGGAAGCCGGCCTTTCCATGGCACAGTTGGCGGTCGCGTGGGTGCTCCAAAACGACAATGTCGCGAGCGCGATCATCGGGGCGTCGCGGCCCGAGCAGATTCAGGACAATGCCGCGGCATCGGAGGTCAAGCTGGATGATGATCTGCTGGCCAAGATCGACAAGGTACTCGACCCGATAGTCGAGCGCGATCCCGCGAGGACATTGCAGAGCTCTCCGCAGACGCGCGAAGCCTAGGACGCGTTGTCATGATCATCCGCGTCTTCAGGCCGACGATCCACCCAGGCAAGGAGAGTGAGTTCGAGTCGTTCCTCGCCGAGGTGGCAATACCGCTGGTATCGCGGCAGTCAGGGCTCGTTGCGCAGCATGTGGGCAAGCCCCGCGATCCGTCGTCGACCGACTATCTCTACGTCACAGTGTGGGAGGACGTCGACGCGATCCGAGCGTTCGCCGGCGAGCGCTGGCAAGAGGCCGTGATCACTCCTGACGAGGAGCACCTCCTCAAGGAGACTTGGATTGGGCACTACGACGTGATCGAGACCGACTAAGAGGCGCGGCTCGCCACCTGCCGGGGTAGCTTTCGCCAGCACAGCCGCACAAACGCACCGTCGAACCGGCCACACAGGGGATGTTTCCGAGTCGCATACGTGAAGACGCGCAGCGACCGCGTCTTCGTCGCGGTGAGATCTCTGCGCGGCGCCCGCTGATGCTCAGACGCCCAAATTGAGCTTCGATACAACCCATGAACGCAGCTGAGCAGCGGGAGCCGCACCGATCTGCTTGTCGATCACCTCGCCACGCGACAGCAGCAGAAGGGTTGGGATGGCGAGCACATCGAATCGTTGGCTCACGCCTGGCGCCTCATCTGCGTTGATCTTGACGAGCTTCAGTCGTCCGGCAAACTCACCGGCGATTTGCTCGAGTGCCGGGCTGACCTTTCGACAGGGACCGCACCAAGGTGCCCAGATGTCGACGAGTACAGGAATGTTTGCGGCCTCTACAACGGAGGCGAAGTCGGCGTCGGATGCATTCACTACCCAACGAAGCGGCGTCTGGCACTTTCCACAACGTGGCATGCCCGAGGCCGTAGCCGGTACGCGGTTCTTGGTATGGCAGTTCGTGCACGCCACAATTAGCGGCTCTGAGTTCTCCACGTTTGAGCTCATGCAGCTGCTCTTGTCGCCAACGGTCTACTCACAAGTACAACAGTAGGTTCGTCACCTGCAGGATGGATGAGTGAGCGGCGGACGAGTGTCGGCCCCTGTCCGATTGTGGTCATGACCGATCGCCTAGCATCTGTGTTTCGTGAGAATCAGCGCACGCAACCAAATCACTGCCAGTGTCACTGGCATCAACCGCGGGGAAGCCATCGCCAACGTCGAGCTGGACGCCAACGGCATCCGGCTCGTTGCATCGATCACGGTCGAGGCCGTGGAAGAGCTCGGCATCACCGAAGGCAGCGCCGTGACCGCCATCGTCAAGGCCTCGGACGTCATCCTCGCCGTCGAAGGCTAACTCCTCGAGCTTCGAATCCAGTGCCCTGGAAGGGAAGTTCCTTGGCGCTTGGCGACGTTCAGGTGCGTGCATGTCGTCGCAAGGCGACGCGCGGCGTCGACACGCAAGGCCGACGAGGGAGGGATACCGGGTCGTATCCCGACCGAGGAGAACGCCGCGAGGTGCGTGCCTGGGCGCCGCGAAGCGCCAAGAGATTTCCCTTCCAGGGCACTAGGACTCCCGATCACGACCAGCGAGGTCAGTTGACGTGACGGATTCGCCGGATTCGACAGCGTCCTCGCGTGTGTAGCGGCGGGTAGGCGAAGACGGACCTCCCGTATCCACCGAAGAGTCTCCGCCGTAAACCTCCAGGTCCGTGGCCTTGGCGGTCAGCCATACATTGCGGCCCGAGGTCAGCTCGAGCTCCGAGACGGCGCTCGGGGTGACGTCCACCAGCGCCGACGGCTCGCCATCGAGGTCAATCCGCACCCGGTCAGTGAGCAGGCTCAGCCCGACGATGGTCGCAGGCCAGGTGTTGCGCGCGCTGGTGTGGGGTTGCTCGATACTGACGACCACGGCTGACGGCCGGACCGCGACGAGCACGTCACCATGCTGGCCATGATCAGGTACGACGAATGCACCGCCACCGCGCAGCTTGACCCTCGGGCCGTCGACCTCTCCGGCGTACAGATTCAGCCCCACCAGCTTTGCGACGTACTCCGTTGCCGGCCGCCGGGCGACCGCTGCGGGTGTGCCCTCCTGCACGATGTTCCCGTCCTCGAGCACGAGGAGCCGGTCGGCGAGCACGAGCGCCTCCAACGGGTCGTGTGTGACCAGGAGGCATGGTCCACCAAAGTCCGACAGGTGGCGACGGAGCTCGGTCTGGACGTCGAGGCGCGTCCGCGCATCGAGCGCCGACAACGGCTCATCGAGCAGCAGCAGTGCTGGATCTCCTGCCAACGCCCGCGCCAGCGCTACCCTCTGGGCCTGACCTCCGGAAAGGTCGGCCGGCCGGCGGCCGGCGAACGGCGTCAGACCCAATCGGTCAAGCCAGCGGGACGCCGCCGCGCGTGCCTCATGCCGGCTGATTCCGCGGGCGCGCGGGGAGAAGGCGACATTGTCGAGCACGCTCATGTGCGGAAAGAGCCGGTAGTTCTGGAACACGAAACCGACGGGGCGCTGAGCCGCCTCCAAGAACTCGCCGGTAGCCGCGTCGTCGACCACCTGACCGTCGAGCAGAATCTGACCGCGCGATACAGGCATGAGTCCGGCCACCGCGTTGAGCAGGGTGGACTTGCCGGAGCCGTTCGGCCCGAGAATGCCCAGCACCTCGCCGGGGGCCGCTGCGAACTTGACCCGCAGCGTGAACTCGCCACGGACCACTTCGACGTTGATGTCCAGCCCCTGCCCGACCCCAAACGTCACTGGGTGGAACCGCCGCGTAGCCACTTGTCCCGCATCGTCACGAGCACAGTGACCGACACCAGCAGCAGCACCAGGCTGAGCACGATGGCGGCGTCAGGGTCGGTCTCGAGCGCGTAGTAGACCGCGATTGGCATCGTCTGTGTACGCCCGGGAAAGCTCCCGGCGAAGGTAATCGTGGCGCCGAACTCACCGAGGGCCCGCGCCCAGCACAGCACCGCGCCAGCACCCAGCGAAGGCGCGACCAGCGGGAGGGTGATGCGCCGGAAAACCGTCATCCTGCCTGCCCCTAGCGTGGCGGCGGCCTCCTCGAACCCAAAATCGGCTGACCGGAGCGCCCCCTCCACGGTGATGATCAGGAACGGCATCGCCACAAATGTCTCTGCCATGATGACCGCGGCCGGGCTGAACGGGATCGTGATGCCGAACCATTGGTCGAGGTATCGCCCAACGAATCCCCTACGCCCGAACGCCAGCAGCAGAGCTACGCCGCCAACCACCGGCGGCAGCACCAGCGGCAGTGTGACCAACGCCCGCAGGAAACGCAGCCCAGGAAAGTCCGTCCGGGCCAGTACCCAGGCCAGCGGGACGCCGATCACCAGCGATACCGCGGTCGCGACTGTCGACGTCCACAGCGACAGTCGCAGCGCCTCGGATGCATCCGAGCCCCGGAGGATGGACCACAGGTCCTTCCAGGGAGCTCGCAGAATCAGACCAGCCAGCGGCAGTACGAGGAACGCAACGGAGACGATTGCTGGTGCCAGCAAGGGCACCGGCACCGAACGCGAACCGCCACCCTTGGCAGCTCGCCGCTGGCGCTCCCGCTGGCTCAACCGCGACGGTGTCGCCAGCGTGCTCACCATCAGATCCGCGCGAGTACCGGGTTCAGGGCGCCTGGAACCCTGCGGCGGTCAGCACACTCTCCCCGGCCGGCGAGAGCACCATGTCCACGAACGCGGACGCTGCTGCTGCGTTGCCGCTCTTGGCGAGGGCGGCGACCGGGTAATCGGTGGAGGCGTTGACATCGTCGGCGATCTCGACGCCCTTGACCTTGTCGCCTGCGGCCTTCACGTCGGTCACGTAGACCATTCCAGCGTCTACCTCACCGAGCTGCACCTTGCTCAGGACCGACTTCACGTCGGGCTCGAGAGTGACCGGCTTCACCGTGATCTTGGCGTTGGTGAAGACCTGCTGAGCGACCGAACCGCATGGCACCTGCGGCTGGCAGAGCGCGGTCTTGACCGATGACTTCGCCAGGTCGTTGACCGAAGCGACGTGGGCGGGGTTGCTGGGCGGGGTGGCGATCTCCATCTCGTTGGTCGCGAACACCTTCGAGCCGGACGCGCCGCCGGCGCTGACGACCTGGTCCATGTTCTTCGGGCTCGCCGAAGCGAACACGTCGGCCGGCGCACCAGCGTTGATCTGCTCCGCCAGAGCTGAGCTTGCCCCGAAACTGAACGTGACCTTCGTTCCGGGGTTGGCGGCCTCGAACTGCTTGCCGATCTCGGTGAACGACTCGGTCAGCGAGGCGGCCGCGAATACAGTGATGTTGCCCGACAGCGATGCCGAGCCACTTTCGCTTGCCGACGGGCTGGATGCGGAGCTCGTACCGCTGTTCTGGTTGGACCCGCACCCGGCGAGACCGACAGCGATCACGGAAGCCGCAAGAAGAGTGATGGCGAATCGTCGCATGAGAACTCCTTGGTGTTGGCTCGCTTTCAGCGAGGTCAGCGGTTCCTCGGTATCTCCACCGAGACGTTGGTGGCCTTCACCGCTGCCACGGCCAACACCCCGGGTTCCAGGCCCAAGTCGTCCACCGCCTCGCGGCTCAGTAGAGAGACGAATCGATGCGGCCCGGCCTGAATCTCCACCTGCGCCATGACCGTGTCCCGCACAACCCGCGTGACCAAGCCGGTAAACCGGTTGCGCATGGACTCCGCAACGACGACCTGGCTGGCAGGCCCGCCGCTGGCTTCAGCGATCTCCTCAGCAAATCGAGCGAGCTGGGCCCCGTCGATCACCTGCCGACCCGAGATGTCGGTGCTCGTCGTGATCCGCCCACCGTCGGCCCAGCGGCGGACGGTGTCGTCGCTCACCCCCAGGAGCTCGGCGGCATCCTTGATCCGGAACATTGGCACAAGGTGGACTGTAGCCGCATGATCGGCATCTCGATAGAGTTCGCGGCGCATTTGCCCCATTTTCAGACCGAAACAGGAGCAGACGCGTGGATGATCAACTGCCTTTGGCGACCGCGCTTGGCGGCTGATCAAGTTCTGCGGCGGTCGCATATTCGACGAGCGGACTATCGGCCTGGGAGCGAAAAGCGACTATCGGCGTGGGAGCGAAAGCGACTATCGGCCTGGGAGCGATCGCGGCAGCCCGAACCATCGCAGCACGCTGTTCTCGAAGCGGGTAAGAGCGCAGATCTGGTCGCCGGCTGAGAGTCAGCACGATGAGGCCGACCCCGTGGCGAATGCCGGTAGGGGCGCGCAAGTAGGCCCCGAAAGCTTGCTGACCGTTGGCCCGCGTCGGGACGAGGTCGAACCTTCGCCCTGAGCGGAAAATGCTCGCGAACAGGCGGGCCACGACGTCTCTGCCCTCGTACTCGAAGGGCATCGGCGGCATGGAGATGAAGACGTCGTCCGTCAGGAGAGCCACCAGCGCGTCAAGATCGGCGGATTCGTACGCGCGGACGAACTTCGCCACGATCGCATCCTCCGAAGGTGAGCCGGAGGCAGGAGGCGGCTCGCGTGGGGTGGCCGGCAGCCGTCGACGCTGCAGGCTGGCGCGCGCCCGTTTGAGTGCACTGTTGACCGATTCGACGGTCGAGTCCAGCATGTCGGCCACCTCGCTCGCGTGGAATCCGAGGACGTCGCGCAGGATGAGGACGGCGAGCTGGCGAGGCGGCAAGAGCTGAAGGGCAGACACGAAGGCCAAAGAGATGGATTCGGTCTGCTCGTAGCGGGCCTCCGGGCCGAGCGGCATGTCGATCGCACTATCGAGAAGGGCGTCGGGAAAAGGCTCGAGCCATACGACTTCGCCGAGCCGGGTCGGCTCGGGTGGTTCAACCTGGGGCGTGTCCCACTCCTTGGCTGCGCGTCGACTGGCCGAACGACGTGCGTTGAGGCATCGGTTGGTGGCGATCCGGTAAAGCCAGGTGCGGAGCGAGGCGCGCCCCTCGAACCCTGCGAGTCCATGCCAGGCGGTCAGCAGCGTCTCCTGGAGGGCGTCCTCGGCATCCTGAAAGGATCCGAGCATCCGATAGCAGTGCACCTGTAGCTCTCGGCGGTGCGGCTCGGTCAGCTCCCGGAACGCGTCGCCGTCCCCGGCCCGCGCCCTGGAGATCAGGTCCGATGTCACGACCCTCATTGTCCGTCACCAACTTCTCGCACCTCGTCGCACTTGGTTCCTGTATAGACACCCGGCCACGAGCGAACTGGGCGGTGTTCGATTGCCTTCGCTCCGCTCAGGCGCGGATCGCGCTGTGGGACCCGCCTACTTCGTCGTCGCTCGCCGACAAAACGCGCGCCGGCTCCCTCCTCCTCAGCACGGCGGCGCGCGATCCGGGTTCGATTGCCTTCGCTCCGCTCAGGCGCGGATCGCGCTGTGGGACCCGCCTACTTCGTCGTCGCTCGCCGACAAAAGGCGTGCCGGCTCCCTCCTCCTCAGCACAGCGGCGCGCGATCCGGGTTCGATTGCCTTCGCTCCGCTCAGGCGCGGATCGCGCTGTAGGACCCGCCTACTTCGTCGTCGCTCGCCGACAAAACGCGCGCCGGCTCCCTCCTCCTCAGCACAGCGGCGCGCGATCCGGGTTCGATTGCCTTCGCTCCGCTCAGGCGCGGATCGCGCTGTGGGACCCGCTTACTTCGTCGTCGCTCGCCGACAAAACGCGCGCCGGCTCCCTCCTCCTCAGCACAGCGGCGCGCGATCCGGGTTCGATTGCCTTCGCTCCGCTCAGGCGCGGATGTGGGGCGCCCACTTTCTTGTCGTCGCGGTGTCTGCACTATCGACGAGGTCAGGCTTCAGCTCATGAACTGGGCGTATGTGACCACCGGGGACAGAAAGGACCGATATTGATGCTGAACGGCAAAGTTGCGGTGATCTACGGCGCCGGTGGCGCGATCGGCGGGGCTGTCGCACGCGCCTTCGCGCGCGAGGGGGCCAGGCTTTTTCTCACCGGGCGCTACCTCGCACCAGTCGTAGCTGTCGCCCGGGAAGTCGTTTCCGCCGGTGGATCCGCCGAGGCGGCGGAGGTAGACGCTCTCGACGAGCAAGCTGTGGATCAGCATCTACAGTCAGTAATGGACACGGCCGGCCGGCTCGATATCTCGTTCAACGCAGTCGGTGTCCCGGACGCGAACATCCTGGGTGTGCCGCTCGTCGAGCTGGATGTCGAGCAGTTCTCTCTGCCGATCACGACGTACACCACGTCGTACTTCCTGACCGCGCGCCTGGCGGCGCGACGCATGATCGCGAACAAGTCGGGAGTGATCATGACGGTCACCGCGCTCCACTCGCGGATGGGCATCCCGTTGGTGGGAGGCTACGGCCCGGCGATGGCCGCCAAGGAGGCACTTACGCGAGATCTATCCGCCGAGCTCGCACCTCAAGGCATTCGCGTCGTCGGCCTGCGACCGCAGGGCTTGCCGGAGACAGCCACGCTGAAGGAAGCCTTCGAGCCTCGCGCCAAGGCATCGGGAATGACCTGGGAACAGTTCCAGGAGTTCCTCGCAAGCAGGACCCACGCGCGACGCCTTATGACGCTCGAGGAGATGGCTGACGTGGCCGTCTTCATGGCCTCCGATAAGGCGAGCGG
>CAVQIU010000030.1:0-41677 GCA_963712625.1 uncultured Actinomycetota bacterium
ACCCCACATCGGCCTACGTAGATCCATTCCGTACGGCCAAGACACTGTGCATCAACTTCTTTGTACACGACCCGTTGACCAAGGAGCCCTACAGCCGCGACCCGCGCAACATCGCCCGGAAAGCAGAGAACTACCTAGCCTCCACTGGGATCGGCGACACCGCGTACTTCGCGCCCGAAGCCGAGTTCTACGTGTTCGACGACGTACGTTTCGAAACCAAGCAACAGACCGGCTACTACGCGATCGACTCGGTCGCCGGCGCCTGGAACACCGGCCGGATCGAGGATGGCGGCAACCGTGGCTACAAGGTCCGCTACAAGGGCGGCTACTTCCCAGTGCCCCCCGTCGACCATTTCGCTGACCTGCGCGACGCCATCGTCCTAAACCTCGAGGCCTCTGGGTTGAGCGTGGAGCGGGCCCACCATGAGGTCGGCACCGCTGGACAGGCCGAGATCAACTATCGCTTCGACACGATGCTGAAGGCAGGCGACGACCTGCAGAAGTACAAGTACATCGTCAAGAACACCGCCTGGGCAGCCGGAAAGACGGCAACTTTCATGCCAAAGCCGATCTTCGGCGACAACGGCTCCGGCATGCACGTCCACTCCTCGATCTGGAACGAGGGTGAACCGCTGTTCTACGACGAGGCCGGCTACGGCGGCCTGTCCGACGTCGCGCGCTGGTACATCGGCGGGATTCTCGAGCATGCCCCGTCGCTCCTGGCCTTCACCAATCCGACGACGAACTCCTACCACCGGTTGGTTCCTGGCTTCGAGGCGCCGGTCAATCTGGTTTACAGCTCACGTAACCGCTCGGCCGCGATGCGTATCCCGATTACGGGCTCCAACCCGAAGGCCAAGCGCGTCGAGTTCCGCTGCCCGGACCCCTCCTCCAACCCGTACCTGGCGTTCGCGGCAATCTTGCTGGCCGGTGTCGACGGCATCCTCAACAAGACCGAGCCGGCGGCTCCGATCGACAAGGACCTGTACGAGCTGCCTCCAGAGGAGCACGCCTCGGTACAGACCGTCCCGGACAGCCTTGATGGGGTGCTGGCGAACCTCGAAGCCGATCACGACTATCTGTTGGCCGGCGACGTCTTCACTCCCGATCTGATCGAGACCTGGATCGAGTTGAAGCGCGACGACATCGACGGGGTACGGCTGCGCCCGCACCCGCACGAGTTTGAGCTCTACTACGACGTCTGACCGGTCCCTGCCTCTGACAAGGGCAAACGCTTAACGACAGCTCCAGATGGCCGCAAATTGGCCGCAAGACGCTGCAAACGGGTCGTCATCACACTGCTGATGGCGGCCCTTGTCGTCTCATCCGAGTCCGGCCACAGATAGCCGTAGGTGGCGAAGTGTCCTATAGGGCCATTGGTGCCAGGGACGGCAGGACGGAGAACGCCATCTGGTCAGCTCGGCCGGACTCGCCGGGCGAGCGCCAGCACCGCAGCAGCCACGGCCGCAGGACTGTTGACCGGCGTCAGGTGACGGGCTCCGGGGATCAGCATCGGAGGCGGCGCTCCAATGCGTGCGGCTGTGGTGTACGGCGAGCTCTTGTCAAAATCGGAGTCGTCCGCGCCGAAGACAACCGCCTTGGGCAGGTCCGTCGTCGCCAGCCGGGCGAGGGTCGCCGGCGGGAGACCGGGGACGCCCTGATTGGCCATTGCCCACAGCGCCGCTTCGGCGCCGGCGACCTGCAGGGGGCGCCGCCACTGGTCGATGCCGTGGGCGTCCAGGGGTGGACAGGAATCGCCGCAGGTCGAGCCGTAGATGCTGCGGACGAAGGCGTCGGACCGCAGCAGGAGGCGGAGGATCGTGGTGCGGTAATGGTCGATGAGTAACTGTGTGAGCGGGGACCTCGCACCGGCGCCGGTGTTCAGCGCGTCGCCGTCGAGGAACATCACGGCGCCCACCGCCGACGGTCTGCGCAGCGCTGCCATCGCGACGATCGCTGCGCCGCTGGAATGACCGACCAGCACGGGCCGGTGCAGGTGCAGCGCGGCGATGAAGTCCAGCAGCTGGGTCGTCTGATGCTCCGCGGTGAAGGGGGCGACCCGCTGGCTGTAGCCCCAGCCGTCCAGATCCAGCGCGTAGACCCGGTGGCCCGCTGCTGCCAGCCGGGGGGCGGTGTACTGCCAGGTGTCGGCGGACTCAATGAAACCGTGGACGAGCACGATCGGGGTGCCCGACGTACCCCATTGCCGGAAGCGGGTGCCGAGGTCCCCGGTCCGGACGTAGGTGAGGCCCGCCGGGACGGCCATCGGTTTCCGGGTCACCGCGTTGTAGCCGAGCGAGAAGACCGTGCCCACGACGACCAGGATTGAGACCCCGAGCGCGATCCGCCAAAGCCACCGTCGCCAGCGGTGCTGTCCGCCCACGCGCAAAGTCTGGCACGCCGCAATAAGCGACCATGTAGGCACGCGTGGAGGAGTTGTCGCCGTAGCTCGACTCGCAGCACGCTGCGCACATGGAGCCAGTTGCACCTGCTGCATTCGCGCACTGGTCGGGCGGCCTGCCGGACATGCTGTCAGGCAGGGCATCAGCGGCCAATACCGCTGACTGCGGTCAGGGTTTGTAAAGCGCTTCTTCCGTGACCACCGGGGCCGGCTCGGTGCCCTCCTCTTTCAGGCCCAGGCGACGACGCGCGGAGAACAACGAGCCGCGAGCCGGCTGATTCGGCGCAAACTTGGTGAGACCCGAAGGTGGCATGTCGACATAGACGGACTCCACCGCTCCGTCGCGGAAGTACGTCTCGTGCCAGAAGCCGGTGCCTGCCCGGTCGCGAAGGTAGTCCCGCCACCACGCCTTGTGCGGCAGATCATGCGCCCAGCGTTCGAGTGAGTCGAAGTCGCGCCAGTACTGCCGCATGCCGAAGTGCGGAGGGAACAGTGAATAGAGCAGGTTCTCATGCAGCAGTAGCCCGTCCGGAGCCGCGGTCACCGATGCCTGGATCTTTGGACCGAAGGACAGCAGTGTCCGCAGCCCCCGCGGCGTCTTCGCCCGCATCCCCAGATAGATGACCACGAGGTCGGGGAACTGCGACAGATCAACCGTGATCCGGTTCGGCTTGTCGGCCATCACTCAGCCGTAGCACACGGCTGGGCCGCGGTCAACGCCGCACTAATGGCCGTATTGGGGTCTACCATATGGCTGCATTGGGGTCTACCATTCAAGATCAACTTCGCGAACTTTTGAACTTTTGACGTTCCCTAGCCGCTGCTTGACGAACTGGCCGGGCCATACCGATCACAGCAGTGACAAACCTCGTGCGCAATTCCGGCCAATCTGCCGACGTAGGACACCCCACGGACGGCCACGGGATCGCCAGGAGTCGGCGGTTTTAACTTAGGTTCTTCTCAGCGTGTCCCGGCGACTCTGGTCGCAGAACGCTGGGAGGACGTATGCCTTGGGTGAGGCTCTCGAGGTGGAGGGATATGCGTGCTCGCGATGAGCGTCTCGAGGCGCTACTCGAACGGTGGGATTCGGATGTCTCGGCTGCCAGGAGTGATCCCGGCACGTTCTCAATGGCGTTTGAGGTGCTCGGCACATGCGCAGATGAGCTTCGCGAAGCGATGGATGGGGTCTGCGATGATGACTACTTCTAGGGGCTGTCGAGGACACCCAGTTGGTCTTAGTGGACCGGCCGCCGGCAAGCCCCTTCCGCCAGAATCGCAGCCATGTTCTAATCAGATATGTGGTTGCCGTGGGGCAACCGAGAAGCCTGCAGACGCTATCCCGGGACCGGGATCCCCGGGAGGCTGGTCAGACCGTCGGCCAGCGCCGCTTCCTCGAACTCGATCTCCGGAAGGCGCCCCGCCAGGAAGTCGTCGTAGGCCTGCATGTCGAAGTGCCCGTGTCCGCAGAGGTTGAACAGGATGACCTTCGACTCGCCGGCCTCCCGCGCACGGATCGCCTCGTCGATCACCGCCCGGATGGCGTGGTTCGGCTCCGGGGCCGGCACGATCCCCTGAGCCCGAGCGAACTGTACGCCCGCGTCGAACACCTGGTTCTGCGTGTACGCCCGAGCCTCCATGTGCCCGTGCTTCACCAGCATGGACAGCGAGGGCGCGTCGCCGTGGTACCGGAGCCCGCCCGCGTGCACCGGCGCCGGCACGAACGTGTGCCCCAGGGTGTACATGGGCACGATGGGCGCCATCTCCCCCGTGTCGCCGAAGTCGTAGGCGAACTCACCCCGGGTCAGGGTGGGGCAGGCGGCCGGCTCGGTGGCCACGAACGTGGCATCGAGCTTCCCGGCCAGCTTGTCGGCCATGAACGGATAGGAGAAGCCCGCGTAGTTCGAACCCCCGCCCACGCACCCGATGATGAAGTCCGGGGATTCGCCCGCCATCTCCATCTGCTTCTGCGTCTCCAGGCCGATCACGGTCTGGTGCAGGAGCACGTGCCCCAGCACGCTCCCTAGGCAGTAGTTGGTGTCGGCATTGGTGGCCGCGACCTCGACCGCCTCGCTGATGGCGATCCCCAGGGAGCCCGTGGAGTCGGGCGTGTCGCCGAGGATGCGCTTGCCGACCTGCGTGGTGTCGCTGGGCGAGGCGTGGACCGTCGCCCCGAACGTCTCCATCATCACCCGCCGGTACGGTTTCTGCTGGTACGAGGCCTTCACCATGTACACGAGGCTCTCCAGCCCGAACATCTGGCATGCGAATGCCAGCGCCGACCCCCATTGCCCGGCCCCGGTCTCGGTGCTGATCCGGCGGATCCCCGCTTCCTTGTTGTAATAGACCTGAGCGATCGCCGTGTTCGGCTTGTGGGAGCCGGTCGGTGACGTCCCCTCGTATTTGAAGTAGATCCGGGCCGGAGTCTGCAGCGCCTGCTCCAGGCGTCGGGCCCGATACAGCGGCGTCGGCCTCCACAGCCGGTAGACGTCCAGGACCGGCCCCGGGATGTCGATCCACCGCTCGGTCGACACCTCCTGCATGATCAGCGACTCGGGGAACAGGGGAGCGAGGTCTGCTGGCCCGATCGGTTCCCTGGTCCCCGGATGCAGCGGGGGAAGCGGCTGCATGCCCGCGCCGACCATGTCGGGAACGAGGTTGAACCACGCCGCCGGGAGCTCGTCGGGCCCGAGGTCGAAGTGCACCGGTTCGGCCATGGTGTCCCCCTTCTTGGTCACACGCTGACCTGCGAGGCGCTCATTCTATGGGGAACCGACGTCGCTGGAGTCGCGACGTGATCCCGGTGTGGGCGGGTCCGCACCGTATCCAGCTGCGCCGTCACGCTGACGCACTCCTGGAAATCGCGAACAGCCGAGAGGGCTAGCCGCAGGAAGGCGCTGAAGCAGGTAGCCGGATTTCCATTGCGTCGGGCGTACGACTGCTACGTTTGCTACGCGAGACGAGGGAATTGTGACCGAGCAACTAGCACACCGCGATCTGCGCAATCGCAGCGCCGAGATCTTGCGAAACGTCGCGGCCGGGGCGTCGTACGAAATCACTAACCACGGCGAGGTCGTTGCGTTGCTCATTCCGCCGGCTCCCGACGGTCGGCCGCGCATGCGCAAGGCGACGTCGCGTCGCCCCTTCTCACAGATCCGCCGGGTCCAACGCAGCGAAAGCACCCAGTCGGCGCTCGACGATCTCCGCAGCGACAGATGAGCCTTTACCTCGACACTTCGGCGGCCGCAAAGCTCATTGTGGATGAACCAGAGTCGGAGGCGCTTGTTGCCTATATCGACTCGAGCATGAACGAGCAGGAACTCGTCTCCAATGCATTGCTCGAGACCGAGTTGCGCCGACTCGCGATACGCCTCGAGTTCGACCAGTCCGTGGTTACCGATTTGTTGGCTCGGGTCGACCTCGTCGATCCGCCCCGGTCACTCTTCCACGAGGCCGGGCTCTTGCCAGGCGTTCATCTGCGCAGCTTGGACGCCATGCACCTTGCCACCGCACTGAGAGTCGACTGCGAGCTCGTCCTGGCATACGACAAGCGACTCGTCGACGCGGCGCGCGCAGTCGGCCTCTCAGTCCAATCACCATCCTGATCCGGCAGGTACCGAACCAAGAAATCGGCTCACTCTTCAGGGCTGCGGAGTAGCCATGATCAGCCAGCCGGGCACGCGCCCGACGAGCACATCGCGAGCTCCTCCAGGTCCACCGCAAGGGCCTTCGGTTTCCGGAGAGCGATCAGAAGACCGCCGCCGGGATTGACAGCACTCCGCAACTCGCTCCTCGCGTACGCCCATGGCGCCGATTCTGAGGCGCGGCACGAGCATTAGGGTGCCTGGGTGCTGTCTGTCGCGCTCGCCGCCCTATCGGGATTGATCTGGGGAGTCGGCGATTTCTCGGGCGGCAAGGCAACCCAGCGCGCAGCGGTGCTCCCGGTTGTCTGGGTGTCAAAGCTGGTGAGCCTGCCGCTCCTGGTCATCTACCTGGTCGCGACGTACGTCCCGGTGGCTGCCATTGGCCTTACCTGGGGTGCTCTGGCTGGTATCGCTGGCGTCGTCGGCCTGGTCCTGTTCTATCGCGCGCTCGCGGCAGGCGCGATGACCGTCGTCGCTCCGGTGACTGGCGTCACCTCGGCTGCTATTCCAGTTGTCGTCGGCCTCGTCGCCGGCGAGCGTCCCTCTCCGTCACGACTCGTCGGTGTCGGCTGCGCTCTGCTGGCAATCGCGCTGGTCAGCATCGCACCACGCTCGCCCGCGCATCATCAGGTGGTCACCCGGAGACTTGTCGCCGCAGCGCTTGGCGCTGGGGTCGGTTTCGCGCTGTTCTTCATCCTGCTCGCGGTCGCAGGTCGGGCAGCCGGCGGCTCAGCGGGCCTGTGGCCGATCGCCGGTTCTCAAATCAGCTCACTGGCTATCGTTGCCCTGCTTCTCCTGATGACCCGGCCGGGACCCTGGCCTCGTAACGCTACGCTGCGCTGGACGGCGGTGGCCGGCATATGCGACATGACCGCGAACGTGCTCTACCTCCTGGCCACTCGCGGCGGTGATCTCAGCGTCGTCGCGCCGATCGCCGCGCTCTACCCCGTGACCACTGTGATCTTGGCCCTGATCATCGAGCACGAACGGCTTCGTGGGATTCAGCTGGCCGGCCTCACCTTCGCCGTAGCCGCGCTAGTGCTCGTCAGTAGGTAATCGATCACTTTCCACACCACCGGCTAGGACTCGCCTGTAGCCTCGCAGCGGAGGCAAAAGTGCACACAGGCCTGGAGTATCCCCATCGAGTGGCGATGATCAGTATGCATACGTCGCCGTTGGCCACACCGGGCGTAGGCGATGCAGGAGGCCTCAACGTATACGTCGCGGAGCTGGCGCGACGGCTCGGCGAGCGTGGGCTGAAGGTTGACGTCTTCACTCGGCGGGACACACGGGATGTCCCTGACATCGTCGAAGTCCATGAGCACACGCGAGTGATTCACCTCCGGGCTGGGCCTGCGGAACATGTGGCCAAGGAAGCATTGCCGGCACTGACCAAGGAGTTCACCGCTCAGCTGGAAGCTCGGCTCGATGATCATGATCTGATTCATTCCCACTACTGGCTCTCCGGTGCGGTCGGTTTGCAGCTCAAACGGAGCCGCTGCATCCCGCTGGTGCACACCATGCACACGATGGCACGAGTGAAGAATTCCAATCTCGGAGAAGGCCAGTCGGCCGAGCCAGACGTACGGCAGCGCGGCGAGGCCGCAATCGTCTGCGAAGCCGACGTGCTGACAGCCAGCACCAGCGACGAAGCAGCGGAACTCCACAGCCACTACGGCGCACGCGACTCGCAGATCGTGATCGTGCCGCCTGGTGTCGACTTGCGCACATTTCATCCCTGCAACCAGCCCAAGTCGCGGGCCCAGTTCGGGGTAGCTCAGGACATCCAGGTGATCTTGTTCGTCGGCCGCATCCAACCGCTCAAAGCGCCCGACGTGTTGATCAAGGCGGTGGCAGAGCTGGTGCGGCGCGATCCGGCGCGCCGTGATCAGCTGCAGTTGATCATCATTGGTGGCCCGAGTGGCTCCGACCCTGAATGGTCCAAGACGCTCGGTCCGCTGGCCGTTGATCACGGTATCGCGGAGATGGTGGACTTCCGACCGCACTCGGCACGCTCGGAGCTCTTTCGTTGGTACTGCGTGTCTGACGTAGTCGCGGTGCCGTCCTACAACGAGTCCTTCGGACTTGTCGCGCTGGAGGCACAAGCGTGCGGTCGGCCCGTGGTGGCGGCCGATGTCGGCGGCCTGCGCCACGCCGTTCGCGATCAGTACAGCGGACTGCTGGTAAAGGGGCATGACGAACGCGAGTGGGCTGATGCTCTAGCTGAAATCCTCGATGATCATGACGCGATGATCAAGATGGGCGCCAACGCGGCAGCACACGCCGCGACCTTCAGCTGGGACAATACGGCGGCGGCCACACTGCAGGCATACCGCAAAGCAATCACGGCCTCGCTGCTCGCTAGGTGATCACACGCCTTACGACCTGGCGGTCACCCCGGCCTGGCTGTCGGTCTCCTGGACGTCTTCGGCGGTAAGCGGCATTGCCAGCGACTCCAAGGACTGCCGCTCCGCCTTGACGCCGAAGATGGCCTCTACCACGCCACCGGCGACCATGAGTGCTGCGCGGATGTAGTACCCGATTGCGATCTTGGTAATGTCTCCGGACTGCGAGGCGTTCTGGATCAGCGAACCGAAGAGCAGCGGGGATGCCACCGGCCGCGGTACCGATTGCATAGAAGAAGGCGATGCACAGCGCCCGAGTCTCCAGCGGGAAGATCTCACTGACCGTGAGGTAGGCCGAGCTGGCCCCGGCCGAGGCGAAGAAGAAGACGATCGCCCCGCACAAGGTGAGCGTCACTGCCGTAAGCGAGCCCAAGATCGTGCCGGTTATCGCGAGCAAGACGCCAGAGATGATGTACGTGCCCGCGATCATCCGAACACGTCCAACGCTGTCGAACAGGCGGCTGAGCAGGAGAGCACCGAGGAAGTTACTGGCCGCGAAAGCGGCTATGTACCAGCCGGTCTGCTTGACGCCGAGGAAGGTATTCAGCGTGTCGCCGTAGGTGAAGAAGAAGGCGTTGTACAAGAACGCCTGGCCGACGAAGAGCGCGAAGCACAGCAGCGTACGCCGCGGGTAAAGAGTGAAGACTGAGCGGGCAATCAGCCCGATGCCGATCGATCGCCGTTGTCGTATGGTGATTGTCCCTTACGGTGCTGGCAGTTCGTGATCTTCAGCGCGTACCTGTTCTTCGATCCGTTCAACAATCTGCTCACCGTCCTTTTCCCGACCGTGGATGAACAGCCAGCGCGGGCTCTCCGGCACGTGCCGGCGCACGATCAGCACTCCGAATGCGAGCAGCGCACCCAGACCGAAGGCCAGCCGCCAGCCGATCGAAGGGTTGACCATCGTCGGATCCAGCAGCGGGATCGTGAGCAGTGCCCCCGCGATGGCGCCAGCCAGCACGAGCCGTTGATCACTATGTCGACCCGGCCCCGGTAGTGCGCGGGGATCAGCTCGTCGATCGCGGAGTTGATAGCCGCGTACTCTCCACCGATCCCGGCCCCGGTCAGGAAGCGGCATGCGAAATACCAGGCCGGGTTGGGTGAGAAGGCGGTGAGGACGGTCGCAACGGTGTAAAGCGCAAGCGTGATGAGGAAAAGCTTCTTGCGGCCAAATCGGTCTGTGAGCTGACCGAAGACGAGCGCGCCCACGCAGCATCCCGCCACGTACACCGCACCGGCAAGCCCGATATCGAAGTTGGACATGCCCAGACCTGTATTGGCAGGTTTGAGCGCCTCAGACATCGATCCAACGATGGTGACCTCGAGCCCATCAAGGATCCACACAGTGCCGAGCCCGACGACGACCAGCCAGTGGAACTTGGCCCATGGCAAACGGTCCAGGCGTGCTGGGATGTCTGTCGTGATCGTCCTCAGCTGGACTGCCGATGACATGTCGTTTCCTCCGTACTTGGCGAACTTGCGCAACGATGTAGGTCCAGTTACCCAAGGCTGCGCAGACCTCGCAGCCGGACTGCGGCCGTGAGTCCCCTCGCCGCGCCGAAATCGAGCTGGGCGGAGCCGGAGGCGATCAACTCGACTGCTTGAATCCCCAGAAGACTTGCTCCACAACCTTCCTGGCTCGGCGCGTCACCCGGCGGTAGTCGGCCAACAGGTGAGAGGACTCCCCCGGGCCATAACCGAGCAGCTCAGCCAGACTCGCCAGTTCGCGGTTGTCGCTGGGCAGCGAATCTGAACCACGGCCGCGCATCAACATGATCTGATTGCGAATCCGACTGGCGAAGGTCCAGGCCGCCTCCAAGTGCCCCGCGTCCATCCCGTCGATGACGCCAGCGTCTCGCGCTGCTCGCAGGGCAACGATCGACTGTGTGGAGCGGAGAGCCGGGAGCCGATAGGCATGTTGCAGCTGGAGCAGCTGCACGGTCCACTCAACGTCGGCGATACCACCGGGCCCCAGTTTGGTGTGCTTGGCCGGGTCGGCACCCCTTGGCAAGCGCTCGGCTTCCACCCGCGCCTTGAGCTTGCGGATTTCCGTCAGCTGCGACGCGCTCAGGCCGGCTTCTGGCCACCGATGGGCGTCGATCTCATCCATGAGGGCCTTGCCGAGCTCTCGGTCACCCACGAGCGCGTCCGCGCGGACCAACGCCTGCAGCTCCCACGTTGAGGACCAGCGGCTGTAGTAATTGCGGTATGCGGTGAGCGAGCGAATAAGCGCACCGCCCTTACCCTCCGGGCGTAGATCGGCATCTATGCTCAGCGACGGATCAGCGCTGGGGCGGGTCAGCAAGGTCCGCATCTCGTTGATCACCGAGGTCGCAACCTTTGTGGGATCGCTGTCGCCGTTATTGGCGTCATCCATGACGAACATGGCGTCAGCGTCCGAGGCGTACGACATTTCACGGCCGCCCCAGCGACCCATCGCGATCACGGCAATCCGCGGCACCGGCTTCTTGGCAGCCTCGTGTGCGACCGCCAGAGTGGCATCGATCGTCGCCGACGCCAGATCGGTTAGGGCCGCGCCGACACTGAGCACATCGTGCACTCCGAGCAGATCACCGGCCGCGACCCGGAAAAGCTCTCGCCGACGAATCGCGCGGATCGCCTCGACTGCCCCGACACTGCTGCTCTGCCTGCCGGCGGCCGCCTGCATCTCCGCCTTCAGCTCGGCCAGTGATCGAGGCTGCAGCTCTTGATCATCGGCAAGCATCTGAACGGTCTGCGGCGCTCGCTTGAGCAGCTCCACCGCGTAGCGGCTGGAAGCGAGGACGCGAGCCAGCCGCTCGGCCATCGCGCCTTCGTCGCGCAGCGCGCGCAGGTACCACGGGGTAGTCCCCAACGCCTCCGACACCTGACGAAACGCCAGCAGACCATGATCAGGATTTGGCGCTTCCGCGAACCAGCCGAGCATTGCCGGCAACAGCTGACGCTGAATCTCAGCCTGTCTGGTTACGCCTTGACTGAGTGCTGCGATATGCCGCAGCGCGGCTGTTGGGTCGGCGTAACCCAGCGCCTTCAGCCGGTCGAGGGCCGCGTCGGGGGTCAGCCTGAGTTCGTTCGACGGGATCTTGGCGACGGTGTCGAGCAGCGGGGAGTAGAAGAGCCGCTCGTGTAGCCGGCGTACCCGCTGGGCGGTGTGGCGCCAGGTGCTGAGGAGCTCCTTCACCGGGTCCTTGTAGCCGAGCGAGCGCCCCAGGCGACGGAGATCATGATCATTGTTTGGGAGCAGATGAGTGCGCCGGAGATTGTAGAGCTGGATGCGGTGCTCGAGGGTTCGCAGGAATCGATAGGCCACGGCGAATCCCTTGCCGTCCTCACGTCCCACGTAGCCGTTGTCGATCAAGATCTTCAGCGTCGGCAGAGTCGCGCGCGATCGCAATCGTTCGTCCACCCGGCCATGCACCAGCTGCAGCAGCTGGACAGAGAACTCGACGTCGCGCAAGCCGCCCTCCCCCAGCTTGAGCTCACGACCCTGATCGCGCGACGGAATGTGCGCCACCACACGCTTACGCATCGCCTGGGTATCGGCAACGAAGTTCTCCCGCTCCGCGGCGCGCCAGACCATCGGCGCCACAAGATCAACGAAGGCTTGCCCGAGTTCGAGGTCCCCGGCGGCTGGTCGGGCTTTGAGCATCGCCTGGAACTCCCAGGTCTTGGCCCACTTTTCGTAGTAGATCCGATGGCTGGACAAGGTACGTACCAGCTGCCCCGCCTTTCCCTCCGGCCGGAGCGCTGCATCCACCTCCCAAATCGTTCCCGCAGCAGTATGCGCAGAACAGACCCGAGTCATCTCTGCCGCGATACGCGTGGCGATCTGTACGGCTTGATCATTGCTGGCCAGTGGGGCGCCATCGGAATCCACCACGGGCTCAGCGACAAACAAGACGTCGACATCGCTGACGTAATTGAGCTCCTGGGCACCGCATTTGCCGAGTGCGACTACCGCCAACCTGGTCTTCAAGGCGTTCTCTCCGAGCTTCAGCCGGCCGATCGACAGCGCCGCCTCCAGAGTGGCGTCGGCCAGGTCGGAGAGTTCATCGGCTATGTCGACAACCGCTTCGAGGGGCTCGGGCGCACACACGTCGCGGGCCGCAATACGAAGCAGCGCCCCGCGATAGGCGATGCGCAGCTTGTCGCCTGTGGGATCGGTAGCTATCGGCACCGCAGCTTCGGGGTCGGCGCCCGTCGCTTCCAGCAGCTCTCGCCGCAGCGCTGGCGCAGAGATCTTGATCAGGTCGCGCTCGAGCAGATCAATGTGTTCCGGATGAGCGATCAAGTGCTGAGCCAGCTTGCTGCTGGCGCCTAGAACCATGATCAGCTGACGGGCCAGCACTGGCGCAGCAGTCAACCGCGACAGCAGTTCCGGCACACGATCGCACAGCCTGTCCAGAGCCATCAGAGCATGATCTGGATCGGCAGACTGAGCGAGCACATCCAGCAGTGGCTCGTACGCGTCGTCCCAACCGTCGATGACGCGCTCGGCGACCTTCGCATCGACGAAGCCGCGCCGCGCCAACGTGCCCTGTGTCGTCTCGATCCGAATCATCGTCCCCGATGCTACTGAGCGCGCTCGCTTGCATCTGTCCCAAGGTTTGGCTGCCGTAATGTCAACCCCTCCGCAGTGACTGCTCTTTGGTAGCGTCACGGCGGAGGTCGTCAATGAAGGCAACGGGACCAGCGCGGCCGCAGCAGGCCTTATTCGAGCAGTCGCGAACGGTCCTGAGCTGGTTGCACGACTTGCCGACCGAGGCCTTCGAACGCCCGACCGTGCTACCGCACTGGAGTGTGCGACAGCTCACCGGTCACCTCGTTCTCATCCATACCGGCTTCCTGCGTTTCTTGGATCAACCGACCAAGCAAGCCGCCCTGCCGATCCATGAGTTCGTCACCCGCTATCGGCGTGACGTCGAGATGATCATGGCAGCAACCCTCGAGGCGTCGGAGGGGCTCACTGGGCCCGAGGTTGTGACTCGGCTGGAGTCGGCAATTGATGATCTTGCAGCCAAACTCGACGGCGGTATCAGGTTGTCGCAGGTGATCAGTACGCTACGCGGTCCGATCACAATCGAGGATTTCCTGGCGACTCGAATCATCGAGTTGGTCGTACATACAGACGATCTCAATCGATCAGTTCCGGAGGCGACGCCGGCGGCGCTACAGCGCAGCGCACTCGCGCGGTGCACGCGTACTCTCGCGGGGATTCTCGCTGGGCGGAATCCAGGCCGTTCAGTCGAGGTGCGGGTGCCGCCATACGCCGCCGTGCAGTGCGCAATAGGTGAGCCTGGTCCAACTCATACGCGGGGGACACCGCCAAATGTGGTGGAGACCGACCCCATGACCTTCCTGCGCTTGTCCACCGGCCGGATCCACTGGAACGATGCCCTCGGCACTGGGGCCATCCACGCATCCGGCCTGCGGGCCGACCTCTCTCCCGTACTCCCCCTACTCTCCTGATCGCCGACTTGTCAGAAGCTGAGCACCAAATATGGTGTTGTAATTCTGACAAGTCGGAGCGAGATGGAGCAGCGGGATCCCGGGCACGCGGAACGGTTGGCGGACACACTCGCCGCAGCCGGTCGCCGGCGCTTCATTGGGCGTACCGCGGAGTTGGCGGCATTAGAAGCATCTCTGAAGCATCCGGAACCTGTCGCCGTCCTATGGCTATCGGGGCTCGGTGGAGTTGGCAAGACAGCCCTGATGCAGACGTGGGCCAGTCGCGTCAGGGAAGCGGGCTGGCATACGGCTCGCATCGACGGCCGGGCCGTGGGGGTTTCACCGCAGGCTTTCGTCACCGCCGTCGAGTCGGCCCTCGGTACGAACGGCTCGCTTCCCCAGGCAGACGGCAGCGGTAGCACGGGCCTTGCAGTCTTCATCGACACTTACGAACGGCTGGAACCGCTCGATAGCTGGCTGCGAGAGGAGTACTTGCCGAGCCTCCCCGCACAAACACTGATCACAATCGCGAGCCGGCATCTGCCTAGCGTCGAGTGGCGGACCGATCCTGGTTGGGAAGCTGTCCTCCAGGTACTGCCACTCCGCAACTTCCGCCCTGAGGAAAGCCGTGCCTACTTGACCAGTCGGGGCATTCCGGAGCAACGGCAAGCTGAGATCCTCGGCTTCACGCATGGCAACCCGCTGGCCCTCTCCCTGCTGACCGACCTTTATCGATTGCAGCCTGAACGCTTTACAGTTCGCCATCCCGACGTGATCCAGGCGCTGGTGCGCCGACTTCTCGACGACGTCCCCACGCCGCTGCATCGACGCGCCCTAGAGGTGTGCGCGCATCTGCGGGTCACTACAGAGGACCGACTCGCCGATGCGCTAATGATCAACGACGCGAGCGCGCTCTTCGAATGGCTCCGCAGCCTCTCCTTCATGGAGTCCGGGCCGACAGGCATGTTTCCGCATGACCTCACGAGGGACGTGATCGAGGCGGACCTGAAGTGGAGGAGCCCGGAGCGCTACCGGCAGTTGCACGACGATGTGCGTCGCGGAATCGTACGAAAGCTCCAGCACGGGAGCACGGCTGAGCGTCAATCGGCCTTCTCGGACCTGCTGTTCCTGCACCGCGACAACCCGATCATGCATCCGCTGTACCAGTGGGAGATGTTGGGACAAGCCACCGTAAACCCGGCGGGGCCTGATGATCACGAGCTGCTGGTTGACATCGTTCGAGCACAACAAGGCTCGGCAGCTACCGGCATCTTGCGACATTGGATGCGTGGACAACCGGACGGATTCTCGTTGTTTCGCAACGCAGCGGA
Source organism: uncultured Actinomycetota bacterium (assembly GCA_963712625.1). Lineage (GTDB taxonomy): Bacteria > Actinomycetota > Actinomycetes > Propionibacteriales > Propionibacteriaceae > Microlunatus. Next base: position 15,227 of record CAVQIU010000030.1, read on the forward strand.
GCGACGTTATTGGTTTCGTCTGCATGCTCGAGGTCGCCGCTGCAACCGATGAGGATTGCAGCGTCGACCCTGCTGTTGCCGCCGCGACGAGATACGTCGCGGAGTTCGGCCCGCCGCGGCGGGATGAGCCAGTCGTGTACTGCCGCTGGGCGTTGAGTCGTACGACTCCGGTACCGAGCGATACCCCTGGCCTGTGGGAGGCCATCAACATGATCAACGTGACGCAATGGGTCGGCACGCCACGGCTGTCCTGGTCCTTCGTCGCCATCGAGGATCTCGACCGTTGGGGGCCATTCTTCGCCCATATCCGCCAACAACACGCGCCCCGCGCCGAGTTCAGCGTCGGAGGTCACGCTTACGCTGTCTTCGTCCATGACTGGCGGGCCGAACCTCCCCTGACCTGGCTCCGCGAGATGGCAGATCGAGAGCTGACCACCACAGCGTCGGACGACCGCGACGACCTGGAAACTCAAAGACCGATTGTGGTGCTGTCTCACCCCGAGTTCGTTGCAGCGGTCCGCCAGGCCCTTCGCGACTACGCCCGGCCGGACCGACTGGCCGGCAACGCACTACTGTCCTCACGCCTGGTCTCAGATCGTGCTCAGGACCAGTCCTCCACCGAGACGCTACGTGCGTTGTTGCGGCTCAGCGCGGAGGAACTCAATACCCATCCTCGCGATCAGCGGCTGTACCGGGCCCTGTACCGCACGTTCCTCAACCCGGCCGCTACCCAGGAGCAGGCTGCCGACCTTCTCGGCTTGCCATTCAGCACCTACCGCGCCCACCTCCGAGCAGGCACGAAGCGAGTCGCAGACCTGCTGTGGCAGCGCGAGTTGTACGGGACCGAGGGTCTGGCGACAGCCCGCGGTGCAAACGCAACTTGACAGTAAGCGAGCACTTTTCGACCTGGGAACCTGACCCCTCGCGTTTCTATCCTCCTGATAACGCGGCGACTTCGTAGACGTCGCCAGACTGTACGGAGGTGGATCGATGACGTTGCTCGAGCCTGTGGAGCGGTACTTCGACGCGTGGAACTCACACGACGGCGATGCCATCGCCGCCTGCTTCGATCCGGACGGAGGTTACACGGATCCGGTCTCAGGACGGCTGGCTCCGCCCGGCATTGCCGCGTACGCGTCCGGGCTGTTCAATGCTTTTCCCGATTTGCGCTTCGAACTCGACGTCACAGCCATTGACGGATCATGCGTCGTCGCACAGTGGACCATGACAGGCACGCAGACCGGCCCGCTCAACGGGCTGCCGCCAACCGAGGCGCGCATCAAGTTGCCCGGCATCGACGTGATCACCGTCGGTGACAAGGGACTGCTCTCGGTCGAGGGCTACTTTGACCAGCGAACCCTCATCGAGCAGCTAGGCGCACAAGTCGCTGTTCAGCCGACCAGCGTCGGGCCCTTGGCGTTCGGCACCTCTGTACGGTTCCGCTCCTCCAACACCAGCGTTCCTGGCGCTCTCGCCATGACCTGGATCGAGGTCCGTTCTGAAGCCGAAGCAGAGGATGTGAGGCAGCGGAGCCGGGCAATCGTCGCTGAGATGGCACGGGTACCCGGTTTCCTCGGCTGGGTAGGGATCGTCATTGCGGAACGGCTCTACACCCTCACCCTCTGGGACGATCCGGAAACCTTGGGCAGCTCAGAGCCAATGCTCAGCACAAGGCCGCGGTACGACAGATGTTGCAGACGGACTTCGGCGCGGCCTGGCATACCGGAGTCTGGGTGCCTCATCACCTCAATCCGCAGGGTCAGCGGTGTCCGAAGTGCGGAACCGTCATCTACGCAGATCGTCCCGACCAGTCCTGCCCGTGCGGCGAATCGTCCCCGGCACGGCGCGCCTACATCTAGCCGACTTGTCAGCGTCTCAGCTGGCTATAGCCCTCGAGACGCTGACAGTCGGTAACTAGAGCACGGGAAGGAGCCGGGTCAGCTCCAACGGAGTAACCTGCCGCCGGTACTCCTCGAACTCCGCACGCTTGTTGCGCAGGAAGAAGTCGAAGACGTGCTCGCCGAGCGTTTCGGCAACCAGCTCGGACTGCTCCATCTTGTGGATGGCCTCGTCCAGGTTGCGCGGCAGCGGCGAGATCCCCAGCGCCTGCCGTTCTCGTTCCGTCAAAGACCAGACGTCGTCCTCCGCACCCTCAGGCAGCTCGTACTCACCCTCGATCCCTGCCAGCCCGGTTGCCAAGATGAGCGCAAAGGCAAGGTACGGGTTGGCAGCGGAGTCGATGTAGCGCAATTCCACCCGGGCCGAGGATCCCTTGTTCGGCTTGTACATCGGCACCCGGACGAGCGCGGAGCGGTTGTTACGACCCCAGCAGATGTAGCTGGGCGCCTCACCACCGCCCGCCAGCCGTTTGTAGGAGTTGGTCCATTGGTTGGTCACCGCGGTGATCTCGGCAGCATGACGGAGCAGACCAGCAATGAAGTAACGCCCGATCTTGGACAGGTGATGTTCCGCGCTCGCGTCGTAGAAGGCGTTGGTGTCACCTTCGAAGAGCGACATGTGCGTGTGCATGCCAGAGCCCGCGTGTTCGGTGAACGGCTTGGGCATGAATGAGGCGTGAATGCCTTGAGACAGCGCAACCTCCTTGACGACGACACGGAAGGTCATCAGGTTGTCGGCCGTGGAGAGCGCGTCGGCATAGCGTAGGTCAATCTCCTGCTGGCCGGGAGCACCTTCGTGATGGGAGTACTCGACCGAGATCCCCATCTGCTCCAGCATGGTGATCGCACGCCGCCGGAAATCGCTGCCCAGGCTTTGCGGCGTGTGATCGAAATAGCCCGACTGATCCACCGGTACCGGGGCCTTGCCTGCCTCGATCGGGTCCTTGAAGAGGAAGAACTCCACCTCGGGGTGGGTGTAGAAGGTGAATCCAAGATCAGCGGCCTTCTTGAGCGCCCGCTTCAAGACATACCGCGGGTCTGCATACGACGGCGAGCCGTCGGGCATCGTGATGTCGCAGAACATCCGCGCAGTGGCTGGGCTGCTGTCGCGCCAGGGAAGTACTTGGAAGGTCGCAGGGTCGGGGTGCGCCAGCATGTCGGACTCATAGACCCGGGCGAAGCCCTCGATCGCCGAACCGTCGAAACCCATGCCTTCGGCGAAAGCTCCCTCGAGCTCAGCGGGCGCGACGGCAACCGATTTCAGAAACCCAAGAACATCGGTGAACCACATGCGGACGAAGCGCACATCGCGCTCTTCGATCGCCCGCAACACGAACTCGGTCTGCTTGTCCACGTGGGCCAGTCTGCCGTCCACGATGTAACAGCAGCGTTACGGTGCCAGCGGCCCCTCGGGCACGTGCTCAGGGGTGAGAGGCCCTAGCGTCGCGTCGTAGTCTCGTGGCGTGCCTCATCTACGGATCGCCATGGCCCAGGTGAATGCCACCGTCGGTGACATCTCAGCCAACGCCGATCTTGTTATGGACTGGTCAAAGCAAGCGGTCGACGCCGGCGCGCATCTGGTGCTGTTTCCCGAGATGATGCTCACCGGCTACCCGGTCGAGGATCTTGCTCTGCGGCGCAGCTTCGTCGAGGCGTCCCGGACCTCGATCACTCGACTCGCCGCCCGGCTGCTCGACGCCGGGCTTGGTGATCTTGTCGCCGTTGTCGGGTACCTGGACCGTACCAACGAACCCGACCATCCCAAGGCCGGGCACCCACAAAACGTCGCCGCTGTCCTGCACCAGGGTCGGGTGGTGTGTTCCTACGCGAAGCATCACCTGCCCAACTACGGGGTGTTCGACGAGTTCCGCTATTTCAAGCCCGGCAACGAACTCCACGTGCTGCGTATCCGCGGAATCGATGTTGCCCTTGCCATCTGTGAGGACCTCTGGCAAGACGGTGGGCCGGTGGCCGCGACTGCCGAGGCTGGCGCGGGCTTGCTGGCAGTGATCAACGCCAGCCCGTACGAGCGGGACAAGGATGACGTACGCGGCGACCTGGTCAGACGGCGAGCCCAGGAGGCGGGCTGCCCGCTTGCCTATGTCAATCTCGTCGGTGGTCAGGACGAACTGGTCTTCGACGGTGACACGATGATCGCTCGCGAGGACGGGACGATCGTGGAACGCACAATGCAGTTCGTCGAGGATCTTGTGGTCGCCGATCTTGATCTTGCCCCGGGCATGCCCCGCTGCAGAGCGAACTTGCCGAAGGTACGGTTCCGGCCGAGCCCGGCGAGAGCGGCATGATCATTCGACGCCATCAGCATCTCCGACGCCGGGGAGCCTCCGGCGAAGTTGATCACGCCGACTATCGCCCGACCACTCGAGGCGATGGCCGAGGTGTATCTCGCGCTGGTCATGGGCTTACGCGACTACTGCCACAAGAACGGGATCGAGCGGGTCTATCTCGGGCTATCGGGCGGCATCGATTCCTCGCTCGTGGCGACCTTGGCCTGTGACGCGCTGGGCGCAGACCAGGTCTACGGCATCTCCAATCCCAGCGCCTACTCTTCGGAGCACTCCAAGAGCGACGCCGCTGATCTGGCGGCACGCACCGGCTTGCATTTCATGACGGTGCCGATCGCCCCAGCCGTCGGGGCCTTCCATCAGATGATCGACATCGACGGCGTCGCCGCCGAAAATCTGCAGGCCCGGATCCGTGCCGTGATCTGGATGGCCGAATCCAACCAGCATCCACCCTCGATCGTTTTGGCGTGCGGCAACAAGAGCGAGCTGGCCGTCGGCTACAGCACCATCTACGGCGATGCGGTCGGCGGGTATGCGCCGATCAAAGACGTGCCGAAGACATGGGTGTGGAGGTTGGCGCGGTGGCGAAACGAGCAGGCGCTGCAGCGCGGCGAGACTCCGCCGATCCCCGAAAACTCGATCACCAAGGAGCCGAGCGCCGAACTGCGGCCGGGTCAGAAGGACACTGACTCACTGCCCCCGTACGAGCTGCTCGACGATGTCCTCGACGACTACGTCGAAGGCGACGCCGGTCACGAGGAGATCGTGGCGATGGGCTTCGACCCGGATTTGGCAGATCGGGTGATCCGAATGGTCGATCGCGCCGAGTACAAGCGACGGCAGTACCCGCCCGGCACCAAGATCAGCTTCAAGGCATTCGGCCGCGACCGGCGGTTGCCGATCACCAACGGCTGGCGTGAAGGTCGCTGAAGTGACCTCGCTCCGCTGCCCGATGCCAGTGCGGTCAAGTCCCACCGCCGCTCAGGTAGCGGGATATGCCAGAAGGCTCGGCTGGCTGGCACCCCGACCCCGCGGGGGTCCCTGGGCGCTTTCGCTACTGGGACGGCTCGCAGTGGACGACCGTCACCACTGACGACCCTCGCGAACCTCCGCCGGGCGAGACGGGGCAAGCGGGCCCGACATCGAGCTCGAAGGGTGAATCGCCCCGCAGACCGTTGCGCAGCCGTCGACTCGCGCTGATCATCGGTGTACTCGTCGTGCTGCTGGCTACGGTTGTCGCGGTAGCCGTCGTGACGGGCGGCCGGCAGGCCGCCACCACCTCGCGTCCGACATCGACACCGAGTGGTCTGAACGACTCGTCACCGCCTCCGACCACAGAGCCGTCCGAGACTCCCTCGGCGACTCCGACGCCCGTTCCCGCTCGTGCGCTGCCCGAAGGGAAACCCCAGTCTGCGGGCGAACCACCCGCTCGACGACCGGGTTTACGGCGGCAACTTGTCGTTCGAAGAGCAACCGACGTTCGAGCCGGCAGCCATCGAGCCGCGCTTCAGCTTCGCCTACGACGTACTTCAACAGTCGGTTCTCGTCAGCCGGGAGCCAGCATGGATAGCTCAGCTGGCTGTCGGGCAGTTGCGGGGCAAGGACGGCTTCGTCAACGACGCCAGGAATACCGTGGAGAGCTTGGTGCACTGTGTGATCACCGGGAACATGTACAGCCCATACGTGCCCACTCGAACCGATATCCGCAGCGAAAGCCTGAGTATCGATGGTCGCAGCGGCTGGTTGATCGACAGCGAGATCATCGTGGACCGACCAGATCTCCAGGTCAAAGGCGATCATGTGATCTTCATCGTGGTACGCGATGGCAAGGACTGGGGCTTCTTCTTCGGCGCGGTGCCAATCGGAAATGCGCAGCTTGACGCCGTGCTCGCGACAAGCCATCCGCGGCCTGCGTGCGAGCTAGTGCACCCTGAGCCTGTCGAAGGGCCACGTACGCCGCACCTCGGTCGGAACACTCACGACCGGCTAGCCTGCGACATCCTCCTCAGCGATAACGATCATGGACTTAAGCAGCGGCGCACCGAACGAGGTAGCCATCGCGACATCGCTCGCGTCGCGACCACGCCCGATGAGCACCCGACCCTTGCGACGCTCGTTGTTACGCGGATCGAAGGTCCACCAGCGATCACCGAGGTACACCTCCATCCACGCGGCAAAATCCATCGGCAGCTCGAGCGCCGGGACGTCGATCTCAGGCAGGTAGCCGAAGACGTAGCGAGCCGGAATGTTCAGCGCACGGCATAACGAAATTGCCAGGTGGGTGAAGTCCCGGCACACCCCGTAACCACTGGCGTGAACGTCGGCGGCAGTGGTCCACGCGCTGCTCGCACCGTATTCGAACTGAAGATGATCATGCACGTAATCGCAGATGGCCTGGACGCGCCGATAGCCTGGCGGCGTGCCGCCGAAGCGCTCCCATGCGTCAGCACCAAGGACATCCGGCAGGCAGAAACGGCTTGGAAGGATATAGATCAGCGTCTCGTCAGGCAGCTGATCCGGTGTTAGCTCGGGGGCTTCCTCGTCGACAGCCTCAACGGCATCCGGCACAGCGACGGTAGCCCGATAGTTGATCACCGAACGACCCGTGGGAATGATCAAGCGCCGACAGGTATTGCCGTAGAGGTCGCTGTAGGCACGTGTCGGCCCATCAGGTTCCAGCGACCAACGCTCTTGGATGACGTCGACCTTTTGATCACTCAGCGGCTCCACCTGGAACACGGTGGAAACGTCGGCTTCCGATTCGTGAACGAACTCGCAGCCGACAATCAGGCGGCGCGTCACCTCCACCTGCGCTCCTTACCACGATCGAGCATCACATTCTCCCCTCGCCAACGGCCTGATCTACCTGGGCGGAAGCTTACGGTGCAACCCCACTCACTCCGACCGCCACCGGATGCCGGGTGGCGGCTGAGCAGGCTTACGCCGCCGCGGGCGGCCGATCTCGCATGACGAAACATCAATCTTCGAGCTCACAATCTCTATATTCTCTAGCGATCCAGTAGAGATAGAGGACTTTCCTCTCGACCGAAGGCGACAACATGTCCATACGCAAACTCGTGCGCGTACGCTCCACCGCGGCAGTAATCGCAGCTGCTGCCACAGTTCTGCTCACCGGTTGCGTCGGCGGCGCGGCCACGGCGCCAGGTAGTGCCGATGCGACGACCCTGCACCTGGTGGGCTACGCAGTGCCGAAGGAGGCGAACAACGCGATCCAGAAGAAGTTCGCCGAGACTCCAGAAGGCAAAGACGTCACCTGGCAGGAGTCGTACGGACCTTCAGGTGACCAGAGCCGGGCAGTGGTCAGCGGCCTCCAGGCCGACTACGTGAACTTCTCGCTCGAGGGTGACGTCAGCCGACTCGTCAAGGCAGGCCTAGTCGATCAGAGCTGGAACTCCGGGCCGACCAAGGGAATGGTCTCCGACTCGACCGTGGTCATCGTTGTCCAGAAGGGGAATCCGCTCGGCATCAAGGACTGGTCGGACCTCACCAAGCCGGGCGTCAAGATCGTCACACCGAACCCGGCATCGTCTGGTTCGGCACGGTGGAACATCCTTGCGGCCTACCAGCAGGTGATCGCCAACGGCGGCACAGAGGCTGAGGCCGAGGACTACCTCACCAAGTTCTTCAACCATGTGGTCGCGCTGCCTGGCAGCGGTCGCGACGCCACCAACACCTTCCTCCAGGGCGCGGCCAACGTGCTGATCTCATACGAGAACGAGGCCATCCTCGCCCGGCAATCCGGGGAGGACTTCGACTACATCCTCCCCGCGGCCACGCTCAAGATCGAAAACCCCGGTGCGGTGCTCAAGAACGCCAATCCGAAAGCCAGGGCCTATCTCGACTTCGTGCTGAGTCCGGCCGGCCAGGAGGAGTTCGTCAAGAAAGGTTTCCGACCCGTCGTCGCCGACACCCCCATTGGCGAGGTGGCCGGCGCAAACAATCCAGCCAAGCCTTTCCCGGTACCCACGAAGTTGTTCACCATCAGCGATCTGGGTGGCTGGGATGCCGTGAACGCGAAGTTCTTCGACGAAGGCGGCCTGGTGCCCAAGATTCAGAAGGCGACGGGCAGGTCCCAGTGACACCAGGCGTCACGGGGATCCTCGAGACCGAGCAGCCAGCCTCCACGGCTATCGCAGCTGGCGCGGCCACCAACACCGGTGGCCCCAGAGATCGACACCGCCGGCCGCGCACCAGGAGCGCCACCTCGCTTACGCCGGTGTCCGGGCTCGGGCTCGGAGTTGCGCTGACGTGGTTCAGCCTGCTCGTGCTCATTCCCCTGGTGGCGGTGCTCGTCCAGGCCTCGGCAGGCGGCTGGTCGGCGTACTGGGATGCGCTGACCAGCCCACAGACGTTGGCGGCACTCAAGCTCACCGTCGGTCAGGCAGTGCTGGTCACCGCAGTCAACGTCATCATGGGCACCGCCATCGCCTGGGTGCTGGTCCGTGATCAGTTTCCCGGCAAGCAATTGCTCGAGGTCGTCATCGACATTCCGTTTGCGCTACCTACGATCGTTGCCGGGCTGGTGTTGCTCAGCTTGTACGGGCCGTCGAGCCCTCTCGGCCTCGACTGGGCCAATACCCGCATGGCCGTCTTCCTGGCTTTCCTGTTCGTCACACTGCCATTCGTCGTGCGCACCGTGCAGCCGGTGCTCCTTGAGCTTGAACAGGAAGTCGAGGAGGCAGCGGCGTCACTGGGCGCCAACCGGCTGACAGCGTTCCGGCTCATCGTCCTGCCGAGCCTGGCGCCGGCGATCACCTCAGGAGCGGCACTCTCGTTCTGCCGCGCGATCAGCGAGTACGGTTCGCTGATCTTGCTCTCGGGCAACCTGCCGTACTCCACCGAGGTGGCCTCGGTTCGCATCATGTCCTCTGTGGAGGGAGACAAGCTCACCGAAGCGGCCGCGGTGGCCTCGATCTTGCTGGTCGTGGCACTGATCGTGATCATCACACTCGATGTGGTCTCGCGGAGGGTGGCCCGCTATGCGTGAGAGCACTGCATACCGTGTCGTTCGCTGGGCGCTGCGAGTGATCGTGATCGGCTATCTGTTCTTCCTCGTGGTCTGGCCGGTCGCACTGGTCGCCATCAAGACCTTTTCCAACGGCTTGGCACCAGTGGTCAACGCTCTGCGGCAGCCAGAAGTGATCTTCGCATTCGAGCTGACGCTCTCCGCCGCCTTCTGGTCGGTGGTGATCAACACTATCTTCGGTGTCGGTGTCTCATTGCTCCTGGTGCGCTACACCTTCCCCGGACGCCGACTACTCAACGCGATGGTGGACGTGCCGCTGTCGGTCTCCCCCGTTGTCGTCGGACTGGCGCTGGTGCTGGTCTACAGCAGCCGTACCGGATGGCTAGGCGCCGGCCTCGAGCAGGCAGGTCTGCAGATCATCTACGCACCACCGGGGATCATCATGGCGACCGCGTTCGTCAGTCTGCCGCTGGTCATCCGCGAGGTCGTTCCGGTGCTCCAGGAGATTGGAACCGAGCAGGAGCAGGCCGCCCGCAGCCTGGGTGCGTCGAGTCTGCAAACCTTCGCCCGCATTACGCTGCCCGCCATCCGGTGGGGCCTGCTCTATGGCGTGGTGCTCAGCCTCGCCCGAGCTCTGGGCGAGTTCGGCGCCGTCAAGATCGTCTCTGGCGGTGTCGCCCTGCGTACGCAGACGGCCACTCTGCTGGTCGAGGAGCGATATCAGCAGTTCGGGACCGTGAACGCGATGACGGCGTACGCAGCGGCCTTCGTCCTGGCGCTCATCGCGGTCCTGGCCTTGATCATCGTCACCAGCCTCCGACCTAGCAGGGAAATCTCCCGATGAGTATCAAGATCGCTGGAGTCGCCAAGAGTTTCGGCGACTTCGTTGCGCTGGAAGGCATCAATCTCGACATCGCAACCGGCGAATTGACGGCCCTGCTCGGACCGAGCGGCGGAGGCAAGTCAACGCTGCTGAGGATCATCGCCGGTCTCGAGGTTGCCGACAGTGGATCAGTCGAGATCCAGGGAGTCGACGCCACCGCACTGCCGGCCCAGAAACGCAACGTCGGTTTCGTGTTCCAGCACTACGCCGCTTTCCGGCACCTCACCGTGGCAGGCAATGTCGGCTTCGGCCTGAAGGTCCGGAAGCGGCCGCGCAAGGAAATCGCCAGTCGAGTGAACGGAGCTTCTCGAGCTGGTGCACCTGTCGCAGTTCGCCGACCGGCTGCCGGCTCAGTTGTCCGGTGGTCAGCGGCAGCGCATGGCCCTGGCCCGTGCGTTAGCGATCGAGCCCAGCGTGCTGCTGTTGGATGAGCCGTTTGGTGCGCTCGATGCCAACGTCCGTAAGGAGCTGCGAGCCTGGCTGCGACGGCTGCACGACGAGGTGCATGTCACCACGGTCTTCGTCACTCATGATCAGGAGGAGGCCTTGGACGTGGCCGACCGGATCGTCGTGATCAACCAGGGCCGGATCGAGCAGGTCGGGCCACCCGACGAGCTTTACGACCAGCCGACGTCGGACTTTGTGATGAGCTTCCTCGGGCCGGTAACCACGCTCGACGGCCGCCTGGTGCGTCCCCACGACCTGGAGATCGAGACGCACTCGTTCGCTAACGCCTATCCGGGACGGATCGAGCGCTTCAATCGCGTCGGCTTCGAGGTACGACTCGACGTCCGGCTGACCGAGGTTGACAATGCGCCCCCGGTCCTCGTGACCTTGACACGTGCGGAGGCGACAGCCAAAGCGCTGGAATTGGGGGTGCCGGTGTGGATCACACCGGTTAAGAACGCATCCCAGGTCGGAATCGACTCGGTGCCGCAACACTCGGGCGATTAGCGATCGTCGTTCCAGCGCGGATCGTTGTCGTACTCCTCGTTGCGCTCTTCCACCCGCTCGAGTGCGCGCTCGGCCTCCTCGCGCGTCTTGTACGGACCGAGCCTGTCGGTGATCTTGGTGTCATTGTTGTCTGGTACGACCTGATGGGTTGTGAGGTCAAACCACCAATCGCCGTCCGCCATCTCACCCTCCTTCGCGCTGTGCGTTTTCGGGCTGCTCGGGCGTAGCCCGCCGACGCTCGCAGCCGAGGCTACTCCCAACGTACAGCTGCGTTCGATCCGTCCCTTGTTAGGGCCGTTCGCGCATCGCGCTTGGAAATCCGCCTACTTCGTCGTCACTCGCAGGCGAAAAGCGTGCCTACTCGCTCCTCCTCAGCACGGCGGCGCGCGATTACCGGTGCTCACGGCCCCCGTAAGATCGCGAGGTGACAATCCAGCCGGCGACCATCTCGCCGCCACGCGAGGTGCCAGCCAGCATTCCCCGGCCGCGCTATGTCGGCCGATCCGCGCCCGATCCCTACACCGGCGATGACATCCAGTCGGCGGAGACCATCGAGAAGATGCGGATCGCGGGCCGGATTGCCGCCCAAGCGATGCATGCTGCCGCCGCGGTCATCAGCCCCGGGGTGACAACCGATGATCTTGATCGCGTGGTCCACGAGTTCTTGATCGGCCATCGAGCGTATCCCTCGACGCTTGGCTATCGCGGGTTTCCGAAATCCTGCTGCACGTCGGTCAATGAGGTCATCTGTCATGGCATCCCCGACGCTCGCCCACTCGAGGATGGCGATCTCGTCAAGATCGACGTGACTGCCTACATCGGAGGTGTGCATGGGGACACCTGTGCAACCTTCTGCTGCGGCGAAGTCGATCAAGCCGGCCGACTGCTGTCCGAACGCACCCACGAGGCTTTGGTACGCGCGATCAACGCGGTCAGGCCAGGTCGACAGGTGAACATCATCGGACGAGTGATCGAGAGCTACGCCAAGCGTTTCGGATACGGGGTGGTCCGCGACTACACGGGGCACGGCGTACACACCGCCTTTCATTCCGGGCTGGTGATCCCGCACTACGACGAGCCGGCCTATGACACCGCGATCCGCCGCGGCATGACGTTCACTATCGAGCCGATGATCACCCTTGGTGCCGCCGATTGGTACATGTGGGACGACGGTTGGACGGTGCTCACAGCGGACGGCAGCCGCTGTGCGCAATTCGAGCACACTCTCGTGGTGACCGACAATGGTGCGGAAGTTCTTACCCTTCCCTAGCGTTGCTCACTAGGCTGGGCGGTGGACGAGTCGGTCAGGCGATCGCGGCGCCGCGAATGCGACGTCGAGGAAAGTCCGGACTCCGCAGAGCAAGGTGGTGGGTAACACCCACCCGGGGTGACCCGCGGGACAGTGCCACAGAAAACAGACCGCCTCTACCAACCGATGAGGTGCCTGGCACCTTCAAAGGACGGAGGTAAGGGTGAAACGGCGGTGTAAGAGACCACCAGCATCTCAGGTGACTGGGATGGCTCGGTAAACCCCACTTGGAGCAAGATCAAAAGGATGCGTACGCGCGTCTGCGGAGGCGTTCGAGGGCTGCTCGCCCGAGCCTCCGGGTAGATCGCACCAGGTCGCTGGTAACAGCGGTCGCAGATGGATGATCGCCACGGTCGGCAACGACCGGACAGAATCCGGCTTACACGATCGACTCGTCCGCTATTTTTGAGGGCTGCTCGCGCAAGTGTGTGATTGCTCGCTCCGCTCGCAAGGATCGCGCTTTGGGCCGTCGCCTGCCTCTCTCTCGCTCTCAGACGAAAAGCATGTCGGCTCCCTTGGTCGTCCAAGGCAACCGCGCCCAGCCTGGCTCAACATCACGGCGCGCGCGATTTTCCGACGCTCGCAGCTAGTTCCCATCAACCACGCGTTGAGCCCCGCCATCCTTCACGCCGAGGGTTGTGGGCGATAGCGTGCAGTCAGGCATGCCTGTCCGCCGACGACCAGCGATTGACCGCGACCCTCGATGAGGTCGCGCACCGAGGAAGGTTGATCATGACCCAGACCGCCACCGACTTCCCCGCTCTGGAACGCGAGCCGATCGACAAACTGGCCACCGACACGATCCGCACCTTATGCATGGACGCCGTGCAGGCGGCCAATTCCGGCCATCCCGGAACTCCGATGGCGCTGGCGCCGGTGATGTACACGGTGTGGCAGAAGTTCCTCCGGTTCGATCCTGACCATCCGATCTGGAGCAACCGCGACCGCTTCGTGCTGTCGGCGGGCCACGCATCGACCTTGCTCTACTCGATGCTCCACTTGGCTGGAGTCAAGTCGGTGAACCCCCAGTACGAGGTTCTCGGCGAGCTCGCCGTTCCGCTGGAGGACCTGAAGAAGTTCCGCCAGCTCGATTCCAAGTGCCCCGGCCATCCGGAGTACCGCTGGACTGCCGGTGTCGAGTGCACAACGGGCCCGTTGGGCACCGGTATCGCGACCAGCGTCGGAATGGCGATGGCGAGCCTCTGGCAGGCCGCCACGTTCAACCGGCCTGGTTACAACCTCTTCGACTATGACGTCTACGCGATCTGCGGCGACGGCTGCCTGATGGAAGGCATTGCCGCCGAGGCGGCTTCGTTCGCGGGCCACCAGAAGCTGTCAAACCTCTGCTGGCTCTACGACAGCAACAAGATCACCATCGAGGGCAGCACGGACCTCGCCTTCACCGAGGACGTTGGCACACGTTTCGCGGGGTACGGATGGGCCGTCCAGCACGTCGATGACGCCAATGACCTCGACGCCATAACCACCGCCCTCGAGGCGTTCAAGGCCGAGCAGGACCGCCCGACCATCATCATCGTCAAGAGCATCATCGGCTACGGCGCCCCCACGAAGCAGGGCAGCCACTCGGCGCACGGCGAGCCCTTGGGAGTCGAGGAGATTCGTGGCGCGAAGCGCTTCTACGGCTGGCCGGAGGATGAGAGCTTCCTAGTCCCGGACAAGGTGCGAGAGCACTTCGCCGAGGTGTCAGGTAAGCGCGGCGCCGAGCTCCGGTCGGACTGGAACGAGCTGTTTGCGGCCTACAGCGAGGAATACCCTGAACTCGCCGATCAGCTCGACAAGATGCAGCGTCGCCAGCTCCCCGAGGACTGGGATGCCGAGCTGCCCGAGTATCCGGCGGACCCGAAGGGTGCAGCCGGCCGGGACACCAGCCAGAAGGTGCTCAACATCGTCGCGCAGCGCGTTCCGTGGCTGATCGGCGGTTCCTCCGACCTTGCGCCGTCCAACAAGTCGCGCCTCACCTTCGAGGACGCCGGAGACTTCCAGCCGGACAACCGCGCCGGCCGCAACCTGCACTTCGGGGTCCGGGAGCACGCTGCGGGCGCAATCAGCAACGGGTTGGCGCTCAGCAAGATCAGGCCCTATCAGGCCGGATTCTTGATCTTCTCTGACTTCCAGCGGGGTGCCCTGCGGCTTTCGGCCCTGATGGAGCTACCCGTCATCCATGTCTTCACCCACGACTCGATTGGTGTTGGCGAGGACGGCCCGACGCACCAGCCGGTCGAGCAGCTCGCGTCGCTGCGCGCCATGCCGGGCATGATCGACATGCGCCCAGCCGACGCCAACGAGGTCGTCGAGGCCTGGCGGGTGATCATGCCGCTGCGGCACGACCCGGTGGCAATGATCTTGTCCAGGCAGGCGCTGCCGACAATCGACCGCAGCAAGTACGCTTCGGCGAGCGGCGTGGCCAAGGGCGCGTACGTGCTCGCGGGCGATCCGAACGAGGCGCCGGAAGTGATCTTGATAGCCAGCGGCAGCGAGGTATCGCTGGCTGTGTCGGCGTACGAGCAGCTGGCTGAGGAGGGCATCAAGGCCCGGGTGGTCAGCATGCCGTCGTGGGAGCTGTTCGACAGGCAGAGCGACGACTATCGCGACAGCGTGCTGCCCCCAGGTGTGACCGCCCGCGTGGTGATCGAGCAAGCCTCCTCCTTTGGGTGGGATCGCTGGGCCGGCCATAACGGTGCGATCATCGCGATGAGCACCTTCGGTGCTTCCGCCCCGCTCAAGGCGCTCCAGTCCAAGTTCGGCTTCACGCCGGAGGCGGTGGTGGCGGCGGCCAAGCGTCAAATGGGCCGCTGATCGCCGCCTGCGATCTCGAAGGCCACCTGGCCCTTGGCATAGCTGGCAGATATCAGCCGCACCAACACCTCCTGACCGAGGCGTAGCCGCTCCCCGGTGACCCGACCCTCGACGGCTGGTTCGGAGATCATGACCGTGCCCTGTTGCTTGCCACGATCGACCTCGATCACGGTGCCGGCGAAAGTCTGGCCGACTCTGCCGGCCAGCAGGTAGACCTCGAGCAGATCGATGATCGCTCGTTCGTACTTCTTGGCCCGTCGTTCCGCCGCGGCCATCTGCTCTGGGAGGCTGTCGAGCGCACGAAAGACCCATCCCGGAACTGGCTGATCAGCGCATAGAGGCGACGCAGATTTCGCCGGCATATCGATCAACGAGCCGTCGCAACGGGGCCGTAGCGTGGGTGTAATCGCTGGCAAGTGCCGCATGGTCGGCGTCGTCGGGTATGCCCCCGCTAAAGCTTCTATAGCCGGCGCCGCGGAACAACACCGTGGAGGCGTTGAGCATCGCCGCCTGATCGGGCCGAGTCGGGCTGAGCGTACGCACGAAGTCGGCGTAGTCCATCTCCGGTGGCCAGACGATTCGCAGTGCCTTGGCAACCTGGCGGAGTCGGCGCAGCGAATTGGGATCCGCCGGCGGCATGGTCCGCAAGATGCCTACCTGTCCATAGAGCATGATGTCGGCGGCCGCCATGCCCGTGAGCAGCGAGATCTGGGCGTTCCATCCCTCTACTGGCTCGGGGGCTCGGAAACCGAGCGTCCAGCCGCTGCCGTATGGCTTGATCTCCTGCTGCGGAATCTTCAGACTGACTCCACCGCGATCACGTTCCCTGATCTCACGCCACTGGCCCACCAGTTTCAACAGGCCCAGAGTCTGCCGGGGCAGTTGTGCTGTCGATCTCAGCCTGGGCCTGGCTGTAGCTCAGTTGGGCGCGGCTGCGGACTCTGGCCCGTACCACGTCGGCCGCAACCGTCTGACCGCGATGGTCCAGCGTGATGGTCCAGAGCAGCGCCGGCCGAACTTCGTTCGGCAGCAGGCTGGCTGCTCCCTCGCTGAGCACCGGCGGGTGGAGGGGCGCGCGACAGTCGGGCGCATAAAGCGTGGTCCCGCGGCGGTGCGCCTCAAGATCAATTGGATCGCCGGGTCGGACGAAAGCGGCAACATCAGCGATCGCGTAAGAGATCACGAACTCACCACTCGGCCCCCGGGTAATGTGCAGCGCCTGATCAAGATCAGGAGAGCCGGGCCGGATCGATGGTGATCAATTCCAGGTCCGTGCGGTCAAGATCAGGAAGTCGTGGCTCGGCAGCGGCCTTGTCCGCGGCGACCTGCACGTCGAGCGGGAAGTGAGACGGCACATCTGCGCTTGCCCTAATAGCCGCTAAGCCCTTTGCCAGCTCCTCGGGAACCACCGGTGGTAGTCCGAGTTTGCGGGCGGGCATGACGGCAGCTTAACCGTGCTTGATTGTTCCGTTCGCTGGTGCTCGCTCTGCTAATGGCTCGCTCCGCTCGCCGGATGCGCGCTGGAAAGCCGCCTTCTTCGTCGTCGCTCGCCGACGAAGAGCGTGTCTGCCTCCCGCCTCCTCAGCACGGCGGCGCGCGATCCGAGCTTGTTCCGACAGGCTTGTCAGTCAGCCGGGTCGATCGACAATGTACTGCCGTGAAACCGGGTCGCCGTCCAATGCGCGGTTCACGAGTGCGTCGGCCGCCTTGTTCAGTTCGCGCGGCACCCACGTCCAGGTCACCGTCGCCGGCCGCAGCCGCGCAGCCGCGAGCGCGAGCGGCTTCATATCGGCATGCTTCACCTTCCAGCGGCCGGCCATCTGCTCGATCACCAACCTGGAATCCATACGCACCTCGATTGCGGCTGTCGGGTCGAGTTCGCGCGCCATCTCGAGGCCCGCAATCAGGCCGCGGTACTCGGCAACATTGTTCGTTGCCCGACCGATGGGCAGGCCCTCGGCTGCCAAGACCTGCGCCGTCTCCGGGTCGCGCAGCAGTGCTCCATACGCGGCTGGTCCCGGATTCCCGCGGGATCCGCCGTCGGCCTCGATGATCAAGCGGCGGCCAGATGCAGGAACGGCAGGTTCTTCACTGCCGTCGAAGAAATCTGGCCCCTGCTGCACATCGGGTGGTCGTCTACCCATCACAGACCCGACTGTGTAAGACCTGACGGAGCCAAACCTGACTGGGACGTACGTATCAGAATGCGGCCGCACTCCTCGCACCGCAGCACCTCATCCTCAGGCGCCGCGGAAAACGCTCGGCAGATCGGCCGCATTGATCTCTAGCTGGCAGCCGGTGCAGCGGCGCTGCCGCAGCTCAGCGGCGCCCACACCCCCATGGTTGGCACCGATCTTGTCGTAGAGAGCCAGTAGATCCGCCGGTATCTGCGGCGCAATCTGGGCTCGTTCCGCGCGCAGCCCTCCGGACTCATCATCGAGCACCGTTAGCTGCCGGTCGCGCTCGGCGACTGTCTTCGCCAGGTCGTCGTCGACCTGATCTATGCGCGCCCGCAGGGTCTCGCGATTGGCAACCGCGGCCTCCAGTTGCTCCATCACGTCGAGCTCGGCGTCCTCGAGGTCGCTGATCCGTTTCTTGAGGTGGCTGACCTCCTCCAGCATCGATGACAGCGCCTTGGGATCGGCAACGGTGCCGTTCGAGATCCGGATCTGATTCCGGTTGAGGCGCTCTCGGACCGGCTCCAAGTCGGTCTCGGCCTTGGTCTGCTCCAACTCGAGATCTGAGATCGTCGTCTCCGCCGCCACGAGATCTGAAGCCAACGCCGCCCGCTGTGTATGCAGCCTGGCGATCGCTGCATGCTGCGGCAACGTCTGGCGTCGATGGTCGAGTTGGGCGAGTGTCGTATCGACGATCTGCAAATCCAGCAGGCGCAGCTGCGCACTCTTGTCGGCCCTGATCGCCCTCATCCTCCTCAACGTTCGAGCGTGCGTACGCCCGCGGGCACCACCCTACTGATCGCTCATCGCTGGATCAGGGTCGGTTGAGCAGCACCAGCGCCTCGCTTGGCCCACATCTCGAATTTCGACATGCGCAACGCCCGAGCCCGTACGGCGTACCGGTAGCTGGCTGCCAATCGGGTGCGTTGAGCCGACTCCAAAGCCCATTTGGCCTCAACAAAACCTGCTGGGCTCAACAAGCATTGGGTTGCCTCGACCTACGGCTGGACATTCCACCGTTCAAGGGCGGGCTCACCCCGGTCCTCGCCCAACACCGAGACGGTGCTGGTGTCCAATGGAAAGTGCACGCCCAACATCAACTCAAGCCCCAGCCAGCGCATCGCCAGCGCTCGCAGCGCATGCCCGTGGCCGAAGCAGATGGCCTGGTCGACCCCTGACCCACGTACCCGAGCGATCAGCCGATCGAGCCGGCTGGCAATCTGATTGGTCGATTCTCCACCGGGTACATCTCCGCTCCAGATGGTCCAGCCCGGATGCGTCTGCCAGATCTCCTTGCTGGTCTTGCCTTCATAGTCACCGTAGAACCACTCGGCGAGGTCGGGGTCGGTCTGCGGCTCGTACGTGCCGACAAACCCAGCCAGCTCCGCAGTCTTGCGAGCCCGGCTGCGCGGGCTGCTGAGAATCAGCTGGAAATCTTGCGGCGCCAAACGGCCATGGAGTGCGCGGGCCTCCTGCTCGCCATGGTCGGTGAGCGGCAGGTCGGTGATCGAGGTGTGCTGGCCTGACAGGCTCCATTCGGTCTCGCCATGCCGAACGAGGAACAGGCGGGTTGGCATGCGGATCACGGTATCGCTCCTGGTTCCGCGCGCGGCAGCTCCTCGCCGCAGCCAGCGTCAAAGATTCGAAGCCCGGCGATCAGCGAGTGCAAGAATGACACGTATGAGCGATCGTCGGCCTGAACTGCCGAACCGCCAGATCCCCTTCTCACAGGCGTTCCGGAAGTTCATCGTCCAGGGCTGGGCGCCCGATCCGAAGGACCTCCCAGGTCGGCTGCCCGCCGCAGTGGCCGCCCGGCGGCGTCGGGAACGGGTGAGCGCCCAATTTCCAGGCGAGCGACTCGTCATTCCCGCCGGTGGGCTGAAGGTCCGTTCGAATGACACCGATTACCGGTTCCGTCCCAATTCGGCCTTTGCGCATTTGACCGGTCTCGGCACCGATCGGGAGCCAGATGCCGTACTGGTGCTAGAGCCCACCGATTCTGGTCATGACGCCACGCTCTACTTCAGACCCCGTGCCCCTCGGGACTCCGAGGAGTTCTACGCGGACAGCCGCTTCGGTGAGCTCTGGGTCGGTCGGCGGGCGTCGCTCGAGGAGATGAGTGCGCTCTGCGGCATCCCCTGCGCATCCATCTCCGATCTTCCCGATCAGTTGCACAAAAACAGCGACGCCGTCCCGTTGCGTGTGCTCGCGGGAGACATGGAACCCGATATCCGCACGCTCATCGAAGAGATCCGCGGTCCCCGACAGGTTGCGGAAGATGATCAAGCAGAGCCGATGGCTGCGGCAGCTGATCGTGAGCTTGCCATGTCCCTCAGCGAGCTGCGGTTGATCAAGGACGACTTCGAGATCACCGAGATGCGCGAAGCCTGCCGGCAAACGGCGCTGGCGTTCGAGGCCGTCGTGACAGGCATTCCCGAGGCGGTGCGACGTGGTCGCGGCGAGCGTTGGATCGAAGGCATCGTCGGTCTCCATGCGAGGCATGTTGGTAACGCCGTCGGTTACGACACGATTGCCGCGGCTGGTGAGCATGCCTGCACACTGCACTGGATTCGTAATGACGGCGCGCTCCGAGAAGGCGAATTGCTGCTGCTCGATGCGGGCATCGAGCTGGATTCCCTCTACACCGCAGACATCACCCGAACACTGCCGATCAGCGGCACCTTCACCGACGATCAGCGAATGGTCTATGACGCCGTGTACGCGGCACAGCAAGCTGGAATTGCCGCGGCACGGCCGGGGGCCAGGTTCTCCGACGTACACAAGGCGGCGATAGCGGTGATCGCTGAGCATCTCCATGACTGGGGGCTGCTACCTGTCAGTGTGGCGGAGACGCTCAGTGAGGAGGGTGGCCAGCATCGGCGCTGGATGGTGCACGGGACCTCGCATCACCTCGGCATTGACGTGCACGATTGCGCGCAGGCACGGGTGGAAAGCTACCGCGAAGGCGTCCTGCAACCAGGCATGATCATGACCGTCGAGCCCGGCCTGTACTTCAAACCCGACGACGAATTGGTTCCAGAACCCCTGCGTGGCATCGGAGTAAGGATCGAAGACGACATCTTGATTACTTCGACAGGCAATGAGAATCTGACGGCGATGCTTCCCCGAACCAGCGACGATGTCGAAGCTTGGATGTCGCGAATCTGGGCGGCCCGGCAGTAAGACCCTGAGGAGGTTGGCGATGACGACAGCACCACAGCGTCGCTACCTGCCTGCCATCAAGTCGCTCAACAGGCGTCCTGCGTCAAATGTCATACCCATTCCCTCACCTCCACCCAGTTCGATCATCGATTGGGCTTGGTATGTCAACGGCGTACGCAAGCCCGCAGAGAACCTCAGTGTGGCGGCACACCTCGCAAATGCCGGCGAAGGCTTCGTTTGGCTCGGGCTCAAAGACCCCAAGGATGCCGACCTGATGGCGTTGGCGTCCGAGTTCGATCTCCACCCGCTGGCGATCGAGGACGCCGTGCACGGCCACACGCGTTCCAAGTTGGAGATGTTCGGCGACGACCTCTTCATGGTCATCTCGACTGTGGCATATGTGGAACACGAGGAGCTGACAGACACCTCAGAGGTTGTGGCAACCGGTCAGGTCATGGTCTTTCTCGGCGATCACTTCGTGATCACCGTGCGACGCGGCGAGCACGCGCAGTTGAGTTCGCTACGCCGCACCATGGAGGCCGATCCGGAACGGCTGGCACGAGGGCCTTCGGAGGTGTTGTACGCGATCGCGGACAAGATCATCGACGACTACCTCGAAGTCGTTGCGGAGTTCGAGAAGGATGTCGACGAGATCGAGAGCCTGGTCTTCGCTCGCGGCGGCAAGCGGGAAGTGGAGCGGGTCTACCAACTGAAGCGGGAGTTGATCGAGTTCAAGCGCTGCGTGATGCCGCTCGGCGCGCCGTTGCTGCGACTGGCAACCCGCGAACTCCCGGTGATACCACCTGATGCAAAGGCTTACTTCCGTGAGCTGGCCGACCATCACACCGAAGCGCGGGAAGCTGTCGCCTCCTTCGACGAAGTGCTGAGCTCAATTCTGCAAGCCGGTCTGGCCCGAGCATCGGTTGCCGACAACGAGGACATGCGCAAGATCTCAGCGTGGGTCGCGATCGTCGTGGTGCCGACGATGATCGCCGGAATCTACGGGATGAACTTCGACAATATGCCGGAACTGCGTTGGCACTACGGCTACTTCGTCGTTCTCGGCGCCATGCTGGTGATCATGATCGCCCTCTATTTCGGCTTCAAGCGCAATAGATGGCTCTAGTCGCCTCCTGGGCCGGCCGCACGCTGCGCGAGCCTCTGAGAGGTAGCGATGTCGGCGCGCGATGTTGGTGCCGCCGATCGCGAGGAGGACATGGTGAACGCTCCGCGGGATGAATGGCTTGAGCGCTGGGTTTCACCAAGATCCGACGAAGATGGCGGCGACCAACGAACATCGCAGCGAGCAGAGCAAGCAATTGGATACAGCGCCCGTGCGCGAGCGCAGCCTCAACCAAACAGCCTCAATCAAACTGCGCCGCGCGAGCTCCAGGCATGCCTTGCAGCATCTCGCGCGCTTGGGCGGCAACCTTGTGCTCGCAGAGCACCTCATACTTCGTGGCGACCGTCTGGGTCACCGACGTAAAGTCCCGCCGTCCTCGGCTCATCGCGTACGCCGCAGCATTGAACCCAATGCCGAGCGCCATACCGATTGCCAGCGAGACCAACAGCAGCAGCAAGATGCTTGCGGGTCGGGTGAAGATCAACATCACCAGGCCGACGAGAAGCCCGGTGGAGATGCCTGACTGCAAGCCCTGCGTGACCACAGTGCCCCAATTGCGACGGCCGAGGACCCGTTCGACTGACTTGAGATCGGTACCTACGATGGCAAGGTTTTGTACTTCGAACTTCGAATCGGCCAGAAAATCGACCGCCTTCTGAGCCTCTTCGTAGGTGCTGTAGATCCCGACCGACTGGGGGAACTGCAGCTCGAACAGCGAGCCGAACTGCCGCGGCGCAATAGCCATCGTGTCCTCCTGAGGGTTTCGCCTCCCCAATTTACTCGGTAACGTCGTGGGCCGGCTGTGCGCTGGCTCCCGAGCCTGCGAACGTCGGTATTGCGCGAGCAGCTCTCGATAGCACCCTCAGATCTCGTGCCGAGTGAACACGCAGAACTCATTGCCTTCCGGGTCGGCCAGTACGTCCCAGCCGATCTCGTCGTCACGGCTCCGAAGCAGCCGAGCACCCGCCGCAACGAGGTTCTCGGTGTCCCCCCAGACGTCCCAGTGCATCCGATTCTTCACCGTCTTGGGCTCGGGAACCCATTGGAAGACCATTGCCCACGGCATTCCCGGGACCCCATCGATCCAGGAAAATCCCCTGTCTTGATCATGACAGACTTTGGCGGCATAGCGCTCGGCCCACCACGACGCGATCGCGACTGGATCGGCGGCGTCGACGACCAGCTCGTACACCCGGTAGTCAGCCAACGACTCGGGATCCCGGACGAAAGCACACAGCTCGCCGCCCTCTGGATCGGCCAGCACCGTCCACGGCTGGGTCTCATCGATGACGCGTGCACCTAGCTTCGTCAGTTCAGACACCGCCGCTACATTGACGTCAAGGTGCACGCGCTGTTTGACCGTCCGCGACTCCGGCACCTTGTTCACCCAGAGCGTGTGCTCGGGAACATCATCAACCAGCCTGAAATCGCCGCCGCTCGGCTCGGCGCGAAGCCCAAGCGCCGTCGCCCAGAAAGGCGCGAGGACGTCGGGATTGACGGAATCGATGCATAGATCCTTGAAGCTCGTCGGCTCGGCTGCTCCCATGTCCAGACCCTAGCCGACCTGATCTTGGGACTTGGAGCCCAAACGGCTCCTTTGCCCGCCGAGCGCGCGTGGGAACCAGAAAGGCCATCGTCTCTAGGGGTTTTAACGTCCGCTGTGCTGACGTGAGGCTGTGATAATCGATGCGTGGCAGCGAGCGGCAACCTCGGTCTTCATCTCACGCATCCGGGGCCTGCCAGTCCTCGACGGCGCCGGGGACCAGGTGGGAAAGGTGCGCGATGTCGTGGTGCAACGCCGCACGGCCGGCCGACCACCACGGGTCAAGGGCCTTGTGGTCGAGCTGTTCGCCCGCCACCGGATCTTCATGCCCATGGCCCGGGTACGCAGCATCGACGCCTTTCAGGTGGTCATCACCGGCGTGGTCAACATCCGCCGCTTCGAACGCCGCGAATCCGAGATGTTGGTGATCGACGACCTGTTCGACCTGGCCGTGGAGCGTACCGACCATCCGGGCTCGTCGGTCATCTTCGACGTCGCGATGCGGCCGGCACGCTCTCACGACTGGGAGCTGTCGCAGGTGGCGTTGCGGGAAGCCGGAAGCCGGCGGCGATTCGGCCGGCGCGGGCCACGTCACCATCGTGGAGTGGTCCGCGATCAAGGATCTTGGCGTTCGATCGGGGTCAAGGCACCGACCAACTGCTGGCCCAGATGGAGGACATGAAGGCCGCCGACATCGCCCGCGAGCTGCACGAAATGTCCCGCGAACGTCGAGCCGAGGTTGCGTCGGCGCTCGACGATCACAAGCTGGCCGACGCCTTGGAGGAGCTGCCCGAAGACGAGCAGGTGCAGCTGATCTCGGAGCTCGACATCGAGCGGGCCGCCGACATCTTGGAGGAGATGGATCCCGACGACGCCGCTGATCTGATCGCCGAGCTTGCCCCGGAGATGGCCGAGGTGCTGCTGGCCCGCATGGAGCCCGACGAGGCCAAGGACGTCCGGCGGCTGCTCAGCTACGCGGAGTCCACTGCTGGCGGCATGATGACGCCCGAGCCCGTGATCCTGCCGCCCGATGCAACGGTCGCCGACGCGTTGGCGCGGATCCGCGAGGCAGAGCTGACCCCGCCCTGGCGTGCATGGTCTATGTCTGCCGGCCGCCCTTGGATACTCCGACCGGCCGCTTCGTCGGGGCGGTGCACTTCCAGCGGCTGCTCCGCGAGCCGCCGTCGACACTGGTCTCGGGCTTGATCGACACCGAGCTGGAGACCCTGACCGACCAGGCGAACCTGCACGAAGTCAGCCGCTACTTCGCGACGTACAACCTCGTCAACGCTCCGGTGGTCGATCCCGATCATCGACTGATCGGCGCGATCACGGTAGACGACGTGCTTGATCACATATTGCCTGAGGACTGGCGCGGCACCGAGCTCGACGCGCTGTCGGCGAAGCCGCCTGATGCGGGAGTGACCACCGATGGCTAGGGCGGCACAGGACGCGGAACGGCTCAACACGCCCGGCCGGCGCAGGCGCTCAACGATCCCCACGATCAAGGTCGATCGGGACGCTTTCGGCAAGTTCGCCGAGGCCTTCGCCCGATTCATGGGGACCGCGCGATTCCTGTTCGGCATGACCGTGGTCGTCGTTGTGTGGATCCTGTGGAATGTGCCCGTCGGTCCCCCGAGGCCGCGGTTCGACCCCTATCCGTTCATCTTCCTGACACTGGTCTTGTCCCTGCAGGCCTCGTACGCCGCCCCGCTGATCCTGCTGGCTCAGAACCGGCAGGAGGCGCGCGACCGCGTCATATCGAGCGGGACCGCGAGCAGGCGGCGCAGAGCCGAGCCGACATGGACTTCCTGGCGCGCGAGATCGCCAGCCTGCGGATGTCGGTCGGTGAGCTGGCTACGCGGGACTATCTGCGATCAGAACTCCGGGCTGAGCTGCGCACCATCCTCGCCGAACTCGAGAGCGAAGACGTCGCCTGAATTTCGGGCGCTGCACCCAGGTTCGTCACGCTCTCATGGCATACCCGCCAGGTCCAGCGCGAGCATCCCACGCAGCGTGGGATGTTTCGCCTACAGGCCGTCGCCAAGGCCGAGCCACAAAACTCACCTAGGCTGGGTACGTGCACGACTCTCAGTCCAGCCATTCTCAGTCCGGCCAGACCTCGGCAACCTCGACGGCTGAACATCCAGCGCTGCCCGAGATTCGTGAAGCGTTGCACCGGGTGGACGATCCTGAGATCCGTCGTCCGATCACTGACCTCGGCATGGTCGACGACATCGAGGTGGACGCCGACGGGCCGCGCGCGAGTACGCGTGCTGCTGACTGTCTCGGGCTGTCCGATGCGCGACACACTGCAGCGCGACGTAACGGCGGCGGTCCTGACCGTGCCGGGAGTGACCGCGGTCGATGTCGAGCTGGGCGTGATGTCGGATGAGCAGCGCGCAGCACTGCGGGAACTTCTCAAAGGGGGCCAGGCGGAGCGCGAGATTCCATTCGCCCGGCCCGACTCCCTCACCAAGGTCATCGCCGTCGCCTCTGGCAAGGGCGGTGTCGGCAAGTCATCTGTCACGGTCAACCTCGCCGCCGCACTCGCTGCCCACGGCCTCAAGGTCGGCATTCTCGATGCGGACATCTATGGGCACTCGGTGCCCGCGATGCTCGGGGTCGCGGATTCGCGGCCCACGTCGGTCGAGGACATGATCATGCCCGTACCGGCGCGTGGTCTCAAGGTGATCTCGATCGGTATGCTCAAGCCCCGGCGCGACCAGGTCGTCGCCTGGCGCGGGCCGATTCTGGATCGCGCGCTCACCCAGATGCTGGCTGACGTCTACTGGGGCGACCTGGACTACCTGCTCATTGATCTGCCACCGGGCACTGGCGACGTAGCAATTTCATTGGGCCAGAGGCTGCCCAGCGCTGAGGTCTTGGTGGTGACTACTCCGCAGTCTGCTGCTGCGGAAGTGGCGGAGCGCGCCGGCACGATGGCATCGATGATGAATCAGCATGTGATCGGCGTGGTGGAGAACATGTCGCACCTGGTGACCACCTGCCCTCACTGCGGTGAGGTCCATACCTACGACATCTTCGGAACGGGCGGCGGTGCGGACGTAGCGCGCACGCTCAGCGCGCGGCTTGGCTACGCCGTGCCCCTGCTCGCTCAAATACCTATCGACCCGCAGTTGCGTGCTTCCGGGGACGCTGGCGTACCGCTGGTCGAGAGCATCCGATCACCCGGCCGCCAGTGCCCTCAGCTCGCTGGCCGACATGCTTGTCAGGCGCGGTCGTGGGCTCCTCGGCAAACAACTCGGCATCACACCCGCCAGCCGTTAGG
>CAVQIU010000031.1:0-26551 GCA_963712625.1 uncultured Actinomycetota bacterium
AGAGAGCGCAGGCGCTCTTTCCTGTGCGAACGACGACGAAGTAGGCGGACTCCACGCGCGATTGCGCGAGCAGCTCCCAATCAGACGGCTTCCCGGTGGTTGTACGTGGCCGGCTCTGGCGATTGAGGCTGCCGTACCAGATCGGTGAGGCGGTTCCATGCCGCACCGAGACCAGGCCGCCAGCGCACAGCGTTCTGCAGGTCCATCCGCAGCCGCGGAGTGATCGGGTGAGGACGTACGACCTCGAAACCGATGGCCTCCAGCCACCCGATCGGCAACATGCACGACGGGCCGTCCTGGTAAGTGCCGACCGCTTCCAAAGCTCGGATGTCGCGACGCGCCACCAGTCCCGCGGCCGACTGCACCAGCTGCTTGCCGAGGCCCTTGCCTCGCAGTTCGGCCGACACGTGGGCGGACATCACAACGGCGGCATCCGCGCCGACCGGAGTGGTGGCGAACGCTCCGAGCCGCGGCACATACATCGCCGGGGCGAGGGTCAAATGACCGATCGGCTCGTCATCGGCAAAAGCGATCACTCCGCAGTAGCCCCAGTGCCGGGTCACGGCTTCGGCCCATTCCGCTTTGATCACTCGCCGATCCGCATGATCAGCTGGGGCAGCCAAGTCGATGAGACTGGCCTCCCAGAAAGTGCATTGCGCGCAGGATCCGGGCAGCAACGGCAGGTCGGCGGCAGTCATCGGACGCAGACGGCGGGATCCCATCGAGTTAGCTCCTGGCGCGTGGTCTTGCTAATCCGAAGGCAAAGCCAATGGCCAAGCCGAACAGCATCCCTGCGGCAAGCCACAACGACCACCGCACCGGACGATTGCCATTGGGTTCTGCCATGGATTCATGTTAGGTGGCAAGGCCCCTCGCTGAAAATCACAGTCTGATGTCCACGCGCGATTGCGCGAGCAGCTCCCGAAAGAAATGGCACCCTAGTTCTTGTGAGTGCGACTTCCCCACCTGATCCTGACGACGAACCGGTCCTGGAGCGGCTGCGGCGCCAAGACACGCGTCTCGATGACTACCTCGACCGGTACGCCGAGCGGGCGCATGGCATGACAGCATCGGCCATCCGCGCCTTGTTCGCCGTCGCCAACCGCCCAGAGGTCGTCTCACTCGCCGGCGGGATGCCCAATATCACCGATCTTCCGTTGGATGCAGTTGGTTCGCTCCTCAACGAGCTCGTCATCACTGACGGACGGCGTGCCATGCAGTACGGCTCGGGTCAGGGCGAGCCGGTGATCCGGGAAGCGATCTGCGAAGTAATGAGGCTGGAGAACATTTCCGCCCACCCGGACGACGTCATGGTCTCGGTCGGATCGCAACAGGGTCTTGATCTGCTGACCCGGATCTTCTGCAATCCGGGGGACGTGGTGCTCTGCGAGGCGCCGAGCTACGTCGGTGCGCTCGGGGTCTTTCGGTCATATCAATGCGAGGTCGTCCACGTCGCGATGGATGATCAAGGCCTGAATCCGAGCGCGCTCGCCGATGCACTGAGGGCGCTGCGCCGCGCGGGGCGTACGGTCAAGTTCCTTTACACCATCCCGAACTACCACAATCCCGCGGGCGTGACCCAGTCGCTTGATCGACGATTGGAACTGCTGCATCTCGCCGAGCGGGCGGATCTCTTGGTGGTCGAAGACAATCCGTATGGGCTGCTCGGTTTCGACGGCGAGCCGATCCCGACACTGCGGTCGTTGAACGAGCATCAGGTCTTCTATCTCGGCTCGTTCTCCAAGACCTTTGCCCCCGGCTTCCGAGTGGGTTGGGTCCTGGCGCCGCACGCGGTACGTGAAAAGCTCGTGCTTGCTCAGGAAGCGGCGACCCTGTGCCCGCCCGTCTTCTCCCAGTTCGCTGTCGCCACCTACCTGACGAACCACGATTGGCGTGGGCAAATCAAGGTCTTCCGCGAGATGTATCGAGAACGCCGCGACGCGATGATCGCCGGGCTGACCGCGCACATGCCGGCCGGCACCACGTGGACCTACCCCGAAGGCGGCTTCTTCGTCTGGCTGACGCTACCGCCCGGGATTGATTCCCACGCCATGCTGCCGCGGGCAGTCACTGCTCGCGTCGCGTACGTACCGGGAACAGCGTTCTATGCTGACGGCCTGGGCAGTCGCCATATGCGGTTGTCGTACTGTTTCCCGACGCCAGAGCGCATCATCGAAGGCACTCGCCGACTCGGTGACGTGCTGGAGTACGAGGCGCGGATGCTCGAGATCTTCGGTACCGCCGTCGAGTCTCAGAGCGGCCGACTCGGACTCGGACCACGTGAGGCACCAGGCCCTAATCAGACCTGATGATCATGGACTTGGCTAAAAGTTGATCTTGATCGATATTGATCATGATCTGTTGATCATGAAAGAAGGAGTTGGGTGGCCGACAACGGATACCTGCAAACGGTGATCGTACTCTCGGGGGGTCTGTCACACGAGCGCGACGTCTCGCTGCGATCCGGACGCCGGGTCAGCCAGGCACTGCGCTCTCGAGGAATCGAGGTCGTGGAGTCTGATGTCGACTCCAATCTGCTGTCGCAGCTCGCCGAGCTCATGGGCTCGGTGGTATTCCCTTTGCTGCATGGGGAGGCGGGGGAGGATGGCGCGCTGCGCGAGGTCTTCGAGCTGTTAGGTGTCCCATTCGTCGGTTCGGTGGGTTCGGCCTGTCGGGTAGCGTTCGACAAGTCGATCGCCACAACCATCGTCGGTGCCGCGGGCATTCGAACGCCAGCTCAGGTGGCGCTGCCGCACGAGACGTTTCGCGAGCTGGGCGCTCGGGTTCTGGTCGATGCCCTCGGGGATCAGATCGGCTTTCCGATGATGATCAAGCCCTCACGCTGCGGCTCCGCGCTTGGCTGCAGCAAGGTCGCGCGAGCCAACGAGCTTCCGGCGGCCATGGTCGGGGCGTACGCGTACGGCTCAGTGGCGGTGATCGAGGAGTTCATCGAAGGAACCGAAGTGACTGTGGCCGTGGTGGATCGCGGCAACGGGCCGATCGCTCTTCCTGCGGTCGAGATTCGACCCGAGTCCGGCGTCTACGACTACGCGGCTCGATACACCGCAGGCGCCACCCGCTTCCTCTGCCCTGCTGAGGTGGAATCCGACGTGACGGATGCCTGCGCCGACGTCGCGCTGCGAGTGCACGGAGCGCTCGGTCTTCGCGATCTGTCACGTACCGACCTCATCGTGACTCCGGACGGCGAGCCGGTTTTTCTGGAAGTCAACGTCGCGCCTGGCATGACCGAGACCTCTGCGGTGCCGCTGGCCATCGAGACCGCGGGTTGGAGCCTGGGGAAGATGTGCGCAGACCTGGTCCATGCGGCGGCGGCGCGCGGCGGCCGCGCTCCTCTGCGAGCGTCGACAGGCGCCCGCTGGTGATCGGAGGAGCGATGAGCGGGACACGCCCGCGAGCGGAGCGAGCAAATCCAATACCCCCGCGAGCGGAGCGAGCAAATCGAATGCCGTCTCGCGAAGAGCGACGACGGCATCAGCTTCCCGGGGCGCCGCGCGAGCAGAGAACTACTTGCGATCTCATTGGCTGCGCCCGAAAAATGAGAAATCACTAGTGAGAGAAGCCTTCTTGTCATGGCCCGGTATCAAAGTTGACCCGGTTCAAACAGGCTCTGGTCATCGCCCTCGGCATTGGGCTGGCGGCGGCAATGGTCGTACTCGGCTTCTGGCAGCTGGAGGTTTACCACCGCGCGGGTGCGGCGGCGGCTGCGCGCCGGGCCTCGGCAGCGCCGATCCCCCTCAGCTCTGTGGCTCAGCCAGGAGCGTCCGCGAATGGAGGGTACGGACGCTCGGTGGCCTTTGAGGGCAGCTACGATCCAGCGCTGCAGTTGCTCGTGCCGGTCGAAGATGCAGCTGGTCAATTTCGCGTACTTACTGGACTGCGCCAAGCCGACGGCAGTGTGGTGGCGGTCGTACGCGGGGTGGTCTCCGAACCAATCGCTCCGCCGCCGCCCGGCGGCCCGGTCCGGCAGGTCGGTGTATTGCTGCCTACGGAAGAACATCGTCGGAGACCAATCTCCCGAGCGGCCAGCTTGCATCGGTGCGCTTGCCCGCCCTGGCGCAGCAGTGGCCGGGTCCGCTGCTCGATGGGTTCGTCAATCTGTCGAGCGCAGATGCGGCGAGCCAGGGCCTGACACCGGCTCCGCTGCAGTTACCGGAGGGACCTGGACGGGTCCGCAATGCGGCTTACGTCGGCCAGTGGTGGCTGTTCGCGGCATTTACGTTGTTCATGGCCTTTCGAATGGCGCGCGACATCGGAATGCGCGAGGGGGAGGTGGTTGAGATCACACCAGAGCACCCAGTCGAGCCGACATAGGCTTCAGGCCATGCGCAACGCGTGGATCCGCTACCGGATCATGGCCTGGCTCGTAGGCACCCTGCTCGTCGTCTTGGTGTGTATCGGACTGCCATTGAAATACCTGGGCGATGACTCCACGGTCGTGCTCTGGACCGCGATCCCGCACGGCTATCTCTACATGATCTTGCTGATCACCGCCATCGACTTGGGCCTTCGAGCGAAGTGGAGTTGGAAACGGCTGATCTTGATCGCGCTCGCCGGCACGGTGCCCTTCCTCTCGTTTGTCGCAGAGCGTTCCGCAACTAAAGACGTCAGGGCCAAGCTCGCGGCTCAGACCGAAGCTGCAGCGCCAGCGGCGACCTCTTCTTGAATGTCGCTTTGTCGATATTGTTCGGCAAGCTTTGCGGGCTGGTCGATCAACGCGACGATGCGTTCCAAGTCGTCCACTGTGGCGAACTCGATGATGATCTTGCCTTTCGTCCGGCCCAATTCGACCTTCACCCGCGTCTCGAAATGGTCGGAGAGCCGATCGGCTAGGTCTTTGGCCTTGGGTGCCACGATCTTGGACTGATGCCGGCGTCGGGGAGCCCGGTCTCGGTGTTCGCCAAGGGTCACCAGCTCCTCGACCGCGCGTACGGATAGACCCTCAGCAACGACGCGCTGGGCGAGGCGCTCCTGGCCGGCCGGATCGTCGAATGCCAGCAAGGCTTTGGCGTGCCCGGCACTGATCACGCCGGCGGCGATCCGCCGCTGCACCGTGGGCGGTAGCCGCAGCAGTCGAATGGTATTGGAGATCTGGGGGCGGGAGCGCTTGATGCGGTTCGCCAGCTCCTCCTGGGTGCACCCGAAGTCGTCGAGCATTTGCTGATACGCAGCTGCTTCTTCCAGAGGGTTGAGCTGAGTGCGATGCAGGTTCTCCAGAAGTGCGTCGCGGAGCAGGTCATGATCGGCCGTCTCGCGAACGATCGCAGGGATTGTGTCGACGCCCGCTTGCTGTGCGGCTCGCCAGCGGCGTTCCCCCATGACAAGTTCGAACTTCGCGCCACCTAATGGGCGGACCACGATCGGTTGCAGCATGCCGACCTCGCGAATGGACTCAACGAGCTCGCTCATCGCGTCCTCGTCGAAGACAGTCCGAGGTTGCCGGGGATTGGGCGAGATGGCTTCTGGCGGCAGCTCGGTGAAATACGAGCCCTCCGGCAACCGGTGCCAGCGGCGGCTCAGGGTCGCCGTCAACCGAAGCTGCGATTGGCTGCGGCTCAGTTCGCTGGAACAACTCACCTAAGCCTCGGCCAAGGCCGCGGCGTTCCGTACGGACATTCATGCGCTCTCCTCCTTGCCCCTTTGGGCGATCTCCTGTGCGGCCTCAAGGTATGAAATGGCTCCCGCCGAACTGGGCTGGTAGGTCAGCACGGTTTGGCCGTAGCTTGGTGCTTCTGAGATGCGGACCGAGCGCGGAATCACCGTCGGAAGAGTCTCGGTTGGGAAGTGCTGCCGAACCTCGTCAGCGACCTGGGCAGCAAGCTTGGTCCTCCCGTCGAACATGGTGAGCAGCACGGTGCTCAGTAACAAATCGTCATTCAGCTCGCCCTTGACCAGATCGATCGTGCGCAATAGCTGGGTGACGCCCTCGAGGGCGTAGTACTCGCACTGGATCGGAACCAGGATCTCGTTCGCTGCTACCAGGGCGTTGACGGTCAGCAGACCCAACGACGGTGGACAGTCCAAAAAGACGTAGTCGACGCGATGGTCCTGAAGGTAGGCGCGCAGGGATCGGCGGAGCCGGCTTTCGCGCGCGACGACGGACACGAGCTCGATCTCCGCCCCGGCGAGGTCGATCGTCGCGGGGAGAACCTTGAGGTTGCCCGCCTCGGTGGAATGACCTCGGGGGAATCGATGACGTGATCGGCGAGCTGGGCGCCGGACATCAGCACCTCGTAAGTTCCTGGCGTGCCGGGTGGATGATCGACCCCAAGCGCGGTGCTGGCGTTACCTTGCGGATCAAGATCGACAACGAGCACGGTCAGTCCGCCGAGTGCGAGGGCAGCCGCCACGTTCACACTCGTAGTGGTCTTGCCTACGCCGCCCTTCTGGTTTGCGACAACGAAGATGCGGGTTTGTGCCGGTGCGGGCAGTTTGCTGGTCGTCGAACGGGTTGTGGTGGCAACGGCCGGAGGATCATCCTCGACCGCCGGTGCGGCGAACTCGTCTTCATCGAAGCGGGCGCGGCGCGGACCTGGAGGTAGGTCGATGGACGCTGTAGGGCTGGTCGGGGTGAGAGTGGGGCCAGACAGTGAGCTGGCGGTTGCACGTTGCGGCCAATCGAGCGTTCCACGTGGAACATTGGGCCAGCCGATCCGTGGATCGACCTCGACATTCAGCGGCCAGCCGAGCCGCGCGGTGACCCGATAATCAGTCTCGGGCGGTGCGATCATACGGATCCCTTCTGACCGTTCCGCCACAAATTAGCAATTCAGGGGACGCTGCACTGGGCAACGCGCCAGAATGTGCGCGGTTGCGTCGGGCAATGCAATCCACTTGAGCTTCATCGGCACGCGCGCGCCCTGACCTCGTTGAAGGGCGCCAACCCGCGGACTCAGCCCAAATTCTTGCTGCGGTCCCCAAGTCGCACCACGGTCGCCGACTCAGCATCTCGGTGGGCCCGGACGCTCAGCACGTCCGCAGTCAGCTGCGCGTGATCCAGCCGAACCCTCGCCGCCGCCACTTCGTCCGTCGCTGATCTGCCCTTGAGCGCGAGGATGATGCCACCTTTGGCGCGCAGCGCATTACACCATTCGATCAGCCGGTCCAAAGGGGCTACGGCTCGCGCGACCACAACCCCGTAAGTCAGAATGATGATCTTCAGCTCGTCCTCGAAAAACCTCAACTCGATCAGATATCCCCAGCTTCTCGACTGTCTCGGTTAGGAAGGTGCTTCGTCGTAGCAGCGGCTCGATCAGAGTTACCCGGAGGTCCGGCCGCAGCAGAGACAGCGGGATGCCGGGTAGGCCCGCGCCGCTGCCGATGTCAGCAATCGCGCTCTCGGGATAGATGAGTTCGCTTAGCGCCGCGCTATTGAGAATGTGGCGATCCCACAACCGATCAGCCTCGCGTGGACCGAGCAACCCCCAGTCGATTCCCGTTGATCGCAAAATGTCGACATATCGATTTACGAGCGGGAATTGGGGGCCATAGACCTCCCGTGCAATGTCTGCCGGTCGAGTGAGGTGATTGGGGATCACGAAGACGAGAAGGCGTCAGCCAACACATCGAGCCCCTCATTGAGCAGGTCGTCGCTAATGGTCAACGGCGGCAAGAAGCGCAGCACATTGCCGTAGGTGCCGCATGTCAGCACGATGACGCCCTGTTCGCGTGCAGCGTTGGCGACGGCGGCGGTGAATGCTGCGTCCGGATCGGAACTGTCTTTGTGTACCAGCTCGACGGCGACCATCGCGCCGCGGCCCCGAACGTCCCCGATGCGGTTGTCATCGGCCTGCATACGGTGCAGT
Organism: uncultured Actinomycetota bacterium; assembly: GCA_963712625.1. Classification (GTDB taxonomy): domain Bacteria; phylum Actinomycetota; class Actinomycetes; order Propionibacteriales; family Propionibacteriaceae; genus Microlunatus. Next base: position 7,824 of record CAVQIU010000031.1, read on the forward strand.
CGGGTGAGCATGATCCGCTCGATCTCCCCGGCACGCGCCACGAGATTGTCGGCCTGAATCGTCTCCATCGCCGCGAGAGCCGCGGCGCAAGCGACAGGATTTCCTCCGTACGTCCCACCGAGCCCCCTACGTGGGGCGCATCCATGATCTCGATTCGGCCGGTGACAGCGGCGAGCGGCAATCCGCCCGCAATTCCCTTCGCCGTGACGATCAGATCGGGCACGATCTCGAACAACTCGGACGCAAACATGGCACCGGTGCGCGCGAATCCGGTCTGTATCTCGTCGGCAATGAAGACCACATCGTTGGCACGGCACCATTCGGCGAGTGCCGGCAGGAACCCATCGGCCGGAACGATGAATCCGCCCTCGCCCTGGATCGGTTCGATGATGACCGCGGCCAGGTTGGCCGGCCCGACTTGCTTGTCGATCACATCGATGGCGCGGCGCGCAGCAAGCTCGCCGTCCATCAGCTTGTCGTCGCGGTACGGATAGGACAGCGGCGCGCGATAGACCTCGGGTGCAAACGGCCCGAAGCTGTGCTTGTACGGCATGCTCTTCGCGGTCAGCGCCATAGCGAGGTTCGTGCGACCGTGATAGGCGTGATCAAAGGCGACAACCGCCTGCTTCTTCGTGTACGCGCGCGCGATCTTCACCGCATTTTCGACTGCCTCTGCCCCTGAGTTGAACAGGGCGCTGCGTTTTTCGTGGTTGCCCGGGGTCAGGCGGTTGAGTTGCTCAGCGACAGCGACGTAGCCCTCGTACGGCGTGATCATGAAGCAGGTGTGGGTGAACTGCTCGACCTGATCTTTGACTGCCGCAACCACGCGAGGCGCACTGTTGCCGATCGTGGTCACAGCAATGCCGGATCCGAAATCGATCAAGCTGTTGCCATCGACATCGACGACGACGCCACCGCCCGCCTCAACAGCGAAAACTGGCATCGTGGTCCCGACGCCTCTCGCGACTGCCCCAGTTTTCCTCGCCATCAACTCAAGCGAGCGTGGTCCGGGGATTGCCGTTTTCAGAATGCGTTGCTGCTCCAGTTCAGCCATGGCCGCATTCTCCCCCATCGCCCTCAAAGCGATGGGGGCCAGCCTGAACAGGTGACGTAATCGGGCAATCTCGGGCGGATCAGCTACTGAGCGCCGGACTCGCAACGCTCGCCAGAAGCAGACGTGTCGCCTGCACAATTTGGAGGCTTCGACAAACGCCGTCCTCATACGCGAATGAAAGAACTCGACCCCAAATCAGGCCGGCATAACGACGACGTGGCGGTCCGGCTCTTCGCCTTCGGATTCGCTGGTCAGGCCAGCAGCAGCAACCGCATCGTGCACGACCTTGCGCTCGAAGGGGTTCATCGGCGCCAAGGGCACCGGCTCGTGAGACTCCTTGGCCTCGCCCACGGCGTTAGCAGCGAGCGCCATCAGCTCCTTGCGGCGCTGCTCACGATAGCCGGCGATGTCGAGCATGAGTCGGCTGCGTTCCCCGGTCTCGGTCATCACCGCGAGCCGCGTCAGCTCTTGCAGCGCGTCAAGGACCTCGCCCTGAGTACCCACCAGGACCTGCGACTCGCTGACGATCGACACGTGAGCCCGGTCGCCCTCGATGTAGGTGTCGATATCCCCGTCGAGATCGGCAATGTCGAGCAGCTCCTCGAGATAGTCAGCGGCAACCTCGGCCTCGATCTCGAGCGGGTTTTCCGCGCTCGGACTCGGCTTCCGCCGAATCCGGCTCGACAACCTCGCGCTCGGTTTGCGGCTCGTCGGCCACCTGATCCCCCTCCGTCATCTGTTGAGATTTCAGCGTTTGCGTTGCGACCGGGTTTGCTTCTTCGGCTGCGGTCGTGGCTGCTGCCGGGCCACCTTGCTGGACTTTGACCGTTGGTAGTGGGAGACGCCACTTCGGGTGCCGGCTCGGGGTCGGCCACGGCAGCGAGAGAGACATCCGCCTTGCCCTTGGACTTGCGTCGCGCTTCCCAGGCGTCGTACGCGGGCGTTCCCGGTGCTGGGTTGCGGCGAATCACATAGAACTGCTGGCCCATCGTCCACAGGTTCGAGGTGAACCAGTAGATCAGGACGCCGACCGGGAAGTTGATGCCACCGATCGCGAAAACCAGCGGGAAGACATAGAGCATGATCTTCTGCTGCTGCGCGAACGGGCCAGTCAACGCTTCCGGCGGCATGTTCTTGCGCATCAGCTGCAGCTGCGTGATGAACAAGGTGGCCGTCATGGCGATGATCAGCACCAGGGTGACGACGTGCACGCTGGTGATGCCGTTGGCGAAACCGACCTTGAGGAAGGTGTCGGAGATCCGGGCGCCAAAGATCGTGGCCTGGTTGAGCGAAGTCAGCAGGTCAGGGTTGACCACTAGCCAGTGGCCGCGGGGAATGCCGCGGGCGGCACCATCGAGCACCCGAAACAGGGCAAGGAAGATAGGAATCTGCAGCAGGAGCGGGAGGCATGACGCCAAAGGATTGGCGTTGTTCTCCCGATAGAGCTTCATGGTCTCCTGACCGAGCTTCTCCCGATCATGACCATGCTTCTTCTGCAACTCCCGCACCTTGGGCTGCAGCAGCTGCATATTGCGTGATGACTTGATCTGCTTGACGAACAGCGGGATCAAGGCAATCCGGATGACGACGGTGAGGAACATGATGGACAGCACCCATGTCCAGCCGTTGTCCGGGCCGAGCAGGGGCGAAAAGATGGAGTGCGCCAGCACGAGGATGCCCGAGACCACCCAGTAGAGCGGCTGCATGATCGCGCTGCCGACGGCGATGAAGGGGTCCCAGATCGACATCGGTATCAGCAGTAGTTCCATCAATTCACACCTCGTTGTGATGCCAGCTCGGCATCTTCACCCATTCTTCCTGCCCGCAGCGCCTGCTCCCGCATCTCTTCGTCGAATTCAGGGGTTCCCGGTACGGGGTCATACCCACCCCGAGCCCAAGGATGGCAGCGCAACAGTCTGCGAACCGCTAACCAACTGCCGCGTGCAGCTCCATGAACCTGAACAGCTCGCAGCGCGTACGCCGAGCAGCTTGGGTAGTAGCGGCACACATTGCCGTACAGCGGGCTGATCAACAACCGGTAGAGCTTGAGCAGACCGATCAACACGTACTTCATCGCGTATCACCGGCCCGCTCAGGTCGGCGGGTGGTCAGCCGAGAAACCGCATCCCGCCAAGCAGATTCAAAATCGATCGGCACTCTAGCCGGATCGGTCGCTGCTCGCGGCAAGGCACGCACCACAATGTCGATTCCGCAGCCGGCGGGGCTTCCGCAACACGAGCGGCGACGAGATGCCGCAACCGGCGCTTCACCCGATTGCGTATCACCGCGTTCCCGAGGGACCGGTCGACGATAAAGCCAACGCGCGGCGCAGAGCGGCCAGCGCGGCCCCCACTATCGCATCACCATCGGGAATACGCGCAGCATGGACAACCAGAGTGGGCCGACCGACGCGAACGCCGCGCCTGGTCGTCCGCTGGAAGTCCTTGGAGCTGCGCATTCTCAATGATCGCGGCAACACTGCGGTCAATCGACCACGTCAGGCGGACAGTCGGGCGCGGCCCTTGCGACGCCGGGCCGAAATTATGCTGCGGCCCGCGCGGGTCCGCATCCGCAGACGGAAACCATGGGTACGGCTGCGACGCCGATTGCTCGGCTGGAACGTGCGCTTGCTCACGGGAAAGCTCCCAAACCCTCGGAGTGGTCAACAATTCAGGTACGGTGCTCACACGGCACGCATCGCAGGCGGGGCGGGCAGGTGGCAGCGGCCGCTATGAAAGCGACCTTCTAACGGTACGGGGCACCGCCAAACCGGTCAAACCGGCGCGAACGCGAGCGAGCGATTGTGGCCGACGACTTGGGGGATTGGGGCATCCCCCAAGCGCAATCCCCCCCCCCGGCGGTAAGTAAACGGAGCCGCACTCCCCTCCCAACCACCACCCAAAAAACGCCCCAAAAGCGCCAACAGGGGGGAAAAAAAAACTCGCCGTCAATGTCCAGCGGACACGCCGACCAGGATCGCGAATATCGCAGACTTGGTTGCAGGGCGACTCTGCGATTGCTAGCGTCGCGGTTCGCCTCTCAGTTTTCACTCAGCTACCGCGGCCGGCGACATTCACTCGTCAACCTCGATGCCGGAGGACGGTAGTAAGCGGAAGCGCTCGTAGGTGCATTTATGCACACTCTGTGGATATCTGTGTGGAAGCAGCCGAGGCGTTCATGCCCCGTGTGCCGACGTCGCAACGCGAAGGCGCAGACAAGAGCAGATTTCTGCTTCGCGTATCCGGGTCGAGGTCGGACACACGAAGATTGCGGAGTCACCAGTGAGCGAACCTTCTGAGAGCGCCGCCGAATCGACAAGTCTCGCCTGGGACCATCTCTACTCATCCTCGTCCCCCGGGCTTGCGTCGCTGGCTCACCACGGGCCATCCGGTTGCGCTGCACCAGGACATGTTGATGGTCGCCGTGCCGAACATCTTTACGCGCAACCAGCTGGAGAATCGTTTCCGCGCCGACATCGAGAGCCTGCTTTCCGAATACTTCGGTCGAAATATCCAACTAGCCGTGATCGTTGACGAGTCCTTGAAACCCGCCGAAGAGTCCATCGGCGACGAGCCTGCGTACGGCGACGAACCTGGACATGGCCGCACCTACCTCCTTTGCCGATCCCGGCGCTAATCATCATGACTACCCCCGCGAGGGTTACCGCGATAACGGCTTCAGCCAGCAGACCTTCGGGAACGAGGGTCTGCCCAGCGAGGAACAGTACGGTCAGCACCATTTCCGCGGCGATAGTGGGCCACCATCTGCGTCCGCGCGTCCGGAAGTGTCCCGTGGCGAGACGGCGTACCGGGATCGCGACCTTTATGGAGATGCACAGGGATATGGATCACGTCGCGACAACGAGTCGCGGCTCAATCCCAAGTACTCCTTCGAGACCTTCGTCATCGGCGGCTCGAACCGCTTCGCCCACGCTGCTGCTATCGCCGTCGCCGAAAACCCGGGCAAGTCGTACAACCCACTGACCATCTACGGGGACTCGGGCCTGGGGAAAACCCACCTACTACACGCCTTGGGCCACTACGTACGCAACTACTTCGACCGAGTTCGCGTTCGCTATGTCTCCACCGAAGAACTGACCAACGACTTCATCAACGCGATCAGCCAGAACAGGGGAGCCGACTTCCGGCGCCGGTATCGCGACGTCGACGTATTGCTGATCGACGACATCCAGTTCCTGGAGGGCAAGGAACAGACGCAGGAAGAGTTCTTCCATACCTTCAATACGCTGCACAACGCGCAGAAGCAGATCGTGATGACTTCCGATCGCCCGCCGAAGCTGCTGGAGAACCTGGAACCGCGGCTGCGCAGCCGGTTCGGCTGGGGATTGATCACCGATGTGCAACCTCCGGATCTGGAGACCCGAATCGCAATTCTGCGGAAGAAGGCGGCCCAAGAGCGCCTGGTAGCAGGACCCGAAGTGCTGGAGTTCATCGCGAGCCGGATCCAGACGAATATCCGCGAGCTGGAAGGCGCACTCATCCGGGTTACCGCGTTCGCAAGTCTGAATCGCCAGCAGGTGGACCTGTCGCTTGCCGAAATCGTGTTGAAGGATCTCATTCCAGAAGGCGGCGAGGCGCAGATCACTACTGGCATGATCATGGCGCAGACGGCGTCGTACTTCGACATCACGATCGATGATCTTTGCGGACAGAGTCGAACTCATGTGCTGGTGACTGCGCGCCAAATCGCTATGTACCTGTGCCGCGAACTCACCGACTTGTCACTGCCCAAGATCGGACAACAGTTCGGCGGACGTGACCATACGACGGTGATGCACGCAGATCGCAAGATTCGCACTCTCATGGCGGAGCGCCGCAGCGTTTTCAACCAGGTCACAGAGTTGACCAACCGGATCAAGCAACAAGCCTCTGGTCGCTGACTCTGATCATTGCCTCACAGCAAGGGTGATCATCGCTGCGGCTGGTGATCCGATCATGGTTCTCATCGCAAAGACTGATCTTGGCCTTTCAGCGTCCTCTCAGGTAGCGGGCGCGTTCTTGCACAAGTGGGGACAACGTTGTGGAAAACGCTGATCATGTGCCAAGCACCTTGGGGATGAATAGGGGACAGGCCGGCGGAGCGGCCAGCTGATCCCAAGATCCTCCCCGTGTGATTTTTCCTTGTGCACAGGGGTACGCGCAGCGCCGAATCCGCTCTGACTGGGGGAAAGACACGTTGTGCACAACATCCCCAGCAGCTACGACTACGACCATGAGATACATAAGGTTAAGAGGGTCTAAGTCTGCGTTGCTGAGCCTGTGAAAGGGCAATGCAAAGCCCTTCTCACCAAGGAGGATCCCGGTGAGCTTTCTGCGCAAGTGGTTCGGCCGTGAGGAACCAGAGGACGTGCCCGTCACCTTGGACCTCGGGCGCCGCAAGGAGCAGCTGCTCCGCCTCGAACGTGCACTCGACGCGCTCGCCTCTGAGATGCGAGCTGATCACACCACCAGTGATCCCGCCTGGCGCGAACGGGTCAACGAGTACAGCCGGCTCGCCGGCGATGCGATGAACCTGCGACGCGGCGAACCAACGCGAGAAAGCGTGCTGGATCTGGTCTTCGAGGTCCGTCCACTCTTCACAGGGCCCATACCGGACGGCATGGAAAAGTGCGGGCCGCTCCAGGACGAAGTAATGGCCGCTGCCAACGATCTGCGCGAGCTGTTGCCGGGGGAGAAGGGGTCCAAGTAGTTCATGTGCGCGCCTGGTCCTTCCGACAAGCTCTGCGTCCTTCCGACAAGCTCAGGACGGCGCCTGTCGAAGCGCGCGGCGTGGTGCCGGTTTCTGTGGCTTTCGACCAGCTCAGGGCACATGCGTCGGTATCATCACCGGTGCCCATTCTGGGCCGGATGACCTCAGCTGCTGAGGTCACAGAGGAGGTAGCGTGAAAATCCGACTCGAGCGCGACGTCTTGGCTGAGGCGGTGCAATGGGCCGCCCGCAGCCTGCCGCTACGCCCGAGTGTGCCGATCTTGGCCGGCTTGCTGGTACGCGCGGAGTCCGAAGGCGTCACGTTCTCGAGCTTCGACTACGAGACCTCGGCCCAGATCCATGTCACAGCCGCGGTCGCCGACGAGGGCCAGGCGCTTGTCTCGGGCCGGCTGCTTGCTGACATCTCCCGCAGTCTGCCGGCCAAGCCAGTGGACATCACAGCGGATGACACGAAGGTGGAGCTCATCTGCGGCAGCGCCAGATTCACGTTGCAGACCCTTCCGGTCGCCGACTATCCGTCACTTCCTGCCATGCCCGAGGCCACCGGTACCGTCCCAAGTGCGGCCTTTGCTCAAGCCGTCTCCCAAGTTGTGGTTGCTGCGGGCCGCGATGAACTACTGCCGGTCTTCACCGGCGTGCGCGTCGAGATCGACGACGACACAATCTCGCTGCTGGCCACCGACCGATACCGGATGGCGCTCAAGGAACTGACCTGGAACCCGAGTAAGCCCCAGATCTCCGCGACCGCACTGGTTCCAGCCAAAGTCCTCAGCGAGACCTCACGCTCGATGACGGCTGGGGAGGAAATAGCGCTGAGTCTCACCGATGGCGGCGCCGGCGACGGAATCATCGGATTCGAAGGTCACGGTCCTGCAGGACAACGGCAGACGACTACCCGGCTGCTGGATGGGGAGTTCCCCAAGGTGCGGCACATCATGGACACGCCAGCGCTGATGAACGTCCGCGTCAGTACGACCGAAGCCATTTCGGCCGCCAAACGTGTCGCCTTGGTTGCCGAGCGCAACACGTCTCTGCGGATGCTCGTCGGCGAGGGATTTGTCACCTTGGAAGCAGCGACCGGTGATCAAGCGCAGGCATCGGAAGCCATCGAGGCGACAGTTGAGCAACCCGGTGGCGGCGATCCGGTGGTCACTGCAGCGGGTTTCAATCCGAGCTACCTGCTCGATGGGCTTGGGGCATTCGACACCCCGTATGTGAACTTCGGCTTCACTGCGCCGAGCAAGCCTTGCCAGCTCACCGGATTGGACAGCCTCGACAGCAATCCGCGGACTGATTATCGCCACGTGATCATGCTCATGCGGCTGCCGTCCTAATTTGGAGCTGCTCGCGCAATGCGCGTGAATCCGCCTATTGTGTGGAGGAAGACGCTGTGTTTAGCAGGAGGGGATTTGAGCTCGCAGCTGTCGCGCAATTCTCCAGCGGAAGGCGCTCGTCACAGATAATGCGTGTCCCGATTTGGGACCTATCGTCCGCTGATCTACCTCTGTTATGTTGACGAAACCATCGAGCGTAAGGGGTTTCCATGCAGCTGGGAATGGTTGGTCTGGGCCGGATGGGTGCCAACATCGTTCGCCGTTTGATGCGCGACGGGCACGAATGTGTTGTCTTCGATGTGAATCCCGATTCCATCAAGGAGCTCGAGGGCGAGGGCGCTAAAGGCGGTTTCACGCTGGAGGAATTTGTCAACAAGCTGCAGCGGCCTCGCGCGGTCTGGGTCATGATTCCTGCCAGCATCACGGGCAAAATCGTCGAGGAGTTGGCCGGGCTGCTCGATGAGGGCGACATCATCATTGACGGCGGCAACTCCAACTACCGCGACGACGTACGCCGGGCCGCCAAGCTTCGCGAGCAGGGCCTCCATTACGTCGACATCGGCACCAGCGGAGGCGTCTTCGGCTTGGAGCGCGGCTACTGCCTGATGGTGGGCGGAGACGACGAAGCGGTCAAGATCATCGACCCGATCTTGAAGGCGGTCGCTCCTGGGGTGGGCGAGATTCAGCGGACGCCGGGTCGCTCTGGCGAGCTGGCACCGGAGGAGCAGGGCTATCTGCACTGCGGCTCCTCGGGTGCGGGTCACTTCGTCAAGATGGTCCACAACGGCATCGAGTACGGCATCATGGCCGCCTTCGCGGAGGGCCTCAATATCTTGCACAACGCTGACGTGGGCATCGAGGCCGGCGAGCATTCGGCTGAGGTGGCACCGATGGAGGAGCCCGAGTTCTACCAGTTCAAGATCAACACGGCAAAGGTCGCCGAACTCTGGCGGCGTGGATCAGTCATCTCCTCGTGGCTACTCGATCTGACGGCTGCTGCGCTGCAAGCCAACCCGAGCCTCGACGGTCTGGCAGGCAGGGTGTCCGATTCTGGCGAGGGCCGGTGGACCGTCAAAGCGGCTGTCGATCTTGGCGTACCAGCGCCAGTGCTCGCCGCTTCGCTCTTCGAGCGCTTTGCCTCTCGTGATGAGGACCATTTCGCCAATCAGGTGCTTTCGGCGATGCGCCAGCAGTTTGGCGGCCACCAGGAGCTCCCGGCCGGCAGCGAACTCGAAGCGGGTGGCGAGAAAGCGGACAAGGTCAGCGATTCCAGCTGATTTGGCGCAGTGGGGCGGATTATGCCGCGAGTACCCGGCAAATGTCGCCCCGCTAACGTGAACTGAGCCTTTCGCCTAGCTCGCTGGGGGAATTTCCCCTCAGGCGGCGCCGATTGCTGCGCGTAGCTGGTCCAGCATGCTCTGCTCGCCTTCGCTGACCTGTACGGCGCCGAAGCCCAAGAAGCCGCCTTCCTTCGCGGCATCGGCGGCAGCCTGTGCGGTGGCAAGCAGCCATTGCTTGAAGGCAGCTGACTCTTCGGCGGTGGCCTTGGCGCTCACGATGGCACTCACGGCGCTGAGCTCATCAACCATCTGTTGACGTGGATCAGACTCCCTGTGTCGGCTTGAAGCCAGTGAGCGGATTTTGCCGTTCTTGCGTCATTGCTTGGATGTCCAAGGCGATCTCGGCGAGCAACTGCTCTCGGCTAGGCGGATTCGTCGCCGACTTCAGCGACGCTGACGTCTCCTTCGTCAGCTCGATGGGACCGCCCGGGTCGGCCATCGAGATTGCCATCCCAGCTACGAATGGCGCCCGCCGAACCCGGACCCACTCCTCTTCGGTGAAGTCACTCTTCGTCGTCATGACAAGTCCTCTCTCGCCGAATCGTCCTGGTCACGTTAGCTTGGCATGTCCCAAACGCCGTGGACATCGCGGGCGTTTGGGCGAGTCCGGAGCGAGTGAGTCATAGGCTTCCAAAGGTGCGCGCGATCCAGGGCGAGCGAAGCGAGTCAGTATGTACGTCGATCACTTGCAGCTGACCGATTTTCGGTCGTACGCGTCGGTCGACCTGTCTCTCGAGGCGGGAGTGACGACTTTCGTGGGGGCTAACGGGCAGGGCAAGACCAACCTCGTCGAGGCCGTCGAGTATTTGTCGACGATGAGCTCGCATCGTGTCGCATCCGAGCAACCGCTGGTGCGATCCGGCACGGCTCGCGCCATCGTGCGCGTCGGCGTCCGCGCTGGGTTGGACGATCCGCGACGCCTGACGCTGGAGTTGGAGATCAACCCGGGCAAGGCCAACCGGGCGAGGCTCAACCGTTCGCCGCTGCGACAAGCCCGCGAGATCATCGGCGTGCTGCGTACGGTCGTGTTCTCGCCGGTTGACATCGCAATCGTCAAGGGTGACCCCAGCGAACGGCGGCGATTCCTCGACGATCTCATCGTCACGCGCTGGCCGCGGATGGCTGGCGTACGTGCTGACTACGACAGAGTGCTGCGGCAGCGCAACACTCTGCTCAAATCGCTCGGCGGTCGGCCGCGCGGCGGCTCGTCGGCCGGCGCGACCCGCGGTCGCGTGCCATGGAATCTGCCGAAGGGACGCTCGATGTATGGGACACCCATCTGGCACGGGCGGGTGGCGAGTTGCTCGAGGCACGGCTGACGACTCTTGCTGACCTGACGCCGCACGTCAGCAAGGCGTACGCAGACATAGCGCCGACGAACAACGACGCCACGGCGGAGTATCGGGCCTCGGTAGACCTCGACGCGACTCGCGAGCAGGAACAGCCGACCGCCCGAGCCAATCTCAGCGCCGCACTGGCGGCCGGAATGGTCGAGCGGCGGTCCGAAGAGATCCAGCGCGGGGTCTCGCTGGTGGGCCCGCACCGTGACGACATAGTGCTGTCGTTGGGCATGCTGCCCGCAAAGGGTTATGCGAGTCATGGTGAGTCGTGGTCATTTGCCCTGGCTCTCAGACTTGGCAGCTTTCACTTACTGCGCGCTGATGGGGTAGAACCGGTGCTGGTGCTCGATGACGTCTTTGCCGAACTGGATTCCGTACGCCGGGAGCGCTTGGCTTCCGGGGTGCGGGTCGCGGAGCAGGTGCTGGTGACCGCTGCGGTCGGTGCCGACGTACCCGAACTGCTGGCAGGGCAGCGCTTCCGGGTGGCTGGCGGCGAGGTGACACCCAATGCCTGAGAAGGAGAGTCGGGAAGACATTCCGAGCGAGCCGTCCCAGCAGGATGAGCCCCAGCAGGGCGAGCCAGCATGGCAACTCCCCGCACGATCCAAGCGGTCTCGAACTTGCCCAAACTGTCGCGCGATCCCTGGGCGCTCAGGCGCGACGCCGGCGACGGTCTGGATCACCTCGTCCCGTCGGGCCCCAGGTATCCGGAGCTCGGGCCGATGATCGTGACCCCAAGCTGCTCGCTGATGCGGTCGAGCGACTGGTGGAAACCAAGGGGTGGACGAACGAGATCAATGTCCACACCCTGCTCGCCCGGTGGGCGTTGCTGGTCGGCACTACCAACGCCGCGCACTCACATCCCGAGGGCTACGCGGACACGGTTTTGACCGTCCGTGCGGACTCCACGGCGTGGGCGACCCAACTGCGTTACCTGGCACCTCGGCTCGTGGCGATGCTCAACGAGCAGCTTGGAGACGGCACGGTCACCTTGATCAAGGTTCTGGGTCCTGACGCACCGTCATGGAAGAAGGGCCTCCGGTCTGTCCGCGATGGCCGCGGTCCGCGGGACACGTACGGCTGATCGCGAACCTGGATCCTCCTGGATGCTCGGCTGCTTGGACCGAGCTCCGGGTCCTGATCGTCGACACCGGGCGCGAGCGGGTGCACGCAGTTGCGGCTGAGCCGTGCGCTGATCGCCGCTTCGACAAGCTCAGGCGCCAAGGTCGGGGACGCGCATAAGGACCGGCGCAGCGCGCAAAGGAGCTACCTCCGTAGAAAGGCTCTCGGCGCCCTCAGCATGGTGGGGCGTGTACAGGGGTTCCTCGGCTCTCTCACATAGCCGCAGACAGGCCATGCAGACCTTTCCAGGTGCATTTTTGTGCCGTCGGAGGTCTGCTGGCGGCCCTCGGCAGCTACGTCCGCGCGCTAAACTTGACGAGGTCACAAGGACGGGTCGAGTCCCTCGTTCAGCAGCTCAAGAAAGGCCATCCCAGAAGGCGCGTCTCACGGGACGCAAACTCAAGGGATACAAACTCAAGGGACCCAAACTCAGGGACACCGTATCTGTCAATGTGACCATCAGGAACGAAGCGAACAACAACCTTGGCGTGCCGCCTGCGTCACCTGTTCACGAGGTGAGGTTCGGGCGGCGCACGTCTGACAGGAGCCCCGCGCCGGTGCAGCATTCTGACCAGCCCGACGACCTCAACCCGACTCAAGCTGATTCCGCCACGCTCAACTCGAGGTCTCATCCGGCGGCCAACAACGTGGTCAATCACATTGACCCGGGGGCCTACGACTCAGAGTCGATTACCGTCCTCGAGGGACTGGAAGCAGTACGCAAGCGGCCAGGCATGTACATCGGCTCAACCGGAGAGCGTGGTCTGCATCACCTCGTCTACGAGGTGGTGGACAACGCCGTCGACGAGGCGCTGGCCGGATTCTGCGACACCATTCTCGTCCGCATTCTGGCCGAGGGCGGGATCCAGGTCGTTGACAACGGGCGCGGTATTCCGGTCAAAGAGCATCCCAGGGAGAAGATCCCGGCTGTCACCTTGGCGCTCACCGTTCTGCACGCGGGCGCCAAGTTCGGTGATGGCGGGTACAAAGTCTCCGGTGGCCTCCATGGCGTCGGCGTATCGGTGGTCAACGCGTTGTCGGCCCTCCTCATCGTGGAGGTCAAGCGCGACGGCTACCGATGGACCCAGAGCTTCAGCCTCGGCGAGCCGGATGGGCCCCTGGAGCGGCTGGAGCCGAACGAGGAGACCGGAACCACGGTCACCTTCTACGCCAGTCCGGACATCTTCGAGACGACCAACTACTCCTACGACACGTTGGCCGCGCGGCTACGGGAAATGGCCTTCCTCAACAAGGGTCTGACGATCACCATCGTGGACGAGCGCCCCGACCATAAGGATCAGGAAGGGAACGCGTACGCGGACACCTTCCGCTACGACGAAGGCTTGATCGACTACGTGCGCTACCTGACCGGCAGCAAAGAGCCGGTGAACCCATCGGTGATTGCGTTCGAGGCTGAACGGCCGGATCGCGGCATCAGCCTCGAGGTGGCCATGCAGTGGAACGCCTCCTACACCGAGTCGGTGCACACCTTTGCCAACACGATCAACACCCACGAGGGCGGCACCCACGAGGAGGGCTTCCGCTCAGCACTTACCAATACCGCCAACAAGTGGGGCGAGAATTGGGGGTTGATCAAGAAGCCAGAGGACCGGCTGTCCGGAGATGACGTTCGGGAGGGCCTGACGGCCATCATCTCGATCAAGCTCGCCGAGCCGCAGTTCGAGGGACAGACCAAGACCAAGCTCGGCAACACCGAGGCTCGGTCGTTTGTGCAGCAGGTGGTCAATTCGCAGCTGGGTGACTGGTTCGAGCAGTACCCAGCCGAGGGGAAGTTGATCATCCGCAAGGGTCAGGCCGCGGCGTTCGCACGTCTCGCCGCGCGCAAGGCACGCGAGGCCGCACGCAACCGCAAGGGTCTGCTAGGCGGCGGTGGCTTGCCCGGCAAGCTGCGTGATTGCCAGTCGACCAATCCCGAGGAGTGCGAAGTCTTCATTGTCGAGGGTGACTCGGCCGGCGGGTCCGCCACCGGTGGCCGCGATCCGCGGATTCAGGCGATCCTGCCCATCCGCGGCAAGATCCTCAATGTCGAGAAGGCTCGCATCGACCGCATCCTGCAGAACACCGAGGTGCAGGCGATCATCTCCGCGCTCGGCACGGGCATTCATGAGGACTTCGACATCGCCAAGCTGCGCTACCACAAGATCGTCCTGATGGCTGACGCTGACGTGGACGGTGCACACATCCGTACGCTGCTGCTGACCTTGATGTTCCGCTTCATGCGGCCCCTGATCGAGGCCGGGCACGTCTTCCTCGCTCAGCCTCCGCTGTTCAAGATCAACTGGAGCAATGCGGCCGCCGAGCTCGCCTACAGTGACACCGAGCGGGACGCACTGCTGCGGGCTGGTGGTGAAGAGGGCAAGCGGCTGCCGAAGGAGAACGCGATTCAGCGCTACAAGGGCCTCGGCGAGATGAACCCGGATCAGCTGTGGGACACCACCATGGATCCAAACAACCGGGTCCTGCTGCAAGTCACCCTCGACGACGCCGCGCGCGCGGACGAGATGTTCTCGATCTTGATGGGGAAGACGTTGAGCAGCGCCGCTCGTTCATCCAGCGCAACGCGAAGGACGTGCGGTTTCTTGACATCTAGTACGCGGGCGGGCGCTAGAACGGCGGCCCGGGTCGCGCGGCTGAACCGGTCCGGCGTGGTCCCGCGACCACCCTCGTCGCAACCATCCGCACCTCCGCAAAGCTCCGGTGCTCCCGCCAGGCCCATCCACGCTCCTCGGGCTGTTCCCAGGACCACGCCGGACCGGTCGATCCACATACCCGCCGCCCTCGCTCATTTCATCGAGCCGTACGGCGTTCGCGTTGCGCGTGATTCCCTCGCCCGAACTGGCCGGAAGGACTCGACATCAGACTCAGCGACTTCACAGAACCCAGCATTGAGGATGGAAGAGCTTCGTTCGCGAGCGTCGGGAGGCACGACCGGGCGCGAGCGAACAAGACGAAATGGGAGACCGCTAATTCATGAGTGATATGCCACGGGAGCCGATCACTGACCGGCTGGAGCCGGTGGACTTGCAGGACGAGATCCAGAAGTCCTACCTCGATTACGCCATGAGCGTGATCGTGGGTCGGGCGCTGCCGGATATCCGGGACGGTCTCAAGCCGTGCATCGCCGAATCCTCTACGGGATGTATGACGGCGGCTACCGGCCGGATCGGGGATGGAACAAGTGCGCTCGGGTCGTCGGCGAGGTCATGGGTCAATATCACCCGCACGGTGATTCTGCGATTTACGACACGTTGGTTCGGCTCGCGCAGCCGTGGGTGATGCGTTATCCGCTGGTCGCCGGCCAAGGAAACTTCGGCTCACCGGGCAATGACAAGGCCGCCGCGATGCGCTACACCGAGTGCCGGATGGCGCCGCTGGCGATGGAAATGGTGCGGGATATCACCGAGAACTCGGTTGATTTCAAGCCCAACTACGACGGCAAGGAGCAAGAGCCCGTCGTCCTGCCGAGCCGCTTCCCGAACCTGCTGGTCAATGGCTCGACCGGTATTGCCGTCGGCATGGCGACGAACATCCCGGCTCACAACCTGCGTGAGGTCACCTCGGCAGTGCAGTGGTCCCTGGAGCATCCCGATGCCCCAGCGGAGGAACTGCTCGAGGAAGCGATCGCGCGCATCCCGGGTCCCGACTTTCCGAATGGCGCGCTGATCGTCGGGCGTCGTGGCATCGAGGACGCATATCGGACCGGCCGCGGCTCGGTGATCATGCGCGCTGTGGTCGACATCGAGGAAGATCGAGCCGGGCGCACCCAGCTGGTCATCACCGAACTGCCACACATGGTCAATCCGGACAACTTGGCGCTCAAGATCGCCGAGTTGGTGACCGGCGGCAAGGTCAACGGCATTGCCGACATCCGCGACGACACTTCGGCGCGTACCGGACAGCGACTCGTGATCGTGCTCAAGCGCGACGCGCAACCGCGGGTGGTGTTGAACAACCTCTACAAGCACACCCAGCTTCAGGAGACCTTCGGGTGCAACATGCTGGCCCTGGTCGACGACGTGCCGCGTACGCTGCGGCTGGACCAGTTCATCTCTTATTGGATCGCCCACCAGGTCGAGGTCATCCAGCGGCGCACGCAACATCGCCTGGATGATGCGCAGGCTCGCGCTCACATCTATCGCGGCCTCGTCCTCGCGCTCGATCAGCTGGACGAGGTGATTGCGCTGATCCGGCGCAGCCCGAGCACCGATGATGCGCGGGAAGGCCTGAAGACGCTGCTGGAAATTGACGACCTGCAGGCCAATGCGATCTTGGACATGCAGCTCCGCCGGCTCGCGGCGCTGGAGCGGCAACGCATCATTGATCAACTTGCTGAGTATGAGCGGATCATCGCCGACCTGACCGACATCTTGGCCAGGCCCGAGCGGCAGCGCAAGATCATCAGCGATGAGCTGGCGGAGATCGTCGCCAAATACGGCGACGAGCGGCGTACCGAGATCATCGGCGCCGACGGTGATCTTTCGAACGAGGACCTGATTCCTCGACTCGGAGGTCGTCGTCACGATCACGCGCGGCGGCTATGCGAAGCGGACCAACACCGATCTGTACCGGGTGCAGAAGCGTGGCGGCAAGGGCGTACGAGGGGCGACACTACGCACCGACGATGAGGTCGGGCACCTGTTCGTCACCACAAATCACCACTGGATCTTGTTCTTCACAAACAAGGGCCGGGTGTATCGAGCCAAGGTGTGGCAGCTTCCTGAGGCGGGCCGGGATGCGAAAGGCGGACATGTCGCCGGGTTGCTCTCGTTCTTGCCGGACGAAAAGATCGCACAGGTGCTGTCGATCCGGGATTACTCCGCGGCGCCGTACCTGTTGCTGGCGACCAAGCGCGGTCTGGTGAAGAAGACGGTGCTCCCCGCGTACGACTTGTCCCGGCAAGCCGGAATCATTGCGGTCAACTTCCGCGACGAGGACGACGAGCTGATTGGCGCCGAACTCTGCGGGGCCGACGACGAAGTATTGCTGATCTCTCGCAAGGGTCTCTCGATTCGCTTCCCTGCCAACGATTCGGAGCTGCGGCCGATGGGTCGGGCGACATCCGGCGTGACGGGAATGAAGTTCCGCCCTGGAGATGAGCTGTTGTCGATGTCCGTCATCCGGGCGGGTGCTGTGGAGGATGAGCACTTTGTCTTTACCGTGACTGATGGCGGCTTTGCGAAACGGACCCATGTCGACGAGTACCGGCAGCAAGGCCGCGGCGGACTCGGGATCAAGGCGATGAAACTCAACGAAGATCGCGGTTCGTTAGTCGGAGGATTGGTCGTGACCGACAATGATGAGGTCATCGCCATCAAGGCCAGTGGTCAGATCACTCGTAGCGCCGTTGCCGAGGTTCCGGTCAAAGGGCGTGACACGATGGGAGTCAGGTTTGTTGGGGTGAGCGACAACGACTCGGTTGTGGTGATTGCCCTGAATCCTGAGACAACTGCAGAAGCGGCACGACTTGCAGGCGAGACTGCTGGGGGTGATGATTCAATTCGGCCTCAAGCGTGGCCGAGAGAAGTCGTCGCTGGGTCGGGTGCAGAAGGGTGACCCGTGACCCTACACGTGAAACAGAAGTTTCGGGGTGCAGGAGGTGGCGGTGAGTAGAGGCAAGCGGAACAGCCATCGGCCAAGCGCCGAAAGGTCCTACTTCCCTGAGCCCTGTTGAGACGCTTGTCCAAGGCCGTCAGGAGACGGGGGTACAGGCCCGTCAAGGCGTCCAGGAGAGCCGGAAACAGCACAGTCCGCAGGACCAGGCCAACGGCAACGGCGCTGAGAACCAGACACCGAACCCTCAGGGCAAGCCGCCTCAGGAACGGGCAGCCGGGGCCCGACAAGCCATCTCCAGTCAGTCCGAGCCCGCAGATCGGAAGCCGGCTGGTCGGCCGGCCAACGCTCGCGGTTCGAGCCTTCAGATCCAGAGCAAAAGAGCAGAACGGCCGGCGCAAGGACCTAGGTGAAGAGCAGCCGCGGCCGGGCGGACAAGCGCAGCAGCGGTCGGGCGAGGAGGTCCGGGATCGCCCGGAAGTTCGGCTCGTCCACAGCCAGGCACCGGCTCGCGGCCAGAGGGCTCCGCGAGCAGTCCGTCGCCGCAGCTGGCGGGCTTCGCCGGCCAGCCGCCTCTCAACGGCGAGCACAGCCCAAAGCCGGTGGCCAGGCGGCGGCCGCCTCCACCCAAAATCGACCTCGAGCCACCAGTCCGAGCAGCCCAACGGCGCCCGGCGCGCCGCCCACTGCGCGGCAGGAACTCAAAGGCCATCCCGGTTTGGGATCCGCCGCCCCCACCACAACCCAAGCAGTCCCTATTCGCGCGGCTAGGGTTTGGCAAGAGGCTGAGTGGTCTGAGGACAGCTCTGTAGCTCCGCCGACACCTTCGACCCCTGCTACGCACCACCCCCGACCGGTGCGGCACAGCGGCGATCGGTGGTACGTCAACGCAGGCGCCGGTTCACCCCCACCCCGGAACAACCCAGCCTGAACCGAGGACCAGCCTGGAACAACACAGCCTGGAACAGTTCGACCCCAATCTGGAACAGCAAAGGGCGGGACGGCTCAGCCGCAGCCCGGAAAGGTGGACCGCAGCCTGGGACCCCGCCCGCGCCCTCGGCCGGACCTGGCGTCGCCGCCGCTGCCGGATTGACCGCCGCCGCGACTACCAAGGAGCGTCTTCAGGCTCGGGGCTGGACAGCCGAGCGTCCCGGCAATCCATGGCTATCACCGATGACCTGAACCGGGGCGGTACGCCTCCTGTTCCTGGCGGTGCCCAGCCAATCAGGTCCTCGGCC
>CAVQIU010000032.1:0-79060 GCA_963712625.1 uncultured Actinomycetota bacterium
ATGATCCAGTTCAGCCGCAGCACACCGAGCAAGCCACAGACCAAAATCAAAACACTCCATCACCGTCAGGTCTCGAAGGTCTCCACCGATTACGTACTGTCGGCCGCACGAGCGGTCGCGAGTCCCACACCGATTGAGCCGATCATCAAAGCCAGGAACGGATTGACCTCGAGCCGGGTGTGATCAGCACGATCATCACCGCGAACGCGACGATCGCCGCCACGGAGAGGCGCGTGCTGCCGGTCGGCATGGCGACCAACTGCGGAACCAGCATCAAAGTCGCGGCCATGATCACTCCATAGCTCATTGCAGCTAATGACAAGCTAAGTGCGTTTCACCTCTTCGTTTGTCTTCCAATGCTGTCCTATCGCATTTTGGGAGTCGGGCACACCACTCCGGCGATGCGGGGGCGTCCGGTCTTGTGCTGATTCAGCCGCCTTCTCGCCGTCGGCATCGCCGATCCCGGGAAGTGAAGCTCCTGCGAGATGTGACGAATCGTTGGAGTCCAGACCCTGGACTATCGGGCAGAGATGTCTTCGGTTGGATCAACGTCGACGAATCGGCGGAGCGGGCCTTGCGCCCGGGACATTTCGCTCATGATCACTCCAGGCAGGCGGTTGAGCTTGGGTCTTCGCTCAGACGTTCGAAAAGTGTCAGTGGTGGCTGGGACGATGAATTCATGACGGGGGATGACCAAGACGATGACCCACGGTGACCAACATGACAGATCCACGGCCCGGGAGGCGGTGGCGGATGCCCGCCGGGAGGCCGCAGCTGCTGCGGCTCGGCTGGCCGAGGCGGCGGTGCGCTACGCCGATCTACGGATTGCGGAAGAAACCACTGATGCACCCGCATCCGGGTTGTCGCGGGACCGAAGCGGCCGAAGCCGGGTGAGTTTGTTTCCGACGAGTTGTCGCTGCTGCTGCGGGATCAGCCCTACCAGATGCGGTGCCTGCTCGCCCGCACCCGGCGACTCGCCACAGGTCTGCCCACCGTCTGGGAAGCGTTCCGGCGCGGTGATGTGGATGCCGAACAGATCCGGATCATCGACCGGGTCGCACGACGCGTCACCGAAGCCGCCACCCTGGCCGCCATCGACGACCAAGTGATCGAGGCCGCGCACACCCGAACCCCGAAACAACTCCAAGTCTGGCTGCTGCGACTAGTGGTGCGGCTGGAGCCGCTCGCCTTCGAACAACGGCATCGCCGCGCCTTGGCCGAACGCCGCGTCACCGTGGTGCAAGGCGCCGACGGCATCGGCTACGTCACCGGCGAAGTATCGGCTCAAGACGCCGCCGCCATCGACGGCATGCTCGCCGCCACGGCCCGCAGCCTCGGCGCCGATGATCCACGCACCGACCAACAACGCCGCTCCGACCTGTTCGCCGACCTGCTCCTCGGCCGGCTCGCCTACGACGACACCGACCACCACGACGGCGACGACGACCCGATGAGGACCGCGAGCCGGCGCAGGTTGTGGACACCGAGTGGCTGGAGATCGAGAACATTGACCCCGACACCGGTGAACTGCTCGGCACCCACCTGCAACCCATCGACGCCGACGGCCAACCCAGTCGGGCAACCCGTCGACGCCGTCACCCACCGCCCAGCCGCACAGACACCCAAGCTGGTGCGGCGGCCCCGCACAATCCGGATCGGTGTCGTGGTGCCGCTATCCAGCCTGCTCAGCGACAACGACGCGCCCGGCCGAGACTGGCCGACCGGTCCGGATGCATCCCCGGAGAGACGCTGCGGCAACACATCGCCGACGCCATCGACTCGAATCGAGGCGATCAGGTGCTGTTCACCCGACTCCTCACCGACGACGGCGGCCGGCTCCTCGACACCACCGAACTCGGCCGCTACCCCTCCACCCGGCTAGCCCAAGCGATCACCATCCGCGCCGGAACCTGCCGCTTCCCCACCTGCACCGTCCCCGCCAACCGCTGCGACCTCGACCACCACGAACCCGTCCCCCGCGGTCCGAACATCGGCAACCAACCACGACCCCTTCTGCCGACGACACCACCGCGGCAAAACCTTCGCCTGGCTCGCCTGCATCAGAGACGACCACGGCGTCGACTGGACCATGCCCGACGCCGAACACTACCGATGCACCGACGAACCACTACCCACCGGAATGGCCGCCTGAGGGATCAGAGCTGGCCGGGGGCTGATCGATGGCGCACTTCAGACGATCGGAGCGCGATGCCATCGAGAGCTTTGTGACGGGAGTAGGTCATGGCAAGCCCTCTACTCGAGGCCGAGTCAGCATCGGCCTTGTCATCGGCTTCGACAAGACCTCCGGAGCGCCGGCGGACGCAGCTGGTAGTCTCGGCTGCTGGCCACACGGCGTGACTGTTCCGGTCCGCAGGGCGGAACGGCAGTCTGCATCGGCCATATCGCCAGCCTCACCGGGCCCGGCCAAGATCAACTTGCCAGCGGCAGGTAGCGAACCATGAGAACGCCGTCGATGTCCGCGATTGCCTTGATCACCGAATCCGGCACATCGCTGTCGACGTCCACCAACGTGTACGCCAGGTCCTTTCGGGACTTGTTGGTCATCGTCGCAATGTTGAGACCTGCCATAGCCATCTCGTGGGAGATCCCACCGACCATGTTCGGCACATTCGCATTGGCAATCGCGACGCGGAATCGCGATTCCCTTGGCAAGATCACATCGGGAAAGTTCACCGAGTTTTGGATCGTGCCGTCCAGCAAGTAGTCGCGAACTTGATCAGCGACCATCACTGCGCAGTTCTCCTCGGCCTCGCGCGTCGAGGCCCCCAGATGCGGCAGCAAGATCACGCCGGGCTGCTGGCTGAGCTGCGGATCAGGGAAATCGCAGACGTACTTCGACAGCCGCCCCGCATCCAGAGCTTCCAAGATCGCGGCCTCGTCGACGACGCCGCCGCGGGAGAAGTTGAGCACCACTGCGCCGGGCTTGAGCTGCGCGATGCCGCCGGCATCGATCATGCCGCGGGTCGCATCGACGAGCGGAACATGCAGGCTGACGAAGTTGCTGTGCTTGAGAACCTCGCTCAGGCTGTGCGCCTTCTTGACCGTCGCCGGCAGGCTCCACGCCGAGTCCACGGTGATTTCAGGGTCGTATCCGATGACGTGCATGCCGAGCTTGATCGCCGCGTCCGCAACCAAACAGCCGATCTTGCCGAGCCCGACGATGCCAAGCGTCTGACCAGCCAGCTCGTATCCGGCGAACGCCTTCTTGCCAGCCTCGATCTTTTGGTCCAGTTCGGGATCGGCCGGATTGACGGTGTCGAGATACTTCAGCGCATTGTCAATGTTGCGCGCCGCCAGCAGCATGCCGGCCACGACGAGCTCCTTCACGGCATTGGCATTGGCTCCAGGCGCGTTGAAAACCGGGATACCGCGCTCCGACATGCTCCGGATCGGGATGTTGTTGGTGCCCGATCCGGCCCGCCCGACTGCCAGCAGTGACTCCGAAATCTGCATGTCGTGCAGATCGGCCGAACGAACCAGGATGGCGTGCGGATCGTCGATGTCAGCCGAGACCGCAAACCGATCCCACGGCAGCCGTTTGAGCCCGCCCGCCGAGATGCTGTTCAGCACGCGTATCCGATACTTCTTCTCTGTCACCGTGAGTCCTAGCCCTTCGTTGCGGCGAA
This sequence comes from uncultured Actinomycetota bacterium, assembly GCA_963712625.1. Classification (GTDB taxonomy): domain Bacteria; phylum Actinomycetota; class Actinomycetes; order Propionibacteriales; family Propionibacteriaceae; genus Microlunatus. Next base: position 3,648 of record CAVQIU010000032.1, read on the forward strand.
TTCAGACATGTAGTTCACCAGCGCCTGGACGCCTTCAATGGGCATCGCGTTGTAAAGCGAGGCCCGCATACCACCGACCGAGCGATGCCCCTTCAGTTCAGCGAGATCATGCTTGGCCGCGCCGGCGAGAAAGTCAGCATCTAGCTCGGGGTCGGCGAGCCGGAACGGTACGTTCATCCGCGACCTGTCGGCCTTGTTGACGGGATTGAGATAAAACTCCGAGCTGTCGATGAAGTCATATAGCAGCTTGGCTTTGGCGATATTGCGTTGCTCGGCAGCTGCAAGCCCGCCGTTCTCCAGCAACCAGCGGAACACCAGGCCCGCAACGTAGACCGCGAAGGTCGGAGGCGTGTTGTACAGCGAGCGGGCCTTGGCATGCGTTGCGTAGTCGAGCATGGCAGGCGGCGCAGGCTCACCAATGCCGATGAGGTCCTCGCGTACGATCACGAGGGTTAGCCCAGCGGGACCTATGTTCTTCTGCGCCCCGGCGTATATCAGGCCCAGCCGGCTCACATCCAATGGGCGGGAAAGCAGATTCGAGGACATGTCACTGACCAGCGGCACGTCGCCGACATCAGGTATCCAGCCAAACTCAACGCCACCGATCGTCTCGTTGGCGGTGTAGTGCACATACGCCGCGTTCGTGCTGAGCTGCCACTGTGACGGAGCCGGCACGTAGGTGAACGAACGATCCTCCGCGCTGGCGGCCACATTGACGTCAGCCAAGCCCTTGGCAGCATTGACGGCTTTCTTGGCCCATTCACCGGTAAGGATGTAGTCAGAGACGGCGCGGCCCTGGATTAGGTTCATCGGGATCATCTCGAACTGCAGCGACGCCCCGCCTTGCAGGAAGAGCACGTGGTAGCCGTTGGGCACTTCGAGCAATTTGCGCAGATCCGCCTCCGCCTCTTCCGCGATCGAGATGAAGTTCTTGCCTCGGTGGCTCATTTCCATCACCGACTGGCCTGAGCCGTGCCAATCGAGCATCTCATCCGCCGCCTGGAGCAGCACTTCCTCGGGAAGGGTGCCCGGGCCGGCGCCGAAGTTGAAGACGCGTGTCATGAGCTTCAATCCTGCCTGTCAGTGTGAATACGTAGCCAATACCAAGGTCGGGTTGGGTGCGCACGGCGACCAAGCGAGGAGACTACATCCTGACCGCAATCAATCCGGCGTTTTCTCGCGGTGAGTGGGGCCCTGCGCGCCGAGCCTGTCGTCGGTCAGTCGGAGGAGACGGCATGATGAACCGTCGTCGCATTGGCGTCGCGGCGATCATGCTCGCACTCGGCTTCGTCGTTGTGCCCACTACGCGCGCGGCAGCTGAACCGGCCACCACCGTGTCGTATCCGACAATCGCCTCCGCCACGCGACTGATCGGCTCTGCATTTGACGCATGTACGGCGCCGTCGCTGACGACCATGGAGGCTTGGAAAGTCGCCTCGCCCTACCGCGGTGTCGGTGTCTATATCGGCGGAGCGAGCCGCAGCTGCAGCCAGCCGAACCTCACCCCGATCTGGGTGACAGCGGTGTCACTGCAGGGCTGGCGGGTTATTCCGATATATGTGGGCCACCAGGCACCGTGTGCAAGCCGGCCGCACGCCGCCAGGTTCTCCACCACGACGGCCGCGACGTTGGGGATCGCCAACGCCGCGGACGCAGTGGTGCAAGCTCAGGCACTGGGCATCCTGCCCGGCAGTGCCATTTACGGCGATTTGGAGCACTACTCCTCCACCGATGTGGCGTGCCGTGCTGCCGTGCTGACCTACGCGTCGGCATGGACCCAGGAATTGCACCGCCAGGGCTATCTCGCCGGTATGTACACCAACCTGTCCTCCGGGGCCAGACACCTTTCCGAGGCGTACGACTCGACCGCCTACGCCCGCGTGGACGCGCTGTGGATTGCGCGCTGGGATTCCAGTACTTCACTGACCGGCTGGGCCGGGATCCCCGACACGCAGTGGGCCAACCATCAGCGTGCGAAGCAGTATCAAGGTGATCATGACGAGACCTATGGCGAAGTGAAGATCAACATCGACAGCAACCGCTTCGATGCGCCCGTCGCTACCGCCGGCTACGCGTACCAGATCACGAGTTCGACCGCTCTCAATGGCCGAAGTGGGCCCAAGACCACAACTCTGATCACGAAGACCTACCCGTCTGGATCCACCGTGACTGTCGTATGTCAGACAACTGGAACCAGGGTGGGCACTACCTCGGTGTGGAACAAGCTGGCTGATGGTAGTTACGTAACCGATTACTACGTCAGCACGCCCTCCAACACCACCTACAGCGCGCCGTTGCCGCGATGCACCTACCCGTTCCAGGTCACGACCGCGGCCTTGAACAAGCGCAGCGGCCCGGGTTCCAGCTACGCGGCCGCGGGCACTCTTCCTGGCGGTGCCCTCGCTTGGGTGAGCTGCCAGCGCTCGGGAAGCAGAGTCGGCACGACGTCGGTCTGGGACAAGCTGGATGACGGCACGTATGTGTCCGATCACCACCTGGCGACACCCAGTACAACGACGTACAGCCCGCCCATTCCTCGTTGCTGATCATGCCCGGAGAAACCAGACCCGCGTGCTGGAGCCGGACGCACAAGCATCAGCCCCTCGACGGCTAATCGAATTTGTGTTTGAATATCTACGATGCGATGGTCTGGGCAGGAGATCTCGAACGAGGCTGGTGACCCCGCGGCGTTGCCGGGGCTGGACCGGCTGCACAACCTCGTGCGATCGGTACGCACGCCAGAGTTTGCCGGCATCACTTTTCACGAGGTGCTGGCGAAGTCGGCGCTCAATCGCATACCGGAGGCGGCCGGGCTGCCGTTCAACTGGACGGTCAACCCGTACCGGGGTTGCAGCCACGGCTGCGTCTATTGCTTTGCGAGGCGCACCCACACCTACCTCGATCTCGACGCCGGCGAAGACTTCGACCGCCAGATCATTGTCAAGATCAACATTGGGGACGCGCTGGCCCGCGAACTGCGCCGAGCATCGTGGACCCACGAGCCGGTGGCGCTCGGCACGAACACCGATCCCTACCAGCGCGCCGAAGGTCGCTACCGGCTCATGCCAGGAATCATCGCCGCACTGGCCGGATCGGGCACTCCGTTCTCGATCTTGACCAAAGGCACCACAGCGCGGCGGGATCTGCCCCTGCTGACGGTGGCGAGTCAGGCCGTCCCGGTGAGCATGGGCGTATCCATCGCGCTCACCGACGAGACCATTCACACTGCACTCGAGCCCGGTACGCCGACGCCGAGAGCGCGACTCGAGCTGGTTCGGGCCATTGTGCAGGCAGGTCTCCCCTGCCAGGTGCTGGTCGCCCCGATCTTGCCCATGATCACCGACAGCGATGAGCAGATTGACGATACGCTGCGGGAAATCGCGGCTGCGGGAGCGAACAGCGCGACCGTATTCGCGTTGCATTTACGTCCCGGTGCCCGCGAGTGGTTCATGCGTTACCTCAGCCGATACCACCCGCACCTGATCGACGCATACGCGGAGCTGTACCGCAGGGGCTCATACGTCACCCGCTCGTACGCCGCTGACTTGGCTCGCAGATCATCGGTGCTGCTCCGCAAGCACGGTCTTGATCGCAAGGACACCATGTTGCGGATACCTGACACCCGTACGGCAGCAATCCCGCCGCACCTCGCGCTCAGCGAGCCAAGCCTGTTCTAGACAGCGCAACCGGCCGATGCTGATCAAGTCGCCCAAGTATCAGCGCAGGTCTCTGAAGAACGTCCGAAGATCGTCGACCAGTAGCGCCGGCTCCTCCATGGCTGCGAAGTGTCCGCCTTCGGCATGTTCGTTCCAGTAGGCCATCTGGTGCTGCGGGTCCATGAACCGTCGCATGATCGGCTCGGTGTTGAACACCACCCAACCGCTCGGTACCCCGGACGGGGCGATCCAGTCGAGGTCGGAGTGCGCCGCCTCGGAGAGGAAGCGGGCGGCACTGGCGCCGCTCCGGGTGAACCAATAGAGACTGACGTTTGTCAGCAGGAGATCCCGATCTACAGCCTCGTCGGGCGTCTTCGATGCTGGATTTGTCCAGGTCTGGAACTTCTCGACAATCCATGCCAGCTGGCCGACAGGAGAATCGGTCAGCGCGGCTCCGATCGTCTCAGGGCGGTGGCCCTGCAGATCGAGGTAGCCACGCTCGGCCCGCCACGCCGTACGCTCCTGCTCGACCCGGGCTCGCTCCTCCTCGGTGAGGTGGTCAGGGATCGGGAACTGCTCGCCCGCCAGTCCGAGCGAACCTGGATCGGTCACCACGATCGTGCCGATCACGTGCGACGGTATCGGTGGCTCCCAGCCGACCGCTGACGCCGGCACCAATGTCTCCGCCATGAGCGCCATAGCGCGCGTAGCCCAGCCCTGCCATCAGCTCGGCGAAGGCCGCCGTCGTTCGCCCAAGCTCCCATCCGGGCTGCCGAACGGGAGTAGAGAACCCGAAGCCGGGGAGCGATGGGATCACCAGGTCGAACGCGTCCTCCGGATCGCCACCGTAGGAACGCGGGTCACTCAGCGGACCGACCAGGTCCACGAACTCGACGACCGATGACGGGTACCCGTGGATGATCAACAACGGCAGCGCGTGCGGTTCCGGTGAACGGACGTGCAGGTAATGAATCGGCTGGCCGTCGATCTCGGCTGTGAACTGCGGAATCTGGTTGAGTCGGGCTTCCTGAGCCCGCCAATCGAAGCCCTGCCGCCAGTACTCGGTCAGCTCTTTGAGATAGGGCAACGGCACGCCACGAGCGAAGTCGGTACGCGGGTCCGGCGCTGAATCGGCCCAGCGAGTTGCATCGAGTCGCCGTTGAAGATCATCCAGCTCGGCGTCGGTGATCTTGATCTGGAACGGTTGCGGTGTGGGGTTTGTTGTCATGCCAAACACACTAGAGGCAATCGCGGAAGAGATTTGTTCCTCGATTGCTGCCAAACTGACGAACATGTGGCAGACATCCACGCGCCTACTCCACTGCTGGCCATGCTGCAAGCGCGCCGTGACTGGTCGGGACGCGAGCTCGCGTCGCGGCTCGAGGTGAGCACCCGGACGATCAGGACCGACATCGAGCGGCTCCGTGATCTTGGCTATCCGGTCGAGGCGACGCCCGGCGTGGGCGGTGGTTACCGCCTCGGACACGGTACGACGATGCCGCCACTGCTGCTTGATGACGAGGAGGTAGTCGCAGTCGCCGTTGGACTGCGAACTACCACGAGCGCAGGTATCACCGGCATCGAGGAGACCTCACTGCGAGCGCTGGTCAAGCTGGAGCAGCTCATGCCCTCACGGCTGCGGCATCGCATCGACGCGCTGCGGACCGCGACCGTGAGCGTTTCCGGAACCGGCCCAACCGTGGAGTCGGACGTGTTGAGCCTGATCGCCAGCGCGATTAGAGGCAGCGAGCGCCTGCGATTCGACTACGTCGATCACGCGGGCAACCAGAGCGTACGCACCGTCGAGCCGGAACGACTTGTGGTGTGGGGCCGACGCTGGTACCTGCTTGCGTGGGACGTAGCGCGGGCGGACTGGCGCACCTTCCGGGTAGACCGAATGACACCCAAGACGCCCACCGGCCCTCGATTCAAGCCGCGCACACTGAGCGACGATGAGGCAGCCCAGTATGTGCAGCGCTCCGCAGGCACCGCGACCTGGCGTTATCGCGCCAGAATTCGTATCCATGCACCGGCCAACCAGGTGCGGGAGTTGCTGCCTCTGGCGGTGTCGGTTTCGGCCGACGGACCGGAGGACTGCATCATCGAGGTTGGCTCTGACACACCCCACCAACTGGCCCTCTACATCGGACTCCTTGACACCGATTTCGAGATCTTGGACCCGCCAGAGCTCGCCGCCGCTTTCATCCGACTCGCCGATCGCTATCAACGAGCAGCCAACGGTTCCTAGCGCAAATAGATGTCAGGCATCCGCAGAGTCGCGTCAACTGGCAGCCCCAACGCAGCAGCGACGTCGGCAAGATCCTTGATGCGACTCAGCCCCGTAACGGGCAAAATCGTCGTCGCCATCCAGGAACGTGGGTCGTCGCTGTTTCTCGGCCGGCTCAGCCTCGCAAGGGGCGGAATGTGAATCGCGCCGAGGACAGGCGCATCATCGGGCAGGCTAGCCCGTTTGCGGGCGATGCGTATGGCATGCCGCAGGCCACCAAGCTCGTCCACCAAGCCTGCCTCGAGTGCATCGCGGCCGGTCCATACCCGGCCCCGAGCGACGGCTTCGATCTCTGCCACACCACGCTTGCGTCCGGCCGCCACCTTGGCCACGAAATCGCTGTAAATCGCGTCGATCGTGGCTGCAAAACGTGCCCGTTCGTCATCGCTGAAACCGCGCCGTGACGAGTACATCAGCGCCCGGTCACCTTGTTGCACCGTGCCCGTACTGACTCCGATGCGTTCCAAGAGGCCATCGACCACGAGCTTGCCGCCAAAGACACCGATCGATCCGGTCAAGGTTGCCGGCAGGGCCACGATGACCTCCGCCGGACACGCGATGTAGTAGCCCCCAGATGCCGCGACATCACCCATCGAGACGACGACGGGCTTGCCGGATTCGCGCAGCCTGGATACCTCACGCCAGATCACCTCCGAAGCGACCGCGGAGCCTCCGGGTGACTCAACCCGCAGCACGACTGCCCGAGCCCGGTCGTTGTCATGCGCAGCGCGAAGCTGCGCCCCGACCGTGTCGCTTCCGGCCTGGCGGCCGAGTGGACCACGCCGGGTGCGCCCGGTCGCGATCCCGCCGCGAACGTCGACTACCGCGACGTGACCGCGACGGTGAGGCGGCGGAGCGATCTTTCGGCGGGGCCGCCATCGGTCGGCGAACAACAGCTCAGGCTTGCCGCCCGTGCGGGCCCGCATCGTGTCATACGCCTGATCGCGGTAGCCAAGTCTGTCCACCAGGCCGACTGCTTGGGCCTCCGATGCGGTGCGCGGTCCGGTGTCGATCAGCTCGCGAACCCGATCAGCAGGCAGTCGACGAGCGCCTGCGATGGTTTCCACGGCGTCGCTGAAGATCGACTCGGCCAGCCGCTCCAGCGCTTCGCGGTGCGCAGCAGTGAACTCCTTGCGCAATAGCGTGTCGGCGGCGTTCTTGTACTCATGTCGCTGCTCGAACTGGGGCTCAACACCAAGCCGATCCAAGGTGCCGCGTACGAAGGGGGTCTCAATGCCGACACCCAGCAGGCCGATCTCCCCACCCGGCTGCAGCCAGACTTCGCCGAAAGCCGTCGCCAAGGTGTACGCCGCCATGTCTCGGGAGCCTTCGGCAAAGCTCTCCGCCCACGCGAGCGCCGGCTTGCCGCTCGCAACGAAGGCCTCGATACCCAGCCGCAGTTCCTGCATCGCGCCCCACGGCCAGGCTCCGCCAACCTTCGCGATCAACCCCACGACGTGCCTGTCTTCCGCTGCCTCATGCAGCGCGCGCAACGTGGGACGCAGCAGCCTGCGGCCGCGCGCACGCAGTCGGGCAATCGGATCGTCCGCCTCCGGGGAAACAAGAGGCTCAGTGAGGTTGAGTTCGAGCAATGTCTGCGGCCGTCGGCCGGGAAAGGCAGCCATGACATCCACCGTAGATCAGGCCGACTTGTCCGCGTCTCAGCGGGCCATAGCCCGCTGAGACGCGGACAAGTCGGAGTTCATGCGGTGGCTAGGAGGTCTGGATCGAGAGCTCATAGAGCTCGCTTGCCGGGTGACCAGCCTTCTCGTGGACGCGGATCACTGCCTCCTTGTCGGGCCGGTGACAACAGAAGGCCTTTCCACTCGGCCCCCCCTACCTCCGCGGCGATGCCATGCTGTTCGATCCCGTGCTTCGGGCATTGCCCTCACTGTTTGTGGTCCGGCCGACGGGCCCTGCCGCAGCTTGGGTAACGGCCAGCGTCGAGTACGCGATGCAGGCGACGCAGATGTCGCCCTCGGGCGTGAATCAGCGCCTTCCGGAACTGCTGTTCACCGAGGTGTTGCGCATCTATCTCAGCGAGAGCGCCAATCGGGAGCTCACTGGTTGGCTCGCGGCCTTACGCGATCCCGTAGTCGGTCCGGCGTTGTCGGTGCTGCACAGCAGGCCGGCGCACGAATGGACCGTCGCCGAACTCGCCCACATCGTCGCCACCTCCAAGACCGTGCTGATCGACCGCTTCAACCTGCTGCTCGGTCGGCCGCCGATCCGCTACCTGACGGAGTGGCGCCTGAACCTGGCCTCTGGTTTACTGCGCACGACTCAGTCCGGGATCACCGAGATCGCGACGCGCGTCGGTTACACCTCAGAGGAAGCATTCAGCCGCGCCTTCAAGCGATCGCTCGGCAAGTCGCCGGCCCATTGGCGCGACTCAAATGAATGAGACGAGTGCAACACAAGCGGTGTACTCAGCAGCTATCTGCTCTCGTGTCAGCGTTCCGGTGATCCGTCCGATGTCAAGAATTTCCAGCCTCGCCCGTACGCTTTCGGCCTTTGATACCCGCTCTTCAAGATTCTGGGATTTCAGCAACTGAGTAGAAACGGCGGCAGCCAGCGAGCAGAGGGCGGCGACGGTGCACAGCACCTGCCATACAGGGAATGAAAGCCCGAACGTTGCGTCCAGCGAGTCTGACATAGCCTTACCACCAACGGCCGGTACACCGGCGAAGAGGGTCGCCAGTGCGCCTGCGACCACAGCGAGCGTGAGCAGGCGCCGTGCTCGTGCCCGAGCCTTGATCAAGTACCCGGTTACTTCACCCCGAGTGCCCTGAATCAAGGCTGACAGATCGCCCACAGGCGGTCCGGTTTGGCCAGGAAAGGATTGGGACATCACGGACTCCTCGGGCAGCCGTTGCGCACAATTTTACGACTGCCGGCATTTGCCGGCTGCCGATTGTCAGCCCTTCAGTCCATGACGTGATCAACCGAGTACGCCGAAGCCTGAAGATGGAACAACTCGGCGTACTGACCGCCAAGAGCCACCAACTCGTCATGGGTGCCGCGCTCGACCACTCGACCATGATCAAGAACGTAGATCCGGTCTGCGGTCCGTACCGTTGAGAACCGGTGCGAGATGATCAGGGCGCTACGCCCCCGCAGCACTTCGTGGAGCGAGGAGAACAACTCGTACTCCGCGCGAGCATCGAGTGCAGCGGTGGGCTCGTCGATGATCACCAGCGGCGCGCTGCGATAAAACGCTCGCGCGATCGCCACCTTCTGCCATTGCCCGCCGGAGAGTTCATGCCCTCCGGCGAAGCGACGAGACAACGGTGTCTGGTAGCCGGTCGGCAACTCGGACAAGAACGAGTCAGCGTCGGCGATCTTGGCCGCTTCGCGGACTGCGGCGTGATCAATGTCCTCGTTCGGTCGTGCTATGGCAATGTTCTCCTCAGCAGAGAGCGCATAACGGACGAAGTCCTGGAAGATGATCGCAACCCGCTCTCGGAACAGATCCGGGCGGAAGGTGCGGACGTCGGTGCCATCCCATCGGACCGCACCGCTGCCGGGCTCGTACAAGCCGGCGATGACCTTGGCCAGCGTGGTCTTGCCCGAACCGTTCTCACCGACCAAGGCGACAACCTCGCCGCGATTGATCTCGATGTCTGCGGATTGCAGCGCCAGCTGATTGCGACCTGGATAGGAGAAGGTGACCGCGTCGGCCCGGATGCGATGGAAATCCGCCGGCGGCGCGATCTCGCGCGAGCCACCTTCGGCTGCCGGGGCCATGGTGAGGAAGCCATCCACGTCGTCGATGAACTGACCGGACTCGAAGATCGCCTGAACTCCGGTGAAACCGGAATGGACCTGACCGGCCAGCAACCGGATGGCGACCAGTGCGGCAACCGCCCCCGCGACGTCGAGGCGGCCGGTGAAGATCAGCCACACCAGCAACAACAAGGTCACCGCGAGCAGCACGGCCGAGCCGAGGGTCCCAATGGCACCCAGCCGGGCACGGTGCCAGAGATGCTGTGCAAGATCACGGAGGTACTCGGTATACAAGGCGGTCAAACGCTTGCCGAAGTTACCTGCGAGGCCGAACGCTCGTACTTCCTTGGCCTCATCACGACCCGTCTGGACCCAGGTCAGGTAGTTGCGCATTCTCATCGACTGCGTCTGCCGAGCCAGAAAATCAAACTCGAGCTGGCTCTGTCGCCGGCTGGTGATCAGCACGGGCACGCCACCGAGGACCAGCAAGGGCAGTAAAACGGGGTTCACCAGAATGAGCGCGACGATCAACCCGGCGCTCGCGGCCACCGCCCCGATCGTCGCGACCACCCCATGGGTGATCTGATAGGGACGCGTCAAGGCGTCGGCCTGGACGCGCTGCAGGCGATCGTAGAACCGTGATGATTCGAACTTGCGCAGGTCAACACGGGTAGCCACACGCAACACGCGCTGCCACATCCGTGCCGCGACCAGCTCTCCTGCGTACCGTCCCAACCCGACCTGAACGGAGGCGATGACCGCGGTGATAGCCGTCGAGGCCGCCAGCAGCAGCACCGGCTGCACCAAACCCCAGAAATCTCCGCTGCTGGCCGAGCCGGGGAGGACAGCTTCTAACGCAAGCTGTATCGCAAAGATCTGCAACACCAGCGCGGCGGCGTTCAGGACTTGCAGGCCAACGAGTGCGGCGAACGGGGTTCGCGCAGACTGCCAGACCATGGACAAGCTGCGCGCCATGAGACGAGTGAGCCGGCCAACCGACTTCCGCTGGTCCTGCGCTGGGGTCGCGAGGTCCATCGGGTCGATTTCACTCACGGTTGCATCGTAGGGTTGCTGGAACGCGCGCGTGGCGAGTTAGGGGAAGCGGATCGGACTCCACATGCGCGTGGCATGCGCAGCGGCGTAATGGAAAGGGTGAGGCATGGGCAATGGAGCCGATTCGGGCCGTCAACACGGTCCGCAGTCGCCGGAACACATCCGCAACGTGGTGCTCGTCGGACCGGCGGGCGCCGGCAAGAGCACGCTCTTCGAGGGACTGATATCCGGCGCGTACGCCGGCGCCGGCATGTACGCGGCGAGCCCTCGCCGTCGCAGACGCTTGGTGCCGCCTCCATCGCGAGCGGTGACGTCGTCGTCAATCTGCTCGATACCCCTGGCAACCCTGACTTCGTCGGCGAGGTGCGCGCTGGGCTGAGGGCCGCTGACGCGGTGCTGTTCGTCGTGTCCGCCAGTGACGAGATCGATGACGCGACCCGGCTGCTGTGGCGCGAGTGCGAAACGACGAACATGCCGCGGGCGATCGCGGTGACCAAGCTCGAGCAGTCCCGCGCCGATTTTGACGAGTCAATTGCTCGCTGCCGGCGCGTGTTTGGCGAGGTCCAGGCCCTTGGCGCACCGCTGATCGAGGATGGTCACGTCGTCGGTGCGATCAACTTCCTGCGTCGCAGCGTCACCGACTATCGAAGCGGAGAGCCGGTCTCGCGCGAACCTGACGAAACCGACGCGGAGATCATCGACGAGTACTGGGATCCCCTGATCGAGTCGATCATTGAGGAGTCCGAGGACGAGACGCTGCTGGACCGGCACCTCAGCGGCGAACAGATCGATTTGGACATCGTCTTGCCCGACCTGCGCGCAGCAGTGGCTACGGCGCGCTTCTTCCCGATCATTCCGGCGCATGCTCCCACTGGAATGGGCATCGAAGGACTGTTTGAGCTGTTCGAGCAGGGATTCCCGTCGCCGGTGTCTGCACCACTACCAACGGTCTACAAGCCGAGCGGCGTCGCCTTCGGCCCGGTGAGCTGCGATCCGGAAGGCCCGCTCGTCGCCGAGGTGGTGCGCACCACCAGCGACCCGTTCATCGGCCGGCTCTCCTTGGTCCGGGTCTTCTCAGGCACCTTGAGCCCCGACACACCACTACACGTCTGCGGGCATCTGCAAAAGTTCGCACCGCATCACGCCGAGGGCCATCCCGATCATGACAGCGACGATGAGCGGGTCGGCCCGCTTTCGGCCCCCCTCGGAGACGAGACGAAGCCGAAGCCGTACGCGATCGCGGGTGATCTCGTCCTGGTGTCCAAGCTGTCGGCCGCGGAAACCTCCGACACGCTCTCGAGCAAGGCGCGGCCGGCACTCGTCGAGCCGTGGCTGCTGCCCGAGCCGCTGCTGCCGATAGCGCTCCACACAATCTCTCGAGGCGACGAGGAGAAGATGGCGTCGGCGCTGCAGCGCCTGGTGGCCGAGGACGTAACGATGCGATTGGAGCACAATCCCGAGACGCACCAGGTCATCATCTGGGCGATGGGCCCGGCGCATGTGGACAAGCTGCTTACTGCGCTGCGGGAGTCCTGGCACATTCAGGTTGACGTGGAGCCGGTGCGCACCTCGCTGCGGGAGACGTTCATCCGTACCATCTCTGCGCAGGGACGGCTGGTCAAACAGTCCGGCGGACACGGCCAGTACGCGGTCTGCACGATGGAGATCGAGCCACTGGCACGCGGTGCCGGTTTCGAATTCACCGAGCGGGTCGTCGGTGGAGCAGTCCCTCGGCAGTTCATTCCGTCAGTGGAGAAGGGCATCCGCACTCAGCTGGCCAAGGGCGTGCTTGCCGGTTATCCCCTCGTTGATCTTCGGGTGACCTTGGTCGACGGCAAGGCGCATTCGGTCGACTCCTCGGACATGGCCTTCCAGACAGCAGGCGCCATGGCGCTGCGCGAGGCGGCGAATGAGTCAACCGTTGCCCTCCTCGAGCCGATCGACAAGGTCGAGATCACGGTCGCCGATGACTCGGTTGGCTCTGTGCTGGCTGATCTCCGCGGTCGCCGCGGCCAGGTGCACGGTACCGAGACTGCCGACGTGCCCGGCTACGCCCTGATCCACGCCGAGGTTCCGGCGCACGAGCTGTCTCGGTATCCGATCGACCTGCGTTCGGTGTCCCACGGGACGGGCACGTTCAAGCGCTCCTTCGTGCGCTACGACTACATGCCCGCTGCGCTGGCGCGGGAGGTCATCTCCGCCTGAGGTAGCACTTCGCCCGACCTGCCGCGTACATAGTCAGCAGCGAGGGATACTCCGAAAATGATCAGCCAGATGATCAGCGGATAGAGCGCGATGCGTTCAGCCAACCCACCGCCATGACCGGTCAAGATCACCAGGAAGGGTCCGGCCAGCATCCCCAGAAGGCCGGCAACACCTGCCAAGACTGAGAACCACGCCATTCCTCGCCGGTCACGCCAGATAGCGAGCCCGAGCAAGATCATCGCCACGTTGCCGGCCGGAATGTTCAGAGCACCGACGAGATGGACGAAGACATTGACGTTCTCCGGGCTCAGTCCGATCAAGATCGTGCCAGCTCCGGCCACTCCCAGCAGGACCACTCCCCAGGTGGTCAGCCGGCGCCGGGGCCAGATCGACCAAGTCAGGCACAACCCGACCAGCGTCAGGCATTCCGGTCAGCACAAAGGTGAAGTTCATGACGGCATGAAGCGGCGAGCAGATGTAGGTATTCGCCACCGTCGTGCCGCACGTAGTGCTACCGAGATCGCTTACCCGATTGTCGATGAGGCTGTACGACGTCCTCCAAGCGGCCTGGGCGATGCCCTGACCGACGAAGTACAGCGTAGTGAGAATCCACGCTCCGCCGCCGACCAGAAAAGCGAGCCGCGCTGACGATTGCGTCGTTCGAGGCGGCTGAGGCGTTTGAGGTGTCCGAGCCATGCCGGTTTCTCTCCTCTCACATCAGGTTCGATACCGTGTGCGTCGTGTACGATGTGTCTTATAGAACGTGTCGTATACGACGTGTCGCATAGAACATTACCATGTGCTTCATGGACGCCCAATCAACTCCGACCTCCGCTGCTACCACCGAGGCCCGCGAGATCGTCGGATTATTCCGCTCGTTGCGCCGCCACCTGGTCCGAGGCAGCCGGGCGGAGTTGGCGAGAAGTGGGCTGACGGCAGCTCAGGTGAGCGTGATCTCGCTGCTCGGAACACAAGGCGCGATGACGCTCGGTGAGCTGAGCCGGGAGCTGGAGCTCAGCCACAGCACCGTTTCGGGGATCGTTGACCGGCTTCAGGCGAAGGGACTCGTCGACCGCAGGACTAACCCGAACGATCGGCGGTATGTCGAGATTTCGCTCGCTGACCACGTCGCCAGCCAGGCACCCGCGTTGGGCGACGATGGTCCCATCGGCCGCCTGGAGGCCGTTCTCAAGGCGGCAACCGCCGAGGAGCGACGCAGCATCAAAGACGGTCTCGCCTTACTCGTACGCTTCGCCGATATGGCGGGTTGAGCCACAGATATTGCTTATAGGGTAGAAATTCCGCAACCTGGTCGGAAGCTTGAGAGTTTTCAGCGAATTCTTCTCATTCACCTGTGACAACGCTTGATCATGTGGCAAACCTTATGGTTAGGTGAAACCGTGGCCGAGAAGCGCGCCACAACATCATCTTTCATGACGAAAGGGTGGCGCGCTCATGGCGAATTCCCCTCTCTCCGTTATCTCCACTGTCGTTCCCACTGACCAACGCGTCGCGCGCGAGGAGCTGGCCGAGCGTACGCGTGAGCTGCTCATCGAGGCCGAGACGGCAGGGCCCCTCAGGCGGCAACAAATCCTCGACGAAGTGGTCACTTCGCATCTCTGGCTCGCCCAGCGGCTCGCCCGGCAGTTCCTGTATCGCGGTGAGGACGAGGACGACCTCATCCAGGTCGCGTGCACGGGTCTGGTCGAGGCATGCCTGCGCTTCGATCCGCACCAAGGCTCCTTTGTGGGCTTTGCCGAGCCAACGATCAGCGGCGTACTCAAGAGGCACTTTCGTGATCACGGCTGGACCGTCCGGCCGCCCCGCCCAACCCAAGAGCTCGCGTCGGTTATCTGGCGCCGCTGGCCAAGTCTGGTTCAAGAAATGGGCACCGTCCCGTGTGCGCAGGATCTGGCCACCGAGCTAGGCGCATCGGTGAAGGCGGTACAGCAGGCCCGCATGGCGAGCGAGGGCTACAGCGCCTTGTCGCTCGAATCTGCCATGTCACGAGGAGTCTACTTCTGCTCGAGCGAGACCGATCAGGACACCGACCGGGCAGAGGCGCGATTGATCATCGATCGGGCAGTTACGCGGCTAGACGAATCCGAACGCCAACTGATCTGGCTGCGCTTCTTCGAGCAACGCTCGCAGTCTGACATCGCGAACGAGCTCGGCATCAGCCAGATGCAGGTCTCCAGACTGCTCTCCAGGCTACTGATCAAGCTGCGCAAGATCATCGGCACACCAGAGAACCTCGCCGCCGCTTCGTAGTCAGGAGCCTGTGGAGTCACGTGTCAAGCCGGCACGCGGCCGGTGAGGATCTGGGCAACAAGATCACGCCGGCTGCGTACGCCGGTCTTGTCGAAGATCGACTTCAGATGATCTTTGACGGTGTACGTCGACAGGTGCAACTCTGCGCAAATCGCCTTGGTCGACGCGCCTCGCAGCACTAGCCGCGCTATCTCAGATTCTCGAGGTGTGAGTCCTAGCGAGCTGAGGATCAGCGGCGCATTGCGGCTCGGGTGGGCCGGCTCGATGATCACTGCAAGGTCGTCATCGACCGTGCCATGCAGGTGGGTCGCGTGAACGAGGAGCCAGCCGCCGCTCCTGGTCCGCACCCGCACCGTCGGGGCGGCATCGGGCGCCGCCGTGCCACTATCGATGCTTTGCAGGCAGGCAGCTGCAGCGTAGACGGCGGCCGGAAGACGCCCTGCCGTCGTGGAGTGGTCGGTGATGTCGGCCAGCAGGCGTTCGGCCTCACCCGTTATCGCGGCGAGCGTGTGGTCGGGATGCAAGACGACCACTCCGGGTGTAATGGCTGTCACCGCCCCGGTCACCGGAGCAGCGAGGCTGAGCCGGAAACCATTGCCGAGACTTGCCGCTAGGCGTCCGATCAGACGGACCTCGGCCGGCGTGAATCCGTACGGCGACTCCGCCCGATGCAGACATAGATAACCCCAGCACCCGGACGGGGTAACCAGTGCGGCACGAAGCTCGTCGCCAAGGCCGAGCGGGGCGATGATGTCCCGATATCGCGCGCTGTCAGCGCGATCGCCGTGCGTGACGGAGTCCAATGTCACGACGTGGTGGGCGCCCGCGGCCAACGATTGAAACTTGTTGACGTCGTTCTGGCTCAGCTCGTTGGCGAGGAACTGATCGGCTACGCCGATCAGTGGCTCCTCGGCGAGCATGCCGGTGAACAACAAAGTCTCGGGGTCCGCAGTGGCGAGAAAGACGGCGTCAACGGGAAGCAGCGCATGAATAGCGCGTACGACTTCAGTCTGAAGCGCTGGGCCGCTCAGTCCTGAGTAACACAAACGCACCAGATCATTCGCGTGGCGCGCGACCACGCGGCTTCCGTCCACTCGGCTATCCTCCCGCGCATTCGCGCCAGGAAACATCCCACCTTTGAGGGATGGCGGTGACGTCGAAGTCAGCCGAGGCTGACCGCATGACCAGTACTCAAAACAAGCAACTCGTCGAAGAGTTCATCAGCGCCTTGTTCACCAATGGTGACCCAACCGCCGTCGATCGGTATCTCGACCCAGAGTTCATCAACCACGACCCGCCACTGCCGGGTTCGCCGGATGGGCCGGAAGGCATGCGCCAGGCTGCTGAGCTGTTCCGCCAGGCCTTTCCCGACTGGCGCAGCGACGTCCAGCACATGATCGCCGAAGATGATCTCCTCGTGGAGCATTTCATCGCCCATGGCACCCACCGCGGCTCGGTGATGGGTGAGATGCCGACGGGACAGCACGTCGTACTGCGTGGCATCAACATCTTCCGGATCGTCGACGGCAAGATCGTCGAACGCTGGGGACGCCTCGACGATCTTGGACTCATGCAGCAGCTCGGGCTTGCGCCACAACAAGCCGCGGCTGCATCGCATGCCTGACCAGACCGAGCGGCAGTGAGCCGTCGGCCGAAGTCGTGGAGCCCGCGGAGTAGAGTCGGCATCGTCGACTTCGGGGACGAGAAGTCCCCCGGCCTGGTCCGGCCCCGCAAGCCGGTTCAGACGGAAGGGGAGGCACGGTGATGTTCACACAGTGCCCAGTACCCCTCCGCTCCCAGGGGTGGCTGTATGCAACCAGATCCAGCTCGAGACCCAGATGCCGTTTGCAACCATTCATTGACGAGGCTCGCGAACATCAGGTCAGTCATGAGCTCGACTGCCGGGCCCGATCCTGGCCGGCGTCCCAGAAGAAATTGTCTGTCGCGACATCGTCGTTGCTGGAGCGGCTCCGCCGGGGGAGCGGAGAGCCTGATGGCGTTAAGGCCAAGGCGTCTTGAGGAGGACCTGCCGGCAACGATCCTGGCCGTTTACACCAGGAATCCCGGGGCCGACGACCCCGAGCTTGAGCCGCCACGAGTGGCCTGCGGAGGACGTACGCGATGACCACAACGGCATCAGGACCGATCTTCGTCGCGACCTGATCCACCTCGATGCTGGATCGACGCCTGATGCGCACCGTCACGTCATGGTCTTTCGGTCATCAGCATTGGACGGCGACGCTTATCAGCATCACTGACGATGTCATCGCCAGATTCCAATCCCTCTGAGCCACATCGGCAGCTTTTGCCCTCGGCATCGCAGTCACGACACTCTCGATTGGCGTCTGCAGCGACCGCGCGCATCGATCATGAGACTCTCGAGATCTTCTCGCGACCGTCACGCCCGCCGGTCACCACTGGTCCCAGACTACCTCAAGGGAATCGTCGCACAGCCCTTGCTGACCATCGCGTATTGGCTGGCTCGTCAACAGTGCGGTGCTGGCCTGCTTTCCCAATCGACACTCGATACAGAGACTCAGCTACCCAGGCGTACACCACGCTACGTCGCCTTTGCAGTTCATTGACGGCGCCGGTGATCCCATCACCGATCGCGGCGCGCGCTGAGACGTGCGTACAGGCTGCTTTCCGCCGCCATCTGGATACCACTCCGCTGGCCTATCTACGCAGCGTGCGAATGGAGCGGGCCCACCGCGATCTGCAGAACGCCGAGCCAGGTCACGGAACGAGCGTGGCCGCTGTTGCTGCCCGCTGGGGGTTCACCCATCTTGGCCGCTTCGCCATCGAGTATCGGCGGCGGTTCGGCAGCTATCCGAGCCAGACGCTACGTAGCTGAGCTGTGATCACGGGCCGCTTCGGTGGGCAGCCTGCCTGTCGACACCAGTCGTTGCGCCACGTCGCCGATCTTGCTCTGGGTATCGCGCGCGGCTCGGCGCAGCTTGTTGAAGGCAACCATTGAGTCCACCTGATCACGGGCCATCAGATAGCCCACACCGCGCTCGATGATGACGCGGTAGTCCAGCGCGTACTGCAGCTGAACGGCCAGCTCGCCCGCGTTATGGGCGGCAACGGCTGCCGCGAGCGTGGACTCGACCAGATCGCGATAGCGACCCAGCGCTTGACACTCGTCGTCTTGCCAGACGTGTGGCTGCTCGTAGAAGACATCAAGAGTGCCGACAGTTACGCCACCCAGGCGGACCGGCAGACCCAGGACCGCACGTACGGGGTGTGGGCGAAGCGCCGAGGCAAGATCGGGCCAGCGACCTTCCGCGGTTACGTCAGTGCTGGCGACGACGGTGTTGTTGACGAACGCCTCGGTACACGGACCCTGCCCGGTGTCGCTCTCTGCGACCTCGAGCATGCGGCCCGGTCCGTCGGATGCTGCGACGTAACGCGGAACGTTCTGCTCATCAGCCAGCATGATGCCGCTGCCTGCCACACCGAAAAGGTCCACGCAGGCCTCGGTCACGTGACGCAGCGCCTCGACCACCCCGATACGTGGTTTGCCGAGTGTGGCAAGCCGGCGCAGGCTCGCGGTGAGAGCCTCCGGATCAATCGCCATTGCCTGCCCGATTCGCGACCCCACCGCGGGGGCTCGCTATCCAAGTTGTCGTGCTCATCGCCCTCGATCATGGTCTACGCGCCGCGGCGTGTCGAGCCCGATCACCGAGGCCGTTCGCTGGGGAGGCGCGCGCTGGCTGCCGGAGCATCGATCAGGCGTACCCCGTCGGGCAGGTGGCACTGAATCGCGGAGATGATGTCGACCTCTGCTGGGTCGAGTCGACCGCAGTGAGCATTGATCAAGGCCTGAGCGATGTCACGGACCTTGACATGGCAGTTCTGGGAGAGGCGTACCAGCAGTGACCAGGCCCGCTCCGGGGTTATGCCGAAGCGCTGGGCCAGCAAACCAGTCGCAATTCCAATCTGCTGCCGACGAGCCAGTGCGTCCTTGAGCTGCGCGATCTCCGCCTCCAGCTGCGCCACCCGCGAGCTGCCCTCGAGACATCTCGAAGACCGCGCCAACTTGGATTGACGACTGCTGCGAGATCATGCGCCACCTCGATGACGTCACGTCCGCAGACACAGGGCGGAGACCGATTGGAAATCCAGGTGACAGTGTAGTCCCCCGCAAAGCTGGTTTTGGAGGAAGAATAGGAACGGCCCCGCAGCATGTCTGCTCAGCTGCGGGGCCTAGGCAGCGGCCAGATCCTAGGTTCGACGCACCACCCTTCTTGCGACATACCCAATCGTCGCAGAAGCCAACGCGTCAGCCTGAATGAACTGTTCACAGCTATTGGGCGATTTGTGCTGGTGCGCTCGCGTCCCGATGCGACATCCGATGCCACCAACGGCTCAGAATGATCATTTAGCTCGATCGGCCCGATTGCGCTCGGTGGATAGTGACTGTGATCGCCATCCGATTCGCGCGAGAGACGCGACGCATTCTCAGCGACTTTTTCGTTTTTTGGATAGTCCGAGGGTTGCCATCGAAGCGGGACCAGTGGTTACATCCTCATGTGGCCGAGAAGCGCGCCACACCCGCCGGTATCACGAAGGGTGTGGCGCGCTTATGACGACCACCGAAACTTCTTTCAGTTCTTCAACTTCTCTCAGTTCTTCTCCCCCACCGATCCCGCGAGAAGAACTCGCCGAACGGACTCGCGATCTTCTCATTGCTGCAGAGACCGGAGGTCCCGCGCAAAGGCAACAGAGCCTCGATGAGGTAGTCACCTCACACCTGTGGCTGGCTGAGAAGCTGGCACGGCGGTTCATGTATCGCGGCGAGGATGCGGACGACCTCGTGCAAGTCGCCTGCACCGGACTGGTTGAGGCCTGTCAGCGCTTTGACCCGCATCAAGGGTCTTTTGTCGCGTTCGCGGTGCCGACGATCACTGGCGTACTCAAGCGGCATTTCCGCGATCATGGTTGGGCTGTCCGCCCTCCCCGGCCAACTCAGGAACTCGCCTCGACGATCTGGGGTCAGTGGCCAAAGCTGGTGCAACAGATGGGGAGCATGCCCGGAGTCCGAGAGCTCGCCGCGGAACTCGGTGCGCCGGTCAACGCCGTAGAGCAGGCTCGCTTCGCAAGTCAGGGCTACAGCGCGTGCTCGATCGAGGCGGCTATGTCGCACGGCGCCTGTTTCTGCACCAGCGAGACCGACGAGGACATTGACCGCGCCGAGGCGCGGATGATCATCGACGAGGCGTTGATGCAGCTTGATGATGACGAGCGTCAACTGATCCGGTTGCGGTTCTACCAGCAGCGCTCGCAGGCGGAGATCGCCGAGAAGATCGGTACCAGCCAGATGCAGGTCTCGCGGTTGTTGTCGCGGCTGTTGGCGAAGCTAGGCGTGATCATCGGCGTTCCGGGTGCGCGGCCTGCCGCGTAGCCCCGATTCGGGGTAACCCCGGGTCGACGGACGGGCGTCGGCCCGGGGTTCGTCTCCCGGCCTGGCCGGCCATCGGGAGCGGTTTGCGTACAAGATGGTTGGGAATAGCAGACGCATGGTTTTTGATTCCCGCTACGCCATCGTCACAGCCTCCGATTCCGGGATCGGCAAAGCGACTGCCGCTGCCCTGGCCGAAGCCGGGATGGACATTGGCGTTATCTGGCACTCCGATGCCCAAGGCGCCGAGGCCACTGCGGAGGAAGTGCGATCCAATGGACGTGACGACTGGCGTAAGGCGTGAGGCGGACATGAAAGCTGTTACCTGGCAGGGCCATCGTGATGTCTCGGTGGAAGAGGTCGCCGACCCGATTATCAAGGAGCCGAACGACGCGATCATAAAAGTCACGAGCACTAACATCTGCGGCTCTGATCTTCATCTGTACGAGACCATGGGCGCCTTCATGAGCACTGGGGACGTACTGGGCCATGAGGCCATCGGCATTGTGCTCGAGGTCGGCAGCGAGGTCAGCCAGATCCGTCCAGGCGATCGGGTCGTGGTGCCGTTCCAGATCTCCTGCGGTCGCTGCTGGATGTGCGAACGCTCGCTCTACACCCAATGCGAGACGACTCAGGTGCGTGGCGAAGGTAGCGGCGCCGCGCTGTTCGGTTACTCCAAGCTTTACGGCCAGGTGCCGGGCGCCCAGGCCGAGTACTTGCGCGTGCCGGAGGCCCAGTTCACTCACATCCTCGTGCCTGATGGGCCGCCCGACGACCGCTTCATCTACCTCTCTGACGTGTTGCCGACAGCCTGGCAGGCAGTGGAATACGCAGGAGTGCCGGACGGTGGCTCACTGCTGATCTTGGGACTCGGGCCGATCGGCGATATGGCGAGTCGGATTGCCCAGCAGAAATGGATCGACACGATCATCGCGGTGGATCTGGTGGAGGAGCGTTTGGCGCGAGCGCGGGCCCGCGGAACACACGTGATCGACCTTCGGGACCACGAAGAGGATCTCGCGGATGTGGTACGCGAGCTGACTCACGGTCGCGGTCCGGACTCGGTCATCGATGCGGTGGGCATGGAGGCGCACGATTCGCCTGGCGCGGCGCTTGCCCAGCGGGTCACGGCGTACCTGCCTGATCCGGTCGCCGAGCCGTTGATCAAGAAGGCTGGACTTGATCGGCTTGCCGCTCTCTACATGGCGATCGAGACCGTACGCCGGGGCGGAACGGTGTCCCTGTCCGGCGTGTACGGCGGCATGGCCGATCCCATGCCGATGATGAGGTTGTTCGACAAGCAGATTCAGCTTCGGATGGGGCAAGCCAATGTGAAGCGATGGATTCCGGACATCATGCCGTTCCTGACCGATGATGATCCGCTCGGCGTGGAGCAATTCGCCACTCATCGGCTGCCGCTGGCCGAGGCGCCTCAGGCGTACGACATGTTCCAGCGCAAGGCCGACGGCGCGATCAAGATCATGCTCAAGCCCTGGTCTTGATGCACGCTGAGCGATCATTTTCGGCCCACGTCGCCCATCGAGACAGGTTCAATCCCACGCGACAGAGACGACCTCGACTTCTCCGGACACACCTTTGAGGCTCACCGCCCGCGGCTCGGCCAACGCGGGAGACCCGGCAAGTGCGGCTGTCGCTGCCGAGGCCACGATCTCCCCGCCCAGAGCGAGTGCCGCGATCCTCGCGGCGACGTGGACCCCCTTTCCGCTGTAGTCCGAGGCCCTGCGCGTGGCCGCTGCCGAATGGACGCCGATGCGCACGGCGGGCGCAAAGCCGTGCGTCCGGCGCTGCTCGGCGAGCGTCTGCTGGACCGCCTTGGCGCACGCGATTGCGGAGGAGGCCGAGTCGAACGCCACGAAGAACCCGTCGCCCGTGGAGTTGACGACCTCGCCCCCGTGGTTGACGAACAGCGCCCGCAACGTGTCATCGTGCCACCGCAGGAGGTGCTCCCAGGCTTCGTCCCCCATGGCCTCGGCGAGGTTTGTCGAGGCGACGATGTCGGTGAAGATGAATGTCTTGTAGGTGATGGTCGGGGCGGCCTGCCGCTCTGCAGCCGCCCGGAGGACGGCGGCCACCGCTGCCTCCTCACGGACGGCTCCCATGCGACGGAATTCCTCCCTCGCCGCTTGGAGCTCGAGGTCGGCTTCGTCGCCGCGCTCCAGCTGGTACAGCGCTCTGGCCAGAAGTGCGCGGTCCCGGGCGATCTCGTACGGCGCGCCCACGTCCTGCCACTGGCCAATCCCGCCATGCAGCTCCCGCGTCGCACCCTCAGCGTCGCCTTCGGCCAAGAACACCCGGCCCCAACCGTCCTGCATGCTCGCCCGAAGCGCCGGCGAATCGAAAGCAGCGCTGATCTCGCCGAGCTCCTCGGCGGAGGCTCGCGCAGTCGCCAGGTCGTTCGCAGCGATCGCAATCTCAACCTGCGCCGGGAGCATGCGCGCACGAGCCCAACGGTCGCGGGCTTCCGCTAGCGCTGAACGGATCGCTCCGTACGCCGCGGCGACCTTGCCCTCGGAGAGTCGGATCAGGGCCAGGGCCGGCTGTGGGATCCGGGCCGAGCGAGTGGGCCTGTCGTAGGGCGTCTTCCGCACCTTTGAGGTCACCCAGGCGGAAGCGGATCTCCCCCAGTGCGTAGAACCCATCGGCGAGAGGAGGCGTCGCGTCGTACGCGGCCAGCTCCTTGGTGGCCTGCCGCAGCTCCTGCTCCGCTCGGTCGAGCGCGCCCTGGAGGGCGACGATCTCCGCACGGTGGACGCGGCAGATCCCCGGGAAGCCGTTGATGGACTGCCGCTCGCACCACCGGTGGGTGGCCTCCGTCCACTCAGTGGCGCGCCGGTAATCCGTCGTGTCGCGACAAGAGGCGATCATGCTGCAGTACGCCACGCCGGTCGTGAACGGGTTCAGCTCGCCGTTCACCGCAGCGATGGTTGCCTCCTCCAAAAGGGGGAAACCCTCGTTGGTCCGCCCTCCGGCGATCAGCAGCCGTCCTTGCTGCAGCAGTCCCCATGCTTGGAGGTCGGCGTCGGCGAATCGCGCGCCGAACTCCACTGCGCGTCCCGCAAGCTTGATGGCCGATTCGACGTCGTCTGCGTGCTCCGCAGCAAAGCTCTCCGACAAGGCCAGGTAGCCGTGGGCGAAACCCTCCGGCTCACCCTCTAACATGCGGTCTCCCCGAGCGGCCCACGCGGACGCGATTGAGAACTTCAGCTTGTTGTTGTATTCGCGGCTGAGGTCGAAGGCCATCGCGGCGGCGCGCGCCTTGTTCCCTTGCGCGACGTACGCCTTGAACGCACGCTCTTTGGCTTCGACCGCCACATCGGGCTGGGCGTTGAACCAGGCCGCTTGGGCGAGCGCCTCGAGATCTGTCGCCCCGAGTCTCCCTTCCCGGTCAGCTCGAGCCCAGGAGGTCAAACGCCTCCTGCCATCGGTGCTCCTCGAGGGCGTCCCGCGCCGCTGCGAGGTCAGCGGAGCCGTCGAGCTGTTCGATCTCCATCGAGCCGAATTGTTCCACCCGTGGTCCGAGACGTAGGCATCTATCGGGGTGCGCTGGGCTTCTCAGGTACGGCCGACGGGTGTGCTTTTTGGAAGCGGCGGACATCGTCTTCCATGTTTCGTAGGCTTTTAGTGCCTATCTGGCCTTCGCTAGCGGGGGTTGAACAAGCGATGCGAGGTGATTTTCATGGCTGGCACCGACTATGCGGCTGGCACCGACTACCCAACTGGGCCCGACTCCACGGCTGACGCCGACGCTGATTACGCAGCCGGCGCTGATATCGATGACACAGCTGACACCGAGGGCGTAGCGCGTGCCGTCCCCTTCATGCCGTCCCGAATAGACCGCGCGGTGATTGCGATAGTGCGGATCGGCGTCGCGCTGCTTTGGTTGCAGAATCTGGGCTGGAAGACGCCACCGGACTTCGGTCAAGACGACCCGCCGGGCGGGTTGTACCTCTCCGCAACCTACGCCGTCTCGCACGAAGTGGTGCATCCGTACGCCTGGCTGGTAGAGCGGCTGGTGCTACCTAATTTCACCTTCTTCGGGTGGACGGTCTTGCTGGTTGAGGCGTCGCTTGGCGCATTTTTGTTGGTCGGGCTCGCGACTCGCTTCTGGGCGCTCATCGGAATCGCGCAGACAGTGGTGATCATGCTGTCGGTGGTGAACTCGCCGGCCGAGTGGATCTGGTCGTACCTTTTGATGCTGCTGGTCCACGCGGCACTGTTCGCAACGGCTGCCGGCCGGTACGCCGGTCTGGATGGGGTTCTGCGTCCGGAGTGGCAGGTTTCCCGGTCGTGGTCGGCTCGATTGCTGGTGCGTGCGTCGTGAAGCCCCACGGCGCGTTGGACAGGGCGGCGCTCGTACTCGGCGTCGTGTCGATAGCCAGTGCGCTGTTCGTCTTCGCGAGCGGCGAATTGGAGGTCGTCCGGGTACAGGTCGCCGGCGTGGTGGTGGCATTGGTACTGGGCCTACTGGCAATCGCTGCAGGCTGGCTGGAAAGCCGCGTCTTGGTCTTCGCGGCGGGCGTTGGTTTCTTGGTGGCTGCCGGTGTCCAGCTCAGCCTGCTAGCCATGGGGAACGGCGGCTTCCTCGGCGGTAACGCCTCGACGTTCTCGCTGTGGCTGGGCTTGGGTTTCGGGCTGATTGCGATCGGCATGGTGCCCCGACCTGAACCAGAGCAAGAGATTGCGCTGGAGTAATCAGAACGCCTCGGTGATTGCTCCTCGTACCGACGGGTAAGAGATTTTCGGGTTGCTGTACGTCATATCCCCTTCTACAAGGAGGTTTGGATGAGTAACGCAGTAAATACGCCGGATGCCGACCGGCACAGCAACGTTGATGATCGCCCCGATACTCGGACTGATCACACGGTGGTAAACGACACCACCGCGACACCGGACAGCACCGACGTCGTGGGCCGCCAGAGGCAACTCTTTGGTGGGATGAAGTTCGGCAGCTGCTTCTTCGGCTGGCTTACGGCTTCGGGTACGGCGGTACTACTCGCCGCATTGGCTACCGGCATCGGGGCCGCGCTCGGGCTGAGCCGCAACGTTGGGGCGGTCGGGACATCCCCCGCTCAAACCCAATCGGTCGGGTTCGTCGGCGGAATCGTCCTGCTGGCGATCATCTTCGTTTCCTACCTCGCCGGTGGGTACGTCGCTGGCCGGATGGCCCGATTCAACGGAGTCAAGCAGGGCCTCGGTGTGTGGCTGTGGGCCGTGATCATGGCGATTCTGGCTGCCGCTGCCGGTCTGCTGGCAGGTGCGCGCTTCGACCTATTCGCCCAAGTAAACAGCCTGCCGCGACTGCCACTGGACCAGAACATGCTGACGATCGGTGGCATCATCCTCGCTGTCGGCGTCGTCGTCGCGAGCCTCATCGGCGCGCTGCTTGGTGGACTTGCTGGTATGCACTACCACCGGCGGGTAGATCGGGCCGGCGTCGCTCGCTGATCTCACTGTGGCGCGGTGCCGATTCGGCTAAAAGGACCGATCGGCGTATTGAAAAGAGGGGCGAGCGGGTGGGTCGTTACCCGCTCGCCCCACGCGATGGCGAACCTCGCTGGTCAACGCCTGCGCGGTCGCGTGCCTTGACAACCAGGGCGGCCGAGTCGTGGAAGTCGCATTGCCTTCTCACCCTCTCTCCGCTTTGGATGGCCTGGTTGCACCTGCTCGATACCCGCACTGCTCCCAGCCAAACCGCCCACAACGTCGCATCTTTGAAGGTTCCGCTCGGCGGATGCCTGGCGGCTCGCTCGACGCCAAACCGTCCGCTCGTACACAGCTGCAGTGTCAGCAGCGGCCCGATCCCACGAGTAGCGGCTACGGACTCGGACCAAGCCGGCTCGAGCGAGCTCGGCGCGACGCCTGGGCGACTGAAGCAGCGCACCGATTGCCGCGGCCAAGGCGGCGGTGCGATCACGTGGTGATACGTGCACTCCCGTGACGCCGTCGACGACTGTGTCGAGCATGCCGCCGACGGCGGTGGCGACTACGGGGACGCCGCACGCCATGGCCTCCAGCGGCACGGTGCCGAATGATTCGTACCACGGAGCGCAGACGACCAGATCCGCGGAGCGCAGCAGCGCGGGCATATGCGTACGCGCCAACGGCCCGACAAGCTGTACCCGATCGCCAACACCTTGACGCTCAGCAAGAGCAAGTAGTCGATCTTGCTCAGGCAGCTGATCTTGTTCAGGCTCAGGTTTCGCCGCGACGCCGCCAGCAATCAGTAGCTCAGTCTCCGGCAGCTGGGCGAGGGCCTCAATGGTGGTGTCGTAGCCCCTACGACGTGTCAATCGGCCCGCACTCACCAACCGATAGCGACAAGCCCGATCCGGCACCGCTGGCGAACCATTCTTCCCCGCAGCGGGCGAGAAATGCTCAAGATCAACACCGCGAGGGACTACCGCGACCTTGTCGGCCGGCACGCCGAGAAGCGCGAGCTCACGTACCGCGTCAGCATGGGTGGCCACGATGCAGTCGGCAGCGTCGGCCATCGCCGTTTCAACCTGGATCCTGTCGTGTGGGCTCGTCTCCGATGAGCCCTCGTAGCGAAGCTGAGCGCTTCCCAGCGTGTGAAAGGTCACCAGCAGCGGAAGATTGAGCCGGGTCGCCGCATGCGCCGACACCACGGCGGACATCCAGGAGTGCGCGTGCAAGACATCCGGCCTCTGGAAGCTGAGCACCTCGGACAGGCGCTCAGCGAATGCCGCTGTGTACGGCCACAAATCATTCTCGGAGATCGGGGCCTCCGGTCCGGCCGGCACCTGTATCACCTCGTACCCTGCCGAGGTGGTCACCCACTGCGTCAGGTGGGGATTGTTACGCCTGGTGTAGACAGCAACCGAATGTCCGAGGCGAACCAGTCCTGAGGCAAGCTCGGCGACATGGACGTGCTGGCCCCCGGCGTTGATGCCGCTAATGGCGACCAACGGGCTTGTGTGCTCAGACACCAGCGCGACGCGCACAGCATCTCCCTATCCTCCTGGACAGTGCCTTTATGGGGCCTTACTGAGGGGGGCCTTACTGAGGAGGTACCCGGCCCCCATGCCGCCAAACCCGCGAGGTCCCGCGGCATCAGCGGCACGGCGTGTGGCAGAAACGTGCCATCTGCAGGGCCGGCCAAGCAGACGGCGGACATCCTGATCGTGACAGCATGTGGTCTGATGCCGCTGATCACACAAGGAGGCTCACCCGAATGCCCGATGCTCCATCGATGCGAGAACGGATGCTGGCCGGAGAGCTGTACATCGCAGACGATCCGGAGCTAGCCGAGCAATCGGCCCGGGCGCGACGGCTGAGGCATCGGCTCAACATGTCCGATCCGCCCGACATCGCGGGACATCGCGCCATCCTCACCGAGCTGTTGGCTTCGTTCGGGGAGGGGAGCGAGCTTCGCCCGCCGTTCTATTGCGACTACGGCTATCAGACCTCCATCGGAGCCCGCTGCTTTGTGAACTGGGGTCTGGTCGCGCTGGATGTAGCCAAGATCACCATCGGCGACGATGTCCAGATAGGACCGAACGTTCAGCTGCTGACCGCCACACATCCGATCAATCCAGACTTGCGCCTGGACAAGTGGGAGGCAGCCAAGCCGATCGTGATCATGGACAATGTGTGGCTGGGTGGCGGTGTCATCGTAGGACCCGGGGTCACGATCGGTCGCAACACCGTGGTCGGTGCTGGAGCCGTCGTGGTTCGTGATCTTCCGCCAAATGTGGTGGCAGTCGGCAACCCCGCTCGAGCCATCCGGACCTTCGAGGAGTAATCGGCCCACGGACAAGCCCAAAACACACGAGACCAAGATTGATTATCTGATCTTGGAACGCCGAAGATAGCACCATGAGCGACCCAACAAGTCCGCGCGGATCGGCACCATCCGAGCAAGTTGACCGCTTCAACGCAATGTATGACGTTGGTCCTCCACCGTGGGACATCGGGCGACCGCAGCCGGCTTTCCTGGAACTGGCTGATCAGGGTTTGCTGGTGGGACGCGTCTTGGATGTGGGATGCGGAACCGGTGAACATGCGCTCATGGCTGCTGCGCGAGGCTTCGACGCGACAGGAATCGATGCCGTTCCGAGAGCGATCAGCCTGGCGCAGCGCAAGGCTCGCGACCGCGGTCTTAGGGCGCGATTCCGCGTTTGGGACGCGCTCAAACTGGCCGATCTC
The DNA here is from genome assembly GCA_963712625.1 of uncultured Actinomycetota bacterium. Lineage (GTDB taxonomy): Bacteria > Actinomycetota > Actinomycetes > Propionibacteriales > Propionibacteriaceae > Microlunatus. The sequence continues at coordinate 32,437 of CAVQIU010000032.1, forward strand.
GGCGAGCAGTTCGACACCGTGCTGGACAGCGGGCTGTTTCACATCTTCGACGATGAGGTTCGTGCCCAGTTCGTTGCCTCAGTCCGTGCCGTGATCCCGTCGGGCGGTCGCTATTACATGATCTGCTTCAGCGATCGACAGCCAGGCACAATGGGCCCTCGGCGGGTGAGCCAGTCAGAGATCAGGCAGGCGTTCGGGCCGCCGGATTGGCGCGTGGATGCTCTCGATGCCATGACGATGGATACCAACATGGATGAGATCGGCGTACGCGCCTGGCGGGCCAGCATCGTCCGCGTCTAAGCCGGTCCTGACGGCGGGTAGTCAGCCAGTTAGGGAGGAAACGACCATCACGGCTACGCCGGAAAAAGCCGATGTGCGGGATGGCAGAGCCCAGCAGCCCGCCCAGATCCCGATGCGCGGCTGGATACAGGTAGCCAAGCGCAGCTGGAAAAGGGCCAAGGCCAACCAGGTCCCGCTGCTCGCCGCAGGCGTCGCCTTCTATGCATTCCTGGCCGTCTTTCCAGCACTGATAGCCATCGTGTCCATTTACGGACTCTTCGCCGATACGTCCAAGATCCCGAACCATCTCAACTCACTCACGACCGCACTCCCCGACGAAGCCAGCAGAGTGCTCAATGATCAAGTCACCACACTGGCTGCACGGCCTTCGACGCTAGGGATCGGTCTCCTTGTTTCGGTCGTGATTGCGTTGTGGAGCGCATCGGCTGCGGTCAACAACCTGCTCACGGCGATCGATGTCGCCTATGAGGAAGAGGAGAAGCGCGGCTTCGTCAAGAAGCGACTGCTATCTCTTGGGCTGACCCTTGCCGCCATTGTCTTCATGGTGATCATGCTTGGAATCGTCGCCGTCTTGCCGCCGCTGCTGAAAGCAATATTCGGTACTGGGACGCTGCGCTGGGTCTTCCAGATCCTTGGCTGGTTGGTGCTTGTCCTACTGGTCGCCGTCGTGCTGGCGGTCCTCTATCGCATCGCACCGCACCACGACGCTCCGCAATTGCTCTGGGTCTCGGTAGGTGCCGCTGTGGCAACCGCAATCTGGCTGATTGCCTCGATTGGGTTCTCGGTCTATTCATCCACCGTCGGCAACTATGCCAAGACCTACGGCGTGTTCGCCGGAATCGTCGTGCTGCTCTTCTGGCTCTGGCTGAGCATGTACGCGATCTTGTTCGGCGCGGAGATCGACGCCGAGGCCGAGGCCGAGCTACTGACGATCGCCGACTCCGCTCGTGGTGAGGAGGAGCCAGCGGCCGGAGGCAGCCCCGAAAAGTCCGCGTCGGCCGGAAGCTTCACGAGCGAATGAGGCCAGCACGGTCGAATCCCCGCATCGGTCGGAAAGTTCAACCTTGATTACCTGGCTCAGGCTCGGGGTAGTAGCGAACCCAAGCAATGCATTCTGGAAGGAACCACGATCACGACCACGCAGCAACACCTCGATGTGCCGGGTGGCAAAGCCGAACGACCCATGAGATTCCGGCACGTGGCTGGAAACAGATAGTCAAACGCAGCTGGAAAGAGGCCAAGGCCGACAAGGTTCCGCTGCTCGCGGCAGGCGTCGCCTTCTACGCGTTCTTGAGCTCTTTCCGGCATTGATCGCCCTCGTGACGATCTACGGACTCTTCGCCGACCCGTCGACGATTGCCGACCAGCTGAAATCCCTGACCACCGCGCTCCCCGGCCAAGCCCGCCAGGTAGTCACCGACCAGGTCACGCAGCTGGCGTCACGCCGCTCGACCCTTGGTATCGGCCTCATCCTCTCCATCGTGATCGCGTTGTGGAGCGCTTCGGCGGGGATCAGCAACCTGTTGACCGCAATCAATGTCGCCTACGACGAGGAAGAGAAACGCGGTTTCGTCAAGAAACGACTGCTATCCCTCGGCCTGACCCTCGGCGCCATCGCGTTCATGGTGATCATGCTCGGCATCGTCGCCGTATTGCCGCCGCTGCTGAAAGCCGTGTTCGGCACCAGCGCGCTGCGTTGGGTCCTTCAGATCCTGGGTTGGCTGATACTCGTCGTACTTGTCGCCGTCGTCCTGGCAATCCTCTATCGGCTGGGGCCAGATCGCGATGCGCCTCAGATGCGGTGGGTCTCGGTCGGCGCTGTCGTGGCAACCGTCATCTGGCTGATTGCCTCGATCGGGTTCTCGATCTACTCGTCCACCTTCGGTAACTACGCGAAGACATACGGCGTCTTTGCTGGAATCGTCGTGCTGCTGTTCTGGCTCTGGTTCACCATGTACGCGATCTTGTTCGGCGCGGAGATCAACGCCGAGGCCGAGCAGCAGACGATTGCCGATACAACGAAGGGCCCAGAGGAGCGGCTGGGCGAGCGCGGCGCGGTCAAGGCAGACTCGATTCCCTCCGGGGATCTCGAATCACCCCGGCAAGAGGGCTGAGATGGCCATACAGAGGATAGGTTCAACTGCTCGGGCGAGCAGATCTTCGCCGTACTGCGGGGATGGTTGGATCTACCCCGTCTGGGTGGTGGGAGCTTCGCGAATGCGTGATGTCGAGGACGGCTGGCCGGCGCCCGGCACCAAGCTGCATCACTCATTTGGGATATGGCCACTGGTGATCGACGACACCACCGAGGTGTTGGAGCTCGAGACCGAATCGGCGGCTGGTGCTGGAGGCACGCGGTTGGCCCGTGGGTACGGCTCGGGTTGACATCACCGTCCAGCCTGACGGCGACGGCTCCTTGGTCTCGATCGAGGAGGACGTCACTGACGGTCCCGCTCGACTGATTCCTCAGCCCATTCGCCTGCCTGCGATCGACGGTGCGCAATCGCGAGACGTTGCGCCGTCTCGCCTACCTCGCAGAGGGCCGCCACTAAGCGCGCCTCGGCCAGAGCCATCCGTGCGCCAGCGCGGCCCGAGCCGCGTTCATGCCACAAGCCCCGTGCACGCTGCCGCCTGGATGCGCTGAGGCTGAGGCCAGATACAGACCACTAATCGGCGTAGCTGCGCGGCCCGCACCGGGAATCGGTCGGAAGATCAACTGCTGGTCGAGGGCGGCGGTTCCCCCGTTGAGGGAGCCGCCGACCAGGCTCGAGTCGCGGCGCTCCAGGTCGATCGGCGTCAAAATGCGGCGCGCAATGATCCGCTGCGAGAAGCCCGGAGCGACCTGCTCGATCCGGTCCTGCATCCGATCGGCAAACCGCTCGGCTTCGTCGGTATCCCAGGCACCCGTGAGATTCCCACCGGCGTCGTTGAGCACTCGCTGTGGTACGTGCGTGTAGGCCCAGAGGGATTCGGTGCCATTCGGCGACCGGGTGGGATCGGTTGTTGTCATCTGACCCATCAAGAGGAACGGACGCTCCGGAATGCTGCCGGTGCTGAGCTGAGCGAAGCTGGTGACCAGTTCCTCAGGGGAGTCGCTGATGTGTAGGGTGCCCGGCGCGTACGGTGGCGGTGTAAGCCACGGCACGGGTGCGCTCAGCGCGTAGTCGATCTTGAAGGTTCCAGGGTCACGCCTGAAGCGGGCCATACTGACCCCGATCCTTGGTGGCAATTCGTCGAAAGTGACCAGACGACCATAGAGGTGCTCGGCTGCAACATCGGCCAACACTGCCCGGCGGACGCGCACAAGTTGATCATGCGCCTGTACGCCGACCGCGCGCCGGTCCGAGACGATGATCTTGGTCACCTCTGCATTGCATACCACCGCACCTCCGTGGGCGATGAAACGATCACGCATTGCCTCCGAGAGCCTGCCAGCGCCGCCTTCCGGGGCTGGAAACCCGATGGTCTGGCCGAGCATGATCAGTAGCAGGCCCAGGAACGCCGATCCCGCTCCGTCCAAGGGAATGTCGGCATGCAAGGCGTTTCCGGCAAGCAGCAGCCGAAACGCCCCGCTTCCGAACTCATGCTCGAAGGCAGTCGTCGCAGGACTCAACAGCTGGCGTACGAAGGACAGACCGCCTACGCGGGGCAAGTTGATCATCGCTCGCAGCCCTGGCCCCACCGGTGGGAACGGCGTCACGAGGGCGTCGACCAGACTAGAGCCAATCTTGTGCCATTGATCAACAAGGACTCGCCATGCCGTCCCGTCGCCGGGATGCTCAGCTTCCAGCAGGCTCGCGGTGACGTCGAGGTCACGGTGCAAGATGACCCACGATCCATCGCGCCGAGGGTGCCCGAGCACGGCAGGAGCATGCCGCCAGCGGAGCCCGAAATCCTCGAGGTGCAACCTATTGATCACTCGCGATGCGGCACCCATCGGATAGAAAGCACTGAACGTGTCGGTGACGAAGTCCGAATGCACGTCTCGATCACTGCGTACGGCGCCCCCAACCTCAGGCTGCGCCTCGAGCAGCAAGGTCTCCCAGCCGGCGTCGGCCAACCGATTGGCCGCCACCAGCCCGTTGGGACCTGCGCCGATGACGACCGCGTCTACCTCACGCGGCAGCGTCATGCCTTACCTCCCGAGGCAACTCAAAGCATCGGTCGTCCACCGGTGACCGCGATCCGGGCGCCGGAGATGTAGCTGGCGTCATCGGAGGCAAGCAGCACGTAAACCGGCGCCAGCTCTGCAGGCTGACCGGCCCGGCCGAGCGGAGTGTTCTCGCCAAAATGCTCCACCTTCTCCGGAGGCATCGTCGACGGAATCAACGGCGTCCAGATCGGTCCCGGAGCAACGCTATTGACACGGATGCCCTTGTCCCCCAGAAGCTGAGCCAGGCTGGCGCAGAAGTTGGCAATCGCCGCTTTCGTGGCGGCGTACGGCGCCAGCTTCGGCGAGGGCATGTCGGAATTGACAGACGAACTACCGATGATGGACGAGCCGGACTTCATGTGCGGAATAGCGGCCTTGCACAGATAGAACATCGCGCCGATGTTGGTATCGAAGGTGTAGTCCCATTCCTCGTCGGGAATCTCTTCCAGCGTGTCATGGCTCATCTGGAAGGCGGCGTTGCTCACCAGGATGTCGAGGCCACCAAGTTCGTCAACGGCGGTTCGGATGATGTCTCGGCAGTGCTGAGGATCAGAGACGTCGCCTTTGACCAAGACCGCGCGTTTTCCCGCCTGCTCGACATAGCTAGCGGTGTCTTTGGCGTCGGAATCCTCGCTGAGGTAGGAGATCAATACATCGGCGCCTTCTCGTGCGTAGGCGATCGCCACCGCCCTCCCTATGCCGGAGTCGCCTCCGGTGATCACGGCCACCTTGCCGGTGAGCTTGCCGTTGCCCTGATAGCTCTGCTCGCCGCAGTCCGGTATAGGCCTCATGTCGGACTGGATCCCAGGCACGTCCTGTTGCTGTGCGGGCTGACTCATGCTGTCTCCTTCAGATTTGCGCCGTGGTACGTCGGTTACCCGACAACCGCCAGCTGAATCCCCGACTGATGCTTGGCCGCTCAGGCCCCGGTTTCATGATGCGGTTCGGCGACCGGCTTGGACTCGGCCGACCCGCGTTGCCGCAGGTACACCGACGCGCCCACGATCACCGCAACTGCGAGGAATTCGCTCTGCCAGTTCTGGAAGGACTCGAACCAGAACTGCGACGTGCCGAGGTACTGCAGTGCGCGTCACCGGCTGACCGCCGTGTGCCAGCTCTTCGGCGCTGTACGCCTTGGCACCGCCGATCGCATGCCCGGCAACCGATGCGAAGAACAAGATGAAGAACAGACCCGCCAGGGAGTTCTCGTAGGCAGTGAGCACCCAGCCGCCTCGGCGTACGGGCCAGGGCGCATCCGGGCGGCCGGCCGCCTTGCGCGGGTCCTCATCCTGGGGCGCGGAAGCGTCAGGAGACTTCGACTCTGAGGATCCGCGTTGGAAGAGGTAGGCGGTCAGCACGACATACATCCCCATCTGGAGGAACTCGCTCTCCCAGTTTTCGAAGGTTGCCTCGTAGAAATCGCCGGTCAGCAGGTAACTTCCAAGCGAAACAGCCTGGCCACCGTGCTCGAGCTGATCGGAGTTGTAGACCCGGACACCAGACAGCACCATGCCGCCGAAGAAGATCACAAAGAGCAGCAGGTTAGTGATCAACAGGCCATGGTCACGCAACCATTCCCGCATCGCGCCTCCAATCTGATCTTGGCCAGCTAGCCCTGATCACTTCGGGACAGCCGGATCCATCGATATCCCCAGCCGTTCAGCGCCAGCCCCGTCAGCTTCTTGCTGGGGGCGTCATACGGACCGTCCACGAACAGGTCATACGGTGTGCCGTCCATGTCCGGCAGCGGGCCGATATCAACGGTGACAGCTGTGTCAGCCAGGTTATGGAGCATCAAGATCGAGCCAGCTGCCGCGTCGAACCGATGCGCCAGCACGGAGCGGGGCAGCGCAGCATCGATCACCGAGCAACTGCCGGTACCGATCTCTGGCGCGCTGCGCAACGTCTGAATCAGGTTTTCAAACCACCGCAAGAGCGAGTTCGGGTCGCGATGCTGCGCGCGTACGTTGACCTTCTTCGCGCCGAACCGACCCTTCATCACCACAGGTCGGAAGAGCGCATCGGGAGCAGCCGAACTGAATCCTGCGTTGGTGGTGTCGTCCCATTGCATGGGTGTTCTGATCGCCTCTCGCCCATCGAGACTGAGGTCCTCCCCCATCCCGATCTCCTCGCCGTATCGCAATGCGGGCGTACCGGGCAGTGAGAACTGCAACGCGTACGCGAGCTCGATCCGCCGGCGATCACCGCTCAGCATCGGTGCCAGTCGGCGTCGGATGCCACGACCGTAGAGCCGCATCTCGGGGCGTGGGGCAAACGCGCGAAAAGCGTCGCCACGCTGTTCGTCGGTAAGCCGGCTGAGGTCGAGCTCGTCGTGATTGCGCAGGAAGCTGACCCACTGCCCACCTTGGGGCAGCCGCACGGCCGTCCTGAGCGCATCGACGAGCGGCTCCGCGTCAGAGCGAGCCAACGCCAGCCAGGCACGCGGATTGAGCAGGAAATCGAACATCATCTGCGCCCGATCGGTCGGGCCGTCGGATCGACTGCTGACGAACTTGTCGACCTCGCTCGGTGCCACGTTGGCCTCGCAGAGCAGCACTGAGTCGCCTCGCAGCCACTGGGTCTCCTGACGCCAGGAGTCCATGATCGAAAAGTCCTGTGGGCCAGGGTCGACGCCAGGCTCGACCTGCTCGAGGATGAAGGGCGCGGCGTCGATGCGGAAGCCGGCAACACCCAGCTGTAGCCAGAAGCGCATGACCTTGGCGATCTCCGCCCGTACGTATGGATTGGACCAGTTGAGGTCAGGCTGGAAGTCGTAGAAGCGGTGGAAATACCATTCCTGCGCCTGCTCGTCGAACGTCCACGTCTCTGTCTGCTCGCCCGGGAAGACAGTGCCCTGATGCCGGTCGGGTGGCTCCTCCGCGCTCCAGACATACCAGTTGCGGTAGGGGGACTCCGGGCTGCTGCGCGCCGAAACGAACCAGGGGTGCTCATCCGAGGTGTGGTTGACGACCAGGTCGAGCACGATCCTGATGCCGCGTTCCTGAGCCCCCCGGGTCAGCTCGGCGAAATCGCCGAGACTGCCCAATGCTGGATCGATGCCGTAGTAGTCGCTGATGTCATAGCCACCATCGCGGCCCGGACTGGGATAGACGGGATTCAGCCAGAGGCAGGAGACACCCAATCTGGAGAGGTAGTCAAGGCGGCTGATCAAGCCCGCGCAGGTCACCGCGGCCGTCGCCGTCGGAGTCCTGGAATGACGACACGTCGACGCAGTAGATCACAGCCTCCTGGTACCACCTGCTGGCCATGATCACTTAGCCTTCCGTCCTAGTGCGACCGTGAGTACCCCGGCCGCCGTGGCCGCTGCTCCGATCAGAGCCTTGTGGTGTTGGGATGCCCAGACCTGGACGCTCCTCGGTTTGGCGGTCTCGTCGAACGCGCCGTGAGCGCCGAAATCATGGCCTCCTCTGCCATCTGCCGGCTCCCACAAGTTGGCAGGTTGATCAGGATCTTTTGGCTGCCCGGTCTGCTGTGAGGTGAATCCGGTGCGCGCCAGGTAGCGATCCAGCAAGCCGGGCGCGATGCGAGTTCATGATCAAGGTGGCAGCCGTACTCGCCCCGACCCAGTACTCTCGCCGATTCGGATGGTCGGCCGCGTACGCGACCGCATGAGCTGGAATCTCGGGCTGATAGATCGGCGGTACCGGCTGCGCGCGCTGCTGGGAGGCGGGACAGCACCCAGGAAAACTGCGGAGTGTTCACCGCAGGCAGTTGCACCATCGTCACTTTCACATTGCTGTGAGCGTGCAGCAGCTCGGTGCGCAGCGACTCGTGAAAGCCTTGCAATCGCATGTTTGGCGCCGCAGTACGCGGTCTGGAGCGGAATTCCGCGATAGGCCAAGGTGGAGCCGACCTGCACGATCGTGCCGGCGTTCCGCTCCCGCATCCTCCTCAGCACGGCCATCGTGGCGTACACGGCGCCGAGGTAAGTCACCTCGGTCACCCGTTTGAATTCCTCGGGGCTGATCTCAGCGAACGGCGCAAAGATCGACGTGAACGCGGAATTGATCCAGACGTCGATCGGTCCGAGCTCGGTCTCGATGTCAGCGACGGCGGACTCGACTTGAGCTGAATCAGATACGTCGACTGGCACCACCATCGCGGTTGCTCCGACTGCGCGCACCTCCGCAGCGGCAGCGTCCAGGCCGACTTCTCCACGCGCCAGCAGGGCAATGGAGTCGCCTCGCTTGGCGAACTCGCGTGCCACGGCTCGTCCAACGCCACCACTCGCGCCTGTCACTGCGACAACCCGCCGGCGCACTTCCCTATCGCTCATGCCCTACGCCTTACCCGCGAGAAGTGCGCCAACACTGCCCGCGCACAGCACGACTTATTCGAAGACGGTGTGAGCACTTCGAGGTGGTACTAGATTGGTCGCGCGCCAACCGGTCTAGAGCCGAAACTGCGCGCGTGCTACCCCCAGCACGTCTTTCGTCGCTCGCCCGGCCGTCCGGGAACGCAGCAGATCGGAGGAGGAACTCTATGACCGAGTCCTCTTTCGCCCAGCGAGATTCCGCCGCTGACGCTTTGGGCGATGCCTCGGTCACCCGCTCGTCCATGCGGTCGGTGTACGACGACGTCGACTGGTCATCGACAGCTTTGGGCCCGCGCGACTCGTGGCCAGCGCTGCTCCGGCTGCTCGTAGATCTCTGCCTGGACTCGGAATTCCCGGTCCAGATCGGCTGGGGCCCGGACCTTCTCATGCTCTACAACGACTCCTACATTCCTTTGCTGGGCGCCGAGAAGCACCCGTGGGCACTCGGCCGACCGGCGAGCGAAGTGGGCCCACATCTGTGGCCGGCGAGCGAGGAACATCTGCGCGAGGTCATGGAGACCGGCCGGCCCTACCACAACGAAGATCAACAGCTGATCATCGACCGGCACGGCTTCCCCGAGGAGGCGTACTTCACCTTCTCGCTGAGCGCCATCCGCGACGCCGACGGCACAATCGTCGGGGTCTTCAACGCGATCACCGAGACGACCCAGCACATCCTGTATGAGCGGAGACTTCAGGTGCTGCGGCGGCTGGGCACTGTCTCGATCACTGCTGATGACTCGCTGGCCTCGACCTGCCGAGCGGCCGTAAATGTGATCGGTCGTAACCGGAAGAGTGTCCCGTTCGCCGCGGTATTCCTCCGCGAGGTGCCAGCTGAAGGAGTGCGGCGGATCGCCGGCTACGGCTTTGACGAGACGGCAGCCGGGTGCGAGCTAGTCGATCTTGCACCGACGAGTGGACCAGTGCTGGAGGTGCTGCATCACGGTGGCACGGCTTTGGTGTCGGGGCTTCGCGAGCGGTATCCGGGCGTCTTTGCTCCAGGCCCACTGGGCCCGCTGACGCCTGACCAGGCTTTCGTCCTGCCCGTTGATCATGCTGGGTACGCGGCGACCCATTGGGGTGCTGGTCCTCGGCATCAATCCCTACTGGCGACCAGATGACGCCTACACCGCTTTCACGGCGATGGCTGCGCGGCAGTTGGGGGTCGTGGTGACGGACGCGGTCTCTTACCAGAACGAGCGCAAGCGGCAGCGGGCCCTGGCCGAGCTGGACCGGGCGAGGACGGAGTTCTTCCAAAACGTCAGTCACGAGTTGCGAGCGCCGCTCACCATGCTGCTCACACCTTTGCAGGACATCCTGCATGAGCCCGGCGTGGTACTTCCTGCTGCGGCGCGTGACACCGTCGAGACGTCGATACGAGCCGGGGACCGCTTGCAGCGCGTCGTCGAAACACTCTTGGATATTTCGCGCGGAGAGTCTGGTGCGCTGATTCCGGACCGCGAGGATATTGATCTTGCTTCAGTGACAGCCGATGTGGTCGAAGGCTATCGATCAGCCGCCGAAGGACGCCTGAGTCTGCGGGTTGACGTACCCGCCGAACCGCTCCGGGCGTACGTCGATCGGATCATGTGGACAACCATCGTGACCAACCTGGTGAACAACGCAGTGAAGTTCACCCGCAAGGGCGAGGTCGCGGTGAGCCTCAGCGGTGACGAGCGCCAGGTGACCCTCACTGTCAGCGACACTGGCGTGGGAATTCCACCCGAAGAGCAAGCTCACATCTTCGAGAGATTCCATCGCGTCGACAGTGATGATCAGCAACCGGGTTCGGGAATCGGATTGGCTCTGGTTGCCGAAATGACCGCTGCGCATGATGGATCCGTCGAGGTGTTCAGCGAGCCTGGCAGAGGCAGCCAGTTCGTCGTACGGCTGCCGCGTTACAACGGATCCAGTGCAGCGGCAAGTCTCGCCGAGAACGCCGCCAGCTCCGAGCCGGAGGTCCAGCCCACCACTGATCGGCCGCGCCTATTGATCATCGAGGACGAAGCTGATCTTCGCGGCTACCTGACCAAGTTGTTCACCAAGGATGGGTACGCCGTTGAGGCCGTGGGGGACGCAGAGACCGCATTGACATCGCTGGCAAACGACCCACCTGACATGGTGATCACCGACGTCATGCTGCCTGGGCAGAGCGGACTCGACATGCTTACCGCACTCCGGCTCGACGATGAGATCGCTCGACTGCCCGTCGTCGTGCTCACGGCACGGGCCGACGCCGACTCCGCAGTGGCGGCGTTCGCAGCGGGCGCCGACGACTTCGTGGTGAAGCCGTTCAACTCCGCCGAATTGCTGGCACGTGTTCGGGCCCATCATGAGATGAATCAGCTGCGCGATCTTGTGATCGACCAGGCTGAAAGCACCGTTGGACAACTGCGCCAGGCATTGCAGACGAACCGCACGATCGGTACTGCGGTGGGGATTGTGATGGCCCGTTACGAAATCGACGACCCCGAACGGGCGTTCAAGGTACTGGTTCGTACCAGCCAGCAGACCAATCGCAAGTTGCGCGACATTGCTGACGAGCTCATCCGCACCGGTTCTCTGCCTGGTGCTGTGGCCGACTCACTTGCCTGATGCGTTTTCGGAATCCTTCAGGATGCTCGGCGGCGGCGCCATTCGGCAACCGCTTGCTCCACATTGACAAGCCTGATGACGATCGGCGGGCCGTCTACCCGGATTCGGTGGGAGGTGGCGATCCGATGATTGAGATCTCGGATGATCTCGCGTACGGATTCCTCGTCGGATACGTCGGCTAGGGTTTCGGCGAGTTCCATGACCTCCTTGCGGAGCGCCAGCGCCGTCGGCAGTGGAAGCGGGAGCCGCTCCCGCTCCAGGTAGGCCTTGACCCACCAGTTCTCGTCGTCGCGCCCATTCAGGCCCTTGATCGGTTTGCCCTGGCCGGGCAGGTTGGCGAACTCTCCACGCTCGATAGCCTCGCGGATTTGACGGTCCACCCAACTCTCGTACGGCATCTCCGACGCCTCACACAGACGCTTGGTCTTTTCCACTCTATTCAGAGTTGGTCTATTCAGGGCTGGCTATTCAGGGCTGGAGCCCACCTCGCTCTGCCTGAAGCTCACCTGCGGGAGGCTGCGCGAGGTTGTGGCACGCTGAACAGGTGGATCCGTGGAGCATCGGGCTCATCGCGTTGATCGTCGTCGGACTCGCGGCGATCATCTTCGGTGGGCTGTGGGACCGCAGACGCAACAAGCGGCGAGCCGCGGAGATGCTCGCTCCTCCGGCACGAACCATCCCGCGCTTCAAGCCCGACGCTCCGGCCCCGCACTACTTGTCCGATCTCCAGGCCCGCCGCAAACCAGAGGATGCGGTGCCGCGCGATCTCACCCAGGCGGAGCGCGAGTCGATCAACCGGCAACTAGCCGATCCCCAGACGCTCACCGTCAGCGCTGGCTACGCATCAAGAGACTTCATCACAGACTCCAGCTCTCACTGGGCGGTATTGGAACATCCCGCAGTGCTGGTCTGCGGCGACCCGATCGAGACGTTCCGCGAACTGCTCGGGACACTAGAAAAGTTGATCTTGAGTAGGACGCCGCTGGTTGTCGTCGCACCGGCCATTGCGCCCGATGTGCTGGCCACGCTGGAGGTGAACACGATCAGGCAGACCATGCGCCTGCTGGCCGTCATCTGCGATCAAGACGGCCTCGGTACCGTGGCAGCCGCCTGTCACGCGATGATCATCGACCGCACCGACCGGCAGTCCGGATATCTCGGCCCGGACCATCTAGGCAGCTGCGAGCGGTGGATCAGCACGGCCACATCGAGCCATCTGATAGTCGCTGCGGAGAAGAAACAAGAATCCGCGTGACGGCCGAGGATGTGCTCGCACGACCGCCGAAACAGCCGACCAACACACCGGCGGCTGGGGATACGTATCGGCACTGACTCCGATCATCTTTGGCACCACCTTCCTGCTGACCACTGAATTCCTGCCACCTGGCCGTCCGTTGCTGGCCGGCCTCATGCGATCGTTGCCGACCGGGCTGGTCTTGATCATCGGCAGCCCAATTCCGAACCGCCGGTGGCTAGCCCGCTTCTTCGTGCTCTCGGTGCTGTACGCCTCCGGGCTCTTCCCGCTGCTGTTCATCGCGGCCTACCGGTTGCCAGGCGGGGTCGCCGCAGTGATCAATTCACTCAGCCCATTGCTCGTCGTGGTGATCTCAGTGCCATTGCTAGGTACGAAGATCCGCGCTGTTCAGGTCGTCGCCGGCATCTTCGGCGCAGCTGGTGTCGCGTTGCTGGTGCTGCAGTCGGATGCCCGGCTGGATCTGATCGGCCTGATAGCCATGGCCGGGCGCAATGGCATGTTCAGTGTGGCGACTGTGCTCACCAAACGTTGGGGCCGTCCCGAAGGAATGAGCTCGATCGGCGTCACCGGCTGGACGTTCCTGCTCGCGGGACTGACCCTGCTGCCGGTCACGTTGCTGGTCGAGGGACTGCCTGACCATCTGACGGCACGTAACATCGGCGGGCTCATCTATCTGGTGCTGATCAGCGGCATCTTTGCGTACGCTCTGTGGTTCTGGGGATTGCAGCGGCTGTCCGCAAGCGCAGTGACCTTTCTTACCCTGCTCAATCCGGTCACCGCCGCCCTGCTCGGCTGGATCGTGCTGAATCAACGGCTCAACGCCTGGCAGCTGCTCGGCGCCTTCATCATCCTCGTGTCGGTAGTGCTCGGCCAGCCAGGAATGTTCGACCGACTGCGCCGGCGATCGGCACTACCATCGCGAGTGTGAGCGCGCCGACCGAGCACCGTGACCGCCGCTGGCCGCGCCGCGTGTACGCAGCGGGCGCGGAGCCGGACCCGCGATTCACGTTCGCCAATGAACGCACCTTCCTGGCCTGGATCCGAACCGGCCTGGGCTTCCTTGCCGCAGGCGTTGCAATCGCGGCGGTGGCCCGGATGACATCCCGGCTCGGCCTGGAGATACGGCTGGCTTCCGCCGTCCTCGTTATCTGCGGGCTGGCCTGCGGGATCGGTGCGTTCAGCAGGTGGATGGGCAACGAGCGAGCGATGCGACTCAATGAGCCGCTGCCGTCCTCACCGCTACTACTCGTACTCACCGCAGTTGTCGCCGCTGTGGGAATCGTGGCGTTGATCATCGTGGGCTTTGGATGACGCTCGCGCCCTGGGATCCAGGACTGCAGAACGAGCGCACCGGTTTGGCCTGGCAGCGCACGATGCTGGCCGGTCTGACGTGCAGCCTGCTGGTCGCGCGCCTACTCGCGGCCATCTCGCTCGCTTTGGCGGTGATCATCGGGCTCTTGGCGCTGCTCTGTACCGCAGGGCTCGGCTAGGTGGCAATCCGGCGCTTCCGATTGAACAACCTCGCCATCCACCGGGAGGAGGCGCTCGGCGATGGCAAGGCGAACGCGCTGGTCAGTCTGCTGGTGATGATCACCGCGCTCGGCGCGCTGCTCTACGTTGCCATCGCGTGACTCCATCACTAATGCCCACATACCGGGCATTTGCATTAGCCGTAACCGAGTTCGTGAAGTCGATGATCGTCGATCCCGAAGTGATGGGCGATCTCGTGTACGACGGTGATCCGGATCTCCTCGATCACCTGCTCGCTGGTCTCACAGATCGCCAAGATCGGGTAACGGAAGATCTGGATGCGATCAGGTAGTCCGGTGTAAAACTGTCCCCGCTCAGTCAGCGGGACGCCTGAATAGAGTCCAAGCGTGCCGGGCATGTCCGGCGGCGGGTAGTCCTCGACCAAGATCACGCAGTTGTCGATCAATTGCGCCAGCTCAACAGGGATCTCATCCAGCGCCTCCGCCACATGCATCTCGAACTCGTCGGCGGACATCTCCATGCCAGGCGGACTCATCGCATCGCCGGACAGGTGTTCACAGCCGCAGCCTAGACCGGCGTGACTCGATCACCCCGGCAGCGAGCCGCCACCCGTTAGCGTGGGTGGCGCCATGTCTACGCAGCTTCTGCGTGTCTTGATCTCCGGCGCCAGCGTCGCGGGCCCGACGGCGGCCTACTGGCTGTGCCGGCAGGGATGCGCGGTCACGGTGGTCGAGCGGATGCCGCTGGCTCGGGTGAGGACCAGCGGTCACGCCGTGGATCTGTTCGGGCCGGCGATGGACGTGGCCGAGTGGACAGGCGTGCTTCCGGCAGTGATGGAGGCCCGCACGCGGACCGACGTGGTCTCGTTCCAGCGTCACGGCCGGGGTGTCGATATCGACATGGGTCGGCTGGTGGCGGGTATCTCGGGCCGGCACGTCGAGGTCATGCGCGGCGAGCTCGCTGCGACCCTCTATGAGGCCACCCGCGACGACGCCACGTACATGTTCGAGGACTCCATCAGCACGATCGACCAGGAGCCGGACGGCGTCGCCGTCACCTTTGAGCACGCCCCCGCCGAACAATTCGACCTCGTCATCGGAGCCGACGGCCTGCACTCGATTGTCCGACGATTGGCCTTCGGGCCCGAGGAGCAGTTCCGCCGGTTCCTCGGTGGCTACCTGGCCGGCGTCGCCATGCCCAACTACCTCGGCCTCGTCGGCCGGATGGTGGTCTGGAACGCTCCAGGGCGGCTCGCGGCGATCTATCCCGTGCACCAGACCGCGACGGCCAGGGGAGGATTCTTGTTCCGCCACGACGAGGAGGTCGCACTTGATCACCGCGACGTCGACGGACAGAAGCGGATGCTGCACCAGATCTACCGAGGAGATGGGTGGCAGGTTCCCCGGTTGCTGGCCGAGATGGACGCCGCTGATGACTTCTACTTCGACTCCATCAGCCAAATCGTGATGGACAGCTGGTCCAAGGGCCGGGTCACGCTCGTCGGTGATGCCGGCTACTCCCCAGGCCCGGCGGTGGGGGGTGGCACCAGCATCGCCATGGTCGGGGCCTACGTGCTGGCCCAAGAACTCGGCCAGGTCGGCCGAGATTTCCAGGCGGGGCTCCGGGCCTACGAGGCCCGCATGCGTGAACTCGCCTCCAAGGCCCGGAACACCGGACCCGCCACGATGACCACCCTGATCCCTCGAACACAGCTGCAAGTCCGACTGATGCCGACCCTTTTACGCCTCGTCACACGGCTGCCGGCCCGCCTGCAACAACGCGTCTTCGAGCTGCAGGCGACCCCCGCCCGCGCCCTCGACTCCATTCACCTCACACCCCCGACACCCAAGTAGCCGACAGCACTGAGCGTGGACAAGCCTCCACTAGCGCTGCGAGCGCCGTGCGGTGCGCCGAGTCGGGGAAATCACATCTTGCGGTTACGGATGTTGACACGATTAGAGTTCTGGGCAATCTGAGTCATTTGTTACTCATGTGATTGAAGTGAAATCAGGAAAAAGCGCTGATGAGAGGCCCGACCATGCGCAGAACCGTGATCAAGGTGCGGGCCGTCGCGGCTCTTATCGCTGTCGGCGTGATGGTAAGCCTGATGCTGCCTCAGAGCGCGAGCGCGACGACGCAGATGACGGCCACGGTAGGCGTCAATATCCGTTCCGGGGCCAGCACCACAGCGACCATCCTCGGCGGCCTCTATCGCGGGCAGACGGTCAGTGCCGTCAGTAGTTCACACGGTTGGACCAAGATCAAGTTCGCCGGCTCGACAGCCTACGTCGCCAGCAGATACCTCACCAAAGGTAAAGATCTGCCGGCACCCAAGAAGATCGGGGCCGGCACCGTCAAGATCACCACTACCGCGCTCAACCTACGTACGGGGCCTGGCCTGTCCTACCGGGTGATCAAGGTCCTCAAGGCCGGGGCGAAGGTGACCATGACGGGCAAGACCGCCCGCGGCTGGGCGCAGCTGGTCAGCGGCAAATCCACCGGCTGGTCCAGCATGCAGTACCTCGCCAGCTCGACCACCGGACGGCCCGCGATCATCGGCAAGCGTGTGGCGACTGCAAAACTCGATATCCGTACCACGAGCGGCGCAGGAGCTCGAACGGTCGCCGAGGTCAAGAAGGGCACGGCGCTCTCGGTGACAGGGGCCATCCAGAACGGCCGGGCGCAGATCATCTACAAAGGAGCGGTCCGCTGGGTGACCGCGAAGTACTTGACAAATCTGGCCAGCAACCAGCCCTCCCTGCCCAAGCTGCCCAAGATCACCGGAACCAGGTACGCGACGGCGCCATTGAACATCCGGTCGACCTACGCCGACAAGTACAAGTTGATCACCGAGGTGCCGCGGGGCACCAAGCTCAGCATCACTGGAGTCGTCAAGAACGGCCGGATGCAAATCATCTTCGAGAAGGCTGTGCGTTGGGTGACTGCCAAGTACCTTTCGAAGTCAGTCCCGAGCTCGACGCCCCCGAGCTGGCGCGCGGTGGAGCGTGGTCTCAAGCCCAATGCGATCAAGGTCCATCGCGCCGCCCGGGCGAAGTTCCCACAGATCACGACTTACTACACTCTGCGGGCAGGCGTATTCACTGACCATTCCACCGGTCGGGCACTTGATCTCATGATCCCCAATTACAAGTCGGCATCTGGGAAAGCGCTGGGTTACAAGGTGGCGGCCTGGGCCAAGGCGAACGCGAAGCCACTTGGGATCAACTACGTCATCTGGAACCAGCACATCTGGAACATCCGTCGCGACAGCGAGGGTTGGCGGTACATGGCCGATCGCGGCGACGACTCGTCCAACCACAAGAACCACGTACACATCACCGTTTTTGCAGACGGCTTCGATCCGCGTTAGAAGCTGGCAATACCCTTTCCGATCACGGCGACACCGATCACCAGCAATAGCGCGGCCATGATCGTGGAGTTGTTCTCGACGAGCCAGCCACGCAACCTATCGAGTGGGCCGGCTAATCGTGCGGACGCGATGAGGTAGCCGATCATCGGAATGATCACAGTGCAGGCCGCCAGCAGCACAAAGATGGTGATCACTAGGGCCAATCCCTGACCAAAGCCCAGACCTGCTCCGCCGACAATCAGACCGGCAGAGGCCGCCATCAGCAAGTTCTTCGGGTTGACCGCGGCAAGCAGGAAGCCGAGCCCCAGAGCTCTAGCCGCGGTCATCGAGTCGATCGCCGACATCCATTTGGGCATGGCTGGCTTGTCCACCCTTGGCGGGACGCTCCCGCCACTGTCTGAATGCCAAGAACAGCAGCAGGACGCCGAAAATAATCTTGATCACGCCGCTGGCGGACGATCCTCCGCCGCTGCGCTGCGAAATCACAGAGGAGAGCAGCGTGAACACGACGATGGCCACCAGGATTCCCGCCAGCCAGCCGATCATGAACCCGACACTGGTGCCCTTCGCGTGCGGCGACAGCAGCATCAAGATCACAGCGACGATCGGTATCGGGCTGATGGCGATACCGACGGCCAACGGGAGGATCTCGCCAATCAACGAACCCATCCGATAGTCCGCCTCTGCTCAGGTCACCGTCTTCTCACATCATTCAGCATTCATGCCGCAAGATCGTCTGGTGCGATCCCTCCCGCCTCGCGTCGGAGTGGCGTTCCAACGCCGCCAGTCGCAGCTCAAGTTGATCAACGCGGTGGCGCAGCAGCGCTACCTGGGCCTCGAGACTCACCTCACGCTCGGCGCGGCGTTGGATCCGGGCCGACTGCGCGGCTCGGTCCAGCACGGCTTGCAACGGCACCAGTCGCTGCGGACCGTGTGGCCCGTCGACCAGTCGGGATGCAATGTCGCCGTTGCGGTACCACGCGCGCAGAGCCGAGCGGGACACCCCTGCCTCAGCCTCGGCCGTGGCTAGCGGTACCCAGGGTGTGTCGTCCAGCGTTGCCAGCAGCTCCAACTCGTCGCGCCATGCGTCGAGGCGGTCATCCCACTCTGATGGCACCGTGCCACCTCCCATAGAGCCCTATTAGTAGCAGTGTATTGACAGGGTTTTGATAATGAAAACATGTTTGAGCGATTCTCAGGGCAAGCGCGGAATGTCGTTGTCCTAGCCCAGGAAGAGGCCCGCGAGCTCGACCACAACTACATCGGCACTGAGCACGTGCTGCTTGGATTGCTGGCGGCGTCGGACTCGCTGGCGGGAGCCAGTCTCACGGCCCTCGGTTACACGCGTGAGGACGCACGGGCGAAGATCGAGGCGATCGTAGGCCGCGGCAAAGCCGCGCCCGGCGGTCACGTCCCCTTTACGCCGCGGGCGAAGAAAGTGCTCGAGTTGTCGTTGCGCGAAGCGCTGCAGCTCAAGCACAACTACATCGGCACGGAGCACCTCTTGTTGGGCCTACTCCGCGAGGGCGAGGGCCTGGGCGCACAGATCCTGCTTGAAAAGCACCCGCTCGATGAGATCCGCGCCGATGTGCTGGAACGCGTCAAGTCGCCCGGGGCTCAGGAGACGCCTGGCGGCGCGCGCACACCGGCAGCACGCGACGTGCTCACGCTGGCTGCCGAGCTGGCCGGTGAGGGACCAGTTGGCAGCCATCACATCCTGGAAGCGATCTTGCAGCAGCCGGACAGCGCCGCGGCCAAAGTGCTCACCGACGCCGGTATCGACCTCGACCAGCTTGCCGACAAGTTGGACGACGTGAGCACGGAGGACACGACCGACGACACGCCGACCCAAGCCGCCGCACGCCAGCTCGAGCTGTCGCTGACCGATGACACCGTGACAGTCGTCTTGCGCGATTCCGGATCTATCGAGCTCGGCAAGCAGATCGTGCAGCTGAACGGCGGCCCTCTGCCGGCTCGCGGAGCACAGCTCGACCTGCTCGTACAGCTCTGGAAAGCGGTGAACGATTGGCTTGCCGCCACCGCCCGGGCGCTGGCGCCCGAGCCCGAGGAGGGATCAGGGGAGTTCGAGGAACGGATCGCTCGCGGCTTGCGCTCCCGATTCCGCCGCCGTCGAGCCAGCTGACCGCGTGGGCTAGGAGTTGGGACGTTAGGGCGAACTGGGCATTAGTGCCCTGGAAGGGAAGAGATTTCCCTTCCAGGGGCACTACGTGTGCACGAATCCAGTCACGCCGGTTACGGTGTCGCCGCTGACCCAGACGTCATCGCCGATCTGCGCGACGTACACGCGGCCGCGTCGGCCCAAGGCGGTTCCCTGAGCGGCGACGTAGGAGCTGGGCGCCCGTCCCGTTCCGATCAGCCATTGACCCAGTGAAGCATTGAGGCTGCCGGTGACGGGATCCTCGCCTTGCCCTACCTGGGCGGTGAAGGCTCTGACTTCGAAGTCCACACCGGATCCTGGCGGATGCGGCCCAACCACCCCGATGTCGCTGAACCGCCCAATGTCGGTCACGCTTGGTTGCAACGACAAGACCGTCTCCGCGTCCGTGAGCAGGAGCGCGACCCAGCCCGGGCCGTTGTCGGCCCATTGGGCATCGACGACCTGATCATGATCAACACCGAGAACAGCCATGATCTGGATCAAGTCCTCCGGGGCCACGTCACCGCCTCGAAGCAGTGGCGGCGCCGCGAAGGCGAGCCGTCCGCCATCACGGCGGATGCGTATCAGTCCTGCTCCGCATTGCTGAATGATCATTTCGGGGTTCTGTGGGACTCCGCCTGCCTCCAACCAAGCATGGGCCGAGCCGAGTGTGGGGTGGCCGGCGAATGGAAGCTCTCGGCTGGTGGTGAAGATCCGCACCTGATAGTCCGCCCCCTCATCCGTTGGAGTGGACAAGAAGGTCGTTTCGCTCAGATTGGTCCACCTCGCAAGGTCGGCCATCAGCTGCGTCGTCAGCTCGTCGGCATCGTGGACGACAGCCACGGGGTTGCCAAACGTCAGCTCGTCGGTGAAAACATCGACCTGGGTGAATCCGCGCATAGCGGTAGCCTTCCAGCTTCCGCCATTCCTCCTCGCGCCGGTTCGCACACTCGTCCTTTGATCGCGCGGCGACGCGAAGGCCGAGTGAGGCTACTCCAGCCACTCCGTGACGAAGCGCGGATTGGCGTGGATGTGCACAGCCTCATATCCGTCGGGTCCGGTTGAGAACTTGTGTGGCGTGTTAGCGGGAACGACGAGGACCTGTCCGGCACGACCCTGCAGCTCAGTCGTGCCGATGGTGAAGGTTGCCCAACCGCGCCGGATGATGAAGGTTTCGGCGTACGGATGCCTGTGCAGCCGTGGCCCAACGCCAGCCCTTGTCGTTGACTCGAGAATGATCGAGATGTTGGCGCTTCCCGGCAGCTCTTCGTAATTTTCCGTCCAATCCTCGCCGTCGTCGCGGCCGTCGGAACGATCAATGATGAACCCATCCATCGGCTGACGATAATCCAGGTCTTGCGATTCGAGGCATTCACGCGTTGAATGAAGAATTCCGAGTACTTGGAATCTAGAGGGGAGTTCCAGGTGCGGGGTTCGCCACGGTGGACCGGTTTCAGCATCGCCGGGATCTTGCTGCTCGCATCGACGGCCTGTACCGCCGCCGAGCCGTCATCGACGGCGACCCCAAGACTGTCCCAAAGTTCCTCCACAGTTGCGCCTGCCGCGCCCAAGAAAATCGGCACGATTGCGCCACCCGCCCTCAAAACACCCGCGACGGCAGTGCCGCCCGTGCCCAAGAAGCCGAAGGCGAGTGTGCGGCGACCCGCCCCCAACAAGCCGAAGACGGCAGCACGGGAGCCAGAAGGCGGCCCGCCCCGAGCAAGCCGAAGACGGCAGGGCTGCGGCCCGACCACATCGTGGTCGTGATCTTGGAGAACAAGCACCGCTCCAGCGTCATCGGCAGCGCGCAGGCGCCGTACCTCAACAAGCTCGCGGCTAGGGGCGCCAGCATGACCCACTCGTACGGCGTGACCCATCCCAGCCAGCCGAACTATCTGGCGCTGTTCTCAGGGTCGACCCACGGAGTAACTGGCAATGCATGCCCTCAACATTTCCGAAAGGCCGACAACCTGGGCCGCCAGCTTCGTAAATCAGGACGCAGCTTCATCGGCTATGCCGAGTCCTTACCGAGAACCGGCTTCCGCGGTTGCGGATCGGGTCGGTACCTCCGCAAACACAACCCGTGGGTCAATTTCGGCACACTGCCAGCAAGGACCAACCGGCCCTTCAGCGCCTTCCCGCGCGACTATCGCAAGCTGCCGACCGTGGCATTCGTGAGCCCGAACATGTGTAACGACATGCACGATTGCTCGATCCGTACCGGCGACCGTTGGATGAAAAAGCACCTCGGCCGGTACGCGCGCTGGGCGCCCCGCCACAACAGCCTGCTCATCGTCACCTTCGATGAGAACGCCGGCGGCACAGCCCACTCAATTCCAACGATCATCGTCGGTGCGAACGTGCACCGGGGTGTCTATCCCGAGCGACTCAACCACTACAAGATGCTCCGCACTATCGAGGACATCTATGGACTGCCCGCACTCGGGCGCGCCAAAGCCGCTTCCCCGCTGTCGACCATCTGGAGGAGCTCGCCGATTCCGCGAAGCCGTCGCCACAGCCGGTGAACGATCTGAGGCTCTCCCCACCAGATCTAGATCAATTCGGCGATGAGGGCCGCAGCACGGGTGGCGCCATCACGCTCTACCGGCCGGTAGTCGACGTCCCGCCCGATCTCGGAGGTGATCATCTTTGCGATGGTTTCGGGTGTTGCCAGTGCGAAGTCCATCAGCCGTCCGGCGCCGTATTGGTCGAGGCGATGGCGTACGTGGAAGTTTTGTTCGAAGTGGTGGCGTAGTGGGACGTACAGGAACGGCCTGCGGTTTGCGGTGAGTTCCATGCACGTGCTGAGTCCGCCTTGCACGATCGCGAGGTCACATGCGGCAAGGTGCCGGTAGAGCTGGTGGACATAGCCGCGCACCTCCAGGCCCTCATGCTGGGGGAGGCTGTCGGGGTCGATTCTGGGGCCGGTGACCATGATCATCCGGAGCGCCGGGACTTGCCGTTTGGCTTCTGGAAATGCGGCGATGACGCGGCGCAGCAGGTGTTCGCCGACGCCGGAGCCGCCGACGGTGACAATGCAGATCTGCTCGTCGTCTCGGTAGCCGAGCTCATGCCGCAGTCGTGCCCGGTCGGTGAAGTCAGCAGGATCGAACCCGGTCACATAACCGGCAAAGGAGTAGTGCTCGCGCGTCCAGTCGCGGATCAGCGGCAGTTCCGGCCCGAACGTATCGGGAACAATGTCGGACTCATTTCCGACGAAGATCCCCCGGTCGCGCAGCCGCGGGTAGCGGGCGATGTGCTCGATCATCTCCGCGTTGTAGTCCGCGGTCAGAAAAGCCTCATGATCACCGCCGTCTGGCATCGGCAACCAGCCGACGAAATCGGTCATCCACACGTACGGTGCCCGCTTTTGTTCGGGGTTTTCGTGCAGGTAGTAGTCGAGTTCCCAGGCTTCGTCGCCGATCCACACGTCGTAGGGTTCGTCGCGGACAAGATCATGAAACACCATGAAGTTGGCGAGCAGGATCTCATCCATCCGCCGGATCGCTTGGAAACAATGCAGATCGTGTTCTGCTGACTCGCTCTCGATGTGGCTGGATTCGTTCGCCAGCAGTGCGCTCGCTGGGTGAATGCGTTCCCCCGCGGCTTGCAGAACTCGTGTCACCGGATGCTGGGCGAGCCAGTCAATCTCAAGATCAGGATGCAGTTTCCGCAGCTCATCGGCAATCGCCACATCCCGCTGCGCGTGCCCCAAACCAATCGGCGACGAAATGTAGAGGGCCCGCCTGCGACGGGACTTCCCGCGCACCCAGCGCTGAGGGGGCGCCGCCGGTTTGACGAAATCCCGCAATAGCAAGTTGATCTTGACTGGATCACGCACATGCGGTGCATGGCCCGAACCCTCCAGCACTATCAATTGGCCTGCGGTGTGCTTCGCGAGAGCGATGCCACGGCTCACGGAGACAACGGCGTCGCCCTCACCGTGGATGACGAGAACGGGGCAGCGTACGCGGTGCGCAAGCTCGCGTAGCTCCTCAGGCGTCAGATCAGGAGCCAGATTGGTCAGCGCGAGCGTCTCGCCCGTTGTCTCGAGGCCCCAGTCGACGCAGTCTTCGATCGGCTTGGTCGAATGCGGCTCGGTGAAGATCTGGGAGAAGAAGAACTCGAGGAAGCCGCGATAGTCGCGCCGCCAGTACCAGCGGTTGTACTTCGCCCAGCCCTCGTCGGTGTCGAGATCGTCCTCCCACTCGTAGACCGTACGTGCGGGAACGGGCTGGCCGCCGCCCTGATAGCTCGGGCCGATGAAGGCGGCCGCCTCGACCCTGTCCGGATGGTTGGCGGCAAGAAGCAGGGCTCGCTGTGCGCCCATCGAAAAGCCGACGATGATCGCGCGAGGAGTCTCCGTCGCATCCAGCACCGCGATAGCATCGGCCGCGAACTCGGTCTCGGCGTATGCTTCCGCGTCGGTCGGCCGATCCGAACGGCCGTTGCCGCGCCCGTCGAAGGTGATCACCCGGCAGTGCCGCGAGAGGTACGGAATCTGCATTTTCCACTGCCGGGAATGGATGATCGACCAGGTTGGCAGCAGCAGCACCGTAGGCTCGCCGGAGCCGAACACCTCATAGAAGATCTTGACGCCGTCACGTTCGACGTAGCCGTCACGAATCGGCTGACTTGCCCGCATCGTCTGTCCTTCCTGATCCCGCTTTTCCTGATCCCGCTCGGCCCTCTTCGAGATTCCTGATCACCAGGCCGAATCGTCGCAGCGCCGACCGGATGGGCAAGATCTCCCGATCAAAGCCCAGCAGCAGCAACGCCTCCGCACCGATGAATCCGGCGCCCACCAGGGTGCCTACCTCCTGGGGGGTGAAGGGACCGAGCGGGCCGTAAAGTTGCTCGGCCTCGCGCGCCACATCGCCGAGCAGAGCAAACCACCCGCCCATGAGCTCGCGGACCGCGTCACCCAGCTCCTTGTTGGACCAGCCGGCCGCGATCATCTCCTGCAATACCCGTACGTAGCCGGAGTCCAAGTCGTCTTCCAAGAAGTCACAGGCACTCTCGTAGCGTTGCCATAGGGGCGCATCCTCGGCGTACATCCTCTGCTGGCGCGCCAGGCGGCGCTGATTCTCAACATCCAGCAGCGCAAGGATGAGGCCCTGCTTGGAACCGAAGTGGTAATGGAGCTGGCTGAGGGGCACCCCGGCCTCCTCGGCCACCTTCCGGGTAGATAGTCCCCCGTAGCCGTCGGCAAGTAGTCGGCTCCGCCCCGCGTCAAGAATGAGCGTGCGCGTGTCCGCGGCCCGAACTGCGACATCTGCCACGAACAGCCTCCCTGGTCAGACTGGGATAAAAACTCTCGACCTGTCTCCGCCCGATCGTTCGGTCGCTCGATCGGACTTGACATGACATTATCAGAAATGCGACGATCTGCGCTAGTTCGGTCGACCGACCGAAAAATTCTGGAGGATATCCATGAGCAGTACCGCCACCGAGGCACCCCGTCGCAACGGCGTTGACATTGCGACCCTCTTCGCCACCCTCGACGCCGTCAAAAGCCAGCCGGAGATCGCCAAGTTCCAGTTCCGAGCCTCCAACACCTGGGTGAGTGGCACCCACAGCCGCTCGCAGCTGTCGGACTTCTACGGCGCAATGCAGGAGATGCGGCACAAGAACGTGACCACGCTTGACGCCGACCATCCCGCCGTTCTAGTTGGGCAGGACCATGCGCCCACACCGATCGAGTACGTGCTGCACGCCGTTGCTGCCTGCCTTACGTCCGGCGTTGCCAACATTGCGGCCGCGCGTCGGGTCGATCTGCACAAGGTCACCTCGACCGTTGAAGGAGACATCGACCTGCTTGGACTCCTCGGGCTGTCCGATGGCACGGTCCGCAACGGCTATCAGCAGATCCGAGTCACGTTCCACATCGAAGGTGAGGCTGACGATGAGACCTTGCGTGGGCTTGTCGAGCAGTCCCGGCGCCGTTCCGCGGTCTATGACGTATTGACCAATCCGACGCCGGTCGTGATCAACGTCGTCACCGGCTAGGTGCACTCCCCCATCAGCTACTGGCACCCCTCTTAGTGATGATCATCGACACTGTCATTGTTGGCGCGGGACACGCCGGCCTGGCCGTGAGCCGGATGCTTGCCGAAGTCCAGCGTGATCACGTCGTGCTCGATAGGGGTCGGGTGGCGGAGCGCTGGCGTAGCGAGCGCTGGGACACGTTGCACCTGCTCACTCCGGCCTGGATGACCCGGCTGCCTGGCTGGCACTATGCCGGAACCGATCCCGACGGCTACCTGAGCTCGGGTGAGCTGGTGCAATACCTGGAACGCTACGCGGCGTCATTCGGTGCGCCGGTCATTCCGAACACGACCGTCGTGGAAGTGGCAGCCAGTCCAGGAGCCGGTTGCGCCCGCTTCCGCGTCGTCACTGACAGCGGCACGTGGCATGCACGTCATGTCGTCGTCGCCACCGGTCCCCACGGACGTCCCCGGCTGCCCGCCGGCTTGGCCCGCACCTCGAATCGTGTGGAGGTGCTCACTGCGAGCTCGTACCGTAACCCCGCCGCACTTCCCCCTGGCGGAGTGCTCGTGGTGGGCGCCTCCGCATCCGGCGTACAGATCGCCGACGAGCTGAGCCACGCAGGGCGGGAGGTGGCGATCGCAGTCGGCCGGCACACCAGGATGCCACGCCGCTACCGCGGCATGGACAGCTTCTGGTGGCTGGAGGCGACCGGCCGGCTCGCCCGCACGATCGATCAGATGCCCGACACTGCCGCAGCACGGCGAGAAAATTCGCTTCAGCTGATCGGCCGGCCCGAGCTGGATCTTCGTTGCCGCGACCTGGATCTTGGAGTGCTGCAGGCGCGTGGCGTACGGCTGCTGGGTCGACTCGAGGACGTCGCGGGGGCCGTGGCGTCATTCAGGGATGATCTCGCCGACACGGTGAGCGAAGCCGACCGGAGGATGCATCGCTTTCTCGACGCCGTCGACAACTATGTCGACAGGGCCGGCCTGAGCCGTGAGGTCTTGCCCGCTGTTCGGCCCCGCTCGTTTGACATCCCGCATCCGGTGGCGAGGCTCGACCTGGCCAGAGAGCGCATCGGGACCGTGATCAGCGCGGCCGGCTACCGTCCAGATCACCCCTGGTTGCATGTGCCGGTCCTGGCGCCGGACGGCTCGATCCGGCAGCGGCGTGGTGTCACCCCGGCACCGGGTCTGTACGTCGTCGGTCAGTACTTCCAGCATCGGCGCGATTCGGGATTCATCGACGGTGCGCGACACGACGCCCGGTACGTCTTGGACCATCTCTTGGGCGGAACGGCATCGGGTCGTCCTACTGCGACAACTCGGGCACCGGCTGCATGAGCAGCTATGACGTAGCCGTGGTCGGCGGTCGGATCGCCGGCGCATCAACGGCATTACTGCTCGCGCGTGCGGGCGTTCGAGTGGTCTTGTTAGACCACGGTCGCCGTGGAAGCGACACGGTGTCCACTCATGGCCTGATGCGCGGTGGCGTACTGCAGCTCTCCCGGTGGGGGATCCTCCCAGACGTGGTCGCTGCGGACACACCGCCGATCCACAACGTGGTCTTCCACTACGCCGATGGCGACGACATCGATGTCATGATCAAACCGAGCCTTGGTGTGGACGCACTCTATGCACCACGCCGTCACCTCCTCGACCGACTGCTCGTCGACGCCGCAGCTGCCGCAGGCGCCGACGTTCTCCACCAGGCCACGGTGACGCAGCTCATTCGCGACGGCGCCGACCGGGTCACCGGGGTGCGGGCCCGCACTCCTGGCGGCGCGGAGATGAGTTTCCCTGCGTCGCTCACGATCGGTGCGGACGGCGTACGCTCCACTGTCGCTACGGAAGCAAAAGCGCCAATAACCTGGCGAGGCAACACAGCAAGCGCGTTCCTTTACCGGTACGTCACTGGGCTGCCGGTGAGAGGCTACGAATGGGCGTATGGCGAGGGTGCGGCGGCCGGGCTGATACCGACCAACGACGCCACGTGCCTCTTTGTGTCCGCAACGCCGGCCCGCATGCGCTCGCTACGAAGCAGCGGAGCCGAGCACGCCTTCGCAACCCTTCTCGCCTCGGCGGCACCGGCCTTCGTCGACCGGGTAGCGGAGGCCCGGGACGCCAGCGAGCTGCGCGGATGGGGTGGGCTCCCCGGCTACCTGCGCCGCAGTTGGGGAAACGGCTGGGCGCTGGTGGGCGATGCCGGCTACTTCAAGGACCCGATCACCACCCATGGGATGACAGATGCGCTGCGCGACGCCGAGCTGCTCGCGAACGCGGTGCTGGCTACGCTTTCCGGTTGCGATCCCGAAGCGGCGTTCACCGCCTACGAACGCACTCGGGATCGGCTATCCCGCGACATGTTCGACGTCACCGAAGCGGTAGCCGCGTACGACTGGAACCTCGACAAGGTGCGTCACTTGCTTCGTGACGTCAGCAGGGCCATGGCCGACGAAGTTGATCATCTCCAATCGATGCAGCGAGCTGGAGCGCCCTGCAGGAGGTGATGGGTGTCCCCGCCTGGAGGTCGCTGGGGCAGCGGTCAGCGGGCTACTGGATCCCAGCCGCGCAGGTGCCTGACGGACTGGCGGTACTCCCACTCGATCGCGTCTTTGAGCAGATGGGCCAGCTGCCCGCCGCTGGTGATGCCGGCGATGTCGGCGACCCCACGGCGGGTCCCGACCGAGACGACGAACCCCTTGTCGTGGAAGGTGAACGCCTCCAGGGGCCTGCCCCTGAGCTCCGCGTCCAGGTTGCGGGCCACCGTCTCGCCCTCCTCAAGCGCCACCTGCGCCAACGGGGGCAGCACGTGCCCGCTGCGCGGATCCACCACCGAGGCTAGGTCGCCGGCGACGTAGATCTCCGGATGGTCCAGCACGCGCAAGTACCGGTCGACTTTGACGCGGCCATTGTGGCCGGTCGGTAACCGCGAATCCATCACAAGCTCGGGTGCTTTCACCCCGCCCGCCCAGATGAACACGCCACCCTCCACCAGCTGGCCGCCCTTGAGCCGGAAGCCCTCCTCGGTCGCGGCAGCGATCGCCGCGTCGGTGCGGACCTGAACCCCAAGGTCAGAAAGGATACTGGTGGCCTTGTCGATCAGCTGCGGTGAGGAGCCGGCCAGGATAGTGGGACCCGCCTCAACAAGCCACACAGCGGGGCGGTCACGCGCCAGGCCGTAGCCGCTGGCCACCTCGGGCAGCATCTCGGCCAGCTCGCCGGCCAGCTCGACCCCGGTGGCGCCGCCTCCACCGACCACCACGGTCGCCAGGCGGCGCTGCCGCTCGGGGTCGGTGGCGGCCGCGGCAGCCGTGAGCGCTTTGCCGACCGCGGCCCATACCCGCTCGGCGTCGCTTGCCGAATACAGCGACAGCGTGTGTTGGGCCAGGCCGGGGATGGCGAAGTCATTGGGCCTGCTGCCGAGCGCGAGAACCAGCCGGCTCCAGCCGATCGGCCCAACTCCGGTGAGCAGCTGCTGGTCGGCCAAGTCGAAACCATTGATCTCGGTCTGGACGAAGCGGACCCGCTTGGCGAGGACGTCCTGCAGCGGGATGCGCACCGCATCGGCGGCGCGGGTGCCGCCGGCGACCCGAGGCAGCTCGGTGAGCGCCTGGTGGTAGTCGTGCCGGTCGACCAGGGTTAGCTCGGTCTTAGGGTTGTTCCGTAGCTTGGCCGTCAGGCGCAAGGCAACGTGCAGCCCGGCGTAGCCCGCACCGGCGACCACGATCTGACCACTGCTGCCGGCGGTGTATACATTCACGGCGTCCTCCATAGGGTATTCTCCCTGAGGTCTCAGGCAGCAAGCCTGGCACCAAGATCACCGGTGATGCCGGCAACGTTGATCTTGGGCGGGCAAATTCACACTAATTCCGGCGACGGGTCATGCCGTGACTAACGCCAAACGAGATTTCCCATTGGAACTCGCTGAGGATGGCTTCGAAAGGTCTGTGCCTTTCATCACATCGCTAATGCAATGCAGTTCTTTCACGACCTCTTGGGCTCGGAGCTGTTCAACGACGAGCCATTCGGGACTGCATGGGCCGGCGAGGATGCGCCCGAACCGGCATGGGCGCTCCTCAGTGCAATCGAGGCGCTGGACCGGGACGCAGAGTCGTCGCGGTACTGATTGCCCCGCGCTCGTGGCAACGCTTCAGGAGGAGAGACTGTTGCCATGCAGAAGATCTCCCTCGAGGCTCTCGCGCGCCAGCAGATGAAGCTGGCTGCCACCGCCGCTGGTCGACACACCGCGGATACCGTCTACGGCGGTCACGAGAAAGTGCTCCGCCAGACCGTGATCGGCATGATCGCCGGTGCGCGCCTTTCCGAGCACGAGAATCCTGGCGAGGCGACAGGGTTGATCTTGCACGGGCGCGTACGACTCTCCGCAGCCGATCTGTCGTGGGAGGCCGCTCGGGGAGACCTGCTGATCTTTCCCATCAACCGCCACAGCCTCGAGGCGCTGGAGGATTCCGCCGTCTTACTGACGGTGGCCAAGCTTTCCTGAATCCACGTGCGGGCCGTTCGGCGAGGTTCCGAACGGCTCGTCAGCACTACCCTGCCGATCCCATGCCTCCGATGGCTGCTCATTGTTCGCAGGCTCGCCGATTTCTGGGACCTCGGTGAGCCGGTTCACCTGCTCGTTGAGTGCATCGAGCACTGCCCGGAATTGCACCTGCGCCACCCTGGCGAACATCCGGATGTACTCCACATCCTGGAACGACGGGTCTTGGCTGCCGGCGCGCTCGATGGTGGCCGTGGCGCGGGCGACTGCGCCCTTTGCGGCGGTGCTCGGCCTGCTCCATGATGTCGCGTTGTTGGGATCGCGCGGTCAACAGCAGGTCACGAGCAGACTGCATGGCTTCATCGATCAATGAGTCGGCGAGCTGCTGGGCCTGGTTGAGCACCGACACGGCTTGGTCGGTGGCTGCTTCCTTCGGGTCTGCCGCGCCTCCTGCTCCAGCTCGACTGTACTAACTGGCGGTTCTCCTCCAGTCAGCGTCGTGATCTGCGCCTGAAGTCCCTCGATATCGTCAGCGATCGCGCGGACGAACGCGTCGGACCTCGTGCTGGTCGTAGCCACGGAGCCGGACGTTGAAGTGCTTGCGGCGTACCTCCTGCGCACTGAGCGGGGCACGCGGTGTGTCCGGCCTGCTCATGGTTTGTACCCCTCCACTGCTACCTGGTCTCCCAAGCGTCCTGTAACTCCTGCGTCGGCGACGCAGACCCCGAGAAATCGAACTGCTCGCGTCGGATCGAGCCTGCGGGAACACCCGCCGCCTTGAGCTCCTGCGCGGTGTACCGGACCATCTCCGGCGAGCCGCACACCATGGCCGTGCGTCGCGACCAGTCGTCGGCCTTCGCTGCAACGCTGCCGACAAGCCCTCTGGCGCCCGGAGTACGTATTGTCCTCCGAAACGACCGGCGTGTAGTCGAACCACGGCTTTCTAGCAAGTCTGGTGAGGTGTTCGTTTTCGTAGAGATTCCACGGCATCTTCGAGCCGTGGAACAGATGGACCCTCGGCCCCGAGCCGTTGGTGTCCCAGCCTCTGTCGATCTGCTCCAATACGGCGCGCAGCGGAGCTAGACCCGTACCACCCGCGACCATCAGCAGATCGGGAAGATATCCGTTCTCGGGCAGCGTCAGCTGCTCGCCGACCGGGGCGCCCATCCTGATGGTGTCGCCTTGGCTGAGCCGGCGGACCACGGCGGTGGAGACCATTCCGCCGGCAATGGGCTGAATATGGAACTGCATACGTCCCGAGGAGTCCGGTGCGTTCGCTGGACTGAAATAGCGCCACAGTCGGGGCCGCTGCGGAATCTCCACTGCCACTGACTGCCCAGGGCGGTAGGGGAATGGCTCACGTGGCACGACCTCAACGACGGCAACCTCGACCGAGCGCCGTTCGACTTGCACCACGTCCGCCTCCCAGTACGCGGGCGCGATGTCCTCGTGCTGCTCGGCTGCGGCAACCATGACCTTGGCAACGATCCCGTACGCCTGCGCCCATGCGTCGGCCAGCTCGGGGGTCCAGGACGGTCCCAGGAAACGCTTCAAGGTGGCCAGCAGGCTCGCCCCGACCGCCGCATAGTGCTCCGTAATCACGGAGAAGCGGCGGTGGTCACGACCCAGCTGCTCCAGAAGGGGCACGACGTCGTCGAGGTTGTCGACGTTCGAGACCACAGCACCCAGAGCAGCCACCAGCTTCTCGCGTTGCGCCGTCATCTGAATCGGGAACATCGAGCGCACCTCAGGGTGGCTCAGGAACAGATGCGAATAGAAGTACAGCGGGACATCGTCGCCGGTGGCCGCGACCCTCCCCCAACTGGCCTTTAAGGCGGCGGTGTCCATCAGGTCAGGTCGACCCAACTTCCACTATCTCGGGCTCGGTCGCGGCGACAGCTGCGCCCGCCCGACCGATGATGTCATCGGGGACACCGGCGTCCTCCATGGCTGCCGCCAGATGACCGACGACCGCGGTGAAGTCGTCATGGTCGATCCCGAGACCCGTCGTGGGCCTCGCCAAGCGGGCGACCGGTGTAGTTTTCTGGGCCGCCGAGCACCTGCGTTACCAAAAGTGCCTGGTGCCTCTTGAGTCGGGCGAGGTCGACCCCCTCGAAGTACGGCGCAAGCTGCGGGTCGCTGAGAACACGGTCGTAAAAGTCGTTCACGACAGTGCTTACGGCGGACCCACCGCCAACCGCCTCGTAGTCGCTGAGGGCCGCGCCAGTCGTTTGCTCACTCATGGCGTTCTCGTCTTTCCCCCCGAACTAACGAACGATGGACGCAATCTGCTTACCACGTACCCGCCCCGCAGGGAAAGCCGAGTGTCCATCATCCGCCCATTGAGCATACGACTCGCGCGACGCATTGCTCGCGAGGTCCTCAGGTCGGACGGCCTTTCGGTTCAACCGGTTGCGTCAAAGATGAAGGGTCTGGGTCACCACATCGACCACGGCGGCCGCGATCTGCTCATGACCGGCCGCGTTCGGATGATCGCCGTCGCTGGCGAGGTAACGGGTTTCGTCATAGGCGTAATTCGGGCCCTTGAAGGCTGCGCGCAGGTCAACGTAGGCCCCGCCGGTATTGGCAGCCGTCGTCTTGATCACATTGTTCACCTGATCCGTCACCTCGTCCGCCGCGTCGACGTAGGCAGGGCCTTTGGACTCTGCGTACTGACCACCGAGCCAGACACTCCAGTAATCCAGCAGAACCAACAGGACTGGATGTCCGGTCGTCAGATCCCGAACTCTGGCGACGATCTCGTCAAGGTTCTGCTGCGTCGATCGGATCCGCGGCTGGTAGCAGGCAACCGAGGTGCCACACGATCCGCTGTACGCGACGTCATTGGCTCCCACCTCGATCTCCACGACATTCGCCTTGCTCACCTGCGAGATGACATCGTCGTCCGAACGCAGCTGCGTGAGCACATCCGCCGTCGTGAACCCGCCAACCGCTTCGTTCGTCGCAGTCACCTCCCGGGTTGCGGGCTCGGTCAGCGACGTAGCGCTCAACTCTGGATACGGGGTGCATCCGCAGCTGGTGCCATGTGGCACCGAGTCGCCCAACGCGACGATCGACCAGCCGTGCTGATGCGAATCGCCTGCCGACGGAGTGGCTAGTGGACGTTGGGCTTGTGGAGGGCGGGCTTGTGGAGGACGGGGTGGTCGTGGCGGCCGGTGCAGTCGAGCATCCACTTACCAAGATCGCACACGCGAACGCGGCGACCACGTGATGCACAAACCGTCTACCCAGGGCCATTACTCAGATGCTAGACGGCCCAGCCGGAGGCGGCGGCGCAGTCGAGGTGGGCCCTCGACACTTCTGAGCTGAGGGAAGTGGGAGGGTCTAGAGCGTGACTCCCAAGGATGAAGTGAAGATCATCGTGGATGCCGGCCAGATCGTCGGTCCGCTGGATCGTCGCCTGTTCGGCTCCTTTGTCGAGCATCTCGGCCGATGCGTCTACGACGGAATCTACGAGCCAGAGCACCCCTCTGCGGACGCGTACGGATTCCGGACCGACGTCATGAATCTGGTACGCGAGCTCGGGGTGACGACTATCCGATACCCGGGTGGCAACTTCGTCTCTGGTTACAGGTGGGAGGACGGTATCGGGCCGCGCGAGCAGCGGCCGAAGCGGCTCGACCTCGCCTGGCACTCGCTCGAGACGAACCAGGTCGGGCTGCACGAGTTCGCACGGCTGGTGTGAAGGCGTGGGCGCGGAGTCCATGCTGGCGCTCAACCTCGGCACTCGCGGCACGCTCGAAGCGCTCGAGCTGCTCGAGTACGCCAACATTCGTGCCGGGTCCGCCCTCGCCGAACAGCGGGTTGCCAACGGCTCACCCGATCCGTTCGGTGTACGGATGTGGTGCCTCGGCAACGAGATGGACGGGCCCTGGCAGCTCGGCCACCGCAGCGCCGAGGACTACGGCAAGATCGCAAGCCAGACGGCGAGGGCGATGCGACAGTTGGATCCGGACCTCGAGCTCGTCGTCTGCGGCAGTTCCAACCGGTCGATGCCGAGCTTCGGCACCTGGGAACGAGTGGTGCTCGAGCGCACCTACGACGACATCGATTTCATCTCCTGTCACAGCTACTACGAGGAACGTGACGGCGACAGGGGCAGCTTCCTCGCCTCGGCCGTCGACATGGACGCGTTCATCGAGGCGGTGATCGCCATTGCGGACGCCGTGAAGGCCGCGCTGCGCAGCGAACGGACCATCAACATCTCATTCGACGAATGGAACGTCTGGTACTCCGACCGCTACCACAAGGGGGGAAGGATCACCGGGCTGGCCAACTGGCCGTACGCGCCCCGGCTGCTTGAAGATCAATACTCTGTGACCGATGCGGTAGTCGTCGGAAGCCTGCTGATCTCTTTGCTGAAACACGCCGATCGAGTGCGGGCCGCATGTCTCGCTCAGCTTGTCAATGTGATCGCGCCGATCATGACCGAGCCGGGCGGACCAACCTGGCGGCAAACGATCTTCTTCCCGTTCGCGATCACCGCGCGGCTAGCTCAGGGCACAGTGCTGCGGCTCGCCGTCGAGAGTTCCAGCTACGAGACGGCGGCGTACGGACCTGTGCCGCTGGTCGACGCCGTCGCGACGGTCGATGAGAGGGGCTCGGTCGCTGTGTTCCTGGTGCACCGCGGCCTCGACGCGCCGACGACCGCGTCCATGAATATCGGCTCGCTCGGACCAGTTCGTCTTGGCGAGAGCATCACACTCTCCGACGACGACCCGACCGCCACCAACACCCTCGAGAATCGGGATCGCGTAGCGCCGGCAGCGAACCCGTCGGCGCGTATCGAGGACGGTGTGCTGATGATCGAGCTGCCCCCGATCTCCTGGACCGCCTTGCAGCTGATACCGACGACGTGACCCACACACGTCTTCATGGGCCCCGAGACTCTCGAAGGCCTCAGCACATATGCCGTGCGGGTCAGGCGTGCGTGACCGCGGCAGCGGCCTGCAGGCCAAGCTCCTCGATCGAGATCCGGCGCATCTCGACCTTGCGGATCTTGCCCGTGACGGTCATCGGGAACTCGTCGACGATCCTGACGTAATGCGGGATCTTGTAGTGAGCGAGCTTGCCGGTGCAGAACTCGCGCAGCCTCTCCGCAGTCAGGGGCTCGGCGCCCGGCCGTAACCGCACCCAGGCCATCAGCTCCTCGCCGTACCGCTCGTCGGGGACTCCAATGACCTGCGCGTCGACGATCTCGGGGTGGGTGTAGAGAAACTCCTCGATCTCCCGCGGGTAAACGTTTTCTCCCCCGCGAATCACCATGTCCTTGATCCTGCCGACGATGTTGAGGTAACCCTCCTCGTCCATGATCGCGAGGTCGCCGGTGTGCATCCAGCGCGCGCGGTCGATGACCTCCGCCGTCTTGTCCGGCTCGTTCCAATAGCCGAGCATTATCGAGTAGCCGCGGGTGCAGAACTCGCCGTGCTCCCCGCGCGGCACGGTGAGCCCGGTCAACGGGTCGATGATCTTGACCTCGACGTGCGGATGCACCCGACCGACGGTGGATGTGCGCCGGTCGAGATCGTCGTCCACGCCGGTCTGGGTAGAGACCGGTGAGGTCTCGGTCATGCCGTAGCAGATGGTCACATCAGTCATGCCCATCTCCTCGACCACTCGCTTCATGACTTCTACTGGGCATGGCGAGCCGGCCATGATGCCGGTACGCAGGCTGGTCAGGTCGTAATCGGCGAAGTCGGGCAGGCCGAGCTCGGCGATGAACATGGTCGGGACGCCGTACAGCGAGGTGCAGCGTTCGTCCTGGACGGCCTTCAGGGTGAGCGCCGGGTCGAAGCCGGGCGCCGGGATGATCATGGTCGCGCCGTGTGAGGTGCAACCGAGGTTGCCCATTCCCATGCCGAAGCAGTGGTAGTAGGGCACGGGGATGCAGACGCGGTCGTCCTCGGTGTAGCCGCAGCCCTCCCCGACGAAGAATCCGTTGTTGAGCAGGTTGTGGTGGGTGAGCGTGGCGCCCTTCGGGAAGCCGGTGGTGCCGGAGGTGTACTGGATGTTGATCGGATCGTCGGCCGACAACTCACGCTCGCGTTCGGCCAACAGCTCGCGATTGCCGGCGCGGCCGCTCGCCATGAGCTGCTCCCACTGTGGATCGCCGAGAAAGATCACCTCGCGCAGCTCGGGGCACTCGTCGCGAATCTCGGCGACCATTGCGCGGTAGTCGGCGGTCTTGAACTCGGGCGCGCTCACTAGCACGGAGATGCCCGCCTGCTTGAGCACGTAGCTCAGCTCGTGGGTGCGATACGCCGGGTTGATGTTGACCAAGATCGCGCCGAGCTTCGCGGTACCGTAC
This sequence comes from uncultured Actinomycetota bacterium, assembly GCA_963712625.1. GTDB lineage: Bacteria > Actinomycetota > Actinomycetes > Propionibacteriales > Propionibacteriaceae > Microlunatus. The sequence goes on from CAVQIU010000032.1 coordinate 68,917, forward strand.
TGGACGAACACCCACTCGGCGCAGTTCGGCGCCCAGATGCCGACTCGGTCACCCTTCGCCACACCGAGGGCGTGCAGCCCCAGTGCGCAGGCATCGACTTCACCGACCAGCTGCGGATAGCTGAAGCGGCGACCGGTCGCACACTCCACCAGCGCCTCATGATCACCAACGCGCTCCGCCGTTCGGTCGAGATTTGCCCCAATGGTGTCGCCCAAGAGCGGCACAGTGGACGTCCCACTGGCGTAGGCGGGCAGCGCTGGTGCAGCTGTAACTGGGTTGTCTGAGCTTGATCGGGTCACTGTTCACTCCGTGTCGATCGGGTGATGTATGCCATCAATCAAGTTTCGTTCACATGCCCGAGCGTTGTAAGGGAAGGGTTCCCAGGTCTACGCCGACCGGTTCGTCAATTCATGAGATCACTGCGCTGTATGAGGCGCTGGGCCGAGCTCCGCCGCAACCTGGATTAGGTGTTTCCAGCCGAGCTTTCTATCAAGATCGGCAGCCAGGCCCTTACTTGCGTGCCGCCGGTCGGGGGATGTTCGTTCGTACACCAGCCGCCTAGCTCGGTGGCTCGTTCTGCCATGGATGCAAGACCGACTCCGGAGTGGTTGGTCTCCGAAACTACGCCAATGCCATCGTCGTCGATTTCGACGATGAGCCTGTTGTCCATGCGGCTTATCCGGACAACAATCCGCTGGGCACCAGCGTGTTTCGTTGCATTGCTGATCGCCTCCTGCGCGATGCGGTAGGCGGCGACCTCGACCGCTGCCGGGAGTACCGAGAGATCGCCCGCGACCTCGAAAGTAACGGTCGGAGGGCCGTGCGTGCCCATCACCGCGCTGTGCTCGGCGTGTTGTTGGAGGGCCGAGAGCAGGCCTCCGTGGTCGAGGGCTGGTGGTCGAAGTCCTTCCACCAGGCTGCGAACATCCGTGAGAGCCGTCTTCTGCAGGACGTGCAGCTTCTGCAGGGCTTCGGCCTGGCTCGGGCATCCGGGCGACAGCTCCATGGCCGTCTCGGTTCGCAGGAGCGCTGCCGCCAGCAACGGGCCGATGCCGTCGTGGATCTCTCGCCGGATATGGCGCCGTTCCTCCTCCCTTGCAGTCACGGTCTGCGCAAGGGCCTTACGCAGCGCCTGCTGTAGACCGAGGTTGTACGCACTGCTGGCGAGTACGTGGCCAAGAGCATCGAGCAGTCGCTCGTCCGCTCGTCCGAGGGGCTCCAGTCCCGGGCGTACAGCCAGACTCAGCTGCCCTACATGGACGTTTCCCGCATATAAGGGCATCACTCGATCTGGTTGTCGCGCAGCGCCACGGGACACGCTGAGCGGGGTCATTCCAGGCATGGTGAGTTCAAGGTCTACGAACGCCAGCCGAAGGGCATGCATCAGGGCATCGAGAGCAGCGACAAGGGCGCTCTCATCGGTAACCACTGGCGTTGTCCGTGGTGATAGCGCGGCAATCATCACGTCGCTGTCGACGCGGGCACCGAACAAACGCCGCTCCAAGACACGGTTGAGTAAGGCGATTGTCACGCACACGGCAACGATGAGTAGTCCTGCGGCCGGCAGTGGCCAGACAGCCAACCGCGTATGCGGCATAACCAGCAAACGCCATAGCACCAGCACCCCGGCCGTCGCGGCAACCAGTGCGATGAGTCGTAGCCCCCAACGACGGATGACGATCTGGACCTCGAAGAGGTGGTTACGCACCACGGCCACGGTCATTGCAGCCAGGACCAAGATGAAAAGTCCACGGAACCAGATCCATGGGATCAAGGGACGCCCGGTGATCGTGGCGGGCACTTTCCCGAGCCCGAGATAAGCGAACATCAAGAGCGTAAAGGGAATCACTATCCATCGCACAGCAGCCCGTTTCTCCGGCTGTTCTACTGACCTGTAGCCGACAACCACGGCGAGCACCATGAGAATCGGTACGATGTGCGCCGCCCCGAACGAGACGGTAACCAGTCGGGCCAGCTTTCCGAGTTCGCTGCTTTGTTGTAGTGCAATCGGAATGTAGAGCAGGTGCAGAGCGAAGGGCACCACGAAGCAACCAATCACAAGCCTGCGCGGGGGAAAGCTATGGCGGGGCAAGGATGCAGCCATCAACAACAATGCGCCCCAAAACAGCGCTTTGGCAGTCTCACCAATCACAGACGGCCATAACCGCGGACCGCTAGCCAAATCGACTACCTGAATGCCGAAAGGCCGCACCGTTAGGCCGAACAGATAAAAGCAAGCGGCCACCAGCAGGGCCCGTGGTGCACCCGACTGCGGTCGCACAGCAACCAAGAAGGCGCCCAGGGCAAGCATGAAGCCAGCAAGCAGCAACACGCTGGCGTCTTCCCTGAGGACTGAAGCGAACCGGTAGGAGGTGAGGGTGACCTCGACGCTGGCCAGTGACCCCGAGCAGTCTCGATCGAGCGACGCATCGCTTCGACGCACGTCGTAGCGAACCACGTGTCCCACGTTGTAGGTAGGGGCAGGGCCGTTGCGAACCAGATCATCCAGAGGCCGGCCGTCGACCGCCACGACGCAATCACCGACGCGCAGCCCGGACACACCCGATACCACGTCATTAATCACGACGCCGCGTTCCGACCAGTAGGGTGCGCTCGGAAATGTGACAGTACCGTCCGCGGGAAACATCCCGCGGGCAAGCAGGACCCAGCCGAGGGAAGCGATGATTGCTACGGCGACAAGCAGTGGAACTCCTGCCCAGCGGGGCAGATGTGGTCGGATGCTGGCCCAGCCCGACCAGGACGATTGCCTCATGCGGCCAGGACACCTCCGCTGGACTCTGGAGGGCATGACGCCGTCGGGCTATTCGGGTCTGCGACGCCCGGAGTGTATTGAGCGACCGCGGCCGTCACCCCCGCACCGAACAGGCAGACTTGCCCCGGTGTTTGCGATGACAACATTGTTGCGATGACCACATTACGCGTGCTGATCGCCGATGATCACCCCCTTTTCCGAGACGGGCTTGGGGCGGCGCTGGATGCCGCGGGCGTCGATGTGGTCGGTGAGGCTGCCGATGGACGGCAAGCGGTCGCGCTCAGCCTGGAGTTGCAGCCCGATGTAGTGATCATGGACCTCGACATGCCCGGCATGGGCGGCATCGAGGCCACCCGCCGGATTGCACACGGCAGCCCACATGTAGGAATCCTGGTGCTCACCATGCTCGCCGACGACGACTCGGTGTTTGCGGCACTTCGAGTAGGTGCCCGCGGTTACCTGCTGAAAGGGGCCGGCCAAGCCGAGATCGTGCGAGCTGTACAGACAGTGGCCGACGGCGGTGGTGTGTTTGGCGCATCTGTTGCTCGTCGAGTCATGGAACACTTCAGCGACCAGCGCGCATCCGACCCCTTTCCCGAGCTGACCGAGCGTGAGCGGGAAGTCCTATCCATGGTGGCGGCAGGACACAACAACGCCGCGATTGCTGCTCGACTCGGGTTGGCCCCCAAGACGGTGCGCAACCACATCTCCAACATCTTGACCAAGCTGCAGGTCTCCGACCGCGCGCAGGCCATCATCCGGGCACGTACCGCCGGCCTGGGTTAGGCGCCACCCGGCCGCGTCCCGGATGCTGCCCGGCACTCGCCCGATTCGAGCGGGACCACGGTCCCTCCTCGCCAGGCCGCCCAATTACCAGAATGGAGAAATCGATGATTCATCAGGAGGCGTAAGTGAACGCTCAGTTCAACAAAAAGCTCAGCCTGAAGAACGGCGGACAGACCGTCGCGGCGCGCGGCCCGTGCAATTGGGTGGCCGGTGACGCGTCGGCCGTGATCGAAAACGTGTGGGTCGAAACGCAGCCAGGCCAGCTTGCGTCGAGCCCTCTGTCGACGACGGTCACCCCGAGCGACCAGAGCTGGTCACTCGACGTGAGCTCGTCTGGCCAACTCACTCCCGGGCGGGCAGACGCCCACGCAACCGTGACCGTGACCAAGACGGACGGCACACACTACCACCCCCGTGCTATGACGACGTGAAACTGCAGTAACCCATCGATGGTCGTCGCTGCCGATTGCGACGAACACCGGAGGCGAGAGATCGAGCACTTTTCCCGTCATGCGAAGACCAATGCTTCGCGCTCGTCTGGCGGCAAGATGAACTGGCGCGAGCGGCCTCACCGGGAGCACTTCGGCTTCAGAGACGGGACCTCTCAGCCGGGGATCCGCGGCCTGACCGCACCGTCGGACCCTAACAAGCCCGATCAGGGCGAGCCAGGACAACACCTGATCACCCCCGTCCTCGGTTACCTACTGCAAGGACCACCTAAAGCGGCGGTGACGGCACCTTATCCGCCAACACCGGCCGCCGGTTCCCGAATCCGCAATGGCTCCTCGCTGGTCTTTCGCCGCCTACGGCAGGACGCCAAGGGCTTTGGGATTTCGTCACCACGCCGGCGGCAAAGCAAAAGCAATCCGTGGATCTTTTCGCCGCCAAGCTCGTGGGCCTGGATTTATGGGTTTCCGGCCGAGCTTTCGATCAAGATCATGTCGGCTGCGGCTGTGAGTGTCTGCTCGATTTGAGCCGTCCCCAAAGACACAGAACCGTTGTCATGCCGGGCACAGCGACGACCACCCTGAGCGCGATCATGAAGAAGGAGCCGACGCGCAGGAGTTCCCAATGTGTTTTCCAATTACGACCTCGCCGTGGTCAACAACGTCGAGAATCCCGGCGTCCCGATCGCGATCACGGACGCCTGGCAGTCAGCGATTGGGTCCGGTGGGCGCAATTCGAGCGCTGGTTTGACCGGTTGTGACATGTCTTCGTCAAGCTCGACAGGCAAATCATGGTTCCCATTCGCAAGGTGTGCCTGGAACCGCACAAAACACCGAATCAAGAAAGATCCCTGCGAAACCGCGATCGCTGCCGCCGTTGAGGTTCGAGCCGGGTTCGACCACGTCGGCGGGATCCGATCATGACCACGCCGACGCATGGTCATCGGACCCGAGGCGACCGGCCGGGCTACCGGCCACCGCTGGCCGACATCATGATCCGTATCACATCTGCGCCAGGCATCTCGCCGGAGGTTTGGCTGCCGTCAGTACCGATGTCAACGCTGCCATCGACGCCTCCCTAGAAAAGCATGGGCTCTCCGGGGAGCGAGCGGCAACGCCTTGAACGTTGAAGGTCCCCAACTTTCGCCAACCTGGGGTCGCACCATAGCTGAGGTTCGTGAGAATCCGATAAAGGCCGTACAGGCATCCGGCGGGCCCTCACCGACGCTCGATTGCGCTCGCGGTGTACTCCACTCCCAAGCAGAAGCTCGATACAATCTGTGCTGCGCCTTGACGCCCCAGATCTGGTCGCAGCCAAACGGCCCAGCCCCAGGCGTAACGTTGCCAATTACGGCGTGCTACGCAGCAAGGCGCAGGCTCGGGTGTGCCGTCGAGGCTGCCAACACCACCCCGGTTGTATATATGAGGGTTGGCCGGGACGGCCCGAACTGTTGATCATGGACTATCCGAGCCCAAGAATGCAACGACGCCGCCCTTTAGGCGGCGCAATTCGAGCAGCGATGCAGCGGGCCAACCGCGCAGTAAGCAGCGGTTCAAACAGGTACGAGTCCGTCAAGCAGCGCATGCTCTTCCTCCGCTGCGACGTGTTTCCCTTTGCAACGTACAGGGCGAGCGCCTCTCGGATTGCCGTCTCTGCCTCCTGTGGTCGCCCGCGGGTGCCCAGGACCTCGCCGAGCGCAACGCAGGCAGCCGCGTGATCGTTGCTTCAGTCCGTCTCCCCAGCGAGGGACACGGCGCGACGGGCAAGTGCCTCCGCATCCTCCAGGCGACCGGTGGCCGCCAGGATCTTCGCCCGAACCGTCCGCCACGCGATCTGTGCCGCGAGATCGTCGGGCGCCGCCGTCTCCTCGCTACGGTCGACGACGTCTTCGCCTCGTCGTGACACTCCTGCCGGTAGAGAACTTCCGCCAAGAGCGCCGTTAACGAGGAGACAAATGCCTTCTCGCCCATCTCCTCCAGCCGTCCCAAACCGACTCGAGGCGCTCCTCCGCCCGCGTCAGATCGCCAGCAGGTATCCCGATCAAGCCCTCGAATTGCGTGCCTCATGAAGTCAGCGTGACGAAGCCGAGGTCCTCGAGCCTCCGGTAAGCCAAGTCGAGGAGCTCCCGTGCCTCATCGAAGCGGCCGAGCATCGCGTATAGGCCGGCGAGCGGATATAGCGTGGCGGCCGGGACCCCGGTCTTCGTTCACCTGTTCGCGAATTGCCTCACAGCGGCGGATGGCCTCGCCAACAGGAGTCGGGCCGGTGAACGCCGACGAGGCGAGCCAGGCGAGAATGTATGCAGTTCTCGATCATCTCCTATCTCACGGGCGTATTCGCCGCCTTCTCCCAAGCGGCGTCGGCAGCGAGGCATTTCCCCTCGAGCCAGTGCCCCAGCGCGCGAAGACGCCACACCTTGCACAGCCCACGGGCGTCCTGGTTGACCTCGAAGGTCACCCGTAGCCGCTCGCCCAGTTCGCGGGCCTCGATGATCGCCTTCTCGGTGTCGAACTGGATCCGGAGGAAGAGCTGCTCGACGATGGCGTGTGCCTCCAGGCGCTCGTCGTCATTCATCCGTGAGCAGTCAATCGCCGCCTCGAGGACCCGGTCGGCCTCGGACAGCCTCCCGGCCTCGGTGAGCGCGGCGCCGAGCGCGGGAAGGACTCCGCTCGGGCCCGATCGTCGCGCGCCAAGCGCGCCTCGGCACGCTCCAGGAGCTTGATGGCGGCGGGCAGGTCGCTCCGAGCGAAGGCGCGGCGACCCGACGAGTCGAGCCGTCGGGAGCCCTCGGCGCCGAGGGCGCGCTCGCGTGCCCGACGCGTCCGAGCTCAGCCCGATACCGGTAGGCCTGCTCCAGGTGGTAGTCGATGACCTCCTCCTGCTCGCCGAGCGGCTGCTCGGCCGCCCGATCGAGCCATAGGGCCAGCCGCTCATGCAGTTCGCTCCGCGTCTCCTCGGGCAGGAACTGGTAGGCCGCGTCACGGATCAGGCCGTGCGAGAAGCGAAGGCCGTCGGCTCCTCCGAAGGCGCGCGGGTCGCGCTGGAACGGCTCCCTGCGTTGTAGCGCGCCCAGCGTCACATCCAGCGTGGCGAGGTGCTGGTCACTGACGAGCTCTGCGAGCGCCCGCCGCGAGAAGGCCCGCCCCTGGACCGATGTCCGCTGCGCGACGGTCCGCTCGGCGGGCGGAAGACGGTCGATGCGGGCGGCGAGCACCGCGTGGACGGTAGGTGGCACGTCCAGCTGTTCGCCGTGCTCGGCGTGGATCGCGAGCAACTGCTCCAGGAAGAACGGGTTGCCCTCCGCCGCCTCCAGCGCCCGCCGTCCCGTTCGCTCGTCGACGAGACGGGCGCGCAGCGCCCGCTCGAGCAGCGCCGCCGCCTCGTTCTCGGCCAGCGCCTCGAGGCGCACGGTCGTCGCGTTGTCGAGGGCGTCTGCCACGCCGGACGCGCATCCAGGAGCTCCGGCCGCGCCAGGCAGATGACCAGCAGCGGAACGTCGCGAGTCGATCCGGCGACATGCTCGACGAGGTCGAGGAAGGTCGGCTCCGCCCAATGGAGGTCGTCCAGAACGACCACCAGTGGGCGGTGCGGGCGAGCGCCTCGAACAGCTTACGGACGGCCCAGATCGTCTCCGCGGTCGGCGCGCTCGTGGTGGAGAGTCCGACCGCCCCGGCGACCCTGTCCGCGATCAGCTCCGTCGTCCTCAACCTCGACCAGCGCGGTGAGGTCGGCCGCTCCGGCGGGTGCCAGCTGGCGCACGATGTCCAGAAGCGGGAGGTAGGTGATGCCCTCGCCGTAGGGCGGCAGCGGCCGACCACGATCCCGACTCCCGTCCTGATCTCGTCGGGCGCCTCGGCGGACCAGCCGCGACTTGCCGATCCGGCGCGCCGAGGACCGTCACCAAGCGGCACGCTGCGCTCGGCACACAGCGCTCGAAGGTCTCCCGAATGTGACGGAGTTCCTCCTCGCGGCCGACGAAAGGGGAACCCGTGATCATGGAGGGCGAGTCCGAGGTCAGGGTGAGGATCCGCGAGCCGCGCACACCGAACCGCTCGGCTTCCCCTTGACCAGGAACGGCTGACTGCCTCGCCACGACGCGATCGCGCACGAGGCCGCAGCGTCGTCTCGCCGATCAGGATCTCGCCCGGGGCGGCCGCCTGCTCGAGGCGCGCCGCGACGTTGACGGCGTCGCCGGTCGACGAACGCCTGGCCGCCGCGGGGTCGCCCGTCACGACCTCGCCGGTGTTCACGCCGATGCGGACCTCGCAGGCTGACGCCCCAGCGGCGCTCGAGCTCCTCGTTCAGCGTCGCGAGGCGACCCGCGCATCTCGACCGCGGCGCGGACGGCCCGCAGCGCGTCGTCCTCGTGTAGCGACCGGGACGCCGAACACGGCCATGACGGCGTCGCCGATGAACTTCTCGACCGTGCCGCCGTGCCGCTCCAGAACGCGCCGCGTGGTTCGCGAAGTAGCGCGACATGACCTGCCGTACCGTCTCGGGGTCGAGCCGGTCGCCGAGCTCGGTCGAGCCCGCGATGTCGGCGAAGACGACGGTGACGGTCTTGCGGGCGCTGCGCTCGAAGAGCGGCGCGGCCGCGAGCGGGCTGCCGCAGGCAGAGCAGAAGCGCGCCTCCTCGGGCCCGAACTTCCCACATCCGCCACACACCGCCATGGCCGCGAGTGTAAGGGGCTTGATCAGCGAGGTCGAGCGAAAAAATGCTGAATCGGCCTACCCCTCGATGTTCGACATGACGCGCGTGATGCGGGTGGAGTCCTCGAACCGTACAGGCTCGCGTCCTTGCCGTAGCCGGGTACTTGAAGCCGCCGTGGGGCATCTCGGCGACCAGGGGATGTGGGTGTTCATCCAGGCGCAGCCGGAGTCGAGGGCGCGAGCCATGCGCATTGCGCGGCCGTGCTCGCGGGTCCAGGGGCTGGAGGCGAGGCCGTACTCGACGCCGTTGGCCCAGGCCAGGGGCCTTCTCCTCGCCGTCGACGGCCGCCCGGATGGCCGCGTCGACGTCGGCCTGGCCAGACATCGGGCCTCGGCGAAGCCCTCGCCGAGTGGAGGGGTTAATGAGGGTCGAGGTGCGGCCGTCGCCAGTCGCGGTTTGCTTGGTTCCCTAGATCCTGAACGACCTCGACCCACCTCACGGAATCGAACGACCCGGGCCCACCGCGTCGTCCTCACACCGCGAAACTCCGAGGAGCCGAATAAGCCCGACACCAGACATGGAGCTCCGTAGTAGTGGCATCAGGCCGAAGGAGTGCCCACGTCCGCATTCTCCGCAAATCCAACTCTCTATCGAGTAGGACGATGAAGCGGGAAATCTGCTCGGATGTCTGTTGTGCTGTGTCGAGCAGATGGAGCACTTCATCGGTCGAGAATTGGCTCAGATGATGCTTGATTCCGCGCCAGTCGCGGCAGGTATGGAGGGCAAATCACGGCACACCTTCTTTCTTTTGATTCAACTGATTGGCGTCGCCCTCTAAGCCGCCTCAGCGGCCGAAACGTGGTCGCTGAGGCCGAGCCCAAGGGCTCGAATCGACGGGGTGGCGGCCAGCTTGCGGAGGCAGCGGGCGCGGGTGGGCCCGATGCTGCCCATCGGCAGGCCGAGTTGATCGCTAATCTGCTGGTAGGTGATTGGCGGATCTGCGACGAGCAGACTGAGAAGGGTGCGATGGCTCTCAGTCAGCTCGGCAAGCCCGTCCCGCACAGCAGCTCGGCGCTCTGCATGCAACATCCGGGCATCGGCCTCGCTGCTGGAGGGGGCCGAAGCCAGCGCTGACCAATCGGCAGAGTTGTCCTCAGATACGTCGCGCAGGGTGAGGCGATTGCGCGAGCGCAGCACACTCCAGGCTGCTCGCGTTGCGGTTGTCTTGATCCATCCGGGCATAGCCCGCAGCTCGCGGATCCGATCGAGATTGTCAATTGCCTTCATCCACACGGTCTGGCTGACGTCAGCCGCATCTTCAGGCCTGAGCCGATATCGGCGGCAGACGGCGTCGATGATGGGCTGGTGGCGCTCGATGAGGGTGTTCCAAGCCTGCTCATCGGACCGCATGACTGTGGCGATGGGACCGTCAGCGCCTAATGCGGTGTTGTCGGTGGTGGCCATGATGTCGGCTCCTTCTTTCGGTT
>CAVQIU010000033.1:0-96157 GCA_963712625.1 uncultured Actinomycetota bacterium
CGATGCTTTGCGCCCCTTGCGAATCGATTCGCCCGGCTTGCGCTTCTGGCGGGCCGCCGCCGCCCGCCACGCCGTGGCCGTGGTGCCGAAGCGCGCCCGGAAGGCCCGGGCGAACGTCGCCGCCGAGCCGAAGCCATGGTCCAGGGCCACCTCCAGGACGCTGCGCTCGGCATCGTGCCGCAGGGTGCTGGCCGCTCGCTCGATCCGCACGCGCTGGATGAAGCCGAACAGGGTCTCCCCGGTGACGGCCCGGAAGACGCGATGGAAGTGGAACGGCGAGAACGCGGCCAGTCGCGCCAGGCCGGCCAGCGAGAAGATCGTCGCCCAGGTGCTTGCGCACGTGGTCGATCACCCGGTTCACCCGGCGGGCGTACTCGAGCCGGTTCGCGCGTCTTCATTGCCCGGCAGCGTACCCGACTCCTTGACTGGCGGCGTACCCGATGACCCAGACGGTGACTGCGATCCTTGACCCTAACGCCGCGCCGCGTTAGAGTTATTCGCCGTCGACCGCGCTTCCTTCCCCAAGGGGAAGGAGGTGCTCTTTTGCCTGCGAAGAGGGAGGCCCCGATGTCCGCTGCGTCACCGATCCGCGCTCTGTATGCCTCCATGCCCGACAGCCTCGCCCGTGCACGTCGCAAGTTCGGTCGTCCGCTGACGCTCTCGGAGAAGATTCTCGTCGCCCACTGCTGGGACTTCGACAGCCAGGTGTGGGAGCGCGGGGAAGGCCATTCTCCGTCTGCGCGTCGATCGCGTGGCGATGCAGGACGTGACGGCGCAGATGGCGCTGCTGCAGTTCATGCAGCGGGCCGCAAGCCGTCGCGGTGCCGACCACGGTCCACTGCGATCACCTGATCCGCGCCGAGAGCGGCGCGAGCCGACGACCTGCAGCGCGCTCGCGCGAGAACCACGAGGTCTACGACTTCCTGCGCTCGGCCGCGCGAAGTACGGCATCGGCTTCTGGGGCCCGGGCTCGGGCATCATCCACCAGGTGGTGCTGGAGAACTACGCCTTCTCCGGGCGAGCTGATCATCGGCACGGACTCGCACACGCCCAACGCCGGCGGCCTCGGGCATGCGCCATCGGCGTGGGCGGCGCCGACGCGGTGGAGGTCATGGCCGGGCTGCCGTGGGAGGTGCTGTATCCCGAAGCTCATCGCCGTGTACCTGACCGGCAAGCTCAACGGCTGGGCGGCGCCGAAGGACGTCATCCTCTACGCTCTGCGGGCTGCTGACCGTCACGGGCGGCACCAACGCGATCGTCGAGTACTTCGGCCCCGGCGCGCGCACGATCAGCGCCACCGGCAAGGCGACGATCACCAACATGGGCGCCGAGCTCGGCGCGACCACGTCGATGTTCCCGTCCGACGAGCACATGGCCGCTACCTGCGCGCCACCGGACGCGCCGAGCTGGCGGCGCTGGCCGAGGAGTTCCGCCCGCACCTGCTGAGCCGACCCCGAGGTCGAGGCCGACGCCGAAGAAGTACTACGACGGGGTCGTCGAGATCGATCTCGCCACGCTGGAGCCGCACGTCGTCGGCCCGCACACGCCGGACCGCGCGCGGCCGATCTCCCAGCTGGCCGCCGAGGTGAAGGCCAACAACTGGTTCGGCGACCATCACCGCCGCGCTCATCGGCAGCTGCACCAACTCCTCCTACGAGGACATGAGCCGCGCCGCCGACGTGGCCGAGCAGGCGCTCAAGGCCGGGCTCAAGGCCGAAGGCCGTTCCTCGTCACGCCGGGCTCGGAGCAGATCCGCGCGACCATCGAGCGCGACGGGCAGATGCAGTCGCTGACGACATCGGCGGCACGGTGCTGGCCAACGCCTGCGGCCCGTGCATCGGCCAGTGGCGGCGCGACCGACGTCGCGCCGAACCAGCCGAACACGATCGTCACCTCGTACAACCGCAACTTCCCCGGCCGCAACGACGGCAGCCGACCACCATGAACTTCATCGCCAGCCCCGAGATCGTGACCGCGCTGGCGCTGGCCGGGCGGCTGTCGTTCAACCCGCTCACCGACACGCTGACGGCGCCGACGGCCAGCCGTTCCGGCTCACGCCCCCGGAAGGCGCCCGAGGTGCCGCGCGACGGCTTCGCCCGCGGCGCGGAGGGCTACATGGCGCCGCCGGCCGACGGCGATTCGGTCACGGTCGAGGTGCCGCCAACAGCGAGCGGCTGCAGCTGCTGGAGCCCTTGGCCGGCCTGGGACGGCAAGGACTTCGTCGACTGCCGGTGCTGCTCAAGGCCAAGGGCAAGACCACCACCGACCACATCTCTCCGGCCGGCCCCTGGCTGCGCTTCCGCGGCCACCTGGACAGCTTCAGCGACAACATGTTCATGGGCGCGATCAACGCCTTCACCGGCGAGGCCGGCAAGGGCATCAACCTGCTGACCGGGGAGGCCGGCCAGCCGATCTCCAGATCGCGCGCGACCTACAAGGCCAAGGGCTCAGGCTGGGTGGTCGTCGGCGACGAGAACTACGGCGAAGGCTCCAGCCGCGAGCATGCGGCGATGTCGCCGCGCTTTCTGGGCGGCGTGGCGGTGATCGTGCGCAGCTTTGCCCGCATCCACGAGACGAACCTCAAGAAGCAGGGCCTGCTGCCCGCTGACGTTCGCGATCCCGCGGACTACGATCGCATCGAGGAGCACGACCGCATGTCTCGTCGGGCTCGCGGGCTGGCGCCGGGCAAGCCCGTGACCTCCGGATCCGCAAGCCGGACGGCCGCAGGAAGAGATCCCGGTCAGGCACACGATGACCCGCGAGCAGATCGCGTGGTTCAAGGCCGGGTCGGCGCTCAACGCCGGCCAGGCGCACTGCGACCCCCACGCCAGGAAAGGACAGCTCGATGGCCGCTCGGCCGAAGATCACCGTGGTGGGCGCCGGCAACGTCGGCGCCACGGTCGCGCAGTCGCGGCCGAGAAAGAGCTCGGCGACGTCGTGCTGGTAGACATGGTGGAGGGCGTGCCGCAGGGCAAGGCGCTCGACCTCGCGCAGGCGGGGCCGGTCGAAGGCTACGACGCGCACATCATCGGCTCCAACGGCTACGACGAGACGGCCGACTCCGACGTCGTCGTGATCACCGCCGGGCTGGCCCGCAAGCCCGGCATGAGCCGCGACGATCTGCTGTTCAAGAACGCGGAGATCGTCGGCTCAGTCGTCGAGCAGGTCAGCGCGCGCTCCCGAACGCCATCCTCATCGTGGTCACCAATCCGCTCGACGCGATGGTGCAGCTGGCGTGGAAGAGTCCGGCTTTCCGCCAAAGCGCGTGGTCGGCATGGCCGGCGTGCTCGACTCCGCGCGCTTCCGCACGTTCATCGCGCAGGAGCTCGACGTGTCGGTCGAGAACGTCACCGCCTTCGTGCTGGGCGGCCACGGCGACACGATGGTGCCGCTGCCGCGCTACTCCACGGTGGCCGGCATCCCGATCACCGATCTGCTGTCCAAGGAGCGGATCGACGCGATCGTCACGCGCACCGCCAACGGCGGCGCCGAGATCGTGGCGCTGCTGAAGACCGGCAGCGCCTACTACGCGCCCGCCGCCTCCGCGGTGGAGATGGTCGAATCGATCCTCAAGGACAAGAAGAAGATCCTGCCCTGCGCGGCGTATCTCGAAGGCGAGTACGGGATCAAGGGGCTCTACGTGGGCGTGCCGGTGAAGCTCGGCCGCGAGCGGCGTCGAGCAGATCATCGAGATCAAGCTCACCCCCGAGGAGCAGGCCGCCTTCGACAAGTCGGCCGGCGCGGTGCGCGAGCTCGTGGACAAGCTGAAGCTCTAACGGAGAGCGCCTCATGGTAAAGACACGGAAGATGAAGAAGCGGGCTCCCGCCCGCGCGAAGACCAAGGCCCGACACGCGGCGAAGAAAGTCCGCGGCGAAGAAGGTCTCGCCCATCCCGCCGGGCTACACCTCGGTGACGCCATACCTCACGGTGAACGACGGCGCCGGCGCGCTGGCGATCTATCAGCGCGCCTTCGGCGCCCGCGAGATGATGCGCATGACGGCGCCGGGCGGCAAGATCGGGCACGCGGAGATGCGTATCGGCAACGCGATCGTCATGCTGAGCGATGAGTTCCCGGGGGTGAGCTCGCAAAAGGCCCCGACCTCGCTCGGCGGCACGACCGGCTCGCTCATGCTGTACGTGCCGAACGTCGACGCCGCCTTCAAGCGCGCGACCGAGGCCGGCTGCACGTCGATCATGCCGCCCGCCGATATGTTCTGGGGCGATCGCTTCGGCAAGCTGGAGGACCCCTACGGCAACCAGTGGGTCCTGGCGACGCACGAGAAGGACGTGCCGCCCAAGCAGATGGCCGAGGCCGCCAAGGCCGCGATGGCCCAGATGGCGCAGAGTAGCGGAGGCCTGATGCGCGACATCCACGTCTCGGCGCATCACCGACACCATCAAGAAGCTCTGCATGGAGGCCAACTGGAATCTCGGTCCCGAGATGCTGCGCGCTTTCGACCGAGCGCTCACCACCGAGCGCTCGCCGCCGGCAAGCAGGTGCTCCAGATCCTGAAGGAGAACGCCGAGATCGCCCGGACCAAGCGGGTCGCCTACTGCCAGGACACCGGCGTCACCGTCTGCTTCGTGGAGCTGGGCCAGGACGTCCACGTCACCGGCGGCGGCCTCTACGACGCGATCAACGAGGGCGTGCGCCAGGGCTACACGGAGGGCTTTCTGCGCGCCTCGATGGTGAAGTCGCCCTTCGACCGGGTGAACACCGGCGACAACACGCCGGCGGTGATCCACGTGGACGTGGTGCCGGGGGCCGAGCTGAAGCTCGCCATCATGGCCAAGGGCGGCGGCTGCGAGAACCGCTCGAAGTACACGATGCTCACGCCGGCCGCGGGCGTCGAGGGCGTGAAGGACTTCATCATCGAGTGCGTGAAGATGGCGGGCCCCGACGCCTGTCCGCCCCTGATCCTGGGGGTGGGAGTGGGGGGGACGTTCGAGAAGGCCGCCCTCCTCTCGAAGAAGGCGCTCTTCCGCGAGATCGGCTCCCCGAACCCCGATCCGGACCTCGACGCGCTGGAGAAGGAGCTGCTCGCGCGCGCCAACCGCCTCGGCATCGGCCCGCAGGGCTATGGCGGCGACACGACCGCGCTCGGCATCCACATCCTCACCTATCCCTGCCACATCACGTCACTGCCCGTGGCGGTGACGATCGAGTGCCACGCCCATCGGCACAAGGAGGCGACGCTGTGATGAACCTCTTCGAGCGCCGGCTTTGCCGGCGCAATCGGATTTCGGGGAGGCTCGGAGGGGGCCGTCGAGGCCCCTTCCGACGATCGGTTGGGGGGCGCAGCCCCCCTCCGAGAAAGGAGGCGACGCTGTGACCGGGGCTCCTGGAAAGATCATCTAGACGCACACCGACGAAGCGCCCGCGCTGGCCACCTATTCGCTGCTGCCGATCATCCAGGCGTTCACCGGGGGCACGCGGCATCGCCGTCGAAACGCGCGACATCTCGCTGGCCGGGCCGCATCCTCGCCAAGTTCCCGGAGACTGACGCCGGCCCAGCGCGTGCCGGACTGGCTGCGGAGCTCGGCGAGCTGGCCAAGACGCCCGAAGCCAACATCATCAAGCTGCCCAACATCAGCGCCTCGGTGCCGCAGCTGAAGGCCGCGATCAACGAGCTGCAGGCGCAGGGCTACGCGGTGCCCGACTATCCCGAGGATCCGCACGAACGCCGAGCGAGAAGGCGATCAAGGCGCGCTACGCCAAGGTGCAAGGGCAGCGCGGTGAACCCGGTGCTGCGCGAAGGCAACTCCGACCGCCGGGCGCCGACGTCGGTGAAGGAGTACGCGCAAGAAGCACCCGCACTCGATGGGCGCGTGGCGCCGGACTCGAAGACCCACGTCGCGCACATGAGCCGGCGGCGACTTCTACGGCAGCGAGACAGTCGGTGACGATCGCCGACGGCCGAGCAGCGTGCGCATCGAGTTCGTCGGCACGCGACGGCAAGATGACGGTGCTCAAGGACAAGATCGCCGCTCCAGGCCGGCGAGATCATCGACGGCAGCGTTCATGAGCAGCCGCGCGCTGCGCGAGTTTCTCGACGACGCAGATCGAGGACGCCAAGACAGCAGGGCGTGCTGTTCTCGCTGCACCTGAAGGCCACGATGATGAAGGTCTCCGACCCGATCATGTTCGGCCACGCGGTCAGGTGTTCTTCAAGGACGTGTTCGACAAGCACGCGGCGACGTTCAAGCAGCTCGGCGTCGATCCCGAACAACGGCATCGGCGACGTGCTACGCGAAGATCCAGAGCGCTGCCCGCGGCCAAGCAGGCCGAGATCGAGGCCGACATCCAGGCCGTGTACGCCACGCGGCCCGCCGCTGGCGATGGTGAATTCCGACAAGGGCATCACCAACCTGCACGTGCCGAGCGACGTGATCATCGACGCCTCGATGCCCGCCGATGATCCGCGCCTCCGGCCAGATGTGGGGCGCGGACGGCAAGCTGCACGACACCAAGGCGATGATTCCCGACCGCTGCTACGCCGGCGTCTACCAGGAGACGATCGACGACTGCAAGCAGCACGGCGCGTTCGACCCGACGACGATGGGCACCGTGCCCAACGTCGGCCTGATGGCGCAGGCGGCCGAGGAGTACGGCTCGCACGACAAGACGTTCGAGATCGCCGGCGCGACGGCACGGTGCGCGTGGTCGACGCAGCGGGCAAGACGCTGATCGAGCACGCCGTCGAGGCCGGCGACATCTGGCGCATGTGCCAGACCAAGGACGCCGCCGATCCGCGACTGGGTGAAGCTGGCCGTGACCCGCGCGCGGGCGACCGGCGCGCCGGCCGTGTTCTGGCTCGACGAGAAGCGCGCCCACGACGCGCAGCTGATCGAGAAGGTCGAAGCGGTACCTGCAAGGACCACGACACCAGCGGGCTCGACATCCGGATCATGTCGCCGGTGGAGGCGACGCGCTTCTCGCTCGAGCGCATCCGCGCAGGGCAGGACACGATCTCGGTGACCGGCAACGTGCTGCGCGACTACCTCACCGACCTGTTCCCGATCCTCGAGCTCGGCACCAGCGCGAAGATGCTCTCGATCGTGCCGCTGATGGACGGCGGCGGCCTGTTCGAGACCGGCGCCGGCGGCTCGGCGCCCAAGCACGTGCAGCAGTTCGTGCGAGGAGAACTACCTGCGCTGGGATTCGCTCGGCGAGTTCCTCGCGCTGGCGGTGTCGCTCGAGCACCTGGCGCCGAGACCGGCAACGCGCAAGGCGAAGGTGCTGGCCGACGCGCTGGACCGGCCAACGGCAAGTTCCTCGAGCAGCGACAAGTCGCCGTCGCGCAAGGTGCGGCGAGCTCGACAACCGCGGCAGCCACTTCTACCTGGCGCTGTACTGGGCGCAGGCGCTGGCCGCGCAGACGCAGGACGCCGAGCTTGAGGCGCGCTTCGCCACGCTCGCCAAGCAGCTCGAGCGAGAACGAAGCGAAGATCGTCGCCGAGCTGAACGCCGCGCAGGGCAAGCCGGTCGACATCGGCGGCTACTACCATCCCGACCCGGCAAGGCGTCGAAGGCGATGCGCCCGAGCGCGACGTTCAACGCGATCGTCGACGCCATCTCCTCGATGAGCGTCACGACCGCGGCCGACGGCATCAAGGACATCACGACGCCGCTCAGCGACGCCGACGTCGAGTCGTGAGGGCCGGTGACCGCGTGCGGATCACCGGCGTGGTCTACACGGCCCGCGACGCTGCCCACGGACGACTGTTCCCGCTGCTGGAAAGGTGACCGGCTGCCCGATCGACGTCAAGGGCGCGGTCATCTACTACAGCGGGACCGACGCCGCCACGGCCGGGCGACGCGATCGGGTCCGTGGGGCCGACCACGGCCAGCCGCATGGACAAGTTCACGCCGGCCCTGCTGAAGGCCGGCCTGAAGGGCACCATCGGCAAGGGCTACCGGGGGGCAGCCGGTGAAGGACGCGCTCAAGCAAGTACC
Organism: uncultured Actinomycetota bacterium; assembly: GCA_963712625.1. GTDB lineage: Bacteria > Actinomycetota > Actinomycetes > Propionibacteriales > Propionibacteriaceae > Microlunatus. The sequence continues at coordinate 7,959 of CAVQIU010000033.1, forward strand.
GGGCGGCGTACTTCGGCAGCATCGGCGGCGCCGGCGCGGTGCTCTCGCAGTTCGTCAAGAAAGCCGAGATCGTCGCCTACGAAGACCTCGGCACCGAGGCGATCCGGGCGGCTGGAGGTCGAGCGGTTTCCCGGCCATCGTGCTCAACGACTGTCACGGCGGTGACCTATAGTTTGACTGGGGCGGTCGCCTCCTAAAAGGTAACGGAGGCGCCCAAAGGTTCCCTCAGCCTGGTTGGCAATCAGGTTTTGAGTGTAAGTGCACAAGGGAGCTTGACTGTGAGAGAGACATCTCAAGCAGGGACGAAAGTCGGGACTAGTGATCTGACGGTGGCAGGTGGAAGCGCCGTCACTCAACGGATAAAAGGTACCCCGGGGATAACAGGCTGATCTTGCCCGAGCGTCCATAGCGACGGCATGGTTTGGCACCTCGATGTCGGCTCGTCGCATCCTGGGGCTGGAGTCGGTCCCAAGGGTTGGGCTGTTCGCCCATTAAAGCGGCACGCGAGCTGGGTTTAGAACGTCGTGAGACAGTTCGGTCCCTATCCGCTGCGCGCGTAGGAGTCTTGAGGAGAGCTGTCCTTAGTACGAGAGGACCGGGACGGACGAACCTCTGGTGTGCCAGTTGTTCTGCCAAGAGCACGGCTGGTTGGCTACGTTCGGAAGTGATAACCGCTGAAAGCATCTAAGCGGGAAGCACGCTCCAAGATGATGGCTCCCACAGGGTTAACCTGGTAAGGCCCCCAGCAGATCACTGGGTGATAGGTCGGATGTGGAAGTGCAGTAATGCATGGAGCTGACCGATACTAATAGGCCGAGGGCTTGTTTACTACATTTTTGTTTCGCGTCCACTGTGCAGCTCCCGAGATACGGTCGGGATGCAGTATTTAACTATTGCTATTGCATTGTTTAGCTGCAGCCGCATACATCTCCATAGAGTTTCGGTGATCATGGCGAAAGGGAAACACCCGGCTCCATTCCGAACCCGGAAGTTAAGCCTTTCAGCGCCGATGGTACTGCACGGGGGACCGTGTGGGAGACTAGGACGTCGCCGGACAAATAACACTTTAGGGTCGGTCATTCGTGACCGGCCCTGAAGTGTTTTCTGGGTCTTGCCTAAGTTTGTCCTGTAGCGCAGAGGGGCGCCGGCCGGTAGCTGCCACTTTTGCGACGTGGATAGGGTGCGACCCGTGGCGGTGGTCCTGGTAACGGGTATGTCTGGTGCCGGCAAGTCGATGGCTCTGGCCGAGCTGGCACGCCGCGGTCACCAGGTCGTCGACACCGACGATGGCGACTGGACTGAAGATGTCCGGTTGGGTCTTGGGCTTGGTTCCGAGCGGCTGTGGCGTGAGGACAAGATGAATGCCCTGATCTCAGAGCACAACGGGAGCACAATCTTCATCTCGGGCTGTGTTGCCAACCAGGGCCTTTTCTATTCCCGCTTCGACGCGGTCGTCCTGCTCACTGCGCCACTTGATGTGCTCCTGGAGCGGGTGATCAGCCGTACTACGAACCCCTACGGCAAGGCGAGTACGGAGCAAGCGGAGATCATCACCTACACCAGCACTGTCGAACCTTTACTGCGCGCCGGTGCCACCGCTCAGATCGATACCGCTCACATGCAGCCTGATGAGGTGGCGGACGAATTGGAGCGCATCGCAGGAGTGGCGACCTAGGACCCGCGCTGCGGATGCGGAGCCAAGACAGATCAGCGCGCGAGAGCTTCAGCTTCATCGACTGCGCGTGGTCGATGCTTCGCCTCCCAGGCGAGAACCTCGGCAAACCGTTGTGCGGCCGCTTTGTACTGGGGGCGTTCCAGGGTCTCCGAGATGGCCGCTGCAATCTGTGTTGCTGTTGATTTCCTGCTGAGTCGTACGCCCGCCCCAAGGCGGAGGACTCGTACGGTGTTGTCCTTTTGATCGCGACCCAGCGGCATACAGACCAACGGCACGCCTGACGCGAGCGACTTCAGCACGAGGCCATGGCCGGCATGGGTCACGACAACGGACGCTTCGCGCAGTATCCGGCCGTGCGGGGCAGCCGGCAACACCTCGACATTGGGAGCGGCCTCGATCTGGACCGGATCGACACCGCGGCCAGTCGTCAGCACCGCTCTCACCGGCAGCTGGCCCAGAGCTTGAGCTATTCGCTCGAGGAGGGTTTGCTGCTGGGATAACGGGCTGGCTGCTACCAGGACGAGCGGCTCACTGCCTTGACGCTGCCATTTCGCCTCCGCTGCCCAATCCGGATCGTCGAGCTGCGGCCCGACGTATCGAACATTGTCTGGAAGCTGCGGGGTGCTGAAGTCGAAGGATGGGCTGGTCATGACGAGTACCCGGACGCACCGGTCATAAAGCTCGAACACGTAGTCGAGCGGCAGCAGGTCATAGGCCTCGACGACGGAATTCAGGCGTGGCAAGGAGGGGGTCAGCAGCCCGGAAACCACACCCGGCGCAATCTTGTCTCTTGCCTTGCCAAGAACGCCGTTTCCCGGTGACCAGCCGGTGCCGACGAGCGGCAGCCCCGGAGTGGGCCGGACATATGTGTGTGCGACGAGGGTCGCAGTAGGACGACTGGTCGCCTGGGCGCCAATGAGTATTCCCGGCAATCCGTCGGCGAGGATTGCATCGACGGGAAATTCCCGGACTGTCTTGATAACGTCCCGCGCGTACCGACCGGTTACTGCCTTTCCCGCGAAGCCTTTGACAGCCCGGAACGCCTGGATCAGGTTCTCGCCCTGGAGTGCGGCGACCAAGGCGGTCTGTTCCCCGCGTGTGTCGAAGTGTGGTGCCTCCTGCCAGGGTGAGAACGCGCAGCCGGCCGCCTGGGCGGATGTGTCGATGGTCGGATCGGCCAGCACGCGTACTTGGTGCCCGCGGTGGACGAGTTCGGCAGCGAGGCTGAGAGCAGGCGGCACGGTACCGCCCGCGTCGATGATGGCCAGCAGGAAGCGAGCCGGGCGGCGGCCGGCGCTGCTGTTCATCCCGTGGGCGCCCGCCAGATCAAAGTGTGCAGCAGGTCCGCCGCGTCTCGTTCGACGGTGTTGCGACGTTTCGGGCGCGACTGTCGACCGCGCGAGTCGTCGCCCAGCCAACTGGGCATTCCGAACGGCAAGTCGCCGCGCGGAATCGGTGCGTAGTCACTTTCGGTGAACTTGTCGCCATAGTTGGGCCCAGAATTGTTCCCGCCCGGATCCGGCGTAACGACGGTGCGAAGATCCGTCACAGCGGAGCGCCATTCGGTAATGAGTTTGGTCGCGTCTCGGCTGGATGGGTGCGGCACCTTCTTGATCATGTAGGCGAGATGGTTGTGCAGGTCGATCAGTCCGGGCAGGACGAGCGAGTTGCCGACGTCGATGAGCGGAAGCATTTTCTGATGCCGGGTGGGCCCGCCTTGGTGCCCTTGGTCACGTGATGATCGTGCCCTCGTCGCCGATCCAGACCCGGCCGGTGAACGCCGCCGCCTCGTTTGGGGCCACAGTGGGTTCGGACGTCAGCGGCACGATCCGACCGCGGATGGCCCACATGGCTCATACGCCAAAATGGGCGGCGAGTACCGAACGGTAGCGTTCCATGATCTCGACGGACGCTCGCTGGTCGGTCGCGGTCGGCTCATGCTGACTGATCACGGGTACCGGCCAGTCGGGAAGCGTTCCCGTCAACGCCCACGCCGCCTGCCGAGCGGCACCCACGGCAACGCTTTCGAACGTGTCGGTGACCACAATCGGCAGGCCGAAGACCGCAGTAGGCGATCCGGCGTACGGCTTCAGACTGAGAGGCGCCGCCGGTCAATGTGATCGAAGAGATCTCGCCGGTCTGCTCTCGCAGCACCTCGACACCGTACGCGAGGCTCCACAGCACGCCCTCGACGGTGGCACGCGCAATATTGGCCGGCGTCATGTTCGCCAGGGTGAGTCCGACGAGCTGACCGCGGGCATCCGGCAGCGGCGGCGTCCGCTCACCCTCGAGATACGGGACGAAGGTGACCCCTTGGCTGCCGGGCTCCGCGCTCAGTGCAAGCTGACTCAGCTCGGCCAGCGTCACACCCAGTACCTGCGCAGTGGCAACGAGATTCCGGGCGCCATTCAGCGTGCAGACCAAGGGGAGGAACTCACCCGTCGCGTCCGCGAAGCCAGCAACGGTTCCGGTCGGCTCGTGCGTTTGCTGGTCACTCTTGGTGAAGGCAGTGCCACTGGTGCCCAGCGAAACGACGGCGGCGCCGGCGGCGACCGCCGAGCCCAACCCGCCCGCCATGTTGTCACCGGTGCCCGGGGCGATGGCGATTCCGCTTGGTGTGTGGCCGATCACCTCGTTCGGAGCGGCGACCCGAGGCAGCTCGAGATCATGTCCGAAGGCAAGTTGTACAAGATCGTTTCGATATCGGTTGGCGGTCGCGTCGAAGTAGCAGGTGCCCGATGCATCTCCGCGATCGGTGGTTGGGGAGAAGCTCGCGATCGCCGATCTGCCAGCTCAACCAGTCGTGAGGGAGGATGACCGCGGCAGTTTTGGCGGCATTCTCCGGCTCTGCTCGAGCCAGCCATCTGATCTTGGACACGGTCATCGAGGCAACCGGGACCGAGCCGACCGCGTCGGCCCATGCCGTGGCGCCTCCGAGCTCGGCAATCAGGTCTTCGGCGTCCGCGGCGGACCTGTTGTCGTTCCACAACAAGGCATCGCGGACGAGCTCGCCATCCTCATCAAGGGTGACCATGCCGTGCTGCTGGCCACCGACGGCCAGCGCAGAAACCCCATCGAGGAGGGCGGGATCGGCTGTGGCTTCCCGGTAGGCCGCCAGCCAGGCGGATGCCGGCACTTCCGTGCGTCTGGGTGTGAGGCCCGTGCGGTGCGGACGACCGATCCTGTTTCAAGATCGCAAACGACGATCTTGACTGACTGAGTCGAGGAGTCGACTCCGGCGACGAGTGTCATGAGGTCCCTCCGACGGTGATGGTGATGCCCCGTTCCAGGAACGGCTGCAATGCGGCTTGACTGGGTGAGCCGGCGACGGCTATGGAGTCGATCTGATCAAGTGAGGCGAATTGGACGAAGGCGGAGACACCGAAGCTGTCGGCTCGGCCAGCGCGATGACCCGTTCTCCTGAGGCCACTTCGACCTGCGATACCGCGGCAGCGGCCGGGGTCGCCTGGGTGAGGCCGCGCTCAACGCTGATTCCCGCCGGGCAGACCACGCTGACGTCCACGTGCAACCGCTCCATCTCATGTCACCGCCCAGTCGCCCTCTTGTGCCCGAGTGACAGGTGAGACAGTTCCACCGATGTTGTAGACCTCGAGCCGGCTGGCCCGCGACAGCACGATCGCGGCGTCGAGCGAGTTGGTCACCACCGTCAGCCCACGCGCCTCGGGCGGGGAGCCGACGATGACATGGGCGAGAGCGAGCGACAGGTTTCCGGTGCCGATCAGGATGGTGCCGCGGCGCGGCAACTCGTGCCAGACCTGAGCGGCCAGCTCAAGGTCATCCTGGGCGGCCGGGGGGTGGTTGTTGCACGAGCGTCAGTGGACCGGTGACGAGCCGCACCGCGCCGCCGTGGACGCGTTGCAGCTTGCCGGCGCTCTCCATAGCGCGCAGGTCACGACGGATGGTCTCCTGCGCAACACCCAGTCGGTTTGCGATGTCGACAACATCCACTCGTCCTTCGGCGGCCAGCAGGTCAGTGATCGCCTGGTAGCGAGCCGCGGCCTGAGTGTGCTGGACGGTCATGGTGCCCCCTCGCTGAGCAACTGGGCTTCAGCCGTTGCCGGCTGTCACAGTTGCACGGATGATCCGGCGGCGTGCGAGTGTCACAGGTACATCCCGTACGCGTTGACCGAATGTCTGCAAAAGATCTTTGAATCTCTTCTAAACGGAGGCTAGCGCAGCGATGCTGGGAGATCTAGTGTCCGAGTCCTGCGGTCTGGCGGTTGGCCTGCCCGTTTGCCAGCGTCGGACTTCGCTTCGTGCACACTCGGTCATCCGTGTGAAAATGGTGCCAGAAAGGCAGCTATGACGATGTATCCGCCCGAGCGGCAGCGGGCGATCACCGATCTGTTGATCCAGCACGACGGTCGACGAGCCAGCGTGACGCAGATCAGTGAGCAGCTGAGAGTCACCACCGAGACAGTGCGTCGTGATCTTGATGTGCTGGAGCGGCGCGGGGTGCTCCGCAGGATCCGGGGTGGTGCCGAACTGCTGGACTCCACACCGTTCGAGCAGGCGCTGGCGGCGCGGCACGCGGAGCAGTTCGAGGACAAGCTGGTGATCGCGCGCCGAGTCGCTTACGAGCTTCCTGAGGACGGTGTCGTCGTGCTCGATTCCGGTTCTCTTACCTTGCTTTGTGCGCTAGGCGATGCCAAAGGACCGCGCGCTTGCGGTGGTGACGAACAACCTCCCCGCGGCTCAGTATCTGGCTGGCTACGACAATCTGCGCGTTTTCACCCTGCCGGGGACGATCAGGGGGCTGACGTCGGCTGCCGTCGATGCCTGGACCAGTCGGCGGCTCAGCACGTTGACTGTTGATCTTGCGATTATCGGCGTCAACGGCCTGACTCCCACGCATGGCTTGACGACGACCAACCCGGAAGAGGCGGCCACCAAGCGAGCCATGCTGCTGTCTGCCCGGCGGCGGATCGTGCCGGTGATCTCGGGCAGGATCGGCCGAAACTCGTTCTGCTCCTTCGCCGCCGTCAATGAGCTGGATCTGGTGATCACCGATGCCGCCGCAAATGCCGAGATTGTCAGCGAACTCGCCGCCGCCGGTCCTGAGGTCGTCATAGCGACATAGGGCTCTGGTGGGCTGCGACATGCTCAGCCCGCATAAGGTGACAGGATTGGCGAGTGGCAGAGCAGGGGCGATCCGATCGCTCGCGACGCAGAGCGTCAGCAGGACGACGGCAGCCCTCCGAACGTCCGCTCGGCGGGGAAGCGTTCGCCGCACCGCAACGATCCGCAGCGCCGCAAGCCGGGAGACCCGGCCCACCGGTCGCCTGCCGCCCCCCGGCCGGGTCTGGCGCGTCGAGAGAACGAACCGCCCATTCCCGAAGGCGTGGACACCCGTTCGCTACACGCGTCGGTCCGGGCCGAATTGCGCGGCCTGCCCAAGGATCTCGCGGAGATCGTGGCGGCGCACCTGGTCGTCGCGGGTCGGCTCGTCGACGAGGATCCTGATCTGGCCTACGCCCATGCCGAAGCGGCACGGCGGCGAGCTGCGCGGCTGCCGATCGTCCGCGAGGCGGCAGCCGAGACGGCGTACGCCGCTGGTCGATATGACGTTGCGCTCAGCGAATTCCGCGCACTGCGGCGGATGACTGGAACGCCGGACTATCTGCCGGTGATGGCTGATTGCGAGCGCGCTCTGGGACGTCCGCACAATGCCCTCAAGCTGGCGCGCGAGGCCGATCGCAGCGGGCTGGATCCGGCGCTACGAATCGAAATGATCATCGTTGAGGCAGGCGCCCGGCGAGATCTGGGCCAAGATCACGAGTCGCGGCGGATTCTCGAGCGTGCGGTTGACTGCGGTACGGCCCGCCAGCGCGCCGCCGCTTGCTGTTGCTCGGCTGCGTTACGCGTACGCCGACGCACTGCTCGAGGCGGGCAAGGATTCTGAGGCGCGGCACTGGTTTACGGCTGCGGCGAAGCTAGATCATGATCAGGAGACCGATGCCCAGGAACGAGTCGACGCGCTGGACGGGATCTTGATCGACTACGACCAGGACGGTGAGGACGAGTCGTCGGACGAGCCGCCGCAGGAGAGTCAGTGAGCACACCCAACGTGATCATCGACTCCTACGACGCCGTGTTGTTCGATCTCGATGGCGTCATCTATCTCGGCCCTGTTGCGGTGCCGGGTGCCGCGGAAGGCATTGCGCGCTCCATGATCGCGGCATCAAGATCGGCTTCGTCACCAACAACGCCGCCCGTCCGCCGGTCGCAGTCGCTGATCACCTGGTCGAGCTTGGCGTTCCGGCGACCGCGGCGGATGTCGTTACGTCCGCCCAAGCCGCTGCGCATCTGTTGATCAACCGCTACGGTGCGGGCGCCAGGATTCTTGCCGTCGGCGGTGAGGGCGTGACCGTCGCGCTCAGCGAAGTCGGCTTGGTGCCGGTGCATTCAGCCGATGACAATCCGGTGGCAGTGATCCAAGGCTATGGTTTCGACCTGAAGTGGCAGGAACTCAACGAGGCCGCGATCGCGATCCATCACGGCGCGCATTGGGTCGCGACCAACATCGATCCGACACGGCCGACCGATCGTGGGCTGGTCCCGGGGAACGGCGCCGCGGTGGCCGCAGTGCAAATGGCCGTCCAGACCGAGCCGGAGGTGGCCGGTAAACCCTATCGGCCGCTGCTGGACGACACCGTCGAGCCGACTGGGTGCAGAGCATCCGCTGTTCGTCGGCGATCGCCTCGACACCGACATTGCCGGAGCCTTCAACGCGGGTCTGGACAGCATGCTCGTGCTGTCAGGCTCTCACCGGGCAACAGAGCTGCTCGACGCCGCGCCTGGAGAGCGACCAACCTTTGTCGGAGAGGATCTGCGGGCGCTGCTACGCCCACCGCTGGTGGTCAACCACACCGCGAGTGAGTTCCATTGCGGTCGCGCAATCGCCTCGGCTGACGACGAGCGGCTCGCGGTCCACCGCAATGGCTCGACCGACATTGAGGCGATCTGGGCCGCCGCACACGCGGCCTGGTGGGCTGCTGATCATGGAATGGTGCTCGACGCTCGCGATGCGCTGGATCAGCTCCGCGGGCAATGATCACCCTGCTGATGGCTGCGGTAGCGTGGCACGCAGCCCTTCGATGCCCTCACGTCGGCATCAGCCGGTAGAAAGGCGTCAATCGTGGCCGATGCATTTCAGAGCTACATCAACATGGTGACCGGTGTGACCAAGACCACCCAGGAGAAAGCCTCAGCTACAGCTCGGGCATTGCTGAAGCAAGCCGGCCTGGAGGAGGTGGCCGCAGAGGCAAGCGAACGGGCTGCCAAGCTGGCGGAAGAGATCATGAATGCGAGCCGTACCAATCGGGAGCTGATGCAGCACTTCGTCACAGCAGAGGTCGACAAGGCCGCGGCGCGGCTCGGCTTCGCTCGAGCCGACGAGGTCCAGGCGCTGCGCGACGAGGTCGCGTCGCTGCGCGCTCAGCTCGATGAGGCACGGGCGGCGAACGAAGCAAGGATGTACGAGGCAAGGGCCGCCGCGGCGAAGACTGCGCCAGCGAAGAAGGCACCAGCGAAGAAGGCGCCAGCGAAGAAGGCGCAGGCGAAAAGGACCGCAGCGAAGAAGGCCTCAGCGAAGAGGACCTCAGCAAAGAAGGCACCAGCAAAGAAGGCACCGGCAAAGAAGGCACGCGAGCCGACAAGGAAGCGCAGCAACAGCGAGCTCGACCAAGAAGGCGGCAGCGACCAAGTCTGCCGGTCGAAAGCCGCCGCGTAAGACGGCTGCGACTGCCGAAAGCGTCTCCTCGGGCGAGAAGTGACCGAGCGCGACGACGCCCAGGTCGAGGATTCGGACCCGCCGATCAGCCCGCCGCAGACCGGCAACGATGCGGTCGACGATGCGCTGCTCGGGCTCGCAGACCTCGCGTCGGCGCCGCTTGCCGATCATCATGATCGGCTCGCGAAAGCCCACAAAGAGCTGCAAGAGGCATTGGATCGAGAAGATGACGGCCCGGCCGACGGCGCTACGCCCGGCTGAGCTATGACTGAGCGCCTCGATCGGGAGTTGGTCAGGCGCGGGTTGGCCCGGTCGCGTACGCACGCCCAGTCCATGATCAAGGCAGGTCAGTCATCGTCGACGGCTCGGTTGCCGAGCGGCCTGGCGATCAGGTGCCGCCATCTGCCGACATTCGCGCTCCCGCCGATCATTACGTCTCGCGTGGGGCACACAAGCTCATCGGTGCTCTTGATGACCTCCAGCTCAGCGTGGCTGGGCGGGCCCTCGACGCCGGCGCGTCGACCGGAGGTTTCACCCAGGTGCTACTGGAGCGCGGCTGCCAGGAGGTGTTCGCCGTCGACGTAGGCAGCGGTCAACTGGCATCTGTGCTCCGCGCAGATCCTCGAGTCCGGCTCCACGAACGAAGCAATCTCCGCGATCTTCAGCTTGATCATGTGGGCGGAGTTGCGGTCGACATGGTGGTGGCCGATGTCTCATTCATCTCGCTGACGCTTCTCATGGGCCCACTCGTGTCGGTGACCCAAGATGACGGCTGGCTGCTGTTGCTGGTCAAGCCGCAGTTCGAGGTGGGGCGGGAGTTGTTGGGCCGGGACGGCGTGGTCCGTACGCCGGCGCATCACGTCCAGGCAATCTCGAACGTGATCAAGGCGGCTGGGGACTACGGCTGGCGCTGCGTAGCCGCGGTCCCGAGCCGGCTGCAGGGGGCGTCCGGCAACCGGGAGTTCTTCGTTCTCTTGCGGCGAACAGAATCTGCGGCAGATCTTGATCTTGCCGCGATCATCGAGGCGTGAAGTGGGAGACAGCGGCTCACGAGCGTCACCTTGCGGCGGCGAGCAATCAGACACGGCGAGCCATCGAACACAGCAGCCATCCAGCACAGCGAGCGATCAAACACAGCGAGCAATCAACTCGGATCGCGGCCCCGGCGTGCTGAGGAGGAGGAGGGGACATGCTTTTCGTTCCCGAGTGACGACGAAGTGGGCGGGATTCAAGGCGCGATCCGCGCGGAGCGAGCGAAGCGAGCGGAGCAATCGAACACTGAATATGCTGTGGCAGGTGACCGAGGCCTCAGCTGAGAGGGATGGCCAGCCAACCGGCGGTGGGAAGGATTCCGTCCGTCGTGTGGCGGTGCTGACTCACATGGGTCGGCCTGCCGCGGTCGAAGCGGCAACACGGCTGGTCGAGGGCTTGAACGCGGCCGGGATTGTCTCCGCGCTACCGGCAAATGACCTGGCCGCACTTGACCCGCGCCTGGCACGCGCCATGACACCGCTTGGCAAGCCAGTAACGCTCGAGGACGGGATCGAGCTGATGGTGGTCCTAGGCGGCGACGGCACGATCCTGCGCGGTGCGGAATGGGTCCTGGCCAGCGAGATTCCACTCCTGGGCGTCAATCTGGGGCACGTCGGATTTCTGGCCGAGGCTGAGTCGTCCGAGATCGACACCATCGTCTCCCGCGTGGTTGACCGTTCCTACACCGTCGAGGAGCGATTCACCATCGACGTCACGCTCCGCGATTGCAAGACCTACAAGTCGGAGTGGTCGTCGTACGCGATCAACGAAGTCTCGATCGAGAAGGCCTCGCGGGAGCGGATGCTCGAGGTGCTGGTGGAGGTGGATGGCCGGCCGCTGTCTCGATGGGCCTGCGATGGCATGCTGGTTTCGACTCCCACCGGCTCCACTGCGTACGCCTTCTCGGCCGGTGGACCGGTGATCTGGCCGGGTGTGGACGCACTTTTGATGGTGCCCCTCAGCGCGCACGCCCTCTTCGCGCGGCCGCTGGTGCTCAGCCCGACCTCGACCGTCGTGGTCGAGGTTCTCGACGTCTCCCCAACGCACGGCGTGGTCTGGTGTGACGGGCGGCGTTCGGTCGAATTGCATGCGGGTATGGAGATCGAAGTGACTCGAGGCAAGCAGCGACTCCGACTGGCACGACTTTCGCAGGCGCCATTCACCGACCGGTTGGTCCAAAAGTTCGGCCTCCGAGTTGAGGGCTGGCGCGGATCAGCCGACCCAGCCATCACCATGATCGACACGCCTGCATGATCACCGAGCTTCGCATCGCGGACTTGGGAGTGATCAACGACGCGACGATCACCCTGCATCCCGGCCTCACCGTGGTCACCGGCGAGACGGGTGCGGGCAAGACCATGATCGTCAGCGGGCTGGGTCTGCTGCTCGGCGGCCGGGCTGACCCGCGGTCGGTGCGACGTGGGTCGGAACGCGCCCGGGTGGAAGGCCGGTTCAAGATCGACAATCACGAGCTGGTGCAGCGGGTGAGAGAGGCCGGCGGCCAACTCGACGACGACGAGTTGATCGTGGCGCGTCACCTCACCTCGGCGGGCCGCTCCCGGGCATACCTGGGCGGTGCTCAGGTTCCGGCGAACGTCTGTGCCGAACTGACGGCACGGTTGGTCACAATTCACGGCCAGGCGGAGCAGGAACGTCTCACCGATGCCGATCGCCAACGACAACTCTTGGATCGCTTCGCCGGCGCCCCGGCGCTCACGCCGCTTGCCAGGTACTCGCTTCTGTGGGCAGAGGATCGCGCCGCCCGGGCGGAGCTGGAGCAGCTCCGGGCAGAGGCGCAAAGTCGGGCCCGGGAGATCGATCTGTTGAGGTTCGGTCTGGACGAGATCGAACGGATCGCACCGGCACCAGGCGAGGATGTCGCGTTGGCGGCAGAGGCCCTGCGGCTGCAGTCCGCGGATGATCTTCGGGACTCAGCACAATCAGCCGTTCATGCACTCGCCGGGCCAGAAGATGAGGCGGGCGGCGCACTGGCTCTGCTCTACGCGGCACGCAAGGCTTTCGAATCGGCAGCCTCGCAAGACCCAGCGGCAAGCCAGTTGGGTGAGCGGTTGGCGGAGTCGAGTTTCCAATTGACCGATTTGACGGCTGACCTAGCGCGTTATCTGGACAGCCTCGAGACCCAGCCAGGACGCCTGGAACAGATTGCCGAGCGTCGAGCTCAGCTCAGCACGCTCACCCGGAAGTACGGCACCACGTGCGACGAGGTCTTGCAATGGGCTGCCGACTCCGCAGTCCGGCTCAGCCAGCTCGAGCTGAGCGACGACCGGATTGCGACGCTGGAAGAGCGAGTTGCGGAGCTCGGGGCGGAACTGGTGTCCCTGGCGACCGAGATCGGCGCGGCGAGGCGCGAGGCGGCGGCCAGATTCAGTGAATTGGTCATCAGTGAACTTGCCGACCTCGCGATGCCGCACGCTCGGCTGAGGTTTGAGGTAACCAGCGCTGAGCTGGGCCCATCAGGCGCGGATCGCGTCGATCTGATGTTTGCCGCCAACCCGGGCAGCGAGGTCCGGAGCCTTGGTCGTGTTGCGTCTGGTGGCGAGCTCTCTCGAGTCCGGCTGGCTTTGGAGGTTGTGCTCGCGGCTGATCACGAGGCCGTCACGTTGGTCTTCGACGAGGTCGATGCGGGTGTCGGCGGCAAGGTGGCGGTAGAGGTTGGACGCCGACTTGCGCGACTCTCCCAGCACACGCAGGTGATTGTGGTGACGCATCTGGCGCAGGTTGCCGCCTTCGCCGATCGGCACTACGTCGTGGTCAAGGCCGACGATGGCCAGGTAACGACGAGCGGGGTCGTTCCGGTGGCTGATGAGGACCGGGCCGTCGAGCTGGCGCGCATGATGGCCGGTCTCGACACCACTGAGTCTGCACTAGCCCACGCAGGCGAGTTGGTGGAGCTAGCGGCTGCTTCCCGCACACCTTCGAATTAGGTCCGGCGAATTAGATCCGGCGAATTAGGTCCGGCGAATTAGGTCCGGCGAAGGGTCGGAACAGTCAGCGTCCCGCCATACCCCGATCACGAAGTAAGAAGCAACTGCCGGGGCCCGGCTCGACACCTCGAGCTGCGGAGTCTCGGGCGGACTCTCATAGTGCTCTCATCCATCACTGCATAGCTTTCGCAGCATGCGGGTGCTGGTCGTCGAGGAGGACTTGCCGATGGCGGCCGCGATCAGACGGGCTTTGCGAGCCGTCAACGTCATTGGAGATGTCGCAGGTACGTCGGATCAGGCGTGCGCGATGCTCGCGGATACCCCGTACGACGCCGTCGTCTTGGACGCGATGCTGCCGGATGCCGACGGCTTCGCGACCTGTCGCCGCCTTCGCAGCTCTGGTGACTGGACGCCAATCATCATGGTCACTGGACGTGGTGAAGTCGATGAACGGGCGCGCGGGCTCGACGCAGGCGCCGACGACTATCTCAGCAAGCCTTTCGCATTTGGCGAACTGCTGGCCAGGCTCCGAGCGGTGGCCGGTCGCGATCTCGCCGAGCAACCGGTGATGATCAAGGTCGGTTCCCTGCGACTCAACCCAACGTCTGCCCAGGTTTGGCGAGGTGGGCAAGAGATTCGGCTGTCGACCCGCGAGTTCGCGCTGCTCGAGGCCTTTATGCGACGCCCTGGCCAGGTTCTCAGTCACAGCCAGCTGCTCGATGCGGCGTGGGAGATCGGACATGAGTACCGATCCAACGTGATCGAGGTCTACATCCGGTATCTCCGGGAGAAGATCGACCGTCCCTTCGGCGTGCGGTCGTTGGAGACCGTACGCGGCCTGGGCTACCGGCTGCGAACCGACGACAGCGGCTGAGCGCGATTTTCGACGCTCGCAGCTGAACCCCTCTCCGGGCGGGTGGGAGGATGGACCACGACATGCGACTTCCCACTCTGCTGCGCAAACGCGGAACACCGACCCAGATCGGCGGTGTTGCGCGGCTGGATCGTCGTACCAAGAACCTCACGAAGCGCCTCGGATCTGGCGACATCGCGATCATTCATCACAGCGATCTCGACCGGGTGAGCGCGGAAGCCCTCGTGGAGGCCGGCGCCGCAGCAGTCGTGAACGCCGTGTCTTCGGTATCGGGTCGATATCCGAACCTCGGGCCTGGGATCCTGCTCGAGGCCGGAATTCCGTTGATCGACAACGTGGGCGACCACGTCTTCAGTCGGGTCCACGAGGGCGACCGGCTCATCCTGGATGGCGGAAAAGTGATGGACCCGGCGGGCAATGTGGTTGCCGAGGGGACCTTCTACACCACCGAGATCCTCGAAGATCATCTGGAATATGCCCGGAGCGGTCTGTCCGATCAGATCGAGGCCTTCGCCGACAACACAATGACGTACCTGCGCGTGGAGAAGGAACTGCTGCTCGAAGGCGTCGGAGTGCCGGACGTCGCGACCGAGATCGAGGGCCGCCACGTCTTGATCGTGGTGCGAGGCTACGACTACCGCAGCGATCTGGCTGCCCTACGGCCGTACATTTCGGAGTACCGACCGCTACTGATGGGTGTCGATGGAGGCGCCGATGCGCTGATCGAGGCCGGCTACAAGCCCGACATGATCATCGGCGACATGGATTCGTGTTCCGACGAAGCCCTGCGATGCGGAGCAGAACTCGTGGTGCACGCCTATCACGACGGTCGCGCGCCCGGGATGGAGCGGATCGAGAAACTCGGGCTGCAAGCCGTCATCTTTCCCGCCCTCGGCACAAGTGAGGACGCCGCCATGTTGCTCGCCGATTCCAAGGGAGCGAGCTTGATCGTTGCTGTGGGCACGCACGCCTCGTTGGTGGAGTTCTTGGACAAAGGTCGCGCGGGGATGGCTTCAACTTTCTTGACCCGGCTCCGAGTTGGGCCCAAGCTGGTGGACGCCAAAGGGGTCTCCCGCATCTACCGCAGCCAGATCAAGACCTGGCATCTGATCTTGTTCGTGCTATCCGGCGTCATTGCGCTCGTGACCGCGCTGCTGTTCACCGACGTTGGCTGGGCGTTCGGCAACGTCATCGCTGCCCGGATCCGCGACCTGCTCTACTGGATAAAGGAACTCTTCACTTGATCAACTTCCGCTACCACATCGTGTCGTTGATGGCGGTCTTCATTGCTTTGTCGGTAGGTATCGCGGTTGGTGTCTCACTAAGCCCGTCGGTCGACCAGGGGCTGCTGCAGCAGGCCGCGCAAGATCGCAAACAGGTGACCGACCTACGCGCCGAGCTGGATCGACGCAAGGCACTCGACGATTACCGCAATGCCTACGACGAGCAGGTCGGTACGGCCGTCACGGCCGGCGTGCTGAACGGGCAGCGCGTCGCGATGGTCGCCATGCCGGATGCCCCGGCCAGCGTGGTGCGGAACATCTCGAATGATGTCGTTGAAGCCGGCGGCACCGTTGTCCGCGACGTCAAGGTCAATGCCGACGCCTTTGATGCGGCACGAGCCGAGGATGTCAGCGACGCACTCGCTGACTACTTCGGTCCGCTCGGGCTCAACGAGACCATGTCCTCGGCAACCAGGCTGGGCGTCGCGCTCGGCAGATCTATCGGGTCCAAGGAGGCCGAAGACCGCGACGCGCTCGCCATCGCCGTTGGGGAATCTCTCGAAAAGAGAGGCTTGGTCACCATCAGCAAAGACTCTGCAGCTCAGGCGCAGCTGATCATCGTGGTTACTGCGCCGGCTTCAGATCCTCCTGCGACACAGGAGGAGCTCGCTGCTCATGTCCAGTTCGACGTCGGCCTGACGACACGGGCCGCTGTCGTACTAGCCGGCCCGAACAGCGAGGGGATCGATGGCACCGATGTGCTGACGGCACGAGCTGATCCGGCGGCGGTAGATAGCCTCAGCACTGTGGACGTGGCCGACCTCAGCAGTGGCGTGACGACGGTGGTCTTGGCGGGCAAGGAGCGACTGCTCGGCCGACCAAGTCAGCATTACGGTGCGCTGGCCAAGGCGGATGCGCCGCTGCCACAGTTGCCGGTGCGATAGTGGTGCGCCGGCTGGCGGCCTGCGCGGCCGCGGGCCTGACTGGCGCCATCGTGGCGGCGGTCGGCAATCAGCGAGCAACCGCGGCGCTGGACGATGACGCCCGGTTGGCCGTGCGCTCCACAGCAGCGTCCCGCTGGACTCGAACCAACTACGCTGGCGAGCGCGTGACGCTGGCGGAGGGCCCGATCAGTGTGCTCGCGTTGCTCGCCGGCGCGGGAGTGGACCGCTTGCTGGACCCGTCGGGGCGCCGCAATCTGCCCGTTGCCGTTGCCAGTATTGGAGCGGGACTGGTCGGGGCATACGACGATCTCTACGGAACGGCCCAGGCGAAGGGCATTCGGGGCCACTTTCGTGCGCTGCGTTCCGGCCAGATCACCAGCGGAATGATCAAGGTTTTCGGTGTCGGCCTGAGCTCGGCAGCCGCGGCTGCCCTCGTCCAACGGGCGCGGCCCGGGTGCCTGAAGCCGATGTGCCGCGCACTCGATGGTGTTGTGGACACGGCACTCATCGCCGCAACGGCCAACCTCACCAATCTGCTCGACCTGCGGCCGGGACGAGCGGCCAAGGTGATCATCCTGCTCGGCTCGGGCCTTGTCGGCTATGGTGCAGCGCCTGCGGTGGGCGCTGCTGTGGGCAGTCTGCCGACCGATTTGGCCGCGAGATCCATGCTGGGCGATTGTGGCGCCAACGCGCTCGGCGCTGCCGTCGCGACAGCCGCCGCTCGCGCTCTGCCGCGGTCGTTCCGGCTGGTCGCCTGCGCCGCGGTCACCGCGCTCAACCTGGCGAGTGAGCGGGTGAGCTTTACGGCCGTCATCGAGCGCACGCCGCTGCTGCGCCGGCTGGATCAGCTGGGGCGGCCCGTCCTCATAACCGCCACGCCAGCCAACGAGCCCACGTGAGAGCCGGTTTTGCATCTGTCGCCGCGGGTGTCGCAGGCCTGACGCTCGCTGCGCGGCTTGTCGGGTTCGGGCGGTCCTTGGTCTTCTCCAAGACGGTCGGGGACACCTGCCTCGGCGACACCTACAACGCTGCAAACAGCCTGCCCAACGTGCTCTTCGAGATCGTGGCCGGCGGCGTACTGGCCGGCGTAGTTGTTCCGGTCGTGGCGCGGCACATCGGGGCGGGCCGTGGTGAGGAGGCCTCCCGCACAGCCTCGGCGTTGATCACGTGGACCCTGCTCGTGCTCACACCGGCTGGGCTCGCTGTGCTCGCCGGCGCGCGACTGTTCGCCAGCACGTTTGCCAAGGCCGACTGCGCGGGCAGCGCCGACACGCTTGCTTCGCTCGTCGTCATGTTTGCGCCGCAGGTTTGGCTGTACGGTCTCGCGGTGGTCAGCGCCGGGGATACTGCAGGCTCATCATCGGTTCCTGGCGGCGGCGGCGGCTCCACTGTTGTCGAGCCTGGTGGTGATCATCGCGTATCTGATCTATGCCGCTGTTGCGATTCCCGCAGCCAACGAAGATCCCTCCCAGCTGACGACCCACGCCCTGGCGGCTCTGGGATGGGGGACGACGTTCGGCGTGCTCGCGCTGGCGGCCTGCACGCTGCTGCCGCTTGGCCGCATCGGGTTACGGCTCCGGCCTCGGTTGCGCTTCGCCGAGGGCGACCGATCGGTCATCATCACGATCGCCGCTGCCGGAATCGTCGGGCTGATCTTGCAACAGCTCAGCGTGCTGTTGATCAACTGGTCTGCTCAGCAAACCGGTGATCAGGGTGCCCTGACTCGCTTCACCTGGGCGAACGCCATCTACCTCCTCCCGTACGCCGTACTCGCGGCGCCGCTGCTGCAGCTGAGCTTTCCGAGGCTTGCCACCGCCGCCGAACACGGCCGGGACGATGTCGGCCGGGTGCTCGCCGAGACGGGCCCGGCTACGGTCGTCATGGCATGGCTGGGCGCCGCCTTACTGGTGGCGACCGCCGTCCCAGTGGCACGCGTCTTCGTCCTCGGGCCCGGCTCGGAACGCACGGCAGCGCTTGCCTTGCCGATCATGGCGTTTGCGCCCGCCGTTGTCGGCTTCACTCTGCTCGGCCTGGCCTCACGAACCCTGCTCGCTCAGCACCTCGGCAAGGCGTCTGGCGTTGCCAACGCCTCTGCCTGGGCCGTGGTGATCATGAGCGTGGCGCTACTGCGGCTGGTGGTTCCCGGTATATGGCTGGTGCCGGCGCTGGCCGCCAGCGTGTCGCTGGGAATGCTGGTGGGCGCGGCAGTCGGGTGGCTGTTGCTGCGGCGGTCCGGGATGCCAGCTGTTGGGCTGGTCCGACCGATGCTGGTCGGGCTGGTGGCCGCTGCCTTGGCAGGCGGCCTGGGAGCAGCCGGTTCGCAGTTGCTGGCCGAGGTGGGAATCGTGGTCGCGGTGGTGGGTGCCTGCGCCGTCGCACTGCTCTGCGTCTTAGTCTTCACAGCGATGTTGCGACTCTTGGCACCGTCCTTGTTGACCCAGATGTGGGCGCTGCGGCGTCGTACGCCCGCGGCGGAGGTGGGCTCGCCATGAAGGTCGCGCAGCTACTGACCGTCAGCACCGGCGGCATCGGGCGTCACGTGGCGAGCATCGCGCCGCGGCTGGAGGAGCGTGGCCACCAGGTACGGGTGTTCTGTCCGCCGGCCACGGCCGAGGCGCAGGGGTTCAGAGAGCTCGGCCTCGATGTGTGGCCGCTGACCAGCATGCGTCGGTTCATCGGCGCCGATCTGGTGCACGCGCATGGGCTGAAGGCAGGTTCGCTGGGGATTCCGATCGCCTGGATGTTCAAGGTGCCGCTCGTCGTGACGTGGCATAACGCTGTGCTGGGCGACGGGCTGGCGCCCGCCGCAGTGCGGCAGACGTTGCGGGGGGTGGCGCTGGGCGCGGATCTGACGCTCGGAGCGAGCAGTGATCTTGTTGCCCTAGCCAGGAAGCTCGGAGCTCGGAACGCGAGACTCTCCCCGGTCGCAGCACCTGTGCTGCCGCCCGCGAAAATCCGCCGCGACGATCAGCGCCGCGCCCTCGGAGCCGCGGCTGGGGACACGGTCATCGTCACGGTCGGCCGGCTGGCCCCGCAGAAGAATCTGGGCATGGTGCTCGACATCGCCACGGCCGTACGCCATAGGCCCGAACTGCGGTTCGTCGTTGCCGGCGAAGGGCCCGGAGCGGGAGAAGCTGCAGCGCCGGATTACCGGCGAGCGGCTGCAGGTGTCGCTGCTGGGTCGGATCGATGACCTCAGTTCATTGCTTGGGGCGGCTGACGTCGCCTTACTGACCTCCACCTGGGAAGCTCGCGCCTTGGTCGCCCAGGAAGCTCTGCTGGCCGGCGTGCCATTGGTCAGTACGCGAGTGGGAGGCATCGAAGAGCTGGTTGATTCGGCGGCTGTGCTGGTGCCCCTGGGCGATGCCAACGAGGCGGCTCGGCAGATCGTCGCGCTGGCTGGCAACCCCGACGAGCGCCGCCGCTTGTCCGAAGCCGGCCTGCGGCGGGCCGCTACGTGGCCCGACGAGGACGATGTCGCCGATGACCTGGCGCGTACCTACACGGAGGTCGCTCGACATCGACGCTACAAGGGCTTCTGGAACGACTCCGGCGGGTTCACCGTGCGATAGCGCTCCACGACGTAAGCTGGAGGCCCGTGGGGTACCGCGAGAAATCCACAAAGCATCTCTTCGTGACCGGAGGCGTCGCCTCCTCGCTCGGCAAAGGACTCACGGCTTCCAGCCTCGGCAATCTCCTGGTCGCTCGCGGGCTCAGCGTCTCCATGCAGAAACTGGACCCATACCTCAACGTCGATCCCGGAACGATGAACCCGTTCCAGCACGGCGAGGTATTCGTCACCGAAGATGGCGCCGAAACCGATCTCGATGTCGGTCACTACGAGCGCTTTCTCAATGTCAACCTCTCGGGCGACGCCAACATCACCACCGGCAAGGTCTACTCCTCGGTGATCGCCAAGGAGCGGCGGGGGCTCTATCTCGGTGACACGGTCCAGGTGATTCCGCACATCACCAACGAGATCAAAGAATCGATGATGGCCATGGGCGGGCCGGACATCGACGTCGTCATCCACGAGATCGGTGGCACCGTCGGCGACATCGAATCCTTGCCGTTTCTGGAGGCCGCGCGACAGGTACGCCACGACGTCGGCCGGGAGAACGTCTTCTTTCTGCACGTCTCCCTGGTGCCCTACATCGGTCCCAGCGGTGAACTGAAGACGAAGCCGACGCAGCACTCGGTTGCCGCCCTGCGGCAGGTCGGCATCCAGCCCGACGCCGTGGTGTGTCGTTCCGATCGTCACATTCCGGAGTCGGTGAAACGCAAGATCTCCCTGATGTGCGATGTCGACGAGTCCGCCGTGGTGGCTGCGATCGACGCGCCGAGCATCTACGACATCCCGAAGGTGCTGCATTCTGAGGGTTTGGACGCCTACGTCGTACGTCGGCTCGACCTGCGGTTCCGCGATGTCGACTGGACGCGCTGGAACGATTTGCTTGATCGCGTGCACCACCCGAAGGAAGAGGTGACGATCGCACTCGTCGGCAAGTATGTCGATCTTCCTGATGCGTACCTCTCGGTCTGCGAGGCGCTGCGAGCCGGCGGTTTCGCGAACCACGCCAGGGTCATGATTCGTTGGGTGCCCTCCGACGACTGCCAGACTCGGGAGGGCGCGGCCCGGGTGCTCAGCGAGGTCGATGGTGTGGTCATCCCCGGCGGTTTTGGGATCCGTGGTGTCGAGGGCAAGGTGGGTGCGATCCGCTACGCCAGGGAGAACCAGATCCCGATCTTGGGACTGTGCCTCGGCCTACAGTGCATGGTGATCGAGGTCGCGCGCCACATGGCTGGTCTGGAAGGAGCAGACAGCAGCGAGTTCTACCCCGACACGCCGCATCCGGTGATCGCCACGATGGCAGAGCAGGTAGCGATCGTTTCCGGCGATGGTGATCTTGGCGGATCGATGCGGCTCGGTTCCTATCCGGCGGAGTTGCTGCCGGGCTCAGTGGTCGCCAAGCGTTATGGACAATCCCATGTGGAGGAGCGGCATCGCCATCGCTATGAGGTGAATAATGCCTACCGCGAGCGCCTCGAGGAGGCGGGTCTGGTGATCAGCGGCACTTCGCCGGACTCCAAGCTGGTTGAGTTCATCGAGCTGCCGAGCGAGATTCATCCATACTTCGTCGCCACGCAGGCACATCCGGAGCTCAAGTCGCGGCCGACCAGACCGCATCCGCTGTTCGTCGGTCTGGTCGAGGCGGCACTGGACCGGAAGCTGGCCACGCGGCTTCCCGTAGACAACGACCATCGATGATCATCCTCGCTCGCGAGGAGCTGGCCGATGTGCCACTCGCCTGGCCGGTCGTGTCCTCAACCGTGCTCGCGCAGGGCAAGATCACCAGGTACGTCCAAGATCAGGTACGTATGCCTGACGGACAGCTGATCGAGCGCGAATACCTCAAGCATCCCGGCGCGGTCGGCGTGATCGCGCTAGATGATCATGATCGGGTGGCGTTGGTGCGTCAATATCGTCATCCCGTGCGCCACCGGCTCATCGAGCCGCCCGCCGGACTGCTCGATGTCGGAGGCGAGGACTATCTCCAGGCCATCGAACGTGAGCTGGCCGAGGAGGTTGGCCTCGCGGCAAGACGCTGGGCCGTGCTAGTGGATCTGTTCACCACGCCGGGCATTCTTGGCGAATCACTGCGGATCTATCTCGCCCGCGACCTGGTGGCCGCCGACGGCCCGGACGGTTTCACCCGCGAGGACGAGGAGGCCCACATGGACACCGTGTGGGCGACTTTGGACGATCTGGTCGAAGCCGTGCTCGATGGCCGGCTGCACAACCCGACCATGGTCTCCGGTGTGCTGGCCACCTGGACCGCGCGGCAAAGGGACGGCTTCATGAGCCTTCGCCCGGCAGATGCTGCGTGGCCGGCGCCTGCCCTACTGGCGAGCGACTCAAAGTAGTCAGCCGGGCGCCTGCGAGCGGACAGTGGCTGACGCCCCAATCTGTGCCTCCACGCCCACACAAATGGGCGGGGCGTCAGCGAGGAGGCGGAGCCGTCGCGGTCCGTTCCGGCCCGTCCGCTAAGCGGCGGCTGGCTCTTGAACTGGCACCTGCCGTGGGCTGCCTTGCTTGGCCATCGCCCTTAGCAGGTAGCGGGCATCCTGATTCAGTCCCTGGATGGTCGCCGACGCGGCCGCGTACTGGAACTCAAGTCCAATGAAGTACAGGCCGGTCTCTGGCGAGACGCCGCGGTCCATGATGGGGTGGCCGGATGCATCGGTCACCGGAAGGTTGATCCAGCTGTAATCCGGCCGGTACCCCGTGCACCACACCACGGTCTGCGGATCCAGTACGTCGCCGTCGACGGTCACTGGGCGGCCTTCGCGCACGCCGGCGATACGCCCGACCCGCTGCACTCCGGCGGCTTCGAGGTCGCTCCTCTTGGTGCGAACCAGCGGTGTGCCGTGCTCGATCGCCGTTTTCTGTTGCTTCCGTCCCATCGGCGTATCGAGGGTCAGGACCCGCCGAAACGCGAACATCACAATCGGCACCAGGAACCGCGCTCTGCGAGTTTCGAGGCGGAATGGGACCTCCCCCGGATGCCTGCCGGAAAGCCACGTCGGATGACCGGATTTGACCGCCTCCAAAGCGATCTCGGCACCCGAGTTTCCCGCTCCGACCACCAGAACCTCGCCCTCCAGCTGTTCCGGGCTCCGGTAAGCAGAGGCGTGCAGCTGACCGATTTCCGGTGTCAGCTCGGACGCAAACTCGGGCACGATCGGGGTCTGAAAGCCGCCGGTGGCGATCACGACACGATCGCACTGCAGCTCTCCATGCGTGGTCGACAGCCGGAAGCCGTCACCGCTTCGCGACAACCAGGTGGCCCGGACTCCGCTTCGCACTGGAAGGTTGAAGCGGTGCGCATACGCCTCGAGGTAGTCGGCCATTTCGTTGTGGGTGGGGAAACTGCTGACCGGAATACGCCATCCCGGCAGGCTTGAGTACTTGGGGAAGGAGAACAGCCGCAGCGAGTCCCAGCGATTGCGCCAGGTATCCCCGATGCGTGGCTGGGCATCGAGAATCATGAACCGCTCGCCCGCTTGCTGCAGGTGGTATCCCATCACCAGGCCGGCCTGGCCGCCGCCGATGATCACTGTTGGGATCGATCCGATCCCGCCGATGGTCGCTGTCGGGATCGATTCGATGCCGTCTGCGTTGTGCTGGGGTCTGAACGAGGTGCATCCGTTCGCTTGTCATAGGTTGACGGTAGAAGCTCCCCTCGGCCCACGACATCGAAGAGATTGTCCATCTGTTGCCAACGCACATGGGTAGAAATGCGCATATCGGGCGTCCTTGATAGGCGGTCGGCTTGGCTGGATGTGAACCGCGGTGGAACCTCGGCGAAGCCGAGCTCACACCAATCGGTGCTCATAGGCGTACGCGGTGGCTGCGGCCCTGCTATTCACATTGATCTTGGTGAAGATGTTGCTGAGGTGACGCGCGACAGTCTTCTCACTGAGGAACAACATCGTCGCGATTCCCCGATTCGTGTGGCCTTGAGCAACCAGAGCCAGCACCTCACACTCGCGGGCCGTGAGCGGGTGTCCCGGGGTGGCTTCATCCGCTGGAGCGAGCGACGCCAGATCTGATCGTGCGCCCAGTTGCTCAAAGACAAACCGAGCGGCATCGAGCTCCATCCGCGCCGCGTCGTCGTCGCCGAGCGCGCGGCACGCCGCGCTGACCAGCACCCGCGTACGCGCGGCCTCGTATGGCGCATCGACCTGCTGCCAGAGTGCCCACGCGCGCCTCAGGACTGTCAGGGCCTGCGGATCACGCTCGGCGAGCCTGACCTGACCGGCGGCATGGGCCGCGAGGGCAGCAAGGTAAGGCGTCTGGATCGCTTTCGCATTCTGGTCCAGTTCGGCGAGAGCCGCCGGAGCCGACTCTGTCATCCCGGCCGCCAGCGCGATCTCCACTTTGGCGGCGAGCAGTTGCGACCGCACCGCAGGGTTCCGACTTTCCGCGAGTGCGCGGTCCACTCCGGCGATAGCTGCGGCTTGATTTCCCTGGGCCAGCCTCAGCAGCGCCAGTCCGGGCTGCACTTCACGACCGCAGCTGGCGGCGGCGGCGTACTCGCGCTCCGCAAGGTCCAGCTGACCACGTAATCGATGCAGCTCTGCCAGCCTGTAGTGCGCCCCGCCTGCGACGAATCCGGCTGCTGGCACCCGCTGGCTGACCTGGACTGCCTCTTCGGTGGCCTCGGCCCACGATCCGTGAACTTGGAAGATTTCCGCGCGATGCACCTGGCACTCGCCGCGGTACGGCATCAGTCCGGATTGCGCGTCGCACCATCCGGTGAGCGCTCGCGTCCATTCGCCAGCCCGTTGGATATCGAAACGCTCCATGCACGACGAGATCACCGCGCAATACGCGAGCCCGACCACGGGCGGCGCGACGCGGTCGGCGACGACATACACCATGATCTCGTCAAGCATGGCCAGGGCTTCCGCTGTCCGGCCGAGCACCACCAGGCAGCGTCCGCGACCCACGCCCGCCAGCACGAAGAGATCGTCGTCGTGAGCCGCGCGGGCTCCGGCAGCAGCCTGCTCCAGCATGGGCAGTGCCTCGCCAGGCGCCCCAGCCTGCATTACCGCAACGCCTTCTCCAAGGGAGACGAGATAGGACAGCTCGTCATCTGGATCGTGGTCCTCCAGCATGCGACGCAAACGAGATATCCAGCCCGCTGCGCGGGCGGTCTGTCCCATGCCGCGGAGATGAAATATCAGCCAGAAAACAGCGCGCGCGGCCTTCTCGGGCGCGCCTTGCTCGAGGTAACGGCTCTGTGCACGATCGAGCAGCTGGACGGCTTGCTCATCCCGACCGAGCAGATGCGCCGCAATGGAGTAGCGCTCGAGATCTTCTGGGCCCAAATCCTGCTCAGCCGAGGAGAGCTCGGCGTACTCCTGAGCCCAGTCGCGCGGAGGCGGTCGCACACTCGTCAGGTTGTTTTCCATGCAGCATCCCGTATTTGATTGCTCGCTTCGCTTGCTGCGGGTCTCGCCAGGAGGCCGCCTACTTCGTCGTCGCTCGCTGGCGAAAAGCGCGTCGACTCGCTCCCCGCAGCTCGCCGCCGCGCGATCCGCGGTTCCGTTGCCGAGCCTAACCGTCAACGGCGATATGAGGCTTAGCCACCTGTGGCCGTATCCGCGATGCTGCGTGGCATGATCAAGCTAGCGCTCAGGTTCGGTCAGGAGGATCTATGAGAGTCGGCGTGCCCACTGAGGTCAAGAACCATGAATACCGGGTCGCCATCACGCCAGCAGGAGTCCACGAGCTCACCAGGCATGGACACGACGTGCTCGTCCAGGCAGGCGCCGGCACTGGATCATCGATCACCGATGACGAGTTCACAGCTGCCGGAGCCAAGATCGCCTCCAGCCATGAAGACGTGTGGCAGGACTCGGAGCTGATCTTGAAGGTCAAGGAGCCGATTGCGATCGAGTATGACTCCATGCGGCCGGGCCAGGTGCTGTTCACCTATCTCCATCTGGCGGCCAGTCGGGATTGCACCAGAGCGTTGCTGAACAAGAAGGTCACCGGCATTGCGTACGAGACGGTGCAGTTGCGAAACGGCGCCCTGCCATTGCTGGCTCCGATGAGCGAGGTTGCCGGCCGGCTGGCACCGCAGGTGGGGGCTTACCACCTGATGCGGCAGGGCGGCGGGCGCGGGACCCTGATGGGCGGCGTGTCAGGCGTCTATGCCGCCAAGGTGGTGGTCATCGGCGCTGGCGTCTCGGGCATGAACGCAGCAGCAATCGCGCTCGGCATGCAAGCCGAGGTGCTGCTGCTGGATCGCAACATCGACAAACTTCGGGAGGCGGACCGGATCTACCAGGGACATCTGCAGACCGTAGCCTCCAACGCGTACGAGGTCGAACGGGCGGTACTGGACGCCGACTTGATTATCGGCGCGGTGCTGGTGCCGGGCGCCAAGGCGCCGACCTTGATCAGCAATGAGCTGGTCGCCCGGATGCGCCCGGGCAGTGTGCTGGTCGACATCGCCATCGATCAGGGGGGTTGCTTCGAGGACAGCCGGCCGACCACGCACGCCGAGCCCACCTTCCGGGTACACAACTCGGTGTTCTACTGCGTGGCCAACATGCCTGGTGCGGTGCCCAACACCTCGACCTACGCGCTGACCAACGTCACCCTGCCGTACGCGCTCAGCTTGGCCAATCGCGGCTGGCGGGACGCGCTCAGGGCCGATTCTGCGCTGGCGCTTGGGCTGAACACTCACGACGGCATGATCACCAATGCGCCCGGTCGCGCAAGCGCACGGGCTGCAGCATCGGGAGCTGGCCGACGTCCTCGGCTGATTCCTCGACACTGGTCGGGCTGATGCAGACCTACCTCGACCACCTCACCGTCGAGCGCGGTATGTCCCGACACACGGTCGCCGCGTACCGTCGTGACCTGCACCGCTATACCGACTACCTTGCCGAGCATGGTGTCACCGATCCGGTTGAGGTGACCAGCGCGATGATCGGCAGCTACGCAGCACGGCTGCGCGAGGGCATAGCCGAGCCGGACGGGAACGGCTGGGCAGAAACGCCGCTGGCGAATGCGAGCGTCGCCCGCGCCGTTATCGCGGTGCGCAGCATGCACCGCTTCGCTGCTGCAGAAGGGCTGACCGATGAGGACCCGGCAAGGGTCATCCGGCCGCCGAAGCCGCCCAAACGTCTCCCGAAGGCATTGAGCCTGGAACAGGTTCAGGCGATGCTTGCGGTCCCGGCGACCGACAGCGAAGTCGGTGTCCGTGACGCCGCGCTGTTGGAGTTGCTCTACGGGACCGGCATGAGGATTTCGGAGGCAGTGGTGCTCGACGTCGATGACGTGAGCCGGCTGGTCCGGACGCCGGCTGGTGATCCAGCGCCGGGACTGCGGGTGCTCGGCAAGGGGGGCAAGGAACGTGTCTTCCCGTCGGCTCGTACGCGCGTGCTGCGCTGGATGCATACCTGGTGCGCGGGCGGCCAGCGCTCACCGGGCGTGGCCGGGGAACTGCTGCGCTGTTCGTCAACACCCGAGGTGCTCGGCTCTCGAGGCAGAGCGCATGGGCGGTGCTGCGATCCGTCGCTGAGAAAGCAGGCATCACAGCCGATGTGTCGCCGCATACCCTCCGACATTCGTACGCGACCCACCTGTTGGATGGTGGAGCGGACATCCGGGTCGTCCAAGAGCTGCTGGGTCACGCGTCGGTCACCACGACGCAGATCTACACCCTGGTAACCATCGATCACTTGCGGGAAGTCTTCCTTACTTCCCACCCTCGCGCGTATTAGTGTCGTGTCGACAAATCGCCGCTCGGTGGCATTAAGCTGCGGCGAAGCGCACCCACCGCTATGTCGCGTTGTCCGGCAAGGAGGATGCCCCGAAGGGGCCCAAGAGGAAGGCCCAAGTGAGGGCCCAAAGGAAGGGAACAATGCAGGAACGCGATGAGGGTGGCGGGGCCCAGCCTCATTCTGGCCAGCCTCATTCTGGCCACCTCATTCCGGCCCACCTCATTCTGGTCCGCCTAATTTCGCCCCTGCCGATTCGACCCCTCTCGTTCCCGCCGGCACCAACGGCGTGGGATCCTCGCGCAGCGTGGTAGCTGACCTAACCGACGAGCACTATCTCGACGCCAACGACATCGAGGCGCTGTTTCGCGCTGAGCAGAGCGCTGCGGTCGATGAGACCTTCGTGGTGCCTCCGCCCCCGGAGGATGTGGCGCTGCCGGCCGATCGCAAACCGCTGATCGGCCCCACAGGGCGTCCATGGCCCGACCTGCCCACACCTCCGCCGCTGACCGAGCACGGACCTGCCCTGGTCATTGCCATGTGCAATCAAAAGGGAGGTGTGGGGAAAACCACAACGACCATCAATCTGGGCGCTGCGCTCGCCGAGCTCGGCCGGCACGTCCTGCTGGTGGACTTCGATCCGCAGGGTTCGCTCTCGGTCGGTTTGGGTGTCAATCCCCACACCCTTCCTGCCAGCATCTACAACCTGCTCATGGGCCAGGGGATCTCGATCGATGAGGTCATCGGCCAAACCAACGTGCCCGGTCTGGATATTCTGCCCAGCAATATCGACTTGTCGGCGGCCGAGATCCAGTTGGTCTCGGAGGTGGCGCGGGAGCAGACCTTGCTGCGGCTGCTCGAGGCGGTGAGGAGCCGCTACGACGTCATCCTCATCGACTGCGCGCCCTCGCTCGGGCTGCTGACGATCAACGCACTGACCGCCGCCGACCGGGTGCTCATGCCGCTGGAATGTGAGTTCTTCGCACTCCGAGGCATCGCGTTGCTGACCGACACCATCGCCAAGGTGCAAGACCGGCTCAACCAGCGGCTGGAGATCTTGGGAATCTTGGGGACCATGTACGACCCGCGTACTCTGCACAGCCGCGAGGTCCTGGAACGGGTCGTTCAGGCGTTCGGTGACCAGGTTTTTCACACTGTCATCCGGCGCACCGTGAAGTTCCCTGAGACGACGGTGGCGGGGGAGCCAATCACGACGTACGCCCCGACCTCCCCAGGAGCAGAGGCGCACCGCAATCTGGCTCTTGAGGTCCTCGCACGATGCCGCGTCGCATAGCCCTGGCTGCAGCTCCCGAGGTCCTGCGAGCTGGAAACGGCGAGAGCCGGAGTGAGGATGCGCGACCGTTGGCCGGCGCTACGACGGAAACCAACGGTGGCCGCGTGTCCGGGCGCGTCCGCCATGAGGAGAAGATCACCGTGTACGTCAGCGCCGAGGAGCTACTGGCGTTGGAGCAAGCAAGGCTGACGCTGCGCGCTCGGCACGGTATGGCGGTAGATCGGGGACGCATCGTACGCGAGGCGATCGCTGCAATACTCGCTGATCTTGAGGCGAGCGGGGACGACTCGGAGCTGGTGCGCAGGCTGTCGACGTCGTGATTGTGAAATTGTCGGCGAAAGTGGAGCAGGACTCAGACGCTTCCCGATCGCGGCGCGCTGCACGCGTACTCGACGGAAGCGGCCGAAGGCGGACGGCTTCCAGGTTCATCTCGACAACTTCAATGGACCGTTCGACCTGCTGCTCCAACTGATCTCCCGACACAAGCTGGACATCACCGAAGTGGCGCTGTCCCAGGTGACAGATGAATTCATCGCCCACATCAAGGCGGCGGGCAGCGCCTGGGATCTGGATCAGACGAGCCATTTCGTGGTAGTCGCTGCGACGCTGCTGGACTTGAAAGCCGCCCGCCTCATACCGTCCGGCGAGGTGGAGGATCCCGAGGACCTCGCACTGCTGGAGGCACGCGATCTGCTCTTTGCGCGGTTGCTGCAGTATCGCGCCTTTCAGCGGGTCGCCAGCTATATCGCGACGACACTCCAGGCACAGGGACGCCGATTCCCTCGCGACGTCGGGATCGAGCCGCGTTTCGCCCGGCTGCTGCCCGAGCTGACCATGACGATCAGCCCAGCCCGTCTGGCGGCGCTGGCCACGAAGGCGATGGCGCCGAAACAGGTCAGCGTGCTGTCGCTGGCCCACATGCACGCTCCTGCGGTCAGCGTGCGCGAGCAGGCCATGGTGGTCGTGGATCGGCTACGGCACCAGCGGACCATGACCTTTCGGGCGCTGACCAGCGACTCATCCACCATGTTGGTTACGGTGGCACGATTCCTCGCGCTGCTGGAATTGTTCCGTGACGGGGCCGTGGCGTTCGAGCAGCTGACTCCGCTGGGCGAGCTCACCGTCCGATGGACCGGCGGCGAGGAGGAAGACTGGATGATCTCCGACGAATTCGATGAGACCACCGATGCGCCCGAGAGCTGATGAATGAGCGATAACGAACCAGACTTGCCAGAGTCCAATTCGGCCATTGACGAGCTGGAGTCTGACAGCTCGGTAAATGTGGCAGGGAGCGCTGGAGGCGCTGTTGCTGCTCGCCGCCGAGCCAGTGACCGAGTTCGAGCTGGCTCAGGCGGTCGGGGTACCGGAGTCCATCGTCGCCGAGACACTGACTGAACTGGTCGCCTTCTACTCCGAGACCGGCCGGGGCTTCGAACTACGCGAGGTCGGCGGGGGGTGGCGGTATTACACCCGGGAGGAGTACGCGGACCTCATCACGCAGTACATCTTGGAGGGGCAACAGTCCAAGCTGTCCCAAGCCGCTCTGGAGACGCTGGCGGTGGTCGCGTACACCCAGCCGATTTCGCGAGCGCGGGTATCGGCGGTACGGGGCGTCAACGTCGATGGTGTGATGAGAACCCTCCTGGCCCGTGGGCTGATCGAGGAGGCCGGTCATGATCGCGAGTCCGGGGCCGTGTTGTTCGCCACCACGAGTTACTTCTTGGAGCGAATGGGCATGAGGACGCTCGATGATCTGCCGCCGCTGGCTCCACAGCTACCCGAGGTCGACGAACTGGAGGCCGAGCTGGGCCAGCTGGCGGAAGCCGCGGCAAGTTCCGCGCGCACTGAACCGGCCTGAAAAGCGAGCGCAAGACCGCGTTCCCGAGCCACCTCGGTGACCGAACCTGTAGCGGGCGTACGCCTCCAAAAGGTCCTGGCCCAAGCCGGAATCGCCTCGCGCCGGGCGTGTGAAGTCTTGATCAGCGAGGGTCGCGTCGAGGTGAATTCCGAGGTTGTCCTCGAGCAGGGCCGTCGGGTCGACCCCGAGCGGGACGTGATTCGCGTCGACGGTGCTCGGATCCCACCGCCGCGCCGACACCGATATGTGGCGTTGAACAAGCCCCGCGGCGTCATTGCCACGATGGATGATCCAGAAGGTCGGCGCACGATCGCCGACCTACTTGACACGCGCCAGCTGCGCAACGAGCGGTTGTTTCACATCGGCCGGCTGGACACCGACAGCGAGGGGCTATTGATCATGACCAATGACGGCGACCTCGCGCAACGGCTGGCGCATCCGTCGTACGAGGTGTCGAAGACCTACATCGCTGAGGTCGCAGGCGTGGTGAGCGAGCAGACACTGAAGCGATTGCGCCGCGGCATCACCCTCGAGGACGGGCCGGTGCGGCCGACTTCGGTCAAGATCGTTTCGAGCGCGGGAGACAAGACCATTCTCAAGATCACATTGCAGGAGGGTCGGAATCGCATTGTGCGCCGTACCATGGAGGCGGTAGGCCATCCGGTTCGTCGTTTGTCGCGGATCGGAATCGGACCGGTTCGGCTCGGGAACCTGAAGGTTGGGGAGTACCGGGAGTTGACCCGCGAGGAGCTCGGCGGGTTATTGGACCTAACCGGTCGCTGAGCTGGCGGAAAGACTGGCCGCGCACGTAGAGGAGGGCAGTGG
Organism: uncultured Actinomycetota bacterium; assembly: GCA_963712625.1. GTDB lineage: Bacteria > Actinomycetota > Actinomycetes > Propionibacteriales > Propionibacteriaceae > Microlunatus. The sequence goes on from CAVQIU010000033.1 coordinate 39,683, forward strand.
ACCGCAGAATCTTCGGACTTGAGACGGAGTACGGCGTCGCGTGCACCTCTGGCGGCACGCGACGGCTGACTCCGGACGAAGTCGCGCGTTATCTTTTCCGCCGGGTCGTGACCTGGGGGCGTAGCAGCAACGTCTTTCTGCGGAACGGGTCACGGATCTATCTCGATGTCGGATCGCATCCGGAGTATGCGACTGCCGAGTGCGACGACCTCGTACAGCTCATCAACCACGACCGTGCCGGGGAACGAATCCTGGAGGACTTGATCGTCGACGCCGAGCATCGGCTCGCCAGCGAGGGGATTACCGGCGACATCTACCTGTTCAAGAACAACACCGACAGCCACGGCAACTCCTATGGCTGCCACGAAAACTACTTGATCTCACGGATCGGAGACTTCTCCAAGATCACCGACGTGCTGGTGCCGTTCCTGGTCTCCCGGCAACTGATCTGTGGCGCCGGCAAAGTGCTGCATACCGCCCGAGGTGCCGAATACAGCGTTAGTCAGCGCGCCGAGCACATCTGGGAGAGCGTGTCGTCGGCTACCACGCGCAGCCGGCCGATCATCAACACCCGTGACGAGCCGCACGCCGACCCTGAGCGCTACCGCCGCTTGCACGTCATAGTTGGAGATTCCAACATGAGCGAGACGACGACGCTGCTGAAGGTTGGCAGCGCCGAGCTGGTGCTGCGGCTTATCGAGGCCGGCGTCCCGATGCGGGACTTCACCTTGGAGAACCCGATCCGCGCGATCCGGGACATGAGCCGCGACCGCTCAGGGCATGTGAAGGTAGCTCTGTCCAATGGCAGGCGGATTTCGGCGCTGGAGCTGCAGACCGAGTACTACGAGAAGGTGTCGGAGTTCGTACGCCGGGAGAGCCTCGGCACCCGGACTGTTGATCGGGTGCTGGATCTGTGGGAGCGGACGCTGCGGGCGGTCGCGGAAGACAAGCTCGCGCTCATCGATACCGAGATCGATTGGGCGATCAAGCTCAAGTTGCTCGACCGCTACGCGGTCAAGCACAAGCTCGGCTTCGCCGACCCGCGGATCGCGCAGCTTGACCTGGCCTACCACGACATTCGCCGGTCCCGTGGCGTGTTCTCCTTGCTGGAGCGGCGCGGTCTGGCTGCCCGGGTCACGACGGATCCGGCCATTTTCCGTGCCAAAGCAGTGCCGCCGCAGACCACAAGAGCAAAGCTCCGCGGCGACTTCATCCGAGCCGCCCAGGAAGGCCGTCACGATTACACCGTCGACTGGGTACATCTGAAGCTCAACGACCAGGCGCAGCGTACGGTGCTCTGCAAGGATCCCTTCGTCGCCAGCGACGAGCGGGTCGAGCGGCTGATCGCTTCCATGCGCGGCTGACCGCTCTCCGGGGTAAACCTCAGGATTGCGCGCCGCTGTCCTGGACGATTGAGCGAGCGGACATGTTCTTCGTCCGTGAGCGAGGAGGAAGGCAGCGGCTTCCGAGCGCAATCCTGCGCGAGCGGAAGCGAGCAATCGGACGAGGATTGCGCGCCGCTGTCCTGGACGACTGAGCGAGCGGACATGTTCTTCGTCCGTGAGCGAGGAGGAAGGCAGCGGCTTCCGAGCGCAATCCTGCGCGAGCGGAAGCGAGCAATCGGACAGAGTACCCTTCTCCGGTGCGTTCATCTCCGCTCAGGGCCGTCATCATGCTCGGACTCGCCTCGTCGCTGCTGTTGCTCGTTCGGGTGCGGCAACGACAAGGCGGCGGAGACGCCTCCCGCATCCCCGTCGAGCTCTGCCGCTTCTCCCTCGGCGACGCCGAGTGAACCCACACCCTCTGCCTCGAAGACCCCGAAGCCCAAGCCGATCAAGGCGTCGGACAACCTCGACAAGGTGCAGGTCACAGGTGGCTTCAATGAGACGCCGAAGGTCAAGGTCGATTCGCCGTGGGCGATCGACAAGACCCGGGCCAAGGTGCTCGACCCGGGCAGCGGCCCGGTGATCGGCGAAGGCCAGAGCGTGGAGGTCAACTACTACGGAGTCAACGGGCGGACCGGCAAGAAGTTCGACGAATCGTTCAGTACCGGAAAGCCGATCGGGTTCAGCTTGGCCCAAGTGGTTCCTGGATTCAGTAAGGGCCTGGTCGGGCAGCACCAGGGCAGCAGGGTGCTAATCGCGATGCCCGGCAAGGACGGTTACGACCCGATGGGCGGCAATCCGCAGGCCGGCATCGAGGTTGGCGACACCTTGATCTTCGTTGTCGACGTGGTCGGTGTGCAGCTTCCTGGTCCAGAGGGCACGACCGTGCAGCCGAAGGCGGGCCTTCCGATGGTGACGGACAAGGGTGGCAGGCCTGAGATCACCATTCCGGAATCCGCTCCACCAACCACTCTCCAGGTGCAGCCGCTGATCAAGGGCAAGGGCAAGAAGGTTGGCGCGAATGACACCATCACCTTCAACTACCAGTGGGTGCGGTGGAGCGACGGCAAGGTCTTAGAGCAGACGTACGGCGGTAAGCCGGCCACCACGGAACTCTCGAGCTTGCTTCCGGGCATGGTGAAGGGCCTTGCCAATCAGACGGTTGGCAGCCGCGTGCTTCTGGTCGTTCCGCCGGCGGACGGCTACCCGGATGGGAATGCCACGCCCTCGGTCAAGCCTGGAGAGACCCTGGTGTTGGTGGTTGACCTGCTCTTCACGCAAGGTCAGTAGCAGCTCAGCCACCAGCGTCGATCCGGGTCTCACAGTCACGCATTGAGCAGGGTCGCGGCATGCCGACCCGCGGCGGCGGCGGCGAGAAAGTAGCCGGGATCATCGTCGAAGCCGCGGCCCATGCTGGACAGACGGATGGGCGAGTCCGCGAGAACCGTTCGTAGACCAATGAGATCCACGGTCACCAGCCGGTGCCGTGCCAGCTCCGCTACGCCGGCAGCAATGGCGTCGGCCAGCTCAGTCATCGCGGGTGAACCGTCAGCAGTGAGATCCGGCACTGCAATATCGGCCGGGCATAGGGCAACCCGTCCGTACGCGGTCAGGCTGTGATGGGATACGCCGCGATGACGTTCGCGTGAGTCGGCTCCGGAGATCCGCAAGGTGGCGACCGGCCGGCCGCCCAAGATAGCGGCCGCGTTGATTGCCTCGCCGGCATTCACGCCGGAAAATCCCCAGCGAGTGCCCGTACCGAGGTTTCCCGGGCCTTGGGTGACAACGACGAGCTCGGCATCGAGCGCGAGTCGAGCAGCAAGAAGGCCCGAGTGCAGGCTCACCGCCTCGAGGTCGCCGCCGAAGGCCTGACCGACGGTCACAGTTCCAGCGAGCATGCCGCTGGCGCGCAGCTCTGACACCGATCGTGAGAAAGCGAGCGGCAAGGCACCCTGGTCGCTCATCACGTAGACGACGCGGGTGCCGGGACGGTCGTACTCGATGGCGAGCAGGATGGGAGCAAGCGCTGAGTGCAAGTCGGCGACGACGACCGGCATCCCATCGATCGAGTCAGCATCGGCGAGGATTTCGTGATACGCCGAGCCCTGCTCATCGGCTCCGGCGACCATGGCCTGCAGCGGCAGATAACGCGCCTTCACGAGGTGCCCGCTCGGCTGGGGTGGTTGCGCAGTCACGTGGCCCTCGGCGTCCAACACCGCGATGACCAGCGCGTAGCCGCCGGTGCCCAGCCCGCGTTCCAATGCCGCGACATTCAACAGCACACGGTCGCCTACAGCTGGCGCAGCCATGAGATCGGTGTAGGCGAGGGCGCGTACCTCTTCGTCGTCGGCGTCACGCCGCGCCACCGTGAGTTCGACGGCTCCCTTCCACGATGCCCGCAGCCCGGTGACCGTGCCGTCAGCCCAAATGATCACGTGCTGACCTTAGACCCCTGAAAACCTCACTCCAGCGGGAGGCGGCGCGGACTCCGCACGCGGGAATCTCAACCCAGTCGCTCCGCTCGGGTGAGCTTTTCAGGGACCACCACCCACGGCCCGAGTGGCAGGTGACCGGGATCGAAGCGTTCGAGCATCGCATCGAGGGAGGCTTGCTCGCCAGGGGCTGCCAAGTTCAGGGACTTCGCGATCAAGCTCAAAACAGCGCCAGGTTCCGCTCCTGCCGCCGCCAGCTCGGACAGCGTCACCGGGCCGTCGCGCTTCGCCAGCCGTCGGCCCTCGGCGTTCACCGCCATCGGGACGTGGGCATAGATCGGTGGAACGTGCCCGAGCAACTCAGCGAGGAACGCCTGGGTGGGTGTAGTCGGCAGGAGGTCGTCGCCGCGCACGACCTGGTCGATCCCGGAGTACGCATCGTCTACGACAACCGCCAGGTTGTAGGCGGGCACACCATCGTTGCGCCGCAGCACGATGTCACCGACCTCGGCTGTGATTTGCCCGTGCAGTACGTCCCGGATGGTCTGCTGTGCACCGTCGGCTCGTAGCCGGAGCGCAGGTTGGCGGGTCAGTCGCCGCTGGTTCCGCTGGGTCTCGGTCAGGTTCCGGCAGGTGCCGGGGTATCGCGTCACGCTTCCGTGCGGGGCCGACGCTGCCTCAGCGACCTCGCGACGGCTGCAGAAGCACTCGTACGTCCGATCGGTCAGCTTCGCCAGCGCCTCCCGGTACGCGGCCAGTCGCTGCGACTGGACCAGGGGCTCACCGTCGAAGGCGATGCCCAAGGCGGCAAGATCGGATAACTGCCGGTCGGCGATTCCCGGCCGCACCCGTGGAATGTCGAGATCCTCGATCCGGAGCAGAAAACGGCGCCGGGTCGATCGCGCAAACAGCCACGCAAGCAGCGCCGTACGCAGATTTCCTACGTGCAGATCACCTGTCGGGCTCGGGGCGTACCGTCCTGCACCGGTGCCAGAATCAGCCGTCGCCCGATCGTGTGTCGCACTGCGCGTCGAGCCGTCCGGGATATCAAACATGTGCTGGTACCGTGCTCATCGACGCTCCGGTGAGAAAGTGATCGCACGCCATGGCACCCCGCAAGACCGAGAGAATTCTCAACCTCACGATCTGCTTGCTGGTGTCAGGCCGCTATCTTCCCAAGAGCCGGATTCGCGAAGCAGTCGAGGGCTATCACAATCTCAGCGATGCTGCCTTCGAGCGCACCTTCGAGCGCGACAAGGACGAGCTCCGTTCACTAGGCGTGCCGATCGAGGTAGGCAGCTTCGACCCACTCTTCGATGACGAACCGGGCTATCGCATCCTCTCCTCCGAATTCGCCTTGCCGGCAATCGACCTGGACGCCGAGGAAGCCGCGGTAGTTGGTGTAGCCGCGCGCGTCTGGCGGCACGCGAGCATGGCCGAGTCCACCAGAAGCGCGATCAGTAAGCTGCGTGCGGCCGGCGTAGAGCCCGACACCTCGCAGCTGGCCTCCTTGGAGCCCTCTGTCCAGGCATCGGAACCTGGATTCGAGGTGTTGTGGAATGCGGTGCTCGACCGCGCCCGAGTGAGCTTCAGCTACCGTGACGGCAGTCCGCGAACGCTCGAACCGTGGGGTTTGACCTCGTACAAAGGTCGTTGGTACGTGATCGGTCGCGATGTGGACCGAGACGCAAACCGGATGTTCAAGCTCTCGCGCATGACCACCCTGCCAAGGAGGACCTCGCGAGCCGGGTCGTATCAGGTGCCGGTTGATCTTGATCTTCGCAGGCTCGCTCGAGCGCTCGCCCCGCGGGAGCCGACCGAGACCGCGCTGGTTGCCATCCGTGCGGGCAGGGCGCCGGCACTGGCTCGTCGCGGTGAACTCGCGACCACTGATGTGAAGCTCCCAGCCGGCTTCGCGGTGTACGCGGTGCGGTTTGGTGATCTTCACTCAGCAGCGGAAGAGATCACCCAATATGCCGCCGACGTCGTGGTTCTCGAGCCTGCCGAGCTGCGCGATTTCGTGGTGCGCGGCCTGACCGCCGTCGCCGAGTCGGTGAGTGCAGCGTGACCTCTCGAGCCCAGGTGCGCCGGCTGCTCAGTCTCGTGCCCTACCTACGCGAACACGATGGTGTCGCCATGACCGAGGTCGCCGCGGCATTCGGGATCAGCCTCAAGACATTGCGCGAGGACCTGAGTGTCCTCTGGATGTGCGGCATGCCCGGACTGACCCCTGGCGACCTGATCGACATCGACATGGATGCGGTGGATGGCGAGGGCGTGATCCACCTCAGCAACGCCGACTACTTGACGCGGCCATTGCGGCTGTCAGCCGATGAAGCGCTTGCACTGGTGCTGGCGCTGCGTACCCTGCGTGAGGTCGCCGGACCTGGCAAGCGCGATGCGGTCGACCGGGCCCTGAAGAAGTTGGAAGCGGCCGCCGGGAACGTGCCGACCATTGACCAGGCCACGGTCGCCGTCACTGCCGCGCGTGACGACATCCAGGCTCGGGTGAACGACGGGCTGCAACGCGGTAGGCGGCTGGATCTCACTTACGACGTCGCCTCCCGGGCCGAGACGACCCGACGCATGGTCGACCCTTTGCGCGTCTTCGTGCTGGAGGGCTACGGCTACCTCGAGGCCTGGTGCTACTCCGCCAACGCGCTCCGGACTTTTCGACTGGATCGAATTGCTGCCGTCGAGGTCACCTCGATCGACGTCGCGGCCCACGACGTGAAGCTCAAGGATCTGTCGACCGGATGGTGGGAGGCGCTCAGGGGTGCTCCGGTGGTCACGCTCGAATTACAGCCATGGGCCGCATGGGTGGCGGAGTACTACCCGACCGAGTCAGTCTCGACCCGGCCCGGCGGTGGCCTCATCGTGTCGTTGCACGTAACGGATCCAGCGTGGTTACGCAGCCTGCTGCTGCGGCTGCAGGGCGGGGCGCGGGTACTCGCTCCGGAGGGCGCTGGAGGCTCGGCTGCCGAAGCGGCCCGCGAGGCTCTCGATCAGTACGCCGTGCTGCTCGGGACAGCCACGGGCCCCCGTTAGCGGTTGTCCTAGAGTCTCATCGTGCGCTTTGCCGCCTCGCCTGATGCCTACGACCGCTTCATGGGCCGGTACTCGGTCGGGCTTGCGCCCTCCTTCGCCGATTTCGCAGGGGTCACGCCGGGCCAACGCGTACTCGACGTCGGTTGCGGGCCCGGTGCCCTCACCGCGGAACTGGTCAAACGTCTGGGGGCGTCATCGGTTGCGGCGGTTGATCCGGCGGAACAGTTCGCGGCCGCCGCCCGGGAGCGAAACCCCGGAATTGAGGTACAGGTCGCGGCCGCGGAGAGGCTGCCGTTCGAGGACGGGAGGTTCGACGCGGCCCTAGCACAGCTCGTCGTCCATTTCATGGAGGATCCGGCGCGGGGATTGGCCGAGATGGCGCGTGTCACCCGCGACGGCGGGGTGGTCGCGGCGTGCGTCTGGGATCACGCAGGCAAGCAATCCCCTCTCGCGCCGTTCTGGGCCGCCGTGCACGAGCTGGATCCCAATGCGCCCGATGAATCCCGTATGGCGGGCGGGCATCAGGGACACCTCACCGGGCTGACGACTGAGGCCGGCTTGACCGACGTCGCGGAGGACGCACTGCCCGTCCTCGTGGCGCACGACACGTTCGCCGAGTGGTGGGGGCCATTCGTCCTCGGTGTCGGACCTGCGGGGGCGTACCTCGAGTCGGCCGACAGCGATCGTCAGGCCGCCGTGCGTGCGGGGTGCCTGGCCATCCTCGGTCCGGGGCCGTTCACGATCCAGGCTCGCGTCTGGGCTGCGCGAGGGTACGTCGGTCGCGGTTAGCGCGCGGCGCGCGAATGGGGAGATATCGTTCTTAGATGATCTGGGTGATCGTGTTCGCGGCAATCGGGTTGGCAGGCGCCATCATGCTCATCAGCTACGCGGTATGGCTCGCTCACAAGACCAGCGACCTCTTCAGCGAGCTCGACATGCTCGCCGTGAGGGCCGGCGAGCTGTCCGACCTAGTGAGTCAGATCAAGATTCCAGAACGCGCTTACCTCGCCGACTGGCCCGAGGATCGCATCGTCTCTTCACAGATTGATCAGGGATACCCGACGTAGGATGACTGGCGAAGTGGCCGATATCGACTTCGGGGGCGTACGGGGGTCGTCCTCCCGACTCGACAACCTCGGGGGGCATGGGGGGTCGTCCCCCGGACAACAATCGTGCAGGAAAGAGGAATCATGACTCCGCTCGTACTCGGTCTTGGCGTTCCTGAGTTGTTGATCATCTTGGCCGTCGTGTTGCTGTTGTTCGGCGGTGCCCGGCTCGCCGGACTGGGGAAGAGCACCGGCCGAGCGCTTCGGGAGTTCAAGGAAGAGACCAAGGGCCTGAGGGCTGAGGAAAATCAGCCGCAGCCGCCTAACCCCGCACCTGGCCCGAGTGCGCCGGCGGTGACCGAGTACCAGCAGCCGCCGCAGACCAATGCCTCACCCCAGCCTCCGAGCGGTACGTACCAGCAACCGCCGCGTGCCAACCAAGATCCCTCCGGGACCGACGTTCGCAACGACACCTCACCGTAGGCCCTGAGTTGCCGTGTCTTTGACGATCAAGGGCCGGCCCATCCACTTCAGCCTGAAGTGGCTCAAGCCGCCACCTGTACCACCTGACGGCACGATGACTCTGTACGAGCATCTGCGGGAGCTGCGGTATCGGCTGATCGTCTCGGTCCTCGCGATCATGGTGGGCATGATCGTCGCGTGGTTCTTCCGCTACGACCTCTTGGACAATCCTGCAGCAGCCGTACTTCCAAGCCATCGAGGCTCTGAAGGTGAAGAACCCGGATACGACCACCCTCCTGGTCAACATCAACCTGACCTCGCCGCTTGCCTTGTCGTTGAAGGTTTCGGCGTTGGCCGGGGTGATCCTTACGGCACCCTTCTGGCTCTACCAGCTCTGGGCATTCGTGGTTCCCGGCCTGCTGGTGAAGGAAAAGAAGTGGACGCTGATCTTCATCGGCGCCGCCACCCCGATGTTCGTGGCGGGCGTGATCGTCGCCTACGTCGTATTGCCCAAGGCCATCACGGTGCTACTGAGCTTCACCCAGGCCGGGGTGAGCAACCTGCAGGACATCAACGCTTATCTGTCCTTCCTGCTGCGCCTGATGCTGGTCTTCGGCCTTGGCTTCCTGATCCCCCTGATCGTGTTGATGTTGAACATCGTCGGAGTGATCAAGGCGAAGCAGATGGCGAAGTATCGGAGTCTGGTGATCTTCGGCACTTTCGTGTTCGGTGCTGTCGCCACGCCATCCACTGATCCGTTTTCGATGCTTGCCGTTGCCTTGCCGATGGCGCTGCTGTTTCTCGCAGCAGAGGTGATCGCGCACGTGCTGGACCGTCGCAAGGCGGAGCGTGCGGCGCTGGCCGGTGATGATCTGATCATTCAGCGGAGCGTTGCCGACGACAAGGTGTTGCGGGAGCTCTCCGAGGGTAATGACGACGGGCTCGAGCCCCAGAGGTGATGCGCCAGATCAGGCTGGTGGTCAATCCGTCCGCCGGTAAGGGCCGCGCGTTGGAAATGCTCCCGCAGGTCGCCGGCACGTTACGGGATGGTGGCGCCGAGCTACAGATCCTGCTGAGTCGTGATTTTGCCGAGGCGCAGTCCATGTCGCGCCATGCATTCGATGACGGTGTGGATGTACTGGCGGTGATGGGTGGCGACGGGTTGGTGCATCTCGGTGTGAACACTGCCGCAGCAGCGCACCTGGCCGGCAGCAGCCGAACCACGCTTGGACTGATCCCCGCCGGAACCGGCAACGACCTGTGTCGCGGCATCGGCCTCGACCCGCACGATGCTGTTGGAGCTGCGAGCGTCATCGCCGCTGGCTACGCCCGCCCCATTGATCTTGCTCGGGTGGGCGACACCTACGTGGGTGCGGTACTCGCGACGGGCTTCGACGCGCTGGTGAATCGCCGGGCCAACCAGATGCCCTGGCCCCGAGGCTCGGCTCGCTACGCCCTGGCCGTGATGGCGGAGCTAAGGGTGTTCTCGCCCCTGCACTACCGGCTGACCCTTGACGGTGAGGTGCGGGAGCAGGAGGCAATGCTGGTGGCGGTTGGCAACACCAGATCCTACGGCGGCGGAATGCTCATTTGCCCGAATGCCGACCCCTACGACGGTTTGCTCGACGTCACGATCATTCATCCGGTCAGCAGGCTGAAGTTACTGAGACTGTTCCCCGAGATGTATTCAGGGAGGTTCGTCCGGGATCCATGCGTGGAGCAGCTACGGGTCAGCGACGTGATGATCGAGGGGCCCGGGCTGGTCGGATTCGGCGATGGCGAAATGCTCGGCGCTGCGCCGCTGCGAGTCTGCTCGGTGCCACGCGCCGTGCCGGTCTTCGTACCACGCGTTTAGTTCGGGAGCTTCTCGCGCATGCTGACGCTCGAAGCTCACGGTTGGTTCCGGGGTAACTTGGGCGCATCATGGCCGACCCCTCGATCGACCCCGTAGCGCCCAACTCTGAATCAGTCAGCCCGGCCGAGGCGTACGCGCGGTTTCGGCAGAGGCAGAGCACACCGTTGCTTGCGGCCTTCGCTGACGGGTATCCCTTTGCCTTCGACGACTACCAGCGCGAAGCATGCGCCTACGTCGAGGCGGGCTCGGGAGTGCTGGTGGCCGCACCGACCGGGGCAGGCAAGACCATCGTCGGGGAGTTCGCGGTATTCCTGGCACTCAGCAATGGCCGCAAATGCTTCTACACCACGCCGATCAAGGCGTTGTCGAACCAGAAGTACGCCGACCTCGTCCGGCGGCACGGCGCCGGGAATGTCGGGCTGCTCACCGGCGACACGTCAGTCAACTCGGAGGCGCCCATCGTCGTGATGACCACCGAAGTCCTCCGGAACATGATCTACGCGAGGTCGTCCACGCTGGCAGATCTCGCGTACGTGGTGCTGGATGAGGTCCACTACCTGGCGGATCGCTTCAGAGGTGCCGTCTGGGAAGAAGTGATCATCGGCTTGGCGGACTCCATTCAGCTGGTCGCGCTTTCGGCGACGGTGAGCAATGCCGAGGAGTTCGGGGAGTGGCTGTCTGAGGTGCGCGGCCAGATGGCCGTAGTGGTCTCGGAACGGCGGCCGGTACCGCTGTATCAGCACGTCCTGGTCGGGCCCAACTTGCACGATTTGTTTGCCGGTCTCGCGCCCACTGCGCTTGAAGAGCCAGGTGAAGCCAAGTCGGAGGTCAACCCGGCGCTGATCAAGATTGCGCGAGAGGAGTCGCGGTTTGTCCGTGACGATGCTCGCCGCCCGCGCGGCAAGAGTGGCCGCGGCCGGAGAAGTGTGAGCTATGGCAGCGGCGCGTACGGAGGTGCGGCTCATCGGTCCCGCCAAGCCGGCGGCGGCCACCGGCCTCGCTCGCTGCGGGTGCCGAGCCGCCCCGAACTGGTCGAGCTGCTCGACGACGAGGCGCTCTTACCGGCGATCGTGTTCATTTTCTCCCGCGTTGGCTGCGATGCGGCGGTCCGGCAACTGCTCGAGTCGGGGGTTCGGCTGACCACGACGGCCGAACGCCAGCAGATCGCGGCGATCATCGAGCGGCATGTCGTCGGACTTTCTGACGGCGATTTGCGCGCGCTCGACTTTGACCGCTTCGCCGAGGCTCTGGGCGGGGGAGTGGCCGCACATCACGCCGGCATGCTGCCCACATTCAAGGAGTGCGTGGAGGAAGCCTTCGTACGTGGGCTGATCAAGGTTGTCTTCGCCACGGAGACCTTGGCGTTGGGCATCAACATGCCCGCTCGGTCAGTCGTGCTGGAAAAGCTGGTCAAGTTCGACGGCGAAACCCATGCCGACGTGACACCGGGGGAGTACACGCAGCTGACTGGACGGGCGGGGCGTCGCGGAATCGACGTTGAAGGACACGCAGTCGTGTTGTGGCAACCTGGCGTGGATCCGCGCGCTGTGGCCGGCCTGGCGTCTCGGCGTACCTATCCTCTCAGATCCTCCTTCTCCCCGACCTACAACATGGCGGTCAATCTAGTCGCAAGCGTCGGGCGGGAGCGTGCCCGTACGCTGCTGGAGCAGTCGTTCGCGCAGTTTCAGTCCGACCGCTCGGTGGTCGGCGCAGCACGCACCCTGGCCAAGAACGAGGGGCACATCGCGGCCTATTGGGCGGCAGCGGAGTGCGAGCTCGGTGACTTCGGTGAGTACGCGCGGTTGCGGGCAGAGGTTGCCGATCTCGAGGCGTCGGCTTCCCGTGAGCGGCGCTCGGATCGTCGCGCTGAAGCGCTGCAGACCTTGTCGATGCTGAAGCCAGGCGACATCATCCGGGTGCCCAGCGGAAAAAGTCACGGGTGGGCCGTGATCATTGATCCGGGCGTTCGCCATGATCATCAATCTCCCCGACCGCTGGTGCTCACCGAGGAACGCCACGTCCGGCGGCTCTCGCTCACCGACTTTCCCATCCCGCCATCACTCGGTGGCCGGATGAAGATCGGCAAGCACTTCAACCCGAAAGATACAGCTTCCCGGCGCAACCTGGCCGCCGCCCTCCGCGCTCGGCTCAGCGAGATTGATCTTGATGGCAAACGCGGCCGGCAGGTCGGTGTCGACCCGGAGACTCAAAGCCACATCGAGCAACGTCGCGCGGCATTGCAGCACCATCCGTGCCACCGTTGCCCGGAACGCGAGACCCATGCGCGCTGGGCCGAGCGCGCGCTCCGGCTGGAACGGGAAACGACGCGGCTCCAAGCCCGGATGAACTCGCGCAGTAACACGATCGCCAATCACTTCGACAAGATCTGTCTGGTCTTGGAGTCGCTCGGCTATCTCACCGGAGACGGAGGCCGTGATGTCAGCGAACACGGCAGGATGCTTGCTCGGATCTACGCCGAGCTGGATCTGGTGACAGCCGAGTGCATTCGCGCCGGCGTCTTTGATGGTCTCACCCATCCGCAGCTGGCCGCGATCTTGGCATCGCTGGTTTTCGAGGCTCGCAGGAGTGACGAGGCCGGCCGCCGGCCACGAATGCCCGATGCCCGGAGCAATGCCGTGATGATCGAAGTAAGACGGATCTGGCACGAGGTGTCGTTGGTCGAGCGTGATGCTCGGCTGGAGCGAGCACCTGAACCAGATATCGGCTTCAGCGAGGCGGCGCACGGATGGGCCGCGGGCAGGACGCTGTCCGCGGTCCTGCACGGCAGCGACTTCACTGCCGGGGACTTCGTCCGGTGGATCCGCCAGGTCGCTGATTTCGCCGGACAGATCGCCGACGCCGCTGGCCCGGGCGATCTCCGTGACACTGCCCGCCACTTGGTGCGCTCGATGCGACGTGGCGTCGTCAGCTACGCCCCCGAGATGGACGCCGACGAGGGCGACGACCTCACTGGCGCCGATCTCCCGTAACCGACTATCGACGCCCTCGTCTCGGAAACCAATGGTCGCGGATCGAATCAGGAGGCCGGGCTGACGGTCGACATGTTGAAGTCGGGCACCCTGATGGTGGGCATGATCGTGCGGTTGAAGTAGTCGTTCCACTCCCGGCACAAGGTCAGCTCCGCCACACCGATTTCGGTAATCCGGCCCAAGAGCTCGATCGGAGATTCGTTGAAACGGAAGTTGTTGACCGCCCCAACCACTTCGCCGTCCTCGATCAGATAGACCCCGTCGCGCGTGAGCCCGGTCAGCAGCAGCCGCTCAGGATCGACCTCGCGGATGTACCACAGGCAGGTGAGCAGCAACCCGCGTCGGGTGCTCGAGATCATCTCCTGGAGGCTGGCCGTGCCGCCGCCATTCATGATCAAGTTGTCGACCGGAGGAGTCGCCCGCGCACCGGTGCGCGCTGCATGGCCGCGATTGCGGATGAGCTCGTGCAGCACCCCGTTGTCGATCCACGTCGTGGCCGTGATCGGTAGCCCGCCATCGAACGCCCACGATGTGTCATCCAGCGAGGAGGTGAAGGCGACGAACGGTATGGTTTCCAGCCCCGGATACTGGGGATCGGATTGCACCGTGATCGGGAGCTTTGTCAGCCGCTGCCCGATCTTGGTAGTACCGTCGCCGGCGGCGTAGACGTTGCGACCCTCCTCCGCGTCGCGGGCATTGGCTGTCCAGTACGCATAGATCATCAGGTCGGCGATAGCGCCTGGCGGCAGCAAAGTCTCGTAGCGTCCTGCAGGCAGCTCAACCTTGGTCCGCGCCCAACCCAAGCGCGTGTTCAGTTCTTCCGCAGCCTCGGCAACGTCGACGTCCAGGAAATCGCGAGTCGTACGCCCCAACCAAGCCGAAGCCGCACGATCAGCTGTTTTCGCGTTGAGTTCGAGCCGGCCCGTCGGCTGCACGCCCCGGCGCCGCAACCCCGTGCTGCTGCCCAGATACGTGGTCTCCACAGCATGTTCGGCGAAGCCGAACAGCAGCTGCCGCGCTGTCTCGGCTCGCTCAAAGGCATCGCCCAACCCCTTCGCCAGTTGATCAAGCACCTCGATGCTGGTCGTCTCCGGCGGCTCTACCCACAGGTCGTCGCTGGCGTAGTTCTCCACCAGCGGCGTCGCATCCTCTGCGGGCCGCCCGGTGCGAGCCAGACGTTCGGCGGCGGCCACCACCGCGCCAACCTCGTCCGCTCCGGCAATCTCCTGACTGACGGTGCCGGACGCTGTTCCGCCCTCGACCTCGGCAATTGCGTTCACGGTGAGTCGCCTGCTGCGCATTTCACCATTGGTGATCAAGCCATTGTTGGCCCAGCGCAGGTTGGCCTCGGTGCGTTCGGTCACCCAGCTAACGCACGGCAAGGTCGCGGCGCCGAGCGCCTGCTCGACAAGGTCCTGCGGCCGCCCGCTCATTGCTGACCTCCTTCGGCTTGGGTGTTCAGCACATTGACCCTGCGGAACAGTGCCGAAGGGCAGCCATGCGACACCGGCGCGATCTGCCCGGGCTGCCCCTTGCCGCAGTTGAAGGCGCCACCCAGGACGTAGGTCTCGGCATTCCCGACCGCCTCCATCGACCGCCAGAAATCGGTCGTCGTGGCCTGATACGCCACATCCTTCAACTGGCCGCCCAACCTGCCCTTGTCGATCTTGAAGAACCGCTGTCCGGTGAACTGGAAGTTGTAGCGCTGCATGTCGATCGACCAGGACTTGTCTCCGACAATGTAAATGCCGTCGTCCACGTCGGAGATCAGCTCTTCGGTGCTCGGGCCCTCGGCAGCGGGCTGCAGCGAGACATTCGGCATACGCTGCATCGGGATGTGGCCCGGAGAGTCCGCGAAAGCGCATCCGTTCGAGCGGCCGAAGCCTTTCTCCGCAGCCATTTGTCGGTTCAGCTGATACCCCACCAGAATCCCGCCCGAGATCAGGTCGAACTGCTGCTGACCGACCCCTTCATCGTCGTAGCCAATGGTTGCCAAGCCATGATCGACGAGGCGATCTCCCGTGACGTTCATGACCTCGCTGCCGTAGTGCAGAGTGCCCAGCTGATCGAACGTGGCAAAGGAGGTGCCTGCGTACGCCGCCTCGTACCCGAGTGCCCGATCGAGCTCGGTGGCATGCCCGATCGACTCGTGAATAGTGAGGAACAGGTTGCTGGGATCGATGACGAGGTCGTAGTGCCCAGCCTCGACCGACGGCGCGGCGACCTGGGCAGCCAGCAACTCAGGCATCTCGGCCACCTCGGCGTCGAAGTCCCAGCCGTTGCCGGTGAGGTACTCCCAGCCACGCCCGGTCGGCGGAGCCAAACTTCGCATTGTCGCGAAACCATGATCACCAACACTGACCGCGGTCAGATGCGCCTGGATCCGGACCCGCTGTTGAGTGGTGCTGGTGCCCGCGAGGTTGGCGAAGTGCTTGTTCTCGTGGACGTAGCCGAGCATTGCGTTGGCGTGACTGACGCCGGGCGCCGCAAGCAACGCTTCGTTGAGTGCGAGCATGCGGCCCGTCTTGGTGGTTTCGTCGACCTCGAACGGGTCGACCTCATACGCCGACACCCAGGCCGCTTCGGCGTACAAGTCCTCATCGGCCAGCTCGACTGAAGCCGGAGTCAGTGGACGGGAAACCTTTGCCGTTGCGATGGCACGCTCAGCCAGCCGAGCCGCCGCATCGGTTGACAGCGTGATGTCCGACGCGAACCCCCACACACCGTTGTGCACGACCCGAACAGACACACCGAGGAGCTCGCTGTCGGCGGTCGTGTCCAGAGCATGATCACGGAAGCTGCGGTATGCCGCGCGTATCCGCTCGACGCGCACCTCGGCGTAGCTGCATCCCTGCTCTTTCGCCTTGGAGAGGGCGGCATCGCTCAGCGCCTTCAGGGGCAGCGCAAGGAACTCGTCATCGAGCTCGGGGCATGATCGTCAGCGTAATGGGCCGCAACCGCCAGACACGCTCAGGCACCGGAAGGCCCGCGAAGAAAGTGCTGACAACAAGCAGATGCTGGCCTGCGAGAGGTGCAGGTTGTCAGCCGTTGCCCGATATTCGGCACTGTCCCAGTGCGTGGTGCGGGCCTCTAGAGTGTTCGTCGTGACGGTCGCTGTTCGTGTCATCCCGTGCCTGGACGTGCACGGCGGCCGGGTCGTGAAGGGCGTCAACTTCGTGGCGCTGCGGGACGCGGGCGATCCGGTAGAGCTAGCTGCCTACTATGACGCCGAAGGGGCGGATGAGCTGACGTTTCTCGACATCTCTGCCTCGGCCGAGGGCAGGGAGCCCACGCTCGAGATGGTGCGCCGGACGGCGGAGACCGTGTTCATTCCTCTGACGGTGGGTGGCGGGATCACCTCGGTCGAGGACGTCGACATGTTGCTGCGCGCCGGCGCCGACAAGGTCGCGATCAATACCGGGGCAATTCGCAAGCCCGAGGTGATCGGGGAGATCACTCGCAGGTTCGGCAACCAGGTGTTGGTCCTTTCGGTGGACGCCCGCCGCGCTGACTGGGCTCCGTCCGGCTTCGAAGTGACCACTCATGGCGGGCGGAAAGCCGCAGGCCTGGACGCGGTCGAATGGGCTGGTCGCGGGGTCGAGCAGGGCGTGGGCGAGATCTTGCTGAATTCGATGGATGCCGACGGCACAACCGACGGCTTCGATCTGGAGATGATCAGCGCCGTGCGTGCCGTGGTAGACGTGCCGCTCATCGCTTCCGGCGGCGCCGGACAGGCCGCGGATTTCCCTCCGGCGATCGCCGCCGGCGCCGACGCCGTACTCGCCGCGACCGTATTCCACTTCGGGACACTGCGGATTGCCGAGGTAAAAACGGCGATAGAGGCGGCAGGTTTTCCGGTACGCCACCCCGCGCTCGCGCCGACAGCGGGACACTGAACTCCGTGCCTGAAACGAAAAGGATCGCTTGGCTGCCGTACGCGAGCGTTGAGGAAGCCGAGCGTCGACTCGGTGGAATCCCCGACGGAATCCAAGTCGACGTCTATCGCGCTGACGGTGACAGCTGGCCGGATTCGATCGCCGACGTCGAGTTCTACGTGCTGCCGTATCTGAAGGGCGAAGAGGTCCTGGACCGGGTCGCTGAGATGAAGCGGCTGAAGGTCATCCAGACCTTGACCGCTGGCGTTGAGAACTTCTTGCCGCACGTGCCGGAAGGCGTGGTCTTGTGTAACGCAGCTGGGGTTCATGACACGAGCACCGCTGAATTGGCCGTCGCTCTCGCACTGGCAAGCGGGCGACATCTTGATCACTATGCGCGCAATCAGTCGAGCGGCATCTGGGAGTCCTTGCGGCTGGGCATTTCCCTGGCGGATCAGCGGGTGCTGATCATCGGCTATGGCCACATCGGCGCCGCGATCGAGCGCCGGCTTTCCGGTTTCGAGGTGGCTTCGGTGACCAGGGTCGCGCGCCGGCCACGTACCGAGCCGGTCCCGGTGCACGCGATCGATGACCTGCCGGAGCTGCTGCCCGACGCCGATGTGGCCTTCCTGGTGGCGCCGCACACGCCGCAAACCGAGGGCATGATCGGAGGTCCGGGAACTCGCTTCGCTGCCCGATGGAGCCGTGCTGGTCAACGTCGCGCGCGGCAAGCTCGTCGACACCGAGGCGCTGCTGGCCGAGACCTCGACCGGCCGGATCCGTGCAGCCCTGGACGTCACCGATCCGGAACCGCTGCCTCCCGAGCATCCGCTGTGGCGTACGCCGGGCGTACTGATCTCACCCCACGTGGGCGGGCCCAGCAGCGCCTTCTTCCCACGCGCCGACCAACTCATCGCGGCTCAGTTGGGCCGCTTCGCCGCCGGCAAGGAACTGGAGAACATCATCACATGACGCCCCTCGAGACGCCTGAGACCGAAGCGTTCGACGCCGACTGCATCTTCTGCAAGATCATTTCTGGGGAGCTGCCCTCCCGGCGAATCTACGAGGACGAGCGAGCTGTGGCCTTCCTCGACATCGGCGCATGGCATCGCGGCCACGCCTTGGTGGTACCGAAACGACATGTGCCAGACATGCTCACCGGGCCGGGTACTTTGCCCGAGATCGCTCCGGCCATAGACGCCGTGGCACGGCTGCTGACGCAGCGCCTCGCTGCGGACGGGATCAACGTGTTGTCGTCATCGGGGGAGGCGGCCGGTCAGGAAGTGTTTCACCTCCACGTGCACGTCGTTCCGCGGTACGCCGACGAGCCGGGTCTCGGCATGCTGGTCAACAGTGGTGTTGCGCCGGATGGTGAACTGGACTCGGTGTATAGCCAGATCCAGGCGGGCGCGTGAGCCTGCCGACCAGTTCGGCACCGGCAACATCCCTCTCGATCAGCCGGCGGCTGTCTCGAGCGGCGGTGGAGTTCCTGCCGCCGTTCGCAGTCGCGCTGTTGATCTTGCCCTACATCATCCAGTACGGAAAGCTGATCCCCTGGCAGCCGTCGACGATCGACCTGCAGGTCTACGTGTACGCGGTCAAGGACATGCTGGCCGGTAAGGACATCTTCGCGACGACGACGCCGTTCTGGAACCTCTATTTCATCTATCCGCCGATTGCGGCGATCTTGATGACCCCGCTGGCCTTCGGGCCGTACGCGTTCTGGCAGGTGGTCTGGTCCGGCGGACTGGTCTGGGCCCAGCAGTCGGTGCTGAAACGCTGCGGCGCACCACGGGGATGGAAGCTTGGGCTCATCGGCATTGCGGTGGTGCTTGCTGTCGAGCCGATCCGGACCACGCTGGGGTACGGCCAGGTGAACACCATGCTGATGGCACTGGTAGTTGCCGATCTGCTGCCGGACGCGCCGGGGGAGCGCAGGCGAATTCCGCAGGGCACCTTGATCGGCTTTGCTGCGGCAATCAAGCTGACGCCGGCGCTCTTCGTGCTCTTTGCGTTCTTGATCGGCAAGGCCCGGGTCGCGATTACTGCGATGATCAGCTTCGCCGTGTTCACCGGCATCGGCGCGATCTTGCTGTTCCGCGAGACGTTGGTCTTCTTCGGAGGGCTTTCTGGCGGCGACACGCGTACCGCCTCGCCGCTGTACGCCGGCAACCAGTCGCTGCTCGGAGTCTTCTTTCGGCTCGGTGACTCCTCGCGTACGACGACTTTGCTGGGACTCGCGGTATCGGGAGTCCTGGCGGTGCTGGGCTGCCTCGTGGCCGCCCACTGGTGGCGTAACGATGAGAAGGTCTTTGCGATCGCGCTTGTGGGCCTGACGACCTGCCTGGCATCGCCGCTGTCATGGACCCATCACTATGTCTGGATCCTGCCCATGGCGATGGCCGTGCTGTCACCTGGCGTACCTCGCTGGGCTCGCTACGTCGGCGGCTTGTGGGTGATTTGGGTCTGCGTGTGCCTGCCACTCGCAGTGCTCCCGTACGGCGGTGGTCGAGAGCGGCAGTTCGACGTCCTGCAGCAGGTGGTGGCCAACCTCGGCCCGATCTTGGGCGTGATCTTGGTCGTCGGTCTGGCCTGGCAGCTCGTCGTCACGACCCGCACCCGGCCGGCCCTCGCTGCCGCCCCCTGACTCGGGTCTCGCGAGCGCGGTGGGGCTAGATTGACCGCCATGACTCAGCAGAGCGCCCAAGTAGTGAGCAAGCCGAGCCCGACCTCCGGCAACAGCGTTGACATCAAGCCCCGGTCGCGGGTCGTCACAGACGGCCTGGAGGCCACCGGGTCGCGTGGCATGCTCCGAGCTGTCGGTATGGGTGATGAGGATTGGGCCAAGCCGCAGATCGGCGTCGCCTCGAGCTGGAACGAGATCACCCCGTGCAACTTGTCCCTTGATCGGCTGGCCAAGGCAGCCAAGGACGGGGTGCATGCGGCGGGCGGCTATCCACTGGAATTCGGCACCATTTCGGTCTCTGACGGCATCTCCATGGGCCACGAGGGCATGCACTACTCCTTGGTGAGCCGGGAGATCATCGCCGATTCTGTGGAGACGGTCATGCTGGCGGAGCGGATGGATGGCTCAGTGCTCCTGGCCGGCTGTGACAAGTCGCTGCCGGGGATGCTGATGGCCGCCGCTCGTCTTGATCTTGCTTCGGTCTTCCTCTACGCCGGCTCGATCATGCCAGGCTTCGTCGGTGACAAGGAGGTCACGATCATCGACGCGTTCGAGGCGGTCGGGGCCTGCGTGAGGGGACTGATCAGCCGCGAGGATGTCAGCAAGATCGAGAAGGCGATATGTCCGGGGGAAGGCGCGTGTGGAGGCATGTATACCGCCAACACCATGGCGAGTGCCGCGGAGGCGCTCGGCATGTCACTGCCCGGTTCCGCGGCGCCGCCGGCAGTGGATCGTCGCCGCGACGGTTTCGCGCGGAAGAGCGGAATTGCGGTCGTCGAGATGCTGCGGCAGGGCATTACTGCGCGGCAGATCCTGACGAAGGGAGCATTCGAGAACGCCATCGCCGTCACCATGGCGTTCGGCGGCTCCACCAACGCGGTGTTGCATCTCTTGGCGATCGCGAACGAGGCCGAGGTCGATCTCAGTCTTGACGACTTCGTGCGCATTGGCCGCAAGGTGCCCCACCTGGGTGACCTCAAGCCCTTCGGCAGGTACGTGATGAACGATGTCGATCGGGTCGGCGGGGTGCCGGTCGTGATGAAGGCCCTGCTCGATGCGGGCCTGCTCAACGGAGACTGCCTCACGGTGACCGGCAAGACCATGGCGGAGAACCTCGCCGACATCGCCCCGCCGGATGTGGACGGAACGATCGTCCGCGCACTGAACAACCCGATTCACCCCACCGGCGGTATCACGATCTTGCGTGGGTCACTCGCTCCTGAAGGTGCCGTGGTGAAGAGTGCCGGCTTCGATACCGAAGTGTGGAAGGGCACGGCGCGCGTCTTCGACGGCGAGCGAGCGGCGATGGATGCTCTGGAGAATGGCACGATCACGGCCGGTGACGTCGTGGTGATCAGATACGAGGGGCCCAAAGGCGGCCCCGGGATGCGCGAGATGCTGGCCATCACTGCCGCGATCAAAGGCGCCGGGCTCGGCAAGGAGGTGATGTTGATCACCGACGGTCGGTTCTCGGGCGGTACGACTGGCCTCTGCGTCGGGCACATTGCGCCCGAGGCCGCCGATGGTGGTCCCATCGCTTTCCTCCAGGACGGCGACGAGATCGTTCTGGACGTCGCAAATGGCCTGCTCGACGTGACCCTCGACGCTGCGGAATTGCGGGCCCGGACGCGAAGCATGGACTCCGACGCCGCGGTCGGCGCCGCGCGGCGTCCTTGCCAAGTACGTCAAGCTCGTCCGCTCGGCCAACGTCGGCGCCATCTGCGGCTGATCAGACACTCGAGCAATCCCTGAAAACCTCACGCCAGCCGCACCGACTATCGGCGTGTCGCGCCGCTATCGGTCCTCTGGAGTGAGGTTTTCAGGGAATGTGTCAGCGCACGACCCTCTGCTGGTCGCTAACGTCGAGGCGTGAGCGTGCACATAGGCGCTGAGGAGCGACGGGCTCGCCTCGCCGAGCGGCACCTGCTCTTGCCGCGTACCCGGACCGACGAGCTTCCGCAGATCGCTGACGATCTGGTGGCCTTGCATTCTTCCGATCCGGTCACTGTGTTCTTGTCAGCCATGGCGCGAATGGTTCATCCCTCGATCGAGGCAGTGGAGCAGGCGCTGTACACCGATCGCAGTCTGATCCGGCACCACGGCATGCGCCGGACCCTATGGGTAGTCACCCCGCAGGTCGCTCGACTGATGCACGCTGCTGCAACTCGCGATCTGCTTGCCAACGAGCGCCGGCGCACCTCCCAGCTGCTGGCTGCAGCCGGAGTCGAGGATCCGGAAATGTGGCTGGCCGAGGCAGAGGCGCAGGTGCTCGCGGATATTCGCGAGCACGGTCCCAGCACCGCCCGGGAGATCGGGCAGCGAGCAGGCGCATTGCGCCAGCAGCTGCATCTGGCGCCTGGCAAGTCGTACGCCGCGGTGCAGTCAGCCCACACCCGCGTGCTCTACATTCTCGGCTTCGGCGGCCAGATGTTGAGAGGCCGGCCCAGCAGCTGGATCAACGGCGCTTACCGGTACGCCGAAGCCGAATCCTGGCTGCCGGGCGGACTCGGAGAACTCGACCCGCGACAGGCGGCTGGTGAGCTGGCCGGCCGGTGGCTCCAGCGATTCGGCCCGGCGACGACTGTGGACCTGCAGTGGTGGATGGGCTGGACGCGGACCAGAACGAAGCAGGCATTGGCCGATTGCGGAGCGCTGGAAGCAGACCTGGACGGCGTTGCTGGTTGGCTGGCGGCTGACGATCCACCCGTCGGCGCAGTCGAGTCGTGGGTGGCCGTGCTGCCCGGTCTTGACCCGACCATCATGGGCTGGAAACAACGCGACTGGTATCTCCCGGACACGTCTGCCGAGGTGTTCGACAGGGCCGGCAACGGAGGTCCCAGCCTGTGGGTCGATGGGCGTGTGGTCGGCGCTTGGGCTCAGGCCAAGGACGGGACCATCCACAGCCACTACTTCGAGCGGGTGGCGGCGGCGCGGCGGCGCGAGATCGATCAACGGCTGGCAGATCTGAGGTCCTGGATCGGCGGGACTCGCTTTACGGTGCGGTTCCCCGGCGACATTCACGCTCGCCTACTTGGAACGCGGACTGTACCGGGCCCGGCCGCCCGGCGTGGTCGTTGAGCATCTGTCGTTTGACGAGCGGGACTGCCTCTGGTGGCAGAGTGGGTAGATGACCGGGACGCGGCAACGGCTGATCGGGATGATCGGCGGAATGAGTTGGGAGTCCACCGCCGAGTATTACCGTCTCGCCAACGAGCTCGTGAAAGGCAGGCTGGGCGGCCTCCACTCCGCTCGATTGCTGTTGGCTTCGATCGGTGAGGCTGCCGTAGCTGCTGCACTTGAGAGCGTTGATCTTCAGTCGGGCGGCACAACCACCGGCTCCCGTGGGGCACCTACGCTGGCCGAATGAGGGGACCAGCAGCATCCGCGGCGCTGGTCACGGTGCTGCTGGCCGGCTGCCAGGCGCCAGGCGAAAATGCGCCGCAACCACTCTCCTCAGCCTCAACGACCGCGCCTTCGTCACCCACCTCACCCGCCAGTCCGTCGCCCACCTCGACGCCTTTGCCAATCGAGCATCTGATGCCGTTGGCGCTCGTGGTCAATGTCACGCGCCCGACGGCCGACGTGGCGGTTGCGGAGGCCCGGAGGGTCGTCGCCTCAGGAGCGAACCGGTGGTCGGCCATCGGACAATCAGGTGACGAGATGCGGGTGCTCACCACGAAGAATCACCAAGCAGACGACGTGCTGCGTGCGGTCCGGGCGAGCCCGAATGTGCTCGGCATCGTTCCGGCCGATGCCGTTGATGCGCGGGTCCGAGTACTGACCGTCGGAGGTCGCGATCCTCTCCGAGACCCGCAGCGCTATCCGCTCCGTACGCAATCTCGCCGACCAGTGCCCGAGATCACCACGCTTGCCGCGGTTGGCGACATCATGTTGGGGCGCCGGGTCGGCGATCGGCATCGAGCTGATCCAGGCGCGCCGCTGAAGCCTCTCGCCAAGCGATTGGCTGCTGCGGAGATCACGGTCGGCAACTTCGAGTCGACCCTGTCCAGCTCCGGTTCCCCCACCCAGGGTGGCGACTCTTTCGCAGCCAGCCCGCGGGTGACCTCAGGACTGCGAGCGGCCGGGTTCGACCTGCTTTCTTTGGCCAACAACCACGCTGGTGACTACGGCGACCGCGCCCTGCGCCAGACGCTTGCCCGCTTCGCGAAAGCCAAGATCGACACCGTCGGAGCCGGGCAAGATCTGGCCGCGGCCCGCCGCCCGGTGATCATGGAGCGAGACGGTGTACGCGTAGGCTTCCTCGCGGTCGACTCCATCGGCGAGACGCCCGCGGCGACCCGTACTCGTGCGGGCACCAATCGGCTCAACATGCCACCACGCACCGGTCCGCTCGACCGTGCGGCACTCCGGCGCATTACCTCCGACATCCGAGCACTGGACGAGCGGGTTGATGTCGTGATCGTGCTGACCCACTGGGGGACTCAATACACCCATCGTCCGGAGTCGAGCCAGCGGCTGGCCTCGCGGGCGTTCGCTGATGCCGGTGCAGACCTGGTGATCGGTGGGCATCCACATTGGGTTCAGGGCTGGGAGATGGCCGGCTCCGCGGTCGTGGTGCATTCGCTCGGCAATTTCGTTTTCGACATGGACTTCCAGACCAAGACTCGCGAAGGTATCTTCCTGGAGATCGTGCTGTGGGGCGACAAAGTGAAGGCGGTCGAGCCTGTGCCGTATCTGATCGACTCGACCTTCACCCCGCGGCTCATTCGGGGAGATCGCGCGCAGCGCATCCTCACCGACGTCTGGCGTACCAGCCGCGGTCCCTTCGCACTGCCCTCGTGAGTTCTGCGGTCTAGTTGAGTGTCTCCAGCCAGGCCCATACCGTCCGGCCTACGCGATCAAGCTGGCGCCGGTCGACGACGCGTGGCACGTCGCCCCGAGAGTGGTATCCCGCATAAGGTATGCCTCCCAGCCGGACTGCGGAAACGCCGACCTTCGCATACGACCAGTGATCGCTGGTGCGGTTCGAGCATGCTCGAGTATCGATCTGGGCTCGACGCGCCGCCGCCCGGATCGCGTCCCGGAGCCGGCTGCCCTTGGTGTCTGCTGTACAGATCGGTACGTAGCCAGCGGGCACGCCCACGCGATCCAGCGCCACCATTGCCTGGATCGTCCGACGGTCCGAACGGCTGAGGCCGGCCACGAATTGCCGCGAGCCGAAGTGGTGCAGCGCGTCACCGCTGCCACGTGGCTCCTCGGCACCGAAGGCGATGAACTGCACCGGGAACGCTGCTGTTTGTTGGCTCGCCATTTCGGCCAGCTGCAACATGACGGCGATTCCGGAGGCGTTGTCTTCTGCGCCGGGCGCGACCGGAATGGTGTCCAGGTGTGCCCCGATCACCACGTATGGCTTGCGTGGGTCGAAGCCTTTCGGCTCGGCGATCACATTGACCGACGTGCCACGGCGCACTGGCGTACCCCAAGAGTCGCCGGCCGGCACCCGCACCTTGGTCCGCCGTACGTCGTAGCCGAGCCGCTCGAATCGGGCGTGGACAAACGCTGCCGCTTCCGCGAAATTGCGCGACGTTGCCTCTCGCGGGCCGATGTCGGAGGCCAGGTGAACAATGTCCCGCAGCGCAGCACGCGCGTCCATGGCTGGTCGCGGAGGCGCAGACGGTTTGGGACTGGTAACTGATCTCCGGCTCGGCGAAGGAGCGCTCGGGCTGTCGCTTGGTGCCGATGACGCGCTGGTGCTCGCGGGTGACGGATCGCCGGCCGGAGGACTGGGTGGCGTAGGAGCGCACCCGACGAGGAAAACGAGACAGAGCGCGGCGACGGCACGGCGCATCTCCCGACCCTACGTCGCTGGAAAGCAGGCGTTTACTAGGGCCTCCGAGCGTCCTTCCGGATCGCAAGACGCGGTACCGCCAGATTGGACTCCCCATCCACGGCAGCTATTGTTACGGCGTGCGCATCGCAGGAATCCTTCTCGTACGTCAGCGTGTCGGCTGAGCAAAACGCTCAATCACCGACGCGCTCCCTCGACTGCCAGCCGGCAGCGAGGGTTTTTTGTTGGCGCGAAGGCCTGAGGTCGCAGGCGTAACATCCACAACTGAATCCCCCCGAATAACGGAAATCCAACGGGCGGGATCGTCAGGGCAAGGAGACCCGACATGTCGGACAACGACAGTGCAGATGAGCTGACCGGAGCCCAGTCTCTCGTCAGATCGCTCGAGCGCGTAGGGGCCGATGTCGTATTCGGGATTCCAGGTGGCGCGATCCTTCCGGCGTACGACCCACTGTTCGACTCCGAGAAGGTCCGCCACATTTTGGTGCGCCACGAGCAAGGTGCCGGCCATGCGGCCGAAGGCTACGCCATGGTCAGCGGAAAGGTCGGGGTGTGCATGGCCACCTCGGGGCCCGGCGCGACGAACCTCGTCACCCCGATCGCGGACGCGCACATGGACTCCGTGCCGATCGTGGCGATCACCGGACAGGTGGGCAGTGCAGCCATCGGCACCGATGCTTTCCAAGAGGCCGACATCCGCGGCATCACGATGCCGATCACCAAGCACAGCTACTTGATCACCAAGCCAGGAGACATTGCCGAGGCAATCGCATCGGCATTCCACATTGCCGGGACGGGCCGCCCGGGCCCAGTGCTCGTCGACATCACCAAAGATGCGCTCCAGGCGAAGACGCGCTTCGAATGGCCGCGCCAGCTGGATCTTCCCGGCTACCGTCCGGTGACCAGGCCGCACGGCAAGCAGGTGCGTGAAGCGTGTCGGATGATCGTCGAATCTCGCCGTCCGGTGCTCTACGTCGGCGGCGGAGTGGTGAGAGCCCGCGCCTGGGCCGAGCTCAAAGAGCTCGCCGAGCTTTCGGGCATTCCGGTGATCACTACGTTGATGGCCCGCGGTGTGTTTCCAGATAGCCACCCGCTCAACATGGGTATGCCAGGGATGCATGGCACGGTCCCCGCAGTCGGGGCGCTGCAGCGCAGCGACTTGCTGATCGCGCTCGGCACGCGCTTCGACGACCGTGTCACCGGCAAGCTGTCCACCTTTGCGCCACTGGCCAAGGTCATCCACGCCGACATCGACCCGGCCGAGATTTCCAAGAACCGTGTCGCGGATGTGCCCATCGTCGGCGACTGCAAAGAGGTGATCTCCCAGCTGACCAGCCTGCTCCGGCGCGAACGTCCACTGATGATCGACGAATGGGTCAGCTACCTACAAGATCTCAAGCGGCGCTACCCGACCGGCTACGACGAGCCCGAGGACGGGAGTCTGTCGCCACAGTATGTGATCAAGCGAATCGGTGAGATCACCGGAGCAGACGCCTACTACGCCGCCGGCGTTGGACAACACCAGATGTGGGCGTCGCATTACCTGCCGTGGGAACTGCCAGGGCGCTGGCTCAATTCAGGCGGCCTGGGCACCATGGGGTACTGCGTGCCTGCGGCGATGGGTGCCAAGGTCGGCGTACCCGACAAGATCGTCTGGGGAATCGATGGCGATGGCTGCTTCCAGATGACCAACCAAGAGCTCGCTACCTGTGCCCTGGAAGGGATTCCGATCAAAATCGCGGTGATCAACAATCAGAGTCTCGGCATGGTCCGGCAATGGCAGACCCTGTTCTACCACGGCCGCTATTCCAATACAGACCTGAAGACCAACCGGATCCCTGACTTCGGGAAACTCGCCGAGGCTATGGGATGCGTCGGGCTGCGTGCCGAGGAGCCCGCCGACGTCGACGCGGTGATCGAAAAGGCCAATTCGATCAACGATGTGCCCGTCGTGGTGGA
This sequence comes from uncultured Actinomycetota bacterium, assembly GCA_963712625.1. GTDB lineage: Bacteria > Actinomycetota > Actinomycetes > Propionibacteriales > Propionibacteriaceae > Microlunatus. The sequence goes on from CAVQIU010000033.1 coordinate 67,230, forward strand.
GTTCGTCGTGCACAAGGACGCCATGGTCTGGCCGATGGTGGCAGCCGGCACCAGCAACGACGAGATCAAGGTTGCTCGCGACATGGCGCCGAACTGGGAACAGGAGGATCTGTGATGGCGACAGGTCCCAGCACACACACCTTGAGCGTGCTCGTGCAGAACAACCCCGGTGTCCTGGCGCGGATCGCGGGCCTGATCTCGCGGCGCGGCTACAACATCGAGTCGCTCGCGGTCGGGCCAACCGAGTCAGCCGAGATGTCGCGCATGACCCTTCAGGTGAATGTGGAAGACGTCGTTCTGGAGCAGATCACCAAGCAGCTCAACAAGCTGATCGAAGTGCTCAAGATCGTTGAGCTGGAGGATAGCGCGGTGCGTCGCGAACTCGTCCTGGTCAAGGTCAAAGCCTCCGCCGAGACACGCAGCCAGCTGATCGAGATCATCGGGCTCTTCGGCGCCAAAGCGGTCGACCTCACCTCCGAGATCATCACTGTCGAAGCCACCGGTAGTCCGGCGAAGCTGGCCGCGCTGCTCGATCTGCTCGAGCCTTACGGGATTCGCGAGCTCGTACAGTCCGGCCTCGTCGCCCTCGGGCGCGGCAATCGGTCACTGACCGATCGCAACCAGCGCAACGAGCGCCTCAGGGCCGTTCGCGCCGGATAGCTGCGTGCCGCGAGCCTGTGCTAGATGCACCCCGAGCCGGTGACATTGTGCCCTGAGCTTGTCGAAGGGCGCCTTCTGCACGGCAGCCGCCGTGCGCTAACTTTCACCAGCACCAACTCACTCAAGGGAGAACCACGAAGTGCCTGCAGAGATGTTTTACGACGGAGATGCCGATCTGTCCCTCATCCAGGGTCGCAATGTCGCCGTGCTGGGCTTCGGCAGCCAGGGCCACGCGCACGCGCTATCGCTGCGCGACTCAGGTGTGGACGTACGCGTCGGTCTGCCGGAAGGCAGCAAGAGCCGGGACAAGGCCGAGGCCCAGGGCCTTCGCGTGCTGGGGCCGTACGAGGCGTGCGAAGAGGCGGACCTGATCATGGTCCTGACCCCGGATCCAGCGCAGCGCAAGGTCTACGCGGCGGCGATCGAGCCGAACCTGGTGCCTGGCGATGCGTTGTTCTTCAGTCACGGCTTCAACATTCGTTACGGGTACATCAAGCCGCCGGAGGGTGTCGATGTTGCGCTGGTGGCACCCAAGGGTCCGGGTCACCTGGTGCGGAGGGAATATTCGGAAGGCCGTGGTGTACCCGTCCTGGTCGCTGTCGAGCAGGACGCATCTGGCAAGGCATGGGATCTCGCGCTCGCCTACGCGAAGGGGATCGGCGGGCTACGCGCCGGTGGTATCAAAACGACCTTCACCGAGGAGACCGAGACCGATCTGTTCGGCGAACAGGCGGTGTTGTGCGGCGGGGCTTCAGCGCTGGTTCAGGCGGGCTTCGAGACGCTCACCGCAGCCGGCTATCAGCCGGAGGTGGCCTACTTCGAGTGCCTGCATGAGCTCAAGCTGATCGTCGACCTGATGTATGAAGGCGGAATCGCGAAGCAGCGCTGGAGCGTTTCCGACACTGCCGAGTACGGGGACTACGTCTCCGGGCCGCGCATCATCGACGACCATGTGCGGGAAAACATGAAGGGTGTACTCGCTGACATTCAGGACGGCTCGTTCGCTGCCCGCTTCATCCACGATCAGGATGCCGGGGCGCCGGAGTTCAAGGCCTTCCGGGACGCTGCGGAGAAGCACCCGATCGAGGCCGTGGGTCGCGAACTTCGGGAACTCATGTCATGGGTCAAGAGCCACGACGATGACTATGTCGAGGGCACTGCCGCGCGCTGATCTACCCGCCAGCCGGGAGTGGATGGGTACTGATCTTGTTGTAGCGTCGGGATTGAATGCACGATCACTCAGCGGGACCTGATCACCATTCCGATGATGCGGGTGCCGTCCGTGCGGACGCCGGTTCCGATCATGTAAATGCGGCTGCTCAGCTCGTTGTACTCGTCCAGGCCGTCCTCGTTGGCGATCACGCAGGTGTCGCGCATTCCGCTTGTGCTCAACGGGGAGGGACGATCGGAGATGCACTTGCCGAACGCATCGTTGAGGTCGGTCAGCGCTTGATCGGCCGACGCCGACGGCACCTCGATCACCGCTTCCATCTGGTAATCGTAAGTGGCGTGGTAGGTCCCAGCGACAACCGAACTGTCGTCGGGAAGATTGACGTCGCCAAAGTACTCGACGTCGGCGAGCGTCATCGGTGAACAGGTGTAGCCAGCCAGGGCGTTCTTGCAGGTCGAGCCGCGATCTGTTGTGAAGCTGAAATAGGGCACGCCCCAGCCGCCGGCGTAATGAGTCAGGATGGCCAGAGCAACTGCCACCGACCCCAGCATCAACGCTGTGCCTGCGAGCACCCGTAGGGGCTGGTGTCGGTGGTCGCTTCCAGGCCGAGAGCGTCTCCGGGCCATAGCCCAAGGGTGCCCTGACTGAGCAGTCGGCGTATATAAACCTCAGGCATCGATTTGATCACAATCGACACCGTGAGCACGCGCTACTTCTTAACAGCGATCACCACTGAGGTGTCTTCGGCGACCATGACATCGACACTCGTAAAGCGCTCGTCGGAAAGCCACTCCAGACGGAGAGTGTCCACCCGACCGCCATCGATGGGTGGCCACGTCTGGCACGGTGTGAAGTCGTCCAAGACGATCATGCCGCCTTCTTGAAGCAGTTCGACGATACGTTCCCGCGGCCAACCTTTGGCGCTGGTCGCGTCCATGAAGATCAACGAGAAGGGGGCGTGCTCGGCCAGGCTGCTCCAGTCGGCATGCATGACGTCGATGTCGTCACCGGCGAACATGTCCATCACCCCATGCGCCAACTCAGGGTCGAGCTCGGCCGTGATCACCCGAGTTTTCTTCGGTGCACCGCTGCGAAGCCAGGCAGCACCGACTCCGCATCCGGTCCCGCACTCGGCGATCGTTCCGGTTCGGGTGGCTGCCAATGCAGCGAGCAATCGGCCAGTCTCGGTACGCGAAGCCTGCATGTAGCCGCGCTCCAACGACATCCGCAGCGCCCTGATCACCAACTCGGGCAGATCGGGAGGAGCGCTCACTTCAATAGTCTGGCAGCAACAGATCGGGCGTTCCATGATGTGGAATGGATCGGCTTAATATATGGGCAGCAGATAGTTGGACGTCCTACTATTTTCTTGGTCTTGATCCAGCTACTAATAGGAAACGCTCATGTACGACATGTATCCGGACGCATGGACGGTCGTTGCTGACCGTCAGCATCAGGTGCACGCCGATCAGCCTCGTCGGCGGGCCCGCAAGGAACACTCGGTCGTACCTGCGATTCTCCAGGCTCGCGCCCACAAGGCCGGCGACGCCAACTGAGGTTGTTCTACCCGTACCTCGCGCGGAGCGACCAAGCTGCCACCTGTCGCTAGGTACGGATCGCGCGGCGCCGTGCTGAGTCCAATTCAGGCCGCAGCAGCGATGGCGTCACCAATCGCGCTTGTCGTTCGCGATTGACCGGGCGTACGCGCAGCAATGTCTGCAACCACCGCTCGTTCGATCCGGGCCGCTTCTTCGGAGAGTCCACAATGATCCAACAGCAACGCGACCGAGAGGATCGTCGCCGTCGGGTCGGCGATGCCCAGGCCCGCGATATCGGGAGCCGATCCATGGACGGGCTCGAACATCGACGGAAAGCGCCGGTCCGGATTGATGTTGCCGCTCGCGGCCAGGCCGATTCCACCGGTGACCGCGGCTGCAAGATCAGTAAGGATGTCACCGAAGAGGTTGTCGGTCACGATGACGTCGAAACGGGCAGGATCGGTGACCAGGAAGATCGTTGCCGCATCGACATGCAGGTAGTCGGTGACGACTCCGGGGTACTCAGCCGCCACTGCCTGAAAGATGCGGTTCCACAACCCGCCGGCATTGACGAGGACGTTGTGCTTGTGCACCAACGTGATCTTGTTACGCCGCCTGGTCGCGCGCTCGAAGGCGTCGCGGATGACTCGCTCGACTCCGAACGCGGTGTTGACGCTCACCTCGGTTGCGATTTCCTGGGGTGTGCCGGTACGCACCAGGCCTCCATTGCCGCAGTACAGCCCTTCGGTGCCCTCACGAACCACCACGAAGTCCACGGTCGTGCCGGCGATCACGTTCTCGGCGAGCGGCGTTGGTACGCCGGGATACAGCCGGCTAGGCCTGAGATTCACGTAGTGTTCGAAAGCGAAGCGGAGCTTCAACAGCAGCCCGCGCTCCAGCAATCCGCTAGGCACGTCCGTGGCGCCGGGGGCGGCACCCACAGCCCCGAACAAGATCACGTCGGCGTCGGCGAGTTCGCCCAGCACCGAGTCCGGGAGGACCTCACCGGTCCGTTGCCAGCGGCTGGCTCCGAGATCGTAGGGAGTCGGTGTGAAGGCACCTGTTCCTGTCACGGCATCGAGTACCTTGAGCCCCTCGGCGACTACCTCTGGCCCGATTCCGTCACCGCCGATAACTGCCAGGTTGAAAGACCGGCCGGCCTGCTGAGGAAGATCTTCACCAGTTGTCGTACTCGCGTGGGTCACCGGCGCATCGTAGCCGTCGCCCATGCCGTTCAGCGACGAAGTCTCAGGGAGGTGGCGGTAGCGTGACCGCCAGCAGCACGGTGCGGACGGCCACGTCTGCACCACGATCGAAAGCGACAGATGTGAGCCTTCAGTTCGAACTCCGGTCCAACCCAAAGCCACGCAGCGAGAGCGAACGCAGCGCCATTCTGGCCAATCCGGGATTTGGGATGCACTTCACTGACCACATGGCAGTAGCGACCTGGACCGCGGCTGATGGCTGGCACGACTCGGCGATCGTGCCGTATGGGCCGTTCTCACTGGACCCGGCGACCGCCGTGCTGCACTATGCCCAGCAGGTCTTCGAGGGACTCAAGGCGTATCGACACGAAGATGGCACGATCTGGACCTTCCGTTCGGACCAGAACGCCGAGCGGCTGGTCCGCTCGGCTCAGCGGCTGGCCCTCCCGACGATGCCGTCCGACGACTTTCTCTGCAGCATCGACGAACTGGTTGCGGCCGATGTCGCCTGGGTGCCAACCGCTCCCGGGCAGAGTCTGTATCTCAGGCCATTCATGTTCGCGACCGAAGCGTTTCTTGGTGTTCGACCCTCCAAGCGAGTGACGTATTGCTGCATAGCCAGTCCTGCCGGCAGCTACTTCGCGTCTGGCGTCAAACCGGTGAGCATTTGGATCTCAACGATCTATTCCCGCTCTGCGCCAGGGGGAACAGGTGCGGCCAAATGCGGCGGCAATTACGCCGCTAGCTTGATCGCCCAGCAGGAGGCGGCTGACCAGGGTTGTGATCAGGTGATGTTCGCAGATGCCGCTGAGCACCGGTGGCTGGAGGAGCTTGGCGGCATGAACGTCTATCTGATCACGACTGAGAATGAACTGGTGACGCCGGAGCTCACCGGGTCGATCCTCGAAGGAGTCACCCGCGACTCGATCTTGACCTTGGCAGCGGAGTTTGGGCTGACTCCGGTCGAGCGCCGGATTGGAATCGACGAACTGCTGGACGGCGTGAGGTCAGGGACAGTAACCGAGCTCTTCGCCTGCGGTACCGCAGCGGTGGTCACTCCCATCGGCACACTGAAAAACAATGCAGGCAGCTATCAGGTCGGCTCGGGGGAAAGTGGCGAGACAACCCTGGCGCTTCGGCAGAAGCTGCTGGACATTCAGTACGGACGCACAGCAGACACCCACGGCTGGCTCCGTCGCATCCTCTAGCAAACGCCGACTTGTCCGCGTCAACGGCCGCTCTGACGACATATGCGCTGACAACTCGGCGGCTTTGCTGGCAATTTTGCGATATCTAGGGAACACTGTGGGGCATGCAGTTCCTGGCGGTGATTATTTGTTAGCGCGCTGACCGTCCATCAGCGCGCGCAACCTCCTGTTCGCACACGGGAGGTTTTTTCATGCCAGGACATGCCAGGACATCCAACAATCGACCTGAGGATCCGAATGTCTTCCCAGCCAAGGCTCAAGCCGGCCGAGTTCCATGTCTTCGACACGACCCTTCGTGACGGCTCGCAGCAGGAGGGCCTCAACCTCTCGGTGCCGGACAAGCTGGCCATTGCCGCCCTGCTCGACGAGCTCGGCGTGGGCTTCATCGAAGGCGGTTGGCCTGGTGCCAATCCGAACGACACCTCGTTCTTTGCCGCGATGGCCGAGGGAGCACTCAGGTTGAAGAATGCGCAGCTGGTGGCCTTCGGCTTTACTCGGCGCGTTGGGATGAACGCCGCCGACGACCCGCTAACTGCAGCAGTTCGTGAGTCGCGTGCACCTATCGCGTGCATCGTGGCCAAGAGCCACGACCGGCATGTCGAACAGGCGCTACGCACCACACTGGCCGAGAACCTAGCGATGATCAGCGACACGGTGCAGCACCTTCGCGCCGAGGGTCAGCGGGTCTTCGTCGATTGCGAGCACTTCTTCGATGGTTATCGAGAGAATCCGGCGTACGCGCTGGAGGCCGTACGCGTCGCAGCCGAGGCCGGCGCCGAGGTCGTCGTGCTCTGCGATACCAACGGCGGCATGCTCCCGCCCTGGGTCGGAGAGATCGTGACGGCTGCCAGCGAAGTCGGTGTGCAACTCGGCGTCCACACTCACAACGACTCGGGTTGCGCCGTAGCCAATGCCTTGGCAGCGGTGGACGCCGGCGTCATGCACGTCCAGGGAACCGTGAACGGCTACGGTGAGCGCACGGGCAACGCCGAGTTGCTCTCGGTGGTCGCAAATCTTGAGCTCAAGTATGGCTGGCCGCTGCTTCCGGCCGGCTCGCTGCGTGAGGCAACCCGTCTCGCGCATGCAATCGCAGAGGTGACGAACGTCCCACCGAGCGCTCGTCAGCCTTATGTTGGTCTGTCGTCGTTCGCCCACAAGGCGGGCCTGCATGCCAGCGCGATCAAAGTGGATCCCAACCTCTACCAGCACATCGACCCTGCTCTGGTCGGCAACGACATGCGGATGCTCGTCTCCGACATGGCGGGTCGGGCAAACATCCAGATCAAGGGGGAGGAACTGGGATTCGACCTCTCCGACCGCGAACTCGCGGCTCGGATCACCGACCGGGTGAAAGACGCTGAAGCGGCCGGGTACACCTACGAGGCGGCCGACGCGAGCTTCGAGCTGCTGCTGCGGCGTGAGCTCGGGCAACTGCCGGAGTACTTCACGGTGCATTCCTGGCGCGTCTTCACCCAGTCGACACACGGACAAGAGACCGACACCGAGTGCACCGTACGGCTGACCGCGAAGGGCCAAAGCCAGCGTGTCGTGGGGGAGGGCAACGGCCCGGTCAACGCCCTTGATCACGCGGTACGCAACGCACTCCTTCCGGCCTACCCGGCCGTCGCGAAGTTCGAGCTCATCGACTACAAGGTGCGGATCCTCGACCAGGGTCATGGCACCGACGCCACCGTCCGGGTGCTCATCGAGACCACGGACGGCCTTAGCGCCTGGACGACCGTCGGCGTTGGCCAGAACATCGTCGAGGCGTCCTGGGAGGCGCTCAGCGACGCGTACCTTTATGGCCTCATCCGTGCTGAGGATGACGTCGCAGTAGAGCTGGGCGCTATGTCACTCGATCGAGGATGAGCGGACGAGGCATCGGGTCTTCCGTGCCGACGGTGTAGGCGTTTGCCAATACTTCACGCGCCCGAGCGAAACGGTCCGCATCGTCGGCGTGCAAGGTGATCAACGGCTGACCGGCTCGTACGCGCATGCCGGGCTTGGCGTGCAAGACGACTCCGGCGCCTGCTTGCACGGCATCCTCCTTGCGGGTCGCGGCCGGCTCCCAGCCGCCAAGCGGCCCCACCCACGGCCAGCGCATCCAGCGATTGCAGAACGCCGTCACGCTCCGCGGTGATCACGTCGGTCTCTCGAGCGGCCGGGAGATCTGCGTCCGGATCGCCGCCCTGCGCCCTGATCATGGAACGCCAAACGTCCATCGCAGCGCCAGAAGCCAGCAAGTCGGCCGGATCATGATCGTCGCGCCCGACAGCAGCGATCATCTCCCGTGCCAGCGCTATGGTCAGCTCGATCACGTCGGCAGGTCCACCACCTGCCAGCACTTCGACTGCTTCCGCCACCTCCAAGGCGTTGCCAGCGGTACGGCCGAGCGGGACAGACATGTCGGTGAGGAGCGATACGGTGGTGACCCCTTCGGCTCGTCCGAGCCCGACCATGGTCTTTGCGAGCTCGCGCGCCGAATCGGCCGTCTTCATGAAGGCGCCCGAACCGACCTTGACGTCCAGGACCAGGGCGGTAGCGCCCTCGGCGAGCTTCTTGCTCATGATCGAGGAGGCGATCAGTGGGATCGACTCGACGGTTCCGGTGACGTCGCGGAGCGCATAGAGCTTCTTGTCAGCCGGCACCAGTCCTGCCCCTGGCGCGCAAATCATCGCGCCAACATCCTCGAGCTGGCGCAGCATCTCCTCATTGGTCAACGAGGCCCGCCAACCAGGGATCGACTCGAGCTTGTCGAGCGTGCCACCGGTGTGCCCCAGACCGCGTCCGGAGAGATGCGGCACTGCCACCCCACAGGCGGCAACGAGCGGAGCGAGTGGAAGCGTGATCTTGTCGCCCACGCCGCCAGTGGAGTGCTTGTCGACAGTCGGCCTGGAGAGCTTGGAGAAGTCAAGCCGCTCACCTGAGTTGATCATGGCACGAGTCCAGCGCCGCAGCTCGCGCCGGCTCAGCCCGCGAAACATCACCGCCATGGCGAGGGTCGCCATCTGCTCGTCAGCAATCTGATCGGCGGTATAGGCAGCGATCAGCCAGTCGATCTGAGCATTTCTCAGCTCACCGCCGTCGCGCTTGGTGCGGATGAGATCGATGGCGTGGAACAACTGAGCGTGCAGTGGGCTGGTCACTCGCGCCATGCTGGATAGGCTACTTCGGTGCGCATTGCCCGTTTCGCAACTGGCGGAGACCCACAGTATGGAGTCGTCGAGCTTGCCGGCGACGGTGGACGCTATCCCGACACAGTGTCGGTGTTGACCGGCGATCCGATTGCCATGTCAGTGAAACTGACGGGGGAGCGCAAGGAGCTGGACAGCGTACGCCTGTTGGCGCCCGTGATCCCGCGGAGCAAGATCGTCGCTGTCGGTCGTAACTACGCCGCACACGCGGCTGAGATGGGCGAGGAAGTGCCGAAAACCCCGCTCACCTTCTTCAAGCCGAACACCTCGGTGATCGGACCGGGTGAGCCGATCATCTACCCAGCCGCGAGCCGTGAGGTGAGCTACGAGGGCGAGCTCGCACTCGTGATCGGGCGCATCTGCAAGGAGGTCCCGATCTCCCGTGTGCCTGAGGTGATCTTCGGTTACACGGTCGCCAACGACGTCACGGCCCGCGATCTGCAGCGGACGGACGGGCAGTGGGCAAGGGCCAAGGGTTACGACACCTTCTGTCCGCTCGGACCGTGGATCACCACGCATCAGAGCACTCGAAGAGGTTGCCGCTCTCGCGATTCGCACGACCTTGGACGGTGAGCCCTGCCAGGACGGTAATACCAAGGAGATGATCTTCACCATCCCAGAGCTGGTGGCCTACATCTCCTCATACACCACACTGCTGCCAGGCGATGTGATCTTGACCGGCACGCCACCAGGCGTCGGGCCGATGCTGCCCGGGCAGGTGGTAAGTATCGACATCGAGGGAATAGGCACCCTGACGAACCCGGTCGCCGGCACGCAACCGGAAGCAACATCGAACGAGGCAGGGCAGTGACTGGCGGGAACAGTCGGGTCGAGGCTGCCAGGGCCCGAGACGATTCGGCCGTGCTCGGCGACGTGGCGCCCGATCAGGTGCGCGTACGGTTTCCTCCGTCCCCGACCGGCAACCTGCACGTCGGCAACGTACGCAGCGCATTGTTCAATTGGGTCTTTGCCAGGCATTACGGTGGCACCTTCGTGCTGCGGGTGGAGGACACCGATGCAGGCCGCAATCTCGACGAGTCGTACCAGGTTCTCTACGACTCGCTCACCTGGCTCGGTCTGACGTGGGACGAGGGACCGCTGGTCGGCGGCCCGTACGGACCTTATGTCCAGACCGAGCGCGGAGACATCTACCGCGACGTTGTCGGCAGGCTGCTCGCGGCCAGGCTGGCGTATCGATGCTTCTGTACTCGCGAGGACATCGAGGCTCGGGAAGCGGTACGCGCTACCGGCTCGCCGTCTGGCTACGACGGGTTCTGCCGCAACCTCAGCGAGCAGCAGGGTCGCCGAGCTCGAAGCGATGTCGGTTCCGTCGGTGGTCCGGATGCGCGTACCCGATGCAGACATCGACTTCGATGATCTGGTCCGTGGGCCTGTGCGCTTCGCCGCGACCCATGTACCCGATTACGTCATCGTACGCAGCAACGGGGAGCCCCTCTACACCTTGGTCAACCCCTTGGACGATTCGCTGATGAAGATCACGCACGTGCTGCGCGGGGAGGACTTGCTCCCGTCGACACCGCGGCAGATCGTGCTGTACGACGCGCTCAAGCAGATTGGGGTCGGCAGCGGACGAACTCCCGCTTTCGGTCATCTTCCGACAGTGCTGGGCGAGGGCAATCGGCGGCTGTCCAAGCGGGACAAGGGATCTGGCCTGGCCGAGTATCAGCAAAAGGGTTATCTGCCGGAAGCGCTGCTCAACTACCTTGCCTTGCTCGGTTGGGCCATCGCCGAGGATCGTGACGTGTTCGCCATTGGCGAAATGGTCGAGGCATTCGACATCCGACGGGTGAACGCCAATCCCGCCCGATTCGACCCCAAGAAATGCGAGGCCATCAACGCCGCGCACATTCGGATGCTTCCATTGACACAGCTGACCGACCATCTGGTGCCCTTCCTGGCGGCTGCCGGACTGATCAGCGAGCCGCCATTGCCGGAGGAGCGAGACCGATTGGCCGCGGCAACCCCATTGGTTCAGGAGCGAATCAACACTTTGTCCGAGGCGGCCGGGATGTTGGCCTTCCTCTTCCTGGCCGATGACAAGATCACGATGGCGGCCGATGCCGGACTGTCGCCGGACTCCGCGCCGACGTTGACAGCGGCCTACCAGGCGCTTGCTGCGGTGTCAGACTTCGATCACGCCAGCGTCGAGGCAGCATTGCGTACGGCGCTGGTCGACGATCTGGGGTTGAAGCCACGGCTCGCCTTCGGGCCGGTCCGGGCGGCGATCACTGGCAGCCGTATCTCACCGCCGCTGTTCGAGTCGATCGAGTTGCTCGGTCGAGAGTCCGCGCTTGCGCGGATCGCTGCAGCGCTGGCACAGCTGGGAGAGCCGGACCTCGCCGAGTCGGACAACGGCCGGATTGACGCCGGACGACCGAGATCGTGACAAAGCAAAAGCGATCAGCTGTCACAGCTGACAACAGCTCCAAAGTACGAAACCGGTCTGGCAATCCCGCTGTGCGTTCCGGCGAGGCCGAACCGGCTTCCGGGCCCCCGAAGTCGCCATCTGTCGCAAATCGCCAGCCAGCCAAGCCCTCGCCGGCGGCGCCCTCGCCGGCGTCGATCGTTGAGAGTGGTGTTCTGCCGCCGGATGGCGCTTCCTACCCGCAGATCCTGCGCGGTGAGTCGTATATCTGGTGGCGCTCGGTGCTGGGTGTGGTCTTTGGTCTTTCGCTCTTCCTGCTCGTGACAACGGTGGTGAGCCAAGTCTTGGTCACGTTCTTCTGGGCGACCACGGCTGGCGACCAGGCGTACCAGGACTATTTTGCGAAGGCCTTCGCCTTCGAGCTACCGATTGGCATGCTGTCGGTCAACGTTGGCCTCGCCGCGTTGATCCCGATTGCTTGGGGTTTGATGGCCGCGGTCCATCACGTGCGGCCCCGATGGCTGTCCTCGGTACAGCCTCGGATCCGCTGGCGCTATCTTTTGGCATGCTTGGCGATTGCCGCGGTCGTTCTGAACGGTGTGATGCTGCTCTCCACGACGGTTGGAAAGGAACTCTCCTACCAACCTCAAAAAGGCTTCTGGGGCTTCCTTGTGGTGATCTTGCTCACCTCACCGATTCAGGCAGCCGCCGAGGAGGTCTTCTTCCGCGGCTATCTCTTGCAAGCGCTCGGCAGCCTCGTCGCCCGTCCATGGTTCGGCATCATCGTCTCCTCGTTGATCTTCGCCCTGCTGCACGGCATCCAGAACCTTCCGCTGTTCGCTGATCGGCTTGCCTTCGGCTTGCTCGCTGCACTGCTGGTGTGGCGCACCGGCGGGCTGGAGGCTGGCATCGCGGCTCATGTGATCAACAACGTATTCGCGTACCTGGTGGCCGGTCTGACTACCTCGATTGCCGCGCTCAAGGCGATCACGGGAATCGGCTGGGTCGACGCCGCGTTCGACGTGGGCGGCTTTGCGCTCTTTGCCGTTTTGGCGTACGGGTTGTCTCGGCTGATGAAGCTCCGAACTCGCGTTGCTCTCAGCTGAGCAGCGCTGCGGCGGCGGACTGGCGTACGTCCCGAATCGGTTTGGGGGGCAAATGCGGCTTACAGTAAGGTTTGTCCTCGTGCCCAGGTGGCTGCGGCGACCCGGCAAGGCCAGTGGGGTATAGGGTAATTGGCAGCCCGACTGATTCTGGTTCAGTTAGTCTAGGTTCGAGTCCTAGTACCCCAGCGAGGCAGAAACTCCTGATTCGCCCTAAGACAAGGGAGTTGGTAGGCTTCCGCGGTCTCATCAAAACGATGATCATGAGCTAGGGCCCCGTTGTGTAGTGGCCTAGCACGCCGCCCTCTCAAGGCGGTAGCGCGGGTTCGAATCCCGTCGGGGCTACCAGTGTTTCGCCTAGTCATCGCCGTGTTTCCAACTCGAAAACTTTCGCCGGTGCCCGTTTGGTGCCCACCTGGTGCCCAGTTCCGAGCGCTTTTACGCGAGCCGCGTCCATTGCATCGGAGACAACGTCGAGGCGATCGCCGAAAAGATGGCCATACTGGTCGAGAGTCATCCGCCGACTTGTGGCCCAGCATCTGCTGCACGACCTTGATGTCAGCGCCCGAGGCGATCGCCAGCGACGCCGCGGTATGCCGCAGTTCGTGTGGATGGAAGCCAGGAATGCCCAGCTCGGCGGCGGCCTCCGTCAGCGCTGCCCGCTGGAATGTCTGAGAGCGCATCACCGCGCCGCGCTCGCCGGTGAAGACAAGATCAGCAGGTGACTTGTCGGCGACGGCTGCCGCGAGGTCGTCGACCATAAAGCGGGGTATAGGCACCTCGCGGCGCTTGTGTCCCTTCGTCGACCCGAACGTCATGCGACCCGCGACCGGCGTCACGGACTCCGCCACCAGGGCGACCGCGACGTGAGTGTGCAGATCCGGGTCACCGGGGCTCGGCTGTCGCGGTGCGTGAACGCAGCCGCGACCAGGCCACGCACGTTGACTTGCCGGATCCCGTTTCTGCCTTGTCGGGTGAACAGTGCGTGGCGTTCGATGAAGTTCGGCGCATCCTGCGCGGCGGCCTGGTGCGCTCGTTCGATCTGCGCCGCGACGTGCAGGTCGGCGACCGCCCATAATGTCGACACCGATTTGACCGGGGAGAAGGTCAGGTCATAGCCGGCGACCGCCTGGGTGCGCGGACGCGACTGCTTAGCGATGGTGGCCGCGATCTCGCGGGGCATCGATCGGATTGCGGCCATGCTGGTTTCGGAAGAACTCCCGCGCCACCTCGGTACGGACCTGCGCCCGAAGTGCCGAAGAGACTGACTCGTCCGCGAGCTGTCCGGCGGCCGCCTGTCGGGTGGCAATTCGCTTCGCCACCTCGATGCGGAATGGGCTGACCTCGTCGGCGTAAACCTTGAACGGTGCACCCAACCGAGTCGCTGTCTCGATGTTTTGTGTCAGTCAAGTCGGCGGCCGTAAGCTGCCGCAACCGTTTGGTGGCGAGGGGATGCATGCCGGCGCCGAACAGAGCCCGCATCTGCTCCGCGGTGACCGCATCCCCCGCGTTGAGGCCGTCGATGCCGGCCAGGCCCGATCCGATCCAGGCTCCGGCGTCTCTCCGCGTTCGGTGTAGTAGGTGGCCAACCCGACATGACCCTTCTCGGTGGCATCCAACGCCGCAACCCGCCGGGTCAAATAGTCGTACCCCGACCCGGCGCTGAGCTTGTGGATGCTCATCGTCACAACCCCTGAAGGCGAACCAAGGCAACCTGCGGTCAGCCAAGCCGGGGTACGTACCGACGATGCAAAGAGGTGTGTTGCACATCGGATCTTGAAATCGGTTGGAGTACGTTTGACGCAGGGCGAGAGCGTCAGTGATGACCGCTCGAGTCCTCGCAGCTACTTAGGCGGGCGAAAGGCCGCTGTCAATTGGGGAGAGGGACGAGTCTGTAGTCGGTGAGGCAAGCGGCGGGGCGCTCAGCTTTAGAGCCAAGGCGGTACTGCGCAAAGAAACGCCCGTCCGTAATTGGCAGTCGACCGCCATGGCACCGTGCTCGCTGGCTTCGCTGGCCCACGGCAGCGCCAACGCTCACTCATCCTGCCGTGTCAAGGGATTCCGCGTGCGGACGCGGCGAACACCATCACATCATCGCGACCATGCCGAGCAGGCAGGCCAAGTCGCCCAAGACATCCCGGTCAACCACAGTTGGCCACCTTCGCACCCGTTCTCCAGGCCGACGTTCGGTAACGTTCGTTGTCGTCGCCATTGCCTGGCTTGTCCGCTAATCACCGTCATCCGCTGACGCTGCGGATCCCTCGGGCCCGGCGCCGGGCGGCTTCGGTGCGTCGATGCCGAAGTGCAGGCCGACCACCCGGATCAGGAAGCACACCACGGCTGCACCGAGTGCCACGGGTACGCCGAGCACGTTGTTGACACCACCGATGTCGGCGACCACGACTAGCGCTGCGCCGACCAGAGCCGGGATCGCGTACAACCCGCTGCTCAACACACTGGGAATTCGCTGGATCAGCACGTCGCGGACCGTTCCGCCACCCACGCCCGTTGTTGCCCCAAGGATGATTGCCTGCGCCGGGCCGACCCCCATTGCGAGCGCCTTGCCTGCTCCTGTGACCGCGAAGAGGCTCAGCCCAGCGGCGTCCAGCAGGTCGATCAGGCTGGCGAACCGAGTCAGCCAGCGGTTGAACAAGAACGCGATCAGTCCTCCGCCGGCAGCCACGGCCAGGTAACGCCAGTCGACGAACGTGGCTGGCGGCAGCGCGCCGAGCAAGACGTCACGAATGATGCCCCCGCCGATCGCGGTGATCACGCCGAGGGTGATGACCCCGACGATGTCTAAGTGCGCGGCACGGATGGCGGTCAACGCACCGTTCAACGCGAACGCGAACGTTCCGGCGAGGTCCATGACCAGTAGCACAGGCGGATCTGACATAGCAAGGGTCTACCGCATCGGTCCACCGAAGACTGTGGAACTGACCGGTATGAAATCCGAAAGAGTCAAACCATGACTGAGAGGGTCGACGCCCCTACATTCGATGGTTCTAGCTGTGGCGATGGTACTAGCTGTGGAGAGAGAGTCAGCGGTCTGACGCAACGGCAAGTGTGGCGATGCGTGGAGCGTTGTCGGCCGCGTTGCCCACATAGACGGTGTACTCGCCCGGCTTGATCACGAAGCTATGGCTGCAGTCGTCCCAGACGCTGAACGGGTGGTTCGTCGCCGCCGGGTCGATGGTGATCGTCACCGGCTTCGATTCCCCGGGCTCCACGAACACCTTCTGGAAGCCGACGAGTCGCTTGGGCGGTTGTCCGTCCACGGGCACCCCGAGATACACCTGGACCACCTCGGCGCCGGCCACGGGGCCGGTATTCGTCACCGATCCAGTCACGGTGACCGGGGCATTCGCGCCATCCGGCGCGTTCACCGCAACATCGGCGATGTCGAAGGTGGTGTAGGACAGGCCGAAACCGAAGCCGAACAGCGGCTTGATGCCTTGCGCTTGGAACCAGCGGTACCCCATCTCCAACCCTTCGGAATAGCGGATCACCGGGTAGCCGGCGCCCTCGTCCGTGCCCGGGTATCGCTCGGGTTTGCCGGCGTACAGGGTGTCGTCTTCGGACCGCGGGTACGAGGTGGGCACCTTGCCGGAGGGGTTAACGACGCCGAACAGCAGGTCGGCGACGACGTGTCCGTCCTCGGTTCCTTGGTTCCAGGCCTCCAGCACCGCCGGGGCTTTGTCGATCCACGGCATCAGTACGGGGTTGCTGTCCTTCATCACGATGACCGTGGTCGGGTTGATGCCCAGCAGTTCGTCTAGCATCCGGTTCTGGTCATTGAGCATGTTGGCGTCCGGCTGGTCGGCGCCCTCGGTCGCCACCAGGCCTGCCATGAGCACCACCACGTCGGCACGGTTGGCCGCGTCCTTGGCCTCGTCCAGGTTGGACAGATCGTCGGCGACTGTCACCTTGGTCACCGTCGCAGACGAGCCGAGGTCCCGCAGCACGTCCTGCATGCCTTGCAGCGGCGGCACGGTGTACAACGGGACCACCTTGGACGAGCCGCCGCCGCCCAGGCAGGCCTCGTCGACGAACGTGGACTGGCCGATGATGACGATGGAACCGGCATTGGGATCGAGCGGCAGCAACCCGCCGTCGTTCTTGAGCAGTACGGCGATCTGCGAGCCGATGGTCCGGGAGATGGCGCCGTGGGCCTGTGCGTCGATCTCGCCGGGTTGGTACGGGCGCTCGAATTGTCCGAATCGGAACATCTGGGTATAGCGGCGGACCAGCGCGCGGTCAACGGTCTCGATCTCCAGGCTGGTGTCGGAGAGGGCGGCCTTGACATTCGCCTCGTTGAGCCACTTGGCATCCGGCATTTCATGGTCCATGCCCGCGTTGAGCGACGGCGCACAGGAGCGGCACGACCAGAAATCGGACTGGACGTAACCATCGAAGCCCCACTCCGTACGCAGAATGTCGGTCAGCGTGTACCGGTATTCGGTGGCGTAGACGCCCCGCACCCGGTTGTAGGAGCTCATGATCGCGGCGATCTCGGCATCCTTGACCAACATCTCGAACGGCAGCAGATAGAGCTCTCGCAAGACCTGCTCGTCCACCTCAACACTGGTCCGGAACCGTTCGTACTCTTGATCGTTGACCACGTAGTGCTTGCCCATGGCGATCACGCCGTGAGCCTGGATGGCCTTGGTCACCGCGACCCCCATCGCCCCGGAAAGGTAGGGGTCTTCGGAGAAGTATTCGAAGTTGCGACCGGCGATCGTGGTCCGATGCAGGCACACGCCGGGGCCCTCGAGAACGTGCTGGCCCAGCGTCGCCGTCTCCGAACCGATGATGTCACCGTAGGCAGTGCGCCAGATCTGGGTCGAAACCGGCGGCCAGGCCGATGGTCATTGGCAGGGACGTGGCTGGCGGACTCGGCGTACCGTCACCCATGCCGACACCCACCGGGCCGTTAGTGATCCGGAAACGGGGGATGCCCGAGCTCCTCGATGGCTGGCACATGCCGCTCGATCCGGATCTGGGCGGCAAGCTGATCCATGTCCGCCCCGGATTCGGCAGCCTGCGCGCTCAGGGCGTAGATGTCGATGGTCTCCATGGCGCCGTGCAACTGAGCGATCTTCTGCTCCAAGCGTCATTGCCTCGACAAGCTTCTTGGCTCGCTCGCGAGGAGACAAGGATGTGTCTTGCCAGGCGAATGTGGTTTCAGACAAGGTCGGTCTCCCTCAGTGGGCATCGCCGTACTCGCTCAATATAGAGAGCGGTCTCGGCGATCGCTCTTGCGGTTGCTCGGCCGCCCCGACAAACTGAGGCTCGACAGCGAGAAGCTTTTGCCGAAAAAGGCGACATGACCAACCCTGTTGACGCCGCTCATGAACTGCACATTGCCTACACAGATCGGTTTAGCGCAAAAGACATCGACGGGATGCTGTAGGTGGCACGGCTTATTGCGCCGGGAGGAAATCGGCTGCTTGACTGTCAAGATCACCTCATTTCCGGCGCGCCCATAACAAAGGGGGCCACATGACTCCACCCGTCGTCACACTGTTCGAGAAGTACGGTGCTGGCGCCCGATCCATCGGTCCGAGGGTTGCCAAGGCACTTGGCGTTGAGTGGATGGATCAGGCGTTCTCCTCCGCTGACATTGAGAGCGCCAAGTATCCGGGCGGCGGGAGGGCCGGTGATCAAGGAAGCGGCTTGGCCCGGTTCCTGGGCCGCTTTGCCTCCAGTGCGACGGTTCTGGACGACCGA
The DNA here is from genome assembly GCA_963712625.1 of uncultured Actinomycetota bacterium. Taxonomy (GTDB): domain Bacteria; phylum Actinomycetota; class Actinomycetes; order Propionibacteriales; family Propionibacteriaceae; genus Microlunatus. The sequence continues at coordinate 85,425 of CAVQIU010000033.1, forward strand.
AGTATCCCTTTGGCTCAGGCCGATGATGCGGAGATGGTTGAGGAGAACACCCGGCTTGTGAAGGAAGCTGGCGCCCGGGGCGTGGTGATGCTTGGTCGCAATGGCGCCCTTATTCTCGGCGACATCCCGACCGCGCTGCATGTGCAGCTCGACGCTCCGGTTGAGGTCCGTATCGCCCGCGCCGCCCGGGAAGAAGGGCTCGATTTGGCCCACGCGGCACGGCGGCAGCGCAACGAGGATTCGATACGCGCTGAGATGTCAGAGAGGTTTTACTACTGGAATCCCATGAGCATTGATCGTTATGACCTGGTCGTCAATACAGGAGTGCTCGACCTCGACACGGTTGTTGATGTCATCGTTTCGGCGTACCAGGCCAAGGCGGCGCGGGCCGTTCAACCCACCGCATGATGCCGCTCGCGCTGAGCGAATGGATTAGCTGGCATTTCCCGACGAGCTAAGGAGCTTCAGTGAAGAAGCTGACCCGACGCAACTATTTTGGCTACGCCGCCGGTGATCTGGCTAACAACCTGGCGTTCTCGCTGCAGGCGCTGTTCTTGCTGATCTATTACACGAACGTCGTTGGGCTGAATCCGGCTGCGATCGCGACGATGTTCCTTGTCGTACGAGTCTGGGACGCCTTCGCCGACCTCGCGGCCGGGCGTCTGGTCGATCTCACCAGGTCGCGTTGGGGGAAGTTCAGGCCATACCTGCTGTTTGCCTCCCTTCCGCTGCTGTTGTCGAGTATCGCCTTGTTCAGCGTCCCGAACTTCGACAGCACAACCGCCAAGTACGTCTATGCCTACGTCACTTATGCACTGCTGGGCTTCCTCTATTCCTTGACCAACATCCCGTACGGTTCACTGGCTACCGCGATGACCCAGGATCCGGTGGAGCGCTCCCGCCTGGGAATCTGGCGCTCAGTGGGACCGATCCTCGGCATTTTGGTTCTCGTCGTGGTGATCGCCCCTCAGATCAGCCGGTACAAGACCCAACCCGAGCAACTGCAAACATTCTTGACGACGGTAACGATTGTGTTCGCCGTCATTGGGTACGCCCTCTACCTGTTCTGCTTCTCGAGCTGCAAGGAGCAGGTGGTCCACGAGGCAAAGCCGGTCACGATCAAGGAAACCATTGACACTGTCAGGCAGAACCGGCCGCTGCTGATCTTGTGCGTTTCTAACCTGATCTTCCTCACCGGGATCTTCGGGCTCCAGGCGTCCCAGGCCTACTTCGCCGCTTACATTCTTGGCAACTCGACTCAGCTGATCTGGATGGTCCTCGCTGCATCGCTGGCCACTTTCGTAGCCGTGCCTGTAGTGCCTCGGTTCGTTGCCCGGATCGGCAAGAAGAAGACGTTTCTGATCGGCGCGCTGGGTCTCGTCGTGATGGGCACCTGGATCTTCTTCATGCCGGCGAGCCTGCCGATCGTCGTCGTGTCCTTCTTTGTCTTCGGCCTCTTCCAGAACCTGTCAATGTCTTTGCTCTTCGCGTTTGAGGCCGACGCAGTCGAGTACGGGGAGTACAAGACGGGCAAACGGACCGAGGGCGCCACGTATGCGATCTACTCCTTCTTCCGGAAGGTCTCGCAGGCAGTTGCCGGGGCAGTCGCAGGCTACGCGCTCGCCTTCGGCGGCTTCGTGGCCAAAGCGCCGCAACAAAGCGATTCCGCCCTACTCACGATCCGGGGACTGGTGGGTCTCGGCCCAGCACTCTTTGCACTCCTCGGCGCCCTCATCTTCCTCGCCTATCCACTCACCGACACCCGATTCCGCGAGATCGTCAAGGAGCTCCACGCCCGCCAAGGAATAAAAGACGACCGGAGCGAGGCGGCCATGGAATCAGTCGATGCCACAGCCCCGGTTCGGGAGTCGTGATCACCCTCGCGTTGTACTCGGCACCATCATCGACCATCCAAAGCGCCGACCGCCGGAGCCTGCAGGAGGCGCAGCTGGGCCACGGAGCAACGGTCACCCGCTCTTGAGGAGCTTTCGTGTGGGGTCGCCGCGCCGGGGAGTCAGCCGCGTACTCAGCATTGCGAGCGCAAGCTTGCATACCTGGAGTGCTGCCCCTGGCTAGCCGTCCAGACCGGAGGGGGAGGGTTGCCGGCCGTCTGGTTCGCCTCTTCCGGTGCCGGATCCTGAGGGCCGGAGGCGGTAAAGGACCTCGCCAGCGTGCGGTTCAACGAAGGTGTCCGGGTCTGCCTCGTATGCGGCGATGTCGACGTCGCGGGGTCAAGGTAGTTGAGGTTAACCGACCGGACGATCTCCTCGGGGATACCCGTCGCGAGGGTGACCGTGACCCGATCCTGCTCGCCTTGCTCGGGATCCCAGGTGCCCTGGCCGCGGAGATGGGTGGAGTGCGCCAGGTCACCCCACGGCTGGTCCTTGAAGCGGTCCCATTGGCCGAGGAAGTAGTCCCGGCAGTGATAGCCAATCTCGGTGATCTGGGGATGCATCACCGACACTTGGGTGATGTGCGGAGCGTAAATGATCACCTCGCCACCGTCGGCGACGATCGGCTCCAGCTTGTAGAAGCCCTTGGCCGCGGTCCAGATGTCCTCATACTTGGTCGGCATGATCGACAGCACGCGTCTACGGGAGCGTCGAGGTAGGTGACATGGGTTTCGGCTGAGATCTCCGCGCAGGCGGCCCAGGCGTCCTCCGGTGTGCCGAAGGCGGCGGCATGCAGCGTGTCGGTTCCGGACGCGACCACCAGACACAGCGCCAGCCGATCCGCGGGAATGAGCGTGGCGGCCTCGTTGATCAGGGCGCGTACCGGGGTCACCCCGCGCGTCCCGATCATCGTGGCGCTGGTGATCAAGGCGCCCACCCAATGCGACAGGTCGATCAGCTCCTGGCCGGACACCCCAGGAAAGAAGTACTTGTTGCCACCGGAGAACCCGACCACCTCGTGCGGAAACACCGGTCCGACCACGATCGCCACATCGGACTCAGCGACATGCCGGTTGATCCGCACGTCCACGGAGACGTCGCGCATCAGGCCACCAGTCAGCTCCGTCAGCCGCTCCGCGCCAATCGTGCCGAGCGTGGTGAACGTCTCCGGTAGCCAGGATTCGTGATTGATGATGGTCCAGCCGGGATAGCTCTCCTCTGCGGCCCCCGCCGAGTAGCCCAGATGACGCGCCAGGTGGTCCTCGCTCATCCCTTGGTGGGTGCCGAGGGCGATCACCACTGTGACCTCCTTCGCCCTGCCTTTGAGAGCCGAGTGCGCAGCCCGCATGAGAAGGGGCAGCGGGCACGTCCGAGTGCCATCCGGTACGACCAGGCACACCCGCTTGTCATCAAGGTCGGCGCGGGCGAGCGCCTGCGTTACGAAAGCGGTGACCTCATCGCTGGAGAGTTCCTGGTCGACACCGCCCACGATGTCCGCCCGAGACGGGTCGCCCGGATCGGTGCCGTAGTTCGTCGACGTTTCTGCCGGTGCCGTGGCCGCCATGCCTGCATTCTTTACCTCAGCGCTGGTCATACCAGCACTGTGGCATCCACTCGCAGCAGCAGGACAAGATCGCCTCGTTACGCCCGAAGGTGATCATGACGGTTGATCCCGTTGCTGCCCAGGAGCACGGCTCCGTGGTCGTCAGATCCGCTAAGACCAAGATCGGCTCGCTCGTCATAGGCTGAGATGGCGTGTTGGACGTGGACTGGAGAAGGAGTCCTTGTGGAGCGGACCGGACTGCGCCTCATCTTGATCAGGCACGGTGAAACCGAATGGGCTCGTGACGGCCGGCACACCGGTCGTACGGATATCCCGCTGACTGAACTGGGCCGACTGCAGGCGATGGTGCTCGGAGACCGGCTTCGTGGCCGCACTTTCGTCCGAGTGATGACCAGCCCCTTAGCCCGCGCATTTGAGACGTGCCGCCTGGCAGGTGTGGCCGAGGATGCTGAAATCAGCGACGATCTCATGGAATGGGACTACGGCGCATACGAAGGGCGCCGAACTGCTGAGATTCGTGAAGAGGTGCCGGGCTGGTCAATCTGGCGCGACGGGGCACCGAAGGGTGAGACCGCAGCGGAGGTCGGTGCACGGGCGGACAAGGTGATTGCGCAGGCGCTCACAGCCACGGGTGACACAGTCCTGTTCGCCCATGGTCACTACTTGCGGGTGCTCACCGCGCGCTGGCTAGGCCTACCCCCGGAGGCTGGCAGGCTCTTCGCGCTCGCCCCGGCAACGATCGGCATCCTCGGTTACGAGCGAGAGCAGCGGGTGATCATTCGCTGGAACGATCGTTGCCATCTTGTGCTGCCGTCCCATATATGGGCAGAGCAGGGCGACCTTGACGTCCGAGCGGGCGATCCCAGCGTTGGAAGCGGTGACGATCGGTCTGGGCCCGGAGGCGGTAAAGCCCGAGATCAACAGGTTGGTCAATGACTGATACAAGAGTCGGCATCGTCGGCTTGGGCGCGCAAGGATCTGTGTACGCTGAATTGATCTCGGGCGACATGGTCCCCAACATGGACCTCGGTGCCATCTGCGACGGAAACCCGGCGACGCGACAGCTCGTCGAGTCGAAGTATCCCGCAGCAGTGTTCTACGACGATTATCTGACGATGCTGGAAAGCGGCAGCGTCGATGCGGTCGTCATCTGTGTGCCGTCCTACCTGCACCCGCAGATGGGAATCGACGCGCTGCAGCACGGTATTCATGTTCTGCTGGAGAAGCCCGCCGGCGTGTACACCAAGCAGGTCGAAGAGCTGAACGCGGTCGCGGCGACGAAGCCGGAGTTGACCTTCGCGATCATGTTCAACCAGCGCAACAACCCGCTGTACCGCAGGATCAAGGAGATCATCAGCAGCGGTGGAATTGGCGCGATCCGTCACACGAGCTGGATCATCACGACCTGGTGGCGCCCGCAGGCCTACTACGACCAAAGCGCCTGGCGGGGTACGTGGGGCGGCGAAGGCGGCGGGGTGCTTGTTAACCAGGCTCCGCATCAGCTGGATCTATGGCTGTGGATTTGTGGACTGCCACAGTCGGTGTACGCCAAGGTCGCGTACGGTTTCCGCCGCGCTATAGCGGTCGAGGATGAGGCGACCGCCATCGTGGATTATGGCGAAGGCGCCACTGGAGTCTTCACCACCGCGACTCATGATTTCGTCGGCACTGACCGATTCGAGATCCTCGGCGATAGCGGCAAGATCGTGGTCGAGAACAGCGCGACCGCCACGGTAACGCGGCTGAAGAGGTCGGAGCGTGAGCTTAGCGACGCCATCGATCAGCAGGACATATCCAAACTGTTAAGCGGCCGCCTTGATCTGTCCCAGTACTACTCCTCGGAGATCATCGAGGCCGAAGCGCAATGGGGCGTGCAGCATGCAGGAATGCTGGAGAACTTTGCGGCCAACATTCTTGACGGCACGCCATTGATCGCGCCCGGGGCGGAGGGCATCAATAGCGTCCGGCTTGCGAACGCCATCCATCTCTCCAGTTGGAAAGGTCGGGAGGTGCCGTTCGACTTCGACGATAAGGATTACTTATCCGAGCTGAATAAGCGGATCCGGGACGAGGGCCTTTTCCCCGAGCGGGCATAGCCCGGATCAAGCGAAGAGCAAGGGACGGCTGATGTCGGGCGGCTGCGAAGGCGACCGCCGTTGTTGCCTGAACCTTGGCCATAGGGCATCGCGGCTAGCTCGCCGGGCCGCGATCATCAAGAATCTGGACAACGCAACAAGGAACAGTGGTGCAAACCGGTCCGATGTCGATTGAATGGTGACAGCACGCCAGCCAGCCAACTGCAAAGGATCGTCGATGCTGCGACCTGAAGACAGCAGTACCCGGGAGCGGAAGAGCCTGAATGGTCTGTGGCAGTTCAGGCTGGACTCCGAAGGCGAGGGCCGATCGGCCGTTGGTTCGAGCCGGCCGTTGCCGGATTCTCGGCAGATGGCGGTGCCGGCCAGCTTCAACGACATCGCAGCTGATGCGACGGTTCGAGATTATTTCGGGGATGTCTGGTACCAGACCAGTGTCTGGGTGCCGCAGGGCTGGCAGGGACGACGCATCGTGCTCAACTTCGAGTCGGCCACCCACCGGGCCACGGTCTGGGTCAACGATGTCGAGGTGGTGTCGCACGAGGGCGGGTACACCCCGTTCGAAGCCGACATCACCGACCATGTCGCGGCTGGGCAGGAGTACGCATCACGGCATTGGTCAATAACACACTCCATTGGCAGTCGATCCCGCCGGGCGTGATCGAGGACACGCCGGCCGGTAAACGGCAGCGCTATTGGCACGACTTCTTCAATTACGCCGGAATCCACCGGACCGTTTGGCTCTACGCCACCGATCCGACGCACATCACCGACGTCACGATCACCACCGACCTCGACGGCGACAACGGCGTGATCGGCTACGCCGTCGAAGCGGAAGCCGCCGACGATCGTCGAGACAAAGGTGATCTTGCGGGACGCCGACGGAGCCGAGGTCGCAACGACACACCGGATCGAGCGGCACATTGCGCGTTCCAGACGTGCACAAGTGGGCCCCAGGAGACGGCTACCTTTACGATCTTGAGATTCAGCTCGATACGCGGCGACACCGTCGTGGACAGCTACCACCAAAGCGTCGGCGTACGCACCGTGAAGGTGGACGGCATCCGATTCTTGATCAACGGCGAGCCGTTCTATTTCACCGGCTTCGGCAAGCACGAGGACCTGCCGGTGATCGGCAAGGGCCACAACGATGCCTACCTGGTACACGATTTCGAGCTGCTGAAATGGATTGGCGCCAACTCGTTCCGGACGTCGCACTATCCATATTCCGAAGACGTTTTGGACTACGCCGACCGGCACGGCATCGTGATCATCGACGAGACGGCTGCCGTCGGTTTGAACATGGGACTGGGCGGCGGGATCTTCGGCGGACAGGGCTATCAGACGTTCTCGCCAGAGACCGCCAACGACGCAACCCGGGAGGTGCACGCGCAGGCCATCCGCGAGCTGATCGCCCGCGACAAGAATCATCCGAGCGTCGTGTTGTGGAGCATCGCGAATGAGCCGGAATCGGACACCGAGGAGGCGGAGAAAGTATTTCCAGCCGCTGTTCGACGTGGCCCGTGAGGCCGATCCGACTCGGCCCGTCGGCTTCGTCAACGTGATGCTGGCGCCCCACGGGAAATGCCGGGTCTCCCAGTTCGGCGATGTGTTGATGTTGAACCGCTACTACGGCTGGTATGTCGACACCGGCGATCTCCCCGCAGCCGAGCTGGCCTGGGAAGACGAGCTCAAAGGCTGGGCAAGTGAGGGCAAGCCGATCATCATCACCGAGTACGGTGCGGACACCTATCCCGGATTGCACTCCCTCGATCGCAAGCCCGTGGACCGAGGAGTACCAGGTGGAGTACCTGGATATGAATCATCGAGTCTTCGACCGCATCGATGCCGTAGTCGGTGAGCAGGTGTGGAACTTCGCCGATTTCGCGACGACCTCGGGAATCATGCGGGTCGGCGGCAACAAGAAGGGCGTCTTCACCCGCGATCGGCAGCCGAAGGCCGCCGCCTACGCGCTGCGCCGGCGCTGGCGCAAAGATCTCTGAAAACCGCACCCTATTGTCGGTCCGCCTCGGTTCTCACCAGGATGGTGATCATGTCCCCTACTTCCGAACTCAGCCTTCATCCTGATCGCCTGTTGCCGTCCGAACCTGGTGTCCGTTCGACCGCCCGCGAGCTGTACGAGAGCGTCAAGGACCTGCCGATCATCTCGCCGCACGGCCACGTGCCGCCGCAGTGGTTGGCGGAGGATATTCCGTTCAGCGACCCGACCTCTTTGTTGATCACCCCGGATCACTATGTCAACCGCATGCTGCACGCCCGCGGCGTTGAACTATCCGCGCTCGGGGTGGCCCAAGACACCATGACGGAACAGCAATCACGCGATGCCTTCCGGATCCTGTGTTCGCACTGGGGCGCCTACCGCGGCACCCATGTGCGGTACTGGCTCGACGATCAGCTAGCTGGGATCTTCGGGGTCAAGGTGCGGCCGAGCGCCGAAACCGCCGACCAGATCTATGACCAGATCGCCAGCTGTCTCGCCTCGCCGGAGTTCAAGCCGCGGGCACTGTATGAGAAGTTCAAGATCGAGGTGCTGGCCACCACCGACGACCCGTGCGACGACCTGTCCGCCCACCAGTTCCTTCGCAATGACGGGACCTGGCAGGGTCGAGTCATCCCGACCTTCCGCCCCGACAAGTACCTCGAGCCTGCGCAGCCGAACTGGAATGCTGATGTTGACCGGCTGGCTGAGGTGTCCGGCATCGATACCGGTGACTACGACGGTTACATCGCCGCCATGGAGAACCGTCGCCAATACTTCAAGGACAACGGTGCGGTCTCCTCCGACCACAGCCACCTCGACGCTCGCACCGACATGCTCGAGGTGGCTGAGGCAGAGCGCATTTACGCATCTGCTCGTAAGGGCGAAGCCTCCGAGGTGGAGGCCACAGCGCTGCGTCGCCATCTCGTTTCGGAGATGGCACGGATGGCCTGTGATGACGGTTTAGTGATGACGCTGCATCCCGGCGTGCGGCGCAATCACCACATGGCGACGTTTGAAAAGTACGGCGCCGATGTCGGGACTGACATTCCGGTGCAGATGGAGTTCACCGATGCCCTGCGCCCGATGTTGATGCGCTACGGCACCCATCCCAACTTCCAGCTCGTGATCTTTACCATCGACGAGACCGTCTACTCCAGAGAGATCGGGCCGCTCGCTGGCTTCTACCCATCTGTTTATGTCGGCGTTCCCTGGTGGTTCATCGACGCGCCCGAGGCGATCCGCCGCTTCCGTGCTGCGATCACCGAGACTGCCGGCTTCGACAAGTCCTCCGGCTTCATCGATGACACGCGCGCCTTCTGCTCTATTCCGGCTCGGCACGACATGTCGCGGCGACTTGACGCAGGGTTTGTTGCGCGCCTGGTAGCCGAGCACCGGCTTGCTGAGGATGAGGCCATGGAGGTCATGCACGATCTGGTCGTCACCTGTCCAAGGAGGGCGTTCAAACTGTGACCACCGCCAACGAGGTTCCCCGTCTGTCCCGTTCGCTACCCGACATGCCGCCAGCAGCGCCTGTCCGAATGGTCCACCTCGGTGTCGGCAACTTCACCCGGGCCCATCAGGCGTGGTACACAACCCACAGTCCGGATGCCGACCAGTGGGGTATCGCCGGCTTCACTGGTCGCCGACGCGACACCGCAGACGCCCTCGCTCCTCAAGACGGCCTCTACACCTTGATCACCCGCAGCGGCGAAGGAGACACTTTCGAGCTGATCGGCGCACTCTCGGCGGTACATGCCGCTGCCGATCACGAGGCATATCTCGACTACCTGAGCCGGCCGGAGGTTGCGGTCGTCACCATCACAGTCACCGAGGCTGCGTACCTACGCGGCGCCGATGGGCATCTTGACGCTGGCCTAGACGTCATTGTCTCCGATCTAGAGGCCCTGCAGTCCGATCCCAGAAACCCTGTCGCCTCGCTGCCAGCCAGACTGGTGGCAGGGTTGGTCGCCCGGCGCACCTCAGGAGCATCAGCGCTCACCATCCTGTCCTGTGACAACCTCCCGGAGAACGGTGCCGTCACAAAGACGGTGGTCCAAGATTTCGCAGCGCTATTAGACGAAACCCTGGGCGACTGGATTAACTCCCAGGTCGATTTCGCCACCTCGATGGTGGACCGAATCACCCCACGCACTACAGACGAGGATCGGGCGTTGGTGCAGCAGGCCTGCGGGTACGTCGACGCATATCCCGTAGCGACTGAGCCTTTCAGCGAGTGGGTGATCTCTGGTGGATTCCCGGCCGGTCGGCCGCGCTGGGAGGAAGCAGGTGCCACCATCGTCGCCGAGGTGGAACCCTTCGAGCAGCGCAAGCTTTGGCTGCTCAACGGGTCACACTCGATGCTCGCCTACGCCGGCAGCATCCGGGGACACTCGACGATCGATGAAGCCATCGCCGATCCGAGCTGCAGATCCTGGGTGGAGATGTTCTGGGATGAGGCAAGCCGCCATCTCAGCCTCCCGGCCGCAGACATCGCCGAGTACCGGGAAGCACTTCTGACGCGCTTCTCCAACCCTCGGGCCGGCGATCAACTGGCTCGCATAGCAGCGGACGGGTCAACCAAGTTAGTCGTACGCACGCTGCCGACGATTCGCGCCGAGCGCTCAGCCGGCCGGCTGCCAATCGGGTGCGCCACCACCATCTCCGCCTGGATCCTGCATCTGCGCGGGCTGGGCGCTCCGATCAAGGACCCAGGAGCTGCTGCCGCTGAGAAGGCAGCCAATTCCGGTGAGCTGCGAGAGGCCGTACCTGCGGTCTTGGACGCTCTGGAGCCTGGGCTCGGCGGCGATAGGGACTTCGTCGAGGCCGTTATTGGTCAAGCCGGCGCCATCCAGTCCCAGTGACATGAACACCCGTACTACTGAGGTCATCATCGGCGTCGATGTCGGTACGACCGCAGTGAAGGTGGCGGCCTTCGCCGTCAACGGCGCGGCTGCCGAGCTGCCCAGGGCGCTCCGCGAGTATCCGCTGGAACAACCCCAGCCGGGTTGGCAGGTGCAGGAGCCGACAATTGTGCTTTCGGCCATCGATAGCGCAATCGCTGACTGCGTTGCTCAACTGCGCGATGCCCAAGTGCTGGCGGTCTCCCTCTCCACTGCCATGCATGGTCTGATCGGCCTTGATTCTCAGTACCGCCCATTGACACCGCTGGTGACCTGGGCCGA
>CAVQIU010000034.1:0-144426 GCA_963712625.1 uncultured Actinomycetota bacterium
CGTCTCGTACGCGCATGGCGTTCAGCAGCGTGGTCATGATCCGCGCGCCGGTGCAGCCGAACGGATGGCCGAGCGCGATCGCTCCGCCATGCACGTTGAGCCGGTCCAGATCCAAGCCGAGATCCCGGGCCGAGGCGATCACCTGGACCGCGAACGCCTCGTTGATCTCCACCAGATCGATGTCGTCGATCGTCATCCCGGCGCTGGCCAAGGCCCGGCGGCTGGCCTCGACCGGTCCCAGGCCCATGATCTCCGGACTGAGAGCGCTGACGCCTGTCGCGACGATCCGGGCCAGCGGGGTCAGACCCAGCTCGGCCGCACGCCGGTCGCTCATGATCACCACGGCAGCCGCCCCATCGTTCAGCGGGCAGCAGTTGCCGGCAGTGACGGTGCCGTCCGGGCGGAAGGCAGGCTTCAGCGCGGAGACCGCCTCCATCGTGGTGCCTGGTCGAGGGCCGTCGTCAGTGCTCACCACGGTGCCGTCAGGCAGCGTGACCGGCGCGATCTCGGCGTCGAAGATCTGGTTCGCGATCGCCTTCTCGGCGAGGTTCTGCGAGCGTACGCCGAACTCGTCCTGCTCGGCGCGGGAGATGCCGCGCAGGGTGGCGACGTTCTCCGCCGTCTGGCCCATCGCAATGTAGATGTCCGGAAGCAGTCCGTCCTCGCGCGGATCATGCCACTTCTGGTTGCTCGCGGCAGTGGCCAGGCTGCGCTGCTCGGCGGCGGCAAAGAGCGGATTGTGGGTGTCGACCGGGTCGACGCCGGCGGAGCCGAAGCCGCGATACCGCGAGACGCACTCCACGCCGGCTGAGACGAAGGCATGGCCCTCGCCCGCCTTGATCGCGTGGAAGGCCATCCGTGGCGGTCTGCACGCTGGAGGCGCAGAAGCGGTTGATCGTGGCGGCTGGGACGCCGTCCAGCCCGAGCTGCACGGCGATGCGGCGCGCCAGATTGCCGCCCTGCTCGTCGCGCGGCTCGGCGCAGCCGACGTAGATGTCGTCAAGCGTGCTCGGGTCGAAGCCCTCGAGCTTGGCCAGCGCGGCGGTGATCACTCCGGCGGCAAGATCATCAGGACGGATCTGTGTCAGCGATCCCTTGCCGGCGCGCCCGATCGGCGTACGCGCGGCAGAGACGATGACTGCTTGGGGGCCTTCGACACCGGTGCGCGACATCATGATCACAACCCCAGGTCGCGGCCGATGAGCTCTTTCATGATCTCGTTCGAGCCCGCCCAGATCTTGGAGGCCCGCGCGTCGGCCCAGGCGCGGGCGACGCGGTACTCGTTCATGTAGCCGTAGCCACCCCACAGCTGGACGCAGGCGTCGAGAATGTCGTTCTGCGCCTGCGCGGACCACCACTTCGCCTTGGCCGCGTCAACAGCGGTCAGCGTGCCGTGCACCGCCTCCATGACGCATTGGTCGACGAAGGCCTGGGTGACCTCGGCCAACGTCTGCAGCTCGGCAAGGGTGAACTTGTTGGCCTGGAAGGAGCCGATCGGAGTGCCGAAGGCCTTGCGTTCCTTCACGTAGACCAGGGTCTCGTCCAGGATCTGCCGCGCGTGGGCGATGTTGTTCACCGCCGAGCCGATCCGCTCGGCCACCAGCCGCTGCATCATGTAGACGAAGCCCTGGTCGATCTCGCCGATCACATTCGCAGCTGGAACTCTGACGTCGCCGAAGAACAGCTCGGAGATGTCGGACTCCGGCTGACCGACCTTGTCCAGCTTCCGCCCACGTTCGAAGCCAGGCATGCCGGCCTCGACCGCGAACAAGGTGATGCCCTTCGCGCCCTTCTCCGGACTGGTTCGCGCCGCGACCAGCACGAAGTCGGCGCTGGCGCCGTTGGTGATGAAGGTCTTCGAACCGTTCAAGATCCAGTCGTCGCCGTCGCGCACGGCTCTGGTCTTCAGCGCGGCAAGATCAGAACCGCCCGAAGCCTCGGTCATGGCGAGCGCGGTGATCAACTCGCCGGTGCAGAACCCCGGCAGCCAGCGCTGCTTCTGTTCCTCGGTGCACAGATCGACCAGATATGGCGCGATGCAGTTGGTGTGGATGCCGACACACGAGGGGTAGGCGAACGCCAGCCGGGACAGCTCCTCGGCCAAGATCAGCGAGAACCGCAGATCGTCTACGCCGGCGCCGCCGTACTCCTCGGGGACGTTGAGCCCGAGGAAGCCTTGCTTGCCTAGCTCGAGCCACACCTCTCGGCCGAACTCGTGGTTGGCCATGTGCTTCTCGTGGTGCGGTCGCAGGGTCCGGTCGACGAACGTCCGGCAGCTTTCCCGGAACGCGTCGTGGTCCTCGTCGAAGATGGTTCGCTTCATCACGCCTCCACTCAAAGGCTGAAGTTACTCGCCGGTAAGTTTAGTGCGCGCTGAGCCTGGTCGAAGCGCGCAGCTATTCGTCCGTGGACAGGCTCAGTCCGGGGGGCACTACGATCAAACGCGATCATGCCAAAGACCGTCGCGCTCTCCCCCGAGGTCAAAGAGCTCGCGTCGCAGCTTCGGCGGCGCGGTGTCGCTGACGTCCTCGACGCAACCGACCTCACCCGCGCCCTCTACTCCTCCGACGCCTCGCTCTATCGGGTTGTACCGCAGGCCGTCGCACAGCCGCGGACGGTCGAGGAGGTGGCAGCAGTCCTGGACGCGGCGCGCGCCGTCGGCATGCCGGTGACCACACGCGGCGCCGGCACATCCTGCGCGGGCAATGCGGTCGGCTCCGGATTGATCTTGGATACTTCGCGGCACTTGAACAGCATTCTCGAGATTGATCCAGAGGCGCGTACCGCCCGAGTCGAGCCAGGCGTCGTGCAGTCGGCGCTGCAGATCGCTGCAGCTCCTCACGGGTTGCGTTTCGGGCCAGATCCATCCACCAGCAACCGCTGCACAATCGGCGGAATGATCGGCAACAACGCCTGCGGCCCACGCGCTCTGGGATACGGCAAGACCGCCGACAATGTCGTGGCACTCGAGATGATCACCGGCTCTGGCGAACAGATCACTCTCTCCGACACTGCCGCAAACCATGATCATCATGTGAGCCTGGCTGCCTTGAGGTCAGTGGTGCAGGCCAATCTCGGCATCATCCGCACCGAGTTCGGGCGCTTCGGCCGGCAGGTGTCCGGCTACAGCCTGGAGCATCTGCTGCCGGAGAACGGCTTCGACGTGGCACGATTCCTGGCTGGCAGCGAGGGCACGCTCGCGGTGATCATCGGCGCCACAGTCCGGCTGGTCGCCGATGCGCCGTACAAGATCATGATCGCGCTCGGCTATCCGACGATGGCCGATGCCGCGGATGCCGCGCCGCTGATCCTTGATCATCGCCCAACGGCCTGCGAGGGCCTGGATCGGCGGATCGTCGATGTGGTACGTCGCACCCGCGGCGATGTCGCGGTGCCGCCACTGCCTCGCGGGGACGGTTGGATGTTCGTCGAGCTCGTCGGTGACGACGTGGCCGAGCTGCGGTTACGCGCTGATGCGCTGCTTGCTGCGTCCGGAGCGTCGGACGGATTCGTGGTCACGGATCCAGCGGAGGCGATGGCGCTGTGGAAGATCCGGGAGGACGGTGCGGGACTCGCGAGCATCAGTCTGGCCCGACCGGCCTATCCCGGCTGGGAGGATGCAGCAGTTCCCGTCGAGCACCTCGGCGCATACCTGCGAGATTTCGACAGATTGCTTGATGATCATGGACTCGATGGGCTGCCGTACGGTCACTTCGGCGACGGCTGCGTACACGTGCGCATCGACTTCCCGCTCACCGAGCCAGGCGGAGCTGCCGGCTACAAGGTCTTCGTCGAGGAGGCGGCACAGCTCGTCGCGCGCTACGGCGGCTCGCTGTCGGGTGAGCACGGCGACGGCCGGGCTCGATCGGCGCTGCTGCCGGCAATGTACTCAGCGACCGCAATCGAGGTCTTCGGCCAAGTCAAGGCTGCCTTCGACCCGCAGAACCTGCTAAACCCGGGCGTACTGGTGGATCCTCGCCCGGTAGCGGCGGACGTACGTGCGGTTGAGCTCCGCGGTCGTCTCGACCACTTCAGCGAGGCGGTGCACCGCTGTTCCGGCGTAGGCAAATGCCTCGCAGACACCACTGGCAGTCTGGGTGTGATGTGCCCGTCCTATCAGGCAACTCGGGAGGAGCAGGATTCCACTCGCGGGCGCGCGCGAGTGCTCCAGGAGATGATCAATGGCGGCGTGGTGCGGCTCGGCTGGAAGTCGCCGGAGGTGCATCGAGCACTGGATCTCTGCCTGTCCTGCAAGGGGTGCGCGCGGGATTGTCCGACGGGAATCGACATGGCCGCGTACAAGTCGCAGGTGCTTGATCACACTTATCGCGGCAAGATCAGGCCGCGCAGCCATTATGCGCTCGGTTGGCTGCCACGCTGGGGCCGGTTGATCACCCGAGCTCGGTTTCTGTCACGCCTCGTGAACCTGAGCACTGCGACCCCTGGGCTACGCAGCCTCATCCGTTGGGGCGCGGGTGTCGATCAGCGCCGCTCGCTGCCCCAGTTCGCCGCTGTCGCGGCGCGCAAGCGGGTTACGGCTCCTGCACCGGTTGGCGCCCCGGCAGTGGTATGGGTGGACTCGTTTTCTGACTGCTTCTCCGGGGAGGCCGTTGCGGCGGCCGTTTCGGTGCTTGCCGATGCGGGCTACGCACCACAGCTCCTGGAACGACCCGCGTGCTGCGGCCTGACCTGGATCAGCACCGGACAGCTCGACGGTGCCCGACGGCAACTGCGGAACGCGCTTGACATCCTGCATCCGGTCATCGCGCGGGGAACGCCGGTGATCGGCCTGGAACCCTCCTGCCTTGCGGTATGGCGTAGCGACGCGGCTGAGCTGCTGCCGGAGGATCCTCGAGTTGCCGAGGTCTCCGCCGGCATACACACACTCGCCGAACTGCTGGAGCGTACGCCGAACTGGACACCGCCCGACCTGAGCGGCATCGAGCTGGTCGTCCAGCCGCACTGCCACCATGCCTCGGTCATCGGATGGCAAGCCGATGCGACATTGCTGGCAGCGACGGGTGCCAGCGTGACAACCGTCGGTGGGTGCTGTGGTCTGGCCGGCAACTTTGGAGTCGAGAAAGGCCACTACGAGGTGTCCGTGAAGGTGGCTGAGCATGACCTGCTGCCGGCCGTTGCCGCCCATCCCGACGCTCTCGTACTGGCTGATGGATTCTCTTGCCGTACCCAGCTTGTCCAGCTTGCTGATAGGAAGGCCATCACGCTCGCCGAACTCCTCGCCGACCGCGGACCTCTCAGCGCGTGAGGCGGCGGTGCGTCACGCGGTGCGGACGCGCAGCCTCGAGGCCGAGTCGAGCGATCTTGTTGGCCTCATAGTCGGCGAAGTTGCCCTCATACCAAAACCACTTGGCCTGGTCCTCCTCGTCACCCTCCCACGCCAGAATGTGGGTCGCGATCCGATCAAGGAACCAGCGGTCGTGGGAGATCACCACAGCACACCCAGGAAAGTCCAGCAGCGCATCCTCCAACGACTGGAGGGTCTCGACGTCAAGATCGTTGGTCGGTTCGTCGAGCAGCAGCAGGTTGCCCCCCATCTTCAGTGTCAGGGCCAGGTTCAGCCGGTTACGCTCACCGCCGGACAGCACGCCAGCAGGCTTCTGCTGGTCCGGGCCTTTGAACCCGAAGGACGCCACGTACGCGCGCGACGGCATCTCGAAATTGGCCACCTTGATGTAGTCGAGGCCGTCTGAGACGAGCTCCCACACATTCTTCCTAGGATCCAGCCCGGAGCGAGCCTGGTCGACGTAGGAGGTTCGCACCGTGTCGCCGAGGATCAGCGCACCGGAATCCGGCTCTTCCTCGCCAACGATCATGCGGAAGAGCGTCGACTTCCCGACCCCGTTCGGTCCGACCACGCCGACGATGCCGGCGCGCGGCAGTGAGAAGCTCAGCCCGTCGAAGAGCAGCCGGTCACCGTAGCCTTTGACCAGCTGTTTCGCGTCGAGCACAGTGCTGCCGAGACGCGGGCCGGGCGGGATGTTGATCTCCTCGAAGTCGAGCTTGCGGCTCCGCTCTGCCTCCGACCGCAACTCCTCATACCGGACCAGCCGAGCCCTGTTCTTCGCCTGCCGCGCCTTTGGGTTGGATCTCGCCCATTCCAGCTCCCGCTCGAGGATCTTGGCACGTTTCGCATCCCGGCGGCCCTCGATCTGGAGCCGCGCCTTCTTGGTGTCGAGGTAGGTGGAGTAATTGCCCTCGTACGGATGGGTCCGGCCCCGGTCGAGCTCCAAGATCCACTGCGCCACGTTGTCGAGGAAGTAGCGATCATGCGTGACGGCCAAAACTGCGCCGGGATAGGCCTTCAGATGGGACTCCAGCCACTGCACCGACTCGGCATCCAGATGGTTCGTGGGCTCATCGAGCAACAACAAGTCCGGCTGTTGCAGGAGCAGCTTGCATAGCGCGACGCGCCGGCGCTCTCCACCGGAGAGCAGATCGACCATGGCGTCTGGCGGCGGGCAGCGCAGCGCATCCATCGCCTGCTCGAGCTGAGAGTCGATGTCCCAGGCATTACGCCGATCGAGCTCGGTTTGCACCTCCCCCATCTCTTCCATCAGCGTGTCGAAGTCCGCGTCCGGCTCGCCCATCGCGACCCCGAGCTCGTCCATCCGCACCTGCAGCGCCTTGACGTCGGCGACTCCCTCTTCGACGTTCTCAAGCACGGTCTTGCCCTCAGTCAGGGGCGGCTCCTGGAGCAGGATTCCGACCGTCGCGTCCTTGGCGAGCGTGGCATCGCCATTGTTGGGTTTCTCGATACCTGCCATCACCTTGAGCAGCGTTGACTTGCCCGTGCCGTTCGGTCCGACGACGCCGATCTTGGCGCTGGGATAGAACGACAGTGTCACGTTGTCGAGCACAACCTTGTCGCCAAGTGTCTTGCGGACGCTGTGCATCGTGTAGATGAACTCCGGCATGGAATGGGAAACCTTCGCTTGTACGCCAAAAAAGTCTTGCAGGCGCCAACCCTAGATGGCATCTTGCGGCGCTCAAGTATGCCAGCTGCCAAGTAGGCGGTGACGCACCACCGGCGGCCGCCTGCTGGATCGGCCTCGCTCGAGAGCTCGGCCCCACTGGATCGGCCTCGCTCAAGAGCTCAGCCCCACTGGATCGGCCTCGCTCAAGAGCTCGGCCCCACTGGATCGGCCTCGCTCAAGAGCTCGGCCGTGGGCCGCGGCCAGCCTGACATGGTGCGTCACCTGTGGGCGCGAATCCGCGCGCGCATTGGGCAGCGCTGCCGCGCTGTCCTGGCGGATCCGGATCCGGCCCACCGCCTGAGTCCCCTCGGTCCGCTCTGACGTCCGATCCAGCCGAACCGGCGGTCCAGCCGAACCGGAACGGACCGCCTCAGGCGGCTTGTGCGGCCCGCTCCTCCGCGCTCAGGCCGGCTGTCTCCACTTCGTCCGCCGGTGCCTCGTCTGGCTCAGAAGAATCAGCTGGAGCCAGGCGAGGTGGGCGGTGAAATGCCGATGTGCCGCGGTTCAGGTCATGACCAACCGTGTCGGCCTCGAGGACAAGCCGCTCCCGACTTTGGCCGTCCTTCTCCCACACGTTGGTCCGTAACCTGCCAACGACCAACACCGGATCGCCCTTGCGCACACTCTGCGCAACATGCTGTGCCAGCGTGCGGAAGCAGGAAACCTCGATCCAGGTCGTATTGCCGTCACCCCAGCCACCCTTGGTTTTGATACGTGGTGTGCAGGCCAACCTGAACGCCGACACCGTCCCGTTGCCCCGCGTCTCAACCTCACTTCCGGCGTAGCCCGTGATGTGTACCTGTGCCTCCATCGGCTCGTCCTTTCGCTTTCCGACAATGCGTCTTCGTCGTCAGCATGTGGACGCAGGCTCGAATCGTGCGGTTACTCAGGAAATCTGTGGATGAAGCCCTGGGGCGCCTACCGACTGTGGATATCGGTGGCTCGGCCAACCCACCATCGATCGCTCCGACATTTCACCGCTTTCCGCACCAGGGCACCAATGAAGCCAGGATTGGCATGGCCAGCCGCATAGGCAACTGTGCACGAAGAGACGCGGCAACAGCAGCAGGTGCAGAGGGCTATCCCCGCGCGCGTTCGAGCGCGAGCCGCGCGCTTTCATACCGCGCCTGCTCGGCCTTGACCGGATCGATCACCAGCTCACCCGTCACTCGCGCGATTGCTGCCCTGAGCGATTGCCGAGCCTTAGCCGTACGCCGCCGAGCTCCGATTTCGACACCGATCCTTGCCAGTCCGGCCACCAACAGACCGGCCAGTACGCCGCCAATGGCCAGCACCGTCGGTGCAGGCAACCCCCACCAGGTCACCTTGGGAAGCGGAGGTAACTGCAGGTACGCCAGCAGGAATGACAAGGCCAGCCAACCCAGACCAACGAGAACCGTCGCCACCAGGAGCCATTGCAGTACCCGGATCAGCTGCCACCACCTCCGATGGTGTGCAAGATCAAGATCAGTGGTCGCGATGGCCCGGTCGACGCGATCCGGCAGCTCATCCTCCGCCGAGCGGGCCGCCTGCTTGATCCCATCAGCCCAGCCACGTGTCAGATCCTCAGCAGCCTGGTCGGCAAGTGCTCGCAGAGCCGTATCCACCCGAGCCTTCTGGACACCAGAGGTTGCCGGGAGCGACGTACGCCCAACCAGCGAAGGATCGATCTCCTTGCGTCGGCGGCCGACGCCCAACCGGTCCAAGTGGAGCCGACGCAACGGGTCCGGCTTGAACTTGGCAACCCAGGCCAATACTGGCCATCCAGTCGCAAGGCCGCCTCGCAGCCGCCATGCTTTGCCAACTGCCTCGGTAACCACCGGCACGCCTGCCGCGATGGCCACCTGGGTAGTCAACTGATCGATGCTCGATCGACCAAGAGGCGTCAGCTTGGTCGTACCTGAAGCGGCGCTGAGCCTGACCGCGGCAACGGAGACGTCCGCCGCCAGCCTGCGGGCGGCCCACTGCTTCTCGCTGACCCGTTGAGCCAGCGTGACTCGGAGCGCCTCGATCCCCTCTCCCGTTGCTGCTGAGACAGCCATGACAGGCAGCTTGGCCAGACCTTCGGAGTCCAGCAGCCGACGCAGATCATTCAGACATTGCTCTCGCTGCGTCATGCCGAGCCTGTCGACTTGATTCAAGATGATCATCATCAGGTCCGCATGCTGAGCGAGCGGCTTGAGATAACGATCATGGATGGCTGCATCGGCGTACTTCTGCGGATCAACGACCCAGATCAACATGTCCACCAGCTGCACCAGCCGATCTACCTCCAAGCGATGGTCCAGCTCGGTGGAATCATGATCAGGCAGGTCTAGCAGCACCAGCCCTTCCAGGGCCGCATCCGTCTCAGGATCCAGCGCGTGCCGTCGCGGGATCTGGAGCCAGTCCAGCAGCTCCTCAGCCGATTCCTCGCCCCAGCTGCACGCCATCACGTGTGCGGTGGTCGGGCGCCGTACGCCAACTGTCGCCAGCGTGGTGCCAGACAGGGCGTTGAAGATCGACGACTTGCCCGAGCCTGTGGCGCCGGCAATTGCGACTACCGTCGCGCTTCCGGACATTGCAAGCCGCCGATCGGCCTGATCAACTACACGCCGGGCCTCGCCAAGAGCGTCCGAGTCGACCCGGCCCTCGCACAGCTCCGCCGCCTGACGCAAGGCCCGAAGATGATCAACGAGGTGCGCGCTGACATCCTTACGGCTGAGCAATCCGAGACCGCGGCCGGCCACTAGCGCAGCTCCTCTCGCGGTTGATCGATGAGCTCCGCGTCAACGATGTCGCTCTCATCGGCTCCTTCGAGAGAAGGGATCTGAGTAACAATTGGTGGATCGATTGCCAACCGGCGCTGACCGGGCGGTAGCACCGCATCCGCCTCGTCCGTCCCACTGATCGGCAGACCGCCCTCCCGCGTCAACTCCACAGCCGCTGCCGCATCGCGCAGCCATTCCGCCTGATCGGGATCGACCGCGACGGCATCCAAGACCTTGTGGTAGCGCACCAGCTCGTCCGCCAGCAGCACCTGCACCCGCACATCAAGATCATCCTTGGCGGTCTTGGCGAGACGTCGAATGGCCTGATCCCCAAAAACCGCCTCCAAGATCCGCTGGGCGAGCACGGCAGTCCCGCCAGCCACACCGATCTCGGCCCCAACCAAACCGCCCGTATGCGCAAAGACCACGATCATCAACGCCACACCGATTCCGTTGACACCGAGCGCGTAGAACCGCGCCCTTGATCGCTTGGTCATGCCCTCGTCCGCAACAAGATCAAGGACAGCGGCCTGCCAGTCACGGATCGCGCGCGCCGCTCGCCTATCGAAGTCGCGCGAAGGCCGCGACAAGTCGATATCTGCTCTTTCGATCAGCGCGCGGCCCGCGGCGTTGGCCTGCCAGGACGCCTCAGCGCGCTCTGCTGCGGCTGCGGCTTCCTCTCCCAGCAACGACTCCAGGCCGGATTCGACAGCGACCTTGAGATTTCCCGCACCGGGTGGCTCGCCGCGAAGGGTTGCCATCAACCGATCCCGTAGCCAGCTCACCTTCTGCTCGAGCGCCCGGAAGAACTCCCCAGTGCCGACGAACTCATGCCACCGTGCAAGCACCTCACCGCGCAGCAGCGTCCCGTCGGCGGTCTGCACCTGGACCGTACGAACCGCCTCGGCGTAGGAGTGGTCCGCCTCAGCCCGCAGTTGCTCGATCACCTCCAGCTGCTCCTCGACCGCGCGCGCAAGGTTTGGTGCCTTTGCCGCCAGCGCGCCGATCGCGCCGTCCAGCGTCTGGTGTACGACCTTGGCGCGGCTGGCCTGATCGGCCGCCAAAGAAGCCAGCCAGCTCCGGATCGGCTGAATGGCGCTCGCCGGAAGGAGGCCGTCTGCGTCGACGGTCGTCTCCGGGACCGCGAATAACGGCGAGTCTTCAAGACCGCGCTCGCTCATCAGCTGGCCGAGGTGGGGCGGTACCTCTGTCATGGCACGCGGTGGGACCCGATCAAGCACGACAGCCACGGCGGCACTTCGATCGGCAGCCGCACGCAGAAAGGTCCAAGGCACGGCATCGGCGTAGCGGGCGGCGGAGGTGACGAAGAGCCAGAGGTCTGCCGCTGCAAGCAGCTGTGCCGCGAGCTGGCGGTTCTCGACCACCACAGAGTCGATGTCGGGTGCATCGAGCAGGGCTAAGCCTGGCGGAATCGAATCATCGACGACGAGTTGCAGCGACCGGGAATCCTTCGTCGCTCCCGATGAACGCGCCAGTCCGGGAAGGATTCGATCATCGGCAAACCAACGGGCGTCCTTGCTGTGGTGCACCAAAACCGGCGCTCGGGTCGTCGGACGGATGACGCCGGGAGCACTGACCTGCCTTCCGACCAGTGAGTTCACCAGCGTCGACTTGCCGGCTCCGGTCGAGCCGCCGACGACGGCAAGCAGCGGCGCGTCGATGGTTGCCAGCCGGGGCATGACGTAGTCATCAAGCTGACGAGTGATCTCCTGAACGACCCTGCACTGTTCCTCCGCGCCCGGCAGTGGCAGCGGCAGGTTCACCGGCGCGACAGCCGCACGCAGCTCGGTGAGTGCAGATTCCAGCGGCGTCGGCTGCCTGCCGGTCATCTGCGGCTCCCTACTCTCCGGGCGGTTTCCAGCTGGGGTCGACCTCGGAGTATTGCGTAGCAGTCTGGCCCAACGGTGCCCATGCCGCAGCGGAGGCACCTTGGGGTTGAGCGAGCGGTGCCGGGAATGCGCTTGGCGCGGGATAGTTGCCCCCCAGACCGGCCGGACCCGGATAGCTGGGAGGAGCGTACGAGTCAAGGACGGCTGTGCGACGGCGGCGGAAGGATGGGTAAGCCGCTCGTCCCTCAGGCAAGACCACCGCTTCTGGGCGGATCGCTCGTATCTTGGCCAAGAGTTCCTTCTCCCGAACCCGCCCGTTCTCGTCAATGAGGCCACGGGTCAGCGCATCTCGCAGATAGGCGAGCTCGGTTACTGCCCGCTGCAGCCGGATCGTTGCAAGGAATGTGCTCGGGCCTTCGAAGACAGCGTGCCAGAGCGCTCGGAACCGCGTCCGCAGCCGAGACAACGCCTTGGGATCGCTTTCGGGCAGCCAGCCCAGCCGGACATAGTCGACGAGCCGCTCTCGGATCAGCCGGCCTTCGCGGAACAGCTGCCGCACTACGAAGACGATCATCCCGACGACCAGCGGAAGTGCCACGGCAAGGTAGATGAAGAGCAAGTTGCTGCCCTGCATCAAGGTTGCGGTTGTGTTGAACGCCATATGTAGGAACACGGCCACGCAGTATCCGGCGAGCGGTGCAACGACGCGGACCACCTTGCTCTTGGATCGTATGGCGATCGCCAGCCCAATGCCCGTCATCGCGGTGAAGAGCGGGTGGCCGAAGAAGGTAAGGAGGCCGCGCATGACGAAGAGGCTTTGCAGTGCCTCCAATGGCGGCACCTCGCCAAAGGTGCGAGCGGCGTACCGATAAACCCGGCCGTAGTACAAAATGTTCTCGGTGAACGCAAAGGCCGCGCCGGAGAGACCGGCCAGGACGATCCCGCTGAGTCGGCTAACCCACTGGTAGCGCATCAAGATCGCTAGCCAGAACAGCACCGTGGCCTTAGATGCTTCTTCGACGAACGGGGCGACGTAGATGGCCGCTCGGGCAGCGGTCGCAGGGTCGCCGTTGCCAACGATGCTGAGGTGACCAGCAGCCCAGCTGTTGATCTGCGCGGAAACGAAGGTCGCGACACATGCACCCCAGCCGAACGTCATGAACCAGACCCAGAACCGCTGCGGCCGATAACGATCAGCCCACAGGAAGAGCAGGGAGAGGGGGAGCGCTGTGACTGTCGCGTACTTGATCGCGATCGGAATCGCCTCGGTGCCGAGGCCGGGCAAGGTGCCGCCGGGCACCTCGCGATCTGGTACGACCTGCGCGTAGAGCAACAGCAGCAGAGTCAGATACACCACGATCATGACGACGGTGAGCCAGAAGAGTCTGCTCTTCAGCAACCTCTTCGGCAATGGCTCGTTGGGGTCGGGATCTCGCGGAATGCCGTTACGCCGTAACGCGCGGGCCAGCCCGTCTCGAGACTTGCCCCGCGACGGCGCTGCAGCGGTGACCGACATGGCACCAAGGATAGGTGGGGACAGTCATACGCCGACTTGTCAGCCTCTCAGCGGGCTATAGCACCCCGAGACGCTGACAAGTCGGTGAAAGCGGAGTTACTTGGCGAATTGGGCGATAAATGGTTCGACATGGACCAGGAACTCGCTCGGCCGGGCCTCGTGGCCATCGTGGTTGCAGTTCATCGAGGCGAAGCTGCCGTGGGGAATGCGCCGGCTCAATTCCTCCAGCCGGTCCTGCCGCAGGGTGCTCTGTGCGGCGCCAAGGACCAGTGTTTTGGCCTGAATCTTGGAGGCGAGTTCCCACCAGCTGGGCGGCGGCGCGTTGCGCCAACGATGCATCGCAATCAGCGCCCGCCAGTCGTAACTAGCGCCGGGATCTGGGTGCCGCGGGATCGGTTTGGGCGGATTCACCGGATCGGGTGGAGGCATTTCCTCGAGCACGAGAAGTCGGATGAGATCGGGGCGAGCGGCCGCCAGCTCGTACGCCGTGACAGCGCCCATCGAGTGGCCGATGACGATCGCCGCGAGGAAGCCAAGTTGCTCCATGAAAATCACGACATCGTCACGCATCAGTTCGAAGGAATAATCCCTGGTCCACTGGCTGCCACCGTGTCCGCGGGCGTCCGGCGCGATGACCCGAAAGCGCTGGCCGAGCACAGGTGCGATGTTTCGCCAGCTCAGGCTTGACGAAGTCAAACCGTGCAGGAGCAACACCACCGAACCGTCAGGTCGGCCCCACTCTCGATAGTTCAGGGTCGGCCCGCCGGGCAAGCTCACGGTCGCCATGCCCGAAGGCTATCGGTATCCCTCCGCCGTCACATTCAGCACGCGACCGGTGTCTTCAGGCATGTCTGTTTCAGTACAAGCCTCAGAAACTGCGGCATCCTCGCGTGCCGCTTACCCACCGCCGAACCTTGTTCGTCCGAGCGCTGGAGGCATACAGTCGGCGGCGCTACGGTGGCGTGCTGGATCCCGGTCTGGTCGCGTTGCACAGCTCCTCGAAATCCGGTCGACTCCGACACGCATCGACGCGTCACCGAGCAGTTTCTTCGTGCTATCCAGGACGGATCCATCACTGACCTCGTAAACCTGATGGCTCCGAACGTGGTGTTGATCACCGACGGCGGCGGCCTGACACAAGCTGCATTGCGACCGATCCACGGACCGGACAAGATCATCCGCTTCATTGCCGCGAGCCTGGGGAGGTACGGCGGACCGCCTAGCAGTTTCGTGGCATGTGAAGTGAACGGACAGCCGGGGATCGCTGTGCTGGATCGCCGTGAGGGGGCATCGGCGATGATCGACAGCGTCTGCGTCTTGAACCTGGACGGCAATCTCGTCACTTCGATCTTGTTGGCGGCGCCATCCGGGCGGTGTCTCAATCGATGAGGACAGGCCCGTCTTCGGTGATCATGATGTTGTTGGCCTTTGGCTCACCGTGCGTGATCACCCAGTCGCCGCGATCTGCGGCGATGTTCACCGCCAGCCGGTCATAGCGCCGCAGCTCCTCGGCAAGGGTTTTGCGATGGTCGACGAGCAACTGACAAAAGGGAGCCGCGTACGGGCCCGCCGACCGTTCGGCGCTGATCGGCCCCTGGGGCTGCAGGAGGCTCCACCGCTCCGGGAGCACCAGGTCATCGATAGCGGCAATCTGCTCGACGGCCGGCGTTGCCGCGTGCAGCGCGGCTAGCAGCTGGACCACTCCATCCCATCCGCTTTCGTCGCCGTAGTCAGGGACTTCGACCAGGTGCAGGTACACCGCCGCGGCATAGCGACCTACCGGCTCCAGCAGCCCGCCGTCTCTCCGCGGAATCGGCGCCCCGACGAACGTCAGACCCTCTTGCGCCGCAGCGTTGCCGCGGTGCACAGCGCCGCCCGCAGCTCGCCAAGGCGAATGGGGTCATTGCCGACCGCATCGGCGGTGTCGAACCATCGTCGACCCGACTCCTCGACTGCGAACCAGTGATGACTGCCGAACCCCACTGGCGCGTATTCGATCGACACCGCAACGATCTGCCATCCGGCTACGAGCGCGGCACCCAGCGCTTCGGTGGACAGATCCGGTGGTTGTGTCTGCATCGGACTCACTGTGCCCCTTCGACAGACCTAGCCAAAGTCCGATTTCGCAAGCGTTCCGGTCGGAATCGCTCCCACGATCTTGAGCGTCGCGTGCCCAGGTTTCTCGAGTCCATACGTGACCTAGTCTTCGACCAAGATCGCTACCGCCCGGGCAGCGACTAGTGATGATCACGCTACGGCCGCTGGTGATCAAATGTTCAAGCGCGGTGATCTTCACGCTTCGCCGCGATCACCGAGGCAGGCTGGTTGATCTTGATTGCTGTCATCCTCCGCTCTACAGCCCACGGATCCCTCCGTCGCAGAAGCGCAAGAACGATCTCCCCAAATATTGCGGCACGACCGATGCCACTGCGACCGGGTCCCGCGTCGCCCCGTCGCGTGCGGACTGGCTGAGCTCAGTGCGCCACGAGCGCTCAAAGTCGCGCTGGCAATCTACGTACGGACATGCCAACCTGAGACCAACGACGACTGGGGAGGGCGACCATGAAAAAGAAGTCCCGTGACGCTAAGCGAACTGTAAATGGTGAGATTTCGCCGGCGGACCCGCGCCCGATGCGGGGGACGGAGCTGCCACATTCGCGTGCTGGTGTCGTACGCAAGGTTGCGCACCTGACTCCCGAGGAGTGTGTCGCCCGGGGTAAGGCGGCGCGTAACGAGGTTCCTCGGTCCAGCCATGGCGGCTGGGAGCCGGCCGTCAACCGACCCGACCCTGTTGTGCTGCTCGAGCAGCAGGGGGTGAGCCGGGTGCCCGAGTTGGTTCCCATCCGTTACGGCCGGATGCTGGTGTCGCCGTTCACGTTCTACCGCGGTGCCGCGCTGATCATGGCCTCCGACCTGGCCGCCACTCCCCGCTCCGGTCTGCCTGTCCAAGTCTGCGGTGACGCGCACCTGTCGAACTTCGGGGTGTTCGCCTCCCCCGAGCGGCAATTGATGTTCGACATCAACGACTTCGACGAGACCTTGCCCGGTCCGTGGGAGTGGGATGTGAAGCGGCTGGCAGCGAGCTTTGAGGTCGCTGGCCGCGACCGCGGGTTCACTCCCTCTGAGCGGCGCGCGGTCGTGCTGGCGATGGCCGATGAATACCGGGCGCGGATGAAGCAGGCCGCTGCGATGCGCAACCTGGATGTCTGGTACGCCCACGTCGAGGTTGAGGCGCTGTTCGAGCAGCTCGAGGCCATGGCCACCAAGAAACAGCGGGCGAAGGCTCGGGCGAACGTCGCCAAGGCCCGTACAAAGGACAGCATGCAGGCGTTCGCCAAGCTCACCCAGCAAGTTGACGGCGAACGCAGGATCATCACCGATCCCCCACTGATCGTCCCGATCGAGGACTTGATGCCGGCGGGCAGAGAACGCGACGAGGTCGAAGGGGAGATCCGCGGCATCATCAGGTCCTACCGGCGCACCCTGGAGACCGACCGCCGCCACCTGCTGGAGAACTTCGACTACGTCCACCTGGCCCGGAAGGTGGTCGGGGTCGGCAGTGTTGGCACGCGCGCCTGGATCCTGCTGATGCTCGGGCGGGACGACCAGGATCCGCTATTCCTGCAGGCGAAGGAAGCCCAAGAATCGGTGATGGAACCCTTCGTCGGCAAGAGCCGATACCCCAACAGCGGCCAGCGCGTCGTCGCCGGGCAGCGCCTGATGCAGGCCGCCAGCGACATCTTCCTCGGCTGGGACCGGGTGACCGGCATGGACGGGCAGGCCCGCGACTTCTACATCCGGCAACTGCGCGACTGGAAGGGCTCGGCGGACATCGACACCATGACCGCCTCGGTGATGACGCTGTACGCCCGGATGTGTGCGGCGACCCTCGCCCGCGCCCACGCCCGCTCGGGCGACCGGATAGCCATCGCGTCCTACCTGGGCAACAGCGATGTCTTCGACCGGGCCATCGCCGACTTCTCCAGCGCCTACGCCGACCAGAACGAGCGTGACTACCAAGCACTGGTCCAAGCCGTGGACTCCGGCCGGATCGTTGCACAGACCGGCCTGTAAGGAGAACGCGAACCAGTGGTGCGGCCAGTGTCGGTCCATTCTCAAGCGTTCCCGGCACCGCCCACCTAAGGTGCTGGAGGCGCCGAAGCCGACGTCGAGTGTCAACCCGAAGAGTGCTTCGACAGCGTGCGGGTCACCAAATACCGCGGCGGCACAGGTCTCGTGCGCCAGCTCAGACGATCGAGGATCACTCGGAACTGGACCCGCCAGCGCGTACGTAGGACCAGACCTCGCTGTGTGTGGCGACCGGCGGCGGGGCGCCTTCGCCGCGGCGCTCGGCTGCCGAACGGTGGCCGTGGGCGAAGGAGTCTGAGTTCAACCAGGCCTGGAATGACTCCTCATCGCGCCAGCGGGTCACGACCAGCCATTGCTCCCGGCCATCAGTCGGCTTGAGCAACTCGAAACCCTCGAATCCATCGGCATTGTCGACGGCTCCGGCCCGCGCAGCGAAGCGGTGTGCCAACTCATCCGCCGTATCGGCCGGCACAGTAATGGCGTTGATCTTGATGACGGTCATGTCTACATCGTCGCCCACAATGCGCGATGTACGCCATCGGCCGAGTTGCATCGACAGGTGCTAGGTGAGACCCGCATGCCTCGCCGCAGCCTCGACCGCGAGCCGATCGACCAGGTCGTTCATCGGCTCGCCCGAGTGTCCCTTGACCCACCGGAAGGTGATCTCCCCGCGCTCCCGTACGGCGGCGACCAGCGGCTCCCACAGGTCGCGGTTGGCCACCGGATTCTTCGACGATGTGACCCAGCCGCGGGCGATCCAGCCGCGCCACCAGGCGTCGCGGAAGCAGTTGACCACATACGCCGAGTCGCTCACGACCACGAGCGGCCTAGCCAACGCAGTCACTGCCTCTAGCGCCGCCTGGATCTCCATCCGCTGATTGGTCGTCTGCGGCGATCCACCGCTCCCCTGCCGACCGTCAGCGGTCGCCCAGGCCCAGCCGCCTGGGCCTGGATTGCCCGAGCAGGCGCCGTCGGTCCACACCTGCGTGGTAGGCCGAGCCACAGTGGGTGTAGGTGCCGGCGCCGCAGAGGCCAGTGCCGGCTCGGCCCAGGCCGGCGCTAGTTCGCCCAAGAGGCTGTTGGGTGCGCAGGCGGTGTGGGCCCAGCGTGCCTTGCTCCCGCTCGGCAGGGACACGATCCGATCTCCAGGGCCGATCGCGTCGCCGCAGACGCCACAGACGGTTGCATACCTTGCCACGATCGCCACCGGACAAGCCTACGAAGTCACGCCCGGACAGGGCGGCACGTTGGTGCTTCTGAGGGCCCTCCAAAACTGACAGTGATCACGCGACACCCCTATTCGACCACGTCCATCGCCGGCCCGAACAGGTCCACGGCAGGGTGCGCAAAGGCTGTCTGGGCATGTCGCCCACCCACGTCACGGCCGCGGTAGCGGGGTGGCTGGCTAGGACCACTCCAGTGGTCGAGGATTGCGGCCTCAGGGGCCCTCGGGGCGGGGTGCTATTCGCGGCGCGGAAGCTGCTGTTCGGGCGGGTTAACTGAGGGGGCCTTCGCGGCTGGCTGGCATTCCGATGGTCGGGTTCGGCGACAAGGTGGTGTCGGGCTCTAGCGACATCACCATGGCTATCTCCTCACTCGGTTCGAGGTCGGAGGCGCGTGATCGGCGGCGATAGTCGGTGGTGCGGAACCCGAAGTTCTGGGCGAAGCCGACCGCTCGTCCGTTGTCGGTCCCCACCCAGTAGTAAAGCCGCAGGTAAGCCTGCTGGGTCGCCAGAGCCGCCGCGGCCTCGACGAGGCGCCAGGACACGCCAGTACCCCGCGCCTCTGGGACGACATACAAGCCGAAGACCTCCCCCGCTGAAAGCTCATGCTCGTAAGGTCCGAGGCTGACGACTCCTTGTAGTAGCGAGCCTCGTTCGGCCAGCAGCCGGTACGACCGGGTCATCCGGTCACGCCAGAACTGCTCGTCACGATCAGCTTCCTCCGCCAATGTCGCGGTAAACGAACCAGGAGACTCTGCCAAGGCACGCAAGCGGACGTCGCGGTACACCGACCAGTCAGACTCGTCCAGCACCCGCACGGTGATCTCTGCCATGGTCCATAGTGTCCCCTCGGCCACGACTGCAGCTTCGGGATCTACCTGGAATGGCTCCATCGACTGGGGCATCCCGGTCACCCTACTGAACCCAAGACGACGTGCAGCATGCCCAGCGCGAACTGGGACGAATCGGCATCGACCTTCCGGTTGTCACCGCGACCGGAACACCGCAGCAGAACACCGCAGCGATGGAGCACCCGACGGCGTACCGCGTTGGGCGGAAGATCCGACACCGCTTTTCGCCGCATTGGCCGGCTATATACGGATCAGCGATCCCGAGACCGCTCCCGCTGCCCGATTCACACGCGCCGCCGCCGAGGCCGAAGAAAGCCTCAACCTGCTCGTGGGCCTTCGGGTGCGGCGTTTCGCATCCCGCTTAGACACATCGATCCCGGCGCAGCGGCTGTAGACGATTTCCATGATCGACCTCGTCCCATCGGTGTCGAAGCGGGAGGAGCGGTTCCACATCGCGATGGCGCGTCAGTGAGCCTCTCGGTGACTGCGGGGCCAGAGGGCGATCTCTCCTGGTAGTACGCCGGGGCAGGTTCACCTCAAGGAGGTGAGGCGCCTAAGCTGTCGACAGCGTTGGATCTTGCTAGGCCCGACCAACGAGCACACGGCAAGGCCTGGAACGGGCCAGCGGTCGAGGTAAGGGAGAAGATATGGCTATCGGACCAGTACAGCTCATCGTGTTGGGCTTCAATCACCCCAACTTCCACGGTGAGGTTATCGAGGAACTGGAACGGCTTCGTGAGAGTGACACCATCCGGGTGATCGACGCCTTGGCCGTCCATAAGGACGCCGACGGAGAGATCGAGGTGGCGCACCTCAGCAACCTCACCAAAGACGAGGCGATCGAGCTTGGCAGCAAGGTCGGCGCCCTCATCGGGCTGGGTATCGAGGGTGAGGAAGGAATGGAAGCCGGCGCCGCCGCCGGCGCCGAGGCAGCAGCCGACGGCGTGAATGTGTTCAACGAGCAGGAAGCCTGGGATGTCCTCGAGGACATCCCGAACGACTCGGCCGCCGCGCTGATCCTCTTGGAGCATCACTGGGCCGTTCCGCTGCGTGACGCGGTCGGGCGGGCCGGAGGTTTTCGCCTCAGCGACGGGTTCATCAGTCCGCTGGATCTGGTCGAAATCGGGCTGATGGAGGCCGAGGAGGCCAAGGAACTGCACGCCATGGAGACGGCCACCGCAGCGACTACCACACGATGACGTACTGTCAAGACGACTGGAGGTAAAAAGATGATGGGTTCCCGCAGGGTCGCGCGCCGCACCTCGCGGCGCGTCGCTCGACGCCGCTAGACAGCAGTCCTGACCGCCTCGCCGGCAAGATCAGCAGCCGTGCCGGCGAGGCATGCCGGCCGTGCCCGGCGATGCAGCAAGGTCTCCGCCATCGTGGTCAGTTTGGCGCTGGCAGCCGTCGTCGGAAAGCTGATTACTGAACGGCGCACATCGCCGATGTCGGCTACCAACGCCGCCAAGTTGTCGCCAACTGTAAGACCTACATCGCGACGGCAAACCGACCGTCCTGTTCTTGTGTACCTACACGCCGGTCGGTCTCAGATGGCATGCCGACGGCCGGTCTGGGATAGGTCATCGGGTGAGCCGCGATAGACGCGCTCGGCGAAGTCGCTGTCGGTGCCGTGGTGGGCATCCACGACCCAGCCGGTCGGGTAGCGCACGGTCTGGCACCACCGCCTCGACGAGGTCTGACACCTCCCACCGCAGTCAGCCAGCGGCTGCGTTGCCTGCGATAACTGCCGGCCGCGATCGCGGCATCGTTGATGAACTCGCCAGCCGCCATGCCAGCCCAGAACACCTGACAGAGCTCAGGAACCATCCGATAAGAACCGCACCACGACACCCTCCGAACTAGGGATGTTGCGATCACTGCGAGAACCCGGCGACCGCTCAACGGACGCGGCGAGCGGTAACGCCAAGCGACGGGTCATCGGGAGGTTCCGCGACGCCCGGGCTCTATCTGATCAGAGCATCCGTCGTGGTGTGCCTGTAGCCGACCCTCTGCCGTGCGTCCTGCCAGTACGCGCAACGGAAGGGCTGCCGGAGGTGCGGCGGATCAGCGCCCTGATGTCTGGTGACATGCTGGGTCCGTGCTGGGGGGTCAAGCGATGCATGAGCAGGTGTCGTCACGCCTACCGAGTCGACTGATTTCGAGGGCGTCAGCGCCAGAATTCGGTGAGCGGCTCGGCAATGGCTCTGGCTTGGTCGTAACCGGCTCGAGCAGCGGGCGGACGCGTCGACAGATCCATCAGATTGCTGCCGAACGCGTCGCGGGAGTTGCTATCCGGCAAGATGGTTTCGACTCTGCTGCCGCGGGCGCGTAGTTCGTCGATCTGCGCTGCAAGATGCATGCCCCACTCCAGCGGCGCCCGTGATCTGCCGCCAAGTGGTGACAGCACCAGCACCCGCCCGTATCCGGCTGCCAGATCGGCATTCTCGCTGGATCGTCGGTAGCCGCCGTCGATGTATCGGCTGTCGCCGATACCGTAGGAAGGGCCATTGGCAGTGCTGGCGGCGACGGCGTCCACCAAGTCGACTCCGCTGTGGCGGTCGAACACGACCGGTTCACCGGTATGGGCATCGACCGCCGTGATGAGCACCGTTCGTTGCGGCCAGTGCTGGCTGGGCAGCCGTGCGGCGACGGTAGCGCGCCACTGCGTTTGCCCGGAGCCGTCCGACGCCGCATCCATTTCGAGCGCCGCCGCGCCCAGTCTGCGGCGCATATCGGCCGCATCCTCAGCGGCGGCGATGATCTCGCTCGTCCTCCGCATATGGTCGGCCACCGGCCCAATGGGAACGTGTCCACCGTCGGATCCGACCAGACCAGTCCGATGCTGGGGCGCAGCGAAAAGGATGTTAGCAAGCAGTTGGGTCGGGCTGGCGCTAGTTATCTGGGCCGCGGCCGTCGATCCGGCCGACGTCCCGATGATCAGATCGGCCTCGGTCACATCCAACCCGGCATCAAACAGGCCGGCGATGACGCCGATCAACCACGCATTGCCTGCCGATCCGCCACCACCGAGGACCAACGCTCGCTCACCCGCGGCGCGCACCCGCCGTGTGGCGTCGACCTGCAGCTGATCCTGGTCGGACCTCGGCCGGTCGGAGGCCGTCGTCAAGGTTAAGTGCGGAGTTGAAAAGGGTGTTGTGTTCATGGGAGTCGCCTTTCGCGAATTGCCTGGCGGGCGCTCCCGGTGGCGACTACCTCAGTCGCGCGATCGTGCACTGCAGCGGAGCACCCACTGCGGATACTGCGTTCATGGGACTCACCTCCTGCCGATGGATCACGATCGCCAAGACGTTAGCACGCCGCCGACGCGTTGCGCAGCCGGCATTATGCCGGTTGCCGTGTCGCTGTCGAACGCGCCGCCGGCCTCTACACCCTCATCTGTGATGGGCCAGAAAACGGTCTACTCCAGCTTGAATTGCTCCAGCGCCGCCACGGGGTCGTGCAGACCTGCCGCTGTGCTGCTATCCCACATGTGGGCAGCAACGCCGTCGGCTCGCGGACCTCGAAACTCGAGCACCTGGCCAGAGCCATGTTTTGCGCCCCCGGTAGGACTCGAACCTACGACCGACAGATTAGAAGCAGACCATGATCAACAATGAGCCTGCGTGACCATATTCCCTAGTGAAAGCGCATTTCTGGGCCATGTTACGGGCTCGCGATGAGCAAGAATTAGGGGCCGATAGAGACCATGTGGGGAGTCATGTGGGGAGCGCTCATGATCTTGAAAGTCGCTGCGCCCAGGCCTCTTAGGCCAGTGCGTACACCAATCATCGTGAGTGCCCGGCGGGCAAATCTGCTCGGCCAACGTTTCGACCCTAGCCGAGGTCCCAGCCTTCGGGTCACAGCGGCATCTTCATCGCCCAAGCCACGGGTCCGGTAACGCTGCGGCCAAGTACACCTCACGCAGAGCATTCACAACCTCGACGATCGCGGACAGGGCATGGGAGCTTCCCGATTCCGCGGTCACGCCGGCGGGCCATCGTAGCCGGCATCTCGTCATGCAGGCCGGCTACAGTATGAGACCGCTGGGGAGTGCTCAGCGACTGAGTCCGCACCTGAAGACGCCCGCGCCCCTGATCCTGGGTACGTCGAAATCGATACCATCCGTCGCCCTAGCGCTTGCGAATGTCGAAGCCACGGACGGACTCCTTTGCCGCATTGGGTCGCAGCACGAAGCAGCCGTGCAGGCTCTTCGAACGCCGGAGGCGGTATCAGTGCCGTAGCCCTTGACCTGCGCCCTTCCGCGGAGCCGTCTCGGGGAATCGAACTCCTGGGACCGGCGCCGTAGGGGAGACGGCGTACGGCATCGCGACCGTCGGTGGCCGGGGGTCGCGAAAGGCCGATCATCGCATGGGCAAGGCCGCAGCTCTCCTGCGATAGTCCCGCTGCCGCAGGAGCTCGGCGATGGTGACCTGGATGGCGCCCGCCACAGGCATGGCGAGAAGGGCGCCCAGGATGCCGGCCAGTTCAGTACCGAGCAGGATAGCGATGATCACCACGAGCGGCGATAACTTGAGCGCCCGACCGTAGATCAGGGGGCGCAGCGTGTGACCTTCGAGGAGGTGGTACCCGACGAGCACCCCGAAGATGACCAGCCCCGGAATGACGCCCTGCGTGAGCCCAATCAGCGTCAGAACGACAGTCACAACGGCGGGTCCCAGATAGGGCACGAGCTCCAAGACGACCACGAAGACTCCCAGTGGCAGCGCGAACGGCACTCCCGTGGCCAGCAGCAGCACGGTTGCCACAAAGCCAGCCAGAAGGCTGGCGAGTAGGTTGCCGGTGACGAACCCTCCGACCGCCTTGTAGATACCCGAGCCGATCCGCTCAATCGATCCACGGTTGCTGTCGGGAAGCAGCGCGGTCAATCGACGGCGCCAGTCCGGCCCCTCCAGCAGCATGAAGAGGGTCAAGAAGGCGATGAGAATGACGCCGACAAGGCTGGTGGCAATCCGCTTGATGACGCTGAGCCCGGAGGCAGCCGCCCCGCTCCACTTGGTCAGGTCCAGGCCGTTGGTTGCGGCCTCGACTCGCTCCACGATTTGATACTTCCGTTCCAACACGCCGGCCGGACCGGTGCCTTGGCGCAGCTTGGCGACGAAGTCAGGTGCCGCGTTGATCAGAGTGGTGAGTTGCGAGACCAAGGGTGGGATTAGTACCAAGACGAGCAGTGCCAGGACAACTAGGGCCGCGATGTAGACCGCTAAGACTGCCCAGTGACGTTTGAGGCCCCGGCTTTGAAAGAACTCCACTGCTGGGTTCAGCGCGAGGGCGAAGAACAACGCGATGGCGATCACGGTCAGCCCGTAGGATGCCAAGAAGAAGAAGCTGACAACTGCAGCAACCGCCACCAAGACGAGCAAGACGATCAGCACCGAGCGCGGGCGAATCACCACGACCCGCTGAGGAATAGGTTTGCGGAGCGCGGGCTCATCTTCCGCGACAGCGTCTTCCGATACGGCCGGATCGGGCTCCTTGTCGCCTTCGGCTTGAGGCCCTGGAAGCTGGCTCAAGCCGTCGGCTCGATTGACAGCCCAGGGACTGATGCGGCGGGCGATATTGGGAATGCGCATGACATCCCTCTCTTTTCAGGGCCGCTGGAGGATCACGTCTCCAAGAGCCTAGGCAGCTCTGCCGGCATGTCGATCATTTGCGCCCTTTACATCCCGAAGAAACCGCTGGCGTCGACGTACCCGGGACCTGGCGGGAGCGCTGGTCATCAACGAGAAGACGTCTCTTCGCATGTCTGGCGTCTGCCTCAAGATGGCGACATCGAGGCGGATCGCACCGATCGCCGCAGCCGCACAAGATCAACTTGCCACCCCGGTGCGTACGCACCGTCGCGGTTCTGTTGCCGTGGGTTGGCCAAGAACGAGCTGCGGCAATGTCAGCGATCCAGCAAAAGCCGGCGCGGCACCGTTACGTCGGCGGTCGCACTGCTGCTCATGTCTGTGGTCGCAATCTTCGGCAACGTTGTTCGGCTGGCTTCCGCCATCAAGGCGGTCCTGCACGCTGCGCTTTCGGGACGTGGTGCAGCCTGATTGACGCGTCGCCGACCATGGCGACCCGTTTCCTGCGCGCTACAGATCGGCGATCTTGGCCGATTTGTCTGCCGGAAGGACCTCGGCGATCACGGTGTCAATGCCAACAGACATCGACGATTGCAATGCCGAGAACGTCGATCTGCCTGCCCGCGCCTCGACATCCCCATGCCGCATGACGGAGTCGAGGGCCTTCGGCCGCGGCAGGCTGTGTCGCGCCGCGGGGTCCGAAGGCGAGGCGATCGCCGTCATTGAGAGCCTGCGGAGTGCGCTCAGGGGTTGGGGCGAAGTCGGGGCGTCCGGATGGAATACCAATCGCAAGGCACAGCTACCAGCGAACTGGGCAGTGAAATCGCTCACGGGTGATCCTCATGGGCTCTTTACGTCGCCCGAGAAGTCTCATTCCGTGCCGGTGAAGATTGTGAGCTGGAGCGCTGGCGCCTCTCTGGAGATCGGGAGCGGCTGATCATCGGGTGTTCGACAGAAGGACCGCATGCCGTATACCTCCGTCGAGCCGGAATTAGCGACGACAGCCCGGCGACAGCAGCGCGACAGCACGCGGCGGAACGATCAAATCATCCACACGCCGCGCCACGTCAATGTTCGCGTTCGGAGTCCGGTTGACAGTGGCAACTACTGCTCGGAGAGGATCTGAAATGAGTACCAGACCAACGCAACGTCCATCGTCAGTCACCACAGCCGCGGCGAGCGGCGAGCCACAGATGCACAGCATCCGAGAAGGGGAACCACCCGTCAGCGTCGACAAGGCACTGTTGCGGCTTGGCGCAGCCGCGGGGACTCTCGGCGTGGTGTTACAGGTCGTAATGGACCGTCTGCATCCCCATGGGGTCGACCCCAACGATTCTGCGGCGGTGTTTCGGGAATATGCGGGGTCCCATGACTGGACATGGGTGCACATCGGCCAGTTCGCCGGAACCCTTCTTATCATCGTGGGGTTGATCGCCTTGGCACGCTCGTTGGCGCGCCAGCCAGGCGTGCCCGGCGCATTGGGAGTTGTTGGGGCAGTGACCGGGGTGCTGGTGGCAGCGGTCTTCGCGGTGCAGATGGCCGTTGACGGTGTCGCGTTGAAGGCTGCGATCGACGCGTGGGTAGGCGCCGGCGGAGCGGACCAGGCGGCGGCGTTCCAGGTGGCCGAAAGCGTGCGTTGGACCGAGAAGGGTCTGAGCGGCTTTTTCCAGATGGTTGAGGGTGTCACCCTCTTCACCCTCGGCCTGTCGATCGCGCTCGGCCGCCGCTATCCAAGATGGCTTGGATGGGTCGGCGTAGTCGCTGGTGTAGGGATCATCGGTGGAGGTACGGTCACGGCACACTCCGGGTTCTCTGCTGCCGCGGGCCTCATCCTGACTCCGGCCACCGTGTTGCTCGCTGTATTTCTGGTCGGCACATTCATCGTGATGTGGCGCCGCAGCGCCACTCGCTGAGTGATCGCCGATGCCGACCGCCATATTGCACATCCCGGTGATGACCGACCGGACATCGGTCCGCGCCGTGACAGCAACCCTTCGTAACCTTGCCGGTGTCGACAGTGTCGAAGCCGACGCGACAATGGCAAGAGTGACTATCCGAGGCGCGCTGAGCGAGGCCGCGCTGCGAGCTGCCCTTGCCAACGATGGATACCTGGTCGACAACTAAGTCTGCCGGCTAGGCGCGCCGGCCCCGATCATCGCTCCCCGCTGGACCTCCGACTCGTATTCAGCGTCTCCCAGCGCACGTCGTGCGACTTTCTCGGCCTCCAGCGCCACAGCGAGCTCTGGCTGAGTCGGCGGTCGCCCGTGCGTCGCGCGGACCTTCCCGGCGCGACCAAGCATTCTCGCGCCGTCCCTCGGGTTTCCGGTTACCGTGGCGCGTCTGGCCGAGCCTTCCAATCCCGCTGCAATGAGTCCCGACTCACCAGAGCTTTCGCCGAGTTCCACGATCTCTGCGTACTCCTGCGCTGACGTGTTCGTGTCCCCGGTGCGATAGTCGCAGTCGGCGAGGCCGGACATCGCGCGGCCCATGGCCAGTCGCACGCCCATCTTGGCGAAGCCGTTTTTGGCCCTCGCGAACAGGGGTCCAGCGGTGGAATAGTCTCCGTGAGTTTGAGCGAGGATGGCCTGGCCGTACGTGGCGAGGGCGCCGCCCGCTTCATCTGTTGCCGTATCGGCGGTCGCGCCGGCGCGGACGAAACAGTCTGTAGCCTCCTCGAGTCTGCCCAGGGCTAGCAGCGCGATCCCCAAATCAGCCAGGGCCCACTGCGCGGTGTTGTGGACACCCGCGTCGCTGGCGACGGCGATGGCCTCCTGTAACACGGGCACCGCTTCGGCGTCTCGTCCGAACTGGGTGAGCGCCCACCCCGCGTGGTAGAGAACCGCGGAAAGTCCCCAACCGTCGCCGAGTCGGCGGAACTTCTCTAGCGCCGTCGCCGCGACCTCGCGTGACTCGGTTTCCAGACCGCGCTTGGTCAGTGTCTCCATGCGGACGAACGCGGCGACCGCCTGACCCCAATCATCGCCGAGACCGGCGAATTCTCGATCGGCCGCCTCCAGCAAGGCAGGCGCGTCAAAGTCGGTGGTGCCACGAATTCCCTCAACGCTCAGCAGCAGTTTGGAGAACGCGGCACGGTGGCGATCGCCGACAGCGTTGAAGATCTGAAGACTTTCACTCGCCGCGGCCGCGCACTGCTCACTGGGATGCACAAGACACGCGCGCGGCCGCTCCACAAGCGACATGGCCTGTAACGCGCGTGCACGCCAAACCCCTGACGCCCCAGGCAGAGCGAGCACGTGGCGCAGAGTTGCTCGTCCCTCCAGATGACGTCCCATGTGCCAGTACAGGCCCAACGACCCGCAAAGACCGAGAGCAAGATCGACATTGGGCTGCCCGCCCGCGCGGGTCAGCCACGACAAGGCGGCCCGGATGTTGGCGTGGTCTGCGTCGAGAATCCTCACCCAGTCCGCCTGGGTCGAGCCACGCAGGCCGACCTCCGCGCGTTCTGCCACCTGTACGAAGTACCGTGCATGCCGCTCCAGGAGCTGGTCGGCCTCACCGGTACGCTCCAGCTCGAACTCGGCGTATTGCCGCAACGTCTCCAACATCCGATAGCGGGTGCTTGCCGAGCTGTGATCAGCCACGACCATCGACTGTCGCACCAGCCGTTCCAGAAGATCCAGCACCGCGCCGGAGGGCACTTGCTCTCCCACCGTGATCGCTTGAGCGGCGGCGAGATCCCAGCTACCGCGGAAGACCGACAGGCGGCGAAACAGCGTCCGCTCAGAGGCCGTCATCAGGTCATGGCTCCAGTCCACCGTGGCCCTAAGTGTCCGTTGGCGAGCCTGTGCGGTTCGGCTCCCAGTACTCAGCACCGCAAAGCGGTCCTGCAGCCGATCCGCCAACTCCGCCGGACCCAATGCCGGCAACCGTGCGGCAGCGAGCTCCAACGCTAGGGGAATGCCGTCCAATCGTCGGCATACCAGGCCAACCGCGGAAAGCACGTCATCTTCACAGATAGATCCGGCACGACCGCCAGAGCGCGGTCGAGGAAGAGCTGGGATGCGGCGTAATCGGCGACGCGTGCTGGCGGCACGTCTTCGGTTGGCACGGCGAGTGGAGCGACCGGCAGCTGAACCTCACCGCTCGACGGCCAGGGCCTCGCGGCTGGTCGCCAGAACCGAAACGTACGGACAGCGCGCCAACAGGGTCTCCACGAAGACGGCGACCGGCTCGATCAGATGCTCGCAGTTGTCCATCACCAACAACAGATTCTTCGACGCCAACTGTCCGATGAGCAGATCAACTGGCCGTTGAATCGCGGTCCCCCCGCTGATCCCCATCCCAACGGCATCCGCCACGGCGTGGACAATGCCCTCCGACCTCGGAGAGCGCCGCCAGCTGGACCAGCCAAACTCCATCAGCAAACGCGGCGCCGCCGCGCGGGCCGCTTCGATGGCCAACGCTGTCTTGCCCGCACCGCCAGGTCCGGCCAGGGTAACAAGCCGTGCCCGGGTCAGCTGATCGACGGCGCGACGGACATCGAGGTCGCGACCGACAAACGAGGTCGACCGAAACGGCAAATTCCCGCGACGGAGGCATGTCGTCAGCCGGCAGCAACCCGCCTGGACGCCGGCGCTGATCGGGTCCGCCGGAACGAGTGCAGCATCGTGACGCAGGATCTGCTCCATCACCTGCCGTAGCTCGCGTGAGGGATCCACACCCAGCTCATCGGCGAGGACATGCCTGGTCTGCGCGTAGACCTGTAATGCCTCGGCTTGACGACCCGCGTTGAACAACGCGGTCATGAATTGGCCGACAAGTCGCTCCCTGGTCGGCGCACCCGCCACCACCGGACCGAGATCGGACAGCAAGCTGTTCATACCGGCCAAGCGTCAACATCCGCTCGGCCCGCTCGGCAACCGCCGCCAAGTACAGCTCAGTCAGCCGGGCCGACTCCACCATCGTCCACGGTTCATCGACAAACTCAGAGAACGGCTCCGCCCTCCAAAGCGACAACGCCTCGTCGTAGGTCTTGACCCCATCAACCGGGTCGCCGATGCGCCTCGCCCTGGATCAGGAGTGCGGCGAAGCGCTCGGCATCCACCGACATGGGATCCACAGCCAGCCGATAACCGGCGAGCTCACGGACGAGACGACCGTCTTCCCCCCACTCCGAGAACAGCCGGCGAAGCTTCGACACCCTGATCTGGAGCGCATTCATCGGGTCAGCCGGCATGCTCTCCGGAGCCCAAGGCGTTCGATGAGCCGGCCGCCGACACCATCCGGCCCGCCGTAAGCGCCAACAAAGCCAGAAGCGCCCGTTCCCCCCGCCCCGGCGGCCGCTGAGGAAGGCCGTCAACGACCACTTCTAGCGGCCCCAGAAGCCGGAACTCCATCGCGTCACCTCATCGCGCTCCGCGCACGACGAACGCCTGGAAGCCATCGTCGCAGCACAGAACAGGAATGAACAATCCGGCCGTACCTGGCGGTTCCCTCGAACCGTTGAGATTCACTTGATGGGACTTGATCACGGGACGTCTGCCGGGAACACCCTTTTGCCATGACATGTGACGCAGATGCTTTCAGCGGCCCGGGCCGAACGCGGGCGGCGGCGGCCGAGCTTCGGCCTAGGTGGCTGCCGGTCCAACGATGGCGTGGTTCTCTGCCTCGTTGATGGGGCAGCGTTGGCCGTTGCCGGATCCTGGTTCGGCGTTTGCGGTAGCTGATCGAGGATGCGCCACCAAAGGGCTGCGGCGGGGTGGTCGTCGGGTAGGGGTCCTGCGGCGGCCGCCGACCGCACGAGCAGGGTGGCGTCGAAGCCGGCACGGGTGAGATTGCTCAATCTTTCTGCCAGCTCGGGCAGGAATGGGTCTGCGGTCGCGCGAGGGACTTCTCTGGCGAGCAGTTGCCGCCATCGCAGGTCTGCATGGGTATCCGCAGCGGCGAGTCGCTGGTCAAGTCGCTGTTGGAAAATCCGGGCGGCGTAGTCGAGCTGGGGTGGCCCGGTTGGTCGCAGGTCGCTGGGGTCGACCTGGGTGGCTGCCCGCCATACCTGCACGTCGGCGATCAACTCGGCCGGCACGGGAGCGCGCAGCTGGGCCGCCCAGGCCGGCGCTTCACCTGCGGCGTTGAGGCGGACTTGGTCGGCGAGCTGAGCGACCAGGTGTGATCGGGCCGTATAGGTATGGTCCCCAGTTGAGGTCGGCGGCAGCGGTGGGGGCCCGGCGGTCCCGGGTGGGATCGATGCCCGGCAGCCAGCCGGCAGCGGCCAGCAGCGCCGGGTCAGGCCCGGTCAAGCAGGTTGTCGGCGGCTTGGTCACGGCTGGCAGCCATTTCTGGGCCGGCGAGATGTTCGGCGGCGAGGTGGAGGGCATCAAGGTAGCGGGCGGCGGCCGCGCCGAGCCGGACGGCCGGGTCGTGCTGCTCCAGATGCAGGGTGGTGGCGGATTGCGGTGAGGCGTCGCGGGCCAAGATCTGTTCGAGCAGCTCGGTTGCTGTCCGCGGGTGGAGACTGTCGGGCTGAATCACCGTATGCGGGTCCCCGTCCCCGACCACCGAAACGTAGAGGTGGTTGGCGGTGCGGCCGCGGGTCAGCATCGTGTACAGCTGCTGCCGCGACTCCTCACCGGTCACGACGCCATGCATGGTGTCGGCGGTGACGCCTTGCGCGGTATGCACAGTCGAGGCGTAACCCAACTCGGTAGCCGTGGAGACATAGCCGGCGGGGAGGGTCACGGTGCGGCCGTTCCGTGCCTGCCGCACCCGCAAACCACCGGTCCTGGTGAGGTTGAGGATGGTCCAGCGGTCGCCGTTTTTCACCCAGTCGGTTGCGCTGATACGGAGTCTGCGCTCGTTGCTGCGAGTAATGATCAGATCGCCGACGCTGGCCTGGTTGCCGTCGGCTAGCTCGACTTCCGGCCTCCGAGCGGTGCCAGCGAGGCGGTGGTCGCGGGCGCGTTGGTTGAGCCGGCTGACAAGCTCTCGGGTGGGGGCCAGCATGATCGGGTCTAAGCCTTGGCTGCGATCTTTCTGCCAGGCGTCGAAGACGGCGTCGAGTGTGGTGGTGGGGTCGCCGACGTGGACGCGTTGCCGGTCGAGGTAGAAGCCGAGCGCTTCGGCTCGGCCGTCGCGGAGGGCGAGGGTGGCGGCGGCCTCGGCCGGGTCGGTGAAGCGGTGCAGCTCGGTGAGCCGGACCGCGCCATGGATGGCTTCGATATCGCGGAGCACCCCGCCGGCGCCGATCGCGGCGAGTTGTTGATCATCACCGACCAGCCGGACACTGCCACCGCGCTCCACAATGAAGTTGACGGCGGTGTCCAGGGAGAGGGTGTCGGCCATCCCGGCTTCGTCGATGATCACCAACGTGGACCGGCCGATGCGTTGCGCCCAATCGGGCAGGTCATCGTGGTCGATGGACCAGGTGAGCTTCGCCAGCGTGTCTGCTGGTGCACCGGTCGCGTCGCGGAGCTGCGCGGCCGCGGCGGCGGACGGGGCCAGCCCGATCACGTGGCCGCCGCTGTCGCTCCATGCCCGTGCCAGGGTGCGCATGGCGGTGGTCTTCCCGGCGCCGGCGGGTGCGATGGCGAGCTGCAGCCGCGCCCCGGAGGTGCACATGGCACGAACCAGAGCAGCCTGTCCGTCGTCCAAGGCGTTTCCGTTC
The DNA here is from genome assembly GCA_963712625.1 of uncultured Actinomycetota bacterium. Classification (GTDB taxonomy): domain Bacteria; phylum Actinomycetota; class Actinomycetes; order Propionibacteriales; family Propionibacteriaceae; genus Microlunatus. Next base: position 32,484 of record CAVQIU010000034.1, read on the forward strand.
GCGGCTGATTCCAGCAGCGCCAGCTCCACAGTGCCGGCGTCCAGGACCCGGCCGTCGGTGCGGTCCCCGGTCGCAACGAGACGCTGTTCAGCGGCCAGGATCCGGGCGGAAGTGAACAACTCGGACCCGGCAACTGTGTAGACACTCGAGCCGTCAGCCCGACGCAACACCGTCGGCTCGCTGACGCCGTCGTCTGGGCGAGCCAACGAGATCGACCGGGTTTGCAGCACCTCGGCGAGGAGCAGCTCAACCAGCTGCTCGACCTTGTCGGCGGGGACCTGCGCGGCCCGGACGTGGCGTTGCGCTTCGGCGCGGACATGCCAGCTCTGCCAGGTCGAACGCCGTTCCTCCACAGCCGCCAACACGCGGCCCACCGTCACCGCTACCCACTCCGCGTCCACGACCGGGCTCGTCATCGAGATCGGATTGAGGGCTTGGTTGATCATGGCCCGGATCGCATCAGGTCCGCCAAGGGTTTCGGCCGCCTGGGTATGCCAGGCAGCGCGCTGCTCGGCCAAGCTGCGGGGTTCGTGCTTGGGATCCCGGGTCTCCAAGGTGGCCTGCTGCGCCAACTGCACCGCCTCCACCGGCGTCGGCGGACGACCATGATCACGCTGAAACCGGGCCGCCAGCTCACCTTGACGGTCCTTGATCAACATTCGCCGGGTAGACCAACGCTGGTTCAGCCTCGGGTCGACACCGACGATCTCCCGCACCGGCGGTTTCCGCGGATCGTTGTCGGGCCGATCCGCGAACCGCAACCCCAGCCGGTCGCGGAGATGCTGCTCCAGGGCGGTGTTGTAGGTCTCCGAAGCCGCCACCGTGGCTTTGAACAGCACCCGGCCGTCGATGGACAGCCACCGCCCACCGATGGTTTGGACCTTGTTCGCGACCGCTACATGGGTATGCAGATCCGGGTCACCGGAGCGGCTGTCGCGATGCGTAAACGCCGCCGCCACAAGGCCACGGACGTTCACCTGCCGGATCCCTTGCGGCCCCTCCCGGGTAAACAGCGCGTGTGCCTCAAGGAACCGGAGGGCATCGTGGACGGCGGCCTGGTGGGCCCGCTCGATACGTGCGGCGACCTGGGGGTCGGCGACCGCCCACAATGTCGACACCGACTTGACCGGGGAGAAGGTCAGGTCGTAGCCGGCGACCGTTTGCGCCGCCGGCCGGGAATGCTTCGCAATCGCTCCCGCTAACTCACGGGCATCTGCTCGGTGGCCGGCCATGCTCTGCGGCGAACAACTCCCGCGCCACCTCGGTATGAATCCTGGCCCTCTCGGTAGGCGGGACCAGCCAGTCTCCGAGCAGCCCTGCCTGCTCGTTGAAGCCAGCGATCCGCTTCGCCACCTCAAGCCGAAAACGGCCCGGTTCCGTGTTGAGAACCTTGAACGGCATCCCCAGCCCGGTCGCGGCCTCGATGTTGGCGTCGGTCAGATCAGCATCGCCGAGCTGCTGCAGCCGCTGTGTCGCCAATGGATGCATCCCCGCCCCGAACAGTGCCTGCATTTGGTCAGCGGTGACTGCGTCCCCGGCATCGAGGCCATCGACGCCTGCGAGGCCAGAGCCGACCCATGTACCCGGGCTCTCGCCACGTTCGGTGTAGTAGGCGGCCAGTCCAACGTGGCCTTTCGCGGTGGCATCCAACGTCGCGACCTGCCGGGTCAAGTAGTCATACCCCGACCCGGCGCTGAGCTTGTGAATGCTCATCGTCACAACCCCCCAAGGCGCCAACGACGCTGTCGGCGGTCGCGCGATCCCAAGCCGCCAGGCCTCGGGCAAAAGGTGTATTGCGCATCGGATTTTGAAGTCGGGAGGGGGTACGCGAAACAGGTCTGAGGGATCGGTGGTCACCGCTCGACGGCTTAGGGACTCAGTAAGGATGGTCGGGTAGGCAAGCGGCGCGGCGCTCAGCCTCGGATGCGTAGGCAGTACGACGCGCACGCGCCGACCGGGAACGCCGGGCTCGAGGGTTTGGCGGTGGCCGTGTTGACCGCGTTCGGTGAATGCGACGCTGCGCTCCGGAACGCTGAAGGCGGGCCGGGGAGGCACCTGCAGACGATGCCGACGATGGGGCTTGTCTCTTCGCGAGGCGGTCGACAGATGCGGCAGCGGCGACGCACGAGCTAATTCAATTGACTAGCGGTGGTGGACGCCAACGGGGCTGATGTGAACTGTGGCGGCGGTGAGGCGATGCACATCGGTGAGCAGGTGCGCTTCGGCGTGATGCGCGAGGTCGTGGGCTTGGGTGATGCTGAGAGTCCGGATCGGCGGTGATGTCGACTTCTGCTCGGAGGGTATGGCCGATCCAGCGGATGCGGAGTTCGCGGATTTGTCGTACGCCCTCGATAGAGGTGATGGCGGTGGTGGCCTGGTCGACGATGGTGGGGTCGACGGCGTCCATGAGCCGTGTACCAACCTGTTTCACGGCTGAGCGGAGTGCGCCGAGGATGGCGACGGTGATGAGGAGGCCAACCACTGGATCGGCCCAGGGCAGACCGAGTGCGACGCCGCCTGCTCCGAGGAGGACGGCGAGGCTGGTGAAGCCGTCGGTGCGGGCGTGCAGCCCGTCGGCGATGAGGGCGGCCGAGCTGATCTGTCGTCCCACGCGGATGCGGTAGCGGGCGACCATCTCGTTGCCGAGGAAGCCGATCACAGCTGCTCCGGCGACAGCCCAGAGATGGTTGACCTGTTGTGGATGGAGCAGGCTGTGGATGGCTTCATAGGCGGCGAGCACGCTCGACAGGGCGATCATGGCGATGACGAACAGGCCACCGAGGTCCTCGGCTCGCCAATAACCGTAGGTGTAGCGCTTGTTTGCAGGGCGCCTGGCCAACCTGAATGCCACCAGCAGCGGCACCGCCGTTAGCGCGTCGGCCACGTTGTGCAACGTGTCACCAAACAAGGCCACCGAACCCGACAGCGCCACCACAAAGGCCTGTAGGACAGCAGTGACACCAAGACCGATCAGGCTGATGCCCAAAGCACGCCGCCCAGCGGCATTCGCCTCCAAGGCGTTCGTCGATCTGGTCGGCAGCATCGTGGGAGTGCCCACCGAAGAACTCAAAAGACATGCAAATGCGGTTGGCCCATCCCCATAGTGATCGTGGGGGGTGGTCCCGCCGTCTGGGCGGTCATTGCCGGGATGGTCGCCGCCACGGCTGCGGCTATCGCCGGGATGGTGAGCGTCATGGCGGTGCACGTTGCCGACGCGCTGCCGACGCTGCAGATGGATCATCGTTGCCTTGCTCTAGCGCGGGTTACCCATTCTATGTCATATTCGCATACGTGAAGGCGTGAAGATGGCGCTAGAGTAGTCCACGTGACCGCGAAGCTCCAGACGAACGAAGGGGACAGTCCTCCGCATTCCGACACTCTCGACGACACCAGGGTCAATTCGGCGGTCATGTCCTTCGCGCTCCTGGCCGACCCCACCCGGGTCCGGCTGCTGTGGGCACTCCGAGACACCGATGCCGACGTCACCACGCTGGCCCAGATCGCCGGGTGCCGCCCAACCGTGGCTAGCCAACATCTCTCCAAGCTCCGCTTCGCCGGCCTCGTCGAGGGCAAACGAAACGGACGACGCGTCGTCTATCGCCTCCGCGGCGCTCACGTCCGCAACCTGCTATCCGAAGCGCTGTTCCACGCCGAGCACCAAATCACCGGCGAACCAATACACGACTGACCCGTGCAACGGCTGGGCCAACCGGTCGGGAAAACGACGAAGCCTTTGCGGACGCGCAAGCCGCCCAGGCGCCTGCGGTCGTCGCGTTCTCAGTTAGGAAGGCGCGGCCTCGCGCCTGGCCGTCTGGCGTACTCCGCCGCGGGCTCCTAATGATCATCGATCACGGATGAAGTACCTCGGAGCCCTCCCAGGTGATCAGGATCACTCCTGCGCGACGTGATCTGACCGCCAACAGTCATCTTCAGTCTTAAGGACGATATGACGCGGAGATGCACCGGCTCGAGCGCTGGCGGCCTTTCTATCCACACCAGTTGGTGCGCGCGGGGGCCTCGGATCTGGCTTGATGAGGCGGGCCGACGCAAGTGCGTGGAGAGGGCGAGATGACGCGACGGTCGGATCCGAGTGACAGGGCTGGACGCGACAGCAGCCGTCGGGGCCGGCTCGACCCGCTTCCTCTTGGCGATGCGTCTCGGAAGCGTGTGGCGCGAGGGCCCTCGGTCGTCTCGCCTGACGATGCCTCGCCGGAACACGACCTTCTACCGACGCTCAGCTGGCGGTGCGCTGGCAACTCTCACGCGGGACCTTGGCGAATCAGCGATCCCAGGGCCGCGGTCCTGCCTATCTCAAGTTGGCCGGCCGGGTCCGATACCGCCGCTCGGATATCGAAGCCTACGAGCAGGCCGGATTCGTGTCGCGGGAGCCAGCCGGAACTACATCCTTCGGTGACCCGAGTGACGTGCGCGAAACGGTAGAGCGCCTCATTCGATCTCTCGGTTCCTGACACCCAGGGCTTCCTGGCACGTGGTTCACAGGACCCGTGCCAGGTCGCGCTTGTCGCCCTTGAGGTCACGGCCGAGGTACACGCGGGCGGTCATGCTCACATCGGAGTGCCCTAGCTGGTCGGCGATCCGGGCAATGGGAAGGTTCGCCTGATCAAGGAGGGTCGCGACTGTGCGGCGAAACGTGTGCGGAACCGCCCAGGTCAGGCCGCACGCATCCAGAGCGGCGCGAACCGCTCCCGCGCTGTTGCTTTGGTCCCACACACGCTCGGGGTCGCGCTGGGCCGGCGCAGCGAAGACGTAGCCCTCGGCGCCGCCGTCGGCGGCGCGCGCCGCCAGCTGCTCCACGAGCCAGTCGGGAAGGTTCAGCCACCGATCGGACGTTTCGCTCTTTGTGCCGCGCAGGTAGACGCGTCCGCGCTCAAGGTTGACGTCCTGCCATCCGAACGCGCCGCGCTTCGTCGATCCGGGCCCCCGTTCCTGCCAGGAACGCGATGAGATCTGCCGTCGCACGCCGCTTGCGCCGTGTGCGGGGATTCAACCCTGGCTCGCGAGCCGCAAGGAGTGTTGCCTCGATGACGTGGTCTCGTTCGCTGCGTGTCATGGCCCGGGTGTGGTCGCGCGCCTTTGACTTGGCTGCGGTGGAGGTGACCGTGCGTACTTGGCGCGTCGCGTCGCTGGACAGCACGCCGTTGTCGACGGCGTAGCCGATCACGCCGTGCAGAACGCTCTTGGCTTTCTTCGCCGACGCGGAGCCGTGTGCCTCGGCCATCCGCTGCAGGAAGCCGCGCAGGCGCTGAGGGTCATTCGCTTGCTGGAGTGTGAGGCCGCGGAGCGACGATGTCGTGGAGTCAACGTACTTCTGCCAAGTCCAGGAGTAGTCAGCGATCGTCCGCGCGCTGAGGCCCGAGTCTGGTCGCGCGATCTGCTGCAGCCAGCACTCACCCGCCTCGAGTAGCGGCATGGTCGGGTTGATGACGGCATCGGCTCCGCGAAGGACGGCTGCCACCGCCGCCTCGAGGGAGGCCTCAGCTTCGCGCCTCGTCCGGCCGAATCGCACGATCTCTTGACGGACCCCGTCGTGGCCGCGCACGTAGACCCGAGCCTTCCATCGGGTCGCCTTCTGTGGCCTCGGTGCGGCAACCCATCGTCCGGCACTGTTCTTGCATTGCGCGGTCACCGAGACGTCCCCGGATTCGCCCAATTCGAGGTTCCTCACAGAGGCAACCTATCCCACATGTGGGGAGCGATGTGGGGAGCAACGCCGTATGTGGGCTGGATCTCGAAACTGGAGCACCTAGTCAGAGCCATGTTTTGCGCCCCCGGTAGGAATCGAACCTACGACCGACAGATTAGAAGGCTGCTGCTCTATCCTCTGAGCTACGGGGGCCGGGAGCGCCTGTCCGTGACCGTACGGCCGCTCGCGCATCACTGTAGCGCCGGAGCGATCGTCGAGCTCGCTAGTTTATAGCGATCACCACGCGCCCCGAACGTCCGACCAGGGCTGCCTTGCGCTCGCCGGACCGTCCTGTTTGGTGCGCAAATCCCTCGGGTACCCGATACTCATGCCCACGGATGCAGAGGACTTCGATCAGTTCATAGGTCAGCGCCAAGCTGCGGCTGCGGAGTACGTAAGCGGCAACCCGGAACCGTTGGGACGCCTAGTCGCGCAGGAGCTTCCGGCGACGTTTTTCGGCCCACGGGGCGATGTGACCACAGGCACGCGGGATGTCTGGGCGCGATACGAACGAGACGCATCCTTGTTCACCAGCGGCAGCGAAAATGCGTTCGAGGTTCTGGACTCAGCTGCCACTGGTGAAATCGCCTATTGGGTGGGCTTTCAGCGGTCCCAGGCGAACATGCGCGGCGAAGATCAGCCGATACCGTTCGATCTGCGGCTGACCGAGATCTATCGCCGTGAGAACGGGCAATGGAGGCTCGTGCATCGGCACGCTGATCCATTGAAGCAGCAGCCATAGCGCGGGAAGTCCGCATCGGTCAGAAATTCGAGCATTACGCGACGGCTAGTCACTCGAGAACTCCGCACCGGTCGGAGATTCGGCCGTGGGATCGGCCGCCGTCGATCGCTTGAGTAGGTTCGCTCGAGTGAGGGATGCCGGGCGCAGCGACAAGCTGCCGAGACCCGCCGCGGCGGGATCGGTCCAGGTGCGCTGGCGTGACATCGTGATCACCGCGTACGGTCCGACGATCCTGATTGCCGTCGGACAAGGCGCGATCCTTCCCCTCGTGGCACTCTCGGCCCGCGAGCTTGGCGCCAGTGTCGGGATGGCTGCTTTCATCGTCGCTCTCATCGGCATCGGCCAGCTGGTCGGCGATCTGCCCGCAGGAGCACTGGCGGCCCGGATCGGAGAGAAACGAGCACTGATCACCGCCTGCGCGCTCGACGCAGTGGCTCTGCTAGGCGCATTCCTGGCCGAATCCGTCGTGTTGCTTGCGATCGCCATCACGGTCACCGGCATCGCTGGTGCGGTCTTCGGCCTGGCCCGTCAGGCCTATCTCACCGAGGCCATCCCGATACCGATGCGGGCCCGCGCTCTTTCCACCCTGGGCGGCACCTTCCGGATCGGGTTGTTCATTGGACCATTCATCGCGGCGGCGATCGTGACGCGATGGAGCATCGGCGCCGCGTACGGGTTCGCAGCAATCATGAGCCTCGCCGCCGCCGTCCTGACCGCATTCCTGCCCGACGTCACTACAAGCCGCCGCACAGCGGGCAGCCCGGACGCCCGGCGACACAGGTCAGTGATCTCGGTGCTGCTCGAGCATCGCAGGGTACTGCTGACGCTTGGTCTCGGCATTTTGATCATCTCGGCGGCACGCGCCACCCGTCAGTCGATCGTGCCGCTCTGGGCCCAATCGATCGGCCTGAGCGCCGCGACGACCAGCGTGATCTTCGGCATCTCGGCGGGAGTCGACATGTTGCTGTTCTATCCCGGCGGCGCGATCATGGATCGCTTCGGCAGGGTATACGTCGCTGTGCCGTCCATGATCGTGCTCGGGCTCGGCTTCTTGTTGTTGCCGCTGACCAGCGGGGCCACTAGCGTCGGCTTGGTGGCGGCGCTCATGGGTCTCGGGCAACGGCATCTCGTCAGGGGTCATCCTGACTCTCGGTGCCGATGCGTCGCCGTCACAAGATCGCGCCCAATTTCTCGGTGGCTGGAGGGTCTGCAGCGATCTCGGCAACGCCGCTGGTCCGCTCGTGGTCAGTGCCGTCAGCGCGCTGGCGACATTGGCAGCGGCGGCTGTCACGATGGGGTTGCTCACCTGGGCTGGCTCGGCATGGCTGATCAAGTGGGTGCCTGTGTACGCCCCGGGCCGGCGTCCACCAACAAAGACGAGAGGCACGGGAACCCTAGCGATGGCGACGAGTGACCTCCTGGTCTGGGTTGACTGCGAGATGACCGGACTCGACTTGATCAACGATGAGCTGATCGAGGTGGCTGCGCTGGTCACCGACGCGGATCTCAATGTGCTGGGCGACGGAGTTGATTTGGTGATCAAGCCCAGTCAGAAGGCGCTGGAGCAGATGGGCGACTTCGTACGCGGCATGCACGAAGCCTCTGGACTGCTCAGCTTGCTGGATAGCGGGTTGTCCATGGCTGAGGCCGAGCAACGCATCCTCGACTATGTCCGGACCTTCGTCGCAGAACCCGGCAAAGCTCCCCTCGCCGGCAATACGATCGGCACCGATCGGGCGTTCCTGGCGCGAGACATGCCAACGTTCGAACGTCACGTTCACTACCGCAGCGTTGATGTCTCCAGCATCAAGGAGCTGGTACGCCGGTGGTATCCGCGGGTGTATTACCAGGCTCCTGCCAAGGCCGGCAACCATCGCGCGCTCGCCGATGTCCAAGAGTCGATCGAGGAGCTGCGGTACTACCGCGATGCGGTCTTTGTGGCGCAGCCGGGACTGGACAGCGCGTCAGCCAAGGAGATCGCTGATCGACATCAGGGCGCGCTGACGGGGGCCGTTCCAGTCAGGACTGACTACCCCTCGCCCAGACGCCGGCCGGTACACTTCACGCTGCGCGGTGTGGTCCGCGAAACGCATTTGGGCCTCTCGCATGGTGGGTGTAGCTCAGCTGGTAGAGCCCCTGGTTGTGGTCCAGGATGTCGCGGGTTCGAGTCCCGTCACTCACCCCATCGGAAGGCCCTAGGAAGAAGGCCCTAGGAAAAGGGAACGTATCGGGGAACGATCGTCGCGGAGGTTCGATGACCAACTGCCCGTCCCACACCCACTAGCGCCATGCCGATGTCGACGGCACGTCTGACTGCAGCGACGATGGCTGGGCGCGTGGCAGGGGCGGCTTCCCGCGTAGCACGCCGAGGAACGGGAGCCTCGATCCGGGGCAAGGTGATGCTCAAGCTCGACCCCAGCGCATTGAGCAAGCTCCTTGCTGGCAAGCGAATCGCTGTCGTATCCGGCACCAACGGCAAGACCACCACGACGCACTTCCTGGCGGCGGCGCTGCGAGAATCGCTCCCCGCCGGCACCAATCGGCTCGTGCACAACGCCGACGGCGCCAACTTGCATCACGGCCTTGCATCTGCGCTCAGCCAGCACCCGGACGCCGACATTGCGATCTTGGAAAGCGACGAACGGGTCGTCGGTGACGTGATCCGACTCGGTCGACCCGAGGTTCTGGTGCTGTTGAACTTCAGCCGGGACCAGCTTGATCGACACCACGAGATCAAGAGCCTCGGCCGCAGCTGGCGCACGGCGCTGGCTGATGCCGGGCAGGACGGGCCAGTGGTGGTCGCCAACGCCGATGAGCCGTTGGTCGTCTGGGCCGCGCTGGCCGCGAAGCAGGTCATTTGGGTGGATACGTCAACGACCTGGACACAGGATTCCTCGCTGTGCCCAGCATGCGACGCCAATCTCATCCGCATTCAGCCAGACCCGCGTTCAGGGCTGGGTGGAGATTGGTACTGCACCAGCTGCGACCTCGCCCAACCGAAGGGTGACTATCGTGTCGAGAGCGGCACCATCGTCGACCGGACGCAGCAGGTCTGGGATCCCGAACTCAGCGTTCCTGGCGTCTTCAACGTCAGCAATGCCGCCTGTGCACTGGCCGCCGCCGAGTTGATGGGCGTGGATCCACGGACCGCCCTGCGAGGAATGCGTACGGTCACCTCCCCGGCTGGGCGTTTCGCCACCGCACGGTTCGGAACCACGACGGCCCGCCTGTTGTTGGCCAAGAATCCCGCCGGTTGGGCCGAGGCGCTGCCGCTCGCGCAGACCCAGACCGTCGTCCTCGCCATCGACTCTGCCGCGGCCGACGGTCGCGATGTGTCCTGGCTCTGGGACGTCGACTACGAGCGCCTGGCCGGGCGCACCGTGATCGCGACCGGGCGCCGCGCGCAGGACCTGGCCGTACGCCTCCGGTACGCCGAGGTCGAGTATCGCTGCATTCCAGATCTTGCCGCTGCGCTCGCGGATCACTCCGAACCCGTCGATGTGATCGCCACATACACCCCGTTTCAGCGGCTGCGCAGGATGGGGAGGGTTTGATGAACAACCGCGGCCCTGGGCAACGCGTCGAGGTGGTGTTGATCTACCAATCGTTGCTCGGCCTCTACGGCGACCGCGGCAACGCGACCGTGCTTGGTCAAGCGCCTGGCCTGGCGAGGCTATGACCCGGTATTGACCTTCGTGGAGCCAGGCGATCCATTGCCTGACACGGGACAGGTCTACCTCCTCGGGGGCGGAGAAGATGCGGCGCAAGTCTCGGCCGTGCGTGCCCTAAAGGCCGACGGCGGACTATATCGAGCAGTGGATCGCGGCGCCGCACTCCTCGCAGTCTGCGCCGGCTACCAGATCGTCGGAAACTCCTTCACCGTTGGATACCAGAACGAGGTCATCTCCGGACTCGGGCTTCTCGACGTCACCACCACCCGTGGTCCAGTGCGAGCGGTCGGTGAGATCATCAGCCGCTGGAATGGCCGAGATGGTGATGATCAATGGCTGACCGGTTTCGAGAATCATGGCGGCTACACCAGGCTCGGACCGGGTGTGAAGCCGCTTGCCACCGTGGAGATCGGCGTCGGCAACTGCAACGACGGGACAGAGGGCGCGGTCGCCGGCACGGTGATCGGTACCTATCCCCATGGTCCGGTTCTGGCCAGGAATCCCGCGCTCGCCGATCATCTCCTCGAGCTCGCGCTGGGACACGAACTGGAGCCGCTGACCCATCCCGAGATCAACAAGCTGAGACGGCAGCGACTGGCCAGGGTCCGCAGGTTGTACGCACGTAACCGGTAGCGTGTCGCGGGTGCCTCGCCGATGCCCTCGGTTCATTCACCGTCGCCCCGCCACAGGTGTGATCGTTGATCATGACTGATGCCCATCCTGAGATCCTCGTCATTGGCGGCGGACACAACGGTCTGGTCGCTGCCAGCTATCTGGCGCGGGCCGGCCGCCGGGTGCGCGTGCTCGAGGCGCGCAGCGAGCTCGGCGGCGCCGTGGCCAGCGCAGAGGTGTTCGAAGGTGTGGCCGCCCGGCTCTCCCGCTTCTCCTATCTGGTCTCGTTGCTGCCCACCACGATCATCGACGAGCTGGGACTCCGCGCTGGAACTCCGCTCGCGCCAGGTCAGCCTCCTACACACCGGTAGAGGCGGCGCGGCCTCTTCATCGAGCGTCAGGAGGGCCGCCAGACGCGGGACTCGTTTCGGGCGCTGACCGGCGACGAGCGCGAATATCAGGCCTGGGTGGCGTTCAAGGAACGGCTGCACGATCTCGCGTCGGTGATCGAACCAACGCTGACCCTGCCACTTCCGCGCGCCGACGAGCTGCGGTCCCATGTGGATCCTGACTTCTGGTCCGTCGGTGGTCGAGCGGCCGCTCGGTCAGCTCATCGAGGCACGTTCAGCGACGACACCGTACGTGGTCTGGTGCTGACCGACGCTCTGATCGGCACCTTCAGCTCTGCGCACGATCCGTCGCTGCGGCAGAACCGTTGCTTCCTCTACCACGTGATCGGCAACGGCAGCGGAGAGTGGAGGGTGCCGGTCGGTGGCATGGGTGCGGTGACCGCTGAACTGGTTCGGGTGGCGCAGGAGGCGAAGGTTTCGATCCAGACGGGCTGCCCCGTTGAGCCAATCGAGCCACTGCCCGGCGGCGGCGCAACGGTGGCGCTAGCCGACGGGCAGGTCGATCACCGCTGAGCATGATCTTGGTTAACTGCGCTCCGGCGACGCTGCAGCGACTGCTCGGGGAGCCGTACCGAACCACCTGTCGGCAGTCAGACCAAGATCAACATCGTGATGCGGCGGCTGCCTCGTTTCCGTTCGGGGATCGAGCCTGTCGATCGGCTTCGCCGGCACACTGCACCTCGGCCAGGGCTATGAGCGGTTGCAGCAGGCGTACGAGACGCAGTGGCCGGCCAGATCCCGGATCCGATGCCGTGCGAGGTCTATTGCCACACGCTGACCGACGGCTCGATCCTGGATCCGGAGCTGCGGGCTGCGGGCTACCACACTCTTACGCTCTTCGGAATGCACACCCCGGCGAGGCCTGTTCACGGCCGATCCAGACAGGCTCGCGAGAGCGGGCGAAAGATGCGGCGCTGCGCTCCTTGCAGGCGGTGCTTGCCGAGCCGCTGGAGCCCTGCCTCGCCCTCGACCGCCGCGGCGAGCCATGCGTCGAGGTGATGACGCCGCTCGACATCGAGGCCGAGCTCGGGAATGCCTGGCGGCCACATCTTCCACGGCGATCTGGCCTGGCCGTGGTTGGCCGACGATGCGGCTGCCGACGACCGCGGCCGAGCGCTGGGGCGTGGCCACCGGCCCATCCCGGGATCCTGTTGTGCGGCTCCGGGGCGGTACGAGGCGGTGCGGTCAGTGGTCTCGGCGGCCACAACGCCGCAATGGCCGTACTCGAAGATGACTGAGCGGCCCATCCGTGGTATTTGCTAGTGTTCTCACTCGCGCGCCGCTAGCTCAATTGGCAGAGCAGCTGACTCTTAATCAGCGGGTTGGGGGTTCGATTCCCTCGCGGCGCACCTAGTCAGAGGCAGTTTCACCCGTAAGCGGTCACCATCAAACCAGCTTTGACAGCAACGGTGACAGCAACGGTCCACGATCATAGACTGCCGATCATCGACCTCCGCTCAGCGCCCGATCCATCGCGTCTGCCGCATCACGCAAGGCACTCGGCATCACATGGGAGTACAAATCCATGGTGATCGAAAGCTGAGAATGGCCCAGCACGTCCATCACCACACGGGGCGACACACCCTGCGCCAGAAGCAGCGACGCACACGTGTGCCGTAGGTCGTGGAACCGGATCCGACGCACGCCGGACTGCTGCACCAGATGCTCGAAAGTCCTGGACAGATTTCGCGGCTCCACAACTGTGCCTACGGACGTTGTAAAGACAAGGCCCAGACTCCTGCCATGAGTTCCCAGCCGTCAGCCGCTCCACTTCCTGGCGCTCACGGTGAGACAGCAGCGCCGCGCGCGAGGACTCCGGTAGCGGGATGCTCCGACGCGATCTCGTCGACTTCGGCGGCCCAAACACCAGACCTTGACCTCGCAAGCGCATGCTTGACCAAGCGGCGATGGTAAGCTGAACAAGAGAGCCCGCGCTCACCGCCTCGCGTCTGCACGCAGAGCTGGGCTGGAGGTCGCCTTGGCGGATGGTAACCGGGCCAGTACCGGCGAGCTGATCATCACCCGGAAAAACGACCGCCGGCTCCGCACCTCCGCCACGGACTAGGTGAAGAACGGCGACCGCTGGACCGTCCTCACCGCTGACCGAAACGGCGGACTGCGGGTGCAAGACAGCCGGAGCGGTCGCACCATCGGACTGCCGCCACTACGTACGCGATTCGTCGAACTGGGCTACGCCATGACGATTCACACCGCCAGGGGATCACCGCCGACACCATGCACGGCCTGATCACCGAGAACGAGTCGCGGCAGCAGCGATACACCATGTGCAGCAGAGGACGCTCAGCAACCACATCTACCTGCAACTGGTCGGGGACGGCGACCCGCACACCCTCATCCGGCCCGACAGCGATACGCCCCTCCACGGCCACCGAGCTGCTCGAACAATCCTGGCCCGAGACGACCCCAGATCGGCAACACGCTGCTGCGAGAGCAGCAAATCACGCCATGCGGCTCGGCGACGCCGTCGAACGTTACAGTCGACGCCTTGCATGTGGCTGCCGAGAGACATCGTCGGTCAGAGTGCGACCCAGGTACTGGAGGGCCTTTGCGAACCAGTTGGTGCCCGAGTTGACAGATGAGCCGGCATGGCCGACACTGCGCGCCCATCTGCTCCTCCTCGCCGGGGACGGCGCCGACCCGCACCAACGCCTGCGTGCCGCATGCGACGCCAAAGAGCTCGATGCAGCGCTGATGATCGAGCCGCCGTGCTGGACTGGCGTCTGGATGACACCAGCCTGCTCAGCGGTGGAGAAGGTCCGCTGTCGTGGCTGCCCGGCATTCCCGAACGCATCGCCGCCGAACCCACATGGGGGCCATACCTGGAGGCCCGATCACGATCTGGTTGCTCAACTCGCCGACCAGGTCCGCCTCAACGTTGGAGGTGAAAAACCGGCTTGGGCGCGCCCAGCTGCGCACACTCGTGCCGGTGGCCTTGACGAACCGGCGGAATTGGGCGTTAGTAACTGGGTGCTCGTCCACCCAGAGATCGCTGACGACCTCATGGATTGGGCGTTCTTCAGGGAAGAAGTCCCCGCTCCCCATCCGAAACTGCCCACCGGGCACAAGCACCATTCCCTTCGTCGCCGTTTTCACGACGTATGCCCCCCTAGCGACACATCTCCCAAGGATCCCTTCTGCCCACGCCTACTACATTCTGCCGGGCCTGGCACACAGCGGCGGCCAGGATCCTCGGCGAACGAAACATTGTCAACGGGTTCCTACAGGCGCATCGCGACCACAGCCGGTCTTCGATCCGGTGCAGCAAAGACCCAAAATCCGGAAAGAACACGTGAATGGGCCTTGCTAGATGATCTTGGACATCACCCCGTTGTGGGTGTGCAAGCGATAACCGAACCGAACTTTGTCGAGTTCGGGTTGCTCGCTGCAGACGAACTCGACCCTGCCTGGAGGGTGGGCTGAGCCCAACGGAAGACTCAGCATGTAGGTCATCGCGGTTGTGAACAGCTAACTCGCTTTGGTCTAGGACATTTCGAATGCTCAAGGAGGCAAGTGATGCCGAAATCCTTCGGTGGAGTCGTCAATGTCGACATCCGCGACTCGGTGCCGGACTGGTCGCCGTTTCAGCCGCCGAAGGCGCCTGAGGGGGCGCCGAACGTGGTGTACATCGTGCTGGATGACGTGGGCTTTTCGGCGATGGCGTGTTACGGGGGCCCGGTGGAGACACCGAACATCGACCGGTCGTCGGCGGCGGGCATCCGGTACACGCAGTGGCATACCACAGCGCTGTGCTCGCCGACCCGGTCGTGCCTGCTGACCGGCCGGAACCACACCCGCAACTCGATGGCGTGCATCACCGAGGCCGCGATCGGGTTCCCGAACGCGAGCGGTTCGATCCCACCGGAGAACGGGATGCTGGCCAGAGATCCTCAGCGAGCAGGGCTGGAACACCTACATGGTCGGGAAGTGGCACCTGTGCCCCGAGGCCGAGGTTAATGTGGCCGCAACCCGACGAAATTGGCCGGTCGGGCGTGGGTTCGAACGGTTCTACGGGTTCCTGGGCGCGGAGACCAACCAGTGGTACCCGGACCTGGTGCATGACAACCACCCGGTCGACCAGCCGAGGACGCCGGAGGAGGGCTACCACTTCACCGAGGACATCACCGACAAGGCGCTGGAGTTCATCAAAGACGCCAAGGTGATCGCCCCCGACAAGCCGTTCTTCCTGTACTACGCGCCTGGTGCCGCGCACGCCCCGCACCATGCGCCGAAGGAGTGGATCGAGAAGTTCGCCGGCCGCTTCGACATCGGCTATGAGGCCATCCGCGAGCAAATTCTCGCCCGCCAAAGCGAGCTCGGGATCGTCCCAGCCGACACTGAGCTGCCGCCGATCAACCCGATCGGTACCCCGCAGACCCGCAGCGGGCCGGACGGGCAAACCGTTCCCGCCGATGGACATCACCCGCCCATGGGACAGCCTGTCGGCTGACGAGCAGCGACTGTTCGCCCGGATGGCCGAGGTCTACGCCGGGTTCCTCGCCCACGCGGACCATCAGATCGGCCGGCTGCTGGACTATCTGGAGGAGTCCGAGCAGCTGGACAACACCCTGCTCATCGTCGTCTCCGACAACGGTGCAAGCGGGGAGGGCGGGCCGAACGGGTCGGTCAACGAGAACAAGATGATGAACGGCATCCCCGACGACATGGCCGAGAATCTCGCGAAGATCGACGACCTCGGTGGCCCGAACACCTACAACCACTACCCGAACGGGTGGGCGATGGCGTTCAACACCCCGTTCAAGATGTGGAAGCGGTACGAGTTCAACGGCGGCACCTCCGACCCATGCATCATCTCCTGGCCCAAGGGCATCGAAGGCGCGCGGCGAAATCCGCACCCAGTACCACCACGCCATCGACCTGGTCCCGACCATCCTCGATGTGCTGGGCGTCGAACCGCCGGCAACCATCAAGGGCCACACCCAGACCCACTTCGACGGCGTCAGCATGCGGTCCAGCTTCGACGACCCCGACGCGCCCGTCGACGCGGTCGACCCAGTTCTACTCGATGCTGGGCTCCCGCGGCATCTGGCACGACGGCTGGAAGGCGGTCACCAACCACCCAACGATCAGCGGCTGGAGCAACTTCGGTGACGACGAGTGGGAGCTCTACCACACCGACGTCGACCGCTCCGAGCTGCCACAACCTCGCCGCCGCAGGAGCCCGGCCGGCTCCGGGACCTGATCAACCTGTGGTACGCCGAGGCCGGCGCGAACCAGGCGTTCCCGCTCGATGACCGCAGCCGCGCTGGAGATCATCACCACGCCGCGGCCGGTGATGTCCCCGCCACGGAACCGCTACGTCTACTACCCCGGCACCGCCGAGGTTCCCGAGTCCCAGGCGGTCAACATCCGCAACCGGTCCTACATCATCGCCGCCCTCGGTGGACCTCCCCGCGCCGGGAGCCGCAGGGAGTGCTGTTCGCGCACGGCGCCACGGTTCGGCGGCCACGCGCTGTACGTGAAGGACAACCGGCTGCATTACGTCTACAGCTACGTCGGCAGCCGTGGAACAGAAGATCGTCGCCGACCGAGGATCTGCCGACCGGCGAGAACCTGATTCTGTCCGCGTCGTTCGACAAGGACGGCGAAGAGGCACCCGGCGTCGCCACCGGCATCCTGACCCTGTATTACGGGGACACGAAGGTCGGCGAGGGCCGGATCAAGACCCAGCCCGGCAAGTTCTCCATCGCCGGCGAGGGACTTTGCGTCGGCCGCGACGGCGGCGAGCCGGTCACCGACGACTACCCCGGCGCCGTGCCGTGGGAGTTCACCGGCGGAACCATCAATCGGGTCGCCGTCGACGTCAGCGGGGATCCTACTGTCGACCTCGAGCGCGAGGCCATCGCATGATGTCCCGGAGTAAGGCTGCGGAGATGTCTCTTGCCACGCTCGACCGAGACTTTTGTACCGACTGAGGACGGGCCGGGGATGGCATCGAGCAGGCGCAGGATGCGCCGTTGCGACCACGTTGCGGCTACGGCGAGACACGCGGACGACGATCACCAAGTGCCGACGGTGCGGGCTTCGTATTAGGACGCAGAGGGGTACGCGAGCTGGGCGGGTCGGCGGCTCCCGAGCGAGGCTGAATGGGAGCACGCCGCCACAGCCGGCAGCGCCACCACCTACGCCTGGGGTGAGGAGGTCAACCCGGCCGGCCGGTTGATGGCCAACACCTGGCAGGGCCATTTCCGCTACCTGAACACCGGTGCTGCCGGGTGGATCGGCACATCTCCTGTTGGGTCCTTTCCGGCCAGCGATTTCGGACGAGCGACATGATCGGCAATGTGTGGGGTGGACCACAACTACCGATCAAGCGAGGTATGTCGAGGCGTCAGCAAAGCAGAGGCCCCTCGGTAGATCAGCCGATCACCAGGGATGCCAGTGACCCGCAAGGCCTGAAGGGCGGTTCACATCTGTGGCGCCCGAGTACTGCCTGCGCTACCGCCCCGCAGCAAGATCACCACAAACGCTCGACACATCAACGACCCACATCGGCTTTCGGTGTGTGGTGAGCATGAGAGCGAAGAACAACTCAATGATTTTGAGGACTCCGACGGCGGCTGCTGCGGCAGTCTTCACCTATCGCCGAGGGTTTCTTCCGGCGGAGCTGCGGTCATCATCACTGTGCTCCCGTCTGGGGGGCCGATTCCGGGACAGACGTCGGGAAGGAGCTCGCGGAGCACGCCAAGCACAGCAGGGGCCACGATGCCCGCGACCGGCACGATCGCCTCCTCTCCATCGCGGAGGCGGCACTCCTCTCGCTGGTCAGCTTGCTGGCGGCCTGGTCGGGCTATGCGGCAGCGAAATGGAACGGCGAGTCCGCTGAGTTGATGACCGTGGCCTCGGAGGCGCGGACGGACGCGAGCCGCGCGGACCTTGACGCACGGGAGGACCGGAACTTCGACTTGTCCACCTTTGAGGCCTGGTTCGACGCCTACGTAGCCGAAGAACCGAAGGCGATGGCGATTGCCGAGCGACGCTTCCGTCCAGATTGCGCCATCGCGTTCAAGGCATGGCGGGCCACCGACACGGAGACGAACTCAGCCGCGCCTCGCGGCCCGATCTACATGCCCCTGAAGCGACAGGCGAAACTCGATCAGGCAAAGGCGCTGGACAAGAAGGCGCACGATGAGTTCGCCGCAGGCGTGTCCGCCGGCCGAACCTCCGACAACTACGTCCGGGCCACGGTGTTCCTCGCCAGCGTGCTCTTCCTCGTGGGCATCAGCTCCCACTTCCGAGCCGGGGTGTCGCTACGGGCTCATCGGCCTCAGCGCCACGGTGACTGGTGGTGATCCTCGTTGCGCTTCGCCGGCAACAAACGTGTCCCTTGCAGGTTCAGAACGGTGCCGGGGCGCTAGGACCAATCGGCGTAGCGCGACGACTGTGACAGTAATGATTCGGCTCAGGACGTCCGGCGGGTGCCGGAAGTCGCGGGTATAAACGTTCGCTCCGAACGGCTACGGATCTGCGGCGCCGCAGGGAACGTCAAGGAATGGACCGACACTCGATGCGCATGGTTCGCCGTCCTTACAGGCCGGTCTGTGCAACGACCCGGCCAGAGTCCACGGCTTGGACCAGTGCTTGGTAGTCACGCTCGTTCTGGTCGGCGTAGGCCTGGAGAAGTCGGCGATGGCCCGGTCGAAGGCATCGCTGTTGCCCAGGTAGGCCGCGATGGCAATGCGGTCGCCGGAGCGGGCGTGGGCGCGGGCGAGGGTCGCCGCACAGATCCGCGCGTACAGCGTCATCACCGAGGCGGCCATGGTGTCGACGTCGGCCGAGCCCTTCCAGTCGCGCAGCTGCCGGATGTAGAAGTCGCGGGCCTGCCCGTCGAGGCCGGTCAACCGGTGCCAGCCGAGGAAGATGTCGCTGGCGGCCTGCATCAGGCGCTGGCCGGCGACGACGCGCTGGCCCTGTTGGCGTACCGGCTCTTGCCGACGAAGCGTTCCAGCACCGATTCCTGGGCTTCCTTCGCCTGCAGGAACAGCGGGTCCTGGCCGTCCCGCCCGAGCATGAGCAGAATCCAGGCGCGCGTGCCAACACTGCCGACGCCGACCACCTTCCGGGCCATGTGGACGTAGTCGAAGTCCTCCAGCAGGTGCCGCCGGTCGGTCTCCAGGGTGCGCCGGTAGGACCTGATGATGCCGCGGACCTCCCCCTCGATCTCGTCGCGTTCTCTCCCCGCCGGCAACAAGTCCTCGATCGGGACGATCAGTGGCGGGTCGGCGATGATTCTGCGTTCGCCGTCGACCTCGCTGGGTGAGCTTGGCGAAGGCCTGCATGCTGTCCTTGGTTCGGGCCTTGGCGAGGTTCGCCCTAGCCTTGGCCTGCTGCTTCTTGGTGGCAGCGGCCTGCAGCTGCTCGAACAGCGCCTCAACCTCGATGTGGGCGTACCAGATATCCAGGTTGCGCATCCCGGCGGCCCACTTCATCCGGTCCGGTAATCCTCGGCCATCGCCAGCACGACCGCGCGCCGCTCTGCGGGAGTGAACCCGCGGTCGCGGCCGGCGATCTCGAAGCTCGCGGCCAGCCGCTTCACGTCCCACTCCCACGGGCCGGGCAAGGTCTCGTCGAAGTCGTTGATGTCGAACATCGCTTGCCGCTCGGGGGAGGCGAACACCCCGAAGTTCGACAGGTGCGCGTCACCGCAGACCTGGACGTGCAGGCCGGAGCGGGGCGTGGCCGCCAGGTCGGCGGCCATGATCAGCGCGGCGCCCCGGTAGAACGTGAACGGCGACACCAGCATCCGGCCGTAACGGATGGGAACCAGCTCGGGGACCCGGCTTGCGGCCTGCTCCTCGAGCAGCCCGACCGGGTCGGGTCGGTTGACGGCCGGCTCCCAGCGGCCATGGCTGGACCGGGGAACCTCGTTACGCGCCGCCTTCCCCCGGGCGACACGCTCCCCGGGAGTCAGGTGCGCAACCTTGCGTGCGACACCAGCACCCGGTCGGCAGCTCCGTCCCCGCGCTCCGGGAGGGGGTCTCCGTCGAGGCCTCATCGTTCGCGGTTCGCTCAGTGTCAAGGGATTTCTTTTTCATGATCGCGCTCCTCAGTCGTCGTTGATCCCAGGTTGGCATGCCCGGACGCAGATCGCCAGCGCGGCTTTGCGATCCCCGGATCCACATAAAACCCGCCACGGCAGGCCCGCAGCATCCAGCGTTTCAAAGATGGTTCTCGGCGTCGTTGTGGAGGGGGAAGTTCTCATATGAGGCGTTGACGACAAACCCCGACGAGCCGGCGGCGTGGTAGAAGGACCGTCGGTGAACGTCTGCGAGGGCACTTCGCACCGCCCAGTGGTCGAAGGTGGCGAACCCGCGGGCGAGCGCCGAGATGAGGTGACGTTGCTCGGGCGATACGTGATGGCGCCGTTGTGGGCGTCGAGCCTGGGTAGCCTCGAAGCTCGCAGGGTGAACTGGTTTAGCCTTCGCCGAGAGCGCGCGCGGGGGCCGGGGTCGTTGAGGCCACCTATGAGGCGCGCCGCGGATGTCGCCAGAGTAATCCTCACCCTGCTGTCGGATGCGTTCGGCTCCACCGTCGCGCTGGTTGTCATCTGACTGATCTGCTGCCCTGTGGACCGCAGTCTCGATCGGCGTGGTCATCGGGATACTCGCACTCGGGCTTCTGGCGCTTGTTTGGACTGGTCGCCTATCAAGTCCGCGCGATCAGGAAGGCGGCGTATCCAGTGTTGCGGGCCCTCGGGGCCCCGTTCCGACGGAACCCGGCCCAGAAGGTGCCCACTCATCAGGACATGAGTGCACCCTCCGGTCCGGTGGCGGCGGTGTGATGCGTATGCCGCCTGGCATGCATAGAACCACCGCACTAGGCCTATTCCGCTGATCCCAACCTGTGTGGCCCGCGTAGCCCCGTGGACCCGCCCGCGCCAGGTGCCGCCCTACGCCTCGACGTAGACCGTCATGGGCATGATGACCCCGTGTGACTCCGCCTGGGCGGCCATCTCCGGGGGAACCGAGGACAGCAACGCCTTGAGAGGCTCCAGGTCATCGATGTCGAACATCACGGCGGCGTGCCTGCTCCCGTCCAGGGCGACCAGGTCGGTGACCTCCGTGGCACCCGGCAGGGCCGCGGCGCGCTCGGCCTTTCCCCGTAGCCAGCGGTCGACATCCTGGACGGCGTGGGTGATGACGATTCTTGGCACTCTTTCTCCTCCATCGAATGGCGACAGCCGAGCTCCGGGGCAACCCGCCCTGAGCCGGCCGCTGCTACGCCGGAGCGCCTGTGGGGACGACGCCGAGCTGCTGCATGAGCGACAGCATGTCCGCGACACCCCAGTGCTCGCAGACCAGGCCGGCTCCGTCGAACCGCATGATGTCGATGAGCTCCACGTCGACGCCCGTACCGGTCGGCGGCACACCCATGAACTCACCCTGGTGGGTCCCCGTGACCCTGACCCGGGCCACGGTCTTGTCCCCGTCGGCGATCAGGTCCTCGACGTTCATCCGAAAGTCGGGAAACGAGGTCAGCAGCGCCCGGAAGAAGTCGAGCGTCCCCTCCTTCGTGGTGGGAAAGCCCAGCCCACCCTGGTGCTCGACGAAGTCGTCCGCGACCAGGTCGCCGAACCTGGCGATGTCTCCCGCATTGATCAGCTCGTAGGTACTCCGCATCGTCGCAGCGTGGTCCACCGTGGCACTCCCTTTGTACGTGGTTGCAGCGTGCGTTGCTGCCTACATTTGATTCTGCTGAGCTGCGAGCGGCGAAGACATCACTCGATCGCGTGATGTACGACGGCGGCGAGCGCGACCCGGTTCGACACGCCCAGCTTGGCGAACACGTGCCGGAGGTGGGTGTTGACGGTGTGCGGCGAGATGTAGAGCCGCCTGGCCACGGCACCGTTCGTGAGTCCCTCTGCCACCAGCCGCGACACCGCCTGCTCGGTCGTGGTGAGGCTCTCCCAGCCGCCCGCCGGCCGGTGCCTCGACCCACGCGAGCCAGGCCGGACGCCGAGTGCGCGCAACCGCCCCCGGACGCGGCCTGCCCACGCATCGGCGCCCGCCTGCTCGTAGCGCTCCAGTGCCTCCGTCAGCAACGCCGCCGACTCGTCGCGCCGCCCACCCTGGGCCAGCAGCCTCGCCGCGTCCTCGCACGCGCCGGCGTGCTCGACCAGGAGCGGCGCCTGGCGGGCGAGCGTGACCGCCTGGAGCATCGGCTCGACCTCGCCGTCGACCATGCCCTGGCAGCGCAGCGCCAGGGACTGCACCGTCGGCACCTCCGGTGCCAGGGCCACTCCCTCTGCGACGGCGCCGGCCACCTCGGCCGCGACGTCACGATGACCCAGTGCCAGGCCCAGGCGCACGAGGTCGGGCGCGAGACAGCGATGGTAGAAACGGCTCTCCCGTGCCGCGTCGAACCGCCAGCACCGCAGGAGCAGGTCATAGGCAGCCTGATGGTCGCCCTCGGCCGCCCTCAGCCCCGCCACCGCGAAGGCGAGGACTCCAGCGTTGTAGCTCAGCTGGTCGCCGTCCAGCGAGGCGGCGATTCCGGCGGTCAGCTCGCTAGCGGCCCGGTGATCTCCCACGGCCGTCGCGATGATGGCCCGATAGGCGAGCGACTGAGACACCAGGAGTGGGTTGCCCTTCTCCTGCGCGGCCTGGCCGCCGGCGATCAGGCCGGGTACAGCGTCGTCCCACTCCCCGATGGCGAAGGACGCCTGGGCGTCGGCCATGAGCGTCTCGGAGAGCCACCACCCCGCGCCGAACTCGTCGTCGAGAGCATCCCGGTACGCCGCTCGCGCCTCGCCGACAAGGTCACAGTCGAACAGCGCCAGGCCGAGGAAGAACTTCGGCTGCAGCGGCAGCGATCTCGTGTCGGGCGAGTCAGCAGCCAGCAGAGCTGCCCGCCGGGCGTGGGTCAGCGCTTCACCGAAGCGGCCCTGCCGGCCCACCGCCACCATCAACGCCGTCAGTGCCCACACCGTCATCGCCGGATCGCTCGCCTGCTCGGCGATGGCGAGTCCCTCGCCGGCGGACGCTTCACCCGCCCTCGGGTCGCCCGTGTAGGTCAGGGCCCAGCTCTGCTGGGCCAGCATCAGCACCTGCTCGGAGGGCTGAAGCCGGACAGAGCCGGCGAGGCTGGCCTGGACGACGGCGACCAGCTCGGCGGCGCGGTTCTGGAGGGCTAGTGCACCGACAAGCGCAACGCGCAACGGTGTGTCCACCTCTGTGGCGTGGTGCCGGGCGAGCACTGTTTGCGCGCGGGCCGACGCCTCGGCCACTTTCCCGGCGCGCAGCAGCGCCTGGACCAGCTCCGCCGACACCAGATCCGCCTCACGATGACCGCCGGGCAGCAGCGCCTCGGCGCGGCGCATGAGCTCGACGGTGACCGACGGCGCCTGAGCCGACGCCTCACGGGCGGCGTCCCGCAGCCAGGCAACCGCCTGCTCGTCACCCCGCTCTGCGCCGAGGATCAGATGGTCCGCCACGTCCAGTCGATCAGCGCCCTCGGCCATGAGCACGACCGCTGCCTCACGATGCAGAAGGCGGCGGGCCGGGGGCGGCACGTGCTGGTAGATCGCGTCATGCACGAGCTGGTGCCGGAACACGACGCGTTCGTCAGCCTCGTCCAGGAGCTGAGCGTCGAACGCGTGGCTGAGCTGCCCGACCACCTGGGCCGGCGGTCGGCGGGCGACGGCCGCGACGTCGCGAAGCGAAACGGCATCGCCCAGAACAGCCGTGACCTGCAGCAGTTCCAGCGTTGCCGGGGGCAGGTCGCGAAGCCGCCGAACCACGAGGTCACCCAGCGAGGCCGGCAGCTCCGAGGTCGTCACGTCGATGATGTCGCCGGTGCGGCGCAGCAGTCCTTCATCGGCCAGTGAGCGCATCATGGCCACGGCCCACAGCGGGTTCCCACCGGCCTTGGCCAGCATGGCGGTCAGGGCGGGGCCAGGAGACGCCCCGAGCACGTCGCGGGCGAGCGCGGCCACCTCGTCGGACGACAACGGCTGGAGCTGCAGGGTGCGCGCGCCTCCGGCCGCTAGATCAGCGAGCAGCCGTTCCAGCTGAGCTGGCTGCGGCGAGGACCGGGCTGTCACCACGACAAGCAACGCGGCCAGGGGAAGCTGCCGTGCCACCGACAAGATCGTCAGGAGGCTTGCGCTGTCGGCCCAGTGGATGTCCTCGGCCACGAGCAGCATCGGGCTCTCGGAGCACGTGCTCTCGACCAGGTCCACGATTTCCTCGACGACCCGGTACTGGATGTCGCCGGCGGCGGGCGCAGGCGCCCCCGGGCCCCGGCCGCCCAGCAGCTCGCCGATCGCAGCCCTGCGCGGGTCACGGCGACCGCCGGCTCAGACCCAGAGCCGCAGCGACCACACCGAACGGGCGGGTGCGCTCGAAGGGATGTGCCTGGCCGCCGTACACGGCAACTCCACGAGAACGCGCGTCATCGACGACGCACTCGCACCAGGCGGGTCTTGCCGATGCCGGCTTCCCCCTCGATCACCAGCGCCGACGCCCTGCCCTCGCTGAGATCGCGCACGGCAGCCGCAGCCAGGGCAAGCTCGACCTCCCGCCCCACCAGCCCCTCCGCCGAAGACATGTTCAAAGGCTCTCCCACGCCAGCACCAGAGTCCAGCCGTCGAAGTCGGGCGAGCATTCCGCGGCCGTGCGGTCAGTCTGGGCGAAAAGCAGCACCACGGATCATGGGCCGGATGGCGATTCGTCGTTCGCCGCTTGGTGCGTGCGACTTCGACCACCGAGGTCGGTCTGCATGGCATCAGGCGCACTCGCACTTCGCATGGCGGACTGTCTAGCGCAACGACCCCGGACCCCTCGCTCCGAGGGAAGATCAAGACGGCCTTCATGGACTCGGAAGCGGATTTCCCCGCCCCATGATGGCGCCGGAAGGCTCGCCGAATGTGCTGCTGATCATGGGCGACGACATCGGCTACGGCCACATGAGCGCATTCGCGGGACCGGCGAACACTCCCACATTCGACCGAGTGGCCACACTAGGGCTGAGTTACACCAATTTCCACACGATGGCTGTGTGCGCGGTATCGCGTGCCGCCCTGCTCACCGGGCGCAACTCCCATTCCGTCGGCATGGGCGCCGTGCCCGAGGCCTCAGCTGGGTTCCCCGGATACAACTCCTCCATCGGTGACAGTGCAAACCGAGAGGGTAAAACGACGAACGCAGTCCGCCAGCTGAGGTACTCGACAGTGCTCGCAGGAGTCCCGCGCCACCACCACGACTGCGGGTGTTGATCATGAGGCGAACTCAGAGATCGAAATCATCCTTCCGCCTCGCTGGTATACGCCGGCCCCAGGTTGCCCGGTTGCCCAACTGTGGCGAAAGCGCGTTTCGCATGCCGATCATCACCGGCCAACCGTGGTCGATCAAGGACGGGCGAGCGCGCAGGATTGTTCCAGAGTATGGGAATCAACCCGACATTTCCCCCATACCGGTCATCGCTCGTCTTGGTGTGGCTGGCGCGTAATGTGAGGATCCCAGCCGCGAACATGATCGAATGAGTACGCATGCTGAGCGGGGTTGCCTACACCAAGGATCTTCGCACGTCCGACCTGCGGCGCCTCGCCAGCACCAAC
Source organism: uncultured Actinomycetota bacterium (assembly GCA_963712625.1). Lineage (GTDB taxonomy): Bacteria > Actinomycetota > Actinomycetes > Propionibacteriales > Propionibacteriaceae > Microlunatus. Next base: position 58,219 of record CAVQIU010000034.1, read on the forward strand.
CCCACACTGGAGGCAGTCAGATGTTCAACGACAACGGGTCGTTCCTGCTCGCATTGTTCGAGTTCTTCATCTTCTTCGCATGGCTCATGTGCGTGTTCTATGTGTTCGCGGACATCTTTCGTAGTCACGACATGGGCGGGGGAGCGAAAACTCTCTGGTGCCTGTTCGTCATCTTCGTGCCATTCCTCGGCATCCTCGTCTACCTCATCGCCCGCGGCGGCGGCATGACGCAGCGCGCCATGGAGCAGCAGCAGCGGATGCAGGACCAGCAGGATGAGTATGTGCGTTCAGTCGCCGCCACGAGCGGTGGCGGCTCGAGCGCCGATCAGATCGCGTCGGCCAAACAACTCCTCGACGCGGGAACGATCACCCAGGCCGAGTTCGACCAGCTGAAGGCGAAGGCTCTCGCCTGACGCTGTGTCAGTGAGCCCGACTGGTCGATGATGCGCACGTCGTGGCCACGGGAACCGGCCGCGTTCTTGACACAGGCGTGGAACTTGCCAGCGGTCGAGGGCGTCCACGCCCCACCGGACCTGCGAGTCGGCAAAGTAGATCACGGATCGGCTGTCAAGGGCTCGACCTTGTGGGGCGTTGGCTGCCTCGAAGACTAGGCAGGGAGCACGCAGCGAAATCCGAGATGACTGGTTGTGCTGCGTACGCCATGACCCTGTCGCGCCGCGGGTCGGTAGCGATGGCAATACGAAGGTGCGCACAAGTGCGAACCGCCTTTGGTAACTCGCCGGTCCTGTTCGCCGATGTTTTCTATGCCAGGCGTACAGCACGGATGGATGGGCGCGTCGCCCGTCGTTGTGTGGTCGGCCGCCCACGGAGTGCTCGTCCACTCCCAGACATTGCCAGCGACGTCGTAGAGGCCGTACCCGTTTGGCGCAAATCGCTTCACCGGCGATGTCCGGTCAAAGCCGTGGGGCCGAAGGTTCTCCCAGGGGAATCGGCCGTGCCAGGTGTTGGCCATGATGCGACCTTTGGGCATGAAGTCCCCGCCCCAGGCGTAGGTAGCGCCGTCCAAACCGCCACGGGCGGCGTACTCCCATTGGGACTCGGTCGGCAGCACTTTTCCGATCCAGACTGCGTACGCGGCTGCATCCTCATAACCCACATGCAGGACCGGGTGCAGATCCCGCCCATCAAGCGTGCTGTCGGGTCCGTAGGGGTGACGCCAGTTTGTTCCTGGAACCCATGCCCACCACCGGGTCCAGTCGTCAAGCGGGATGGGTCCCTTCGAGCCAGCGAAGACTAGAGAGCCGGGCACCAAATCAGCCGTTGCCGCACCAGGAAAATCAGCCGCGTCGGGTGCCTGCTCGGCTACGGTGAGGTGGCCGGTGGCCTTGACGAACCGGCGGAATTGGGCGTTAGTGACTGGGTGCTCGTCCACCCAGAGATCGCTGACGGCAACCTCATGGATTGGGCGTTCTTCAGGGTAGAAGTCCCCGCTCCCCATGCGAAACTGCCCACCGGGGACAAGCACCATTCCCTTCGTCGCCGTTTTCACGACGTACGCCCCCCTAACGACGACATCTCACAAAGATCCTTTCCGCCCGCGTCTACTACATTCTGCAGGGCCGTGACCGCGCTCAAATGAACGAGGGGCCGCTCCGTCACCAAGATCGGCCAACGAGCTGACCTAGAGACTATTTCGCGAGCAACCGCTCCAGCCGAGACTCGCTATCGTGGCGCGGTGGATGTTAAGCGTGCGGCCGACTTGTACGCCCTGGCGCGGACCCTGCGCCAGATTGGCGCCGCGCTGGGAGTTCCCTGGACCGCCGAGGGCGATCAACTTCGCCGTGCCGGCGTCACCATGCGTCGTGGCGCTCCTCCTGATCCTGCGTCTGGGGAGGACCAGGATGTCTACTGACCCCGACGGGCCAATCTGGACTCCAGACCAGCGCTCAGCCGCGGCGAGCGCGGTCGCGGGGTTTGCCCGGTTCGTGCGCAGCCGCTTGGGTGTTGCGGTCTCGGATACCGACTACTCTGCGCTCCATGCCTGGTCGGTGAGGGAAATCGAGGCGTTCTGGTCGGCTGCCGTGGAGTACCTCGGGGTGCACTTCCACGATCGGGCGCTCCGCGCACTGGGCTCGACCGACATGCCCGGCGCGGAGTGGTTTCCTGGGGCAACGCTCAACTACGCCGAGCAGGCGCTGACCCATGATCTGGGTAACGACGACAGCGCGGCCATCATGTTCGTCCGCGAGGACGGGCTCGAAAGGATTGTCACCTATGTCGAACTTCGCGAACTGGTCGGTCGTGCCCGCGCCGGCCTGATCCGGCTGGGGGTTGGCCGAGACGACCGAGTGGTGGCGTACGCGCCCAACTCCGTGGAGACGGTCGTGGCCTTCCTAGCTGCGGCGAGCCTAGGCGCGATCTGGTCCTCCTGCTCGCCCGATTTTGGGATCCGTGCCGTACGCGACCGGTTCGCGCAGATCGAGCCGACGGTTCTGCTAGCAGTCGACGGCTACTGCTACGGCGGGAAGAGGTTTGATGCCCGTGCCACAGTCGATGCCCTACGAACAGAGCTTCCGTCGCTGCGGGCCACCGTATTCGTTCCGTACCTGGACCACGACGCCGACCTCGACGGCGCAGTCGCCTGGGCGGACCTCATCTCCGAACCGGGGCCTTTGGAGTTCGAACCGGTGCCGTTCGACCATCCGCTGTGGGTGTTGTACTCGTCGGGGACGACGGGACTGCCGAAGGGCATCGTCCACGGTCACGGCGGCATCGTTTTGGAGCACCTGCGGTCGTTGCGCCTGCAGATGGACCTCGGCCCAGGTCAGCGCTTCTTCTGGTTCACCACGACCGGCTGGATGATGTGGAACTATCTGATCTCGGGGCTGCTCGTCGGTTCAACCGTTGTGTTGTTCGACGGCAATCCCGGCTATCCCGGCATGGGCACATTGTGGAGGCTGGCCGAGAAGTACCGAGTGGCCTACTTCGGTGTTTCCGCCTCCTACATTCAAGCCAGCATGAAGGCGGGACTGCGACCTCGGGACAGCTTCGATCTCTCGGCGTTACGCGCGATCGGCTCGACCGGGTCGCCGCTGTCGGTGGAAGGATTCCAATGGATCCGCGATGCGGTCGGCGAGCACCTGCAGATCTGCTCGATTTCGGGAGGAACCGACCTCTGCACGGCGTTCGTCTGTGCAGCACCAACAGTGCCGGTGTGGCTGGGGGAAATCTCGTGCGCGGCACTCGGGGCTGCTGTCGCCGCATATGACGAGCAAGGTAAAGAGGTCGTCGACGAGGTGGGCGAGCTCGTCTTGACTCGGCCGATGCCGTCGATGCCGGTGTCGTTTTGGAACGACCCGGACGGTACCCGACTCCACGAGGCCTACTTCGAGTACTTCCCCGGAGTGTGGCGGCACGGCGATTGGGTGCGGCATACTCCCCGGGGCTCCTTTGTCATCTACGGGCGCAGCGATTCCACTTTGAACCGGGGCGGAATCCGCATGGGTACGGCCGACTTCTACGCCGTCGTCGAAGGCTTCGACGAGGTGAAGGATTCGCTCGTGATTGACACCACCGAGATCGGGGCGGTCGACGACGGGGCGCTGCTGTGCTTCGTCGTCCTCACAGCGGGCGCGTCACTCGGAGCAATCGAGCCTCGGCTGCGCAAGGCGTTGCGCTCCGAGCTTTCCCCTAGACACGTCCCAGATCGGTTCTATGTGATTGACGCCGTTCCTCGCACTCTTAGCGGAAAGAAATGCGAAGTGCCGATCAAGAAGATCTTGTCGGGCACCGACCCGGACCTGGCGATCAGCAAAGACTCACTCCAGAACCCCGACTCGCTGGTCCCGTTCATCGACATGGCCAAAACCTGACCAGGCCGATGGATGCAGCCCGGCGCCGACGAACGGATCAGCGGGCAGCGGCCCTCGGGACCATTCGAATGCCAGGTGTTCACGCCTATCCGCCGGGTCCGATCTCAGACTCCCCGGACGTGTCATCACCTGTTCGTTCACTAATCGCGCTTGCTGCCGTCCGCCGTGAGCGGCAGATCGTCTCGTTTGGTCAGCCGCGCCACCAGCCGACGCGGCAATCCAGGACGGTACAGAAGCGCGACACTGCCCAGCAGCGCCACGACTCCGAGCAGCACGAACGCGCCCCCCACGAATGTCCATCCAGCCATCAAGGCCGCAACACTGGCCAGCAGCGCCGCGACTCCGAACAGCAGAAATGGGACACCCATCAGCGTCGATCCGGCCAGCAAGGCCGCGACACCACCCAGGAGAAGCGCGAACCCAAAGAGCAGAAATGCGACCCCCATCAGCGTCCATCCGGCCAGCAAGGCCGCGATACCGCTCAGCGGTGCCGCCACCGCGCCCAGCAGAAACGGGACCCCAGTCAGTGCCCCTCGGTCCAGCAGGAACACGACCCCGAGCAGCAGGGCCGTGACCGGACCCAGCAATAGGGCGACCCCGACCAGGGTCCATCCGTTCAGGAAGGCTGCAGTACCGCCCAACAATCCCGCGACTCCGAACAGCAGAAACGGGACCCCAGCCAGTGCCCAACTGTCCAACAGGAATACGCCCCCCAGTAGGAGCGCCGCGACGCCGAGCAGCAGGAACGCGACCCTCACCACGAAATCCGCGGCCATGCCCAACGTCCATGCATCCGGCGGGTGCGCGATCCCGAGCAGCAAGAACGTCGAACCCACGAGCAAACCAGCTGTCCCCAAGGCGACATGGTCGAGGTCAGCGCGACTTCGGAGGGTCGACCACATGAGCATCACCCCAGCCTCCCAGCTGTAGGCGAGGGACAAGATCATCACTGCAAGCGGCCAGCCAGTCATTGATCCCCACACCGTGACCGCCAGATAGCCGGTCAGCGCGAGCAAAGCCATAGCCCGAGCTCGCGTTGTGCGATAACGCTCACGCCGCAGAAGACCAGTATTCGGCAGAGCGACCAACAGCGCCGCAACAAAGACAGCCGGCGGTAGCCAGGCCCACTTCTGCGCCACCAAGGAAACTGCTGAACAGATTGACTCCCACAGCAATCACCACGACCCCGATGAACCACTTGATCAAACGATCCGGATCGCTGGCAGGCACACCCCCAGAAATCTGATTAGGCACATCGCTCAGTTTGGGGCAACGGACACACCGAAAGGCAGCTTCCGCCCGGCGCGTCACAATCCGAGGGAGGCTGCGCGCCTCAATCGGGCTTGTGAACAGGGCTAGGGCATCAGGACTGCGATGAGCATCTGCCGCACCTCCTAATCGCGAATACTGCGATCAACAGGCGATGTCCCAGCGACCCTGAATGATGCTCAGGCTGGGGCTCATCGTCGGCCTATGCGGGGCACGTCGGGCCATGATCACGGTCCGGACGGCGCAGTGATGACGCACCGTGACGTACCCGGTGCCGGGTCGGCAAGACCTTTTCCCTCAGGTCGTCGATGTCACCTCTTCACGCCTTTGTTGTCAGCTTCAGACTCCTCCAGTACCGCCCGTTTCGCCAGGTGCCGTCGGGTGGCGGTCGCTCTGTTTCGGATCACTGCCGTTGTTGCCGGGATCTCGGATTTCCCCGTGAACGAATATGGACCAGATGGCTGCGATGGCATGCCTCTTTGTGGAGCCCTTCACGATCGCTTTGACTTCCGTTCCGGCGACCCAGAGTCCGAGCAGCCCAAAGATGGTCTGCATGACGAGGATGGCTGTCGTGACTTCAGCAACTGATGGCGGGTTGCTGAGCGCGCTGAGGGAATGCGCGATGTAGGGCGACAACGCCCAAAACGGCACTAACCACAAGAGGATGAGAAACACACCCACTCGTAGACGCAGTGGGGACCTGCCGGCCGATTTCGTATCCTCGGTTGCGGACGTTCCATCGCGCATGTTGATTCCCAACTCTGTTGAGTGGGTCCCTGGGCTCGTACTCTCGCACATCGCGGTGATGGAACCACCCGTGTTGCCAAGAGCATACGTCCAGGCGACACTGACCGGGGTCACATCTGTTAGTTGATCTTGGGCTGATGGCCCGGGATCAAGGCTGAAGCACAAAAGTTGGCCCGGCAAAAGCGGTCAATCGAAGGCCGGCAACAAATTCGCTTTGGATTACTCGACTCCACAACATCAAGCAGCCGGGGCGTCGCCTTCGACCGGAGTTAGTGCTGCCGGGGCGAATGCACCGTTAATGGTCCGCGCTGCCAGTACGGCGGCGGGACTGCCCTCAATGACAATCCCCTCCTGCTTGAACGCGTGAGCCAACTGAGCCGGTTCGGTCAAGTTGGAGGCGGACACATTGAGTTCCAACAGTCTTACCCCTAACTTGTCCGCACGCTGATCCAACCATTCGTCGGCCAGAAGCCCAGCTGAGATCTCATCATCTTTGAGGTTCGCCTGCGCAACCAGCCGCCGAACCACCGCGGCACAACTATTGACGAGGGAACCCCTATAGTCGGCGACACCGGTCAGAGCCTTCTCCAGGTCGACGACCTTGAAATTGATTTGAGAGGCAAATTCACGCAAAGGATGCAGCCGGATCATCGGCGGCAATGGCTCGAATTGCTCGGTTATCGACTCGACCATGACGTTGTGCACGAAAGGGATGCCGATTACGAGGCCCGGACCGACGACTCTAGCCTCACCGCGGCCGTGGATCGTATAGCCGAGGCGGTCGTAAACATCCCGGCGGTAATGGACGACTTTATTGAACCGCGTCCGTAACGCCTTGCTCCCCGAGGGCACTTTGTGCATCCCTTTGAAGGCGAACAGCACCACAAGTGCAATTAGCGTGACTGCCCGTAAGAGCGTCGCCCACCACGGGTCGTTGTCTCGAAACCACAGGTACTCGAGTACACCATTCACGGGCATGGTTACCACTCCTGCTCGTGGGCGGCACCACTTTTCAAAAGTGTACGTGTACGTCGTTGGAATTGTCATTAGCTGAGAGCCTGCTGGCTTCAACTGATTCCGGTGGACAGCACCAAACCCCCTAGTCAAAGCTCGATCGTCAGCCCAGCGTCGTGATCGGTCTCGAGGCCTGCCCTAACGAGGGTTGCCATCGCTGCGCCTGTTCGGTCGAGTGGCCTAGGCTGTGTCTTAGGGGGCTGATCCCGGCGCGACGCTCACGAAGCAGAGAGATCAGATTCTCCGACATCCACTGCGCCTATGTCGGCAGGCATACGCCCTCAGCGAACCGCTTGGCGACGCTTGAGAAGGAGGAGTGAGAGCTTCCCAAGATCATGTCGCGAGAACAAGTTGTCTCTATATCGGCCGAGGCGCCAGCGCGGCCGGCCGACGCTGCCTCAACTGCGGCCATTGAGCCGGCGCCATCTCAAGAACGGCCACGCGAAACCCGGATCGTTCCCATCGACAATCTCAAGGCGGTTCTCGTTGCGTGGGTCATTGCCGGCCACGCGTTCTTGGGCTACGCGGCGATGGGAGGATGGCCTTACGACGAGGTCGCAGAGACGACGTTACCCAGGCAGGTTGAGCTGGGCCTGGAGATCATCATTGGCCCAACCGCCTTGTTCGTGATCGGAGCATTCTTCTTCCTCAGCGGTCTTCTGGCCCCAGACAGCATCGCTCGCCATGGTTCGGCAGGGTTCATCCGACAGCGCCTGTTACGGCTCGGTCTGCCGTGGCTGTTCTTCACACTCGTCATCTGGCCGTTCTGGATGTGGATCGCGTACCGCTCGGCCGGCCATAGAATCTCCTTCTGGCAGGCGCTCGAAACCCGGCAGCCCTTTCTCGACTCTGGACCGCTGTGGTTTGTCCAGATTCTCCTGTACGCCTCGGTAGTGCATGCGCTCATCACTTGGGGCGGCCAACGCTATGCGGTACGTGCGCGAGCAATCACGCTCGTGATGACGGCCGTCGTGATCGCGGCAACGTCATTCGTCATCCGGATGTGGTATCCGGCCCGCAGCCAACAGATCCTTGATCTCCACGTTTGGCAGTGGCCGCAATGCATCGGCCTCTACGCGCTGGGTGTCTTGATCGCCGACCAGGGTTGGGCTCAGCGCGTGCCTCTGCGTACGGCGCGGCGCTGCGGTATTGCAGTGCTCGCTGCCCTGGCTGTGGGCGTGGCGGTACTCGCAGTGCTCGGTATCACGGACTTTAAGCGCGCTGACGTCCCGTTCCTGGGCGGCTGGCACTGGCAGGCTCTTGCGTTGGATGGGGTTGAGGCGATCCTTGTCGTAGCCGGGTCTGTGTGGCTGCTCGGCTGGGCACAGCGCTGGCTAACTTCTCGGAGGGTAAGGCTGACCCGTGTGGCGCGGAGCGCATACCCGGCCTATCTGCTCCAAGTGCCAGTACTCATCGGACTGGAGGTCGCCGCTCGCTCGTTCGACTGGCCGGCCCTGGTGAAGGCCGTCGTAGTGGCGGTTCTCGCGGTCACCGGATGCTTCGGGCTGGGTTGGCTCCTGATCCAACGCAGACAGACTCGCCGGTCACACCTGACCACAGCTGAGGCTCCTCCGGGCTAGTCCACCTAGCTGAGCGATTGTTGATCACTGCTGCTGCTCGGTCGGCCGCACCAAGACCTCGTTGATTGCCATATGTCGCGGCCGGGACACGATGTAGCCGATCAGATCGGCGATATCGGCCGCCTCCATTCGTCGGGTGCTGGCGAAGCGCTGCGAGAGCTGCTCGCGGATCTCGGGCCGGTTGTGCGAAGCCAGCTCCGTCGCGACGGCCCCGGGCTCGACCAGAGACACGCGTACGTGCCTTCCGGTCACCTCCTGTCGTAGTGACTCGCTGAAGGCGCCGACCGCATGTTTGGTGGCGTTGTAGACACCACTGCCCAAACGGGCCACCCGGCCTGCGACCGAAGAGATATTCACCAGGTCGGCGACGCCGCGCGGCTCGCCCTCCGCGGCCTTCAGCAGGTGCGGCAGCGCGGCCTTGGCGCAGTACAGCAATCCCAGGAGGTTGACCTGAACCATGCGCTCCCACTCCTCCAGCGGAGCGTGCTCGATCGGCCCCAACAACATCACGCCGGCGTTGTTGATCACCGTGTCGAGCCTTCCAAGTTCGGTCACGACGCGTTCAACCGCGCCGAATGCCTCGTCACGATTGGTCACGTCGGCCTGGATGGAGAGAACGGACGCGCCGGAAGCCGTCAGCTTGGCGGCCAGCTCTTCCAGCCGATCGAGCCTCCGAGCAACCAGCGCTACGGCTGCGCCGTGTTGAGCCAGAAGGTGTGCAGTCGCTTCACCGATACCGCTGGAGGCGCCGGTGACGAGGGCCACGGTGCCGTCAAGGGAGTTGGTCACCAATCCACCCTAATGTCGCTCTGCACGCCAGGCTGCAAGGACCTTGGGCTGGGCATCAGGCCCACCAGACAGATCTGGCGCAGCCGCTGCGTTGCGACTGCGCCAGATCTGTCGAACGGTGTTGGTTGTGCTACTTGACGCCACCTGCGGTGAGGCCGGCGACGATGCGACGCTGGAAGACGAGCACCGCAATCAGCAGCGGAACGGTCACGACCACACCGGCCGCCATGATGGTGCCGTACGGCGTATCGAAGCCCGTCGTACCAGTGAACTTGCTGATTGCCACGGTAGCGGTCTGCTTATCCTTATCCTGCAGGAAGGTCAGGGCTAGCAGGAATTCGTTCCAGGAACCGATGAACACGATGATCGCCGTCGTGAGCACGCCCGGAGCTGCCAACGGCAGGATCACCTTGCGGAAGGCCACCCCTGGCGTGCAGCCATCGACCATCGCCGCCTGCTCCAACTCGACCGGGAGCTGCTTGAAGAAGGCTGTCAGAGTCCACACCGCCAGCGGGAGGCCGAAACTCAACCCGGGAAGGATGACGGATTGATAGGTGTTAATCCAGTACGGGAACCAGGTGAATGGCGACGTCGAGGAGAACATCTTCAGCAACGGTGGCAGCAACACGACCAGCGGGAACATCGAGCAAGCCATGATCAGCCAGAGCACCAAAACCTTGCCCCTGAACCTCAACCGAGCGAGGGCGTACGCTCCGATGATGCCGAACAGCAGGACGAGGATCGTCGTGGTGCCGGCCACGATGACCGAGTTGATCAGTGAGCGGCCGAAGTTGTTCTGTGCCGAGAACACGCCCTTGTAGTTATCGAGCGACGCCGGGCTCGGGATGAACTCGGTGCTCTGCCCTTCGGTGGGGAGTCGCAGCGAGGAGACGACCATCCAGTAAAAGGGGAGGATGCAGTAGACGACAATGAGGCCCATTCCCACGTAGGACAGGACCACCCCGATCCTCTGGCGGAGCGGTCGCTGCGGGTGGGCTAGCTTTGCGATCTCCTCCTTGGTGAGGTGTTCTTCGCGTACTTCAGCGGTCGTTGCGGACATCAGTGCGCACCTCCCGCCATCTCCAGAGCTGTCGCCGGCGGGCCCGCCGGTTCCTGATCACCTTTCTTTTTCTTCTTCTTCTGGGCGTCGGCGTCGCCGATCACCTCGGCACCCAGAATCCTGACGAACAGGAACGCCACCAGAAGCACGTAGATGAACAAGATGATGGCGTACGCCGCTGCGGGACCGTATCGGGTCTGCGCCGCTTCCTGGTACGCGAAGACCGACATTGTCTCCACTCGATACTTGCCGGGGCCGATCATGCCGTATGGCAGATCGAACATGCGCAGTGTGTCGAGGGTGCGGAAGAGAACCGCCACGACCAGCGCCGGTTTAACCATCGGCAGTGTGATTCGGACGAACTGCTGCCAGGTGGTTGCCCCGTCGACCTTGGCTGCCTCATAGACCTCCGCCGGAATGGTTTGCAGCCCGGCCAGGGTCAGCAGCCCGATGAACGGAGCGGTCTTCCAGGTGTCAGCTATGACGATCGCCCAGAACGAGGCACCCGAATCTGCCAGCCAGAGGATCTCCTTGCCGATGATCCTGTTCATCACGCCGGATGAGTCGAAGATGAGCTTCCACATCAGCGCCGAAACGATCGTCGGGATCGCCCATGGCACCAAGATGCCGGCCCGAACGATTCCACGTCCCCGGAACGCCTTTGCCATGATCAGGGCCATCGCCACGCCAATAACAGTCTCCAAGATCACGCACACGATGGTGATGAAGGTGGTATTGAGGAAGGCGTTCCAGAAGCGGTCCATGGTGCCGAAGGAACCCGTCACCGGGTTGGCGCCAGTGAAGATGGCGGTGAAGTTCTGCAGGCCGACGAACGTGTCGCCACCGGCGACCAGGCCTGTGGTGGGATCCACCCCGGCGTTGGTCTGGTGGAGGGACTGCCAGAAGGACAAGATGACCGGGATTCCGGCCACCACAGCGATGATGATCAGGGTAGGCGCCAGCAAGATCCAGGCCAGCCGGCCTTGGCCATCGCTCAGCGCGTTCTTCTTGTGCTTATGGCCATCGCCCTCGGCAGCCGGCAGACTCCGTGGTTCCGCAGTGGCTGTGACCATGCGGCTACCTCCTTTGAGAAATGCGCCGAGCTCCCGGCGCAGCACTTGGCCGCGCCGGGAACCTTGCGGATGTCAACTACTTGATCAGAGTCTGCAACTTGGTCTGCAGTTGTTGCAAGGCCGCATCGGGTGCAGTCTGACCTTGGAGGGCGCCATACGCGGCATCCTGGATCGCCAGAGTGACGTCCCCGTACTCAACGGCCTTCGGACGTGGCTTGGCGTCTTGGATTGACTTGAGCTGCGTCGGCATGAATGGGAACTTCTTCACGACATCCGGGTCGCTGTACACCGCCTCCAAAGTCGGGGAATTGGAAGTCGCGAGGGTGTTCGACTTCTGCGTCTCAGGCGACGACATGAACTTCAAGAAGTCCACCGCCGTACCCTTGTTCTCCGCGTACTTCGCGATGGCGTAGTTGTGACCGCCCAGGCTGGAGACACCAGGCTGAGTGATACCCGGGAGCGGCGCCACATCGAACTTGCCAGCGATCTTGGACGAACCGTCGGTCTTGTTGGCCAGGTTGTACACGTAGCCCCAGTTGCGGTGGAAGATCAAGTCGCCGTCCTGGAACGCCTTGCGGCCCTGCTCCTCCTGCCACGTGATAGCGGCCTTCGGAATGTGACCGTCCTTGAACCAATCGGTGAGGGTCTGCAGGCCCTTTGTGGCCTCTGGCGTTGCGACGTTCGGCTTGCCGTCATCACCAACGATGACCCCGCCCGCACCATGCACGGCCTCGTCGAAGTTCACAGTCAGACCTTCGTACTTGTTGTACTGGCCCGCAAAGCATCCGAGCTTCGAGTCCTTCTCGCCTGCGGTGATCTTGTCGCAGGCGGCCTTCATCTCGTCGAACGATGTCGGAGGCTTCAGGCCGTACTTGTCGAGGAGATCCTTGCGGTAGTACAGCAAGCCGCCGTCGGACGTGCTCGGGTAGGCGTACATCTTGCCGAAGTAGGTCGCCGAGTCAATGGTGGGCTTCAAGAAGCCCTCGGTGGGGAACTGGTCGGGTGGCAGCGCCTCGACGTATTGCTTGGCCGCGAACTCGGCGGTCCACACCACGTCAACGCTCAGCACCGCCATCTTCGGGTTCTTGATCTGAGTGTTCTGGACCATCTGCTGACGCTGCTGGTCTGCGGAGTCGGGCAGCTCGTGGAAGGTGACCTTGCCGTTGGGGTGTTGCGACATTGAACTTGTCGATCAGCTTCTGGAAGTTCCCCGATGTGTCCTTGCCTTGCCAGACCTCGATGTCGCCCTGCTTGGAGAAATCAGCTCCGGCGGCCGACGATCCACCGCCACTCGGCGCTCCGCCGCCACCGCCACAAGCCGCGGCGACGAAGAGGGCGCTCATGGATGCGGCCGCTATGAGGACGCGGCGCGCGGGACGAACGAAAGTCATACTGCCTCACTTCGTTGTAGAGAGGACACCGATTCGTTGGTGCCACCTCGACACACTAGAGGCAATCTGACAGAAAAGCGCTACTTCTCTCACGTTACGTTTAGATTCGTTATAGACGCGTCTAGCCCTTGGACTTCTGTTGGAGAAAGGGCAATTCACAGATACAGGCCGGTTTTGCCGTCCTGCAGCCTCTCGGAAGCGACCGCATGAAGATCACGCTCCCGCAGTAGCACGTAATCCTTGCCTCTGACCTCAACCTCGGCCCTGATCCTCAGGGTCGAACAGCACTCGATCAGCTGGCTTGACCGTCCTGACGTTGGTACCCACGGCCACGACTTGGCCCCAGGCGAGCCGGCGTCCGATTGCCACCGTCGCGGGGATCAGGATCCCACCGCTGCTGCGTCGCTCGCCTGGCTCATTGTCGGTCGAGACCAGCACGCGATCATGCAGCATCCGGATTGGCAAGGCACCTTCGTCCAGGCCGCTCGACTGCTCAATGCTGCTCTGGTCCGCCACTACTCAGTCACTGCTCCCGCGTCGCACGATGGCGCGGATGATCAGCACGAATCCAACAAACCCTGCCACGGCCGCCGCGATGACCGCTATGCGGCCGGTGCGTAGATCTCCTCGAGCATTGAAGATCTTGGACTTGGCATTCTCGAGTTCGGTATTGGCGAAATGCTTCACATTGGCAATCTGGCGCTGCTTGATCCGGTTGGGATGGACCTGGTCGATCAGCGCCTGGACCGAGGCAGCCAACCGATCCCGCGTCGCACCCAGATCGGCCTCGATCTGGGACTGCGTACGAGTTGGCTGAGACGAGTTGCTGGACACATAGCCTCCCTTTGGACATTTCCGTGCTGCCGACCACCCGGCCGGGCGTCCCAAGATCACAGCGTATTGCAGCGCTGCCGTCCAGCGGTCAGGGCAGCGACTCAAAGGTCCTCGCGGCAACCGCTAGGGTCTCTTGCATGACCATTCGGCTCGTCGACGGCGACTCAGCACCTCCCTTCACTCTGCCGGACGCCGACGGCAAAAATGTGTCGCTCGCGGACTTCCGCGGACAGCGCGTGATCGTTTACTTCTATCCCGCCGCCATGACGCCGGGGTGCACGACACAAGCCGTCGACTTCACTGCAGCAATGGAGGAGCTCGGCGCCGCTGGGCTGCACGTGATCGGAATCTCGCCGGACGCTCAGGAAAAGCTCATTCAGTTCCGCAAAAAAGAATCGGTCGGTTTCCCACTCCTATCCGATCCAGACAGGTCGACGCTCGATGCATATGGCGCGTACGGAGAGAAGTTGCTCTATGGCAAGTTGATCAAGGGAGTGATCCGATCGACTTTCGTGATCGACGTCGACCAGATAGGAAACGGCACAATCGCCGTTGCTCAGTACAACGTGAAGGCGGCCGGCCACGTGGACAAGCTCAAGCGAGACCTTCATCTGTAAAGACCTTCATCTGTAAACTCCGGATCGCGCTCCGCCGTGCTGAGAGGAGCGACGGGACACGCTTTTCGTCCCGGAGCGACGACGAAGTAGGCGGGTTCCAAGCGCGACCCGCACCCGCGATGTTCGCGCCGCCGATCTGCAGGAGGAGCCGACGAAACGCGTCGTGACAGAGCGGATTGTCCGGCAGAATCGTTTCGTCGGAGCCGACGAAGACGGCGGCTTCCCGGCGAACATCGCAGCGAGCGGAGCGAGCCATTAGACACAGCGAGCTTGGCGAGCGAGCAATCAAGTCGAAGCGCGACTCAGCCGGAGTGGTGGAACTGGTAGACACGCAGGATTTAGGTTCCTGTGCCTTCGGGTGTGAGGGTTCGAGTCCCTCCTTCGGCACCGTATTCAATTGGCTCCGGGCCAACTCGACCGCCGCATCGATCCGGCTCGTTCGTCGTGTCTGATGAAGCCAAACTCCACTTCGCTGCCGCATGCCCGATGCGCTTCACCAGCCACTCCTGCACTCGCCGGACGCGGCCGTCTCGTTACCCGGAGCTGTCAGGCAGTCTGCTGACTCGGCTCCAGCTCGGGGTTCTGGGCGACTCCGACATCGGCGCTCGGAGCTCCGGTGATGAGCGCGTACGTGGCACCTGCGATTGCTGCTCCGATGATCGGCGCAACGAAGAACAACCACACCTGAGCGAGCGCAGCACCGCCCGCGAACCAGGCAACTCCGAGCGAGCGTGCCGGGTTTGCCGAGCAGTTCGTCACCGGAATGGCGACGAGGTTGACCACGGTCAAGCCCAGGCCGATCGCAATAGGCGCAAAACCCTTCGGTGCTCGATCATCAGTGGAACCGAGAATGATGTAGACAAAGACCGCAGTTATGACGATCTCGATGATGAGCCCGGCCAGGAGCCCATAGCCGCCGGGCGAGCGGTCTCCGTACCCGTTCGAGGCAAATCCACTCTCGACCGCGTTGAATCCGGCCTTGCCATTCGCGATCACGAAGAGCACAGCGCCAGCGACCGAGGCCGCAACGAGCTGGGTAACGACGTAGGGCAGGACGCCCTTCCACTGAAACCTCTTCGCGATCGCCAGACCGATCGTGACGGCGGGGTTGAAATGCCCTCCGGAGACGTGCCCAAACGCGTGCGCGCCAACCAGCACGGACAGACCAAAGGCAAGCGAGACGCCGACGAATCCGATTCCCACTTGAACGCTGTTGTCGGTGAGGAACACCGAAGCCAGCACCGCAGCTCCGCACCCACCGAACACCAGCACGAACGTCCCCAGAAATTCAGCGCCTAGCTTTGCACCCAACGATGGTTCCCTCATGAAGCTCCCCCTTGCCCAGAAAATGTTGCCTGGAGAATGTTGCCTAAGCAGAATTGCGAGGACACGAAGCCGCGATTTCGAGAGGGCGCGGGTCCGGGGTCTGAGCCGCCACGCTCAGGCTGCGGACATCACGCTAGCAATCGTCGGCGATAGCTCACAAAGCTATAACCGTCTTGCGGCTCGCGTGCGGTTTCGATCCACTCATCGGGATCAATCTCGGGAAATGTCACCTCACCATCGGGGCTCTGATCAACCTCGGTGATCTCCAGGCGGGTGAGCCGATCCCATGCCGCGCGGTAGATCTCCCCTCCCCCGGCGACATAGATGGTCTGCGAATCCAGCAGCATGGCCTGATCGAGTGCCTCGTCAACGGACGGCACCGCCCGTACGCCGTCGCCGCGCCACATCCGATCTCGAGTGATCACAAACGTCGTCCGGCCGGCTAGCGCCCGACCGATGGAGTCGTACGTCTTGCGGCCCATGATCAGTACGTGCCCCATCGTCAGAGCCTTGAACCGCTTCCAGTCCGCCGGAATTCGCCACGGTATGTCGTTGTCCGACACCGATGACCCCGTTCGCCGCGACCGCGGCGATCCCGATGATCTCGGGCATGATCAGACTGCGATGGGCGCTTTGATGCCCGGGTGTGGGTCGTAGCCCTCGATCGCGATGTCATCCAAGGTGAAGTCGTCGATAGCTCTGATGCCGGGATTCAGCAACACTCTGGGGAGCGGGCGTGGTTCCCGGCTCAACTGCAGCCTGGCTTGGTCCAGGTGATTCAGATACAGATGCGC
This sequence comes from uncultured Actinomycetota bacterium, assembly GCA_963712625.1. Lineage (GTDB taxonomy): Bacteria > Actinomycetota > Actinomycetes > Propionibacteriales > Propionibacteriaceae > Microlunatus. The sequence goes on from CAVQIU010000034.1 coordinate 74,546, forward strand.
ATCGCCAAGGGTGTGTACGAAATCGCCGACCTCCAAGCCGCACACCTGAGCGACCATCTGGGTGAGCAGCGCGTACGAGGCGATATTGAATGGCACGCCCAGAAAGACATCGGCTGAACGCTGGTAAAGCTGACACGACAGCCGACCCTGCGCGACGTAGAACTGGAACATCACATGGCATGGGGGTAACGCCATCTCAGGGAGATCTGCGACATTCCATGCGCTGACGATGTGTCGACGCGAATCCGGAGTGGACTTGATGGAGTTGATGACAGCGGCGAGTTGGTCGATGTGACCACCGCTTGGTGTCGGCCAGGAGCGCCACTGGTAGCCGTAGATCGGGCCCAGCTCACCGTCGGCATCCGCCCATTCGTCCCAGATGGTCACGCCCTGCTCATGGAGCCACTTGATGTTGGTCGAGCCTTGGATGAACCACAGCAACTCAGCGATGATCGACCGGGTATGCAGCTTCTTCGTCGTTAGCAGCGGAAAGCCCTCGTCCAGGTCGAAGCGCATCTGATAGCCAAAGGTGCTGAGCGTCCCGGTACCAGTCCGGTCGCTCTTCTCCACGCCGTGGGTAAGCACGTGGTCGAGTAGATCGAGGTAGGTCTTCACGAGCTCATCCCCTCCTTGTCCGACGACAGCCAGCGTGAGCTGGCCGATCGCGCGACAGGTTCCAACCGGCGCAGCTCCGACATCAGCACCGGCACGATGGCGCGCACGGCCCGCCCTCGGTGGCTGATCGCATCCTTGGCGGATGGCTCGAGCTCCCCGTTCGTCACCGTGTACCCGTCGGCTACGAACAGCGGATCGTAGCCGAAGCCATTCTGACCCGCCGGACTGACAGCGATCCTGCCTTGCATCTCACCGAGCCGGACATGCTCAGCACCATCCGGAAGCACCAGAGCCATGGCGCAGACAAACCGCGCAGTCCTCTCCGCCGGCGGGACATCGGCAAGCTGGCGCAGCAACAGTGCATTGTTCTCCTCGTCGCTGGCGTCGGGCCCCGCCCAGCGCGCCGAACGTACGCCGGGCATCTGGTTCAGCACATCAACGGCTAGGCCCGAATCATCGGCCAGTGCAGGCAGGCCCGTGGCCGCGACACACGCGCGGGCCTTGAGCAGCGCGTTGCCCTCGAAAGTGCGCTCGGTTTCGGCTGGCTCCGGATAGGCGGGGACATCAGCAAGTCCAAGGATCCGCACATCGGAAGTCGTCTCTGCCACGATGCGCCGCAGCTCGGCCAGCTTCTTGGGGTTATTCGTCGCCAGCACCACGCGGGAACCTGCGTGCACGTAGGTTTCGGACCAGGGATCAGTTCGTCTCGTCACGAGGCGAGTGCGGCTTGTTGCAACGCAGTGAGCTGCGCGCAGCCCATGGCGCCGAGGTCGAGGAGCTGATCGAGCAGCGTGCGATCAAAAGGTGCACCCTCTGCCGTCCCTTGCACCTCGATGAATGCCCCGTCACCGCTCATGACGACATTCATGTCGGTGTCGGCAGCCGAGTCCTCGCTGTAACACAGATCCAGCATCGGGACGCCATCGACCAGGCCCACTGACACCGCGGCCACCGAGCCCGTGAGCGGCTCAGCCGCGAGCAAGTTGCGCTCGCGAAGCCAGCTGACCGCATCCGCCAACGCGACGTAGGCGCCAGTTATCGAGGCGGTCCTCGTACCACCATCGGCCTGCAATACGTCGCAGTCGAGCACGATCGTGTTCTCGCCGAGCGCCTTGTAGTCGATGATGGCGCGCATGCTGCGGCCGATGAGCCGGCTGATCTCGTGGGTACGTCCGCCAATCCGGCCGCGCACCGATTCACGGTCGTTTCGGGTGTTGGTCGCCCTCGGCAGCATCGCGTACTCACTGGTCACCCAGCCGAGCCCGGAGCCCTTACGCCAGCGCGGAACTCCTTCAGTCACACTGGCGGCAACCAGAACCCGAGTCTGACCGAACTCCACCAGCACCGAGCCCTCTGCCTGACTCAGCCATCGCCGGCTGAACCGGACCTCTCGAAGCTGATCATGGCTGCGTCCGTCGGCTCGAGAAGTCACGAGCTCAGCCTAAAACCACTGATCTCCCAGACAGCTCCGGGCGTTGCGAGTGAAACAGGCCCATCAAAATGTGGCTTCGCTTCGGCGAGGACACGTCCCGATTCGTGCCAGGGCGGAATGTGGGTGAGCACTACCGCGCGGACTCGAGCGGCCTGTCCCATTGCCGCAGCTTGGGCGCCTGAAAGATGCATGCCAGGCGGATTGTCGGGCTCGTCGAGAAAGGACGATTCGACCAGCAGCAGATCGACGCCGTCCGCAAGCTGAAGCAGATCCTCGGATGGTCCGGTGTCGCCGGAGTACACCATGGCGCCGCCGCCGGGCACGTCCTCCTCCACGCGGATTCCGTATGCGTCGACCGGATGGGCAACCCGGCACAGCGCGGACGATGAACGGCCCGATCCGCTGGCTGGGCTGCCAGGTATGCCAGTCGAAGTGCTCGGCAAACGAGACGCCCGACTCGCTGGCCGTCTCGCAGGTGCGCTGTTACCTCGTACGCCCGAGCGAGCCGCGAGGCCGCGTCGGCCGGTGCGTAGACGGGCCGTCTCGGCCAGGGTGCGTTTGGTGAGTAGCGTGCGGCCACGTAGTAGCCGCAAAGATCGAGGCAGTGGTCGGGATGCAAGTGGCTCAATGCGATGGCATCGATCTCGCACGGATCCATGTAGCGATAGAGCGCCCCCATGGCGCCAGGGCCGCAGTCGATCAGCAGCGAGAAGATGCGATCTTCGTGCGGCGCTTGCAGCAGGTAGCTGGAGGCTGGTGAGTCGGGCCCGGAGATGGAGCCGCTGCAGCCGACAATCGTCAGTTTCATCATTGTGATCAGACGAACTGCTCGACGCCGATGACTAGCCCACCCATCAGCCGATGCCCAACGCCCTCGAACGCCTCCGGACTGCCGGTGGTCAAAAAGCGATAGCTGGCGATTCGCGGCTGATCATGAGTGAGGCTACGCCGGGTGAGGACGGCGTACACGTCCTTGGCGCATTCCTCGGCGCTGGACACCAGGCTGACGTTGTCGCCAAGCACGTACGAGATCACGCCAGTAAGCAACGGATAGTGGGTGCATCCCAAGATCAACGTGTCGATATCGGCCTGCTGCAAGGGCTTCAGGTATTCCTCGGCGCAGGCCAGCAGTTCGGGGCCGCCGGTGATCCCCGCCTCGACGAAGGAGACGAAGCGTGGGCAGGCTGCGGTGTGCAGCTCGATCTGCGGCGCTGCGGCGAAGGCGTCGTCATAGGCCTGCGATGTGGCAGTCGCCTCTGTGCAGATCACTCCAACACGGCCGGAACGGGTGGCGGCTACCGCCCGGCGGGCTGCGGGCAGGATCACCTCCACCACCGGGACGGCGTAGCGCTCCCGAGCGTCGCGGAGAACCGCCGCGCTGCCTGAGTTGCAGGCGATGACCAAGATCTTTACGCCCTGCTCGACCAGGTGATCAAGGCACTCCAGGGCGTACTCGCGGACGGTGGCAATTGGCTGCTCACCGTAGGGAGAGCGTGCCGTATCGCCCAGATAGACGATGTCCTCATGGGGTAACTGATCGATGACCGCGCGCGCCACCGTAAGCCCGCCGAACCCCGAATCGAAGATCCCGATCGGAGCGTCAGTATCAGCCGCCACGAACGCTCAGCCTACAAGTGATTGACGACCGCTTTCGTCATCAGAGCTCGCCGTTGTCCGCGAGCGTCGGCATTGCGCGAGCGGGCAGGCCCAGGGAAGCTACGCCCACACCTGGGTATCCAGGAAGTCCTCGCTGGTATCAAGGTCGCCGCTGTAGGCCCCGGTCGAGAGGTATTTCCAGCCGCCGTCGGCAATGATCACACACGATGTCAGCCGACTCGCCTGCTGCAACGGCCTTGGCTGCTTGAGCCAATGCGGCGTGCACGATTGCTCCGGACGAGAGCCCGGCAAAGATGCCTTCTCGCTCCAGTAGCTCCCGGACGCGGCGGACCGCGTCCCGGGAGCCTACCGAAAACCGCGAGGTGACGTAGGAGGCGTCGTAGAGCTCCGGAACGAAGCCCTCCTCGAGATTGCGTAAGCCGTAGACGAGCTCGCCATACCGCGGCTCCGCCGCGATGATCTTGACCTCGGGCTTCTCGCTCGGCGAAGAAACGACCGACGCCCATCAGGGTCCCGGTCGTGCCCAGCCCGGCGACCACATGCGTCACCTCCGGAAGATCGTCGAGAATCTCCGGCGCAGTCGTCAGGTAGTGCGCCTCAGCGTTAGCGGGATTGCCGTACTGATAGAGCATGACCCAGTCCGGATGCTCTGCGGCAAGCTGCTTGGCGACTCGGATCGCCTCGTTGGACCCGCCTTCAGCAGGTGAGGAGACGATCTCGGCACCCCAGATGGCGAGCACTTGCTTGCGTTCGGCTGAGGTGTTCTCCGGCATCACGCAGATCAGCCGGTAGCCGCCTAGCTTGGCCGCCATCGCGAGCGAAATGCCGGTGTTGCCGCTGGTAGGTTCCAGGATCGTTGCTCCGGGTCTCAGTGTCCCGTCGGCCTCGGCGACCTTGATCATGCGAAGCGCCGCACGATCCTTGATCGAGCCGGTGGGGTTGTAGTCCTCGAGTTTTGCCCAGAGCCGCACGGATTCGCTCGGCGACAACCGCGGCAGCCCGACGAGCGGTGTATGACCGACCGACTCGTCGAGCGAGGCGTACCGGACCATGAACGATTCCGATCAGCCGCCGGCGACGGCGGGCAGCACCACGACGACGTCGCCATCTGCAGTAGCAGCCTTGAGGCCGCCGCTGAAGCGGACATCCTCGTCATTGACGTAGACATTGACGAATCGGCGTAGCGTCTCGGACTCGACGATCCGCTCTTTCAAGCCTGGATTGCGTGCATCGATGTCGTCGAGCACCTCTTGCAACGTTGCCCCATCTCCGTGCACCGCTTTCTCTCCACCGGTGAACGTGCGGAGGATCGTTGGGATCCTCACTTCTACTGACATCGAGTTTCTCCTGTACGCCTGGCTACTCCTGCCAACGATTGGCCTCCGAGGCCTATTCCGTGACGTCGATCTCCTCCTCCGTGACCGCACCATCGACGATGCGGAAGGAGCGTACGCTGACCGGACCGGCTGCGGCACCGGACTCGGCGGTCGAAACGATCACATAGTGCGCCTGCGGTTCGCTGGCGAGGGAGATGTCGGTACGCGATGGGTAAGCCTCGGTCGCTGTGTGGGAATGGTAGACGACGACGATCTCCTCGCCCGCCGCGCTCATTTCCTTGTACAAAGCGAATTGCTCCTGAGGGTCGAAGCGGAAGAACGTCGGCGACCGCTCGGCGTTGATCATCCGGACCAGACGGGTCGGCACATCTGAGCCCTCCGGGCCGACGATCACCCCGCAGGCCTCGTCGGGATGATCATCACGGGCGTGGGCGATCATGGCGTCCACGTGCTCCCGGGCGATCTTCAGCACGGCGGTCACACTAGGGGCGATGGCTCGAGTCACGACCCCGCATCCGGACTGTGAGACCGCACGCTCATGGTGTCGAGCGGCAAGCCGCAACGCAGCTGCGAGCGTCGGAAATCGCGCGCGCCGCCGCCGTGGAGGAGGAGCGAGAGGACACGCCTTTCGTCTGCGAGCGACGACGACAGCGGCAAGCGCGAACCAGCGAGCGAGCGCGAATACTGCGCGAGCAGCTCCAATCAAAGGGGCGTGACGAGGCCGAGGCGTTCCGCGAGGAACAGAAACGCCTCTGCAAAAGGCTGATCCTCGCGTCGCATTCCGGATCTCGGCCCAGTCGAGCTGCTCTCGTACGGCACGGACTCCGAGCAGGAGTGGCTGCGAAATCGCAGTAATGCTCGGACAAGCGACAGCAGCTTGGCGATCATGATGGGAGTCGACGGCAGCACCGGAATCCGGATGCCCAGGACCTCATGTTCACTCGCCGTCTCGAGCAGCCCAGCGGTGACTGGAATGCCGCCGAGCCGATGGAGTACGTCGACCAGCGCGGGCTCCTCGGCATCTTCGGTGGAGCCGCATCGTCGAAGTAGGCCTTGAACAGCCAGTCCTCAGGCGGTCGCTCGATCCGCAGCCCGGCGGCAGCCAGGCTGTTGGCGGCCAGTCTCGACATCGGTCTCAGCCACGACAAGATCGACATCGTGGCTCGGCTCCGGCCCACCGTGTACCCAGAGGGCATAGCCCCCACCCAGCGCGAAGGGGACGCCGTCGGCCTTGAGGGCTGAGGCCGAACGCTTGAGCGCGGCACGCAGCAGCGGTTCATCGGACGTGGCGGGCTGGGGCGGCGATTGCTCGGCGATGGTGGGTACCTTCTTCCCATGCGGTTGGCGACATTCAACATCCTGCACGGCCGCTCGATCCAGGACGGGGTGGTCGATCTTGATCGGCTGGCCGATGCTGTCCGCACTCTGGACGCTGACATCTTGGCACTGCAGGAAGTCGACCGGGACCAGCCGCGTTCCCATCTCGCCGATCTGACTGCGGTTGCCGCCGAAGCGATGGGAGCTGTGGCCCACCGGTTCGCTGCCGCCCTGTCGGGCACCCCGGGAGCCACCTGGATGGCGGCGTCGGAGAACGATCTGCCGGGTGTGGCGTCGTACGGAATCGCTCTGCTTTCGCGTTATCCCGCGGATTCCTGGCAGGTCCTCAGGCTGCCGCGAATCCCGACTCCCGTGCCGCTGTATCTGCGCACCCCCCGCAAGTTGATCATCGTACAGGGAGGAGCCGCGAGCTGCGGTGATCGGGCGGCTGCGCACTCCGGCGGGCGGGCTCGTCGTCGCCAACACCCACCTGTCCTACGTGCCGGGATGGGGACGTCACCAGCTCCGGCGGATCCGGCGCGATCTTGCTCCGCTCCAAGAACCGGTGATCTTGATGGGTGATCTCAACATGGCCGACGGCCGGCCGGCGGAGATCACCGGCTACCGGTCGCTAGCCAGTCACTTCACCTTCCCCGTCGACCAACCCGATCGCCAGCTCGACCACATTCTGATCCGCGGTCGCTTGGGTGAGGTGACCGCCAGCAGCGCACCCGTGCTGCCGCTGTCTGATCACCGCGCGCTCATCGTCGACCTGTCGCTACCACCGCGGAGAGGGACCAGCGTGATCGACACAGACCACTACATCCGCTGGCAGCGCGTGGACTCGGTTGCCCAGACGGCAACGGGCATCATGGCCGAGCTGCACGGCGAACAGCTGAGCATCGATGTGGTGCGCGCCGACGTGTTGCGGATCAAGATCAGCCGCGGCGGCGTTTTCGACGAGCCACCGACCTTCGCCGTCTGCGTCGACCCGCTTGCCTCACCTGCCGATTTCCTCGTCGAGCAGGACGATGAACGGGTGCAGTTGATCACTGACGCGTGTACGGCGTCGCTCTGGCTCGACCCTTTCCGAATCGACGTGCACCGCAGCGACGGGTCGCCGGTGATCGAGACCGCGCCAGGACGCCGACGGCAGGTACTGGGCGTACGCGACACTCAACGACTCGTTCACCATTCGCCGTCGCTGCCGGCAGGAGGATGCGATCTTCGGGTTGGGCGAGAAGTCGGGACGGCACAACCGCAAGGGCCGCGACTTCACCATGTGGAACACCGACGTGCTGAGCCCGTACGAGACGGTGGAGTTCACCGCCGGCAAGGCGCCGATGATCCCCGCGGGGATTTTCGCAGCGTCGAGTTCGATCCCTACTACGTCAGCATCCCGTTCTTCTACCACCAGTCCTATCCCGATGGCAGCATGGCGGCATCCTTTGTAGACAACGGATATCGCGGCGCGTACGAGTTCTCCTGCGACGAGGAGTACCGGATCATGTTCCGCGGCGGTCAATACACCGAGTACGTCTTCGCCGGTCCGGACATGCCGGCGATCTTGGAGTCCTACACCTGGCTGACCGGCCGTACGGCACCGCCGCCACTCTGGTCGCTCGGCTACCACCAGTGCCGCTGGTTCTCCTACACCCAGGATGCCGTCGAGGCCGTGGCGCAGCGGCATCGCGACAACGACATCCCCTGTGACGCCGTGTGGCTGGACATCGAGTACATGGACGGCTATCGCGTCTTCACCTGGGACACCGATCGGTTCCCCGATCCGCCCGGGATGCTGAAACGACCTCGATGAGCAAGGCTTCCGGGTGATCACGATCATCGACCCGGGAGTGAAGTTCGATCCTGGCTACTGGGTATTCGATCAGGCCGTCGAACGGGATGTGCTCTGCCGCACCGAAGGCGGCGATCTCTACCTTGGCCAGGTCTGGCCGGGCAACACCGCGTTTCCGGACTTCGTCACCGAAGAGGCGCGGGCTTGGTGGGGCGAGCTCAACGCGGCCCACGTGCTGTCCGGGCTGGCGGGCATCTGGAACGACATGAACGAGCCCGCGACCGGAAACATCGTCGCCATGCCGATGCGGTTCGGTCGCGGCGAGGTACTCCCACGAGCGCTATCACAACCAGTACGCGCTGCTGATGGCCATGGGAACCACTGCCGGGCTGCTGGACGCGATGCCGGAGCGGCGGACCTTCGTGCTCTCGCGCGCCGGCTTCGCCGGGATCCAGCGCTATGCCGCGAACTGGATGGGCGACAACCAGTCACGCTGGGACCACCTGTGGCTGAGCATCGCGATGGGAGCAGGCTTCGGCATCTCGGGGCAGGCGTTCGTGGGAGCCGACATCGGCGGGTTTCAAGGCAACTCGAACGCGGAGCTCTTCTTGCGCTGGATGCAGTACGGCACCCTGACTCCGTTCTGTCGCAATCACTCCGAGATCGGCAATGTTGACCAGTACGCATGGGCATTCGGCGATGTCGTTCAAGATCACGTCCGGACCGCGATCAAGCTGCGCTACCGGTTGCTGCCCTATCTGTACGCCTGCTTCCTGAGGGCTTTCGAGACCGGCGCGCCGGTGCAGCGGCCGTTGGTCTTCGACACCAATACGATGCGACGGTCCGTGACATCGATGATCAGTACCTGCTTGGGAACCGACCTGTTGGTCGCACCGGTCGTCGGGCCGGGGATCACCGCCCGTCAGGTCTACCTGCCCGCTGGTGACTGGTACGACTGGCACACCGGCGAGCATGTCGGGGGCAGGCGATTCCTGACGCTGCAACTCCGATGGAACGGATCCCGATCTACGCGCGCGGCGGAGCGGTGATTCCCATGTGGCCGGAGGCTCCGCAGTCCACCAGCGGCTACCAGCCGGTGGTGATGGAGTTGCATCTGTTCGTGCCTGCGTCGGATGGTGTGTCATCGCTCGATGCTGCAGGAGGACGACGGCCTGACCTTTGCCGCCTTGAGGGTGCTCGGTATCGAACCACTTTCACCGTCGAACGGGCCGGCACCGAGCTGACAGCTCAAAGCCGAGGTGAGCGGAGACGGCTACCCGGAATTCGCGCGGGAGCGTTTCGTGCTGGTGCTGCACGGCGCGGCGCCCGGATGCGGCCACACTGGACGATGTCATGATCACCGGGACAGATGGGCGGTTCGAGATACCCAACAGCGGCGTGGGTTTCAGCTTAGCTTGCACGGTGACTGGGTGAGCTTCATCGTTCGAGTTGCCGAGCCTGCCGAGTATGCCGAGGCCGGTCGGGTCACGGCCGGCGGGTACCGCGCCGACGACCTGCTGCGGCGTACGGACGGAGTGATCGACACGGACTACGAGGCGCAGCTGACCGACGCCGGCCGTCGGGCACGCGAAGCCGAGCTCCTGGTCGCAGTCGACGACGGGCAGGTCCTGGGCACGGTGACGTGGTGTCCGCCCACATCACCGTGGCGCGAGCTGGCGACGCGCCCGGACCAAGCGGAGTTTCGGATGCTCTCGGTGGCCACGGCTGGGCGCCGTCGGGGCGTGGGCCGCGCCCTCGTAGAGGCGTGCTTGGATCGGGCGCGAGCCGCGGGGATGCGTGAGGTGCTGCTGTCATCGCTGCCTCAGATGACCGCAGCCCACGCGCTCTATCGGGAGTTCGGTTTCGTACGCGCTCCAGAGCTTGACCACAGCCCGAAGCCCCATGTGGATCTCTGGGCTTCCGTCCTCGATCTTGCGAGACTCGTAGGCCCCTTATTGCGAAGAGGAGCGCAGCCAGGAAGTGGCATCCAGGTGCTGCAAAAGGTCGTGGGCCGCGAGCTCGACCTCCTTGTGCCGCCATTCCGAAGCGCGGTAGACGCAGGCGATCAGGGCCGTACGGTGCACGCGCCGGAAGTCGCCGAACACGAATGCGTAGCGGGCCTTCGTCTCGTCGGAGGCACCCTCGGTGAGGCCAAGATGCCAGGCGGCGTACTCCTCCCAGGAATGCCGCTCCAGGAAGTGCGTTCTGGGCATCGGCGCGGGGCTGCACTTCGCCCCAATCGCTGTTCAGCACGTACTGCTTGGCCTCGATCAGCCGGCGGCAGTTGTCCACTGCGGCCTGGTTCAGTGCGTATTTCGCCATGTTCGTGCCGCCTTTCAGAATCGTGTCTAAAGCGCCGAGATGAGGGTTTCCTGCGCGAAGCCGAGCCAGTCGTACACGCTCACCATGAAGCTCCGCGGGTCATCGTCCGGCAGCGCGGCCAGCTCGTCGGCAGCAGCCGCGTCGTTGATGCCCAGCCGGGTCGCCACGGCGAGCCGCACACTGGTCAAGGTTCGCAGCCAGCTCTCGACCTCGTTGGCGGGATCTTGAGATCGCGAGCGCCCAGCTCGGTTGTCGCGAGCCTGTCCAGGACGACGCGCGCCTCGGCGACCTTCGTCGCCTTGAGATCGCGCTCGGTGAACCGCCGAAAGTCTGCCGAAGCGGCGGTGTCGTGCGGGATATGCGTCAGGGAAAAGCCGCTTGAGCACCGGGTCTTCTAACGGCCCGGGCTCATCGGGCTCGCCCTCGAGATCCTTGACGATCTCCTCGAACGGATCAGCTGGCTCCGGTGCGCGTCGCGAAGCCCTCGGGCTCGCCATCGGAGACCAGCTCGATCAGCTGCATGATCAAGGAAGCCAGCAGCTCCACCTCGTACGCGCTGAGCTGGGTAATGATCATGCCGCGCCTGCGGTGAAACTTCTTCATAGCGTCACGCATCTCAGACAGCTGAAACTCGGATCGCGCGCCGCTGTCCTGGACGAGCGAGCGAGCCGACAAGCTTTTCGTCGGCGAGCGAGTGAGGAAGGCAGCGGCTTCACAGCGCGATCCGCGCCGAGCGAGCTTGGCGAGCGAGGCAATCCAATGACGGCTCACTTGTCCGCCTTGTCGAGGGTTGCCCAAAGGCCGTATTCGTGCATGGCGGTGACATCGCGCTCCATCGCCTCGCGACTGCCGCTGGAGACGATCGCCTTGCCCGTCGTGTGCACCTGCAGCATCAGTTTCTCGGCCTTGGATTTGGTGTAGTGGAAATAGATCACGAACACGTGGGTCACATAGGACATGAGGTTGACCGGGTCATCCCAGACGATGGTCACCCACGGTGTCTGCGCCAGAAGTTCGTCGACTGGGCGCTCGGCGATGGCGGTTCCACCTGCTGGCGTCAGGCTCTCCCCGTCGGAGTCAGGCATAAGGACCATTCTTGCAATGACCCGGGGGTTCGGCATAGCGCTCCAAACAGAGGGCACGCGGGTTTGCTCTTCACTCCTCCATTCCTCGGCGCACGATTTCCGACGCTCACGCACTTTTGAGGCGTTCGCGCATCGCGCCCGGAAGCCGACGATGTCGTCGCTCACAACAAACCCACCCAGTCGTAGGCTGACGCCGTGACCGCCACGGATCCGACGCCAGGCCTGGGCGGCTTGGGGACCGAGCGAGGTTCCGACCACCGCCCTACTGACCGACCACTACGAACTGACCATGGTTCGCGCTGCGCTCCGCGCCGGTACTGCCAACCGGCGCTGCGTCTTCGAGCTCTTCGCCCGTCGGCTGCCGGAGGGCCGCCGTTACGGGGTGGTCGCCGGCGTGGGGCGGGCGTTGCGCGCCCTGCGGCACTTCCGCTTCGACGAGGAGTCGCTCGCGGTTCCTCCGCGACCGCGAGGTCGTCGATCAAGGGATGGCCGACTGGCTGGCCGACTTCCGATTCTCCGGCGACATCTGGGGCTACCCAGAAGGCGAGATCTACTTTCCCGGTTCGCCGATGGTGATCGTGGAAAGCACCTTCGGCGAGGCTGTCGTCCTGGAGACCTTGCTGCTCAGCATCTACAACCACGACTCGGCCATCGCCTCCGCCGCCTCTCGAATGACCGCAATGGCCGGCGATCGGCCGATCATCGAAATGGGCTCGCGCCGTACGCATGAGCTCGCGGCGGTGGCGGCAGCTCGGGCCGCTTACGTCGCCGGCTTCGCTTCGACCTCCAACCTGGAGGCCGGCCGCCGCTACGGGGTCCCGACGCGCGGCACGGCGGCGCATTCCTTTACCTTGCTCCACGCCAGCGAGCGGGAGGCTTTCGCGGCGCAGATCGCGGAGTTGGGCGAGGAAACCACCTTGCTGGTGGACACCTACGACGTCTTCGAGGCGGTGAAGATCGGGGTCGAACTCACCGGCGGCCGGCTGGGCGCGGTCCGGCTCGACTCCGGCGATCTTGGGCTGCTGGCCACTCAGGTCCGCGAGCTGCTGGACTCCCTCGGTGCGACCGGTACCAAGATCATCGTGACTAGCGATCTCGACGAGTTCACGCTCGCGGCACTGTCGGGCGCGCCCGTCGACGGCTATGGCGTCGGCACCGCATTGGTTACCGGCAGCGGCCATCCCACCTGCGAGTTCGTCTACAAGCTGGTGGCTCGCGCAGAGTCCGACGACGCTGGCGCACCGATGGTGGCAGTGGCCAAGAAGAGCGTCGACAAGATCTCCGTCGGCGGTCGCAAGTACGCGCTGCGACGGCTGTCCGACAAAGGTACGGCCGAGGCAGAGATCGTCGGCATCGGCGTTCCGCCGAGGCGGCGACTCCAACGACCGTGCGCTGCTGGTCAAGCTGGTTGACGGCGGGAGAGATCGTTGGAGACGAATCGCTGGAGACCATGCGTCAGCGACATCTGCGTTCCCGCGCCGAGCTGCCGCTCGAAGCGCTCAAGATGTCCCGAGGCGAGCCAGTCATCGAGACCGTCTTCGCCGGCATCGGCGAAGATGCAAGAAGTCCTTACCGAACCGAGCCCAGCGGCCGGGTGCCGGCGAGCAGCTCCGAGCAGGAAGCGATCGCTGGACACCGTGGGGAGTTGTGATCATGACACGTGCTTTGATCGTCGCGGACCCGCAGCGAGACTTCTGCGAGGGTGGCTCTTTGGGCGTCGAGGGCGGAGCTGCCGCTGTCGGCCGAATCGACAAGCTGCTCCACAGTGATCATGGCTACGCCTATGTCATTGCCACTCGTGATCATCACATCGACCCGGGCTCGCACTTTGCCGCCAAGCCCGACTTCGTGGATTCGTGGCCGCCGCACTGTGTGGTCGGCACGCCGGGTGCTGAGTTCCATGACGAACTCACCTTCCGTGACTTCTCAGTGGTGATCTACAAGGGGCACTACGCGCCGGCGTACTCAGCCTTCGAGGGTGTCAACCGACGATGGTGAGACGCTCGCGGCATGGTTGCAGGCGCGAGGGGTCGACGAGCTCGACGTCTGCGGCATCGCAACGGATTACTGCGTACGCGCCACGGCACTGGACGCGGTGCGCGAGGGATTTGATACCACTGTCTTGCTCGGACTTGACCGCAGCGGTGGCCCCTGAACGCATCCCTGAGGTGTCCGCGGAGCTGTCAGAAGCGGGGGTGGCGATTGACGAGTCCTCCGGAGGCCGTAGCTGAAGCGATCTTCGCGGACCTAGTTCAGCGTCATGATCGGCCAACGCCAGTCCGCGACTTCTGGTATGTCCACGCCGTGGTCCCGAGTCCACGCCCGAGCCCGTAACCGCGTGTCGACCATCTCCTGACGCAGCCCAGCGGCGCGCATGCCCAGGCCCTTCACCCGATCGATCACGTCCATGACCAGATGGAAGCGATCAAGATCATTCAGCATGACCATGTCGAACGGCGTAGTCGTCGTACCCCGCTCCCGATACCCGCGGACATGCAGCTGGTCGTGGTTGTGTCGTCGATAGCTCAGCCGATGCACCAGCCATGGGTAACCGTGGAACGCAAAGATCACCGGCTGAGAGTCGGTGAACAACGTGTCGAACTCGCGGTCCGGTAGACCGTGGGGGTGGTCACGCTCCGGGAGCAGCCGCATCAGATCGACGACATTGATCACCCGGACCCGCAGCTCGGGCAACCGCTCCCGCAGGATGCTCGCTGCGGCGAGTGTTTCCAGGGTGGGGATATCGCCCGCGCACGCCAACACCACATCTGGCACCGAGCCCAGATCGTCCTTGTTGCCGGCCCAGTCCCAGATGCCAACGCCTCGTGCACAATGCAGTTCGGCGTCGGTCACTGACAGCCAATCTTCCTGCGGCTGTTTTCCAGCGATCACAACATTCATGTAGTGCCGGGAGCGGAGGCAGTGATCGTAAGTGGAGAGCAGCGTGTTGGCATCTGGCGGCAGGTAGACCCGGACGATCTCTGGATTCTTGTTCAGCACAATGTCGAGGAAGCCCGGGTCCTGGTGGGTGAAGCCGTTGTGATCTTGACGCCACACGTGCGAAGAGAGCAAGTAGTTGAAGCTGGCAATCGGTCGGCGCCAGGACACTTCGCCGCTGGCTTGGAGCCATTTGGCGTGCTGGTTGAACATTGAGTCGACAATGTGGATGAAAGCCTCGTAGCAGGTGAATAGCCCGTGCCGGCCGGTCAGCAGATAGCCCTCCAGCAGCCCCTGGCAGATGTGCTCGCTAAGCACCTCGATGACTCGGCCGCGACGGTCCAGCTTCTCGTCGAATTCGCCGATCTCGACCTGCCAGTCGCGGCCCGTGACATTCAGGATGTCTTGCAGCCGATTGCTGGCCAGTTCATCCGGCGCGAAGGTCAGAAAGTTGTCCGGGTTGGCCACGATGACTTCGGCGAGCCAACGGCCCAGCACGCGAGTGGCTTCGTGCCGGGTCTCGCCAGGGTGCTCGACACGCACAGCAAAGTCACGCCAATCGGGCAGGTTAAGGTCACGCAGCAGCAGTCCACCATTCGCCACCGGATTGGCGCTCATCCGCCGCTCGCCGGATGGATTTTGTGCCAGCAGTTCCGGCATAGGTGCGCCGGTTTCATCGAAGAGCTCATGCGGGCCGGTAGGAGCGAAGCCAGCCTTCCAGCGCAACACGGTGATCAGAGATCTTCGCGCGCCGCGGAAAGCGGTACCTGGTGCGCCCGGAACGTGCCTTCGACCTGCTTCCCGTCGACGACTGGTGGGCAGGTCCAGCCCTTGGGAGTGCGTAGCACGATCATCGGCCAGGCGGCGTAGCCCTCATCTCCCCGCTCCCGCGCAGCGTGCTGGATCTCTCGTATGCGATCCAGGCAGTGATCAAGGGTGCCGGCCATTGCCTGATGGACTGCGCCAGGATCATCACCGGCTACCAGGTGCGGTTCGTAGCCATAGCCGCGTAGCAGCTCGTTCAATTGATCAGGCGGGATGCGGGCCAGCAGCGTCGGGTTGGCGATCTTGTACTCGTTGAGGGCTAGTACCGGGAGCACGGCTCCATCCCGGGCGGGGTTGAGGAACTTCGCCGCGTGCCAGCTGCCCGCCAGCGGACCGGTCTCGGCCTCGCCATCCCCCACGACACAGAAAACCACAAGGTCCGGCCGGTCGAGCGCGGCACCGAAGGCGTGCAGGAGTGAGTAGCCGAGCTCGCCGCCTTCATGGAAGGAACCGGGCGTCTCGGGAGCACAATGGCTCGGAACGCCACCGGGATAAGAGAACTGATGGAAGAAGGCAGCCATGCCGTCGATGTTGGTGGGCGTATGGCTGTAGAGCTCTGAGTACGTGCCTTCCAGCCAAGCGCACGCGTTGGGACCAGGACCACCATGGCCGGGCCCCGCGACGAACACAGCGTTCAGATCCCGTTGTCGGATCGCTCGATTGGCGTGGGCGTACACCAGGTTGAGTCCTGGCACAGTGCCGAAGTGCCCGAGCAACCGAGCCTTGATGTGCTCGGCCTGGAGCGGTTCTCGGAGCAGGGGGTTGGCCGTCAGGTAGATCTGTCCGACCCCTAGGTAATTCGCCGCTCGCCACCAGGCGTCCAGGGAGCGCAGCGCTTCCTTGTCGAGCGGTCCGGCAACGTCGGTGAGCTCATACGGCTCTGGTGCGACCGTGGCGCCGCCGCCCGATGGTCTCTCCTGATCGGCTGCTGTATCGCTGCCTGTGGTTGTCTGTTCGCTTGTTTGTTGCGTCATGTCGTCCTCACAAGTAGTCGCCAGCACCGCTTCCAAGCCATCTTGCGCTGGGATGAGATGGAGCTGCGACTGGCTCGCCACCAACGGAGCGCCTGAGCTGGATCTAATCCGTGGCCAGCATCTTGAGCACGCTCGGTGGCGCGACCGTCATGAACGCCTCCCGGCAGATCGCGGCGAGCTCGATGTCAGCGATTCCTGGCAGCAAAACGCCGAGCCAGCCCAAGTGACCGACGTAGGGCGGGCGGAAGAAACGCTCCGGATCGGTGTCCACCATGTCGGCCTGGACGCCGTCCGGAGCGGCACACCAGATCGCGAGGCGTCCATCGTCGTGATGATCATTGAGAAACATCACGAAGCATTTCTTGCCCCGGATGAAGAACGCCGGGCCGCCGTGGCTCTGCCGTTCAGACGTCTCCGGCAAAGCAAGACACGCCGTACGCACTTTGGCGAGCGCCTCCGCTACCTCCTCCTCAGAGAACCGGCTCACGCCACTCATTGTGCTGGGTCTCGGCCCAGCCCCGTAACCTGCTGGCCATGAGCCTGTTCGACGGCCTGCTTGACGACGAGGCACTGGTACTGCGCCCTCAGAGCCAGGTCGCTGCCGCGCTTGCCGACCACAGAGAGCTACGAAGCGCGTACGAGAACCTGGTGGCCAGCTTGGTGGTACGGGATTCTCAGCTCACAGCGCTCAGCCGTCAGATTCCAACGGGCGTCAGCGTGCAAGTCAGCGTGATCCCGACGCGGCGGCGCTGGAGGACTGCTCGCACTCGCAGGACGCAGCGTCCCTGGCGTCGACATCGTGGCGGCCGAGCCGGCACTGCGGGATCTTGATGATCTTGCCGGCAGTGCGGCCCGCGTGGCATCGGCTGCAGCGCAGCTGGGGCCCGAGATCGATGTCTTCGTCGGTCTGCCCTACGGACCGGGCTGGCAGGGCGCCGTCGAGCTGATCGAAGCTGCAGGTCTCTACGGAAAGATCGATACCGGCGTGGCCGACTCCTCACGGACTCTCGAGCAGCTGTCGATCTTGATCGAAGCCGATCTGCCGTTCAAGATCACCAATCGACCCAGCTCCAACTGGCTGACGCTGCTGCGAGCAGTTGATGCGCTCATCGACGGCGCCAGCCCTGACGATGCCGCGGAACTCATGCGGATCTCGCAGTCATGATCAAATCGGCCCAGTCCTCGCTGCCTGGGACGAAAAGGCCCAGCTGCGGATCCGGCGCCGGGTACGCCGACTCGGCACCGATCAAGTGCGCAACGTGATCAACGAGCTGGTGGCACACGGAGTGCTGTCGGCACCTTAGGCCTGGCGAGGCGGACACTCAGACGCTGCGCCGCCGCCGAGAAACCACGAGGCAAATGAGGCCGGCCAGTGCGAGCACCGCCCCGACAATCGGAATCGGCAGCGCAACACCGCCAGTCGATGACAATGCAGCGTCAACCGGAGGTCGGTGCGCACCAGCCACGCCGCGATAGTTTGCCGGCGTGGTCAGCCCGGCATCGATGCTGGTGTCAGCTGGATTCTCATTTCCAAGCGCGAACACCGAAGTCATTCCAGCCTGATCTGCGTCAGAGTCCACAGCCGGGTTCTCGCCGGCATCCCGACTCGTGAAAACCACGCCATCAGGCTTGGTGAATCTGACTCGGTAATTTCCCGCCGCCAAATGGTCGAAGTCATAACGACCGTTCTCGGAGCTGACTGTCCTGGCGAGGACCTGCGAGTCGTTGCCCAACAACTCGACGGTGACGCCCGGCAGGCCGCTGTCACCAGCATCCAGCACCCCGTCGCCGTTGTTGTCGCGCCAGACCTTGTCTCCCACTGAGTACGCACAGACCAAGCCAGCGCTCACAGTCTGATTCTCGAAATCGGTAGAGCCGGCATCAGCGCTCGTAACAGGAACAAGGTTGGGTGCGCCCTGGGCCAGATCGAAAACCGCCGTCCGTCCGGTGGCGGGGTCAGGGTCGGAGTCGAGCGTGGCGTCATTCCCGGCATCCCGCGCCGTGAACGTGCGATGGGGCGGCAGACCCGCGAACTGCAGCCGATAGCGCCCGGCGCGCAGATTGGAGAACTCGTAGTGGCCGGTTGCGTCGGTGGTTGTCGTGGCCACCACATTTCCAGCGTCGGTAAGCAATGAGACCGTTGCCGACCCGGCAGGCTCGTCAGGTTGCTGAATACCGTCGCTGTTCAGATCAAACCAGACACGATCACCCACGGCGTACCGGAGCGGAGTGATGCCCGCATCGATCGTGGTATTGATGTACGCCGCCGCCACCTCGTCTGCTGCGGTGGCTGGTCGGACATTCGGTTCCCCCACGCCCAAGGTGAACGGTGGAGTCGCGCCCGAGTAGTCGGGGTCTGAGTCCACGGCACGCTGATCACCAACATCTGTCGGCGTCAGCCGGAAGTCCGCTGGAATGCCTGCAAACCGTACGGAGTAGGTGCCGGCTGGCAGATTGTCAAACAGGTAATGTCCCGACGGCCCGCTCACCGTTGATGTGACCACCTCGCCGTCGGCATTGAGCAGCTGGACACTGATCCCACTTGCCCCAGATTCGCTGGGGTCCTGAATCCCGGACCGGTTGTCGTCTCGCCAGACCAGATCGCCGACAGCGAAGCGAGCGAGTTCGGGCCGATCCGACCCGCGCGACACCGTCGTCGGTTGAGACTGTGGGGGCTCGGTGCCCGTGCGACCAACAGCGACACCCATCCGCACAGTCTGGTTCTCCGACGTCAGATCGACGGTGGTACTCAACGGCTGGAAAGTGCTGCTCTCCGAAACTGGGGTGAGCTCGCCGAGCGAAGCGGGAATCTTGGCAACGACGAAGTACCGGCCACCTTTCAGTTTGCGGCGTTGCCTGGAGGACGAACCTGCCGTCGGAACCGGTGACGCCCTGGACGCTCTTGCCGGCGGCATCGGTCACGACGATCTCAATGTCGCGTTGTGGCTGATCGATCTCGCTGCTGTAGTTGCCGTTTCGATCGACGTCGCGATCGACGATCACAGTCAACGTGCCGTCATTGGTCTCGGCGTTTGCCGTGAACCGGCAGTACCGCCACGCCAGCCAATGTGATGAGCCCGGCGGTGATAATTCCCGCTGCACGCATTACCGCATAGGCGACAGCTGAGTGCTGAAGACGGCGCGTACGCAGCACGACAACCTCATCGGACGTGGCCCCCTCGCCCGAAGGCTGCGGGTAAGAGCGCCCCGAACGCTCCGACCTCGATTCAATATAGTCAGCTGCGCCGCGATGTTTAGGCAGTTCCACGTCTTTTGGAACAGAATTTGTGATTGATCTCTAAAAACCAACACTCGCGCCCTGCCCTGCGAGCGGAGCGAGCGATGGAAGGCGGCGAAGGCGTTCTTTCCTCTGCGAGCGACGACGACGGCGGCGATTCCAACGCGCGATGCGCGAGCAGGACACGAAAAATCAGCGCGGACGGATCACCTGAGTTTTGGCGGCAATGTCATGCAGCGCCTGTCGCTTGGGAGTCCACAGCGGGAACAGCACGTCCACAACCGTGATCAAGCTCAGAAATGAGCTGATGCTGGGCAGCACCCAGATACTCGCGCGAATGAAGACTGCGCTCCACGCGAGCGGCTCGGTGGCACGGCCGCGATCAACCGGCACCACTCGCAAGCCCGCAGATCATCTTTCCAGGTGTTGCCGACTTCCAGCGCAGGAAGGCGACGTGATAGACCATCCCGACGGCGATCGTCGCCACAGTCAAGATCATTTGGTCGGTACCAGAGATCAGATCGGTCACGCTCACCGTCGGCGGTGCGACTCCCAGGCGTTGGGCATCCATCACGGAGTTGAAGTAGCTGACCCACGCCGCGTACAGCGATCGCCACACGGGGAAGGTGATGATGGTGACGATCGCGGTGATGATCAGGTAGTCGATCACAACCGCCAGCGCCCGCCACCACCATGAGGCGAGGGCGACGCCGTCCGCGGTCATTGTTGCCTGCACCGAGCCCGGACGCGGTCCAGCCACGCCAAGCGGCGGCCTCACATTTGGGGTCTGATCGGGCGGGTACGGAGTCTGGCCATAGTCGGCGCTAGGGCGACGCCCATCGTGGACGAGTGTTGCGGGACCACTGCCAGCCGTCCCAGTAACGTTCCTGTGCCACGTTCACCGGATCCGGGTACCAGCCGCTCGGTGCTGCGTGGCGTCCGGGCGGAGCCGGCGGCGAGCCTACGGGGATGTCAGACACCTCTTTATCGTAGTGTCGTGCTGGCATCGTCTCTGAGTTAGAGCACAGATGATCAACAGCCAGATGCCAGCGGGTTGCTGGAATTCACGCCAGTCAAACCAATAACGACAACAACTTTGTTGCAGTTTCGAAATGATTCGGGCTTCCTTCCAACAAGAGTGGGCAAACAGGGGTCTTTACGTTATACATGGACACAAGGCACCCAAAGCCAGCGTGTACTGAGCAAGGACTACTGGTCAGCGTGAGATCAGGTGTGAACGCCAGGGCCGTCGCAGCGGCGCATCAGTCGAGCCGGTCGGCCTCTCAAGGTGTCCCGATCGGGACCAGGTCGACCCGCCATGCTCGCAGCGCTACATCTGATCACACTCAGCATCGCTGGTCACCGACGGCATGGACGGTCGGTCCGCGTACCGCCGGTGCAAATCTTGCCTGCAGCCAGCATTCCTCAGGTGGCTGCGCGATCAGCTTAGGAACGGCCATCCAGGCCGCCAGAAGCCTAAAGCTCGGAACCCCTCAACAGGGACGACCAGGAAGGAATGACTCCAGATGCGCTGGAATCACAAAGTAGCGGCGGCCGCAGGGTTGTCCGCGTTGTTAGTCACAACCGCCGCTTGCGCCGGAGCCGGTGGGGGCGGTGGCGGAGGCGGAGGCGCTAGTGGCGCCGCCAATTCGATCAACGTCTTGATGGTCAACAATCCGCAGATGCTTGCGCTGCAGAAACATATCGGCGAGTTCGAGAAGGAGTCCGGCATCAAGGTGAACTTCACCGTCAAGCCGGAGAACGACATGCGCAACCAGGCGGCGCAGGAGTTCGCCAACCAGTCCGGCCAGTTCGACGTCGCAACGCTGTCGAACTTCGAAATCCCGTGGTATTCCAAGAACAACTGGCTGTGGTCGATGGATGACATCCAGGCGTACAAGGACGACAAGGATTTCAACCAGGCCGACATCTTCCCGTCGATGACCGAATCGCTGAAGGGTCCGGACGGCAAGCTCTACGGTGAGCCGTTCTACGGCGAGTCCTCGTTCCTGATGTACCGCAAGGACGTCGCCGACAAGGCCGGTGTGACGATCAAGGACAACCCGACCTGGGATGAGGTCGCGGCTGCCGCCGCCAAGCTGGACGGTGCCCAGTCTGGCATGAAGGGCATCTGCCTGCGGGGCCTGCCTGGTTGGGGTGAGGTGTTCGCGCCTCTGACCACTGTGGTCAACACCTTCGGCGGCACCTGGTTCGAGAAGGACTGGACGCCGAAAGTGAATGCGCCGGAGTTCAACCAGGCGACCACCTTCTACACCGATCTGGTGAAGGCGCATGGTGAGGCTGGCGCGGCCCAAGCCGGATTCGCCGAGTGCCTGACCGCGACGACCCAGAGCAAGGTCGCGATGTGGTACGACGCCACTTCCGCAGCGGGCAGCTTGGAGGCCCCGGATTCCCCGGTGAAGGGCAAGATGGCCTACGTGCAGGCTCCGGTCAAGCTGACGAAGGCGTCCGGCTGGCTGTACACCTGGGCGTGGGCGATCGAGAAGAAGAGCGCGAAGCAAGACGCCGCCTGGAAGTTCATCTCTTGGGCGTCGTCGAAGAAGTACGAAGAGCTGGTGGGCGCGCAAGACGGCTGGGCAACGGTGCCGGCCGGCAAGCGCATCTCGACCTATCAGAATCCTGAGTACAAGAAGGCAGCCGGAGCGTTCGCCGAGCCGACCTTGAAGGCGATCGAGGCCGCCGACCCAGTCAACCCTGGTGTGCAACCGCGACCCACGATCGGCATCCAGTTTGTCGACATCCCGGAGTTCCCCGATCTCGGCACGAAGGTCAGTCAGGACATCTCGGCTGTGATCGCCGGCAAGGAGGACGTCACGACGGCGCTCGACAAAGGGCAGAAGCTGGCTGAGGCTGTCGCTAAGAAGTACCAGGGCCAGTAGCAGGATCTGAGGATCTTCGGCAGGCTCAGGCGTACAGCTGGTGCGGCTGGGCTCTGCCGAAGCCGAAGATCATTAACCGACAACTCAACGCTGGCGTGAACCTGTCGAAAGGCTCAGGGCCATCTGTCGACAGCTCACCGCACACCTGACAAGGAGGCATGGCGCATATGGCCACCACAACGGCGACGCCCCTCGACACTGAGGGCCGAGGCCAAGGCAGCCAAGAAGAAAGAGCCCAAACCACCCTTCAACGAACGCTGGCTGGACAAGAAGGGCTGGACTCGACGGTTCCCGCTGCTGCCGGCTTTGGTCTTCATCATCATCCTGACCCAGATCCCGTTCGTAGCGACGATGATCATCTCGTTCATGAACTGGCAGGCCAACTATCCCAACGAGATCTTCTTCGGGACGCTCAACAACTACGTCGCAGGTCTTCACCGATCCGGCCCTGCGATCAAGCGTGTTCTTCACGATCGTGCTCACCGTGACCGTGGTGATCGTCTCCCTGGCGTTGGGGCTCGGCATCTCGTTGCTGTTGAACCGCAAGCTTCTTCGGCCGTGGGGTCGTCCGCACGTTGATGATCACTCCCTTCCTGATCGTGCCGGTTGCCGCCGCGTTGCTGTGGAAGCACGCCATCTACAACCCGGTCTACGGCCTGCTCAACGGACTGCTCACCTTGGATCGGCAGACGCCCTCAGCCGGACTGGATCACCGACTTCCCAAGGTTGGCGATCGAGGTGCAGCTGATCTGGTATTGGACCCCGTTCATGACCCTGATCCTGCTGGCCGGGCTGCAGTCCCGCCCAGGTGACATCCTCGAGGCGGCCAATGTCGACGGTGCGAATTCCTGGCAGACCTTCCGCTTCATCACCATGCCGCACATGCGGCGCTATCTGGAGCTCGGCGGCCTGCTCGGCTCGATCTATGTCGTGCAGACCTTCGACACGGTTTACGTCATGACGGCCGGCTCACTGGGCACTGCGAACCTGCCCTTACACCGTTTACGAAACCCTCTACAGCGCGCAGGACTACGGTCTTGCTTCCGCTCAAGGCGTGGTCGTGGTGATCTTCTCGATCGCGATCGCCACGTTCCTGCTGCGTACCGTGTCCACCCTGTTCGAGGAGGCCTGATGACCACCGCAGTCGCTCCCGCCCCCAGCAAGTCCGCTGCTCAGCGAAAGAAATCCAGCGCGCGCGGCCCCAGCCTCGGCTCACGCCGCGGCAATATCATCGCTGGCATCGCCGCCTGGGCCATCGGCATCCTCTTCGTCTTCCCGGTCTTCTTCATGGTGCTGACCAGCCTCCACTCCGAGGTCAACGCATCAACCAACCCGCCCAGCTTCTTCGCCCCGCTCACCCTCCAGGGTTACAAGGAGTTCTTCGGTGCATCCTCGGGAGCCAGCCCGTGGCCGCCGTTGATCAACTCAGCGACCGCATCGATCGTCTCAACCATCCTGGTGATCTTGCTGGCGATCCCCGCGGCGTACGCGCTCGTCGGTCAAGCCGATCAAGAAGTGGACGGATGCGATGTTCTTCTTCCTGTCCACCAAGATGCTGCCGGCCGTTGCCGGTCTGCTGCCGCTCTACATCTTCGCCAAGTATCTCGGCCTGCTGGACAACATCAACTACTTGTTGATCTTGTACACGGCCATGAACCTGCCCATCGCGGTCTGGATGATGCGGTCCTTCCTCGCCGACATCCCAGTCGAGCTCTTCGAGGCCGCGGCGATGGACGGCGCAGGGCTGATCCGGACGCTGCGCAGCATCATCGTGCCGATCATCTCTCCCGGGATCGCGGCCACCGCGCTGATCTGCTTCATCTTCGCCTGGAACGAGCTGCTGCTGGCCAACACGTTGACCAGCGTGATAGCCGGAACGGCACCGGTGTTCCTGACCAGCTTCGTCACCTCGCAGGGTCTGTTCCTGGCCAAGGTGTGCGCGGCGGCGACGGTGGTTTCGCTGCCGGTGATCATCGCCGGCTTCGCTGCACAGGACAAGCTGGTGCAGGGCCTGTCCCTGGGCGCCGTCAAGTAAGACGAGGGGATCAGATGACTGAGCTCAACCAGGCCAACCTCGGATCCCTCTCAATTCCGGTGCCGAGTTATGACCGGTCGCAGGTGAAGGTCGGCATCGTGCACTTCGGTGTCGGTGGGTTCCACCGAGCCCACCAGGCGATGTACATCGATCAACTCATGGAGCAGGGCAAGGCACTGGACTGGGGGATCTGCGGCGTCGGCGTGATGCCGTTCGACCTCAAGATGAAGGAGGCGATGCAGTCCCAGGACTGTCTCTACACCCTGGTGCTGAAGGCTCCGGATGGAAGCTGGGAGCCGCGGATCATCGGATCGATCGTGCAGTACCTGTACGCGCCGGACGATCCCGATGCGGTCATCGAGAAGATGGCCGATCCTGCGACCCGGATCGTCTCACTCACCGTCACCGAAGGGGGATACAACTTCCATCCGGTGACCGGTGAGTTCGACGACACCAACCCGGCCGTCCAGGCCGATCTGGCTCCCGGAGCAGTCCCGGCCACCACGTTCGGCCTGATCACCGAGGCACTCGTGCGGCGCCGCTCGCGCGGCATCGAGCCCTTCACGGTCATGTCCTGCGACAACATCCAGGGCAACGGTCACATGGCGCAGGAAGTCTTCGCCGCGTTCGCCCGGCTCCGAGACCCGGAGCTGGGCGAATGGGTCGAGGGCAACGTCCGATTCCCCAACTCCATGGTCGACCGGATCACCCCCGTCACCACGGATGAGGACCGGGCGCAGATCAGCGAACGCTTCGGCGTCGAGGATGCCTGGCCGGTGGTGTGCGAGCCGTTCACCCAGTGGGCGCTGGAGGACAAGTTCTCCGCCGGCCGCCCGCCGCTGGAGGACGTCGGCGTGCAGGTGGTGCCGGACGTCGTGCCGTACGAGCTGATGAAGCTGCGGCTGCTGAACGCGAGCCATCAGGCGCTGTGCTATTTCGGTTATCTCGCCGGCTACCGGCTGGTGCATGAGGTCGCGCAGGATCCGTTGTTCGCCAACTTCCTGCTCGACTACATGAATCGCGAAGCCACGCCGACCCTTGCCCCGGTGCCGGGCATCGATCTCGACGCATACAAGCTGCAGCTGATCGAGCGATTCTCCAACGCGGCGGTCCGGGACACCGTCGCTCGGCTTTGCGCGGAGAGCTCGGATCGCATTCCGAAGTGGCTGCTGCCGGTGATTCGGGAGAACCTTGCTGCTGATCGGGACGTGACGACTGTCGGCGGCTGTGGTGGCCAGTTGGGCCCGCTACGCCGAAGGCGTCGATGAGCAAGGTGAGCCGATCAAGGTCGTCGATCGGCTGGCGGACAGCCTGCAAGCAGATTGCCGCCCAGCAGCGGGAGGATCCGCTGGCCTTCGTCAAGAACCAGGAGCTCTTCGGAGATCTGGCCACACAGCCGGCGTTCACCGAGCCGTACCTGCAGCGCACTCGAGTCGTTGCACACCCACGGCTCTCGCGCCACGCTGGAGGCTCTCGCCACGCGTTCCTCTCCCGTCTGAGCACCTCTTACCGTCACAGGTTGTGCTCAGGTCGCTCGCGGTTGACTTGTGGGTGAATCGCAGAGATTCAGCAAGGTGGGCGACCCGCCTTGCACCCCCGACCCGCTTCGCGGGCAATGAGTTCAGGCGAGAATGGTAGCGATGGACTCCGTAGGGCGGTATCGGCTGGTTCGGCGCATCGGCGCCGGGTCGTTCGCGACCGTGTGGCTGGGCCATGACGATGACCTCGACGTACCCGTTGCTGTCAAGGTGCTGGCGGACAACTGGTCCAACAACAGTGATGTCCGAAACCGCTTCCTCGCTGAGGCCAGAATCATGCGGCGAATCCATGATCGCCGGCTGGTCCAGGTCTATGACATCGGCACCCTCGACGATGGGCGGCCGTACTTCGTCATGGACTACATCGACGGCGGCTCGCTCAATGATCTTCGCCAGCAAGGAATCGATCCCGTACGCGCGCTGCGTCTTTGTGCCGACGCCTGCCGGGCGCTCGACGTCCTGCACGCGAACGACATCATCCATCGCGATGTCACCCCGGGAAACCTGCTGCTCGGCAGAACCGCAAACGGCCAAACCCACGTGCTGATCGCTGACCTGGGTGTCGCAAAGTCCATGGTGGATGCTGTAGGGGCGACCATGACCGCCGGCACACCCTCCTACATGGCCCCGGAGCAGGCGATGGGCGTGACGCCGCTCGACAAGCGGGTCGACATCTACTCGCTGACCGCAGTCACGTACGCCATGCTGACCGGCCATCCTCCGTTCCTGGTGAGGAGCATTGCCGACATCTTGGCGCGCGACATCTCCAAGCCGCCGGAGCCGATCGCCGAACGCCTTGGCGCTCCGGCAACCCTCGATGCGGTGATGCTGTCAGGGCTCGCCGCTGATCGGAATCGCCGCCCGCCGACAGCCCTCCTGCTGGCCGACGCGTTGCAGGCGATCGCCGACCAGATGGACCCGTCTGGTGAATTCCCGAAGGTGCCCGACGGAGGCGTTGCGACGCACCAATCTCCCCGACACGCAGCCGCCGATCGCCAGTGAGATCACCAGGCCGGATCTGCCGCCCGTGAGTGGGGTAGACCCGTCAACACAGTCGCAACCGGCCGCTGGGCTGGCGGGATTTGAGCCGGCAAGTCCCTACCATTCGGCGCCGGCTTACCAGGCTTCCCCTTCGCCATTTACAGGCAGCTATCTCAGCTCTGGCGATCCGTACGCCATGAGTCAGCTGACGACCTCGCCCCCGGAAGCCCTACGCCTCTCGGCCAGCGTCCTACTACGTCTTGCTGGCCGTCTCTGCGCTCGCCCTTTTCGCGATTTCGATGTTCGTCACCATCTTGGTGTTGCGCTAGGACGGTTCGCGTGACGGCCTAACACGCGGCGCGAACTCGTTGGGCACGACTCCAATACGAAGTGAGCTGAGCACTGCCGAGCAGTCGCTACGCCGGCCATCGACAGCTCGACAAGGCCGAACGTGAGGGCCAGGTTTCCGCTCACATGCAGCGCGGCGAAGATCGTGCCCGCGACGCCGACAAAGACACCCGAGCCCAGGGCGTCGTACACGTTCAGCGAAGCGGCGTTGCGGCCCTGCTCGGCCGCACTGGACAGGCTCATAGCCGCCAAGGAGCCACTGGACGTAGCAAGTCCCATGCCGAGACCGCCGAAGATCCAGCCGACCGCGACCAGGACGTACGGTAGCGTCGGCAGGAATGCGATAAGCCCGACCAGCGCTATCCCGACTGCGATCGACCAGCCGCCCAGCGTGATCAGCCGGTCGCGCCGGATGCGCAGCCACGGTCGCGCCTGCAACCAGGAACCGGCAGTCCAGCCGATGGAGCCGACGGTCAACACCGCCCCTGCTTGCAACAGGGGAACCCCTCGTTGCTCGACCAACATCAGCGGCACGAAAGCTTCAGCGCCGAAGAATGCGCCGGCGAGCAAACCTCGGGTCTGGATGACCTGGCGACAGTCCACGCCTAAACCTCAAGAATCCGGGTGGCATGAGCGGTGGCAGCGCCACCAGCAGGCCGGCTATGCCGCCGATCACCAGCGACCACGAGGCCGACCGCAAGCCAATCCAGACGCTGACCCGCAAGCTGCAGCATCGCCGCAGCCACGGCGAGGAGCCCGGCAGCCCACACAGGCGCAGGTTTGACGGCGTCGGCATCACTCGGCCGGCGCGTGCGCATCATGCGCAGCAGGCTTGGGAACGCCATCGCTCCGCCGAAGATCACGAGCGGAATCACCGCAAAGAACACCCAATGCCAGCTCAGATGCTGGGTCAGCCACGCCGAGACCGGTGGACCGACGAACGACGGCAGCACCCAGGCAGTAGAGATATAGGTGAACATCTTCGGCCGCTGCCTACGACTGAAGGCGACTGCGACACAGACGTAGATGGCGACGTTCATCGCCCCGCTGCCCAGGCCTTGGACCAACCGGCCAGCGACGAGTTGCGCCATGTATTGAGCCGAGCCGGCAATCACCAGACCGGCCAGGAAGATCATCAGCCCGACCAGCAAAGGTTTGGCTGGGCCGATCCGATCGCTGACGCGCCCACAGATCACCGTGGCGAAGAGCATCCCGATCATGAA
This sequence comes from uncultured Actinomycetota bacterium, assembly GCA_963712625.1. Classification (GTDB taxonomy): domain Bacteria; phylum Actinomycetota; class Actinomycetes; order Propionibacteriales; family Propionibacteriaceae; genus Microlunatus. Next base: position 103,065 of record CAVQIU010000034.1, read on the forward strand.
CGCTGAGAACGCCCAGGCGTAATAGTCCAGCCCTTCGAGATCCCGAGCAGCAATTGGCATGGCTGTCGCTACGGCGATGGTCTCGAAAGCGATCGCCACCACGATGGCGCACAGGCCGATCGTGAGGGCACGCTGGGAGACCTTCGCGTGCCGCAGCCTCGCGTGGCGTCGGCGGTCTCCTGGGCGGTCATCCGACCAGTTCATCACCTCAACCCAGATCGAGGTCAATCTGGCGGCTCGCTGGTCAAGATGAGCTGTCTAGACTGGCCAACGTGAGTCAGCAACTGAGTCCTGGTGCCGAAACGATTGTCGACGAGCGTACGCAGGAGCGGCCCGACTATCGCGTTGAGGAGGGCGATCACGAACGCTTTTCGCACTACGTGCCGAGGGACAAGCTGACCGAGGCGATGGTGATGGGTACGCCGGTGGTCGCGCTCTGCGGCAAGGTGTGGGTGCCGAGCCGCGACCCTGAGCGGTTCCCGGTGTGCCCGGAATGCAAGGAGATCTGGGAGTCTCTGGACCCCGGCGGCGACGAAGACTGACGCGGCCCGCCGCGTCCCACTGCACTCGGACGCGCAGCCCTCTAGTCTAACCGCATGAATTCCGAGGTCAACAACCGGCGAACGCTGGTGCTGGTCCGACACGGCAAGTCCTCCTGGGATCTCGACGTCGATGATCATGAGCGGCCACTGTCCGCTCGCGGGCGCCGCGATGCAGAGGCCATCGGCCGGTGGCTCAGCGAGCGATCACTGCGTCCGGATCTGGTGTTCTGCTCGACGGCGATCCGCACCAAGCAGACCTGGGAGTACGCGATGGCTGGTGGTGCCACAGCCGGCGAAGTCCAATACCGGCAGGAGATCTACCACGCCTGGGTGCCTGAATTGTTGACCATGATCCGCAATGTCGGCGAGGAGATCCATAGCTTGCTGGTGCTCGGACATGCCCCGGGAATCCCTGATCTTGTGGAAAACATCTGCGTCCGCACCCAGTCACCCGATTGGGCTCAGATGGACAGCAAGTTCCCGACCAGCGGACTCGCTGTGGTCAACGTGCCGGGTCCGTGGGAGGAGCTCGGCAAGGCCCGCGCGGAGCTGGCGAGCTTCGTCGTGGCTCGCGGCTGATTCTTTCGCGGGGTGTTCGCTAATCGCTCCGCCGATCTCGGGCGCGCGATTCGCGACGCTCGCAGCGTGCGGATTGGTCTGGACACCGAAACGAGATCGGCGACGAAAGCCAGCTTCGCGATCACTGGCGCCCCCAAGACGAAGGGGTACAGGTCTGGCTTGCCCATGCTCCGGTTGATCTGGTTCAGGCCCTTGGTCAACGGCAGCCAGGTCTCTGCGATCAATTCAGCCATTGGGATCTCGAGAAGACCGATCCGTGGCTTCTCTGCGAGCTCGTGCTGCGCGGATGCGTCGGGGCCACCGTGGTCAGGCTGCGGCAGAAGCCCGAACTCAGCCGCTGTCTGCAGCGTGTCGGTAATGTGCAGGAAATGGCCAAACACCTCGGCGAAATCCTCCAGCGGATGCATGGTCGCGTACGCGCTGATGAAGCGGTCCTGCCAGTCACGGCCGGCTCCACCGGAGTAGTGCCGCTGCAACGCCTCCTCATAGGAGGTGGTCTCATCTCCAAACAGCGCTCGGAAGTCTTCACGGCGGTCGGTGCTGAGGGCAAGCAATTCGCAGTAGTAGTGGCCGATCTCGTGCCGAAGGTGACCGAGCACCGTGCGGTAGGGCTCGTCCATGCTCTGCCGCAACGCCTCGCGATGGGAGTCGTTGCTCTCGGCAAGGTCAAGGGTGATGATGCCGTTCTGATGGCCGGTGATGATCTTGCCTTGACTGCTGGAGAGCAGATCGAACGCCAGTCCTCTGGAGCCGTCGCTGATCATGATCGGGAGCTCGAGCTCGTCGAGTCCGAAGATCAGCCGGCGCTTGGCGGCCTCGGCAACCCAGTACTGCCCGAGGCCCGCGGTGTCGGCATCGGCCGGCCGGGTCCGCGTCAATCTGCAGCTGAAGCACAACGCGAAGGCCGAGGCAGGATCTGCGATCCAGTTACATCCGCATCGATTGAGGTTGGCGCAGATCGGCCGATCCGCGCTGACCGCCACCATGGTGCTGTGGTCGCGTGAGTAGCCGACCGCGGAGCCGCATGTCACGCAGACCGAGTTCTCGAAGAAGAGCTCGGCTCCGCAGACTTCACAGTGAAACGCACGCACGATCGCTCACTTTGCCAGCCGGCTCCGGCAGGGATGCGGCGAGGGTCTCGGATCGTTCCTCCTCAGCGCCACGGGCGCAACTAGCCATATCCTGACCAGATGATCACTGCGCTTCATGCCTTGCTCTACTCCGAGGACCCGCCGGCCACCCGAGCCTTCCTGCGCGATGTGCTCGGCTGGCCGTACCTGGAGGACACCGAGTCCGGACCAGGCTGGCTGATCTTCCGGTCCGGGCCCAGCGAGCTCGGCGTACATCCGAACAGCTGGACCTATGAGGGGCAGACAACGACCCTGCCCATCCATCACGAGATCTCGCTGATCTGCGACGACCTGGCCGCGACGATGGAGGAGCTGAGCGCCAAGGGCGCCGAATTCAGCGGCGAGCCCGTCGACTACGGATATGGCCTCATGATCAACCTGCGCATCCCGGCGGCCGGAGAGAGTCCAGCTCTATCAGCCGAAGTACCGGCCGTCGTACGACCTGTAGCGCGCCACGGCTTCGCTGGCAGCTATGCCTCGGCCATGTCGACCGAGACCTCCATCGTGGATTTCTTCGCCTCGGTGAAGATCACGCCCTTGACCGGAGGCACATCGCCGTAGTCGCGACCCCACGCAACCGTGGCGTGCGAGTCGTCAATGAGGCGGTCGTTGGTCGGGTCGAGGTAGAGCCAGCCGGCATCCGGGATCCAGCAGCCCACCCAAGCGTGGCTCGCGGCATCCCCGACCAGCCGCGGCTTGCCCGGTGCCGGTCGGGTGGCCAGATATCCGCTGACGTAGCGTCCGGCCAGGCCGAGCGAGCGCAGGCTCGCCACCATGAAGTGAGCGAAGTCCTGGCACACCCCGGTCCGCTTCTCGAGCAGGTCGGAGACCTTGGTGCGTCAAGGTGGTCGAGCCCGATTTGTACGTGAAGTCGCCGATGAATGCGATGCATCAGTTCGACGGCGGCCTCGCCGATCGGGCGTCCGGCAGGAAAGGACGGGCGCGCGTAGTCCTCGATCGGCCGAGGTATCTCGACGTAGCGGCGACGGGAAGGTGAAGTCGATGGCTTCCCATGCCTCGCTGTCGTCGTGTCGGGAACGAGGCTGCGCCTGCTCCCACGGCATGGCCAGCGCGTCCGGGATCCAGGTCGTTCACCTCGACGTTCGACCACGCTGATCGAGGTGACGACCAACCGGTGTGGGGCTGGACAACATGGAAGTAGGCCTGCTCGTTGCCGTAGAGGTCGACGTGCCGGAACAGATCAGCCGGCTCAGGATCGATCGCGATCTCGTGGGCCATGCAGCTCTGCCAGGCCAGATCGCGCGGCCGGAGATGGAACAGACCGTAGCTTCCCGTGACATCGGAGTCGTAGGTGTAGGTGGTGCGGTGCTCGATGCGGTAGGTGGTCATGCCGTGCCGCCCAACGCATCGGTACGGAACAGCGGCCGCTGGGTCGGCGGCGGCTGCTGATACTGATCACGGATCGCCTCCGACAGGGCGCGCAGCTGATGTTGCAGCCCTGCAAGGAACTCGTCGAGACCGGAACGGCGTCCATCAACGGACTCGGCGAGCGCGACCGGATCGGCTGGTGCGTACGCGTTCAGCCAGAGCTGTCCAGCAGCCGCAACGGTCGAGCTGTCGGCGAGGTGTTGGGAAGCGCCCGGAGATCGGTCCTGATCCGCTGCAGCTGGTAGGCGACCGAGCGCGGGTTGAACGGATCGATCACGAGCAACTCGAGCACTGCGTCGACCCCGGCTCGCCCGCGATAGCGGCGCCGGAATGTCACGATCGACTCGGCCGCGGTGAGCACGGCCTCGAGCACCAGTCCGATCCGTGTCCGGATGCTCGCGCCTGGCAGATCGTCACCCGCAGCAGCGCCAGGATCTGCAGCGCCCGCTCCAGCCCGCGACCGGAGTCGAGCATGTACCAACCGGGGTCGCGGACCATGTTCTCCGTTGCGATGCCCGCCAGCGCCAGCAAACCGGACAGCACGCGCTCGCTGGCGTCGGTCAGCTGAAGGCCCTGGTCGTCGGGATTGGCGGCCAGCGCGGCAAGCGCCCGCTCGATGTCGGCCAGCACCATCCAGACGTCCTCGGAAAGCTGATCGCGTACGCCTTGTGCGGCCATCGACAGCGCGCCCAGAGACTGAGCGGCGGTGCCGGTCCGATGGCGATCCAGCAGCATCGATCGGAACTCCGGCATCATCTCGACCCGCGACTTGAGGAAACCGGGGTACGTGGTGCTGACGTGGGTGACCGCCTGCAGCAGCACCTCCAGGGCTCGCCCGTGGGTCACGTCGAGGTCGGTCTCGATGGCCACCGTGCGCGTGGCCAGCAGCAGCCGAAGCAGGTCCTCGGCCCGTTCGGCGTACCGGCCGAACCAGTAAAGGTCGCTCAGCACCCGCGGCACCATCGCGATCGATGCCGACACCGCCGGCACGAAGCCCGCATCCTCGCCCGCTCGACCGCGCGCCACAATCCGGGGAGCGGCAACCGGCTCGCTGCCGACCACCCAGACGTCCTTGGCCAGCTGGCCGTTCGGGTTCGGTGACGAGCACGCCCGCGCTGCTGCGATGTGTCGTCGGTCACCCGGGCCAGGCCGCCGAGCATCGCGGTGTACGACTCGCCGCTGCGGACCGCGAACGAGCGCAGCACGACATTCCGGCGGACCAGCCGATCCTCCTCGCTGGTCGGCGCAGACGACAGATGCAGCACCTCCTGCCCGACGAAGCGGTGCGGCGCAGCCTTGATCTTGTCCGCCAGCAGCTCGCGCTGTCGGCTGCTCAAGCGCGGCGCCCGCGGACGCTGCGACCGTGACCACGGCTGATCGGCCGGATGACGAGGGAGTCCAGATTGCTCAGCACGTGGCTCAGCGATGCCGGGTCGCCGCACCACCAGGTCTCTACCGACGGCAGCCGCAGCGACTGGCCGAGCAGCCGTTCGCACAGCTCGGGCAGGAAGGGCAGCAGAGCGGGATTCTCCAGTACCCCGGAGCCGAGGTTGTTCAGCACGCTGACGGTGCCCTGGCGTACGCATTCCATGAGCCCGGTCACCCCGAGCCGCGAGCTCAGGACGCAGCTCCAGCGCGTCCATCCAGGTGGAGTCGACGCGGCGCAGGATCACGTCGACCTCCTCGAGCTTGCCGAGCACTCGCATCCAGACCCGGCCGTCGCGAACCGTCAGGTCGCTGCCCTCGAGCAGCGGGAAGCCGAGCAAGGAGGCAACGAAGGCCTGGTCGAAGGCGGTTTCGGAGTGCGTGCCCGGGCTCAGCACGACAACCCGCGGGTCCTCGACTGGGCTGGGCGCCGCGTCGACGAGGGCCAGGCGCATCGCCTGGAAGAACGGGGTCAGCCGGTGCAGGTTGGCCTGGTGATAGATCTCCGGCATCACCCGCGACACCACGCGGCGGTTCTGCATGGCGTACCCGGCGCCGGAAGGCGCCTGGGTCCGATCGGAGATCACCTTCCACTGCCCGCTGCTGTCCCGGCCGAGATCGGCCGCGATCATGAACAGTCGCTGGCTGAGCCAGCGCACTCGCTGCCGACGAGCGGCCGCAGGTACTCGTCGTGGTCGAAGAATCGCCGCCGCCGGGATGGCAGGCGTGCCGCGACAGCAGCCGGCGGGCGCCGTAGAGGTCGGCGAGGATCGCATCCAGCAGCTCGGCCCGCTGCACCAGACCCGCCTCGAGCCCCGCCCACTCCGGTCGTCGAGGATCAGCGGCAACGGGTCGAGCCGCCACGGCTGTGGGGCAGCCAGGTCAGCCGGTGTCGCGCGGTCGCGGGACCATGCCCGTTCGGTTCGTCGGCGATGGAGATCGACGACGCCGGGCTCGGGGTGTAGGTGACGTTGTCGTCCTCCAGCAGCCGGGCCACCTCGCGCTGGGCCTGCAGCAGATCGGTGTCGGCGAACTCGTCGAGGCCGTCCAGCAGCGATGACCAGCCCTGGCGTACCGTGCCGTCCGCGGCCGCGAACTCGTCGAAGACCGGCTTCTGGTCCGTCGTCGTCGATCTGACCGGCCGCGGCCAGGTAGCGACCGAGGACGGTCACGTCGCCGCCCGGCGGAGCTCCGCAGATCGACCGCTCGAATCCCCACCGGCGCGGGCACGCGGCGGCGCAGGTCCAGCGTCAGCGGATACTCATCGTCGCCGGCCGCGCGCCTGCATCAGCTGGGCATCCAGCGCCTCGAGTCGATCATCCCTGTGGTGTGGCCCATCGCCTCGAACCGCGCGGCCCGGCGCGCCTCAGCCTCGGACGCGTTGACCGGCGGATGGTCGTACGAGCGGCCGCCGGGATGGACCACGTGGTAGGTCGCGCCGCCGAGGGAGACCCGGCTCACTCGATCGATGAGATCGAAAGACAGCGGCGAGTCCACATCGAGCGTCGGGTGCAGCGATGACCACGGCTTCCAGGCCTTGTAGCGGACACCGGCGACGTAGCTGCCCGGCGTGCCGGTGGCAGTCAGCGGAACGGGTCGTCCATTGCAGGTCAGCAGGTGCCGTTCGGGCACGAAGCCGCTCACCGCGACCTGCAGCCGTTCGGTCGAGGAGTCCACGTAACGCGCGGTGCCGCCGGCGGCCGCCTCCTCGCCAAGCACGTGCCACGGCTCGATCGCGCTGCGGAGTTCCAGCTCGACACCGCTGATCTTGGTCACGCCGATCCGCGGGAACCGGAACTCGAGGAACGGCAGCAACCAGGACAGGTCGAACTCGATGTCGTGGCCGCGCAGATCGGCGACGACCTCGGCGATGTCGGCCAGCGCGAAGTGCGGCAGCAGGAATCGCTCGTGCAGCGCGGTGCCCCAGCGGACCAGCGGGGCGGAATAACGCTCCTCGGCGAACCGAGCGACCAGCGCACGGACCAGCAGCGCCTGGACCAGCGCCATGTCCGGATGCGGCGGCATCTCGAAGCCGCGCAGTTCGAGCAGCCCGAGCCTGCCGCGCAGCGAGTCGGGGCTGTAGAGCTTGTCGATGCAGAACTCGGCGCGGTGGGTGTTGCCGGTGATGTCGGTGAGCAGGTGGCGCAGCGCGCGATCGACCGCCCAGGGCCGGTGCTCGGTGTCGGCCAGCTCGTCGATCTCGGCGAAGGAGATCTCCAGCTCGTACAGGGTCTCCGGCCTACCCTCGTCGACCCGCGGCGCCTGGCTGGTCGGTCCGACGAAACGGCCGGAGAACAGGTACGACAGCGCGGGATGGTGCTGCCAGTAGGTGATCATGCTGACCAGCAGATCGGGCCGCCGGAGCAACGGCGATCGCATGCGGCTCGGGACCGCCGAGGGTGAGGTGGTTGCCGCCGCCGGTGCCGCTGTGCCGCCCGTCGAGAGCGAACGTCTCGGCGCAGAGCCGCTGCTCGCGGGCGATCTGCGTACAAGCGTGTGGGTCAGCTCGGAAAGCTCGGCCCAGGTCGAGGTTGGGTGGACGTTCACCTCGATCACTCCGGGATCGGGGGTGATCAGCAACGTCTTGATCCGAGAGTCGGGCGGCGGCCCGTAGCCCTCCAGGATCACGGCAATGCGCGGTCTGCGTCGCGGCCCGATCGATGAGCCGGACCAGCTCGATGAACTTCTCCAGCTTCTCCAGCGGAGGCAGGAAGACGTGCACGAAGCCGTCTCGGGCCTGCACGACCAACGCCGTACGCGCCGGCGCCTCCCGGGATCGACCACGACCGCCCGCGGATGATCATCGCCTGGGTCAGCGACGGTCCGGCCCGGGTGTAGGACTCCTCGCCGGCGAAGTCGGGATCAGTCCACGAGAGTGCGTCGAGCGGCAGCCGGGATCCGGCCGGCGAGTCGCCAGGAACGAGCACCAGGCGGCCGCGTCGGGTCCTCCAGGCCGGGCTCGCCCAGCCTTCGCCGAACCAGGACGGCATCAGCGGAAGCACCCAGGCGGCCGGCTCGGTCTCGCCGCGGTCCAGCTCGCTGACCAGCTGAGCGTCGGGCAGCTCTGGATCGAAGGTCGGTCGCGGCCCGCGGGCTGGCTGACCTCCGCGGCAAGTCGCGCCAGCGGGTCTTCGAAGGCCGGCTGCAGCTGGTCGTCAGGCAGTCCGAAGTCGGCGGTGATCGCTCGGGCCAGCCGCTCGGCCGAGGCGAGTGCTTCCGGGTCTTCTCTCGGCTGGATCGAACGGGTCGGCGAGCAGTGTCGGATCGCTCCACAGCTGCTCGCCGTCGCTCCGCCAGATCAGGCCGATCTGCCAGCGAGGCAGCGGCTCACCGGGATACCACTTGCCCTCGCTGCGCTGCACCAGCCCGCCCTTGGCGAAGCGGTCGGCCAGCGCCGCGGCCAGCCGGTTGGCCAGCTCGCGCTTCTCGGGGCCGTCGGCGGCGACCGTCCACTGCGCCGAGGTCATGTCGTCGGCATGAGACGAACGTCGGCTCACCGCCCATGGTGAGCTCGAGGCCGGCTGCTTCCAGCCGCTGGTCGACGGCTTCGCCGAGCCGTTGGATGTGGTCGATCTGGGCGGTCGTGTACGGCAGTGTGGTTCGCGGCTCCTCCTGGGCCCGCCAGACGGCGTTGGCGAATTCCATGGTTGTCTCAGACGGCTCGGTGGCCCCGGTGATGGCAGCCGCGGACGCCGGATGCGGGGTGGCGGCCAGCGGAATGTGGCCCTCGCCGGCGAACAGCGCCGAGGTCGGATCGAGCCCAATCCAGCCGGCACCGGGGATGTAGACCTCGGCCCAGGCGTGCAGGTCGGTGAAGTCCTCCGTCGGCCCGCTCGGACCATCCACACTCGGTTGATCGGCGGCCAGCTGGACGAGGTAGCCCGAGACGAATCGAGCGGCCAGTCCGCAATGCCGCAGCGCGGTCACCAGCAGCCAGGCCGAGTCACGGCAGGAGCCGATGCGCCGAGTGAGTGTCTCGTCAGGGCCTGAACGCCTGGTTCCATCCGCACCGAATAGGCGACATCGCGATAGACCGCGGAGTTCAGCGCGCCGAGAAACTGCACCGTCGGCTGCCCGCCGGACGGGGACCTGGCGTTGTCCATGGCCCACTCGTCAAAGAGCGGTCCACGTGCCGGGAGCGGAATATCGAGATACGGCTTGAGGTCGGCTGCCAGGTCATCGGCGGATAGCGGAAGGGGTAGGTCTCGGCGTAGTCCTCGATGAAGAAGTCGAAGGGGTTGATCACGCTCATGTCGGCCACCAGTCCGACGGTGATGTCCAGTTCATTGGCCTTGCTCGGGAAAGACCACTCGCGCCAGGTAATTGCCGAAGGGGTCCTGCTGCCAGTTGATGAAGTGGTCGGGAGGGGAGATGGTCAGCGAATAGGCCTCGATCGGGGTCCGGGAGTGCGGCGCTGGACGCAGCCGGATGACATGCGGCCCGATCGCGATCGGCCGGTCGAACCGGTAGGTCGTGCGGTGCTCGAGACCGATCTTCATCTAGTACCGGTAGTGATCGGACTTGTACGGCCCGCCGAACGTCGACACCGAGGTAGTCAGCCTGCTTGGGAGTGAGCTCGGTCAGGTGCACACCAAGCGCGTCCAGGTGCAGCCGGGCGACCGCCTCGTCGAGATGCTTGGGCAGGGTGTAGACCCCGAGCGGATAGTTCTCGGGCTTGGTGAAGAGCTCGATCTGGGCAAGCACCTGATTGGTGAACGAGTTGCTCATCACGAAGCTGGGGTGACCGGTGGCATTGCCCAGATTCATCAGCCGACCTTCGCTGAGCACGATGATGCTGTGCGCGTTGCGCGCGCCGTTCTCGGCGAACTGCCACTCGTCGACCTGAGGCTTGATGTTGATCTTGGTTGCGTTGGGTAGCGCGGCCAGCCCGGCCATGTCGATCTCATTGTCGAAGTGCCCGATGTTGGACACGATCGCCTGGTGCTTCATGCGCCGCATCTGGTCGGCGGTGATCACGTCGCGGCAGCCGGTCGCGGTGACGTAGATGTCGGCGATGTCAAGCACCTCCTCGAGCGTGGCGACCTGGAAGCCGTCCATCGCGGCCTGCAGCGCGCAGATCGGGTCGATCTCGGTGATGATCACCCGGGCGCCCTGTCCGCGAAGTGATTCCGCGCAGCCCTTGCCCACGTCGCCGTAGCCGCAGACGACCGCGACCTTGCCGCCGATCAGGACGTCGGTGGCGCGGTTGAGACCGTCGATCAGCGAATGCCGGACGCCGTACTTGTTGTCGAACTTCGACTTGGTGACCGAGTCGTTGACGTTGATCGCGGGGAACAGCAATGTCCCGGCGCGCATCATCTCGTACAGGCGATGGACGCCGGTGGTGGTCTCCTCGGTCACGCCCTTGATGGCGTTCGCGATCTCGATCCAGGACCGTCCCTCGGCCAGCGTCTTGCGCAGCAGCTCGAGAAAGACGCGCCACTCCTCCGAGTCCTCTTCGGTGGGCTCGGGGACCTCGCCGGCCTTCTCCGCCTCCGCGCCCTTGTGCACGAGCATCGTGGCGTCGCCGCCGTCGTCGAGGATCATGTTGGCGAGCTCGCCGTCGGGCCAGTTGAGGATCTGGTTCGTGCACCACCAGTACTCCTGCAGCGACTCGCCCTTCCAGGCGAAGACTGGTACGCCCTTGGGATCGTCCGGCGTGCCGTCCGGCCCAACGACCACGGCGGCGGCGGCATGGTCCTGGGTGGAGAAGATGTTGCAGCTCGCCCACCGCACCTCGGCGCCCAAGGCCACCAGAGTCTCGATGAGCACTGCCGTCTGCACCGTCATGTGCAGCGAGCCGGCGATCTTGGCACCAGCCAATGGCTTGGAGTCGCCGTACTGCGCGCGCATCGCCATAAGCCCGGGCATCTCATGCTCGGCGAGGCTGATCTCTTTGCGGCCAAACTCGGCGAGGGTCAGGTCGGCAACGCGAAAATCCATGAGTGGAAGCCTAGGGGAGGCGAGCCGACATCCAAAGAATCTCCATCGCTATGCCAGCGTGCGTGATCCATCACAGCCGTGAAACGCTCACGATGCAGCGTCCGACAGCGAGTCCCCGGCTCAGTGGCTGGGAGCGGCGGGCCGCTCCGGTCGCGGGGCCGGGACGTAGTTCGGGTCGTAGATGTCCGGCTCGAGGTAGAGCGCGGTGACCATCGGCTCTGCCTCGCGGATATTGACCTCGGCTCGATCGATCGTGTCCGCCACTTCGACTGCGGTATCGCCGGCACGACCGCGATCTTGGCCGCGACCAGCACCTCCTCCGGACCGAGGTGGAGGGTCTTCATGTGGATGATCCGCTCGACGCCAGGGGTCTCGGTCAGTGCTCGCTCGATCCGGCCTGACGGCGTCCGGGCTGGCCGCCTCGCCAAGCAGCAGGCTCTTGGTCTCGATCGCCAGGGTGATCGCCACCGCGACCAGCAGCAGGCCGATCATGGCCGTGCCGATCACGTCGAAGATGCCGTTGTGGGTGAGCAGCGTCATCCCGACACCGAACAGCGCGAAGGCCAGGCCAACCAGCGCGGCGAAGTCCTCGAGCAAGATCACCGGCAGCTCGGGCGCCTTGGCGGCACGGATGTACTTGCTCCAGCGTTGCTTGCCGCGGGTCTTGTTGGACTCCCGGATCGCGGTCCGGAAGGAGAAGCTCTCGGCGACGATGGCGGCGACCAGGATCACCATGGGCACCCACCACCATCTGCTCTCCAGCAGCTCGTCCGGATGCCCTTCCTGGATCTCGTGCCACTTGTGGTACGCCTCGTAGAGCGCGAACAGGCCGCCGACGCTGAACAGCACGACCGAGACGATGAAGCCGAAGATGTAACGCTCCCGGCCGTAGCCGAACGGGTGCTCCGCGGTCGCCGCGCCGCTGGGAGCGCCGACCGCCGACGAGCAGCAGCACCTGGTTGCCCGAGTCGGCGACGGAGTGGATCGCCTCAGCCAGCATCGAGGAGGCACCGGTGAGCGCCCACGCGCCGAACTTGGTCACGGCGATGAACGCATTGGCGAGTAAGGCCGCGATGACCGCCCTGGTCCCGCCTTCGGCACTCACAGGTGAAATCTTGCCAGAGCCGACGTCTCCGTCTCAGTGCTCGAGGCGACTCGTCACCGCTCCAGGCTGCGTCCAAGTCCGACGGCCAGGTAGACCGCGGCAAACATTCCGGTCTGCAGCAGCGTCGCGTATCGCTCGACGTCGGAGCCGGACCAGTGCGCGATCGGGCAGACGCGTATGTCGTTGCGCTCGGCCGCCGCAGCGAGGCGTTGATGATCGGTACGGATCAAGCTCTCGGTGTTCCCGTCATCGAGCAGCACCAGACGTCGGTCGTCGATCAACCGATATCTGGTCCTCGAACGGGTCCGCAAAGGGATCACGTGGTGCGGTGGACTCCAAGATCGGCAGCAGTGCGTCGGCATCGGCTGCGAGCGCGGCGCGACCGCTGGCGGCCCTGAGCGCCTCCGCGATTCGGCGACTGGCGCGGGCGGCGAGAACTGAGCCGCCCCAGACGAGCGGCTGGGCGTCGGCCAGATCCCATGGCAAGATCCTTGGCCGGGTTCTCCGCAACGTCGGCGAAGGGCGAGCAGTCCTCTGCCACCTGGTCCATGGCATCGGCGACCAACTCCGGATGGACCTCTGGTCCGAGCTGCATCCTGTGCAGACCGTCCAGAACCACGATCGCTGCGGCCAGCGGATCGGCGGTCGCGGTCGGCAGCATGATGGTGGATCTGGAGGCGGCATGCTCGGCGATCATCGAAGGCCGGGGGCAAGCGATCAACAGCTGGCTGCCGCGGCGTACCGCCTCATGCACGGTCGCGATCAGGCCAGCCGGCGCGCTCTCGCTCGCCATGACGACCACGAGGTCGAGGGCACCGACCCAGCCGGGCAGGCCGTGGGTGGGCCAGGCCACGAACGGAACTGGGCACACCGGCTCCAGCATCGCCCGGATGAAGCGTGCCTCGGTCCCGGCTGCGATCACCGCGCGCGGGCGCGGCAGCCCTAGCAGCTGATCGATCGGCTCCGCCGAATCGGCTGTCTCCCGCCGCACCCGGGCTCCGGCTTCGGCCAGTCGGCGCAGGATCGGATCAGCCCCGGCCAGCGCCTTTTGATCCTCCAGCCAGGCGTCATTGAAGACCGACATCACCGACCAGGTGATGTGGTCGGACCAGTGATGCGGGAACTGGGGCGGCGAGCCTCGTCGATCAGCAGCACCGGAATCTGTTGCCGCACCGGATAGGCCAGGCCACAGTCGGCCGCCAGGCAGACCAGCTCGTCGCGTTCATGATCGACAGCGAGTGCTCCATGACAGTTGGGACAGGCCAGAATCTCCAGCAGCTCCGGCGCCAGATCGACTGCCATGCTTCCCTCCTCAAGTTCGGCCTTGTTAGGCGCGGATCAAACCTAACGTCTCGTCACGCAAAGCCTCCATGGTCTTCGGGTTGGCGGCCTCGACGTTCAGCCTGAGCAGCGGCTCGGTGTTGCTGGGTCGTACGTTCACCCACCAGTCCGGGCCGGAGACGGTCAGCCCGTCGAGCCGATCTTGCTCGCCACGGTCGGCGAAGGCTGCCGCCACTCGATCCATGATCATCTGCTGGTCGGCGACTCGGCTGTTGATCTCTCCGGAGGCGGCGTACCGGTCGAAACGAGCCACCAACTCCGACAGCGGCCGGTCGGCGTGGCCGACCGCGGCCAGCACGTGCAGCGCAGCGAGCATGCCGGTGTCAGCTCCCCAGAAGTCGCGGAAGTAGTAGTGCGCGGAGTGCTCGCCGCCGAAGATCGCGTCGTGCTCGGCCATGGCGGCCTTGACGAAGGTGTGACCCACTCTGGTGATGACCATCTTGCCGCCCTCGGCCTGGACGACTTCCGGCACGACTCGCGAGGTGATCTTGTTGCAGACGATGGTCGCACCTGGCTCACGGGCCAGCTCATGGCTGGCGATCATCGCCGTGATCGACCGACGGGTTGACCACCTCGCCGCGCTCGTCGATGATGAAGCAACGATCTGCGTCGCCGTCGAAGACCAGGGCAAGATCAGCCGCATGTCTCGGACCGCTGCCTGCGCGTCGATGAGGTTCTCGCGGCTCCAGCGGGTTCGGCGGGTGGTTGGGGAAGCTGCCGTCCAGGTCCAGTGAACAGGCCGATCAGCTCAAGATCACTAGCGCCGAGCACGGCCGGTAGCGTGAGGCCAGCCATCCCGTTGCCGGCATCGGCCACGACCCGGAGCCGCCGGATGCCTGTCAGGTCGACCAGGGAGTGCAGGTGGTCCGCGTACGCGGGCAGCAGGTCCTGCTCGGTACGCTGCCCGGGGTTGCAACTGGCGTCGGTTCGGGCCCGCTAGCGCGATCGGCGATCTCAGTAAGGCTGGCCGATGTGATCGGCTTGGCAGCCGCCAGGCAGAACTTGATCCCGTTGTAGTCCGCAGGATTGTGGCTGGCGGTGAACATCGCGCCCGGCAGATCGAGCGAGCCGGAGGCGAACCACAGCTCGTCGGTACTGGACAGGCCGATGTCGATCACGTCGACACCACGGCTCAGCACGCCGTCGATGAAGGCAGCCGCCATTCGGGGACTGCTGGTTCGCATGTCGCGGCCGACCACAAGCGCACCGGGCCGCAGTGAGATCAAGCACGTCGACCGCGGCCGCTCCGATGGCGTACGCCCCAGCCGCATCCCACTCCGGGTCAGGGCCTTCGGAGATTCCGCGAATGTCGTTGGCCTTGAAGATCCCCCGTTTGATCATCGAATGAGGATCTTAGACTGTCGGGTCGGCATTCGGCGACCGGCATCGGCTGTTCCTGGATCCGCAAGGACGGTGAGATGGCCGCGACGCGCCAGCTCGACCAGCCCATTACGCCCGAGCGGCGGCTCCGTGATCGGTCCGGTCGGAGGATCGTAGGACAGGCCTACGTCGCGGACAGCGTCGGCGAGAGCCAGCAAGTCGTCGGTGGTCGGCTTCGGCTCCTCTTCGACCGCAAGCCTGATCACTTCCCACCCACGCGGGGCGGAGAGCGTCTGCGCATGCTGCTGGCAGAGGTCGTAGCAGTGCGGTTCGGCCTGGGTGGCCAGCGGGCCAAGGACTGCGGTGGAGTCACGGTAGGCGTAGGTCAGAGTCGAGGTGGCCGGATTCTGGCACCCTGCTCGAGAACACCGGCGCGACCTCACGTGGCCGACGCTACTCCGAGGGCCGGTTCGATCGTGGGAAGCGCTGCCGTGTCCGGATCGCGCGTCGCCGTGCTGAGGAGGAACGAGGGGACACGTTTTCCGTCCCCGAGTGACGACGAAGTAGGCGGCTACCCAGCGCGATCCGCGCGCGAGCGAGCGCTAGCGAGCGGAGCAGTCAAACACGACTACAGTGCTCACGTGTCCAGTCAGCGTCGTGACCGTCACGGCCGCGGACTTCGCGGACCGCTGGCGTTACCCAACGCACTGAGCACGCGACGCGCTCACCCTCCGCATCCGGCGAACAAGGCCGACTTCTTCACTGAGGCCGTGCACGATGCCGTCGACCGGGTGGGGTTGCAATGTCCGGACGTGCTCGTCGGGATCACATTTGGCATCGAGGATGTACCGCACTTCGACATCGCCGGGTCCGGTGATCAGGTGCCGCTGGCGGCCGCACTCGAGGGGACGCCAAACCAGCCCAGCCAGGTTGTGGTCTATCGCAGGCCGCTGGAGCATCGCGCGGTAAGCCGCCATGGCCTCCGCATCCTCGTCTATCGCACGATTGTGGAACAACTGTCAGCACTCACCGGCCGCAGCGTTGACGAGATCGACCCGGATGGCGCCGGCGCAGACGATGAATAGGGCCGCCGAACCGCGGGCTTGTCACGTCGCCGGACCAAGCTTCGCTTCCGCACGAGTTGGCTGAAAGAGCTCGACGGGATTTCCCGACGGGTCGTCGATGAGCACTTGCCTGCCGCCGACGCCGTCGATGATCTCGTTGCGGAAGTGAACGCCTGCAGCGCGCAAGTCGGCGACGAGGCGGTCGAGATCGCTCACTTCGAGCGAGAACCGGTTCCAGCCGCCTGGCTGCGGCACCGTACCATCAGGCATCGCCTGACCACCTCCTGGCGAATCGCTCGGTGCGCTGAGCACAAGACGAAGGTCGCCGCGGGCGAGCATCGCGAACGGCGGTGCCGGGTGCATAACCTCCGTGAACCCGAGGTTTTCGCAATAGAACGCAATCGCTGCGTCGACATCGTCGACGATGTAGCGGACGCTGACGGTCGGCATCGGCCCGGTTCCTCCCGAAGCTCTCGTTCTAGCAACGCAGCCTATTGCCCAGCCGCATAGTCAGGTCTGGTGGCAGGGGCCCGGCTGGCCAGATCAGGTGAGCCAAGTGGAATCGTCGCCAACCCAGCCACGTCTCGCTCCGGTTGCGTGAGCACCACTCCCCCATAGACCGAAGAGCCGTTCGGCACCTTGACGACGACATAGGACGGCGCTGGCGAGTTGAGCCGCCTGGTTGCGGTGCTGTTCGGTCCCAGCACCATATCCGCAGTCCGCAGCGTCACGCCGTCGTAGCTGAATACCTCGAAAGAGATCTGTGCGTCGTCATCTCCACTATTACTGATGATCAACTCGCTATCGGCGATGTTGCTCGTGGCGAGCGCGCTCACTCCAGTTCCGATCAACGGGAACTGCAGCGGACTGGATGGCCAGATCGGTTTGCAGCACCTCCACGCCGGCTGGTGGAGATGACAGCGCCCGTCACCGGCACGTCGCTGGTGAGCTTGACGCCTGCCGGCCTCGCCCGCCAAGCCCTGCTCGAGGCTGACGGTCGCAGTGCTCTCGGGTGGGACATCGACCGATGCGGCTCCGCTCGGCGCGTACGGTCCCTGGAACCCGAGGACCTGTACGCCCACTGTCGCGCGGGACGTGTTGGGGTTGGTGACCACCAGCTGGCGGCCGCCGGCGTCCTCGGGCACGCCAGGGATGACGACTACTCGGCTCGGCGACGCGGACGGGATCTGCCAATCGACACCCGCAGGCTTGAGCTGATCGCTCTGGGTCCGCTTGGCCACCGCGGTGACCCGGCCCTCGCTCGCCTGCACCGCCACACTGATCGGTCCCTCCGCCTTCACCAGGCTGGTAAGCGAGACCGTACGCGACTCATGCGCTCTGATCACCACACCCGGACTGCCCGGCGCGACGATACGGCCGCTTCGGCCGTAGAACCGAAGATCCACTTGAGCCTGGGCATCATCCGGATTGGTCAAGATCAGGTCCGTACGATCAGCGTCGGTCGCGCCGAGACCGGAGAACCAGTGCGAGGTAGCCGGAGCCAGGCACGGCGCCGCCTTGAGACCGGCTTCGGGGCCCTCCGTGGCGTCGCCAACGATCACCGCGCTGCTGGACGTCGCCATGACTCCCTCACCCGAGATCATGATCGGCGAGGTCACTCCCGACAGCTGCGCACCCTTACCCTGGCTCGGTGATCTTGAGCTCAGATGACTTCGACGTTCAGCGTCGACCCAGTCAGCAAGACCCGATCGATCGGGTGCCTCCCGGATCGAGACCGCCGAGACCTCCGTCTTTCCGGCCGGCTCGCCCCGCTGCGGAGTCGACGTCGTGCAGATCGTGGTGGTGCGGCCGACCAGCGGGCTTCGATTGGCACGCGATGCGGGCGTCTCCGCGCCCAGCAGCGTGCCCGCACCGAGCAGCAGCAGCACAACCGCAAGCGCTATACCGAGTGCGGTGACGCGGCGACCGCGAAGCGTCAGCCCGCGCATCCGAAGATCAGACATCAGGCAAGCTCCGAGAGGGTCGCGGCGCGCCGGGCCGACTTGGCCGGATCACGCACCTCGGGCCGCCGGATCGCTGGAGCGGCGAGCACGGCCGCCACCAACAGCGCCAGACCCTGAGCTGGCAGCAGCCAGGGCATGAGCGAGGGCAGGACATAGGTCACGGTCCCGCCACCGGGGGGCACAGCGAACGACCTGCTGCCACCCATCCGCAACTGGGGCCAGCGGTCGGCCGTTGAGCTCAGCCCGCCACCGCACGTCGGCGGATTCACCGATCTGAAGCTGCCGCTGCTCCGCTGTTGCGGGCATGGATGCCGGCGGCGGACCGACGGGCAGTCGCGTCGGCCCGTCGAGAAGCACCGTACGCGCCACCGCCGGTTCCAGCTTCCAGACGATCCCGCGATCGTTCCCGCTAGCGGTGCCCAGACCCGGCGTGTTGTCGATCCGGGCCTTGATGTCCTCGTTTGCACCCGTCACCCAGACATAGCCGATCCCGAGATTGGTCAGCTGCGGGTTGATATCGGAGTCCGCGGTCCCGGCCACCAGGCGTACGACAAGATCATCGACTTGCTCGCGTGCCAGCTACCGAGCCACCGAAGGTGAAGCCACGATCGGCGTCGCCCAGCCGGAGCGTGATCATCGGCCAGCACGGAGTAGCGCGCGGTGCCGTCAGAAAGGTCGATGGCAAGCAGCCGCGGTCGCGCGTCTGACTTCATGGCGTTCATGACGTACGGCGGAATTGCGTCAAGCCGAGCTCCGCTCGATCGGCGCCGTGAGCGCCGGCCAGCACCCACCAGACGGCGCCGCCAACGCTGACCAGGCAGACCGCGATGCCAGCGAGAACCAGTGCCGGGTTGCAGCCAGCTGAAACTGCGCTCCTTCACGTCACCGGAGAATCCGTCGAGCCCCATGCCAGCCGGCAATGATCAAGCGCGGCGAAGCCAAGCAGCAGGTAGCTGCCGACCCAGGGCCGCACTTCGGTGCCCGCCGGAGGTACCGAGAACCACCAATCTGGATAAGGCGACCGCCATGCCGAGCGCGACCAGCGCAGTCGCCCATGCCGCCAGCACCGCGCGCCGAGCTGGACGCCGAGCGAGTCCGAGTAGCGCGACGATCCAGATGACGCCGAAGATCGACAGCGCCCGACCCAGAGCGGCGGCAGGCCGGGGCCGACCTCGCGGCCGAGCAGCAGTTGCCACACCGGTGCTGCGGGCGGTCACACCGCCGAGCGCCGAGTCCGGCCCGACGAACAGCCGCCCCGGTGCTGAAATCAGCGTCGGCCACCACGGCAGCAGCACGACAAGCGGTACCCCGAGCGCGATGCCGATCCGGCCGATCTTGCGCGGGCTGCGCCGCAGCACGATCGCCCCGAGTATCCCGACCAAGACTGCAAAGATGATCATGGAAGGCTCGAAGGCGACGAGGGCGACGAGCACCACTCCGGCACCCCAGCCGCCGCGCCACGCCTCCGGGGTTCGCGTCCGGCGCAGTACCAGTGCCCGCGCCGCCATGACCAGCAACGGCAGGCCGATGGCGACCACACTGAGCGCGAGCCGGCCCTGATTCGTGCCACCAAGCAGCACCGGCAGCAGCGCGTACGTGCCGCAGACCCAGAGCCGCACTCTGCGGTCGTTGATGACCCGCCGCGCCAGCGGATACGCCGCCAGCAGCGACAGCGGCACGACTCCACACAACAGCAGCGTGGTGAGCCATTCAGGCTGGCCGAACATGGCCGTCGAACCGAGTGCGGTGAGCGCCTCCCACGGTGGCGTCACTTGTGCACGGCGCGCCCGGGATCGCGCTGACAACCGTGCGCCACAGGGTCATGACGCTGTCGTGCGCGGGAAGCAACGCCGGACCGACGAGGGAGCCGCTGCCGAACAAGCTGCGCGCGGCGACGAGGCTCGCGACGACTGCGACGGCCATCAGTCAGCGCTGTGGGGCTGAGCCAGAGATTCGTCGGGTCGATCATCGGTCGCCGAACTGAAGTCGTCGCCGGTCAGCTCATCGATCGTGGCCACATCGGAGTCGCCCGCCAGCGATCCGATAACGCTCTGACGCGGCACCGGTCAGAGCATCGACTCCCACCCGCAGGCCGCTCCACCAGGGCGGCCGTAGGGACTCAACAACCTCGGTGGTCCCCGGCGCGGGCTCGATGGCGGCGGTCCGCCTGCGCAGCGTCACGTAGCCGACCCGGATGAGCGACAAAGGAGCCGAGCGCCAGCATCTCATCGAGTGCGCGGCCAGGCACCTTGCCGATCAGATAGCCCACTGCACGCACCAGGCAGCTCCAGACCAAGCGGAGCCAAACCAGAGGCAGCCTCTTGCGCGGAGCGTGACCGGCAACCACCAACATGCCGAGCAGCCGGTCAACCTTGCCCGGCCGTGCGACCAGTGAGTCCCGCGGGGACGAAGCCCGGCGCGGCCCACCTGGCGGTGGGTGACCTGCGCACTCGGCGTGGTGACCACGCTGTAGCCGTTGAGGTGAGCCCGCCAGCCGAACTCGACGCCATCCCGAAAGACCGGCAGCGCCGGGTCGAAGCCGCCGAGTTCCTGCCAGACGGCCGTCCGCACCAGCATGCCGCAGGTGGAAACGCCGAGCCGTTCCTGAGGCTCGTCACGCTGCCCCTGATCGATCTCGTCCACATCGAGGTCGAGCTCGCGGCGCCCGGTACCGGAGATGCTGACGCCGATCTCGCTGATCGGCTGGCCGCCGTGCCGGCGCCGCGGCAGCAGCAGCTTGGGGCCTGTGAGGTCGATGCTCGGATCGATCGTCACGTGGGCCAGTAGCTGATAGAGCGCGTCGGGCGCGGGCACGGCATCGTCGTGCAGCAGCCACAGCCAGTGCGTGTCGTGTGCCGACACCGCGCGAAAGCCGATCGTGTCGGCGTCGTCTTGCAGGCTGGCCGAGTCGAACTCCAGAGCGGCCTTGACCGCGGCGCCGAACCCGAAGGTCCGCTTCCCGTCGTAGACCGCGTCGAGCACGCCCTGCCTGCATGCGTCATCCAAGAATGTTCTGTGTCGCATCGGTGCTCGCATTGTCGATGGCGATGAGCCGGGTGGGCCGCGGATCCAGCTTGGCCAGTGCCGCCAGGGTCGCCGGCAGCCAGCGCGCCGCGTCGAGCGTGACGAGCACAGCTGTGACGTGGGCGCCGGCAACGTCGACCCGTTCTGGCCTCGTCGTCGGCGTAGTCAGCCCATGCCCACGGGTTTTCCTCGAACCCGAAATCCTCGACGTCGGCCGGCATCAGCTCAGGCCAAGCGCCAGAGCCTCCTGGCCGGTCCTCGTACGAACCGGCCAGGGTGATGTGGCTATCCATCAGATCCTGTGCAACCCCCGATTACCAATCGGGCCCCGCAAAACGCGAGAGGGGCTGCCCGGTTGGGCGGCCCCTTACTTTACGCGAGTCCGCTGAGTGCCCGAAGTGCGTCTCGGCTACACAGCCCGCTTCTTGAGCTTGCGACGCTCCCGTTCACTCAGACCGCCCCAGATGCCGAAGCGTTCATCGTTGGCCAGCGCGTACTCGAGGCACTCGCCGCGCACTTCGCAGGACAAGCAGACCTTCTTGGCCTCGCGCGTCGACCCGCCCTTCTCAGGAAAAAACGCTTCTGGGTCGGTTTGCGCGCACAGTGCGCGCTCTTGCCAGCTCAGTGCACCCCCCTCGTCGGTGCCCCCAGCTCGTACATCTGGTTGTGCCTCCTCGACCCGCATGATGGAAAAACCCCGCAACCGGTACGGACTTCGCGGGCCTACCGGTTCTTGGCTTGCGCCGTATGCACCTGCCACCCGCTGCTACTGGGTGCCCCCTGGCTGTGCAGCAACTCATCTGAGTACGGCTCCGCCGGATCAGCAGAAAACTGCAAATGACATTGGTGAAATTACATGCCTGTCAATACCGAAAAGTCAAGCGGTTTCCTGATATTGGGGACAGAGTTCGAGCGTGAGAGGGTGCGGTTTACGACTGCGGACGGCCCCACCAGTCCACGCTGGCGGTTGCACGTCCGGCTGTCCCTTCGATCCGTGGATGGCCGGGGCTCGTCGGAGGACTCGATGCCCTGCGGCCTCGGCCCATTGGGTTGCGTGGGGATCGGCTGCCAGGCCGCTGCCGACGCGTCTGCGCCCCAACCAGCTGCTGGGGCCCCAGCTGCTGCCTCGCCCGCCGTACGCCAGACCGCACCGGCGGCCGTGTCAGGCTGCCAGGTCGGTTGCAGCCGCTGGTCGGCGGGCGCGGTGCCGGCAACGGATTCCGGGTACGGGGCCAGCCCGATTCCGGCTGGCAGCCGGCGCGGGCACGGCCTGGAGCTGGAAGAGCTTGATCAGCAGCACGACCGCAATGACCGAGATCGCCTGCGTCACGATGGCGGCAAGCACCCAGAGAACCGGGGTCGGCTCCGCGGCAAGGCCCAGCAACGCGAGACCGAGGCCAAGCAGCACAGCGAGCGCCCCGGCGATCAGGCTGAGGATGCGTGAGCAGGCGCGCATGAGGCGTCCGCTCACGCAGCACACAGAAGCTCACCAGAACCGCCAACGACGATCAGCGGCACCGGGTTTGCGGCTTGGGCGCTCAGCGTCAATGCCGACATTGGCCAGCGGGCCTCGAGTAGGTCGCCATCGCAACGACGGCGAGCACAAGATTGAGCACCAAGGCTCCTAAGGCGACCCAAGCCGCCGGCTCCCGCAACCGCATCAGACTGTCCACACCTTTCAGCGTAACGACACTGGCGCTGACGAGAGGTCGGCCTGCAAGAACTGCCGATCCGTGATCGACCGGCGTACACCGTGGAACGCCGCGCGGCAGTACGATGGAACACTGGTGCGGTGCAGATCGTGATCTTGGCCGGTGGCGTCGGCGGCTCGAAGTTCGTGCTCGGGGTACGCCGCGCCTACCCGACGGCAGAACTCACAGTGATCGCCAACACTGCTGACGACATCACCCTGCACGGTTTGCGGATCTGCCCAGACCTCGACACGATCATGTACACCCTCGGCGGTGGCGGGGATCCGGTACGCGGCTGGGGGCGTGAGGACGAGAGCTGGCGGGTGATGGAGGAGTTGGCCGCGCTACGGCGTCGAGCCGACCTGGTTCTCCCTCGGCGATCGCGATGTGGGCACCCATCTGGTCCGGACTCAGATGCTGAACGCCGGCTATCCGCTCTCGGAGGTGACCACGGCACTGTGCTCCCGCTGGCTGGCCAGCGACCCGCGGCTCAGGTTGCTCCCGATGACCGACGATCGGGTGGAGACGCATGTGACGATCGCTGATCCCGAGGCGCCAGGTCAGCTGCGGGCTGTGCATTTCCAGGAGTACTGGGTGCGGCTTCGCGCCCATCCTGACGCGCTTGCCGTGACCTTGGTCGGCATGGAGACCGCACGACCCGCGCCGGTGTGATCGAGGCGCTCGAGCAGGCCGACCTGATCTTGGTGGCGCCGAGCAACCCGGTGGTCTCCATCGGTCCGATCCTTGCGGTGCCGGGCCTCCGCGACGCAATGCAGCGTGCATCCGCCCCGGTCGTGGGCTTCGCCGGCATCCTCGGCGGTGCTCCGGTGCTGGGCATGGCCCACCGGCTGCTGCCCGCCATCGGCGTGGATGTCGACGCGGCCGCCGTCGGCTTGCACTACGGCGCCCGGTCGCGCGGCGGCGTACTGGACGCCTGGGCGATGGATACCGCCGACGCCTCCTCCGCCGAGCGCGTCCAGCAGGGCGGGTTGCGGGCCGTCGTCACCGATCTGATCATGCGCGACCCGGCGAGCACGGCCGCCTTCGTCAGCTACGCGATCAAGTCCGCCACGTCATGATCGGCGCTGCCGGAGCGGACGATCCGGTGCTGACTCAGGAGCCGTCCGTGATCACGATCTTCGCCCCGGCGGGATCGGGGAGGTCGAAGCCGGCACTGATCTTGCAACCGCGATCCTCGCGGCGCTGGAGGCAGACCCCCTGGGCCGCTCCGCGACGGCGACATCGTCGTTGTCACATCCAAGATCATCAGCAAGGCCGAGGGCCGCATCGAGCCGGCGTCGCGGCGTGCCGAGCTGATCACCTCCGAGACCAGGCGCACCGTTGCCCGGCGCGGAGAGACCCGCATCGTCCGCACCCACGACGGACTCACCATCGCCGCGGCCGGCATCGACACGTCCAACCTCTCCGGCGGAGTCGATCCTGCTGCTGCCACGCGATCCGGACGCGAGCGCAGCGGCACTCCGCGAGCGGCTGGCAGACCGCAACCGGGCTTCGGCTGGGAGTGATCATCTCCGACACCGCCGGACGGCCGTGGCGGATCGGCCAGACCGACCACGCCATCGGCGTCTCCGGGGTCAGGGCCCTCGCAGGACTATGCGGGCGCGCGGGACGCGTACGGCAACGAGCTGCAGGTGACTGTGATGGCCGTCGCCGACGAGCTGGCCGCAGCCGCCGACCTGGTGAAGGGCAAGCTGCGCGGCCGACCGGTCGCCGTGGTACGCGGCCTTGGCCAGCTGGTGTCGGAGGCCGAGTCCGTCGGCGCGTGAGCTGCTCCGGGACCCGGCCAAGGACATGTTCGGCTTTGGCAGCCAGGAGGCGGTGCTGGCCGCGGCGCTGGCCGCCACTGGGCAGCACGATCGCTATGAGGAGCTCGTCGCGCTCGAGCGCGCGGAGCGAACGTCCCGGCTGCTGGCCGGGACAACGCTGGGCACGGAGGCCGCAGATCTGCTGCGTGCCATCATGTCTGTCGACTTGCTGACAGATAACCCTCAGCAGATCGAGATAGACTCGCCACTCCCTGAGACGGATCGGTAGGAGTAAACCCAGGTGGCGAAAGCCAAGAGCGACGAGAATGCCGCGCCCAACGGCGCAGCCTCCACGAAGACCGCTACGCCAGTCCTCGCCAGCAGAGCCGCCGCGACAAGCTGGCCTCTCTCGAAGCCGCGCGGAAGAAGGAACAGCGCAACCGGACCATCCGGCTGCTGGTGATCTGCGTCGTGCTTGCGCTGGCGCTGCTGGCGTACCCGGTCTACCTCTTCGTCGACGACTATCGCGCCCGTAACGCGACGATCGACGACCTCGGCAGCAGCATTGCCGCCGCAGGCTGCGACCCGGTCGCTGAGCAGGCGGCCACCGGCAACCAAGATCACGTTCCGGAGGGCACCAAGGTCGACTACGCCCAGACTCCGCCCGACTCCGGCAAGCACTACCCCAGTCCCGCCCCGTTCACCAAGCACTTCTACGCCGCAGCCGATCGACCTGCCGGTGGAGACCCTGGTGCACAACCTGGAGCACGGCTACACCGTCGTCTGGTATCGCGCCGACGCCCCGAGCAAGCAGATCAAGGACCTGCAGCGGATAGCGAAGACCTTCGGCAGCGAGGACTACAACCCGGCAGACAAGTTCATTGCGGCACCCTGGTCCGACGCCGATGGCGCCGGCTTCCCGGCTGGGAAGAACGTCGTGATCACCCGCTGGACCGCTGACCCGAACGACCCGAGCAACCCACAGCATGCAGAAGGGTGTTCGGCAGGCCTGCACCGACGTCAGCGGTGCCGCGATCAAGGACTTCATGGCCAAGTACCCGGTCGCCAACTCCCCGGAGCCGAACGGCGCCTAGCCTTCAGCGGAGCTGCTCGCGGTTACGCGTAGCCGCCGCCGAGCTGGGTGGTGACCTCGGCGACCAGTTCCTTGATCCGCTCCGCCTCGGAGATGGGGCAAACCAGAGTGATCTGCGGGGTCTGCACGATCACTGTGTCGCTGAGCCCGACGACAGCGACCACCCGGCCGTCTTCAGCATTGTTGATCACCAGGTTGTCCCGGGCGTCGACCAGTACCGCGACGCCGTGGGTGGCGTTTCCGTGTTCGTCGCGCGGCAGCTGCTCGCCGAGCGCCGCGAAGCCGCCCACATCGTGCCAGATGATCGGCAGCCGCACTGCGACGACGCGAGCACTCCCCTCGCCCCGCGAGACCGGCTCCATCACGGCGTAGTCGACACTGATCTTGAGCAGCTCCGGATAGATCTCCGCCAGTCGATAAGGTGCTGCGGCCAGCTCGACGACCGCATCGTGCGTCTTCGGCTGCAGCAGCTTCAGCTGATCAAGGAACATGCGGGCCCGCCAGACGAACATGCCGGAGTTCCACCAATACTCACCGGAGGCCAGATACTCCTCGGCGGTCGGGCGATCGGGCTTCTCTTTGAACTCGATGACG
Source organism: uncultured Actinomycetota bacterium (assembly GCA_963712625.1). Lineage (GTDB taxonomy): Bacteria > Actinomycetota > Actinomycetes > Propionibacteriales > Propionibacteriaceae > Microlunatus. The sequence goes on from CAVQIU010000034.1 coordinate 129,035, forward strand.
GAGAAGACGTCCGGATGACCGGGATCGTCTCGCCCCGCCGCAGGTAGCCATAACCGGTGTGCGGAGCTGTCGGCACCACTCCGAATGTCACCAGGAAGTCCTCGGCGCTCTCGGCCACCTCGAAGCCTTCGAGCAGCGCGCTCTGGAAGGCCGAGATCGGATGCATGATGTGGTCCGCGGTGACGACCGCGACACCGCGTCGGGGTCACGAGCCGCCAGCACTGCCGCCGGCCAGGCCACGGCGTTCAGCGAGTCACGGCCCTCCGGCTCGCCGAGAATGTTCGCGGGCTTGAGCTCGGGTAGCTCGGCGGCGACGACATCGGCGTAGTCCGCACCCGTGCAGACCAGCACCTGGTCGGGCGGGACGATGCCCTCCAAGCCGCTCGTACGCGATCCGCAGCAGGCTCTTGCCGCCGAGCACCCGCAACAGCTGCTTGGGCATGTCTTGCCGCGACAGCGGCCAGAGCCGCTTGCCTGATCCGCCAGCCATGATCAGCACGTAACGCATGCGGAAAGGGTAGCGGCGACTGGCATCGACCTAGCTGGCGCTTGCGTGCTTCTACGCTGGCGCCATGAGCGCACTCCTCGCCGAGCGACTGCGGCGGCGCGTCCGGATTGACGGGTCTGCGCCGCTGCTCACCTACTACGATCTCGACTCGGGTGCGCGCACCGAACTCTCGGCGATCAGCTTCAGCAACTGGGTGGACAAGACCTCCAACTTGCTGGTGGACGAGGTCGCCGTCGCCGAGGGTGACGTGATCAGCATGCCGCTCGCGGTCGAGGCTCCTGGCCATTGGCTTACGGCGGTGTGGCAGCTCGCTTGCTGGCAGGTTGGCCTGGTGGTGGACCTCACGAATCCGACGCTGCCCGTGGCGGTGGTGACGGGGCGGCAGTGGCAGGGTTACGCAGGACACGTGACATCTTCGCTTGCGCGCTGCACCCGCTGGGGTTCGGATTCGGTGAGCCGCTGCCGGACGGCGTCCGCGACTACGCGATCGAGGTGCGGAGCCATGCGGACACGTACGTCGGGTTACCCACCAGATGCCCGATGCGACCGCCTGGGTGGACGCCGAGCGCATCCTGAACCAGGCGGATCTGGTCCAGGTCGACGGTCCGCCCGCGCGTCGACTGGTTCGGGCCGGCGATCCGTGGGCGACTTGCCGGGATGGCATCGTGACCGCGCTGGTCACCGGTGGGTCAGCGGTCGTCGTGGTCGGTGGGGACGCAGATCAGCTGGCCCGGATCGCCGCCAGCGAGCGAGTGCAGTGTGCGCCTGAGCGTGGCCATCACGCTGCACCGGCAAAGATCGGCGGCAGAACGAACAGCATGCTGAGTGACCACGTGATGTGGGTAAGGATGGGCGCCAATATTCCGCCAGAAGCGCGGCGCTCCAACGCCACCACGGCGCCGAGAATGACAGCCGCGAAGACCAGCACTGGATTGCCACCGGCAACGGTTGCCAACGCATAGAGAGCCGTGGAAATCAACACTGGATGCCATACGCCAATGGCGGCGAACAGTGCGCCACGAAAGAACAGCTCCTCAGCAATGCCATTGACCAGCGTGATCATGAAGATGATCCAGAGATTTCCCAGTCGGGCGTAGCCGAGCACGTCTTCGGCGAAACTGGCCAGCGTCGGGATCGTACGGATGACCAGCGCACCAAGCACGAAGAGCGCGGCCAGCAGCAGCCCCACCCCGATCGATGTGATGATCGGACGCCGCAAGGTGCCGCCAAGCAGGATGTGGCCCAGGTGCAGTGGGCCGGACAGCAGACTGCCGAGCGTCCATGTTGCTGCCAGACCAAAGGTCAGCGGATAGAAGGCCGGATCGCCCTGCCGTACCGAGAACGAAAGACCCAGGAGGGTGGCGCCTGACGGCCAGCGTGATCGCAACGACGATCCGGCGGCGCAGGAACGCGGCGTCGGATTGCCGATGATCACGTTCGACCTTGTCGATCAACACCGGACGGACGACGCCCGTCGCGCGCCTGATCAGTCGGCTCACTGGGCTGACGTTCACGACTTCGCTCGGGCGGCGGCTCGCTGTCGGAATGCCTCTCGAACCGCCTCGTCATAGCCCATAGGCACTCCGGGAACGATTTCGGTTATGGAGTTGTCGGTGACAACCACCTCATTGCTCATCGAGTCGACGAGATTGCGGGCGGTTGCGGTGTCTACGTCGGTGACCAGCGACAGCCAATAGGACGACAGCCGGGGAGTCAGCAGCGGAACGGCAAGCATGTGCAGCGAGCGGTGATAGTGCAGCTCGGGCGACCCGCCTCATCATCTCGGCGTACGTCAACACGTCGGGCCCGCCGATCTCGAAGACCCGTCCCTTGGCCGTTTCCGGCTCGAGCACACCGAGCAGGTAGCGCGTGACGTCGGCGAGGGCGATCGGCTGGGTGCGCGTGGTCGCCCATTTGGGAACGACCATCGCGGGAAGATGAGCCACGAGCTGTCGCGTGATCTCCCAGGAAATGCCGCCATGCCCAATGATGATCGCCGCCCGCAGCACTGTGACTGGGACACCGCCCTCGCCAAGCAGGTGCTCGACCTCTCGCCTCGATCTCAAGTGAGCTGACAGGTCGCGCCTTCCCGGCCAAGACCGCCGAGATAGATCAGTCGCTCAAGGCCTGCGTCGGCGGCTGCCTTGCCGAATGACCTCGCCGCCTCAGCGTCTTTCTCTACAAAGTCCTGCTGTGCCAGCGAGTGCACGAGATAGTAGGCCGCATCGGCGTCTGCGAGTGCCGAGCGAAGACTGGCAGGTTCGTTGACGTCGCCGAAGATCGGCTTGCCAGCGCCCGAGTAGGTATCAGGATGTCGGGTCATCGCGAGGACCGAGTAGCCCTCAGACTCGAGCGCTTCGGTCAGGCGAGAGCCCACAAAACCGGACGCGCCTGCGACGAGCACCTGCTTGGCCATCCCAGCCTCCCATCATTCGGCGGAAATGATCAGGGCACTTGGTCGGTATCGTGCTGATCCTTCAAGCGGTTCCGGCACCCATGCACAGCTCATTACTCATGTCGAGTGCTTCATTCGAACTACCCAGAAGCGAGGTGGTCGAGCATAGCGCATCTCACTGGGGCAAGACTTTTTGTTACGGCAATTGAGGTGCCCGATCGACTGTTTGTGTCAGGCGGCCATTCCGGTGGGTAGTGGTTCGTCGGCGCATCGGTAGTGTTCGGCGTCGGGCATGGTCCAGTCGACGCCGTGGTCGTCTCTGATGCAGGCGAGCCAGGCGAAGGTTTTGCCGCGGTGGTGTCGTCGGCAGAAGGGGTCTATATTGGTTCCGGAGGTCGACCGTGGGGGACGGGTTGGTGGTGGTCGAGGTCGCAGCGGTCGGCGGGGACGGTGCAGGTGGGGAAGCGGCAGGTTCCGGCGCGGATGGTGATAGCTTGGGCTAGCCGGGCGGAGGGGTAGCGGCCGAGTTCGGTGGTGTCGAGGAGCCGGCCGCCGTCGTCGGTGAGGAGCCGGGTGAACAGCACCTGATCGCCTCGGTTGGGGTCGATGGCGTCGGCGATGTGTTCCTCGCAGCATCTCCCGGGGATGAATCCGGAGCGGTCGGCGAGTTCGGCTGGGGTGTCGTTGTCGTTGAGCAGGCTGGAAAGCGGCACCACGACGCCGATCCGCAGTTTCCGGGGCCGCCGCACCAGTCTGCGTGCCTGTGCGGGTGGGCGGTGGGTGACGGCGTCGACGGGTTGCCCGATGGGTTGGCCGTCGGCGTCGATGGGCTGTAGCTGGGTGCCGAGCAGTTCGCCGGTGTCGGGGTCAATGTTTTCGACCTCCAGCCAGTCGGTGTCCATCGTCCGGTTCGACGTCCTCGCTGGCTCGTCGCCGTCGTGGGTCGGTGTCGTCGTAGGCGAGTCGGCCGAGGAGCAGGTCGGCGAACAGGTCGGAGCGGCGTTGTTGGTCGGTGCGTGGATCTGTCGGCGCCGAGGCTGCGGGCCGTGGCGGCGAGCATCCCGTCGATGGCGGCGGCGTCGGCTGCCGATACTTCGCCGGTGACATAGCCGATGCCGTCGGCGCCTTGCACCACGGTGACGCGGCGTTCGGCCAATGCCCGGCGATGCCGTTCCTCGAACGCGAGCGGCTCCAACCGCACCACCAGCCGCAGCAACCAGAGTGGAGTTGTTTCGGGGTTCGGGTGTGCGCGGCCTCGATCACTTGGTCGTCGATGGCGGCCAGGGTGGCGGCTTCGGTGACCCGGCGCGCGACCCGGTCGATGACCCGGATCTGCTCAGCATCCAAATCGCCGCGTCGGAACGCCTCCCACACGGTGGGCAGGCCGTCGGCGAGCCGCCGGGTGCGGGCCAACAGGCAGCGCACCTGGTAGGGCTGATCACGCAGGATCATGGACAATTCGTCGGCCACAAACTCACCCGGCTTGGGCCGCTAGGCTTCGGCACATCCGAATACGGTCCGGCGGCACTCTCGTCCGCAATCCGCACATCGGCGTAAGCAACCGCCGCTTTGGCGAGCCGCGCCATAGCCGCCGCGGCTTCCCGGCGTGCATCCGACACAGCCTCGCGAGCCGCGCTGCAGTCGTCGTGGTGATCCCCCGTCATGCATACATGCTCGCAGCAGCCACTGACATTTTTCGAACGCATGAGCGATACAGACGCGAAATGTCTCCGGTAACGTCAAGTTGAGCCGCACGTCCGCGGGGCCGGGACCCGGATCTCACTGATCAACTTCACCAGCACCAACGAGCGCCCGTGATCGCGCAGCGAATCAGCCGCTGACGACGACCACCGAGGCGCAGTACATCCCCCGCTATCTTGCGGCGAGGCCCTTACGCGTTCTGCGGGAAGCCCAGGTTGAGTCCGCCGTGGCTCGGATCCAGCCAGCGTGAGGTGATCACTTTGCCGCGGGTGAAGAAGTGCAGCCCTTCGACTCCGTGAGCGTGCGTGTCACCGAACAATGAGTTCTTCCAGCCGCCGAAGGAGTAGTACGCCATCGGCACCGGAACAGGCACGTTGATGCCGATCATGCCGACCTTGACCTCGTTTTGGAACTGCCGGGCGGCGCCACCGTCGTTGGTGAAGATCGCCGTGCCATTCCCATACGGGTTGTCGTTGATCAGCTTCACGCCTTCCTCGTAGCTGTCCACCCGAACCACCGAGAGCACCGGCCCGAAGATCTCATCGGTATAGATGCTCATGTCGGTCGTCACGTGATCAAACAGCGTCGGGCCCACGAAGAATCCTTCACCATCGGCATCGACCTTCGGCTGGCGCCCGTCCACAACGAGCGTCGCACCCGCCGCCTCGCCGGCGTCGATGTAACCGGAAACGCGATCTTGCGCCTGCGCAGTCACCAACGGCCCCATGTCGCAACCCCGCGTGCCATCACCGGTCCGCAGCCCGACTGTCCGCTCCTTGATCTTGGCAACCAGCTCGTCACCGACGTCACCAACCGCAAGCACGGCTGAGATTGCCATGCAGCGCTCCCCCGCCGAACCGTAGCCGGCGTTCACCGCCTGGTCGGCAGCAAGATCAAGATCGGCGTCCGGCAGCACCAGCATGTGGTTCTTGGCACCACCGAGAGCCTGTACGCGTTTGCCGTGGGTCGTGCCGGTCTCGTACACATACCGAGCGATCGGAGTCGACCCGACGAAGGAGATCGACTGCACGTCCGGATGCGTCAGCAGCCCATCGACCGCGACCTTGTCGCCATTGAGCACGTTGAATACACCATCGGGAAGCCCAGCCTCCTTCCAAAGCTCGGCCACCCAGAGGGCGGCCGACGGCACCTTCTCGCTCGGCTTCAGCACCACGGTGTTCCCTGCGGCAATCGCGATGGGGAAGAACCACATCGGCACCATGGCAGGGAAGTTGAACGGGGAGATGATCCCGACTACCCCGAGCGGCTGCCGCGTCGAGTGCACATCGACCTTGGTCGAGGCGTTCTCGGTGAAGGCACCCTTCATCAGATGCGGAATCCCGCAGGCGAACTCGACGACCTCCTGACCGCGGCTGACCTCGCCCAGCGCGTCGGAAAGCACCTTGCCGTGCTCGGAGGTGATGATCGCCGCCAGCTCCTTCTTGCGCGCGTTCAGCAGCTCCCGGAAGGCGAAGAGGACCTGGGTGCGCTTGGTCAGCGAGGTGTCCCGCCACCTCGGGAACGCGGCCGCGGCCGCAGCGACCACCTCGTTGACGTCGTCTTCCGAAGCCAGTGCGAGTTGTGCGGTCACCTCGCCGGAGGCCGGATTAGTCACGTCGGAGAACCGTCCGCTGTTGCCTTCGAAGATCTCCCCGGACTTCCAGTGGTAGAGCGTCGTTGCCATGGCCTTTTCCTATCTGATGATGCTGGATTGCTGGATGATGATGATCACTTGGTGATCTTGCTTGACCGGACTGCCGTCACCGCGTCAGAACCGAAGTGCTTGTCGATCAAGGCGAGTGCCTTGTCCCGCTGGCGTTCGGATACGCCGCGGGCGTCTTCCTCCCACCCGAAAACGCAACTGCTGATCACGCCGTCAAAGCCAACGGCGGCGAGCGCAGCGAAGACCGCGTCGTAGTCGACCTCGCCCATGCCCATCTCCATGTGCTGGTGCACCCGGGCGGGATTGCCCGGCGGGTTGGAGATGTAACGCAGTCCGTTCGAGGTCAGGTGATCCCAGGCATCCGCCAGGTGCACGTAGCGGACCTTGTCGCCGGCAGCCTCGATGATCGTTGCGGGGTCGTGACCCTGGTGGAACGCGTGCGGGGTGCAATACAGGAAGCCAATCCAGTCCCGATTCAGGCCGCGGATCATGTTCACCGCCTCTAGCCCGTCCTCGATGAAGTCATCCGGGTGCGGCTCGATGATCAGTTGCACACCCTCCCGTTCGAAGATCGGAAGCAGCTCGTCCATCGACTTCAAGAACTGAGCCTCAGCGGTCTCTGGCGCCTCTGGCCTCCCGTTGAACTCGGAATTGATCACATCGACGCCGAGGTCGACAGCGATCTGGATGACCCGCTTCCACGCGCGCACGGCCGCCTGTCGCTGGTCCTCGTCGGGACCCGACCAACGCAGCACCGGCAGCACCGAGGCGATACCGACGCCGGCGTCACGAGCAAGCTTCTTCAGTCTTTTGACCCCGGCGTCGTCGACTCGCGGGTACTTGAAGAACGGAACGAAGTCCGCCTTCGGCGACAGCTCCATCCAGTCGTAACCAAGGCTGGCCACGATGTCGGGCAGTTCGTAGACCGAGCTGGTCGAGTAGAACATCTGCGGGTCGAGGGCAAGCTTCACGGCCATGCTCCTTCCAGATCGGGAGCTTGAATCCCCGCATGAGGTTCCTCGGCCTCGATGGATGCAACCGACGAGCCGCCGGCAAGGTGGACATGGACTTTCACGCCACTCCGGAGCGCCTGCACGCCGGCCTCACAGACCGCAACGGCCGCGTAACCGTCCCAGGCACTCGGGCCGTCGATGGTTCCGGCCTTGGCGGCATCCACCCACCGCTGCAGCTCGATGTCGTACGCCTGACCGAAACGCTCCACGAAGCTCGGTGTGATGGCGCCGCCCCAGCGGCCGTCGGTGGACTTGACCTGCAGATTCTGGTCCAGGCCGATGAAGGCGCTGCCCCGCTCGCCGACGACCTCGGTGCGTACCTCGTACGCCACGCCCGTCCGGACAAAAATCTCATCGGTGACAATCGCGCCCGACTCGGTCTCGAAGATCACCAACATCGGGTCGTGGGTGCCGTGCGGCGCATTGCCGGTGGCAGCGCCCTTGATCACCTCGACGCTGGTGATCTCCTCACCCAGCAGGAACCGGACCGAGTCGACCTCGTGGACCACCGAGTCCCTGATCATGAACTCGGAATTGAAATGATCACCAACCGCGGGATTGCGATGGGTGCAATGCACCATCAGCGGCTTGCCCAGGCCGCCGTCGGCGATCAACTTCTGCAGTGCGACGTACTCAGGGTCGAAGCGCCGCATGAAGCCGACCTGAATCAGCTGCGTGCCGAGCGCCTTTTCCTTTTGCACGATCGCGTAGGCGGAGGCGATGTCAGTGGTCAGTGGCTTCTCGCAGAGCACCGGGATGCCCCGATCGAGGCATGCGTTGACCTGTTCGTCATGGGCGGCACCCGGGGTGGCGATGAGCACCGCATCCACGTCGGAATCGTTGATGGCCGCGATCGGATCGGCCTCAACCCGTGCTCCGACCGCGCCCGCGACCTCGGCCGCCTTGTCAGCCAGGAAGTCGTTGACCACCGTGACCCTGCGCGCCACGCACCCGCTTGCTCAGCGCGTCGACGTGAAAGGCGCCCATCATGCCGACGCCGAGGACGGCGATTCTCAGGTCATCACTCATGGCTCCCTCCGAAACTCGATGTTCGCTCCGCTGCAGGAGCTGAGATATGCCTTGGTCCGCTTCGCGATAGGCAGTGGGCAGATCCGGCGAGCACGGGTAAAGGTCGTGCTCGATGATGCCCTCGATGTCACGGCCCAGAGCCGACACCGCCTCCAGCAGCGGAGGCATGTCCGGAACGCCGAGCGGCGGCTCGATCATGGCGCCCATCCGGACGGCCTCAGGGAAGGAGAGGTCCTTGTCCAGCACCTGCTCGACGACCTGCGGGATTGACCTGCTTGAGGTGCAGGTAGCCGATTCGATCGGGATACTTCTCGATCAACTCCAGACAGTCGCCGCCGTAGTAGGCGATATGCCCGGTGTCGAAGCAGAGGTTCACCCATTCCGGGTTGGTCGACTCCAGGAGTCGCTCGATGTCTGGCTGGTAGCCCACATGGCTGTCGGCGTGGGAGTGGAACTGCACGTGCAGCCCGTACTCGTCGAGGATCCGCCGTCCAAGCTCGTCCAGGCCGGTGGTCTTCTGCTTCCACTGCTCGGCGGTGAGCTCACGGCTCTCCACCGGCTCGCCCGTCTTGTGGTGCCGCCACACGTCGGGGATCACCACGATGTGCTTCCCGCCGAGGGCCTGGGTCAGCGCCGCCACGTCGGTCACCTGCGTCCACACTGCGTCCCACGAATCCGGACGATGCAAGTGCTCGAAGACGGTACCGGCCAGTACCGCCAAGCCATGCTCGTCGAGCTGTCTCTGCAGCTCGCCCGGGTCATTCGGCAGATAGCCATAGGGGCCGAGCTCGATCCACTCATACCCGGCCTCGGCGACCTCCTTCAGGAACACCTCGGCGGTACCTGCTCGGGATCGCTGGGGAACCAGACTCCCCACGAGTCCGGTGCGGTGCCGATGGTGATCGTGGACACATAACCTCCTTACAGGTACAGCTTCTGAGTCGCCTTGTGTTCGTCGTATGTCTTGCGTGCTTGCTGGGTGGAGTCGAGCGTCGAGGTTTCGCTGACCGGGACGTCCCACCAGGACTCCGAGTCCGGAGCGTCGATCAGCGGATCGGTCTCGACATGGATCACGACACTGTGATCAGCTGCCTTGGCCGCCTTGATCGCTTCGGCGAACTCACCGGGTGTTGTCGTTTTGATCACTTCGATACCCAGGCTCGCGGCGTTGGCGGCAAGATCAACAGGCAGCTTGTCGCCGTCCAATCGACCGCTCTGCGGGTTCCGGTAGCGATACCTGGTGCCGAAGCGCTGCGAGCCGAGCGACTCCGACAGTGAGCCGATCGAGGCGAAGCCGTGGTTTTGCACCAGCACTGTGATGATCTTGATGCCTTCCTGCACCGCGGTCACCAGCTCGGTCGCCATCATCAGGTAGGAGCCGTCGCCGACCATGACGAAAACATCGCGGTCGGGACAAGCAAGTCGTACGCCAAGCCCGCCGGCAACCTCGTAACCCATGCACGAGTAGCCGTACTCGACGTGGTAGCCCTTTGGGTCCCGAGTCCGCCACAGCTTGTGCAGATCACCTGGCATCGAGCCCGCGGCACAGACCACAACGTCACGTGGGTCGGACAGCTCGTTCACCATCCCGATCACCTCGTTCTGGGTGAGCAGGCCGTCGGCACCGGCATTCGGGGTTTCAGGCAGGTAGACCCTTTGCACCGTCTCGTCCCAGGCGGCATCCAACTCGCCGTACTTGGCGGCGTAGCCGTCGTCAACCCGGTAACCGTCGAGCAATGGCAGCAGCGCCTCGAGGGTCTCGCGGGCATCGGCCTGGACGGCGAGGCCAGCATGCTTGATCGCATCCAACCCAGCGACGTTGATATTGACGAACCGAACTCCCGGGTTCTGGAAGGCGGTCCGGCTCGCTGTCGTGAAGTCGGAATAGCGGGTGCCGATGCCGATCACCACGTCGGCGTCGCGAGCGACAGCGTTCGCCGCGGTCGTCCCGGTGGAGCCGATCGCACCAAGGCACTGCGGATGGTCGTAGACCAAGGTCCCTTTCCCGGCTTGGCTTTGACCGACCGGAATACCGGTCGCCTCGCATAAAGCGGCCAGCGCATCCTGGGCGCGCGAGTACGTGACACCACCGCCAGCAACGATCAGCGGTTGTTTTGCGGATTTGATGATCGCGGCCGCCGCCTCCAGCACGGATCGCTCTGGTAGCGGTCGCGCGACATGCCAGACCCTCTTGTCAAAAAGGTCAACTGGCCAGTCGTAGGCCTCAGCCTGCACGTCCTGGGGGAAGCAGAGGGTGACCGTGCCGGTCTCGGCCGGATCCGTCAAGACTCGCATCGCGGACAGCAGGGCCGCTGGCAGTTGTTCGGGGCGCCAGATCCGGTCGAAGTACTTCGAGACCGGCCGGAAAGCGTCGTTCACCGTGACGTCGCCAGACTGCGGAAGTTCCAGTTCCTGCAGCAGCGGTGAAGCGCTGCGGTCGGCGAACGTATCGGCCGGTAGCAGCAGCACGGGTAGCCGGTTGATCGTTGCCAACGCCGCGCCGGTGACCATGTTGGTCGCGCCCGGGCCGACGCTCGTCGACACTGCGTAGGTCTGCAGCCGGTTTTTCATCCGGGCGTACGCGACGGCGGTATGCACCATCGCCTGCTCGTTACGCCCCAGGATGTACGGCAGCGTTTCGGGCTCTTCGAGCTCGGCTTGCAGCAACGCTTGGCCGATACCAGCGACGTTGCCGTGACCGAAGATTCCGAAGCACCCGGCGAAGAGCTTTTGCTCATCGCCGTCGGATTCGGAGTACTGCGCGCCGAGGAATTTCACCACCGCCTGCGCCACGGTTAGATCGCATCGGTGTCGCATGGCATCTCAAGCCTCCTGAACTGTCTGCGAAAGGAGTCTCGGGTCGACTGATTGAGTCTCCCAGGTGCCGCGTACCCACGCCTGGTCGGGATGGTCGCTGATCTTCCATGCGCGCTCAGCACCCGGACCCGCCATGACGTTCAGGTAGTACATGTCGAATCCGGGCGCGGCGACGCATGGCCCGTGCCAGCCGTACGGCACTAGCACCGTGTCGCGATCATGGACCTCTTCCAGTACGTCGATGTCATGGCCAGGTGAGGCGGATGTCCGCATGAATCCGAATCCCGGCTGGCCGCCAGGCCCCGCGGCGATTTCGAAGTAATAGATCTCTTCCAACTCCGACTCGGTCTCGGTCGCCTCGTCATGCTTGTGTGCTGGGTAGGAGGACCAGTTGCCGGCCGGGGTGATCACCTCACAGGCGATGATCTTGGCAGCGTCCAGCGACCCGGGAGTGCCGAAGTTCCGTACCAGACGGCTGGATTGGCCGGCACCGCGTAGCTCAACCGGCACCTGTGAAGCCGCGACGTAGCGCGTCGGGAGGGCGGATCCGGTACGCGCACCGCAAAGAGCGAACCGCCCGCCGGATGCGGATTGCAGGCTCACTTCCTGACCAAGGCCCACGTACGCCGCATCCGTCGGCCCCTCGAAGACCGACGACCGACCGCCGAGCTCGCAGGCGAACGTCACCGGCCTGTACCGAGACCGACCCGCTGAGCGGTAGCACGATCACCTCGTCAGAGCCAGTGTTGAAGCGGTGGCTGCCTGCCGACTCGAGGGAAATGATCTTCAGGGAGGAGTAGCCCCAACCCGCCGACTCGGGTGTCACCTCGACCTCGTAAGGACTCGACCCGGCATGACCCGGACCGCAGCAGATAGCTGGATTCCATGATCACGAGCGGACGAGCGAGACGGCGGTGTCGACCGCCTTGGCTACGTCATCGTCAGCCGGATAGAGCATGGTGCGACCGACGACGAGCCCCCGCACCGACGGCAGCGCAAGCGCGGCCTGCCACGCGGCGTACGTCTCGTCCGGCGCGCTGTCGGGATCACCGCCGAGCAGCAAGGTGGGCAGCGTCGTGGCATCCATCACCCGCTCCATCTCGTGGACCACCGGCAGCTTCATCCAGGTGTACGCGCTGGAGGCGCCCAGACCTTGCGCGATGTGCACCGACTTGATCACCGCGTCCGGGGAAAGGTCGTTGACGATCTTGCCGCTGAAACGACTGGACATGAACGGCTCCACCATCGCGATCAGTTCGGCCCGGTTGAGCTCGGTGACTGCCTTGCCGCACCGCTCGAGGGTGGCCACCGTGCCGGGATCGTCGAGATCGATCCGAAGCAGCATCTTGGCGCCCTCGTACCGGGCATCGATCGTGCCAGCTACGTCGTAGCCGGTATTGCGGTCATCCATCTCGAAAGCCGCACCCTGTAGCCCGCCACGATTCATCGAGGCGAAGACCAGCTTGTCCTCCAAGGCGCCGAGCATCAGCAGGTCCTCGGCGATGTCGGCGGTGGCGAGCAGGCCGTCGACACCCGGGCGAGTCAGCGCCGTCACCAGCCGGTCGAGCAGTTCGGTGCGACTGGCCATCGCGGTCGGCTTGCCAGCAGCACTCAGGGCGCCGCGTGCCGGATGGTCACAGGCAACGATCATGAGCTTGCCGTCCGGCCCGAACAGCTCGCGTTTGCGGCGGGCCGCGAGCAGCCGCTTGATCCGCCCGGGTCGCGGCTGCGGATCTCGTTGATCTCGGCGATCGAGCGGGCGAACTGAGTTCCCGACGCCGCGTCGGTCACGGTGCTCATCGCTGGCTCGCGGTCTCGAAGTGCACGGCGAGCGAGTCGGCGAGATGCTCGTTGGGGTCACCGCCGGCGAGCAGGGTCTCGATCTCGGCTTCGGTCGGCATCGCCGTCGAGCATTCCAGCCGGGAGGCGACGATGGCGCCGGCCGCGTTGGCGTGCTGCAAGATCTTTTCCAACGGCCAGCCTGCCAGCAGTCCGTGGCAGAGCGAGCCACCGAAGGAGTCGCCGGCGCCCAGACCGTTCAGCGGTCGGATCGGGATCGGCGGGCGACTCAACCCGCTCGGTGCGGGTCTTGGCGAGCACGCCCTTGGGGCCCTGCTTGACGATCGCGAGCTCGACCCCGGCGTCCAGCAGGGCGTCGGCGGCCTTCTCGGGTTCGGTTTCGCCGACCGCGACCTCGCACTCCTCGCGGTTGCCGACTGCGACCGTGACGTGCGGCAGCGCCTTCTGAACCTGCTCGGTGGCGTGTGCCGGGGTGTCCCAGAACATCGGCCGATAGTCAAGGTCAAGCACGGTGAACTGCTTGCGGGCGCGAGCCTCGAGAACGGCGAAGTGGGACTCCCGGCTGGGCTCCTCGCTGAGGCCGGTGACCGACAGCCACATCAGCCGGGTCGCGCGTACGGCATCGAAGTCGATGTCGCGAGGGTTTGATCTGCAGGTCTGGCGCGGTCGGCTTGCGATAGAACCAGAGCGGGAAGTCGTCCGGCGGGAAGATCTCGCAGAACGTGACCGGGGTGGCGTACTCGGTGTTGGTCACCACGTGCGGTCATCGACGCCGAGCTCGCGGAGCGCTCTGCGGACGAAGCGACCGAACGGATCGTTGCCGACGCCGGTGATGATCGCGGCATTGCGGCCCAGCCGGGCCGCGGCGACGGCGACGTTGGCCGTCGTGCCACCGAGGTACTTGCCGAAGGTCTGAACGTCCTCCAGCCCGACGCCGATCTGCAGCGGGTAGATGTCGACACCGCTGCGGCCGAAGGTCAGCACCTCCAGCGGCTCAACCTGTGCGTCCGGACGGTCGAGCAGGATCGCTGCTCATCGCTCTCCTTCGAGATGGGATCAGGCCGGAGCGGCCCGAGCACCGTATGCGGCCACGTAGTAGCCTGTCGGTGATTTGAACAGACAAGATTTGTACAGACAAATAGTCATATCTCTCGACGAGAGGTCAGAGGTCCCCCTCCAGGAACTGGGCGCGGCCCAGCCCGAAGGACCAGTCGTCGCGGCCGTTGGCCACCACCGAGACGATCAGGTCCTCGGCCTGACGCCGCACTCGGCCTCCAGTCGCTTGGCGAGCTGGGCGTACACGGCCTGCTTCTGCTCGGTCGACCGGCCCTGCTGGAAGATCTGGATGACCACGACGCCGTCGGTCCGCTGAAACCGAGCCCGGTGTCCTCGGCGATGATGTGGCCCACCGGGTGCTCGGTGATGATCTGGTAGCGATCCCGCGGCGGTGCAGCGAAGACATCGAGCATGACGTCCTGGACGACGTCGGCGATCTTGCGCAGCTCGGCGGGCGTCCGACCCTCCTGGACGTCGATGCGAACAAGTGGCATGAACTCAATTATCACTTTGTTAGGACATAATGTCAAATTGCCTGACTGATGGCTGGGCCGCCGGCCGATAAGGAAGCCCGCGCCCCAAGCGAGATGGGTCGCCGCCAACACCAGCGGCAACCGCAGTCGGGCCGCTGCCGACATCGGTCGGCCGGTGGCCGCGCGCCGACAAGGATCACGCCAGATAGCCGGCGGGGCCAGCGAGCCGAGCCGCAGCAGCCGGAGCCGACCGGCCAGCCAAACGGCCCAGCAGGGAACCGACAGCAACCCAACCGACAGCGAGGGGCCAGATAGCGGCCGCTGGCGGTCTCGGGATAGCCGGCGGACAAGCTCGCGGCGCCAGGTCCCCGTGTCATACATCTGCTTGACCAGCGCGCGAAGGGTGGAACGCGGTCGATAGATGACCCGCAGCTCGGGGAGAACCAGATCTTGTGACCGGTCGTCCGCAGCCGATAGTTGAGCTCCCAGTCTTGGGCCCGATGCATCGTCTCGTCGAAGCCACCGACCGCGATCAACGCATCCTTGCGAAACACGCCGAGGAAGACGGTCTCCGCCGGCTGCTGGCGACTCGACCAGGTGGAACGCTGAACCGCCCAGTCCGAGTCGCGTCGTATACGCCGTGGCCACAGCTTCTTGGAACGGTGTCGTGCCCTGCGCGTCCATGACCCCGCCGACATTGGCCGCGCCGGTCTCGTCGAGCAGCTCGACGGCCGCTGGATGTAGCCCTCGCCGAGCTCGCCGTGCCCATCGACCCGCACGATGATCTTGTGTGTGGAGGCGGCAATACCGAGGTTGAGCGCCGAAGGCGTCCGCGACGCCGGGTTGTCGACAACGCGGATCCGCTGATCGGCCGCGGCGAGCGCATCGGCAATCTCGCCGAGTGCGGTCCGGCACTCGGCGCGACTGCGACGATGAC
>CAVQIU010000035.1:0-145162 GCA_963712625.1 uncultured Actinomycetota bacterium
CAACAAATTGCGGCGCCCCAACCGCGGCTAGGCCGAGACCCACTTCGCTGATCGTGTCACCGTCCAATGTGACGACCGCACCCGCCGCGGCTACCGCATAGTCACCGGCTCGCCGTTCCACCTTGCTGTACGCGCTTCCTGTGCCCGGCCGGATCGGTAGACGAATCTCGGTGACGATCTCGGCCGGACCGACGACCGTCCCGAAGGGGCCGGTGCAAAGCTCGCGTACGGGTACGACCCGCTCGCCGCTCGAGCTCTTGATCACGACCTCCGCACGGATCGCAGCGAGCGCGGCGGAAAGATCTTCGGCAGGGTCGGCGTGGCACAGCGATCCGCCGATCGTGCCTCGGTTTCGGACCACAGGGTCGGCAATCACACGCTCCGCGTCATGCAGGATCCGGTAGTGCTCACCGACGACGGCCGACGCGAGCAGGTCGGCATGGCGGACCATCGCTCCGATCCGGAGTTGATCACCTGCCACCGAAATGCGCTGCAACTCCGTCAGATCATTGATGTCAATAAGAACTTCGGGCGAGGCAAACCGCAGCTTCATCAACGGCAACAAGCTGTGCCCACCGGCGATCAGCCGTGCATCCTCACCATGCCGCTCCAGCAGCGCGATGGCATCGTCAACACTCGAAGCGCGCTCGTACTCGAACGGAGCCGGTACCTGCATCGTCTTCCCCCCTTCTCACTAGGGCCTTCTCATTCGGGCTCGATAGGGAGGCGTAGCTGCGCCATGGGCCCGCTACTTCACCGCAACCATGTCGACCGTACGGATGTCAGGTGCACTGGCGAGCAACTCGTCGGCCACCTGGCCCAGCGCCGCAGGAATCTGGCCATTGAGATGCGCTTGCCGGCCCGCGTCGTCATCGAAGGTGTCGAAAATCCCGTACGCTGGTGTCGCTGATCTTGAACGCGTACCATGTCACCGTGCCCGGCTCCGCAGCAGCGAGATCGCGCCCACCCTCCAGGAACTTCCCCAGATCCTCACCCTTGCCGGGCTTGGCCTGGAGCAGGGCGAGGACCCCGAATGTCGGACTCATCTTCTACTCCCTCCCAGGATGTCCCCACCGTACGTATCCAAACGACTGATCGGTAGTGGCGGACCCGCCACGTTGAGTATCATTTCCGACGTGGACGTCGCGGTTCTCGCGGTGGACGGCTGCTTCGACTCAGGGCTCTCAGCAGTGGTCGACATCCTCGCGACCGCGAACGCGCTGCGGCAGGACGTGCCGGCATCGCCAACCCCATTCACGGTCACAATCGTCGGGTTGAAGAAGCAGGTCCGGACAGGCAACGGCTTCATAGTGACACCGTCCCTGTCAAGAAGATGGGGCGACTTCCGGAACTGTTGATCATGCCTGCGTTGGGAGTGAAGACCCCTGAGGCGATCATCGACACCGTACGGGGACACGGGGCCCTCGACCTCATTCGGGACAGTCACGCCAACGGCACGGAGCTGGCCGGCGCGTGCACGGGAACCTTCTTCTTGGCCGAATCCGGTGTGCTCGACGGACGGTTGGCAACGACCAGCTGGTGGCTCGGTCCCGCGTTTCGCAGCCATTATCCGGCGGTACTGCTGGACGAGACTCGGACCATTGCGCAGCGATGCGCGGATCACCACTGCCGGTGCCGCCTTCGCCCACATCGATCTAGCCCTGTCGATCGTGCAGCAGCACAGCCCGAGCTTGGCCGACCTCACCGCGCGGTATCTGCTCATCGGCGACCGTCCCTCGCAAGCGGCGTTCGCCATGCCCGCGTTGCTCGCCCGGGCCGATCCAACGATGGCGGAGTTCGAGCGTTGGGTTCGGGAACGGCTGTCGGAGCCGTTGCGGATCTCAGACGCCGCGCGTGATCTTGGTATCAGCGAACGTACATTGCAGCGTACGACAGCCTCGGTTGTCGGCATGTCGCCCTTGCACTTCATTCATCAGGTACGCCTCGACGAGGCCACGTTCCTGCTCCGTGACACATCGATGTCGATGGGCGCCATCGCGGCCGCAGTCGGTTACCGCGATGCCGGTACCCTCCGAGCGCTCGTTCGTAAGCGACGCAACAGCACGCTCAGAGCCTTGCGGTCGGGACGACCCGCCTAGCTGATCCAGAACTCGTCGGCGGCGTAGAGATCCTCGGGACGCCACCAGGCCTCAGCGATCTCCCCTTCGCGCAGGTGGAAGACCCATGCGTCATTGGCGTCGTAACGAAAGTCGCCACGACTGCGCGGTCGCATGCGTCAAGGCGACGGCATGATCATCACTGGCCACCACATCGTGGAGCTCCTGAGTGAAGGTCCCCTCCGACGCCTGAACCAGTCGGCCGAACATCTCGAACACAGCGTCGCGGCCATAGTGATCACCAGCTAGCGGACCCCTGCCTGGAATGTGCCACACGGTCTCCTCGGCAACCAGCGACCTCATCAGTGCCATGTCCCCGGTGGCGAAACCGTCGAACGCCCGACGGATGGGCTCGGCATTGGGGTGCTCAGCCATCACAGCTCCTCCTCAACTCCCCGGGCAGGCCTCGGCCAGCGTGGCGGAAAGCGCCTTCGTTGCGGCCGCGACCTGCGCCAGTGCAGTTGCGATGGCCGGCGCCTTCTCTTTGAGATTGCTGGTGGTCAAGCCGCTTGCCGCGGTCTGCAACTGGTCGAATGCCGTTTTCACTTGCTGTACGTCGGGCTGGAGAGCCTCCGACGCCGATGCCTGCGCTTTGTCCAGATTTGTCTTTACGTTGTCGATCGCGGTGTTCAACGTCGAGACGCCGTCCTGCAGCGGTTTTACGTTGGTGAGTGCCTCGAGCGAGGACTTGAGTGCCGCGACGTCGGCACACGCCTCCGTCGCTGCGCCGGATGGCGAGGGGGAACTCGATGCGGCAGTCGTCGATGCGGCAGTGGCAGCGGGCGAACTTGCGCCGCTCGGCGCAGAGCTTCCGCCGCAACTCGTTAGGGCGCATAGCAGAGCGACGGCCGCAACGGCACTGGATGGGAATCGACGGGCAAAGCGAAATCGCATCTGGTCTTCTCCTCATGACACGGTGGACCTTGTCACGCTACACCCGGACACGGCCGCAGGGCGGTGAGCTGATCGAGGTCATCGAACGCGATCCAAACAAGATCGACATCTTCCACGAGCACCCTTGACTTTCCCGAGATCAACTAGACCAATTCAGCTCAGGCTGCTCGTCCGGTCGGTAGTGGGTCGTCGAAGCAGCGGTAGTGTTCGGCGTCGGGCATGGTCCAGTCGACGCCGTAGTCGTCTCTGATGCAGGCGAGCCAGGCGAAAGTCTTGCCGCGGTGGTGTCGCCGGCAGAACGGGTCCAGATTTCGTCCCGAGGTTTCGCCTTCTGGCACTGGTATGTGGTGATCAAGATCGCACCGGTCCGCGGGTACGGTGCAGGTTGGGTAGCGGCAGCTGCCGGCGCGAATCTTGATCGCGCCAGCCAGTCGCCGTGACGGGTACCGGCCGAGTTCGGTGGCGTCGAGAAGTCGGCCTCCGTTGTCGGTCAGCAGCCGGGTGAACAGCACCTCATCGCGGCTGTCGGGATCGAAGGTTGCGGCGATTTGGTCCCGCAGCATCTCTCCGGCAATGAATCCAGATCGGTCGACGAGTTCGGCTGGCGTGTCGCTGCTGCCGAGCAGGCTGGCCAGCGGCACCACCACCCCGATGCGGTTGGTCTGGGGCCGTTTGATCAACCGTGGTTTGGCAGCCGGCTTGCTCGTCGATGCCGCCTCGAAGAGCGCTCCGATTGGCTCCCCGTCAGCATCCAGGGGTTGCAGTTGGGTGCCGAGAAACTCGCCAGTGTCAGGGTCAATGTTCTCGACCTCCAGCCACTCCGATTCGGCGGCGGCTCCATCGTCTGAGGCGTCTCATCGTCCTCCTCTTCGTCACGGTCGGGTCGATCGAAAGCGATGCGGCCAAGGAGCAGGTCGGCGAACAGGTCAGCGCGGCGTTGCTGCTCAGTGCGGGGATCGTCGGCGCCCAGATTGCGTGCGGAGGCGGCCAACATCGCATCGATAGCGCCGGCGTCGGCCGCCGACACTTCTCCGGTGATGTAGCCAATGCCGTCCGCGCCCTGTACCACGGTGACCCGCCGTTCGGCCAAGGCGTGGCAGTGCCGCTGCTGGAAGGCAAGCGGTTCGAGTTGCACGACGAGTCGTAGCAGCCACACCTGGAGCTGTTTCGGCGACCTGGTCTGCGCGGCGGCGACGGCCTGCTCGTCGAGGGCGGCCAAGGTGGCGGCCTCGGTGACCCGCCTGGCGACCCGATCGATGATCCGGATCTGCTCGGCGTCCAACTCGCCGCGCCGAAACGCCTCCCACACGGTCGGCATAGCAGTGGCGAGTCGGCGGCTGCGGGCGATCAGGCAGCGCACCTGATACGGCTGGTCGCGCAGCAGGAGCGCAAGCTCGTCGGCCACGAACTCACCCGGGCGGATCCGCCGAGTTCTGCCTGTACCGACACTTGCTGCCGTGTCGTCGGCAATCCGCGCATCCGCATAGGCCACCGCCACCGCGGCGAGTCGAGCCAACGCAACCGCGGCGTCGCGGCGCGCATCGACGACCCGCTCCCGGGCTATTGATGTGTCGTCTTGGTCGTCCCCCGTCATGAATTCATGTTCTCAGCCTGCACTGACATTTTCGAACATACGAGCGACACATCGGAACGTATTGGTTCTCAGTCATCCGATCAGATAGCTGCCCCAAAGGTCTATGTGTCGCCCCAAAGATTCCACGGTCGAACGAATCAGCGGACGTTGTGCTTAACCTCTTGGACCGCCCACGAGTTGCCGTCCGGGTCGTCGAGGAAGATGTAGGAGCCGTAATCGGCGCGCTCGGGGTGAGGCCCGTCCTCCATCTGACCGGTCGGCCCGAAATGTTTGATCCCGCTGGTCGCCACGCCTTTGCCGCTGAGTTGCTCGTCGGCGACCTCGATGTCGTCGACGCAGAGGTGTATGCCCTTAACGCTGCCCGGCTCGCCAGCTCCGACGTTGATCCCGAAGGTGATCGAGCAGGCGGAGCCCGGTGGCGTCACTTGCACCACGCGGAAGTGCTCGCCGGCGGCGTGGTCCACATCGAGGGTGAACCCCATCTGCTCGGTATAGAACCTCTTCGCCTCGTCGACGTCGGTGACGGGTACGACGATGACCTCGATCTTCCAGTCCATGACGGTTCCTCTCCTCGGGTGAGCTAACTCTCACAGGCTTCTCGTCACGTGTGTGACTTCCCAGCAGCCGAAACTCATCGCCCCGCCGACAAATTGCACCCTGAATCGAGGCGTGGTAGCCGTGGAAGCCCGCGGCTATCCGGCGCCGTGGGATCGCCGCGGCCTGGCTCCCTCAGCCGGTGGTAATGCGTCGGCCTCGCCTGGACTGTCCCGACCCGGCCGAACTTGCCGGCTGCTGCCGAAGCTGGCGACATGAGTGCCGTCGCCGGCAATAATCGGACGGGATGCCCGTCGGTTATCTGGTGTCTGTCGCGTTCGTGGCGTGCTGCAGCGCGTTCGCCTTGGCGCCACTGCGCCGACCGCGGACACTCGGGCTGCTGAGCTGGTGGCTCGGACTGGTGATCAACGAGCTGCCGTTCGTGGCCTTCTACTGGATCCTCGCCGCTACGCTGCTGGCCTTTGGCGAGGGTGATATCGACACGGCGGGCGGCTGGGTGGTGTGCAGTTTGGCCGTCCTGACCTCGACTGGCCTCGGAGTGATCGCGTGGCGGGGATGGCGTGCGGGCGCTGCAGTCGAGGGTGCCTTGAACGAAGGTCTGGGGACGGGTTGGCGTAACAACCTCGATCCAGTAATTGCCGCGCGGCTGCGCCGTCGGCTTCCCTGGTTTCGCATTCTGGTCCTGCCGATCTTAGTCCGTCGGCGCGATGTCGAGCGGCTGCCGAACATCGGCTACGGCGACGCGGGCCGGTGGAACCTCCTCGATCTCTACCGCCCACGTTTCCAGCCGCCTACCGGGCCGACGCTGGTGTATCTGCATGGGGGCGGTTTCTTCAGCGGGAGGAAGAGCCGGGAGGCCCGGCCTCTGCTCTACCGTCTCGCGAGCCAGGGTTGGGTGTGCCTGAGCGCCAACTACCGGCTGAGGCCAGCCGCGACGTTTCCTGACAATCTGATCGACCTCAAGAAGGTCATTGCCTGGGTGCGAGAACGAGGTTTCGAGTACGGCGCGGACCCCGCGGTGATCTTCGCCGCTGGCAGCTCTGCCGGAGGCAGCCTGGCGATGCTTGCCGCTCTTACGCCGAACCAGCCGGCATTCCAGCCGGGTTTCGAGCGCACGGACACCTCGATCGTCGCTGCGATCTCGCTTTACGGCTACTACGGGCAGCAGTACGGCGATGACCACGAGGACCACCTACCGTCCTCACCGATGGGCTATGACGCCGCACTCGCACCGCCGATCTTCTTGGCCCATGGTGATCAGGACACCTATGTGCCGGTGGAAAGCGCCCGATGCATGGCCGAACGATTGCGAAGTCGGTCGACTGAACCGGTCGTGTATGCCGAGCTGTCAGGCGGGCAGCATACGTTCGACCTGTTCCATTCCATCCGATTCGAGCAGGTCGTTGACGGGGTCGAGGCGTTCACCGCTTGGGTCATCTCCCGCCCTCCGCCGGAGGTCTGATGCCCACAGATGGGTTGTTGAGTTCAGGATGCCGTCGGCAAGTGGGGATGGTACGGCTCGGTGTCGCTGGACATGTGATCCCTGTTGATCCTGGTAACGCGAGAATCTCCCACGGGGGTGGGGGCGCAGATAACGTCGTAGTCGTGGACAACCAGGACGACGTTCGGGATTTCCTGGCCTCCGGGCGCGCGAGGATCACGCCACGCCAGGCAGCCTTGCCCGCAACATGCTGGTAGGCGTTGATTGGGGCGGCACCAAGATCGAGGCCATCGCCATCGGCGACGACCGAGAACCCATCGCACGATTGCGTGAAGCCACCCCGCGATCCGACTACGAGGGCTGCCTGGCTACGGTCGCCTCCGTCGTAGACAAGGTGGAGTCGCAAGCCGGAGCAACGGGGACCGTCGGAGTTGGAATTCCAGGATCGCTCGACCCGCGCACCGGACTGGCCAAGGGCGCAAGTTCCACCTGGCTCAATGGACGCCCTGTTGCGGCCGACTTGCAACGCACGTTGAGGCGTGAGATTCGAGTGGCCAATGACGCCGATTGTTTCGCTGTGTCTGAGGCGGTCGACGGCGCTGGTGTTGGGCATAATGTCGTCTTCGCCGTGATCTTGGGCTCAGGTGCCGGAGCCGGCGTCGCCGTGGCCGGAAAGGCTCATCACGGCCCGAACAACAGCGCTGGTGAATGGGGCCACAATCCCCTTCCCCGACCAGACGTCACCGAGATCCCCGGACCGGCCTGCTATTGCGGCAGGTATGGATGCCTCGAGCGCTGGGTCTCCGGCTGGTCCTTCGCCCGTGACTACCATCGACACGCCAGTATCGACCTGGCGCCCTCCGACCAGTGCGGCCCGGCGGAGATCGTGGTCCGAATGCGGGACGGTGATCGGCTGGCCAAGCTGGTATGGCGTCGGTATGTCGATCGCGTTGCGCGCGGACTCTCCGTGGTCGTCAATACGCTCGACCCCGACATTGTGGTGCTCGGCGGCGGCATGGCCAATGTCGACGAGCTCTATGATGATCTTCCCCCAAGACTCGCTCAGGAAACGTTCTCACCGTGCTTCTACACGCCCATAGTCCGAGCCGTGCACGGTGACTCCAGCGGCGTACGCGGCGCCGCTTGGCTTTGGAGATGATCATCACGATGCCATCAACCAACGAACACGATCGATTCGAGTTCACCAAGGACTTGATCATGGAGGCCGGCGATCTTGCTCTGCGCTACTCCAGCTCGGTGAACGACCTGTCGATCACCAGCAAGGGTGCCCGGGACATGGTCTCGGAGGCCGATATCGCGGTAGAGGAATTGATCAAGAAGCGGCTCCTCTCGGCATACCCCGACGATGCCTATCTCGGTGAGGAAACCGGATATGTGAGAGGTAGTGAGGATGCCGGCATCTGGGTCGTCGATCCGATCGATGGAACGCAACCCTTCCTCAGCGGCCTGCCCAACTGGTGTATCTCCATCGCCTACGCGCGCTCGAATGAGGTACTGCTCGGGATGGTCAACAATCCTGCGGCAGGCGAGTTGTTCATCGGCGGCGCGCGGCGAACTGCTGAACTGAACGGGCGGCCGATCGCGCCCCGGCCGGCGCAGTCGCTGGAGGATGGTCTCACCTTCTTGGGCTGCAATCCTCGGCTCCGGCCGGAGCAGGTCGTTCCGGTTCTGGACCGCCTGCTGCGAGGTGGCGGGATGTTCGTGCGTAGCGGCTCCGGCGCACTAGGGCTGTGCGATGTCGCATGCGGACGGTTGATCGGCTACGTCGAAGCACACATCAACGCCTGGGATTGCTTGGGAGGCATTGCGGTCTGCAGCTCTGCCGGTGCCCGCGTCAACGACTATCTGTCAGATGGCAGCCTGTTTCACGGCGGCCCTATCGTCGCCGGCTCGCCGGATGTCTTTGATCAGCTTGTCGCCGTACTCGGCACGCAGGCCCTTCGATGACGGGAGGGGACACCGCTCGCTACATCGTTGTCGGTGTGACGCCGAAGCAGCCGCTGGCGGTGTTGCGATACGCCGCCCGGTTCGCCCGCCAATTCGAGGCGGTGCTGGTGTGCGCCAATGTCGAACCTGGCAGCTACGTCGTCGCAGAACATCCCGATGGATCTGTGGAATCGCGACCGATCGACCCCGATCAGCCGGACTGGAATACCGCTGTCTTTGACGGCGGCCTGGCCCACCTGATTCGATCAGTAGCCGATCAAGAAGGCGTACGCGTGGAATTCCGCGAGCTGGCTGGAGATATTTCGCATGCACTCGACCGGCTAGCCGAGGTTCTCGGCGCCGAAATGATCATCGTCGGGAGCCGGCGCGGCGGCGTCCGGTCCAGCATGCATGAGTTCTTCGGCGGCTCAGTCGCCGCGCACCTCGCTCATCGTCAGCCGAGACCGGTGGTGGTCGTGCCGGTGCACACATGAGAGATCGCCATCGACCGCTCCATCTGTCCTGGTCAAACCTCGCCATCGTGGCGCTCGGCGGTGCCGTCGGAACCGGCTTGCGATATGTGATCACCTTGCTCGTGCCGAGGTGGGCCGGGGTACCCGTCGCGACTCTGGGCATCAACGTTGTCGGCGCCTTCTTGCTTGGCCTGCTCCTGGAGCTGCTCGCTGACCGCAGCCTCGACACCGGCTGGAGCCGGCGTGTCCGGCTCGGCGTAGGGACCGGCGGCCTCGGAGGTTTTACGACCTACAGCGCGCTCGCGACCGAAACTGCAGCGTTAGCGATCACCCGTCCCGGTGTCGCCATCGCGTACGCCTTCGGCACGGCGCTCATTGGCGCCGTAGCGTCCATCGCCGGGATCTGGCTGTCCCGCGGACACCTGCGTCCTGCGCTCGTCAATGGAAGGGACAGACGATGAGCGGCGCCGTCGCCGCACTGTTGATCTGCGTCGCCGGCGGAATCGGCGCTGCGCTGCGGCTGATCCTCGACGGGCTGATCAAGGCGCGAATCGGGTCCAGCTATCCAGTGGGCACCACAGTGATCAACGTCACGGGATCCTTCTTGCTCGGATTCCTCACCGGTCTTGCAATGAGCCAGGCGATGCCTCAGCAATGGGAGCTTGTTGCTGGCACCGGCCTACTTGGCGGCTACACCACCTTCAGCACCGCCAGCTTCGAGACCGTCCGGCTCATCGAAGATCGTCGCTATGTCGCCGCCGCGTGCAACGGGCTCGGCATGCTCATCGTGTGCACCGCTGCCGCTGCGCTGGGCTTCGCCACAGCGCACGTCGTGACCCGATGAGTCAGTGCATGGGCATTGGCCGGTCGGTATCGGCCGCGCTCGTGCTCGGGTGGCTTCTGCGGACTGAGCCTCGCCCAGCCCAGGAAGAAGATACCGACGAGCAACATGAGGATTCCAAGCCAGAGGTTGATGTTGATGCCAGCTGCCTTCGCCAATTCTTCAGGTGAGGTGAAGAATCCGGAAATAGTGAGCATGATCCCGTAGACAGTGAAGAGACCACCGATCAAATACCGCAGGTCAAACAACTTGCTGGCCGCGGAATGTGTGACCTCCCATTCGTCGGTCTCTTTGGCGCCCTCCGGACGAGTATCAACCGGGTGAAAGTCGGGTCCGAGCTTGTCCGCCCCGCGGGGCTGACGACGGCGGGGGCTGGAGTCTGAGTCAGCCATGTTCATCTCCTCCTTTCCTAGATGAAGAGGATCGACAGAACGGCGACGAGGCCGAGGGCGGTGAAGCCGAGCAACTTCGGCGACTCCCACCAGCGGCGTACGTAGCCCTCGTGCGGGTCACCTGCATCCGGATCTGGAACTCCCCAGACTAGTCCGGCGAGCTGCTCTACCGGCTTCGGTTTGGTCACCAGAGTCACAGCCACCGTCACCACTGCGTCGACAACAAACGCGACGATCGCTCCGTAGAAGTTGAGCATCTGCGCATTGATCTCGGCAGACGTGTCACCGCCCGGATAGAAGTACGCGATATTCGGACCGACGAGGTACTGCCAGATCACTGCCCCGAGGAAGCCCGCCACGAGGCCGGAGAAGCCGGCCCACGGGGTCGTGCGCTTCCAGAACATCGCGATGATGAACGTCGCGAACACCGGCGCATTGAAGAACGAGAACAGCGACTGGATGTAGACCATGATGTTGCTGAACCCAGCCGCTATGAACGCAGTCCCGATGCCGATCAAGACACCGGCGACGGTGACGATCCGGCCGACATTCAGGTAGTAGCCATCGGGCCGGTGCTTGCGTACGTAGTCCTGCCAGATGTCGTAGGTGAACACGGTGTTGAAAGAGCTCACGTTCGCCGCCATGCCGGCCATGAACGCCGCCAGCAGGCCGGCCAGCGCGATACCGAGCGTCCCGTTCGGAAGGAACTGGTTCATGAGAATAGGGATGGCGTCGTTGTATTTGGTGCCGCTCCCCTCTTCGCCGAGATTCGGGATGAGCGCTACCGCGATCAGACCGGGAACGATGGTGAGGAAGGGGATGAAGATCTTCGGGAACGCTCCGATCAGCGGCGTCCGCTCTGCTGCCGACAGGTTCTTCGCTGACAGCGCGCGCTGCACTTCGGCGAAGTTTGTGGTCCAGTAACCGAAGGAGAGCACGAAGCCCAGACCCATGACGATGCCGATCCAGTCGCCGAGCGGGTTGGTCCAGTTTCCGACTGCTGTGCCTCCCCACGTTTCAAAGTGATTCTCGTGTCCGGGCTGGCTGGTCACCTTCTGCATCAAGCCGCTCCAGCCGCCAACCGCCTTAAGGCCGATGACCACGATCGGGATCAAGCCCGCGATGATCACGAAGAACTGCAGGACTTCGTTGTAGATGGCACCCGACAGCCCACCGAGAAAGATGTAGATGAGCACGAAACCCGCAGAGACGACGACAGAGACCCACGTCGGCCAACCGAGCAAAGCCTCGATGATGAGCGCCATGGCGTACAGGTTGACGCCGGCGCTGAGGACCGACGCGACGGCGAAGGTGAGGGCGTTCCACAGGTGCGTCGCTGGATTGAATCGGCGGAGCAGATACTCCGGCACGCTTCGGACCCGGGAGCCGTAGTAGAACGGCATCATCACCAGGCCAAGGAAGACCATGGCCGGTACCGCGCCTATCCAATAAAAGTGCACGGTCGCGAGGCCGTATTGCGCGCCATTCGCAGCCATGCCCGAGAATCTCGATCGCGCCCAGGTTGGCCGAGATGAACGCGATGCCGGTGATCCAGGCGGACAAGGATCGGCCGGAAAGCAAGAAATCCTCGCTAGTAGCGATGGCTCTCCTGGCAAGGATTCCGATGGTGACGACTAAGGCGAAATAAATGATGAGAATCGCGTAGTCGAACCAGTTGGTGTCTAGCTGAGTCATACGCCGTCTCCTCGCTATCCGCGGACCAACGTGCCCTTGCCGGGATTATCTGCCCAAGCATTCGATACCCACAAGACGCCTCTCACTAACGCCGACGTGTTTTGGACGGCCGCTCACAGCTCTCTGACGCCCTGCTCGGGACGCGCCCCCGGCACTCGACCACTCGCCCGCTACGGAAGGATCAAGGCATGGTGGAGCGTACGACTGCTGCGGGCAGGTCATCCAGAAGTGGTGAGGACTACAAGAACCCGAAGCTGAGCGTCGACCAACGAGTTGATGATCTTCTCGGCCGGATGAGTTTGGCCGAGAAGGCCGGCACGCTGTTCCAGACCATGATCGTGATCGGCAGCGGTGACCTTTCCGAACCGAGCTCGACATTTGGCATCGAGAGTGCCGAGCACATGATCAACACTCAAGCGCTCAGTCATTTCAACCTGGTGCGGACAGCCGAGGACGCCCGAGCCTTGGCCGAATGGCACAACCGGCTGCAAAGCCTGGCTGCGAACACCAGGCTCGGCATCCCCATCACGCTGTCCACCGACCCGCGGCACCACTTCACCGAGAACACGGGAACCGCTGCGATGGCAGGTGCCTTTTCTCAGTGGCCGGAGACCCTCGGCTTTGCCGCGATCGGCTCCGCTGAACTGGTGGAACAATTCGCCGACATCGCCCGGCAGGAATACCTCGCTGTAGGTCTCCGGCTGGCACTACATCCTCAAATTGATCTTGCAACGGAGCCACGCTGGTCTCGGATCAGCGGCGGTTTTGGCGAGGACGCTGACTTGACCGGCGCTCTGGTGCAGGCCTATATCCGCGGATTCCAAGGCGCGCAGCTGGGATCAGAATCCGTGTCGACGATGACGAAGCATTTTCCTGGTGGCGGGCCGCAGCAGGATGGTGAGGATCCGCACTTCGCTTACGGTCGGGAACAGGTTTATCCGGGCAAGAATTTCGAATACCACCTGAAGCCTTTCCGGGCTGCGATCGCGGCCGGCGC
Source organism: uncultured Actinomycetota bacterium (assembly GCA_963712625.1). Lineage (GTDB taxonomy): Bacteria > Actinomycetota > Actinomycetes > Propionibacteriales > Propionibacteriaceae > Microlunatus. The sequence continues at coordinate 12,947 of CAVQIU010000035.1, forward strand.
AGCGCAAATCATGCCGTACTACGGAATGCCGGTGGACACCCAATACGAGGCAGTTGCTTTCGGTTACAACAAAGGGATCATCACTGATCTACTGCGCGGCGAGCTGGGGTTCGACGGCATCGTCTGCACCGATTGGGGCCTCGTGACCGATGCGATCATCCTTGGCCAGCCGATGCCGGCTCGGGCGTGGGGAGTTGAGCATTTGGATGAGCTGTCCCGGGTCGAGATGATCTTGACTGCCGGCTGTGATCAGTTCGGTGGCGAGGCCCGCCCCGAGCTCGTCGTGCAACTCGTGGAGCAGGGCAGGATCGGCGAAGAGCGCATCGATCTGTCGGTACGCCGGCTGTTGCGGGAGAAGTTCATCCTCGGGCTCTTCGACAATCCCTATGTCGACCCTGATCATGCGGCTGTCGCGGTGGGCAAGGCCGAGTTCGTCGCTGCCGGTGAAGATGCCCAGCGTCGGGCGTACACACTGCTTACCAACCGTGATCAAATACTCCCGCTCGACAGACCATGCCGGCTCTACGTGGAAGGTGTCTCGGCAGAGGTGGCGTCCCAATACGGCGAAGTGGTCGGCGACCCGGCGGATGCGGACGTTGCCCTGCTACGCCTCAAGGCCCCGTACGAACCGAGGCCGGGAGGATTCGAGGCGATGTTCCATGCCGGCTCGCTGGAGTTTCCTGCCGCGGAACGTGATCATCATGCAGCCGTTTGTTCGGCGGTACCCACGATCGTTGACGTCTATCTTGATCGTCCCGCCGTCCTGGCTCACCTGGCTGATGAGGCAGCTGCACTCCTCGGCAGCTACGGAAGCAGCGACAAGGCCTTTCTCGACATCGTGTTCGGAGCCGCTCAGCCGGAGGGCTCGCTACCCTTCGACCTACCCCGATCCATGGCCGCCGTGGAGGCCAGCCGGTCCGACGTACCCTTTGATACCGCTGACCCGATCTTCAGATTCGGGCACGGGACTGCGGTACCGGGACCAGCGACAATGATCACTGGCCCCGGCTCGACCTACTCGGCGTCGGGCGCGTCGCCGGCAGCTGCGCCGAGCTGTACGTCGATCGCGAGCTCGTCTGCCCCACGGAGAATGATGAGCTGGATGGCGCCGTCCTTTGCTGTTCCAAGGGCCTCGAAAAGATCATCTACGCCGCTGACAGGTTGACCAGCCGCCAGCACAATCAAATCGCCTTGTGCCAGCCCTGCCCGCGAGGCCGGGCTGTTGTCCTCCACGAGACGAACCAGCAGCCCGTCGGCATCCGGCAAACCGACAGCGCGTCGCATGCGCCTGGCAACATGGGTTGGCACCACACCAATGCCGAGCCGCGCCCGCTGCGTCGACTCCCCACGGCCCAGTGCGTCCACCTGAGCTCGCAAGGCCTCGTCAGCCGGAATCGCCAGGTAGAAACCTTCGCCAAGACGGTTCGTGTTCAGCCCCAGGAGCTGACCATCGGCGTTGACGATTGGGCCTCCCGATGAGCCGGGGAGCAGAGGAGCGTCGTGCTCGATGCTTCCGGTAATACGGCGGCCGCGGGGTCCTCGGAAACTCCGCTCGACGCCCGTCACGAAACCGAGCGTGACGCGCAGTCCTCGCCCACCCGGATTCGAGAGCGCGAAAACGGCGGCACCGATTCCCGGTTGACCGTTCGTTGCCCACGCAATGGTTGGCAAATCGCCGGTCTCGACTCCAATGACGGCGAGGTCTCCGTCGATGTCGTGGCCCAGGACTCGACCAGCTGCGGTGTGCCCGTCGGGGAAGGTGACAGTGACCTCGTCGGCCCGCACGTTGTGCGCATTGGTCAGTATTTGATCCTTGGCGATCACGACGCCCGATCCGACGCCCCAGCGCTGTCCAATCCCGACGACTGCGTTACTGACCCGCTCAGCCACGCGCTGGATCTCCTCCTGGATTCCGTCGAGTGCTCCCATGACGCTTCCTTTCGCAGTTGATAGTAACTTGCAATCTACTATTCACTGGGAAGGTGTCAATGGCTCATGGAATACGGTTGGTCCGTGAGCGAACGGGAATCCGCCATGCGCGATCGTGCACCCTCCCCACTGGCCGCAGCGCTCATTCGAGTCGGCGATCGTTGGACCTTGCTCGTCGTACAGGCGCTACTGGCCGGACCTCGGCGCTTCAACGAGCTGCTCGAGGAAATTTCGGGAATCGCACCGAACATCTTGTCCGAGCGCCTCAAGCGGCTTGAGCGGGACGCGCTCCTCGTGTCGCGGCCTTATGCCGACCGACCACCTCGCGCTGCGTACCAACTGACCGCGGAGGGCATGGAACTCGCGGGAGCCCTCCGCCTGCTTGCACACTGGGGAGCCAGGCACGCGGTCACCGCTGAAGCGCCCGTGCATCCGGCTTGCCGCACTCCCCTCGAAGCCAGGTGGTACTGCCCAACATGTGACCGCCTCGTTGAGGACGAGCCCGAGATGGAGATGCACCTCTTGTAGACCAGTTCGCCGGGATCATGAACGCTGGTCGGCTGATCGGGCGGCACAGCAAAGTCTCCACCTCGAGCCAGGCAGTCATTTTTAGATGTGGCCCGTTCGGGTTGTCCCTGGCGTTCAGCGTTCCGATACCCGCGGGATTCGGGCCGCACCAGCTACGGACATATCGAATCCCAGTCCGGTCATACCCCTCGACCTCTGTGGCTCTAGCCTGGGCCGCTTCGCGTTCGAGATGGTGGAGAAATCTCTGCCTGTCGATGTCGACAAGGACCCAACGGCAGTGCTTGATGCCGTGATCAGCACTGGTCGGCGTCGCGTACGGCTCGCGACGATTGAACCGGCGGGACAGTAGGGCCGGGTTGACCGGGTTCATGAGTTTTTGGGGCACGCGGTCCGTGACCAGGCTCCGCGGACAACCGGATGGCCCGGCGCGTAGCGTCATCTCTCTAGAGAAGGTAAGCGGCCGTGAAGCCTCGACTTATTTGCCTTGTACGCACGCACAAGTGGGTCAGCAGCCGGGACAACGACGAGCAGAAGACGGTGTGGACTTGCGCCCGCTGCGGTAGGACGAGGGTTCGCATTGGCGAGATGGACCCCCGCAAGAGCGGCTGGGGTTTTGGATCCGGACAACAGTGACCTCTGCCAGCAACGCAGCGTTCAGTCCGACGGGAACAGCCAGGGCAGGCTCGCGATACCCAGGGCTAAGGCGAGAACGAAAACGATCCCTCCGAGCAGTGTCATTCCGAAGGCTCGAGTCGAACATGTGTCCTATTTTTTTCGAGGCAGTGCCCATCCCTTGCTGGCCCGGAAAGCCGCGGTACATGTGCCGATGGTGTGATTGAGGGGTCCCGGTTCCCTCCTGACAGGAGCTCGTCGTGCCCCAAGTCGCAAGCGATTTCATCAATCGACTCTCAGAGCTGACGCTGGAGGAGAAGGCGTCGCTCTGCCTTGGCTCGGACTTCTGGCACACCGCGCCGGTGGAACGCCTGAGCATCCCACGAATCATGGTCTCTGACGGTCCGCACGGCCTGCGCGCGCAAATGGAGGAGGCCGATCATGTCGGCCTCTCCGGAAGCGTCCCGGCGACCTGCTTCCCGACGGCATCGGCGCTCGGCTCCTCCTGGAATCCGGACCTCTTCCGTGCGGTCGGCGAGGCGTTGGGCCGGGAAGCGAAGAAGATCGGCGTTTCGGTCGTGCTCGGCCCGGGGATCAACATGAAGCGCTCGCCGCTATGCGGTCGAAACTTCGAGTATGTCTCCGAGGATCCGTGGCTCGCCGGCGAGCTCGCAACTGCGATGGTGCAAGGCACCCAGAGCCAAGGGATCGGCACCTCTTTGAAGCACTATGCGGCCAACAACCAGGAGGATGATCGACTTCGAGTTAGTGCGGAAGTCGACGAGCGGACGCTACGAGAGATCTATCTGTCGGCGTTCGAGCGGGTCGTGAAGTCCGCCCAGCCGTGGACGATCATGTGCGCGTACAACAAGATCAACGGCAGCATACGCCTCAGAGCATCGGTGGTTGCTCACGGAGGTGCTGCGGGAGGAGTGGGGCTTCGAGGGCCTGGTGGTCTCGGACTGGGGGGCGGTCCATGATCGGGTCGCCGCGTTGCGCGGCGGTCTAGATCTTGAGATGCCGCCCAACTTCGGTGTCAGCGACGCCGCAGTAATCGCCGCCGTACGCGACGGGTCGTTGGACGAATCGATCCTGGACGAGACATCGCGCCGAGTGCTGCGCCTCGTTGACCGGTCACAGCCCGCACTCGCCGAGGACGAGCCGGTCGATTTCGATGAGCATCACGCACTAGCCCGGCGCGCTGCCCACGAATCCGCGGTACTGCTGAAGAACGCTGGTCATGTCCTGCCGCTGCAGCCGGAGCGCGGCAGCATGGTGGCGGTGATCGGCGAGTTCGCGCGTACGCCGCGGTACCAGGGCGCCGGGAGCTCCCAGGTCAATCCCACTCGGGTCGACGTGGCACTCGATGAGTTGCAATCTGCACTCGCTGACCATGCCGAGGTGCGGTTTGCCGCCGGGTTCGGCATCGGAAACACAGACGACGACGAGCAACTGCGGCAGGAGGCGGTAGAGCTCGCCCGCGAAGCTGATCATGTCGTGGTATTCCTCGGCCTGCCTGGCGAGGATGAGTCGGAGGGATTCGATCGCACGCACATTGATCTGCCCGCCAACCAGCTCGTGATGTTGCACGCCGTGGCTGACGTGCATGATCGGCTGATCGTGATCTTGGCAAACGGCGGCGTCGTCCGGGTCGTCCACCTGGGAGGACAGGGTCTCCGCGATCTTGGAATGCTGGCTATCGGGGCAGGCCGCCGGAGGTGCCGCGGTCGATCTTGTGCTCGGCGTCGCCAACCCGTCAGGCAAACTCGCCGAAACCATTCCGGCACGGCTGCAAGACAACCCGTCCTACCTGAACTTCCCCGGCGAAGAGGGTGTGGTCAGGTACGGAGAAGGGATCTTCATTGGCTATCGCGCCTACGACTCGCTCATCCAGCACGTCAGCTATCCGTTTGGGTTCGGCCTGTCCTACACCAGTTTCCATATCGACGACGTTGACGTCTCGGTCGCCGGCTCCGTCGCGGGCGGTGATCTCATGGTGACAGTAGCCGCGTCGGTCACCAATACCGGCCAGCGCGCGGGGAAGCGAGGTCGTCCAGGTCTACGTCGGAGACGTGGATGCGTCCGTGGCGCGACCGCTTCGGGAGCTCAAAGGATTCGTGAAGGTACATCTCGAGCCCGGCGAGACCCAGCGGGTGAGCTGCCAGCTCGGCGAGCGAGCGTTTGCGTTCTGGTCCCAGCGCTTCCACCGCTGGGTGGTCGAATCCGGTGATTTCATGATCGCGGTAGGCAACTCGTCACGGCACCTGGCCGCAACGGAAACGATCACCATCGAGGCTCCGCGCGTGTCTCTACCGCTTGGCCCCGACTCGACCCTCCACGAATGGTTGGACGACGAGCGTGGGCGCGAGCTCCTCACCAAGCGTGACGTGCGGCTCCTGCAGGATCCCGAACTGGTCAAGGTAATCGGCACCATGCCCATGCACACGTTGGCAGCATTCGAAGGCATGGCACTCAGCCACGACGAGCTAGCGGAGCTGATAGCCGAGCTCTAGGTCCTGCCAATCAGCCCTGATCAACTTGCCAGCCGCCTGGGCGATGCCGTCAGGTGACATGCCATAGCGATCAAGCAGGTAGCCGGCTGAGCCGGTGGGCGCAAACTCTGGTACGCCCAAGATCTTGATCTTGACTGGGTGGTTCTGTACGACGGTCTCGGCGACGGCACCGCCCATGGCCCCAGCGACGGTGGCTTCCTCAGCGGTGACAATGCCACCGGTTTCTCGCGCGGCTTTGAGCACTGCCTCGGTGTCCAGCGGCTTCACAGTCGGCATCGAGATCACGCGGGCGTCAATACCGTCCGACGCAAGCTGTTCGGCCGCAACCAAAGCGCGCCAGAGCACGGTGCCGTTGCTGATCAAGGTGACGTCGTTGCCTTCGCGGAGAGTGATCGCCTTGCCCGGCACGAACGTGTAGTCGTCGGGGTATACCTCCGGAACGCTCATCCGGCTGACCCGAATGAACACCGGCCCTTCGATCTCGGCGGCCCAACGCATAGCGGCGGCGGTCTCGATGGGATCGGCGGGCACGATGATGATCATGTTGTCGATGGCCCGCAGCCACGCGATGTCCTCGATCGAGTGGTGGGTCGGGCCGAGTTCGCCGTACGCCATTCCGGGGCTCATGCCGCACAGCTTCACGTTGCGGTTGGAGTACGCCACGTCGGCTTTGATCTGCTCCAACGCCCGACCGGTCAGGAAGCACGACGCGGCGGAGACGAACGCGATCCTGCCTCCGTTGGCCAGCCCGGCCGCCACCCCGACCATGTCTTGCTCGGCAATGCCGACATTGATCAGCCGGTCGGGAAAAGCCTTCTTGAACGCATCGAGCTTGCTGGAGCCGACCGAGTCATTCACCACGCCAACGATGCGGTGGTTCTCGTGCGCCAGCTCGGCGAGGGTTTCGACGTACGCATTGCGGCAGTCGTAGCGCGGCCGGTCGGCTATGGAGAGTTGGGGAGCTTGATCGCGCGAAGCGGCGGGGGGTTCAAGGGGGGTCGTCCCCCCTTGCCTCAGATCGGTGTCGGTCATGATGCTTCACCTCCTTGCCGATCAACAGCGGCAAGCTCATCGAGCGCCAGCTCCAGTTGTTCGGCTGACGGGACCTTGTGGTGCCAGGCGGCGTTGTTGCTCATGAACGAGATCGGGTGGCCCTTGTGCGTATGGGCGATGACGAACGTCGGCTTGCCCGGCCGGAACGGCACCGCCGACAATACGTCGAGCAGCTCGCCGTGATCATGACCGTTTACCTCGACGACGGCGAAGCCGAATGCCGCCGCCTTTTGATCAAGCGGATCAAGATCATTGGTCTCACGAACTGTCGCGCCCTGCTGCAGCCGGTTGCGGTCCACGATCACCGTGAGCCGATCCAGCTCGTACTGAGAGGCGGCCATCATGGCCTCCCAGTTGCTGCCCTCCTGCAACTCGCCGTCCCCGACCAGCACGTACGTGCGCCGCCGAGAGACGTCCAGCTTGGCCGACAGCGCGTGACCGACCGCGATGGGCAGCCCGTGCCCTAGCGGTCCGGTGTTGGCCTCGATACCGCGGACGTAATTGCGGTTGGGATGGCCGTTGAGCTTGGACAGTGGCTTCAGGAAGGTCGCCAGCTCTTCTACCGGTAGGAATCCGAACGCGGCCAGCGTCGTGTACAGCGCGCCGGCAATGTGGCCCTTGGACAGGATGAAACGGTCACGCTCGGGATCATCGACGGTCTCGGGAGTGACGTTGAGCACGGCGCCGTACAGCGTCGCCAGGATGTCGATGGCCGAGAAGTCGCCGCCGATGTGACCGGCGCCCGCGTAATGGACCAGCTTCAGGTCCTGGATGCGGATCTGCCGTGCCGCCTCCGCAATGTGTGCTATCTGCTCGTCGCGATGCGCAGGTGGCTGAAGCCGGTGGAAGACCGGCATGGTGGTGTGTTCGGGGGCTAGGGCAGTCATGCGTTCAAATCCTGGGGCTTGGTGCTACGCGCCATGGAGCTCAGCAACACCTTCTGGACCAGCCGCTGGGCTGCAAGCGCGTCGTGAGAGGCCTGCGCAGCTCGCAGCGCCTCCACGTCCAGCGCGTCCAGCGCCCCGTGCAGCGCCTTGAGGAAGCGGATCGCCTGCCTTGGCGGCCTCCACGCTGTCCTCCCGGAACGGGAATTGATCAAGCTGCCAGACGCCCTCCCAGTTGTTCTTGCGCAGCGTGTAGAAGAACTCGAAGGTCTCGACCAGATGCACCGAGCCGACGACCATGTCGTCGTCCCAGCCGCGGAAGTTGTCGTTGACGTCGATCGCGAACAGCCGGCCGGCATCGATGCACAATTGCGCGGCATCGGACGGTGTCTCCAGGCCGTACATGGAGTGACCGAAGTCCAGCAGGATGCCGAGATTGTCCAGACCTACCTGCTGGATTCCCAGCAGCGTACGGGCCGCATTCGGGAAGATGATCTTGTTCCGCGGCTCCCGCGGCTTGTACTCGATCACGAACTTGATCTCCGGATGGGGAGAGATGAGCTCACGGAGGCCGTCGACGGCCAGCTTCCAGATGTCGTGGTAGTTCACCTGGAACGGATAGTCCCAGCCGTCCTGGCCGAACCACAGCTTGACGTAGTCGCAGCCGAGTTCCTTGGCCAGCTCAGTCGCCTCGTTCAGCAGCGTCAGCGCCTGGGCACGGACCGCGGGATCCGGGTTGGTGATCGAGCCTTTGACGTAGTCCCGGTTGTAGATCTCTGGCGTGATCGCGACAGCGCGGAGCTGGTTGCGCTCGAGCGCCGCCTTGACGTCGTCGAGGGTCCCGTCGAAGCCGGCGAACGGCCAGTTGAGATCGACGACCGACAGGTCACCGACGGCGCCGGCCTTGTCGATCTGCTCGAGCAACCCGACAGGCGGCCCATAGCCCTCGGTCGCGTAGCGGTCCTTGTAGGTGGCGAAGTGCCAGATACCTGCGCCGAAGACGGGCAGTTCACTCATGGTTGGAGACTCCAATTCCTGCGAAGCGGTCTAGTTCGATCATCCGGCGGGCGTTACCAATCATGACTTTCTCCTTCGTGGTGAGGGAGGATCATCGGAGCTCCCGGCCGAACTTGCGGATCTTGGCGAACATGTCCTCGAGCAGGAATCGGACGTCAACGGACTCGACAACCCGAATGGGATGTCCGGAGCCCGGCAGGTAGTGGCCTTCCCGCCCGAATCGCGGGGCCGGCACGATGCGGAAGTTACCGCCGCGTGGGTACAGCATCAGCGAAATCGCCGGCGAGTCTCCCAGCGAGCGGGACTCGATCGGTTCAGGCCAGTAGGTGCGGTTCCACTCGATCAGCTGATTGATCAGGTAGTCGGCGAGCTTGCTGGTGCCACCGATCTTCTCCTCAAGCTCGGTGTAGCTGACCGAGACCTGCGAGTACACATTGCTGGGCACCTGCCATACGGTGATGCCGGAGTCGAAGACCACGTTGGCTGCGGCGATGTCGTTGCGCAGGTTGAACTCGACGCCGGGATAGCTCTCGACGCCTCCGTAGCCCACGCCGCCGATCCAGATCACGACAACGTCGCGGTCGACGATCGCGGGGTCGAGCAGGATCGCCGAGGCCATGTCGGTCAACGGTCCGAGGAACGCGACGAACAAAGGTTCTTGGGCGCTCGCGAGCTTGCTCTCCGCGATGATCAACTGGGCGCCATCACTATCCCGCGCCGTCTGCTCGTCGCGATTCCGGTCGGTGCCCCGTTGGCGACAGTCACCTGCTGCTCAAGGCCCATGAGTTCCAGCAGCAGGTCGATCTCGTCGCGAGACTCCTCCATGCTCCGCTCACTGCGCGAGCGGCCGAAGTGAGCAGCGATCAGACCTCGGACGTCGAGCGACGGTGACAACAGCGCATGCACGATCGCGAACTGATCGTCAGCCTCGTTCTTGGCGTCGGTGTCGATGATGACGCGGCGACGAGTTTCGGGCCTCATCTCGCTCCTGGAAGCCAGTACACTATTCATCGGTAGTATTCATGCGGTACTGCATAATCTATCATTACGGCTGAGTTCGTCAAGTCCGAACCGAACCTGCCACGCGGAGTGATCGAGCTGCGGGCCCTTCGATAAGCCGTGGCGCACACGCAAGAGAATGGCTCGAAGTCGATGGGAGGAGTACCTGTGTCCGGCGTTCCAACCGATCAGTTGATCTTGGCAATCGACCAGGGGACGACGAATTCGAAAGCCGCCCTCATCGGCGCGGACGGCCAACTGGTCCGCGGCGGCAGCGCTCCGGTCGGGATTACATCTCCGCGCCCTGGCTGGGTCGAGCAAGACGCAGAGCGCATCTGGTCGAGCGTGCTCGAGGCGGTGGGGGCTTGCTTACGAGGCGCTGTTGACGCCAAGATCATCGGCGTAGCGCTGTCGACGCAGCGGGAATCAGTCGTCGGCTGGCGCGCTAGCACCGGAGCACCCCTCGGCCCGGTGATCGGCTGGCAGGACCGACGTACGACGGCCTGGTGCAGCGAAGCCTTCACCGATGACGGCCGGCAAGTGGTGCACGACCGCAGTGGCCTCCGCGTGGACCCGATGTTCTCCGCCCCCAAGATGCGCTGGATATTGGACCATCTGCCGAGCGGCGTTCCGATCGACGACGTACGCCTCGGGACGGTCGACTCATGGCTGATTTGGCGCCTGACCGGCGGCATGGAGCACCTTTGCGATGCCGGCAACGCCTCCCGCACCCTGTTGTACGACATTGCCGAACTTCAATGGAGCAAGGAATTACTCGAAGTCTTCGGCGTGCCGGCCACGGCGCTGCCCACTGCTGTCGCGTCCGACCGTGGCTTCGGCAGGACAAAGGGCGTCCCGATGCTGGCCGACGGTACGCCGATCGCGGCCGTGTTGGCTGACTCGCACGCCGCCCTTTTCGGCCACGGCTGTACCGACGTTGGCCAGGCGAAAGCCACATACGGCACCGGTTCGTCGGTCATGGCCCCGGTTGCAAAGCGCTCGGGGGGTGAGGACCGGGTGCCGACGACCCTGGCGTGGATCATCGAGGAGTCACCGACGTACGCGCTCGAGGGAAATATCTTGTCCTCGGGAGCCACGCTGGCATGGACAGCTGCTCTGCTCACTGAAGGCAGCGTTGCGGACCTCATCGCGCTTGCCGAGGCAGCGCCCGACAGCGGGGGTGTCACTCTGGTCCCCGCATTCTCCGGCCTAGGCGCACCACATTGGGACCGCGATGCGCATGCCCTCATCTCAGGCATGAGCCCATCCACGACCCGCGCCCACATTGCCCGGGCCGCGGTGGATTCCGTCAGCCACCAAATCTGCGACATCGTGGACGTTATCGAGGAGCGGTCAGGACCGCTCCACCTCTTCCGGGCCGACGGCGGAGCCACGGCCTCCGCGCTGGTCGTTCAAACTCAAGCCGATCTCCTCGGGCGAGAAGTCCAAGTGAGCGAGGTGGCTGAGGTCTCCGCCCTCGGTGCCGCCAAACTCGCCTGGCGTGCCCTCGGCGAGGGCGCCGCTTGGCCCACTCAGGGCAGTGGTCGGAGCTATCAGCCGATTCTGGACTCGATGGAGCGTCGGCGACGCCGCGACGACTGGGCAGGCGAGATCAGCCGAACCACGTTCAATCCAAGCTCGAGCGGCCAGCGCTGAATGACTGCCAAGATCACAGCACAGTGGCATGAGATGACAGGTGCTGTGCTCAAGTCTGGGAAACGTCCGCCTGACTATGTGCCCATCGAGTTCGACTCGCCATGAGCCCTCGATCCTGCATCAATATTCGCTGACCTGGCAGGATGGGACCATGGCGGCATTGCCGGGCAGCATCACTCGAGTCCCGACCGATGGGCAGCTCAGGCTGATCACCAAGGTGGCCCGGATGTACCACGAGCGAGGCATACGCCAGGTCGATATTGCCGAAACGCTGCACCTCTCGCAGGCGCGGGTCTCGCGGCTGCTCAAGCGGGCTGCGGAGCTGGGCATCGTTCGCACGGTCGTCGCTGTCGCGCCAGGCGTGCACACCGAGATCGAAGAGGCGCTCGAGGAGAGGTACGGCCTCGCGGAAGCTGTCGTCGTCGATGTGGAAGGAAGCGATCAAGACATCATCGCGGCGCTCGGCTCCGCCGGTGCCACGTACCTGGAAACGACGCTGACGGGTCGCGAGCGTATCGGGATCTCCAGCTGGAGCCAGACCCTGCTGGCCGTTGTCGATCGCATGCAGCCCCTCCGGCTTCAGGGCGCCGAGAGTGTCATCCAGCTCCTCGGCGGGTTCGGAAACTCGTCGGTGCAAACCCAAGGCAATCGCCTCTTGACCGAATTCGCTCGACTCATAGGCGCCGCTGCCACGTTCGTCCCTGCTCCTGCGCTCGTCGGCAACAAGACGGTGCGACAGAGTCTGCTGAACGACCCGGCGATGGAATCCGTCGCCAAGGAATGGGCACGCCTCACCATGATCGTCGCAGGCATTGGCAGCCTTCCACCATCGCCGCTGCTGCGCGCGAGTGGCAATGCTGCTGATGTTGCTGATCAAGACAGGCTGCACGCCGCCGGCGCGGTCGGAGATGTGTGCCAACGGTTCTTCGACTCGGCGGGCAACCTGGTGCCCAGCGATCTTGATGATCGCGTGGTCGGCATCGACGCCGACACCCTGCGGCAAATCCCACGGCGCATCGGGATCGCCGGCGGCGAGAGCAAGCACACAGCTATCCGCGCTGCTCTCAGCGGTGGATGGGTCAACGTCCTGATCACCGACACCGCAACCTCCGCGGCACTACTCGACTGGAAAGCTCAATAGCGGACCCGGGGCGAGGGGCCATTCCTCACTCGGAACAAAGATTGTGCGCGATTGGCCGCTGAACTCAACGGTCTAACGCGCACGATCTTGGATGCTCTCCGCCGCTCGAAGTTGATCTTCGAGGTTGAATACCTCTGGAACGATCTCCCAGGCCTCGTCGGGAGCGCCGTCGGTCTGGAACAGCTCGCGCCATCGCCGCCTGCCAGCGAGCATTGACTTCGGTGCGGGCAACCCGTTCCTGAGCGGCCGCCAAGATCGTCTGCTTCTGCGTAGCCGATCAGCAAGCCATCGTCGCGTAGGAAGAGCGAGTAGTTGCGCCAGCCGGCGTCGCGAAGCGCCTCCAGCAGCTCGGGCCACACAGCGCGGTGAGCCTCTCGATACTCATCGAGTCGGTTGGGATCGACGTGTCCCAGTAGGCAATAGCGCGGCATCAGGTGGTTCCGTCCTCTCGCACGATGATCACCTCGAGAGTGCGTGGCCCGTGGACACCTTCCACGCGGTTCAGCTCGATGTCGCTTGTCGCGCTAGGCCCGCTGATCATGGTCAGTGGTCGGGTTGCCTCGAGTCGGGCCAGGGCTTGTGGGACGTCGGCAACGATCTGGTCAGGGAGCACGACGCAGAGGTGGTAGTCAGGAATGAGCGTGATGACACGACGACCCTGGTCCGGCGAGCCGTCCAAGATCAATGTCCCGGTTTCGGCGATCGCCACGGCGCAGCTGGTGATCACACCATCCACCGCGTCCAGCTGCGCGATGCTGAGTTGATCTTCACCGGACAGCCCATCAGTGAGCACGTCCGCTGAGCATGTCCGCGGTCCAGGACCGGTCCAGGCCGGCCGGCACGACCACCGTGTGGGCACCCCGCTCAGCGAGCGCAGCTGCGATCGGCGGCGACAAGATCATCGGCGCGGCACTGCCGCACCAGCGCCCGGTAGTCCACCAGGCGATCGACAGCAGCTCGGTCAGCTCAGGAGTCTCTGCATCTGAGGTGGTCCGATACGTCCCGTCCGATGTCTTCGTAGCGAAGGTTCGGCGGCGGCGCCGGCACGATGAGCCGACGCGATCCGCGCCAGCACCTCCTCGCGAGCCGTCACCGCTCTCCCCCATGCTCGGCGGCCCACCAGTCGCGGAACGTCTGCTTGGGCGGCCGCGCAAAGTCGCGGGCATCGGTCCACTGCTTTGCCAGCTGGCAGCGGCACCTCGCCGATCACGTCGCGCTTGCGGCCGAGCATCCGGCCGAGTCGCCCGCTGCGCAGTGCAAGAGTCCAGCGCTTGGGGTTGCTCATCACCCACGCGGCAGCCGTCATCGCCGAGGCCTCCGCGCTCGGCACGCGATGTTCTGCCGCGTAGGTCTCGGTGTGCTTGGCACGGAGGTGTACCAGGATCTCCGGGATGTTGATCTTGACCGGGCAGACGTCGTAGCAGGCGCCGCACAGGGACGACGCGTACGGCAGCGATGCGTTGTCCTCGATGCCCGGTGAGCTGCGGCGACAGGATGGCTCCGATCGGGCCGGGATACACCGATCCGTACGCGTGCCCGCCGGTCCGCTCGTAAACCGGGCAGACATTGAGGCAGGCACTGCAGCGGATGCAGTTCAGTGCATCCCGGCCCTCCGCATCGGCCAGTACGCCGGTCCGCCCGTTGTCGAGCAAGATCAAATGGAACTCCTGCGGCCCGTCGCCAGGCGTCACGCCGGTCCACATCGACGTGTACGGGTTCATCCGCTCACCCGTCGATGACCGGGGCAGCAGCTGCAGGAAGACCTCGAGATCCTGCCAGCGCGGGACGAGCTTCTCGATTCCCATGATCGTGATCAAGGTGTCCGGCAAGGTCAGGCACATCCGGCCATTGCCCTCGGACTCGACCACTCCGAGCGTTCCGGTCTCGGCGATGCCGAAGTTGGCGCCGCTGATCGCGATCTTGGCGGAGAGGAACTTGCGCCGCAGATGCTGGCGAGCCGCGGCGGCGAGCGCGGCCGGTTCGTCGGTCAGGGCCGGATCAACATCGGCCATCTCGCGCAGGAAGATCTCCCGGATCTCCGCCCGGTTGCGGTGGATCGCCGGGCACCAGGATGTGCGACGGCTTGTCGTGACCCAGCTGCACGATCAGCTCAGCAAGATCGGTTTCGAACGCCGCGATGCCGACCGCTTCCAACGCTTCGTTCAGGCCGATCTCCTGGGTGGCCATCGACTTGACTTTGACCACCTCGTCCACGCCCTTGCCGCGGACCAGGTCGATCACGATCGCATTGGCCTCATTGGCGTCCCGCGCCCAGTGCACGACTCCGCCTCGTGCCGTCACAGCAGATTCCAGCTGAGCAAGGTACTCCGGCAGGTGCGCCATGGTGTGAACCTTGAGCTGGCGACCCGCCTCGCGAAGCTCCTCCCAGTCCGGTAGCTCAGCCACCACCTGAGCCCGTTTGCGCCCGGATCGTCGTTGTCGCCTTGCCGAGGTTGCGCCGCAACTGCGTGTCGGCGAGGGCTCGCCGGGCGGCACCGGGAACTTCTCCTCACCCCGCAGATTGCCCACACCGCGGGGCGCAGGCGGGCGGCATGGCTGGCAGACCCAGCATCACCGGCGCGTACCTCGACAGCACCGCGAGGTCCTCACGAGTCGCGGCGAGGATCTGCGCCAGATGGAGCGTCTTGGCATCCGGCACGGATGCCGCGACAGGCCGCCGCCGATGTGCATCAGACACGAACTGTCACCGGCCGTGCAGATCTCCGCACCGGTATCGAGCACGTTGCGCATCTTGTCGGCCAGCATCGCGGTCGAGGTGTCGGCGTTCTTGATCGCGAATGTGCCACCGAACCCGCAGCACTGATCGGCAGCCGGCAGCTCGACCAGCTCCAAAGCATCGACGGCACGAAGCAGCTGGATCGGCTTGTCTCCCACCCGCAGCATCCGCAGTGAATGGCAGGTGGGGTGATAAGTCACCCGATGCGGAAAGTACGCACCGACATCGGTGACACCCAGCACGTCGACGAGGAACTCCGACAGCTCGTACGTCTTGGCCGCCACCGCCTCGACCTGCTCGACCAGTTCCGGTGAGCCGAACCGCTTCGCGATCATCGAATGCTGATGACGCACCGAGCCGACACAGGAGCCCGACGGCGCCACGATCGCGTCGTACGGCGCGAAGACCTCGGCGAACCGCTCGACCAGCGGCAACGCCTGCTTCTGGTATCCGGTGTTGACATGCATCTGGCCGCAGCACGTCTGCTCGGCCGGGAACTCAACGACCTGGCCCAGGCGCTCCAGCACCCGTACCGTCGCCTTTCCCACCTCCGGGAAACATGGCGTCGGCCAGGCAGGTGATGAACAGCGCAACCCTCATCGGCACCTCATCAACTCGGCCACACTAATGTGCTCAGCGCGGCTGGTAGTCCGCCGGTGGGAAAGTCCTCGCGACAGTGCGCCGCAGCTCGGCAAGCTCGCCTTGCACGAGACCTGCCGCCCGTCCCTGGATCAGCACATTACCGATGGCGGTCGCCTCCACCGGACCAGCCAGCACCGGCCGGCCAGTGCGGTTGGCCGTCAGCTGGCAGAGCAGCGTGTTCTGGCTGCCGCCACCGACGATGTGCACGGTGTTGATCTTCTCGCCGCTGAGCCGCTCGGCGTCATCGATCGCGGTCGCGTACGCCTCTGCGAGGCTCTCCAGGATGCTGCGGGCAAACACCGCCGGTGAGTCGGGACGGAGCTGCGCTGACTTCGGCACAGAGCGCGGCAATCCGCTTGGGCATGTCGCCAGGCGGCAGCAGGCTCGGATGATTCGCGTCGAAGATCGGCACTGGGGTACTGACCGCGGCAGCCTCATCGAGCAGCTTCGTCAACTCGACGGATTGGCCTTCCTGCTCCCAGCTGCGGATGGACTCGCTGAGCAGCCACATGCCCATCACATTGCGCAGGTAGCGGATCTTGCCGTCGACGCCGCCCTCGTTGGTGAAGTTCGCGTCCCGGCTGTCCTCGGTAAGCACCGGCCGGTCAAGCTCCACGCCGACCAGCGACCAGGTGCCGGACGAGATGTACGCGGCACCCGGCTCGGTCATAGGCACACCGACCACCGCCGAGGCGGTGTCGTGGGACCCGACAGCGATCACGTCCAACGCCGACGGCGCACCGATCTCGGCTGCCACCTCGTCGCGTCAGCGAGCCGATCCGCGAGCCGGGATCGACCAACGGTGGAAACAGGGAGCGCGGCAAGCCCAGCTTGTCGATCAAGGTCGCGTTCCAGGCTCCCGTGGCGATGTCGAGCAGCCCGGTGGTCGAAGCGTTGGTGCGCTCTGCGACCTGCTCGCCGGTAAGCCAGAATCCCAGCAGATCGGGGAGCATCAGCATCCGGGTGCTGTCATCGATGACGCCGGTTTCTTGATCGACAGCTAGCTGGTAGATCGAATTGAACGGCTGGAACTGCAGGCCATTCGTCCGCGTAGAGCGTGGCATGATCGGCGATCTTGTGGACCAGCTCGACGCCTCTGGCGGTGCGCTCGTCCCGGTAGTGGAACGGATTGTTGATCAAGCGATTGCCGCTGACCAATCCGTAGTCGACGGCCCAGGAGTCGATGCCGACACCGGCCAGGTCCGGTTGCGCGCTGACGGCTTTGCGCAATCCGACCAGCAGATTCCGGTAGAGCTCGAGGATGTTCCAGTGCAGCCCGTCCGGCAGTACGGACCGGATCATTGGGAAAGCGGTGCACCGCCTCAACGCTCAGCTGGTCCGGCCCGACGTGGCCGAGCATCACCCGGCCGCTGGTGGCCCCAAGATCAACAGCGGCCACCCATCCGCTGGTCATTGCGTGCCCTTCGACAGGCTCAGGGCACATCTGCCGCGGCTCAGGGCACATGCGCGGGCTGAGGGCATCACCTCAGGAAGGCGGCAGCGACGCCGGCGTCGACAGGAATGTGCAGGCCAGTGGTGTGGCTGAGGTCGGCCGAGCAGAGCACGAAGACCGCGTTGGCGACGTTCTCCGGCAGCACCTCGCGCTTCAGCAGCGTGCGCGAGGCGTAGTACTTGCCCAACTCCTCCTCGGGGACTCCGTAGACCGCGGCACGCTTGGCGCCCCAGCCGCCGGCGAAGATGCCGGAGCCGCGGACCACGCCGTCGGGGTTGATGCCGTTGACCTTGACGCCGTGCTCGCCGAGCTCGGCCGCGAGCAGCCGCACCTGATGGGCCTGGTCGGCCTTGGTAGCGGAGTAGGCGATGTTGTTCGGGCCCGGCGAAAAGCGAGTTCTTGCTGGAGATGTAGACGATGTCGCCGCCCAGCTTCTGCTCGATCAACGCCTTGGCTGCGGCCCGGGACACCAGGAAGGAGCCCTTCGCCATCACGTTGTGCTGCAGGTCCCAGTCAGCGACCGTGGTGTCGAGCAACGACTTGGACAGCGACAGACCGGCGTTGTTGATCACAATGTCGATGCCGCCGAACGCGAGCAGCGTGGCGTCGACTGCCGCCTGCACGGCCGCTTCATCGGTGACGTCGGCGGCAATGCCGACCGCGACATCGCTGTTGCCAATCTCCTCCGCCGCGGCCTGAGCCTTCCCTGCGTCAAGATCGGCGATGACCACGCACGCGCCTTCGGCGGCGAGCCGGACCGCGATCGCCTTGCCGATGCCGCCTGCGGCACCGGTGACCAGCGCGATCCGGGTGGCGAGCGGCTTGGGCTTCGGCATCCGCTGCAGCTTCGCCTCTTCCAGCGCCCAGTATTCGATCTTGAACTTCTCCGACTCGTCGATCGGGGCGTACGTCGACAGGCCTTCCGCGCCGCGCATGACGTTGATCGCGTTGAGGTAGAACTCACCGGCTACCCGGGCGGTCTGCTTGTCCTTCCCGTAGGAGAACATGCCGACTCCCGGCACAAGAATGATCAACGGATCGGCACCGCGGATCGGCCGGTGAGTCCGGGGTCGCGTTGCGCTCGTAGTAGGCCTGGTAGTCGGCGCGATACGCCTCGTGCAGCTCGCTGCAGCCGAGCGATGCAGTCCTCGACCGAAGCGTCGGCAGGAAGATCAAGGACCAACGGCTTGACCTTGGTCCGCAGGAAGTGGTCCGGGCAGCTGGTGCCGAGTTCGGCCAGCCGGGGATGCTCGCTGCGGGACAGGAACTCCAGCACCCGCTCGTCGTCGGTGAAGTGCCCGACCATCGGCTTGTCGAAGGACGCGATCGAGCGCAGCGTCGGCGCGAGTGCGGCCGCCTTGGCCCGCCGCTGATCATCCGGCAGCGCGGCGTAGCCGTCCAGCGGTGCGCCGAACGGCTCTGGCTTGGAGTGCTCGGCAATGTAGGCCTCTGCGGTGCGGATGATCTCCAGCGAGTTGGCCTCGGACTCCTCGGACGTGTCGCCCCACGCGGTAATGCCGTGGCCGCCGAGAACGCAGCCGATCGCCTGCGGGTTGTCGGCCTTGATCTTGGCAATGTCCAAGCCGAGCTGGAAGCCCGGCCGGCGCCACGGCACCCAGACCACTCGATCGCCGAAGATCTTGGCCGTCAGCTCCTCACCATCGACGGCTGTGGCGACCGCGATCCCGGAATCCGGATGCAAATGATCAACATGCGCCGCATCGACGAGGCCGTGCATCGCGGTGTCGATCGACGGCGCCGCTCCACCCTTGCCGTGCAGGCAGTAGTCGAACGCCGCGACCATCTCGTCCTCGCGCTCGACTCCGGGATAGACGTCCACCAACCGGCGCATCCGATCGAGCCGCAGCACCGCGAGGCCAGATCCGTCAGGGTGCCAAGATCACCGCCGGAACCCTTGACCCAGACCAGCTCGACCGGCTCGCCGGTGACCGGATCGGTCTCAGTGCCTTTGGCCGAGGTGTTGCCTCCGGCGTAGTTGGTGTTCTTGGGATCCGATCCCAGCCGGTTCGACCGGGCGATCAGCTCTGCAACTGCCTGGTTGGTCATGATCAATCACGCTCCCCAGCCGGCTTGGGTGCCGCCGGCTCGTTCGGATTCGATCTTGCTCTGATACCCCGATTCGGCGTACGCCTTCATCGGGTCGGCCGGCAGCCCGCGGGACTCACGCCACTCAGCCAGCGCTGGTCGTACGTCGGTGTAGAAGGCGTCCATCAAGATCCCGTTGGCGCCGAGCACGTCATTGGCTTCCTGCGCGGCCGCCAGAGCCTCGCGATCAACAAGCAGCGCTCGGGCGGTCATCTCCTGCACGTTCAGCACCGAGCGAATCTGGCCGGGAATCTTGGGCTCGACGTTGTGGCACTGGTCCAACATGAAGGCGACGTCGGAGTCCGGCCCGTAGCCGCCGCCTCGTACCACCTCGTACAGGATCCGGAACAGCTGGAACGGATCCGCGGAGCCGACGATCAGATCGTCGTCGGCGTAGTAGCGAGAGTTGAAGTCAAACGAGCCCAGCTTCCCCAGCCGCAGCAGCTGAGCGACGATGAACTCGATGTTGGTGCCTGGCGCGTGGTGACCCGTGTCCAGACAGACCACGGCCCGCTCCCCCAGTGCGGCAACGTGCGCGTACGAGGTGCCCCAGTCAGGCACATCGGTGTGGTAGAAGGCGGGTTCGAAGAACTTGTACTCCAACACCAGCCGCTGATCCGGCCCGATCCGGTCGTAGATCTGTGCGAGGCTGTCGGCGAGCCGGTCTTGACGGCCCCGGATGTCGCCTTGGCCGGCGTAGTTGGTGCCGTCGGCAAGCCAGATCTTCAGGTCCCGCGACCCGGTCTGGTTCATGATCTCGATGCACTCGAAGTGGTGGTCGATCGCCTTGCGGCGCACGGCCTCATCGTCGTGGGTCAGGCTGCCGAACTTGTAGAGGTCGTCCTGGAAGGTGTTGGAGTTGATCGTGCCGAGCGCCACACCAAGATCAGCGGCGTAGTTCCCGCAGCGCGCCATAGTCCTCGACCTTGTCCCACGGGATGTGCAGCGCGACCTTCGGCGCGAGCCCGGTCAGCTCGTTCACCTTGGCAGCGTCGGCGAGCTTTTCCTGGACGGTCCGCGGCGTGCCCGGCGAGCCGAAGACCTTGAACCGGGTGCCGGAGTTGCCGAACGCCCAGGAGGGCAGCTCGATGGCCTGATAGGCCAGCTGGTCGGAGATGTCGGAGAAGGTTGGCATTGCTCACTTCCAAATGGGTCGTACCGAGTAATGGACTGTCGTGATGCCCGACCGGGATCCAGCCGGGTACCACAACGAATCGCAGACCGGTCTCTAGATCAGAAGTTGAACTGGTCGATGTTGTCTTTATTGAACTTGAAGGGATCGCCGAGCACCACCGTCTTGTCTGCGCCGACGGTGTACTCGCCCAGCTTTCCGGCCTTGAACTTGTCGCCTTCGTTGCCCTTGATCTCGCCGGTGATCAGCGCCTTGGTGCGTACGCGCGAGGTAGCCGAGGTCGTGAGGATTCCACAGGGCGAACTCCTTGACCGTTTCAGCCATCATTCACTATTACGTAGTCTAGCCGCCGTCGAGCCGGCAGTGGCGCCTTGATGTTCGCCGTCGACGTGAGCAGGATCGTGATCGACGCGGCCAGTTCTCGACGGTCGCGCAGGCGCGATGAGCTTCAGGGATGGTCGGCAAGGCGACCGCTGTCGAATTCGATCTTTGTCATTCGACAGATCACGTCCACGAGCTGATGTTCGGACGGTCGGCGGCGAGTCCTTCCACATCTCGATCCACGCTCGTGACCGTGAATTGAAACGTTTTACAATCCTCGAGAGGTTATCGAGGAGCCTTGTCGATGTCAACCCCCTACGCACTCGATCCGGACAGACGACACGCGTCCGCGGTGTGCCTATCCGATCAATTGAAACGCTTTACTCGGCACCGAAACTCGGTCCAAGCACACCGCCGCAAGGCCCAGTGGTTCGATCTGCGCGGCAGGAGATCAGTGTCGAGTCACACATTGCCGATCGGAGCTAGCAAGACCATAGGTTGAACCGCTTCAGTATCAGGGCCATTGCGGTATAACCTGCCTGGCATGGCGCAATCGCGGGCTCACTCCGATGAACACCCCGCGCCGCCAAGTGGCCCCCGGATCCAAGACGTCGCTCGTCGCGCCGGCGTTGCGATCGGAACGGTATCCAACGTGCTCAACAATCCCGACCTCGTCAGCGAACAGACCCGCCTCAAGGTGGAAGCCGCGATTGCCGAGCTGGGCTTCGTACGCAATAGCGCCGCCCGGGCGCTCGCCGCAAGACGGACAGATACCGTCGGCTTGATCCTGATCGACATCGGGAACTCGCTCTTCGTCGACATCGCGCGCGGGGCGGAGTCGGCGGCAGGGCAAGCCCAGCTGAAGCTCCTTCTCGCCAACAGCGACAGCACTCGAACCAAGCAGGACAACTATCTCGAGCTCTTCGACCAAGCCCGAGTCGCCGGGCGTCTTGCTTACTCCGCTCGAAGAGCCTCTCGACGTGGCACACGCCGTCCTTGGCCACGGGCGCCCCGTCGTTCTCGTGATCGCAACGTCGCGTTGACCCGCTCACGTGCAGCGTCATGGTCAACGAGGAACTGGGCGGCTATCTCGCTGCCACCCATCTCCTCGAACAAGGAGCGCGCAGGCTCGTCTTCCTCGCCGGCTGTCCTGAGCTGCGACTGATTCGGCGTCGCCTGGCCGGCGTCGAGCGAGCCGTCGCCGAAGCAGGCGCCAGTCTCGAGCGTGGTAGAAGCGCCCGACCTCCAGATCGGAGCCGGGCGCGAGGTCGGACGCCAGGTGCTCCTCTCCCAGTCAGTGGATGGGCCGTGGATGGGTGGTCTGTCCGTCAGATCTGCTCGCCGTTGGGGTGATCCAGGCGGCAACCGATCTCGGCATCCGGGTACCCGATGAGTTGATGGTCGTCGGCTACGACGACAATCACTTCGCCTCTGAGAGCAGCATCCCCGTGTCCAGTGTGAGTCTGCCGGGGTATCGGATGGGTGAGCTGGCCATCGAATTGCTCCTCGAGGAGATCGACCAGGGCCCTGGCCACGTGCACCGAACGATCATGCTGGATCCACACCTCATCCCTCGACGCAGCACCTACGATCGCACGAATACAGCGAACCGAAAGGAACCCATGTCGCTCACGTGGTCTGCACTGCCCATCGCCCCCAACGAAGACTTCGACGGGGCTCCCCTGCTGCGTACGGAGTTCGGATTGGAGGAAGGGCACGGATCAGTCGTTCGAGCCACCCTGCACGCTACGGCGCACGGGATCTTCGAGGCCTATCTCAACGGCGAGCCCGTCTCCGACGATGTCCTCAGCCCAGGGTGGAGCAGCTACGAGTGGCGGCTGCGCTACCGCAGCTACGACGTGACCT
Organism: uncultured Actinomycetota bacterium; assembly: GCA_963712625.1. Taxonomy (GTDB): domain Bacteria; phylum Actinomycetota; class Actinomycetes; order Propionibacteriales; family Propionibacteriaceae; genus Microlunatus. The sequence goes on from CAVQIU010000035.1 coordinate 35,536, forward strand.
CGCTCATTCGAGCCCAAGTCAGTCCTTGGCATCGCACTCGGCAATGGTTGGTTTCGCGGGCGGCTGGGCTGGGGCGGCGGCAGCGGCCTACTACGGCAAGGAGCTTGCTGCCCTGGCGCAGCTTGAGATCGAGTTCTCCGACGGCTCATGTCCAGACCGTCGTCACCGATGAGACCTGGAGAGCCGGCCCCTCCGCGGTGGTGTTCAACGACCTCTACGACGGTCAGACGATCGACGCCCGACGCCACTCGGACGCATGGTTGGAGCCGGGATTTCTCCGACGAGGCTTGGGCCGGCGTGCATCCCAGTCGAGCTCGACTTCAGCACGCTCACCCCGTACATCGGTCCGCCTGTCCGCCGGCAGGAGGAGCTGCAACCGATCAAGATCTGGACCTCCCCTGCTGGCAAGACTCTGGTCGATTTCGGGCAGAACCTGGTGGGGTGGGTACGGGCTCGGGTGCAGGGCCCGGCCGGCACGACGATCACGCTGCGGCACGCCGAGGTGCTGGAGCACGACGAACTGGGTACCCGGCCGTTGCGAACCGCCAAAGCAACCGATCGCTTCATCCTGAGCGGCGGCGACGACGTGTTCGAGCCGACGTTCACCTTCCACGGCTTCCGTTACGTCGAGGTCGACGGGTGGCCCGGTGAGCTCACCTCCGAATGCGATCACCGCCGTTGTGGTTTCCTCCGAGTTGCGGCGGATCGGCGAATTCGAGTGCTCAGACGAGTTGCTCAACCAACTCCATCGCAACGTGGTGTGGGGGACGCGCGGCAACTTCCTCGACGTGCCAACCGACTGCCCGCAGCGCGATGAGCGGCTCGGCTGGACTGGTGACATAGCAGTCTTCGCACCCTCTGCCGCCTACCTCTTCGACGTCGAGGATTTTCTCCGGGAGTGGCTGGCCAACCTCGCCGCCGAGCAGCGGGCGGCCGACGGGATGGTGGGCTTCGTCGTGCCGGACGTCTTGAAGTACGTCGAACATCCATCGCACTTTCCCCGCTCCGGAAAGCACCGCCATCTGGAGCGACGCGGCCGTGTGGGTGCCGTGGGCCCTGTGGCAGGCGTACGGAGATCTGCAGGTGCTGAGCGATCAATACGACTCGATGACCGCGCATGTTCGCCGGGTGGAGTCGCTGCTGTCGCCCACCGGGCTGTGGGATACCGGCTTCCAGTTCGGCGACTGGCTGGATCCGACGGCGCCGCCCGATCAACCGGCGGCTAGCAAGGCCGACAAAGGCGTCGTCGCGACCGCCTGTCTTTATCGCGACGCTCGAATCGTCGCCGAGACCGCCGAGCCTTGCTCGGACGCAGCGAGGACAGCCGTGCACTTCGCAGATCTCGCCGAGCGCACCAGAACCGCCTTCAACGAGCATTACGTCAACGATGACGGCACAATCCACAGCGACGCGCAGACGGTGTACGCGTTGGCCATCGTCTTCGGGCTGCTTGACGAGGAGACCGCGCAGCTGGCGGGGAAGCGGCTGGCGGAGCTCGTTGCCGAGAGCGGTTACCGCATCCAGACCGGCTTCGCCGGCACGCCGTACGTTCTTGGATGCGCTGAGCGCCACCGGTCACCTCGACGAGGCCTATCGCCTGCTGCTCCAGCGCGAGTGCCCGTCATGGCTCTACCCCGTCACGCATGGGCGCAACCACGATCTGGGAGCGATGGGATTCGATGCTGCCGGACGGCACCATCAATCCCGGCCAGATGACGAGCTTCAACCACTACGCCCTCGGCGCCGTGGCCGACTGGATGCATCGCTGCATCGGGGGCATCGCGCCGCTGGAGCCCGGATACTCCAAGGTGTTGATCGCGCCCCAGCCGGGCGGTGACATCCGCTGGGCCCGGTCCTCTCTGGAAACCAGGCACGGCAAGATCTCGGTCTCCTGGTCCCGGGACGGCGACGGCCCAATCGAGCTGGACATCGTTGTTCCGGACGGTGTTACGGCTCTGGTGCGGTTGCCAGACGAAGACGCGCAGGAGCTCGGCAGCGGCCAACACCAGCTGAATGCGCGCTGAACTGGTCGAAGCGTGATGGCTTCGACGAACTGAGCCGCACTAGGCAAGCTCACAGTTCGGACACAGAATGAAACATTTCAAGAGCGAAGGAGCGTCGTATGGATACGCTCGCGACCGAAGCACTAGTGCAGCATCTCTGCGCTGGTCCGGTCACTGGATTGGACACCAGGCCAAGGACCGCGACCGGAACTCCCGCGGATTTTCTGACTGGTGGCGGCGCCAGGTCGGAGTTCTCTCGATCGATGTTCCGCAGGACATTCGATCTGAGGTGGTTCCGGCCGAGGCGCCGGCTCGCGATCACCGCCGACTCCCGATACGTGCTCTGGGTGAACGGGCAGGAAGTAGGACGAGGTCCGGCGCGCTCGCAGCCCTTCCGGCAGCGCTACGACAGCTACGACCTGGCGCCATACCTCACTGTCGGCGCCAACGTCATCGCTGTCCTGGTGACCTATTACGGCCAGGCGATGTCGTTCTGGCAGCCGGCTCCGGCTGGTTCCAGCACCGATGCCGCACTCGTGTTCGAAGCACAGGTCGGCGATCGGACGCTCATCTCCGACGACAACTGGCGAGTCCAGCGCTCTGCCGCTTGGTCGCTGCTGGTCGGTTCCAGCGGCGGCGAAGGCGTGCCGGTCGAGATCGTCGATGCTCGCGAGATTCCGCCCGGGTGGCGCGAGGTGGACTTCGATGACTCGGATTGGCAGCAGGCGCCGCTGCTGCCAGCCATTCACCCGGCAAGCTTCGGCGAGACTCGGCCGCCGACATACCCATTTGGCCGGCTGCTCCCACGGGGGATTTCCCAGCTGGGCGGTGATCGGGTTGCGCCGGCCAAAGTGCTCGATTCCTCCACTCGGAACGCGCCGTCATGGACGAGTGATCACCCTGTCGCTCGCGTGGTCCAAGCGCTGATGGAAGGCGTGATCAACAACCAGACCGCCGAGCTGCCGGCCAGCTTCGATCTCGCGCCAGGTCAGGTGCACCACCTATCGGTGGACTTCGGCCGAATCGTCGCAGGTTTCGTCGAGCTTGACATCGAGGCCCCGGCCGGCACGGTCGTAGAGATTCACTATCGGGAAAAGGTGTTTCGCCCGGAGCTCGCCTCGAAGGGCGAAGACCCGGAAACGGGCGCGCGCTACGTGGCGGCAGGAGCCGATGACCAGTTCGCCGCGCTGGAGATCAATGGACTGCGTTACCTGCACCTCGTCGTCCACGCCGACCGGCCGGCATCGGTCACGCTCAAGCGGCTCGAAGTGCGTGAGTACCTCTATCCGCGCACTGGCCGGGCGTACTTTCGCAGCGACGATCCGGCGTTGGATGCGCTCTACACAGCCGGGATTCGTACCGTTCAGCTCAACTCGCTCGACTCGTACACAGACTGTCCGACCCGAGAGCAGCGTGCCTGGGTAGGCGACGCCGTCGTCCATCAGATGGTCGACCTGGCGACCAACGAAGACTGGGGCCTAGCTCGCAACTACCTGGAGTTGAGCGATTCTCCACGTCCGGACGGCATCCTGCCCATGGTCGTCGCGAGCGACATCGAGGCGAGCGGCGGCCTCACCATTCCCGACTGGTCGCTGAGCTGGATTCACGGCATCCACATTCAGTACTGGCACGATGGCGATTTGGAGGCCGTACGCCGCCATCTGCCCACCGTCGAGCGGGTGTTGCGTTGGTACACCAGCTATCTCGACGACCGCGGCACGATCAGCGACGTACCTGAATGGAACCTCGTGGACTGGGCCAGCATCTTCGTTTCCGGCCGCAGCTCGATCCTCACCGCGCTCTGGGCTCGAGGTCTGAAGGATTTCGCGGAGTTAGCCGACGCCGCGGGCAACTCGGGCTCGGCACAGTGGGCCCGCGAGTTGTACAGCTCCGCAATCATCGGCTTCGAGGACTTCTGGGATCCGGATCGCGGTCTGTACGTCGACCACATCCTCGACGGACGACGCCAGCCGGCAGCATCTCAGGTCGCCCAAGCCAGTGCCATCATCTCTGGCCTTGCTCCGAGGGAACGCTGGAGTCCACTCGTGGATGCCATGACAGATTCCGATCGGTTGGTTGTGCGTTCCTGGGTGGGCAGCGAGACCGGCGGCTATGACCAAGAACGGTTTGCCGAACAGATGCGTGGCATCCAGCGCATCGACTGGGACCCCGTTCGCGAAATGGTCATCGCCGAGCCTTTCTTCAGCTACGCCGTGCACGACGCGGTCGCTCTGGCAGGGCGCGCCGAGCTCTTGATCGATCTCGTCCGACGCTGGGAGGAGTTTCTCGTCGATGGCTACGACACCTTCGGCGAGTGTTGGGGCTGGGGTACGCCGGTCCACGGCTGGAGCAGCACGCCTACACGGGATCTGGTTTGGTACATCCTCGGTGTCACGCCGGCTGAACCGGGATACCGCCGCGTACGCGTAGCCCCTCGGCTCGGACGGCTGGGTCAGGCAGCTGGCGCCGTACCGACGCCGCACGGCTATGTCGAGGTTCGAGTGGTTGGCTCCCAGGTAGAGATCGACAGCCCCGTCCCTGTCGTCGTCGTACACGAGGACGGCACCGAGATCGAGCTGGCCGCGGGTCAAGGTCGGGCCACTATCCGCTAACAAAACGCCGCGAACGCATCAGCATGGGTTGACGGGGTATGACGCGATACGCTACGCGTTCCCGCATTGAAACGCTTCAGACAGCGGTCTGGCTGACCCAGCTCCGCAGTCCTGAGCGTCTTATCCAATCCTGGAGGTCCCATGAGATTCAGCAAGAGCGGGCCGGCGCGGTGTGGCGCTGGTGGCCCTTGCGGCAGCGAGCACGCTGTTCGCTGCCGGCTGCAGCGCCGGCAGTCTCGGCAGCAGCAGCAGCCAGGGCAGTGCCGGCGGCACAACGATTACGTTCCTCGTCGGCAACGCAGACACGACCGTTGCAAGCGCGAAGGCGGTAATCGACGCCTTCCAGAGCGCTAATCCCGGAATCACCGTCAAGATGGACACCCGCCCGGCAGGTTCCGACGGCGACAACCTCGTCAAGACGCGGTTGTCGACCGGAGACATGGCCGAAGTTTTCAACTACAACAACGGCTCGCTGCTGCAGGCACTGAAGCCGGAGCAGAACCTCACGCCTCTGGATGACCAGCCCTACGCGAGCCAGCTCGACCCGACATTCGCCGCGTCCACCAAGGGCAGCGACGGCAAGCTGTACGGCGGGCCGTGGGGCACCGCGATGGGTGGCGCGGTGTTCTACAACATCCCGGTCTACAAGAAGCTCGGCCTCCAGATCCCGAAGACCTGGGACGAGTTCATGAAGAACAACGCGACCATCAAGAAGGCCGGTGGCATCGACCCAGTGGAGCAGACCTACGGCGAGACCTGGACCTCGCAGCTGTTCGTGCTCGGCGACTTCCACAACGTATCGGCTCAGGTCCCGGACTTCGCGGAGAAGTACACCGCCGGCCAAGTGCCAAGTACTCCAATACGCCTGCTGCGTTGGCTGGGTTCCAGCACATCCAGCTGGTCCATGAGGCCGGATATTTCAATAAGGACTTCGCATCGGCCAAGTTCAACGATGGCGTCAAGGCAGTCGCCACCGGCAAGGCGGCGCAATACCCACAACTCGGGTTTACTCGGCCAACATCGAGAACGTAGCCCCCGGCCATTCCAATGACGTCGGCTTCTTCCCGCTTCCCGGCCCTGACGCGGCAACCAACGGCATGACCATCTGGCCCGGACGCCGCGAATGTATATCCCCAAGTCAGTGGAGGGCGACAAGCTGGACGCCGCGAAGAAGTTCATCGCCTTCGCGGCGACTCAGCCGGGCTGTGACGCCTTCGCCAAGGGGCGCCGCCGACAGGGCCCGTACCTCACCAAGGCCTGCAAGCTGCCCAGCGACGTGACGCAGGTCGCCAAGGACACCAAGTCCTACATCGAATCCGGCAAGGCGAGCCCGGCGTTGGAGTTCTTGTCGCCGATCAAGGGTCCGTCGCTGGAGCAGATCTGCATCCAGGTCGGGACCGGTCAGGTGGAGCGGCAGAAGGGCGCCGCCTGTACGACGAGGACGTCAAGAAGCAGGCGCAGCAGTTGGGTCTGCCCGGTTGGGGCTGACCTGAGAGCCTCTCGAGGCTGCAGTCATTGGTAACAACTCCTGCCGCCGGTCTCCACCGGACCGGCGGCAGGACCGTAAGAAAGGGCTTCGCTATGGCGAGCACAATTGAGCACCACGGAGGCTACGCACCTAGCACCCGCTGCGCGGGCCGACAAGCGGAGGCGGGCGAAGGCGGCCGGGACCTACCCGTACTGGTTCTATCTTCCGGCCGCGATCATCTACACAATCTTCTTCCTGATCCCCACCATCTCCTCCTTCTACTTCTCCTTCACCCGCTGGGACCTGTTCACCTCGACGTGGATCGGTTTGAAGAACTACCATGACCTTCTTCAATGAGCAGGCACTCATCATCGGCCTGCGCAACACTTTGATCTATGCGGTGATCACCTCCGGCCTCAAGGTCGTGATCGGTATGGCGCTGGCGCTGCTGCTGACCTCGAAGATCATCGCCCGCGGCTACCTCCGCTCGGTCATCTTCTTTCCCGTACTGGTCAGCACCATCGGTGTCGGCCTCACCTTCACCGTGTTGATGAACCCCGAACAAGGCCTGATCAACAACGCCCTCGGCGCCGTCGGCATACCGGGCCCGGCTGGCTGACCAACCCGAGCTTGGCGATGTTCTCCGATCGCCCTGGTCGATGTCTGGAAAGGTGTCGGCCTGGCCACCGTCATCTTCATCGCCGGCATGGTCTCGATTCCGAGCGACTACTACGAGGCCGCCGAGGTGGATGGCGCCAGCCGCGGGACCAGTCGTTCAGGCACATCATGCTGCCGCTCGCGCGCCCGGCCATCGCATCGGTGATCACCCTCTCCCTGATCGGCGGCTTGCGTTCGTTCGATCTGATCTGGGCCATGACCAGAGGCGGTCCCGGCTTCGCCTCCGACGTCATCGCCTCGGTGATCTACAAGCAATACCAGGCAGGGTTCTATGGCCTGTCCACAGCCGGAAGCGTGGTGCTATTCCTGGTGGTGACCATCATCATCGTGCCCCTGACCTGGTGGCTCAACCGAGGGAGACGTGAGTAAATGAAAAACACCCGCGGCGTCGTCATCGGAATCATAGCCATCATCGGCACGGCGATCTTCTTCCTGGTGCCGTTCGCCTTCATCTTCCTCATCGCCTCCCAGACGTGACGCAGGCAACCCTGCTGCAATTCTCCTGGCCGCAACCCTTCGTGCTGCTGGACAATCTCGCAGCAGGTCGTCCAGGCGCGGGACTACCTGATGGTCATTGCCTTCATCAACAGCGTCATCCTCACCGTCGTCAGCGTCGCCGTCTGGTCATCTTCAGCGCGATGGTCGCCTACGTCTGGCAGCGACGTGGCAAGCCGGCTCGACCCGGTCGGTCACCATCTTGGTGCTGGCCGGCTTGATCGTGCCGCCCGCCGTCGTTCCCACGATCTGGGTGCTGCAGAAGGTTGGGCTGTTCAAAACCATGCCCGGTCTGATCTTGGTCGAGATCGCCTACGGCCTACCGTTCTGCATCCTGCTGTTCCGAGCCTTCATGTCCACTGTGCCGCGGGAACTCGACGAGGCGGCCGTCGTCGACGGCGCCGGGCCTGATGCAGATCTTCTTCCGAGTGATCTTCCCAGTCCTGCGATCGGTGATCATGACAGTGATCATCCTGCAGTCGGTGTTCATCTACAACGACTTTCCAGAACCCGCTGTACTTCCTCCCGGGAACCCAAAATGCGACAGTGCAGCTGACCCTGTTCAACTTCAAGAGCCAGTTCACCACGCAATACAACCTGCTATTCGCCAACATCTTGCTCGTACGATTCCGGCATTGATCATGTTCATCTTCTTCAACCGGAAGATCGTCGAAGGAATGGCAGCCGGCTCCGTCAAAGGCTGACGACCGAAGCTGAGTTGTCACAACGTGGTTGACCTCTGGGTCAACCACGTTGTGACAGGTCGGTCATTAGCAGCGTCGAAGTCCCGAGGAGTCGCCAGCATGAACAACAACATGGATATCCCTGAGTTCACGCGCCTGGACCTGGGCGTGGTGTGGCGCCTCGGACGGGACCTGGTCGAACAGTGTCTTCAGGAGGGATACGGCGTAACGATTTGCGCCAAGGTCGGTCAACAACACGTTTTCCACGCCGCGCTACCGGGGACAAGTGCCGACAACGATTCTTGGGTCCACCGCAAGCTCCGCGTGGTAGAGCACTTCGGAATCGCGTCCTTGGCCGTTCAGGAGCAGTACGGGACCGAGCCGCGGGACTTCTACCGCATCTTTGGCCTCGAGCCCTCCCGGTACGCGCCTGCCGGCGGCGCCGTGCCGCTGCTCGTCGCAGGGACTCTGGTTGGCGGCTTGGGCGTCTCGGGTCTCGAATCCGTCGAGGACCACAACCTCGCAGTGGCCGCGCTCCGGGATTTGTGCTCGTGAACGACTACGGCCTACGAGGCGGCGCCGTCGGGTACCCCTTGCGCCGACACGGCGCGGCCGCCCGTCGGCGCCGTCACCGTGGGCCGGCGGAGCTAATGAAGGCGAATGCTGCCGCGACCAGCATGAGCCCACCGCCGATAAGCAGCGCCACGTGCAGGCCGTCGACGAAGGCGCTCTCCGCGAGCGGTTGGGCAGCCGGGCCGAGCTGCTGCGCGACGATGCTGCCCTGTCCGCCGGCCACGTCCTGGACGACGTCCGGGGCACCTGCTTGGGCTGACGTCGGTAGTTGGGCGGACTGGGCTGCCCAGGAGTTGCGGGTGACGGCCAGCCCGACGGATCCGAGTGCAGCCAGTCCCACCGCTGTACCCACCTGGCGAGCCGAGTTCAGCACGCCGGAGGCCAGCCCGCTGTGTTCCAGCGGCAGCGCCGACACCGCCACGGCTGAGATCGTCGGCACCGCCATCCCGTAGCCCGCCCCGATCAGCACGTAGCCGGGCGACGCCGCCAGCAGACCGGCACCGGGTGTCAGGAACGCAAGGGCGAGGACGCCGAGCCCGCCGAGCAGGACGCCGAGCCAGCAGGTGGCCGTACCGATCCATACCGCGAGGCGACCGGCAAGCGTTGATGCGATGAGGAACGGCGTGTTCATGATCAACCAGGAAAGGCCGACATCGAGCGCCGACCACCCCTCGACGTTCTGGAAGAACAGCGTGACGAAGAAGAAGGTCGAGGCCAGCGCGAGGTACATGATCGCATAGACCCCGCAGGACACAGTGAACCGGGAATCCCGGAACAGCCCGAGCGGCACCATCGGCTCGCGGACCCTGGATTCGACCACCAGGAAGGAAACGAGCAGCACGCCCGCGGCCGTGAGCAGCGCGATCATGGTCGGTGACGTCCAGCCGATGTGCTCAGACTCGACGATCGCGAAGGTCAGGACGCAGAGGCCAGCTGCGACGAGCACGGCGCCGGGTAGATCCAGCCTGCGGGCATGCGGGTTGCGCGACTCGCGGACACCGGTGATCACGAGGACCAGCCCGACGATCCCGATGGGTACGTTCACCCAGAACACGGCCGACCAGGAGAACAGCTGGACCAGGATGCCGCCGACAACCGGCCCGGCACCGAACCCCAGCCCGGCGGCAGCAGCCCAGATTCCGATGGCAGCAGTGCGACGCTCCGGTGGGTAGGCGTCAGCCAGGATGGACAGACTGAGGGGTGCAACGAGAGCCGCACCGACGCCCTGCGCGGCGCGAGCGGCGATGAGTGCCGACTCGCTCGTGGAGAGGGCGCAGGCGGCAGACATCGCGGTGAAGATCGCCAGCCCGACAAGAAACACGCGCTTGCGGCCGTACCGATCCCCCAAGGTCCCGCCAACCATGATGAGCGAGGCGAGGGCGAGGACGTACGCGTTGACGACCCAGATCAAGTTGCCCGGATTCACGTCCAGCTCACGTTGGATCGACGGCAAGGCAACGTTGACGATCGTGTTATCGAGCAGAATCATGCCCTGCGCGACGCACATCGCGATGAGCGTCACAACCCGACGTCGGGCACTGAGCGGTTGCCCAGCCATATGTAAAGCCTGACGGGGCCGGGACGTGCCGTCAAACAGCACCGATGCTGCATGGCCGGGGGCAGCATGACGGGGCCGCATGGTGGGTCGCGCACACGCACAGTCGATTCGATCTCGAAACCGGTCCGACAAATGATCGCGCCTCAGAGCCCGTAAATCCGCCTCCCAGAACCAAGGATTCGCTTGGTGCTCAATCGGACTTCAGGCGCCAAATGGATCTGGCACTCTGACAGGCTGCTCGCGCGTTCCGACTCCTTCGTCGCTCGCGTTCATAGGAGCCGCGGTTTACATAGCGCACCCGCAAGCTCCTGCAGTCGTCGGAGCGAACCGCTCGTCATAGTGCCGTGACCCTAGACAGATTGCGGCTCTTGGCGCTGGAACGGCGAACTACCAGCTCTGGTGTAAATCGCACCTGCTGATGCTCATGCGGCGCGTCCCGCTCATTCGCTTCAATTTCGTCAAAGAGCAGCTCCGCCGCCCGATAGCCGATAGCCAGTCGAGGTTGCCGGACCGACGACAACGGGACGGCGGCTGCTGCGGCAAAGGCAATGTCGTCGTACCCCACAATTGCCATGTCGTCTGGTACATGCAACCCGGCCGTGACAAAACCTTGCAGCAAACCAATTGCCAATAGGTCATTCGCTGCGAATACTGCCGTCGGGCGATCCCGATCGGCGAGTGACACTATTTCTTCAGCGGCTCGGATTCCGGACTCGACATCGAGATGCTGCGTCGATATCAGCCGTAGCTGTGCTGCTCCGTCGTGTCGTGAGCTCGCAAGTTCGGCGCCCAACCGTCGGTCCCGCACTTGCTGGAGATTCCCTGGCCCACCAATCAAAGCGATCTTCGTGTGGCCCTGATCAAGTAGGTGTTCCGCGGCCAGCCGCGCCACCCTCAACGTCGTCGGTCGACACCGAACAGAAGTCAGAAGCGTTGCTCGCGCGATCCAACAGCACAACAGGGATGCCACGGAGTCTGAGCTGCGAGACTCGCTCATCGAGGCCCCAGATAGGTGCCAACAGCACTCCTCGGACTCTTTGTTGCATCAAGACCAACAATTGAGCGCGTTCACGATCAGCATCTTGTGAACTATTTCCCACTTGTACCGCGTAGCCGCGTTCCTGCACACAGTTCTCGGCGCCGAGCACCAAATCTGTGTAAAAAGGATTGGCAATATCCATGACAACCATGGCAATAGAGCGGCTCCGCCCCGCCCGAAGTTGGCGCGCCGGTTCGTTGGGAATCCAGCCAAGCTTTGCAATGGCAAGCTCAACCCGGCGTCGCGTCGGTTCGGCAACAATATCTGGCGAATTCAAGACATTCGACACGGTGCCCAGAGAAACCCCCGCCAGGGCAGCCACATCTTTCATGCTGACTGTAGCTTTACGAGCCGCCATGACGCCCGTTTTACTCCTGGTTCCGAATTGAAAGTTTTACGCCGAGTTCCCGGGATCTGCGGGATTGCTCGACGCGAATTATTGCGATGATGATACCGCAGGCGGATGCTGGCATTCGACGCTCAATGGCGCCGCCGCAACAGGTTGCTGGACGGCTCGTGGCCGCCGGCGCGAGGCTCGCTGGGGCCGACTCGGTATCGCCGTGCCCGGACTGAGGTGTCGGCCGACCTCGCTGATCGGCAACGCCGCTAAAGCATGATCATTTAGAAAGGACGGCCGACATGACAGACAAGCCCTCGGTCCTCATGAGTGTCCGAATCGTCCCACTCATCGAAGGGCATTGGCGCGAAGTGTCAGCCATCTACGCCGAGGGCATCGCGACGGGTCACGCCACCTTCGAATCCGCACCGCCGGACTGGGCTCATTTCGACGCCAGCAGGCTGCCGGATCACCGGTACGTGGCAGTTGAGAACGGACATGTGCTCGGTTGGGTCACCGCCTCCCCCGTATCCGACCGGTGCTCGTACGCCGGCGTCGTCGAGGACTCGGTCTACGTCGCTGCGCAAGTGCGGGGACAAGGCATCGGACTCAGGCTGCTCAGTGCGTTGATCAATTCCACCGAGTCCGCCGGCATCTGGACCATCCAGTCCGGCATATTCCCCGAGAACCGCACCAGTCTGCGTCTCCACGAACAAGCCGGGTTTCGCGTCGTCGGTACTCGACGACGTCTCGGGCAGATGACCTACGGACCGCTCGCCGGGGTTTGGCGAGATGTTGTCATGATCGAACGCCGCAGTCCCAGAATTTGACGGGCGCAGTTTCGCCTTGGTCGCGAAAGAAACCACGTTCATGACCTCAACAGTGGTGTGGCAGCAGGCTCCCTTTGATCTTGACAGTGCCCGGATCCTGAACGACGACGACTGACGACCCGTCTGGGGCTGGTTTCACGCAGCCATTGGAGACGGACAAGTACCGGGACCAGTGGACGCGCAGGGAATATTCACCCGGCTCGGGCAAGGATACGGTTAGCGAAACGGGATCGCGAGCGATAACTCGCCCTGGTGATGAGATCACCGGCTGCGGGTTCGTGACGGCATAGAGGGTCCAGGTCCGGTCGGACCAGACGGGCCTCAAGTACGGCAGCCCGCGGCGCACCAAGGACGCCTCATCAGTTGCCGCCCAGTCGTAGGGCCCGTTGGAGAGGGCCACGTACGAGATGGCGTTGGCATCCAGCCATTTTCGGTATGTATCGGCATTGAGGCTGCCGTCGTAAAAGATCAAGTTGCGGTCGGTGTCGACCTGTCGCGACCATCCTTTTGCGATGGCAACGACTGGTGCCACGATGGCAGCTTCTCCGCGCCGCTGCGTCGGAACCACCTCAATGGGCCCGGTAACCCCATGAGCGGCCAGCTGGTCCAACAAGGGTGCGTAAAACTCCGCGCTGAGTGCGGGATCACCTCGTTGGCGAATCTCTGTCAGGGAGACAGGCGGCAACAGCAAAACCACGGTTACGGCAGCGGCAATAACGGCGCCCAGCGGGACCGCGGCGACAGCCACGATCATCGGCGCAGCGAACAGCTCCGGCAGCCGCGTCGCCGTCGTGCCCACGGGCGTCGGTACCAGATAAGCTCCCGCCACAAGTCCGGCCGATAACAGTGCGCCCCACCGGATCACTGGAGATCGCCAACACAGTCCCGCCGCAACGACGCAGACGAGAAGAGCGAGCACGGCTTGCTTCGTTCCGAATGTTTGGTACCCGCCGTTACCAAACGCTACGCCGACCGCGACGGTCGGAATCAGAGCACTGACAGCTAGCGTCATGCCCGCCCGTCGTCGACGGCTCAGGAAAAGCGCGCCTCCGGCGACTCCCAGGAACAAGCCTGCTACCGGGCTGCAGAGCGCTGCTAAGACGGCCAGCACGGCCGTGATGCGCAGGTGTCCGGAGGCCAGAACCAACAGTGCGCCGAGCGCTACTGCGAGACCGAGCTCGAACGTCGTCCGGGTCACCACCAGATTCCCGGTCAGGCAGACTGCCCCAGTGATTGCCCCGGCGACTGGTCGTGCCACCGCGGTGCGCTTCAGCAACGCCGCGAAGAGCACCACACACGCGACATAGGCAAGCGCCGTCGTGACGCGTACGCCCAGAAGCGCCATCACCAGAGGAGACAAGACGCTGTAGCCCAGTGGGTCGAAACCGCCATACCAACGGAAGTCCAGGACAACGGGCCAATGTTGCTGGGCCAGCTCGGCATGAGCCATCTGCGCCGTTAGATCACGCCCCATAGGCGCAGCGAGGAGGTACGCGGCCGCGAACAGGACGGCAATGGCGCCTGCTGTGACGATCCCTGGTGATTGTCGGTAGAACGAAAGCACTCGCGCCCGCATCCTGAGAGGCAGGCTGGTGACCTTCTTGTCCGTGCTGACGCCACCGGAATTCTCGCTGACCGTTGCGGCGTCTTTCTTGGCTGGCGACTCGATGCTCAACCTAGAAGGCTCCTCATGACGATCTCCCCCGTTTCTGATCGCTGTGGTGTGTGCCTGTGGCTCAATGCACCCGTGTCAGCATCCTCAACGAAGCTGAGAGCTAGCTGAGTAGCAGAGCGAGGGCCAGAATGTGGGACTCAGAATCAGAGAAATCGGCCACTGGGCCGGAGTCAGAACTGCGGCCAGCTGACCTCTCGAAGGGCCCGCTCAGTGAAGTTGATCAGTGCCGCTGGTCGCCGTCCTGAGCCCCTGCATCCACCGCTGATGATGCGCCGCTCTGCAGCGCGCTCGCAAGTTCCACACGCTTCAAGGTCGGCGTGTGCCGGGAGATCATCTCCATCACGTCATCGAAGAGCCGGCAGACGTCGGCTTCCCGTCTTACGACATCGAATCTCAAGATCAGTCTTGACTCGTCGTACGCCACCAATAGCTGCCTGTCGTACAAAGCCAGGTCCCGCGGCACATCACGTCCCGGAAATGTCATCCGGAACTCGCCGACAGTCATCCAATAGGTTTCGACGTCACCGGTATGTCGCCAGTAGTACTCCATGACCTCGGGATTGGCGAGGTCCTGCTTCATCTCCCCTAGATCGTCGTCGTCGATGAGCACGAGACGGGTCTTGGCGACCATTGTTTTCTCACGGAGGGCGTCAAGGTAGTAGCCGGCTTGGGTGTCCTTGTACCAGCGGAATGGATTTCGCTGGATGCCTTGGTAGCTGTCGGAATGATTGATCGCCAAGCTGAGGAGGCGCAGGTATGCGGCCACACCGACATCCGGGATACTTCGGAAGTTGTCGTTAATGGACGCCTTGATCAGCTCGCTCAGCGCCTCGTTGTGTCTGGGTGCGTCGATCAACATCGTCAATGCGCGGTCCTGATAAGTGATCTTGCGCGTCAACCGGTCAACGCTTTTCTCCATATCGGTGATCGACTGCAATGAACGGTCGGTGATCTCAGTTTGGGCCTTGAAGAGTTCGAACAGCCAACCTCCGGCGAATCCCACCAGAAGAAAGGCCGCCGAGGATGGAACCTGGGCGATCGAGAACGCCTTCGACGGAGCCGACGCGAGCGTGACGGCGAGGTCGAAGAGAAGTCCGATCACGGCTCCGAGCCCAGCCGCCTTGAGAAGGCGGGTGTAACTCAAATGATCTGACGGCATCAACGACCACCCAACGGAGTTGACAGGACCTCATGGGCCTTCGACGCCGGAAGATGGCGCCAACGCGCCGTACATCATTCCATGCGCTGGCTCGACTGCTCCCTTGTACCAGCCAACGAAGCGGCCGGGGTTGGCTGCGGGCGAAGGCCCGCAGCACGCTGAGTCAGTGGCGTCTAGGGAGTGGTCTCCCACAGACCCAACACGTTGCCCTCGGGGTCCTTGAAGTAAGCAAAGGCGCCCATGCCGGGGATCGGGGTCCGAGGCGTGACGGTGCTGCCGCCCTCAGACTCGATCTTCTTCAGGGCGTCGTCGATGCCATCGACGTCGATGGTGATCACCGGTCCGGAGACTTGCTCGGTGCGCTGCATCATGCCGCCGTTGATCGCGCCGGGCTCGAGTCGGCATCTGGGTCTGCTCATTCACGTCCGTCGTCTTCACCGACGTGTACTCGCCCTCCCCCATGGGCATCGTCTGGAGCTCCCAGCCAAAGATGGAGCCGTAGAAATTCTTGGCTCGATCAACGTTGTCGGCTGGAATTTCGAAATGCACGACCTTGGCCACGATGAATTCCTCCTTGGTGAGAGATGTCCGAAGAACAACTTTACGAACCGTTCTCCGTCCGCCGACAGCGGGTCGCCTCCCGGCGGCTACGCTCGCCGGTCATGATCCTGATGCATCGGGGAGAGCGACCGGTGATTCCCGCTTCCGCGTATGTGGCACCGTCGGCTGTGCTGTGTGGCGCAGTCACATTGGGCGAACGGACGCGCGTCCTGCACGGCGCGGTAGTGACCGCGGAGGATGGCGAAGTCTGGATCGGCGATGACGTGGTGATCATGGAAAACGCGCTGGTACGCGGCCGCTCGCGGCATCCCACCTCAGTCGGCGATGCGGTGCTCATCGGGCCGCATGCCCACATCAATGGAGCGACAGTCGAGGACGAGGTCTTCATTGCCACCGGCGCATCGCTGTTTCCCGGATCGGTCGCGGGCAGCGGAGTGGAATTGCGAATCAACAGCGTGCTCCACGTCAACTCCAAGCTGGATCCGAGGACAGTCGTGCCGATCGGCTGGATCGCGGCGGGCGATCCAGCGCAACTTTTCTCGCCCGACCAGCACGAGGAGCTGTGGCGCGTGCAGGCCGAGCTTGACTTTCCCGGCACGGTTTACGGAGTGCCGCGAGGCACATCGATGCGATCGATCATGGCCAGGCAAACCGAGTTCTACGGCGCCCATCGAAACGACCAGATCATCGATCCCTGAGGAAATGCTGCCGAGAGCGCCCGCATCACAGTCGCTCGAGCAGGGACTTCAGCGCGGCTAGGTCCTTGCGGTTGGCGCGCCGCATGGCTGCCGCCATGACCGGCGCGGTAACCCCCGCGAAGCCCGATGGAGTTCCACGGTTGCGAAGGGTCATGTGCGTCCGCTGTCCGGGAAGCTCTGTCCAGGTGTAGGTCGTCTCCATCGGAAATGAGCCGGCCGCCGTAGCCATGACGAGGCGCTGCTCCGGGACAAAGTCAGTCACTTCGTAGGTGTAGGACAGCCTCCGACCGAGGAAGCGTGCAACGAAGGCGAGGCGCGTACCAATCACCAGTGGCTTCTCGGTCTCCCAGGTGACGTGATCAATGTTGGCGTACCAGTCCGGAGCATGATCAGGATCAGCGACGTAGGCCGCGACCATCTGGCGTGGTCGGCTGATGTCGATGGTCGTTGTAACGTCGACCGGTTTCATGAATTCACAAACACCGGGGCAGCGACTCCCGTCTCGACGTAACGCTTGAGCTGAACCATCACCTGGCCCCACACGTACGCGACCTGACCCTGCTCAGTCTCGTCGGCGAAGGTGCCGTGTCTAAAGGCGAGTGTCGAGGCCTTTCCACCGCCGGAAATCTGCCAGTGGATCTCCGTCCCCACCCACGGCGGAGGGAAGCTGGCCGTGCGCCAAGTGATCATCTCGTCGTCGCACTGGGCCGGGACCAAATCGAACGCTGGCGGTGCATCCGGGAAGCCCAATCTGAGCATTTTGCCGATCTCGGTGGGAACGTCAGCTTTGTCTGTCCAGAAGCTCCTGATTCCTTCCGTGGTCGTAAGTGCCCGACGAACCGTGTGCGGAGCGGCCGAACGTCGAACGTGAAGAGTACGTCTCCCATGGCGATTTACCCTTTCATTTCAGCTATCACTAAAGCGTATTCTCATTTCAGTCTGGAGTAAAGTGAGCATGTGGATGCCCTTCAGCTCGTCGCAGAACCGCATCGGCAGGGCATTCTGCGGCTGATCTGGCGCGACGAGCTTCCCGTCGGGGAGCTCGCTACTCGTTTGGACCTCAGCTATTCAGGTGTCTCGCAGCATTTGGCGCGACTGCGAGAGGCCGGCTTCGTGACAGTCCGTCGAGATGGCAAGCAGCGCTTGTACCGTGCCGATCGGCAAACATTGGGGCCTCTTGAGGCCTTTCTCGAGTCGTTCTGGGCGGCGCAACTCGACCGGCTTGCAACCTTGGCCGAAGAGGCGGAGGAACAATGAGCGACGTCGTCGTCACGCGCTGGATCGCCGCTTCGCCGCCCACGGTCTTCGCATTTTCACCGATGTCGAGCGATGGACGGCGTGGCAAGGCGTCGGCGGCAAGGTCGATGCGCGCGCCGGCGGTACGCTGCGCGTGATCATGCCGGACGCCGCAGCAGCATCGGGACATTTCATCGAGGTCGTTCCTCCACGACGCATCGTTTTCACCTGGGGCTGGGAGGGTAACGGCATCCCGATACCGCCAGGATCTTCGATGGTCACAATCGAGCTCGAGCCAGCGGACGGCGGCACGATGGTTCGCTTGACGCATTCCGGATTGCCCGCCGAGGCAAGAGAACTACATCGCAGCGGATGGGAACGCTACCTCGACCGGCTGGCGCGGCGAGCGACTGGCGAAGACCCTGGTCCGGACCGTTACGACCGCTAGACCGCTAAGCCACAACCGTTCATCACGACTCGGTGTCTAGTGTTTGTCCAATGTTTGTTCTAGGATTTGCACGAATGCTGTCGTGCTGAAGGAAGGCCACCGCGTGGAGACGACGACCACAGCTCCAGACGAGGACCTGGTCGAGCTGGTGGACCACAGGGGACGGGTTATCGGGCACGCAGCGCGGGCGACCGTACATCACCGCGAGACGCCTCGACATCGCGCCTTCTCGGTGTACTTGAGCGACGCCGATGGTCGCGTGCTGCTCACCAGACGGGCCTTGACCAAGGTCACGTGGCCTGGCGTCTGGTCCAACTCTTGTTGTGGGCATCCTCGTCCCGGAGAGACTGATGTCGCGGCTATCCAGCGTCGGGTACGCGAGGAGCTCGGCGTGGACGTGATCAACATCGAAGTGCTGCTGCCCGATTTTGGTTACAGCGCAACAGACCCGCAGGGCCTCGTCGAGAACGAGCGCTGTCCCGTCTACCGCGCTGCCATCGTCGATCCAGCCATTCTGCGCCCAGACCCCGATGAGGTCATGGACTATCAATGGCTGAGCTGGCCGGATTTGATCACAGACGGTCGAGCGGACACCCGGATTACTCAGCCCATGGGCGGTGGCACAGGTCCAGACCCTCGCGACCTCGTATCTGGAAGCGTGGACTCGCCCAGGACCCCGCACTCCGCAGAACGCTGACGCGGCCGCCACCTTGGACGGCGTGACGCGGCTGCTCACGGAGCAGATCGACGAGCTGGCGACCCTTTGGCATGACCTGGGCGGACAGCGGACCGATGTCCTCGCGCAAGATCTGCCGGAATGGCTCGGCAGTGCTCTGGTGGGAGGCAAGCGGCTGCGCCCGGCAATGTGTCACTGGGGCTATGTGGCGGCAGGCGCTGACCTTCACGGACCTGGGCATAGCGAGATGATCAAGGCGGCGACAGCCCTGGAGCTGCTACACCAGTTCGCCCTGCTGCACGACGACGTGATGGATGATTCGGACCTACGCCGGGGCGCGCTCGCTGCACACCGGCAGGCCGAGCGTTGGCACGCTGATGCTGGCGCGCGTGGGGACGGAGCCGCATTCGGACGAAACCTCGCTGTGTTGCTCGGCGACCTTGCTCTGGTGCAAGCGCATCGGCTGGTGGCGACGCTTGGCCCGCGAGCTGCGCGAGCTGTGGTACGAGCTGTGCGTCGAGCTGGTTCTGGGCCAGCGCGGCGACCTGACCGGCGCCGCCGCCGGGCGGCGTGATCGACTCCATGCCGAACGGCTCGCCCAGCTGAAGTCAGGCTCATACACCGTTGCACGGCCTCTGGCCCTGGGCGCCACGGCGGCGGGTGGCACGCCGGCGGTTCATCGCGCGTTGCACCGCTACGGCATCCACGCCGGCGTGGCCTTCGCGCTCCGCGACGAGGTGCTCGGTGTCTGGGGGGATCCGGCCGTAACCGGCAAGCCTGCGGGTGATGATCTTTGTACCGGAAAGTCGACGGTGCTGCTCAGCCTCGCGATGGATCGGCTGACGGCTCGGCGGCTGAGGCGCTGCAGAAGACGGGCTCTGCGTCAATGACCTCGCTGGATGTGGCGGTTCTCCAGGACGCGCATGTTGACCGCTGGGGTCAGAGACGAGATGGAGAAGTTGATCGTCAGGCATGTCGAAGACGCCTGCATGGCGTTGACGGATGAGCGCGCTGCACCCGGTTGGCGTCGCAGGGCTGACGGATCTCACCAAGGCGTTGGCCTGGCGTACGTCTTGAGCGGCCGGGCTCGAGCGACCCCAGCCGATCCCTCAGCTGCGCCGCTGCGCGGCTAATAGAGTGACCCAGGGCCAAGGCCGATGGGTGCCCCAACCGGCTGCGGCCTCCACCACCGCATCCTGATGCCGACCACCGATCGCTACCAGCGTTCGTGCCGTTGCAACGCTTCGAGGGTCAGGCCTTCGATGATCTCTAGGACTGGTGCGACATCACTCGGTGTTGGCGCGGCGAGGACGACGCATCGGGCCGGTGCCGCTCGGCCGCGGTCAGCCAATCCGCGAGCGGAAGATCGGACCCGAGGTGGACGACTGCCAGACCTTGTCGGCGTGCAGCGGTGGCGAAAGCGAGAATCCCCAGCTCATGGCGACACCGCGGTGGGAGGCCGGTCAGCAACAGTGGCGAGCGTGCGCCATCCAATGCAGCCGCGTCGAAGGCGGCGCTCAATCGTCGCTGCACGGCGGCGGCCGCCATGTGCTCGCCGGCAACGGTTACGCCTCCCTCGACCCAAGCCCGGCCTAGTCGGTCTAGCTCAGGCAGCAACCAACCGTCGACGACGTGTTCGAACGAGCCTGTGGCAAAGTGCTCATCGAGCAACCGGGTGACCGCGGAAGGATCCAGCGCGGCCGCCGCCGAAACCAGGTCCACCGTCTCGTGCGGATGCGCGTGGAGACGATCTGCTTCTCGGCGGCGTTGGTCACGCTCGAGGTCATCGGGTTCTGTCTCGAGATCGGATCGGCCGAGACGACCGCTGCCCGCCTCCTTGGGCGACCATCCGGATGCCACGAACGCCTGCATGCCCCGCAGCTTGGCGATGTCAGCCGCGCTGTAGAGGCGGTAGCCCGAGTCCGACCGGCGAGGCTTGACCACCCGGTAGCGACGCTGCCATGCGCGCAGAGTGGCGACCGGTACGCCAACCATCTCCGAGGCACGCTTGATCGTGTACATCCGCGCCCTGACCCAGGCTAGAGAGAACCCACCTGAAACCTTCGACAAAGGTGATGCAAAATACTAGTCGCGCGTCCGTGGTCGGGACAACCGGAAGGGGTGCGCGTCGGCCGGGATGGCGTACGAAGAACCGGCTCCATCAACCGGTAACGCCCGGACGCTGAGCCATCAACGCCGGTACGACGACCTCGTCGACGATAGCGATGATGTCCTCCTCCGACACCTGCGGTCCCTGGAACAAGAAGTGATAGCGAAGCATCGCAGGGCCAACCTCCAGCCGAGCGGGCGTCACCGCGTCAGCACTGATTTCGCCGCGCTCGACAGCTCTGCGCGCGATCTCCTCCATCGCCTGATGGCCAAGCTGATGTGAATGGCGGCGCATTTCAGCCGTACGACCGGCGTCAGGGATGACGTCTCCGAGCAGCGCTCGTATCACCTCGCCAGCGGGGCCAGCCAGGGACCGCGCCGCCTGCTGAAACGTGGTGATGAGATCTTCGCGTAGCGTGCCCGTGTCCGGCGGCGACGCGGGATCTGGCATGAGCTGATAGAAGGCGTCCATGACCAGTTCCAAGCGAGTGGGCCAGCGACTGTAGACCGATGCCTTGCTGGCTCGTGCCCGGATCGCTACGCGTTCCATGGTCAAGTTCGCGTAGCCGACCTCGGTGAGCTCGGTGATTGCCGCTTCAAGGATCGCATCCTCGAGCACCTGCCCGCGGCGCCGGGGCAGTGACCTGTGATCGGTGATCAAAGCCGTGCCGCCTCTGTCGGCGATGGCGCCCAGGAACATCGCAAGCAGCAGTCCTGGCAAGACCGCGGTTACAGGTCGCGCGGCTGAATCTGACATGAGAGTCGCCTCTGGGCTCCCAGATCGGCATAGAGAACGTAACGTACTCTATCACGACCGTCGACTCACGGCTGGTATGGCGGCGCCACTCCCCAGCCCCAACGAGGAACCGGCGCGTGCTCCACGATGTCGTCCGCGTCGCTGGAGTTGTGCATCGCCAGGCGGGTACCCCACTCGGCATACCCCATCAGGGCCGCCCGGAGCTCAGGATCGTCCGGCAAGCCGGCATCGTCGGCTGCGCGGGAGAGCAGGGTTACAAAGCGCAGCCGCTGTTCCCCGGTGATGTGCAGTCCGCGATGCTTGGCGAGCATGTGCTCGTAGCCGCCTAGTCTCTCGGTGTAGGTGGCGGGACCGCCCATCACCTCGCACCACCACGTAACAACGTCACGCCGGTGCTGATCACTTACCTTCCCGCCGAACAATGGCGCAATCTGATCATCGTCCTCGACCAGATCGTAGAAGCGGCCCAGCCAGCGCTCGAAGGCCGGGCGGCCGCCCGCCCAGTCGTAGATCGTTGGTGTCTCGCTGCTCATAACACCTCCTGCAGATCGTCGAATCCTACGCAGCGTGCTCACGATCGATCTGGTCGACGGCGGTTGAAAGTCGCCCGTTCCAGACCACGCCATCCGGTCGGAGCACGATCCCGCCGGGCCGATCTGCGCCCAAGGCAGCTGCAGTTTCTTGATCAAGACGGTGCCGCGTCACAGGAGGATCGAGCTGATCAGCAAGCTGCGCCGACGACTCATCGGTGCTCAAACGGGTGAGTCCGGGACCGAGGAGATCCAAGCTGGAGACGCGACCGGTGGCGGTATCGATCCACACATGTGGCAGTCGTCCGCCAAGGTCGAAGCGCAGCTCATCGTGGACGCTCCGGCGGCTGCCCGCTGGGTCCAGGGAGCGGGCGAGATTGTGTTCTGCGATCGGACGCCTTTCCGTCTCGTATGTGTCGAGCAGCGAATCCGGTGCCCAGCCCTTGAGCACCCAACTCAGCTTCCAGCCGAGGTTGAACCCGTCGCCGATGGCGGTATTCATTCCGGTACCGCCGCGCGGAGTCACCCGATGTGCGGCGTCGCCGATAAGGAAGGCGTCGCCCGATCGGAACCGTTCGGCGATGGCCGCCGAGAAGGTGAATGTCCTCTGATCGAGCACGCTTACCGGTAGGTCCCGAACGCCGGCCGCATCCCGGATCCGAGCGAATCAGTTGATCCTGGGCGAGCTCCGCCATGCTTTCTGCTCGCGGATCCCAGCCAAAGGCGTAGACCCAACGGTCGCCCTGACCCGCAGGCAGAAAGGTGCCGGGAGCAGGTTTCTCGGTCACGTATATCCCGTAGCGGCGGCGGCCGACGACCTCCCACAAGGGCGCCCGCACGACCGCTGAGAACGAATGCAGCACCTCCTCTGTCGATGCACGCCGACACCTAGGCATTGCCTCACCACACTGCGCGGGCCGTCTGCGCCGATGAGGTACCCGGCCTCAACGACTCGGTCCGTCCCGCTTGCTTCGGTCCGAAGCCGAGCCCAAACCCGTCTGGCAGTCGGCCAGATGTCCTCGACAGCAACGCCAAGATCGACCGCGCATCCGGAAGGGCTCGCAGATATTTGATCAAGCATCGTCTCGAGATGATCTTGTGGCACCGCGGCCGGCCGGGTTGGGCTGAGCCGGGCACTCTCGCTCTGCGTCGGATAGCCGACCTCGATCAAGGTCGCCGGCGGCCGCCTGTGACAGCGTCGGTGTGCGAGCATGCGCCACTCGACCTCATCACCGCCCGCCCAGATCTCCGTCTCCAGACCCCATGATCGAAACAGCTCCATCGATCGAAGGCTGACCACGGTCGCCCGTGGGTGTGAGAAGACTGAGCTCCGGCGGTTCAGTACCAGAGTGCGGATTCCGGCGCGGGCGAGTGTGATCGCTGCAACCAGTCCGGCCGGTCCGGCGCCGACCACCACGACGGGCCAAGACGCGATGAGATCCGGAGCTGGACATGCAAGTTCCTCCTTTCACTAGACAACCTGTATTCTAAAGACAGTATGTAGTTCACAAGTCGCATTGTCAAGTGAAATGTGGAAGGCTTGCTGGCATGGTGCGTAAGTACGAGCAGCAAATCCGGGCGGAGACCGCTGAGGAAACCCGCCGACGCATCCTCGGCGCCGTCGCTCAGCGGCTGCGTGCCGCGCCAACCGAGACCCTCAGCCTCGACGAGGTCGCCAAGCTCGCGCGGGTAGCGCGGTCAACGATCTACTTGATCTTCGGCTCCCGCGCTGGATTGTTCGAGGCGTTCACCGAGGACCTTGCTGGACCGTACCGGCCTGGAATGGGCTGACTAAAGCAGTAGCTCACGCGGATGCCCGCCGACACATGCGCGAGGGAATTGCTGCGGCCTGCAGGATGTACGCCCAAGATCTCCCGGTGTATCGCGTGCTGTTCTCCATGAACCACGTCGATCCTGCCTCGGTCGGCGGAGCCGTCGAGAGGATGGAGAAAACCGAGCGGGCGGCATGGCCTACCTCGCCCAACGGCTCGCCGAGGACTCGGTGCTGCGCGACGACGTCACTGTGAAAAGCCGACGATGTGCTGTGGGTGCTGTGCAGTTTCGAGACGTTCGACGCGCTCTACACCAGCCGCGGCAAGTCGCTCGACGACGCAATCGAGGTAATCGCATGGACGGCCGAGCATGCGCTATGCCGACCAGCCGCATAACTTCTCTATAACGGCCCCGCCCAGGGCCGCTCTCAGCGGGAACACAGTCACCGAGGGCGGAGTTACCGGTGTCGTCGGAACCCGAGCAGCGTTATCGCAGAGCAGCGTCATCGCAGGCCAGAACTAGATCTCGGGTTACACGTCAGGTCCCAGGGGTGACTGACGTACTTCAACGCAAAATCTGATCCGAAAGCTCGGCATTGATATTCGCACGGCAGCTAAACGACGCCGCGGACCAGACGGCGTCGCCAGTCATCTTCGTCGATCCATCAGGACGGCGTTGGCAAAGAGTCCGGCTCATCGCGGCCACATTGATGGCCCTCTCGCTCATCGGGATTCTGGTGGTCCTTCCGAATCTCAACGACACACCCGCTCTTACGGCCAGCGAGGAGCGGTTGGGACCACCTCTGACAAGCGACACCACCGGCAAGCAAATCCCCGTCGTCGGCCAAGGACCGCTGGTCCGCGTCCTCCAGGTCCATCGAGACGGCGGTCAGGTCACTGGCCTTGACCCGGGCACGAAGCGAGTGGTGGCGACGTTCACGCCCGCCGAACAGAAACACATCGGACAGAGCGCCTACGTGATCCGTCGCTTCGGGTATTCGGACACTGCGCAACGCACGATCTCGTTGACCTTCGACGACGGACCGGACCTGAAGTGGACGCCCGAGTTGTTGAATCTGCTCTCGGCCGAGAAGGTGCCTGCCACCTTCTTTGCCACCGGCACGATGGTCGCGCGAAACCCGGAGATCTTTCAGCGCGAGGTGCGCGAGGGGCATGCGGTGGCCAATCACTCGCTCACCCACGTCGACGTCAGCACCACATCGGACTGGCGCGCGAGGCTCGAATTGACCGTCACTGATCACGTCATTCGCGCGGTGACCGGCAAGGAGGTGGGGTACTTCCGGCTGCCGTATGAGGGCGACGATGAGCAAGTCGACCCAATCAGTCATCGACGGGATGCTGCGCTCGCAACGCTACGGCTACCTGGTCGCATCCCACGACTTCGACAGCGACGACTGGCGCTATGCCTCCCACCAGCTGACAGGCGAGATGCCGCTGCCTGAGACTGAAGGGACAAAACGTCACGGTCCTGCTCCACGATGGTGGTGGAACCGGACGCGAGGTGACCATCGACTACGTCTCCAAGCTCATCGCGTACGCGAAGTCGCAGGGCTACACCTTCACGACCATGCCTGATGTGCAGCCATGGTGGCTGACCGCGTTTTCGATGTGAAGCCCACGATCTGGGACAAGATCACGTTGAGCCTGGTTCAGGTCTGGTTCGTCTGGCCAACGGTGCTGCTTCGCACGTTGTTCGTGATTGCGGTCGTTTTCGTCGTCGTGATCGGACTTGGTAATTGCGTGATTGCCACAATCCGACGGCGTCGTCGCAACGGCGTCGTCTGGCCGTCGCCGAGTGAGATCCAGATGCCGGTATCGGTCATACTGGCTGCCTACAACGAAGAGCAGATCATTGGGCGTACGCTCCGCTCGGTCCTGGCATCGACATATCCGCTCGCTGAAATCATCGTCGTGAACGATGGATCCAGAGACAGGACGTCTGAGAAGGTCGAGGAAATCGCCCGGCACGACCCCCGCATTCATCTCATCGAGCAACAGAACACGGGCAAGGCAGGGGCGCTGAACGCCGGTCTGAGACAGCGAGCAGCGAGATCATCGTGACGCTGGACGCAGATACGATCCTTATCCCCGAGACGATCGGCCGGTTGGTTCGTCATCTCGCCGCCGACGAGACCGGTCGGCTCGGAGCGGTGGCCGGAGTGGTCCGAGTCGGCAACCGTGGACGCAACCTTTTGACCCGTTGGCAGGCGTTGGAATACCTCACCCAGATCGGTGTGGAACGCGCCGCCCAAGACGTCATGGGCGCCATCAGTATCGTCCCGGGAGCCTGCGCGGCATGGCGAAAAACCGCCATCCAAGAGGTGGGCGGCTACACCGAAGTCACGCTTGCTGAGGACTGTGATCTCTCACTGTCGCTGCATCGCGCCGGTTGGCGCGTCACCCAGGATGATGAGGCGATTGCCTTCACAGAGGCTCCGGAGACCGTCGATGCTCTGCTCGACCAACGCACCCGGTGGACCTTCGGCAGCCTGCAAGCGATCTGGAAACACCGCGACTTGCTGTTTCGGTCGCGGTACGGACTACTCGGCTGGTACGTATTGCCGCAGTACGCCCTCGCCACCATTCTTCCGCTTGTCTTTCTGCCCTTCATCGTGTTCATGGGCATTCGGACTGCTCAGGAGCAGGGCATCGACGTCGTTCTGTTCTACTTCCTGCTCTTCCTGGCGGCACACCTGATCATCGCCGCGGCTGGCATCCTGCTGATGCGGGAGAAGTGGCGACACCTGTGGATGGTGCCGGTCTATCGCATCGTTTACGAGCCGTTGCGGGCGTACCTGCTCTATACGGCCGCTTACATGGCGGTACGCGGCGTGCGCGCGGGCTGGAAGAAGCTTGCCCGCACCGGAACGCTGGACACCGGTCTGGTCGCACCTCACCCGGTCGAACAGAGTCCGATCACGGCAGGAGCTGCTGAACGATGACCCAGCTCATAGAGGCCAAGGCCGCCGACGCTAGCGCGCAGCGCGATGGCCATCTGGATCTGCTCCGCCTGGTTGCGCTCATCGGCGTGATCATCTACCAATGGTTCGGCTGGAGCTGGACGCCGATCGCCATCCCGTTCGCCGCACTCACCTTTACGATCGCCGCGGCGCTGCTAGCGGGCTCACTTGACCGTTCCGCGGCCTATCCGTGGACTGTGCTGGCGAAGCGGGTTCGTCGCGTGGTGCTGCCGGTCTGGGGCCTGGCGGCTGTCGCCGTTCCGCTCATGGTGTGGTACGGCGTTGCGGCCGGCGCGGGACCTGGCACTGGCGGTGCACCGGACTGGCAGTCGATGCTGTTGTGGGCTATTCCGCTGTTCGAGCCGCCGAGCAGTGCCTGGGGCACTGCATGGACGGGCTCCCTCTGGTTCGTCCCGGCTTACTTATGGCTGGCTCTGATCGGTCCACCGCTGCTGTGGTGCTTCCGGAAATGGCCTCTGCGCACTGCAGCCCTACCGGTTCTCGGCTTGGCATTGGCTTTGTCCGGGACGTGGAGCCCGAGCAGCCGCGTGGGTGAGGTCCTGTTGACCTTCGCACTCTTCGGCGGCTACTGGTTGATCGGCTTTGCCTACCACGACAACCGCCTCCAGCGGATGTCGTGGACGTCAGTGATCATCCTGTCGTTGATCTTGATGAGCGCCGGCTTGGTCGGGACCCTCAGGGCCGGCGACGTTACCGCCGCATCACTTGCCGGCCTACCAGTGGCCAACTCACTCTGGGGTGCCGGTGCCGTGATCTTGCTCCTGCGGCTTAACGTCAAGCCGAGCGCTCGACCACACTCCACCTGGGTTCGCACTGCTCTTGCCGGCGTTCAAGGGCGGGCACTCACGATCTTCCTCTGGAGCTTCCCAGCATTCTCGATCTCGGCAGCGTTGTTGGTCAGGTACGGCTCCAGCCCGCAGAGCAACACCGCGGCGATCGCTCAGCGAACTGCCGTGGCTCTCGGGTTGATCATGGTCGCAGTCCTCCTGCTCGGCTGGTTGGAGGACCTCGCGATCGGTCGGAGCCCGAGGCTGAATCCATTCGCCACACGGCAAGACAGACCCCAGGAGCACCGGCGCCGGAGATCAGCACTGCTGGCCTGGCCGCCGATGGTGGCTGGGGCGGCGGTAGCGATTCTGATCACCGCCCTGGTTTTCCCGGCCGATTCTTCGCCGCTGGTCTCTCGGCCGCGTACGGCAGTTCCGGCGGCACCTCGACCCGATTCCGGCGGCGAAGCCGCCGAGGACCGTCTCCCTCCTCGAGTGGTCGCCGGCTATTGGCAGAGTTGGGGAGGGCCGTCGCTGAAGTTGCGGAACGTACCGCCCGCGTACAACCTGGTCCTGGCGGCTTTCGCGATCGGTGATACGACCGGAAAGATCACCTTCTCCCAGACTGTGCAGTCCAAGGCGTCCTTCATCGAGGATGTGGATGCACTCAACAAGGCCCGCAGACCGGTCCTGCTATCGATCGGTGGGTGGGATGACGGCGGATTGAAGATCACCACCGATGGACAGCGGCGGGAGCTGGTGAACAGCGCATCCAAGATCATCGACACCTACCACTTCCGCGGCATTGACTGGGACCTGGAACATGGCATCGACCCCATTCAGGTGGCGCAGGCGACGCGCGACTTGAAGAGTCGCTACGGCCGGGACTTCATTGTCACGATGGCGCCGTTGCTCGATCCGGAAAAGGAGATCGATCAGCTCGAACTGGCAGCACGCATCGCCGATGTCCTGGATCTGGCCAGTCCGCAGTTCTACAACTACGGCACGGTGGATCCGACGTGGATCGTTGATCGAACGCTGGCTTGGGGACGCGTTGTCGGTCAGGACAAGGTTGCCATGGGCTTCATGACCGTGGACACTCCCAGCGACACTGGCGAGCAAAGCCCCGACGACGTGTGCCGAATCTGGCGCCTGCTACACGCTCAAGCTCGCGACGCGCCCGGCGTAAGCACTTGGTCGATCAATCTTGACAAGTCATCTGGCTACGACTTCGCGCGGGGATGCGCGCTGTCAGTTGCTCGTGGCTGAACCGCATCGTGCGCCATGCAACGCCCGATCGTGGCAGGATCATGATCACCTTCCATTCCAGGAGTTTGATATGTACCTGATGCGTCTCGGCCCAGTCGGCTCCGAACGACCAGTTGTCCGGATCGACGACAGCCACTACGTCGACGTCTCGGATGTGGTCGATGACTTCGACGAGGCGTTCTTCGGCAGCAACGGGCTGACCCGCGTCGCCGATCTCGTCCGGGAGCGGAGCGCGACCGAACAGCTCGCAAGAGTTCGGCGAGGAGCGGATCGGCGCGCCGATCGCCCGGCCGCACCAGATTCTCTGCATCGGCCTGAACTACAGCGACCACGCCGCAGAGACCGGTCCGGCGGTTCCCGACGAGCCGATCCTCTTCACCAAGTCGCCCAACACACTGATCGGCCCGAACGACGACGTCCGCATCCCCCGCGGCTCGACGAAGCTCGACTGGGAGGTCGAACTGGGCATCGTGATCGGCAAGCGAACGAGCTACCTCGACTCCGTCGACGATGCCCGCGCAGCTATCGCCGGTTACGTGCTGGTCAACGACGTCAGCGAGCGGGCCTTCCAGATCGAGCGCGGCGGACAGTGGTCGAAGGGCAAGTCGGCGGAGACGTTCAACCCGGCCGGGCCCTGGCTCGTCACGCCTGACGAGATCGACGACGTCCTCGACCTGGGGATGTGGCTCGACGTCAGCGGCGTACGCCGCCAGAACGGGTCGACATCGACGATGATCTTCGACCCCTACTTCATCGTTCACTATCTCAGCCAGTTCCTGGTGCTCGAGCCGGGCGACCTGATCAACACCGGCACGCCGCCCGGCGTCGGCATGGGTATGAAGCCGCAGGTCTGGCTGACAGCCCGGTGACATCATGGAGCTCGGCATCGAAGGGCTCGGCAGCCAACGCCAGACCGTGGTAGCAGCCCGCTAGAGATCAAGGAGTCCAATGTCAACGCCGGTTGTCGTCACCGCGTACTTCTATCCCGCCGCTGGGCAGCATGATCAAGTAGTGGAGGCGCTCCGGCCGGCGATTGCCGCCGTTCACGAGGAGCCGGGATGTGAGCTGTACGCCATCCACGATGCACCGGACGGCACCATCGTCATGATCGAGAAGTGGACCTCGGTCGGCGAGCTCGATGATCACGGTGGCGGGGAGGCCGTTCGGGCGCTGAACGCATCCTTGGAAGGGCTGCTGGCGTCGCCGATCGAGGTGACCCGGCTGGTGCCGTTACCAGCCGGAACCGAGGAGCAAGGCCGGCTCTGAGCCCACCGCTAGCGAGCCACCGGCCGGACCAACTCGACATCGGGGTTGAGCTCGACGCCGAAACCCGGCGTGTCGGGCACCTTCATGCGGCCGTTCACCGGCACCGGTTCACCGACCAGCAGCGGCTGAGAACATCGGCACCACTTCATCGGCCTCCGGCGCCATCATCAGGAACTCCGCGAACGGGCTGTTGGTACGCGTGATCACGAAGTGGTAGGAGTACACGCTCGAACCGTGCGGGACGACCAGGGCGCCGTACGCGTCGGCGAGCGCGGAGATCTTGATCAGCTCGGTGATCCCGCCGCACCAGCCGACATCCGGCTGCAGGATGTCGGCGCAGCCCATCTCGAGCAGCATTCGGAACCCGTAGCGGGTCGACTCGTGCTCGCCGGTGGAGATCAACATCCCACGTGGCACCTTCTGGCGGAGTTCGCGGTAGCCCCAGTAGTCGTCGGGGATCAACGCCTCCTCCAGCCACTTCAGCCCGTACTCATGAGCTGCGCTGGCCAGCCGGACGGCGTAGTCGAGATCCAGCGACATCCAGCAGTCCCACATCAACCAGAAATCGTCGCCGACCTTGTCCCGCATCGCCGCGAGCTCCTCGATGTTCGCTCGCAGCCCAGCCAGACCCTCATGCGGACCATGGTGCAGCGGAAGCTTGCCGCCGACGAACCCCATCTGCTGGGCAAGATCGGGACGCGCACCGGTGGCGTAGAAGATCAATTCGTCGCGCACGGCACCGCCGAGCAGGGCATAGACCGGCTCCTGCCGCAGCCGACCGAGCAGGTCGTACAGAGCAAGATCAACTGCGCTGATCACGTTGAGGACCAGACCCTTGCGCCCGTAGAACAGCGTCGAGCGGAACATCTGGTCCCAGATCTTCTCGATGTCGGTGACCAGGGCGCCTTCGAGGAACCGTGCCAGGTGTCGCTCCACAATCCAGGCGCCGGGCTCCCCCGCAGTCGTGACCCCGAAACCGATGGTGCCGTTGTCGGCCTCGACCTGCACCACCAGCGTGCCCAGCACGTTGAGACCGAAGCTGCGGCGGCTCTCCTCGTAGCCCGGGTAACGCGACATCGGAGTCGCAATGTGATCGTCGATCCAGTGGTAGCCCTGCTGATCGTGGTAGTCGGCCCCGCCTCCCGCACCCACAGTGAAGGCACGGACGTGGGCGATCTTGTGCGCCGTCATGCCGAGCCGCTCTCCGGTGGCCCCTGCGGGAACACCAAGATCTTGCTCGCAGCGCTTCGACCGCGCGCCAGGTCGTCAAAGCTCTGCGGCGCTCCCTCCCAGCCAACGCGACCGTCGATCAGCGCGTCGATCCCGTCGGGGACCGTGCCGACCCACTCGGCGGTGTCGGCGAACTCCGCAGCGCTGTAGGTGAAGGATCCGATCAGCGCTCGCTCCTGCGGTGCTCAACGCGTACGCAGAAAGCTCGAGTCGCGGCGAACCCATTCCGACCAACACGATCCTGCTCCCAAGGCCGGAGGCCGCCATCGCGTCGGCAACGGTCGGGCTGATCCCGACCGCGTCGATGACCAAGGTCGCCGGGCCGCCGAGCCGGTCCGCTACGGCCTCCGGCAGATCGCCGGCCGACGGGTCGACGACCTCGGCTCCAAGTCGTGCACACAGATCCCGGCGTGACGGGCTGACATCGGACAAGGCAAGCGCTTGGACTCCCAGGCGCCGGGCGGCGAGGAGGCACGCTTGCCCGATCGGTCCACCGCCGATGACCAGCACTCGATCGTCGGGACGCGGCTGGCCGCGACGGACGGCATGGTAGCCCACCGCCATCGGCTCCACCAAGGCGCCCAGTTCCTCCGGCATGTCGTCCGGAAGCGGCACGATGTTCGCTGCGGGGACCGCAACCCGGTCAGCGAATGCCGCCGGGATCTCTGGCGCGACGCCGAGCACGACCCGCCGACTGCACCACTGTTCCTGACCGGACAGGCATGCCGCAGCAGGCGTGGCAGGACATCACCGGGTTGACCGTCACCAACTGGCCAACGCTCAGTTCTGCGACGTCTGGTCCGAGCTCTCGACCCGGCCGACGGTCTCGTGTCCCATGATCTGGCCGGGGTGGCGGCGACCGTTCTCGCCGGAGTAGCCGTGAAAGTCCGAGCCGCAGATGCCGGTGGCGATCACCTCGACCACTACCTGGCCCGGCCCTGGCACCGGATCGGGCCGTTCCTCCACCGCGATGTCGTAGAAATCGCGCAATACCAGCGCTCTCATGGCCCTACCTGGGAGACCTGTGAACCCCCCGCGCCGCCTCAGCCTGTTCGTGGGGCACGTACATGGGCGTCGACCTCATCCAGGTGACCGGCCTCGACCTCGTTGGCCTTCTTGAAGAACGCGGTCACAGCAAACAGCACTGCGGCAAGGACGGCCCCGATGGACAGGGAGTACAGGCCCGCATTCCCGCCGAGCGTTTCCTTGAAGTAGTCGCGCTGGATGGGCGCCAGAAAACCACCCAGGTTGCCCAGCGAGTTGATCAATCCGATGCCGGCGGCGGCGGCGTATCCGGTCATGTACTCCGTCGGCAGCGTCCAGAAGATTGGGGACATGGCGATGAACCCCATCGCGGCCAGGCAAAGGCCGGCGATCGCGAGCACCGGGTTACTGCTGAGCGCACCGGAGATGACGATGCCAAACGCGGTGCCCAGCAGCAGCAGCGTACCGATCAACCGGTGCTTGCGGGTGCGGTCGGCCATACCCGGGAAGATCAGCAGACCCACCAGTGCGAAGACCCAAGGGATGGCGGTCACCAGCGAAGACTGGAAGCCGAGCTTCTGGCCGGTGATGGCGGTCACCTGGGTGGGCAGGAAGAACGTGACACCGTAGACCGCGATCTGGAGGCAGAAATAGATCAGCGCGAAGTACCACACCCGCCAGTTGCCGAGGGCGGCCAGCACCTTCTTCGGCCCGTGGCCTTCCTCCTTGGCTTCGTCCTCGGCGTCGATCGTCTCCATCAACGCCTCCCGCTCGTCGTCGGGCAGCCACGCCGCATCCTCGGGCTTGTCGGTCAGGTAGAAGAAGGCCCAGATGCCGACCGCGACCGCCAGCAGGCCCTCGACCAGGAACATCCACTGGATGCCGCGCAGCCCCAAGAAGCCGTTGAGCTCCAGCAGACCACCAGAAAGCGGATTACCGAGAATGCCCGCCAGCGCGATGCCCATATAGAAGTAACCCCGGGCCCGGCTCAGGTGCCGCGCTGGAAACCAGTAGGTGAGGAACAAGATGACGCCGGGGAAGAAACCGGCTTCCATGACACCCAGCAGGAAACGCAGGATGTAGAAGCTGATCGGCCCCTGGATGAACATGAAGGCGGCGGCGACAATGCCCCAGGTCACCATGATCCGAGACAGCCACCACCGCGCCCCGACCCGGTGCAACAACAGATTGCTCGGGACTTCGAAGATCGCGTAGCCGACAAAGAAAAGCCCAGCGCCGAAGGCGTATGAGGCCGCGCTGATGCCGAAGTCGGCCTCAAACTCTTGCTGGGCGAACGAGACATTGCTTCGGTCCAGGAACGCAATCACATACATCAGCAGCAGGAATGGGATCAGTCGTTTGAAGACCTTCCCGGTTGCCTTCTCGCTCAACTCGAAGCGACGCTGCGGGGTTTGATGGCGACGGTGTCAGCCATCGATATCTCCTTGCTCGAGGTGGTATGTGCGCTGAGCCCTTCGACAAGCTCAGGAGCGCAGGTGTCAGTGCATGTGCTTGCCGCCGTCGATCTGAATGGTTGCTCCGTTGATGTAGCCGCCACCTTCGGACAGCAGGAACGCCACCGTGGCGGCGATCTCCTCCGGCTGCCCGACTCGCCCCAAGGGGATGCCGGCGGACATGGATGCCTTGCGCTCTTCGCTCAGCCGGCCACCCATGATCTCGGTGTCGACGGGCCCGGGAGTCAGCACATTCACCGTGATCCCGTACGGACCGAGCTCGCGCGCCCCGCCATGGCACATCCCGATCACCGCCGCCTTTGCGGTGGCGTATACGCCCTTGGAGAATGTGCCGCCGCCGTCAAGGCGGTGATCGATGAGGTGTTGACGATCCGTCCGACACCCTGCGGGATCATCCGCGCTGCGGCCGCCTTGAGCATCAGGAACGAACCCGTGACGTTCACCGCCATCACCCGCTCGAACTCGGCCAGACTGCATTCGTGGAGCGGCACCGGACAGGCAATGCCAGCCAGGTTGACCAGACCGACCACCGGAGGCAGTTCGGAGTCGATCTGCTGGTACGTCTCGGTCACCGAAGACTCCGAGGCGATGTCGGTCGGCAGCGCGAGCAGGTTGTCATGGCCCGCCTCGCGGAGCTCCTTCTCCACGCCGGCCAGGCCCTCGGCATTGATGTCGACCAGCGCGACGTGCCAGCCGTTCTCGGCCAGCATCCGGGCGGTGACTCGGCCGATTCCCGCCGGACCGCCGGCGCCGGTGACGACGGCGGTACGCGGATCAGGCAACCGGGATGAGACGGTGGACGGTGCTCGGGGCTGGGGCGGATGTCATGGATGCTCCTTCTTCTGGGTCGTGGGTCAGTCGATCAAGGTGGCGAGGATGTCCCGGACGTAGGCGCGGTTCTTGCCGATCACGGTGATCGCGTCGCTGCCGTAGTGCTCGCACAGAAAGGCACCGCGGAAGCCAAGGTCGAGGGCCTGGCTGATCGCGGCCCGGTAGTTGATCAAGCCGAACTCCATCGGCACCGGGAAGGTCATCACCTGGCCGGTCGCCGGGTCCTCGTCACGCAGGTAGTTCTTCACGTGCCAGTAGTTGGCGTACGGCAGAACCTTGTCGAGCATGTCCTGCACCGGCTCGATCGGGCGGTGCAGGCGAATGAAGTTGCCGATGTCGGGGTTCAGGCCACAGGCGTCGTGTCCAACCTCCTTGAGGAATTGCACCGCGCCGTCGCAGGTCCCGACGTAGGTGTCCTCATACATCTCGAGGGTGATCTGCTGGCCGTTGCTCGCTGCGTGCTCGGCCAGCTCGCGGATCAGCGACGCAGCTCGACTCCGCACCTCCGGCGACTCATCGTCATGCCAACCATCTGCCAGCCAAAACCACAGCGCGCGCTGCTGTTCTTCGGCGTGAACGCCTGAAAGAAGCCAAAGCTGACCATCGGTACGCCAAGCTCCGCCGCTTTGTCGAGCAGCCGGTGGCTGTAGGCGAGGTACTCCTCGCCGTGTTCGGGATCCATCACGCTGCGGCGGGAGGTCGAGATGGCGGGAATTGTCAGGCCGACATCGCTCAGCACACTCTTGAAGTCGGACGAGCCGCTCCGGGCTGAGATCGCCGACCCGGACCCAGGTATCGGTGGGATCGACTTCGGTGAAGCCGATCCGCCGCACCAGCCGCAGGTGCTTGGCCCATTCCTCAGGCTCGGCGTCGTGGATCGGGCCACCGCGGGAATCCTTGTCTCCCAAAGGGCAGCATGGCGGCCGCGATCGGCCAGGCCTCGGCGGTGTACGGGGCATTGATCATTCCTCGTCGGTGTCGCTGCCGTTCGGGGCGGGGCCGAGCTCTTGAGCAGCTGCCCTAGCCGGGCATAGGCGGTGTTGCGGTAGGCGACCAGCGATGCCTGGTCGCCGGCTGGGGTGACGAAGCCGCCGCCTTGCTTGACCCCGTACTGCCCGGCCTCGACCAGCTCGGTGAGCATCTTCGGCGCCGCCAAGCGCTCGCCGTAGTGCTCTTGCAAGGTGCGGAAGCCGTCGCGGTAAACATCGAGGCCGGCCATGTCGGCGATGGCGAAGGGACCAAAGAAGGGCAGCCGGTAACCGAAGGTGGTGCGGACGATAATGTCCACGTCTTCTGGCGTGGCCACGCCCTCCTCGACGAGGTTGATGGCTTCTTTGAGCAGCACGTACTGCAGCCGGTTGAGCACGAAGCCGGCCTTGTCGTTGACCCGTGCCGTCAGCTTGCCGGTTCGAGGCACCAGAGCCTCGACGGCCTGGATGACGTCCTCGTCGGTTCCGGAGTGCGCAATCAGCTCGACCCCCGGGATGAACGGCGCAGGGTTGGAGAAGTGCACACCGAGGAAGCGCTCCGGGTGCTCCAGGCCGGCAGCAAGATCACCGATCGGCAGGGTCGAGGTGTTGCTGCCGATCACTGCGTCCGGGCGGGCCGCCTCCTCGATGCTGCGCAGCACCGGGCCCTTGACTTCGGGCCGTTCCAGCACCGCCTCCTCGATCAGATCGGCACCCGCGACCGCCTCGGCCACGCTGTCGGCGGCTCGCAGGTTCTTTTGCACCAGGTCGGCCGAGCCCGGCTCGAACAGACCGCGCTTCTCGAAGTCTCGGCCTCCCGGCGCAGTCGATCAAGGTGGCGCGGGTGAGCGCGGGATCGGCGTCGCAGATCACGACGTCCAAGCCCGCCATCGCGAACACCTGTGCGATGCCGCCACCCATATATCCGGCGCCGATCACAGCGATGTGCTCGATCATTCGATCAGTCCGTACCGCAAAATCAACCGCACCTTCAGGTTGACGATGGCGTCCATCCCGTCGACGTTGGACTCAGCGCTGCCGAGATCCGACCTCGACGAGGTCGGCACCGGCTCCTTGATGCCGTAAGGACACTTGCCGGACCTGGCGCCGGTGTCTTCCCCAATACGGGTGCTCTACCCCGCTATCCACATCTGAATCAGCGTCATCGGCGTGCCGTGACGTCAAATCCAGTGCAGATGTCTACGATCTGGCTATGCAGGAAAATGATCAGTCTCAAACGAAGGGATCTGTCCGTGACAACTGTCGACCCACCTACCCCGCGCCCCCGGCGTCTGCCGGCGCGATTCCACTGGAACGCCTGCTCGCCGACCAGCCGCCTGTACTCGATGTCGGTGACCAACCTGGACCAAATCCAGAGGGGTCGTCGGCTGGTGGTGCTCGACGACGACCCCACCGGTACGCAGACCATCGCAGACCTACCGGTGTTGACCAGCTGGTCCGTCGCTGACCTGCAATGGGCGCTGCAGCAGCCGACAACCGGCTTCTTCGTCTTGACCAACACCCGCAGCCTGTCTGAGACCGACGCGGCGGAGCGCAATCGGCAGGTCGTCGATGCCCTGACCAGGCGGCCGAAGCGGAACAGGTGTCGTACGTGATCGCGAGCCGCAGCGACTCCACCTGCGCGGCTACTACCCGCTCGAGACGGACGTCCTGGCCGAGGAGCTGGCCGCGCGCGGGACGATGTCGACGGCGTGGTCGATCTGCCCCGCTTACGTCGAGCCCGGCCGGATCACGGTCGACTCAGTGCATTGGGCCCGTACGCCGACGGCATGATCCCGGTCGTCGCACAGCGAGTTCGCCAAGGATGCCAGCTTCGGCTACCGCAACTCGGACCTGCGCGACTGGGTCGAGGAGAAGACAGGCGGGCGGATTCCGCGCGACGAAGGTCGCGACCATCACGCTGACCGACATCCGCATCGGTGGTCCGGATCGGGTCCGCGAGATCCTGGCCGGACTGCGAAGACGGCCAACCCGTTGTCGTGGACACCGTCGAGGACGCGGACCAGCAGGTAGTGGTGCTCGCCTTACTTCGCGCCGAGGCGGCCGGCAAGAACTTCATCTACCGCATCGGGCCCTCGTTCGTCCGCGCCCGCAGCGGACAGCGTGCCACGCCACCGGTCGACGCCGAGCGGTTGAGGCAGATCTTGGCCAGCCGCCGGCCGATTCCGACGAAACCCGTCCAGCGACCAAACATGGCCTGATCGCGGTCGGCTCCCACGTCGGACTCACCACCCGCCAGCTCGACCGGCTCCGCGACCAAGGGCAAGATCATCGAGCTGGAGCTCGATGTCCCGACTCTGCTCGACGACAACGCTCGGGACGACACGTCGACGACGATGGCCGGCGCAGGCCGCGAAGGTGCTGCAGGAACAACGACGCCGACAGTGACATCGTGATCCGGACCAGCCGAACGCTGGTAACCGGCGACGATGCCGCACGAGCAGCCTGGTGATCGCCCGTACGGTCAGCGCCGCGCTGGTCGGCACGGTCCGGGAGATCGTGAGCCAGAGTCCGGCCGGCCTTCGTGCTCGGCCAAGGGCGGCATCACCTCATCCGACACCGCAACCGAGGGCCTGGGGATCCGGCGGGCCTGGTGCCGCGGCACAATGCTGCCCGGCATCGTCTCGCTTGTGGGAGCCAGTCACCGGACCCGCTCAGGGCATCCCGTACATCGTGTTCGCGGGAAACGTGGGCGACGACGATGCACTCGCGGCGGTCGTCGACACGCTGCGAAGCGTCTGAATGCCTTCAACCGCCTTCGAAAGGGAGTCACAGGCACCATGTCCGAGAACAGCAGCCACATCGCCGTCATCGGCCTGGGCGCAATGGGCCTACCCATGGCCACGCACCTGGCGACGAAGTTCTCGGTCACCGGGTTTGACCCGTTCGAGGCGCGCCGGCAACTCGCCGCCGAGCAAGGCATCGTCGCCGAGGCGACCCCGCGAGGTGCGAGCAGGAACGCCGACATCGCACTACTCGCGGT
Source organism: uncultured Actinomycetota bacterium (assembly GCA_963712625.1). Taxonomy (GTDB): domain Bacteria; phylum Actinomycetota; class Actinomycetes; order Propionibacteriales; family Propionibacteriaceae; genus Microlunatus. Next base: position 74,229 of record CAVQIU010000035.1, read on the forward strand.
TCGTGATCAAAGTCAGGCCGAGTCCGCGCTTTTCGGCGAGGAAGGCGTGCTTGAGTCCCTGAGAGCCGGGATCGCCGGTGATCTTGACCAGCACTATCGGCCCGGAGGCTGCGCGGGCGTTGGCAGGACAGCTGGACGAAGCCGGATACCCGCTCGTCGACGCCCCGATCAGTGGTGGCCCGGCCCGCGCCGGAAAGGGCGACCTGCTGATCGTTGTCGGTGCGACAGAGGAGGCGCTGGCGGCCGCCCGGCCGGTACTTGATCATCTGCCTCCACCTTGACGATCGTCGGTCCCCGACCCGGCGACGGCCAGGCCCTGAAAACGATCAACCAGCTCCTCGCCGGGGTCCACATCGCCGCCGCCGCCGAGGCGATCGCGCTCGCTCGTGGACTGGACTCGATCCGGCAGTGGTGATCAGCGCGCTGGCCCAGGGCGCGGCTGGCTCGTTCATGTTCTCCGATCGCGGACCCCGCATGCTGCAGGCCTACACCGGCGGCGCCGAGGTCAAGTCGCGCGTCGACATCTTTGTCAAGGACATGGGAATCGTGACCAGCGTCGGTCGTGCGTGTCACGTTCCGCTGCCGCTGGCCGCCGCTGCGAACAGCTGTATCTCATCGCCGAGGCAGCCGGGCTCGGTGCCCAGGACGACTCGAGTGTGGTCACCATCCTGTCGCCAGACATCGGCAAGGACGCAGGTTAAGACCACAAACGTGTCCTAGGCCTGCACAGCAGTCGGTTAGGCAGCAGACCGAGTGCTGGCAAATGACCTCCTCCCGTCTGTCGCCCGCAATTTGGCAGCAGTTGCGCTACGCCTAAAAGAGTGCACCTCAGGGTCTTGAACCTGCCGCGACGTCAAGTTCTACGGTTGAGGAGTGGATGATCATTCCGAGCCGCGGTGGCGGATCGGCCAGGTCTCGGCACGAACCGGCCTGACCACCCGGACGCTGCGCTATTACGAGGAGCTGGGCCTGCTCAGGCCCTCCGAGCGGCTGGTCAGCGGGCATCGGGTCTATGCGAATGAAGATCTTCGCCGCCTCTATCGCGTCTCACTTCTCCGGCAGCTGGGCCTGCCGCTCTCAGACATCGCCCGTGAACTCGATGACTCCTCGCGCGATCTGTCCGACACCATCGGGCGGCACATCGGGCATCTTGATCAGCGGATGGCGGCGCTGGGCCGCCATCGCGAGCGCATGATCACCATTCGCGACTCCCGGCCGCCGGCAGCCCAACCGATGAGGAACTGCTGGACATCCTGCACGAGATGGCTGAAATCGATCATGGTCTCGACCCAACGATTGACCCTACTGGTCTATGACGACATCGAAGCCGTTCATGATCATCTGGTCGCGGTGTTCGGCTTCGGCCCGGGAACGATCACTCGCGACGAATCTGGCCGAGTCGTGCACGGCGAGCTGCACGTCGGCGATGGTGTCATCTGGATGCATCCGCCATCGGCCGAGTTACAAGCTGGTGTCTCCGGCGAGCCTCGGCGCCAGCACGCACTGCATGGCAGTCATGGTCGATGATGTTGACCGCCACCATGAAAGGTCAGTCGCCGCCGGCGCGACTGTTGTCTATCCGCCAAGCGACATGGACTACGGGGTTCGTGAGTACGCCGCGCGAGATCTCGAGGGCGGGTTGTGGTCGTTCATGACGCCGATCGAATCCGGAAGGAGAACCTGATATGAGCGATCTCACCCCTACCTCTGCGTTGCCGACTCGCGCGCGGCAATCGACTGGTATGCAGAGGTGTTCCAGGCCACGGTGAAGGGCAAGCCGTACGTGATGGACGACGGGCGGGTTGGCCACGTCGAACTGATGATCGGTGATGCGCTGGCTGATGATGGCCGACCCGTTCCCTGAGGTGGATGTCGAGCCGCCCGACCCGTCCAATGGCAGCGCCGTGTCGTTGCATCTCGAGGTGCCGAACTGCGACGCCGTGGCCGCGGCGGCCGTACGAAATGGTGCTCGACCTGGATCGCGGCCCAGAATCCACTGGCCACGGCCGATCCGCCACTTTCCGTGACCCGTTCGGACATCGTTGGATCGTCAACTCCTGAGGTTCCGGGGGCTCGCTCGTGCTGTCAGACGCCGTGAGTAATGTGCAACGAGCAACCCATCAAAGTCTCTCGGAAGGAGCACAAGGTGCCCTCAGTTCTCAACCCCTACATCAGCTTTCGCGACAATGCCCGGCAGGCGATGGAGTTTTACAGGGACGTCTTCGGTGGCGAATTGACGCTGAACACGTTCGGTGAATACGGCGATCCGAGCGCGCCCGGGGCGGACAACATCATGCACGGTCAGCTGGAGACCGACAACGGCTTCACGCTGATGGCGGCCGATACCCCTCCCGGCATGGAGTTCGATTCCGGCAGCAATATCACGATCAGCCTGAGCGGCGATGACGAGCAGGAGCTCCGCGGCTATTGGGACAAGCTTGCCGATGGCGGCAAGGTGACAATGCCACTGGAGAAGCAGATGTGGGGCGACATGTTCGGCATGTGCAACGACAAGTTCGATGTGCCCTGGATGGTGAACATCACTCAGCCTCAGAGCTGAAGCTGAGCCTCAACTCGCATCACCGATGAGCGGAAAATGATCTCACCGGACGCAGGTTCTCCACTCATTGGTGATGCGTAGCCAGGGCATCGTCCACCACCAACAGCCGTCTCGTCCCCCACGGGCGCCGAGCGACCCGGTGCCCACGGGAAGGATCCTCCCGGCTCCTTCCTGGCCATCCAGCAGGTGGGCTGGTCATCCCGGCAGGAGAACCGTCTGCGTGCCAACCGCGTGGGTGTTCCTTCGCGTCCGCCGTCCGCCGTGTGTCGTCCGCCGTGCGCCTACCGCTCCCGGACGGCGTAGGTCAGGTGCGTCACCCTCGGGGAGGGCTCCGCGCGGACCGGCTCCAGGGCCACGCGGCCCGCGTCCACGCCCTCGAACAGGCGGATTCCGGAGCCGAACAGCACGGGCGACAGCGCGATCGAGAACTCGTCGATCAGGCCGGCGTTCACGTACTCCAGGATCGTCGCGCCGCCGCCCGCGATGCGGACGTCGCGGTCGCCGGCGGCCTCGCGGGCCTGGTCGAGCGCGGGCTCGATGCCGTCGTTGACGAAGTGGAACGTGGTCCCGCCCGGCCGCTCCCAGGGGTCACGCTTCGTGTGCGTCACGACGAAGACCGGCGTGTGGAACGGCGCCTCCTCCGGCCACATCTGCTCGCCGGCGTCGAACATGCGCTTGCCCATCACGCTCGCGCCGGTGCGCTCGAACGTCTCCCGCGCGATGTCGTTGTCGCGCCCTTCCTCGCCGCCCTCGCCGAGCTTCAGGTTCTCCCGGAAGAACCGCTGCGGGAAGACCCACCGCTGCAGTTCCATCCACTGCTGCCCCATCAAGTCCTCGAGGGACTCGGGCGCGATGAACCCGTCCAGCGACATCGACACGCTGAAGAACACCTTCCCGGCCATCAGCCCTCCACTCCCTTCCGAACGATCTCGGTGACGTAGGCAGCCAGGTTGCTCAGGGTCTGCTGGCCGCCCTCGATCGCGTGGTACTTCTCGACCGCCTCGTCGCGCAGTTCCTTGGTGGGGAACACCGTGCGCATCTCGATCCGGGTCGCCGCACCGTCGGGCGCGAACGTCAGGACCGACTCGAAGGCGTTCGGGTCGTCGCGGGACTCACCGTGCAGCAGCGCGATCCGCTCCGGCGGGGCGATCTCGGTCCAGGTGATCCACTCGGGGTAGTCCGTCCCGTCCGGTCCGTGCATCACGAAGTCCCACTCCCCGCCGACGCGGAACTCGAACGACTGCGTGGTCGTGGTGAACCCCTCCGGTCCCCACCACCGCGACAGGTGCCGGACCTCGGTGAACGCCTCGAACACCAGCTCCCGTGGGGCGTCGATGACCCGGGAGATCACGATCTCCCGGTCGGCCGTCGCCGGCTGCGCCGGCGTTCCTCGTCCTCGCCTTGCCCCTGCCATCGGTCACTACTCCTCCTGCCTTGCCTGCTTCAGGTCCTGCACGTATGCGTCCAGCCGGTCGAAGCTCTCGTTCCAGAACCGCTCGAACCCGCCGGTCCACTCGTGGACCGGCCGCAGCCCGCGGGCGTCAAGGCCGTACAGGCGCTGCTTGCCTGCCTTGCGGTCCCGCACCAGCCCGACCTCCCGGAGCACCCGCAGGTGTTTGGACGCCCCCGGCTGGGTCATCCCCAGCTCCTGGGCCAACTCGGTCACCGGCCGCTCACCCGCCCGCAGCAGCACCAGGATCTCCCGGCGCTGCGGCTCGGCGATCGCGTTGAAGACGTCCGACGTCGTCGCTGCTCGTGCCATGGCGCCATCATATGCCCATATCGGCATGCGTCAAGTCGAGATGAATCAGGCGGGTCTTGTCAGATGACGATCGTGACCCTTGTCAAACCACCAACAGCCGTATAGACGTCGGCAAATATGTAACGACATCACCCGTGCTGGGCGATGCGGAGCCTCGTGGCAGTCGATAGCGTCGGGCCATTCCGCAAACTGGCGGTTTCGAACAAGACCTCTGGAAAGGGAGGCAAACCCATGGCCGATGAGGATGCTGTACGCCGTTGAGGATGCCGCTACGCCTGTCCTCGATGTAATCGCCACGCTGACCGAGGTCGGCGTTACTGCCAGCGATCTTGACCCAGCTCTGCAGATCTTGGTGCGATTTGCCGCGCTGGTTGCCTTGGATGCGGCACCCGCGTCATACCTCTTCCACTTCGGTGCCGGTGCCGATGAAGGCCTGACGTTCGAGGACGCACGGCAGGTCCTGGTCGCGCTTGCTCCGCTGGTTGGCACCGCACGCATCGTGTCGGCGAGCTCCAAGATCGCTCGAGCACTGGGTTTCGCCGCCCTCGCGGTAACTGAGGATTCCGACGAAGACGACGAGGAGATGTGATCCCCAGCCCATCAGGGCATTCACTTTCGGCGATTTCGAAATAGCGCGAGCAAGCGCAGGTCCAAAAATCAGCCCGTGAGCGCAAGGACGTTCCCGTCTGGGTCCTTGAACCAGGCACCCGCGTACTCACCAAACCTGGCGATGCCTTTTGCATCGGTATTGATCGGCTCCCCGTACTGCTCGAACGTCACGCCTCTCGCGGTCAGCTCATCCACCATCGCCTCGACGTCGGCGACGGACCAGCCGGCTTGGGTGGCACCGGAACCGCCGGTACTCCCTGGCGATGGATACACATAGATCTCGGTGCCGCCACCGCACGGATACCGATGTCCTCCATCGGGCGTGTCCTCGCCTCCTGACAATCCGAGCTTGCCTTCGTAGAACTCCCTTGCCAGATCCATGTCCGACACCGCGATCACGGCACCAACAGTGCAATCGCTCAGACCCACGACGCTCCCCTATCCGCGTTCATCAATTACAGCGAACGTATTGTTGCACTGGCGCCGATGCAATCGGCTTACGCCGAGATCAATTCACTCCGCAGCATGGCTCCGCACCCAGTCGGCCCACGTGACGCTCCCGTGCCTGGCACCTGGGCCGGTGACCGACATGGCCGAAGCGGCATTACTGGCAGCTGACGGCAGCGGAACGCGCATCGTGCGAACGGCGCCATTCCGGACGTGCTGCCACTGATCGAAGGCCTCGGAGAACATGAGAACCTCTGGTCCGCCAAAGTCGGGCAGCCGGCCGACCGGACCCTTGGCAACAGACTCGACGAGATAGTCCGCGAAGTCAGTCGTATCCACCGGCTCCACCTGCATGTCTGGCAACGGCACGATCGGGAGCCGCGCCATCCTGCCGAGCATGCGGTCAAGCAACCAATGGAACTGGGTCGCTCTGGCGATCGACCAGGGGACGCGGCCCTGGCGGATCAGATACTCGGCCTCCACCTTGCGCCGGAGATACGGGACCCGTGGCTTGTCGATACCGACGATGGAGACGTAGAGGATGTGGTGGACGCCCGATTCAGCGGCCTTCTCCAGCAACCGCTCCGTACCGTCACGATCAACTTCGCTCGGAGATGACCACAAGTCCTTGGGCACGATGTAGCCGCGCCGCGCTGCCGGGGAAAGTGTCGCCGCATGGATCACAGCCTGGCTGCCGGTGACGGCCTCGGTTATGCCTTGTCCGGTGGCAAGATCGCCGCGAATCCACTCCACATCAGGGTCTGACCCTGCGGATCGAGCGAGCACGCGTACGCGGTAGGAAGGCTTGAGCCGGGTGACGACATCCCTGCCAAGGTGTCCTGTTCCGCCGGTCACGAGAACGGTATCCATCGCCTCAGTTTCGCATGATCGGCTGCGTTGGAGGCCGTGCCCTGAACCCGCGAAGCGGGAGAGTTGGGCGCTGCGAAGCCTCCGGAGCATCTCGAGCGCTGCCAGGCGCGCCTTTACCCTGGTAAAGGGATGTCCGAGGCTGCATCGAACTCAGCGCGCGACCGCGCCCTGACACTGTTCCTGTGCGGCGATGTGATGCTCGGTCGCGGGGTCGATCAGATCCTGCCGCGTCCTGGAAACCCAATGCTGTACGAACGGACAGTGCGTGATGCGCGAACGTACGTCGATCTGGCGGCGCGGACGAACGGGCCGATTCAGCATCCGGCGGATTGGTCGTGGCCATGGGGCGACGCGTTGCCGCTGCTTGGATTCCGCTGGTTGCGACGCCCGAATCATCAATCTGGAGACAAGCATCACAACAAGCGACGAGTACGCCAAAGGCAAGGCTGTCCACTACCGGATGAACCCTGCCAACGTCCCGGCGCTGGCCGCCATCAGGCCGGATGTCTGCGTGCTGGCCAACAACCACGTGCTGGACTTCGGCCGGAGCGGCCTGCTCGAAACACTTGATGTCCTTGCCGCGTCTGGGCTTCGAGGCGCGGGTGCCGGACGGTCTGAGCTAGAGGCCCGGTCGCCCGCTATCGTCGAAATCCCAAGGATCGACGCACGTCTGTTGATCTTCGCCTTTGGTAGTCCGTCCAGTGGCATCCCCCACGACTGGGCAGCAACTGGCGATCGTCCCGGCGTGCATCTCGTCGACCCTTTGACCGACGCAGCCGCCGATGAGTTGTGCCGCCACGTGCGAGACCTACGGCAACCTGGCGACATAGCGGTCGTCTCAGCGCACTGGGGCTCGAACTGGGGCTACCGGGTCGCTTCAGAGCAAATCCGTTTTGCCCACCGGCTCATCGATGGCGGAGTCGATCTTGTGCATGGACACTCATCGCATCATCCACGACCTGTCGAGGTCTACCGCAAGAAGCTGATCTTGTACGGCTGTGGTGATCTTGTCGATGACTATGAGGGCATCGGCAGCCACAAGGAGTACCGAGATGATCTTCGGCTGCTCTACTTGCCGAGACTGGATCCGGTATCGGGCGAGCTCGTCGAGCTGCTCATGGCGCCTTTCCAGGCGCGCCGGCTGCGATTGCACCGAGCCTCCAGCGGGGATGCCCGGTGGCTTCGGAGGGTGCTTGACAAGGTGAGCCGTCGCTTCGGGTCACGAATCGATCTTGGACCCGATGGGCTGCTCACGCTTCACGTGACTCCGGAGCACACTGAGGTCCGATAGCGTGGACACCGCACAGACCAGGGAGACGATCAAACGCGATGTGGCAGGCACTCGGCGGACTGCTCCCGATTGCCGTCGCCGTGGCGATCAGCTCGGTGCCCATCACTGTCACGATCTTGATCTTGCTCTCGCCCAACCGGAATGTCGCCGCGCTCCCGTTTCTCATCGGATCGGTCATAGGGGTTGCCGGGGTGATCGTGCTGAGTATGTTCTTGGCTTCAGCTCTTCCCAAGCCCCCACGTGTCAGGCCGGATCTTGCGAGCGCCGCGCTCTTCATCGTGATCGGACTGGCCTTGGTCGTGCTCGGTATCGTCAACCTGCGGCGAAGTTCTCGAACTGAAAGATCGGGCATGCCCCGCTGGCTTTCTCGAGTTGGGTCATTCGGCGCGCTGGTTTCCTTCGCAGTCGCCGTGTTGCTTGGCTTCCGACCGAAAGGCCTACTCCTTGGGATGGCAGCAGGGCTTGTCCTGCGCGGCGCCTCCGTCGAAGGCTGGCCAAGATGTGGCACTCGTAGTGATCTACACCGTGATCGCCACCTCGACAGTGGTCGTGCCAATCACAGCTTCTTTTGTTGCGCGACAACGGATGGAGCCGAAGCTCATTGCGGCTCGCGATTGGCTTACTGAAAACGGCCGCATCCTGACATCGCTGATGATGTTGATGATCGGCGTCGTGATCCTTGGCGCTGGCCTGATCCAGCTCTAGGCACGTCGCTTTCGGCCGCTATGGACGAGCAAAGAGCTCGACGAAATCTTTCAGGATGTTGGGCACCTGGTGACCCCACTTGCTCGGGCCGCCGCCATAACGGCATCAGCCTCCTCGGGCTCGAAATAGCCCGCATACTTGTACACCTCGACCCGAGTGGCCAAGCCATCAAGATCCAGCTCGGGGTGGAACTGCGTGGCATAGACCCGGGTGCCGACGCGGAAGGCCTGCACCGGGCACGACTCCGAATAAGCGAGCGTCACTGCATGCGCCGGCAGCTTGCTGATCGCCTCCTTGTGCCCGACATAGGCGCCGAACTGCGACCCGGCTCGGCCGAAAAGACGATCTTGCTCACCCGCCTCGGTGAGTTTGATCTGAATCCCGCTGATCGGCTCGTGAAAGGTGTGGTCAACGACCGCACCTTGGTGTCGACCTAGTGTTCCAATCCCGTAGCACGCGCCGAGGAAGGGAAAATCGCGCTCGACCACATCATCAAGCAGTGCGCTGAGCTCGGATTCAACTCGCCGTTGTGTCGCAGACTTCGCATCCTCGGGGTCGCTGGCCTGAAACGGCCCGCCGCCCAAGATGATTCCCGACCATTGATCAAGATCGACGGTGCCGAGCGGCGCTTGCTCTATCCGGACTCGGCGCAATTGTCCTTCGTTCAGGCCGCTGAAGCGAAGCATGGCGGCATATTCGTCATCAGCGGCAACATCCTCGGCTCTGATCGCGAGCAGCAGGAAGGGTTTCACGTCCCGCACCTTACGTGATTGATGCCAGACTGCAGCCATGTTCGAGGTAAGACCGTTGACGGACCAAACGATATTGGGCGGACTTCGAGAACTGCGCCCACGACGCGCGACGCAGCAGCTCTTCTGAGTGCCCGTCGTTAGTCAGCTGCCGAGAATCTTGGCCTTCTGTGCAGCGAATTCCTCATCGGTCAGGATCCCGGCCGACTTGAGCTCCGCAAGTTTCTGAAGCTGCGTGATGGTGTCGTCCTCGCGTCGGAGGCGGTGGCGGGTAGCCCTGTTGCGGCGGGTAGCCCTGTTGCGGCGGGTAGCCCTGTTGCGGCGGGTAGCCCTGCTGCGGGGGTAGCCCTGCTGCGGCGGGTAGCCCTGCTGCGGGGGATAGCCCTGCTGCGGCGGGTACTGCTGCGCAGACGCCTGCTGCTGGTCGTACGCGTCCGCCTTTGCCGCCTGATCGTCCTGGGCTGCCTGCTCCTCGTCCTGGGCCGCCCACTTATTGGCCTGCCGCCGTGATACACGGTTGGACACCGCGGTCGCCGTGCCGGCAATCGCCGCAGTTCGCGCTACTCCACGGATGAGTCCCATTGTTCGTCCTCCCTAATTTCTACGTCGCCTGAACCTGCGCCTCTTCAGCCTCCAGGGCGTCGAGCGCTGCTATAACCTCGTCGGCCGGAATGCGGCCGCCAGCGATGAACTCCGCACCGGCCCGCCTCATGGCCCCGACGAAGGGAGCCGCCCACGAGTTCTCGTACAGGAGCAGAGCCACCACCTTCCCGGGCTCGATGAGCTCGGCGGCCTGCCGCAGGTCGTCGTCATCGAGCAGCCCGGATTCGATGCCTTCGAAAATGGCGAGGTCGAGGGTCCCATCGTGGTCGAGGTCGGTGATCGCGACTGCGGTGAACGTGCCGTCGGCCTCACGCCTGACGGCCCTCATATCCAGGACCCTGATGATGCCTCGGTCGACCAGGTCGACCAGTGCGGCAAGACCCTCCCCCTTCATTCTCTCCGCTGGCAACTCCAGTGCCAGATAGTCGATGGGGCCAACGGCCCGCTCGGTCATGCTGTCTTGCTCGGTCATGCTGCCCTGTTCAGTCATGCTCCACCTCCCACGCCCCGCGGGCGTGCACGTCTGCGTCTTGTTCTGTGTTTTGTTCTGTGTTTGTGCAGTGGTTTTTCGCCAACCTGAGGTCGATGCTCTCACGGCCGAGATGAGGTGAGATCACCCCCCATGGGTGATGAATGAGAGCCTCCATTGAGGGCCTGTAACCGGCCGGGCGACCAATTCCCATAAGAAGCGCCGATCTCCAAGCTGATCCCATGCAGATGGCCTAAAGTGAGTCTGCTGGCGCGCTCCAGCAGTCTTTTCGGGTCGATTGGAAGGTTGTCGTAATGAATAGCTTCTGGGACTGGTTCTGGCTTCTGATCTGGACTTTCGTCTTCGTGTGCTACCTCATGGTGCTCTTCCAGATCATCATTGATCTGTTCCGGGACAAGGATCTCAGCGGGTGGTGGAAGGCGCTGTGGATCATCTTCTTGATCATCTTCCCGTTCCTCGCGGCCCTTGTCTACTTGATCGCTCGCGGTAGGGGAATGGCCGAGCGGCGTGCGGGCGAGATGCAACAGGCTCAGGTTGCCACCGATCAGTACATCCAGTCCGTGGCCAGCAAGGGCAACCCTGCTGACCAGATCGCCTCGGCGAAGGCTCTCCTGGACAGTGGCACCATCAGCCAAGAGGAGTTCGACAAGCTCAAGCAGAAGGCGCTGGCTTCCTGATCCGGAATTGAACAAATAGCAGAGGACGGCCGTCGATCCGACGGCTGTCCTTTTCTGGCGAAAGGCCGCGGCTCCAACTTCTACGGCGGAGAGCTGTTCACCGGCGATATTTCCGAGGCAAGTCCGCCGTAATTGCCGGCGAACCGGAGCCCCACGCGCACACTGAGCCTCTTCGGCAGCCAGCGATCGTCGGACCGGATGGGTGTCCTTAGGCTAGGTCTATGGAATATCGCAGCCTCGGACGTACCGGCATGAAAGTCAGCCCGCTCTGTCTCGGCGCCATGATGTTCGGCGCCTGGGGCGAGCCCGATCATGATGTTTCGATCAAGATCATCCATCGAGCGCTGGATGCCGGCATCAACTTCATCGACACAGCTGACGTCTACTCCCAGGGTGAATCGGAGTCGATCGTTGGTAAGGCGTTGGCCGGCGGCCGACGCGACGACGTCATCCTGGCCACCAAGGTCCACAGTCAGATGGGTGTGGGGCCTGGTGAACGCGGTGACCCGAACAAGCGCGGCAACTCGCGGCGCTGGATCATCCGTGAGGTCGAGGACAGTCTGCGCAGGCTGCAGACCGACTGGATCGACCTGTATCAGATGCACCGCCCTGACCCGGGCACCGACGTCGAGGAGACCCTCGGGGCACTCACCGATTTGCAGCGGCAAGGCAAGATCCGGGTCTTCGGCTCGTCGACCTTCCCGGCACACGAGATCGTCGAGGCGCAATGGGTCGCGGAGCGCCGCGGGCTTGGCGCGTTTCCTCACCGAGCAGCCCCCGTATTCGATCTTGGTACGCGGCATCGAGACCGATGTGCTGCCGGTGGCGGAGAAGTACGGAATGGGTGTCATCCCCTGGAGCCCGCTCGCCGGCGGCTGGCTGACGGGTCGATATCGCAAGGGGCAAGACATCCCGGAGACCCACCGGGCGCAGCGTATTCCCGGGCGTTACGACCTCAGCATCCCGGGCAATCAGGCAAAACTCGATGCAGTCGAGGAGCTCGCCGTGCTGGCCGAGGACGCCGGGCTTTCGCTGATCCACCTCGCCTTGGCCTTCACGCTCACCCATCCCGCCGTCACCGCGCCGATCATCGGACCTCGGACGATGGAGCAGCTCGAGTCCCAACTGGGCGTCGTCGACGTCACGCTGAGCGAGGACATCCTTGATCGGATCGACAAGATCGTTCCACCGGGAGTTTCGCTGAACCGTGAAGATTCGGGCTACATACCGCCAGGTCTTCGCGAGCCAGCGTTGCGGCGACGCAGTGCCGGTTGAGAGCCGGCACCAGGTAGCCATGTGCGGGCCGACGCCGTGATCACATCGGACACATCGGCCCTTCGACGGCTCGGGCGGCGTATACGCAAGCCCTTCGACGGGCTCCGCGCATCGTGACTAACCTGGTTCATGGACCACAAATCCATAAACCGGTCGTCGCTCTGCCATGTCAGATTGACGGCCACCCATAACGACGGCGCGCTGTGCGACGCCCGGACACCCCGGAGGCAGCGATGTTCGAAGAAGCTCAGCTTTATGCACCGGTGACACGCTCTGGCGACGATGTCACCGTTCACCTGGGTGATGATCATCCGGGTGCCGTCGACCCGGAATACCGGGCCCGACGCAACGCTCTAGCCGCGCTCGCCATGGATTGGCAGCCCGGCACACCCCCACCAATCGCGACATACACCGATGCCGAGCAGGAGGTCTGGCGCATCGTCTGCGCCGAACTTCACAACCTGCACTTGCGCCTCGCCTGCGCCGCGTACCTCGAGGGCAAGGAGCGACTCCGACTTCCCGAGGACCGGATCCCGCAGCTGGTCGAGGTGAACGAGATGCTGCGGCCGCTCACCGGCTTCCAGTACGTGCCCGCCGCCGGGCTGGTGCCTCTCCTTGAGTTCTACGGATCCTTGGCCGACGGGATTTTCCACTCAACGCAGTACATCCGACACCATTCCGTGCCGCTTTACACACCTGAGCCCGATGTGATCCACGAGGTCGTCGGCCACGGCAATTGCCTGGCTCATGATCGTTTCGCCGCTCTCTACCGCGTTGCCGGGCAGGCGGCTCGGCGCGTGGAGACAACCGAGGCGCTGGAGTTCGTCTCGAAGGTCTTCTGGTTCTCCTTGGAGTTCGGTGTGGTACGCGAGCACGGCGAGGTCCGCACCTACGGCGCCGGGCTGCTCTCCTCGTACGGGGAGATCCAGCAGATCGAACGCGCGGAGCTCCGGCCGCTCGACGTCGGACGGATGGGCGTCCAGACGTACGACATCACCCACTACCAGCCGGTGCTGTTCTGCGCCGAGGGGTTCAACGAGATCGAGGACGTGGTTGGCACGTTCTTTGCCGACGTCGACGACGACATGGTGACGCGGCTGCTGCACGACGCGTCCGCGCCAGCCTGACGACTCTTCTCAGCTGGACGGGCCGTCAGGCTCGCGCTCATAGAACACGAGCCAGGCCAGATGTACGCCGTAACAGAGCAGAACAAGGCCGACAGCCGCGGCAAACGTCGTCGTGATCGCCGGCACGATCTGCCACGAACTGACGACGAGCGCAATAGCCATGAGCGAAAGCCCGGCCACAACAGCTCTGGTAGACCGTCGCTTCCACGCGCGGATCTGCACCGCGTCCTGCATACAACGACGGTACGCGTTCGGGCCCTGATCGTTAACGTGCTGGCCGTGCCGCACGGCGGGACCGGCGCGTTACCCCTCGCGCGCTGACGATTGCTCTCAGACGACTAGCCGCGGGCGACGCCAGGTCGGTGATCGTCTTGGGCGCGTCACGGTGATCATGACCGAACCGCCAGGGCTGGCGCACAACTGGATGTGAGGGCTCCGCGTTCCTCGCTCAAGGCGAATTGTTGTCACGTCCAAGGTCTCCGGCCACTTGATCGGGCTGGCGCCGACCCTCCTGCCCTTTCGTTGGGCCTCGAGCAGCAGAAGGCACTCATGCACCTCGATTGTCTCGCCCGCGGGCCTGGCGAAGGAGGCGATCTCCTCCTCGCAGAGCCGGCGAGCGTTGATCACGAAGGTCAGCGTGGACCCGGCACGAGAGGCCTCGGATCCAAGATCCGCAGACTCAGTGCTGCCGGGGATCCACGCTGCCAGGCTGAGGCGTCCGGCGGAGAGAGCGGGTTCTTCGAGGTTCACCACGAGCGTCAGCCGGTTACGCGACTATGGAGGCGCGGCACAAGATCGGCTCCGTGGCCAACCGCGGCGCGCCGACCTGGCGCTCCTCCGCGCTGAGCAACTGGTCGAGCTTCGCGCCGAGCCGATAGGTCGGCAGCTCGCCATCGCCATACTCGGCAGGCCTCCGAAGCACTCGGTTGAGCTCGACCAGGTCCTCGGCCGCAGCCGTTCTTGCCGTCAGCATCCTCAGCCGTTGTTGATCCCCAAGCTCGCCCAACACCGAATGGGGCAGATAGGGGAATACCTCTGCTCGCATCACCTCGAGGAACTCCTTTCGCTCGGCCGGCCGGGCCGCCATGAAGGGACGGTTGAGAGCCGGAGGGAGAGTGCGCACGAAAACTCGCCGCAGCAGGCGATCACGGCGCGAGCCCGGGGTCGTGTTGGCCACGATCACCGCAACCATCCGGGACGTCGTCAGCCGCTTGTTGGCGAGAGTCTGCCGTTGGCGTGACAGGTTGCTGCCGTCCGCCAGCAGCCGCCGGTGGTAGAGATCCTTCTCGCCCAGGATGCTGATCTTGCGGGCTGCAAAGAGACAGGACGCCATGAATACCTGATCTTCGCCTTGCACCATGTCGACGCAGAATCGCAGGCCCTGATCTTCGATCAGGGAGCGACGGATCAGCTTGTGCGGCGTCAGTGAGCGCCAGATGCCGTCGTCCAGAATGTCGGCGTCGAGCACCGTCTTGTTAAGAGTTGGTCCCGCATCCGGCTGGCCGATCCAGCTGATCCGGCCGACGACGATGTCAGAATCCTGCTGCTTGGCCAGATCGAGAAGCCGTCGCAGTGCATCGGGACCTAGGTAGTCGTCAGCATCGTGGAAGAAGACATACTCGCCGGTCGCTTCGGCGAGGGCGCGGTTGCGGCCCGCGCTGGGACCTCCGGTGTTCGGCTGCTGGAAAATCTTGATGTTGGTTCGCTGACCTTCCAGCTCCCTCAGATAGGGCCAGGTGTCATCGGTCGAACCATCATCGACAACCAAGATCTCGATCAAGTGTGCCGGTAGGGTCTGAGCCTCGAGCGCGTCCATGGCGTGCCCGAGCAACGGACCGGAGTTATAGGTGGAGATGATCACCGAGATCGCGGGAGGTCCTCCGTGGCCGGTTTGCGCGGGCGTGGTCCCAGGCTGCGTCTTACGCGCCACTGACGCCGCTGTCATGCTCCCGCCGCCTTTCGACGACGAACCCGGAACAGCGCGGCGAAGGCTGCCACACCGATCAAGAGCGGGACCGCAACCACTACGGGAAGGGCACCGCCGGCGGTCAAGGTCGACCGTTGGGCTACCTCGACCCGGACCAGCTCGCTTACTCTCAGGTCTTCGTTGCCATTGACCGAACTGCCGAACGGTACGACCACGACGTAGGCGGCAAAGCGACCCGAATTCACGGCCTGGATTTCCCAGCTGAGCTTGCGGCTTTCGCCCGGCTCGAGAGACAGCTGCTGGCTACGGTTCGACGACCAATCCTCAGGGTCCACGTAGACGTCTCCCTCGATGCTGGCGACGTTCAGGTGAGCCAATATTTGGCCGGTCGGCGCCGTTCCGGTGTTCTTGACCACCGTTGTGATGACGAACCGGCCTCCCAGCACGGTCGACACGGTGGGCGGTTCGGCCATCACCGAGAGGTTCAGGGGACCGGCAACGGCAAGAGTCGGCAGCCCGCTCAGCACTCCAGCCAGCAGCATCACCATGATCAACGCCCTCATCCCGCACTCGCCCCGGGCGTCAGCCGTACCAGCCGCTGGACCGGCGAGTACCAGTGCGCCACCAGCGATGACCGCTGTGAGTAGAGGCGTAATCAGATAGGACAAGTCCTCGGTCCAGCCGTGGCCTTCGACCAGCAGCGAGGAGATGTACGCCAGAGCTGACGCTACCGGGTTGGCTCGCAGCAGTACCTCGAAAAACCATCCTTGCGGCAGGCCGCTGGGCAGCTGGGTAGGTGCGAACAAGATCAGCAGCAGGAAGATGCTCGCTGCGATGCTGGTCTTGTTCGAGTTACATAGGCCACTGATCAACAACCCGATGGAGCCAAGGCCGACAGCGACCAAGGTTCCGACGCATAAACCGAGCGCCAACGCCTGGCCCAGGATCCCTACGCCGCGAGCAAGCACCCACACGTACGGGATGGTGACGAGGAAGGTGGCGAGCCACAACGTCAACGCGGCAATGAGCTTGCCCCCGATGATCGCCCGCCGCGAGACCGGCGTGACCAGCAGGCTTTCCAGCGTGCCGCGTTCGCGCTCCCCGCTGATTCCATCGGCACTGACCACCAGCGTGACCAAGACGCCGACCGCTACTGCCAGCTGCAGGACGAGGTTGACTGATTCGCGCTGCTCCAGAAAGTTCAAGGCCTGGTTGGTCGAGGTCAGGTAGGTGACGGCGCTGAGCAGGATGCTGAACAGGAAGAGCAAGATCAAACCGCGGCCGCTGGTCCACAAGTCCCGAGACTCCTGCTCCGCAACAACCATCCATCCGGAGGGACGTACGGCGGCGGCTCGCACATCCTGCGACATACCCACATCGGGCGGTGCAACCTGCAGTGTCATGGGCCAGCCTCGCTGGTCATCTTGAGGAAGGCATCGGACAAGCGGGCGCCTTCCAGCTCGAAGCGCAAGACCGGAATCCCGGCTGCCGTGACTGCCGCAAGAGCCGCGTTCATCAGGTCGCCGGACCCCGCGCCCGTGGCCGATCTCGGCGTGTCGGCGGCAAGATTCAGCACGTCGGGCTGTTCGGCCAGCTGATCGACGGTGAGATTGGGGAAGCGTGTCAGCACATTCCGGGCGCGCTCGACAAGATCAAGCGGCACTCGAAGCTGCGCCGATTGCTTGATCAAGGCTTTACTGATGACCTCGCCGACGCTGCCGGAGACGACGACTCTGCCGTGGTTGAGAATCACCACCTTCGAGCACGCCTCTTCGACTTCAGGCAGCAGGTGAGTGCTCAACACGACCGTCGCATCGCGACCCTTGGCAATGGTGCGGATGATGTCGAGAACTTGAGCTTGACCGGCCGGGTCGAGGCCCAGCGTTGGCTCGTCAAGAAACACAACGACGGGATCATTGACCAGGGCGCGGGCGATCCCGAGCCGCTGCCGCATTCCCCGGCTGTAGGTCGAAATTGGTGATTCCGCGCGATCTTCGAGCCCGACCATTGCCAGCAGCTCAGCCGCTAGGCTGCGTGCCCTGCTGCGGGTCAGTCCGAAGAGTCGCGCGAAGAAGCGCAGGTATTCGCCACCTGTCTGATGTGCCGGGATAACCGCTGCTCTCAGGAAGTACGCCGACGCACCGCCGGATCTCGGTTGCTGATGTTGAGGGATGGCCGGCAATGGAGAACTTGCCGCTCGTCGGATCCAGCACTGTCGTCAGCAGTCGAATCGTGGTGGTCTTGCCGGCGCCGTTCGGGCCGAGAAGCCCTACGATCTCGCCCCGCGATGCCGCAAAGCTCACATCCTCGACCGCGCTGCGCGCCCCGTATTGCTTGGTGAGTTGCACGGCTTCCACGGTCATGCTTGTCATTTGGCCTGCCCGGTCCTGTTAGAAACCTGAGTGCGACAAGGTCACGTCCAATTCGAACCAACGGATCATGAGAAACGGATGAGAACCCAGCTGGCGAGCCCAGACCACGTGGAGTGCTGTCGGCTCCCAGCCTTGGTCGTCGTCAGATCCAGCACTCAACGGACCAGCGTCACCCACCCATTGGCGAAAACTCAGAGCGCCTGAGCCGCGGTATGTGCTTCGAAGTCTTCAGGGGTTCCTGCGCCTGGGAGGAACCAGCTGCCGATCACCTGAACGCTGAGCAGATCGGCGCCGTCGGGAACCGCAACTGGCATCGAGATGGCGCCGAGCACGCCGGGCGCCACGGTCGCGCGCTGGCGTACGCCGCCGAGGCCCTCGGCGTCAGGGGTCATGAATCCCATCGGGAGCTCCGGCAGCGGAATTGATGACACTTGCGTCGCGCCGAAGTTGAACCGAATTGCGCACTTGGCAAGATCGAGCTGGAACTCAGCCGACTGGGAGCCGCGGCCGAGCACCCCGAGCGCCAGCGTGGCTGAGCCGGGCGAAGCGTCTCCGACCGACCGGGCGAAGAACTGCGCAACAGCGAGCGGTGAAGCAAGGAGCCGCTGCGCGACCCGATCAGCGGCAACCGCCACGGCCCCGAGCCTGGGGTCCTGCATCACAACATCAAGCTCGACCTCTCGGCCCGCCGTGATCAGGTCGCTTACTTCAGCTTCCTCGACTGCACCCTCGTACGAGCCCACGGCGTCGCCGAACGTACGCGGCCGCAGGACCTCGAGGCGAGCCCGACCGTCGTCACCGACGATCAGCCGTTCGTTTATCGAGCTGGGCGGCGGCGTACGCCACCGCACGATAACCAACGGCGCCATCTACTTTCCTACGTCCACGGTGAACGCGTCCTCCCGAGGAATCTTCCGAAGCTTGGAGTTGAACGCGTCGACCATGCCTTGGAACTGGTCAGCGCGCACGGTTGAGGAGTTCGACGAACCCATCAGACCTTGCGCACTGTAGGTCACGTTCTGGTCCGGCGCCGACCCGCCACCCTTGGTCGGATCGCGCCCCGTCCCGGCAGTCGCGGTTTTGTCGGCATCCAGCCGGGTCTTCATCGCCGCGACGATTGCGGCCATCTGTGGATCGGCGGGTCCAGCCGCCGCCATCCCGGCGGGCGGGGTAGTCGTGATCCGCGTGACTTCGGCGTTGATCGAGCTTTGCAGCGAGCTGACGCTGCTGGCAAGTGTTGGCTTGACCGTGGCCAGCAGCATGTCGGAGACCACTTGCTTGGCCGCGGCTGCCGCCGAGTTGTTGACCAGTGTGAAGGCCCGCCGATAGAGCGCGCCTGCTGAAGCCAGCTTGGGGGGTGGCGCGTATCCGGGGATCGCTGCAGCAGCGGTTGCCAGCAGCGCCGCTGCTGCAGCTGTGCTCTTCAGCCCAGCAGCCATTGCGGTCGAGAATGCCGCGGAGGTGACTCCAGTCTCCAATTGCGAGCCGGTCGTCGACCAGGTCGCCGGCAATCCGCGGAGCTGAGCGATCAGGCTGGCGGGCGGGGCCGCTGGAAGTCTCGGGCCCGGGGCAGCCGGACCGACAACGTTGGTTGCTTCGGTGCTTGCCGAGCCGGCGAGCGGCGTCGTTGCGCCAGTCGTTCCATATACCCCGGTAGCGATATTGATCCGCACGTCGTCGAAGCCTGCCACCGTGACATTGGCGTCCTGGGGCGCCAGAAGTGCGGCCCAGTAGGCGTCGCCGACGAGCTGGCTCACCGGCGCGACCGCAAAGCTGCCCCGCACCGCTTTGCTGGCAATGTCGAGATTGCTGAAGTTCTTCGTGGTCTGGAATGCCACAGCGCGAGGAACACCTGGGCTGGTTTTCGCATCGGACTGGGCCGTCAGCTCACTGATCAATTCGGCTCTGACGTCGGCCGACACAGCACCCGCTCGCGCAGCAGCGGCCAGCTTGCGCGTAACGGCGGCACGCTTCGCGGCCAGTGCGGCCACCATCAACGGCATGGCTGCCTGGAGTTGCGCGTACAGCGGACGAGCAAGTGCGGCGAGCGTCATCCGTTCAATGGTGGCCTTGTCGAGCGCGGCACGCGACGATGCGGCGGTCTTGGGGGCGGCCTGATGCATCAACGTGTTCAGCTGCTCGTTGGACTGGCTGTACTCATCAGGGATGCCGAGCATATGGCCGTACTCGTGGGCGTAGATCACATCGTCGCTCTGGGGATACGCCGCCGCACGTTTGGCTGGGTCTTGCTGATACCAGTTGCCGGCGTCGATCGGGTGGCCCGGGCTGCCTGGGATGCTGGCCTGCGGGTGCACGATCACCTCTTGGTGCGCTGGATCGTTCACCCCGAATACCGCTTCCGCCTTGAAGGTCACCGGCAGCCGGATCGGTGTCGGCGGCAGCGGCGGCGCGTATGAACCGGCACCTTCTCCCGGCTGCGGATGATCAACGCTGGCGAAGCTGATCTTGCGCGTATTCCACAGAGTCGTCGCCTTGTTGGCGGTGTCCTTGGCCCAGGTCCGCCGGTCCGACGGATCGTTGACCGGGATGACGCTGGGTTTGTCAAGCAATTGGCCGAGCTCGGGAAGGCCGGTGGGGTTGGGATTGGGTGGCGGCGTGGTGTTGCGGGCCTGCTGCAGGAATCTGATCTTGATCAGCACGGTGGCGCCGCTGTTGTCGGCGTTCCGAGTCATCTCGTAGCTCGCTTTGTCCGGATTCGCCACCGTGGTCGGTGAGCCGCCGGTGAAGCCCGTCGGCGGCGCAGTCGCCAAGCCCGCACCGGACTCCTTGTTGTACAGAGTTTCGTGGAACTCGGCGGCGACAGGAACGCGTTGCAGCGTATGGTCGCCGGACGTCAGCAGGTTGGTGACCGCGCGATTGCCTGCCGTGCGTTGCAGGTCGGCAACGGTTTCGGTGCTCTGCTCCGATCGTAGGGCCGGGCCGGATGACGTCGTCTTGTGAGCGGATTCGGCGCCGGCATGGCGGGGCGAGGCAGGCGCCGAGCGCGCCGACCGCTTCGCCTGGGCCACCCGCCACC
Source organism: uncultured Actinomycetota bacterium (assembly GCA_963712625.1). Taxonomy (GTDB): domain Bacteria; phylum Actinomycetota; class Actinomycetes; order Propionibacteriales; family Propionibacteriaceae; genus Microlunatus. The sequence goes on from CAVQIU010000035.1 coordinate 94,730, forward strand.
CCCTTCGAGAGCATCCCTGCCGCTCCAGAGTCTCGCGATCTTGGAGCCGTCACCAGGCCCGAGAATCGGTCCGGCCGGGCCGTGATCACTGCCCCGTCGGGCAATGATCACTGGCCCTTCGGGCAGGCAAAGGTAAGCGCGGCGAGATTGTTCAAGGCACTCAGGATGTTGGCCTTCGACAAGCTCAGGCCGCATGATTGACGGCCTCAAGCCACATTCACCCGAACAGCGCCCGGACATTGGCGGGAGGGTGCAAAAAGATGCATCTACAAATGAGCCCACCACACTTAGGATGAGGCGTATCGTGCCAGCCCCCGGTGGCCCACTTATGAACCCCACTAGCATCCCCACCTATGAACACCGTACGCTTCCCGGAGTCCGAATGACTGTGGCTTCGACGACTGGATGGCTTCCCTGCGCCAGCGGCCATCGCAGCGGTATCAAGATCGCTGATCCACGCCTCTGCAGTGGTGTGGCCCACCCGGACGTCCAGTAGAGCACGGCGCAGCACAGCACTATGGACCCTGTCATCTTCCTCGAAAAGGTGCGGCGTCCTGCAGCTGCGCGGGCTAGTACGCGAACGGCTCGATCGGCGTACGTCATCCCTCACTGACAGCGCTCCCGATCCGGTGTCGCTCGGTCTGGTTCTCGGGCCGCCCGGCTCAGGCAAGACCACACTGCTGAGCCACATTGCCGCGGCCGCGAGCGAAGCGGCGGCCTGGTACCGGGTGGGGACCGAGGACGACGACGAGATCGCACTCACCCGTCACATCGGGCACACGCTTGGTGCAGCGCTCGGCGAGCCGGGTGTGATCGCCGCGGCGGCACCGGGCCGCATCGCCGATCTGGTACGCGCCCTGGACGATCCCGCGATCGGGTCGGTGCAGTTGATCATCGACGATCTTCACGAGATCACGGGTACGCCAGCCGAGCGGGCACTGGAGAGCTTCCTGCAGCTGCGACCGCGGAAGATCCGGGTGATCTTGGGAAGCCGACGCCCGCCTCGTCTCAACACCTCCCGAATGCTGGTCTCCGGCGAGCTGATCCAACTCGACGGCGAGGATCTCCGCTTCCGTTCCTGGGAAGTCGAACAGCTCTTCCGGGCGGTTTACGCCGCGCCGCTTTCCCCCGAGGCCGCAGCCGCACTGACTCGCCGCACGGGCGGATGGGCGGCCGGGCTGCAACTGTTCCACCTGGCGACTGCGCAGCTCAGCCGCAACGAACGCGAGCGCGCGGTCAACGAGCTGGGCGGCCGATCACGGCTGATCCGGTCCTATCTCGCCCGCAACGTCTTGGACGGCCTGGATGCGGATCGCCGGAGATTCCTGTTGCTGACCTCGACGCTCGGCGTGCTCACCGGCGACATCTGCGACGCTCTGCTCGACACTTCGGGCAGCGCGGCGGTGCTTTCAGAGCTGGAACGCGAGCAGCTCTTCACCACAAGCACCGACGCCGGGCTGACCTACCACTATCACCAGGTGCTGCAGACCCACCTCGAGGTGGTGTTGGTCGACGAGATGGGCGGGCGGGCGGCCCGAGAACTCTATTCGCGAAGCGCGCGAGCTCCTCGAGCAGGCCGGGCGGCCCGCCGCTGCGATCCGTGCGCATGCCCGCGCCGAGGACTGGGCCTCGGTCGCTCGGCTGCTCAAGCCCGGTTCGGCGCCGGTCACCGGGGACGAGGCGCTGTGGGGCATGCTTTCACTTCCGGGCGCTCCGACTGACGATCCCAGTCTGGTGCTGGCCGGGCGCCCGCCGGCTGGCACGGCATGGCCAGATCGCCGAAGCGGTCGCCGCCTTCCGGCAGGCGGAAGCCTTGCTGGACGATCCGGAGTTCCGCCGGCGCTGCACCGTCGAACGCAGCGCAGCCGCCGTCTGGCTGCCGCAAGCCGTCACTCCCTCCGATGCCCGCTTCCTACGAGACCGGCGCCGACTCGACGCTGCTGCGGCTGTCTCTCGAACTCCGGGAGCTCACCCGTCAGGTACGCGATCCCGAGGCACCCGAGCGGCCACTGGTTCGCGGCCTGGCGCAGCTGCTGACCGGCGATCTCGCCGCTGCCGCGCGCGAGCTGCGGTGCGGAGCCCGTCCGGCATCGACGCCGTCCAGCAGCGTGGGAGTCCCTCGCCGTACGCCTCGCCACCAGACTCGTCGAAGTGATCATCGGAGCCGGACGAGGTCGCTGCCGGCCAGTTCGAGGAGATCATGCTCAGCGCCGAGGTCGACGGCTGGCCGTTGCTCTCCCGGCTCGCTCGCAGCCTGCAGACCGCGATCTTGCTCGCCGCGGCTCCGGCGCCGTGGCGGAGCTCGGCGGCTGCCGAGCTCTTGGATGATCTTGAACGTCGAGGTGATCGCTGGACGGTGTGCGTCACGTCCCTCGCCATCGGCGCGGCGTACGCCTGGATCGACCAGCCCGAGCTCGCCACGCGCACGCTGCGGCGGGCCGAGGAAGTCGCCGGCCGAGCTCGGAGCGCCGGTGCTCCAGGCGTGGGCGAGCGTTGCTGCGCAGCACGACGGCCGTCCGGCACGGCGAACCCGAGGCCGAGCGGCAGGCGCCAACACGGTACGTGCCGCGACTGGCTTGGGGCTGCACGCAGCCGAAGTTGTGCAGGCGGTCACGATGCGCGCCGGCCGTGCCACGACCGCAAGACCAACCCAGGTGACGTCCTCGGCCGAGCCCCGTCATCCGACCAAGCTCAGCCAATCTGCTGTGATCACGCTGCGCTGCCTGGGCGGATTCTCGCTGGCCGCGCGCGGAGTCGAGCTGCCGTGGCGGGAGCTCCGGCCGCGGGTCCGGGCGCTGTTGATGTTGCTCGCCATGAACCACGGCCGTCAGCTGCACCGCGAGCAGATGATCGACGCATTGTGGCCGGACGCAACGCTCGCGTCCGGCATCCGTAGCCTGCAGGTGGCCGTGTCCAGCATCCGGCAGTGTCTGAGCGCCGGCGGCATCACCGAGGATGCGCTCCGCCGGCACGGCGACGCGTACGCGCTGCAGCTGCCGTCGGCATCTGATCAGTTGGCCGACTTTCAACGGCTGGCCCACGCCGCGACGCGAGCACCGCGGCCGGAGGCACTCCGGCTGCAGGTTGGCGGCTCTTGATCGCGTATGCCGGCGACCTGCTGCCCGAGGTCGGCCCGGCCGAATGGGTTGTCGAGGAGCGCGACCCGGCTGCGGCTCTGGCCGCCGAGGTCGGTTCGGAGGCGGCCCGAGATGCGCTGGCAGCTGGTGATCTTCGTACAGCGCTCGAGGCGGCGCGGCGCTCGGTAGCGCTGGATCCCTACCACGACTCCTCCTGGCAACTCATCGTGGAGATCTGCGAGCGGCTCGGTGATCACAGCGCGGCCGCCGTCGCACGGCGCGAGCAGGCGCGGGTCTGGGTTGATCTCGGCCTGGTCAGCGCCCGGCGTCGCGCGATCGTCGACCGGCGGCACGGCGCTCCTGAACGCGCGGTGCTCGGAGGTCAGCGCTGGGTCCAGAACGGCCGAGTGATCTGCCTCGCCTTGAGTCCGAGATGGTCAGCACCTCCCCGTCGCTCACCCGGGTCAACCACAGATCGAACGTCGACCCCGGACCACCGAAGGCCGACTTCCGATTGGAGATGATCAACAGGTTCTTGCTGTCGGGCGACCAGACCGGCTTGAAGTCGGCCGCCGGGGTCGTCGCGACCGCACGTAACGCCGGACCCGTCAGCGTTCATCACGAAGACGTCCTGGTTGCCTTCGCGTGCCTTGGGAACCGGCGCCGGAAGGCGATCTGGGTCCCATCCGGAGACCAGGCCGGGTCGGCATCGACGCCCGTCCGCGGAGTTGGTCAGCGGCTTCGGCTCCCCGGTTCCGATGATCGGCAAGCGTGTAAAGCGCGCCACCGTCCAGACCGGGCGTGTCGCTCGCCCAGTAGAGCACGGTCTGACCGTCCGGCGAGATGCCCGCAGTCGCCGACCACCTTCTTGCCGGCATCCAGCCGGCGGATCAACCTGCCGTCCATTCCGACAACCAGCAAGCCGACCTTGTTCTTGCTGAACTGGCAGCTGATCAACATCACGTTGGGGTCGGTCAGGCTCCATGAGGCGTGTGCCACTTTGTCGCATCCAGCGGGATCGCGATTGAAGAGCTTCCGATCCCCAGAGCCGTCGGCGGCCATCACCCGGAGCACGCCAGCGTTCGCATAGATGATCGTGTTGCGGCTTGCCTGCATGATCGGATTGGAGTTGCCGCCTCGGGGCGTTGGCAGTTCGACCTGCTTGATCTTGCCCTCGGTGTCGACCAGGTACAGGGGGCGGTCGGGCCCGCTGTCGAAGCGCATCGGGACGATGACTTCACTCTGCGGAATCGGCCGCCGCCGATGGCAGCTTCTGTGCAGGGCTCGAAGTAGGACCGCTGCTCGCCGAAGCGCTGGCGCTTGCGCTCGCGCTTCCGCTCGGAGTCACAGACGCATTGGCGCTGGGCGTCACCGATGCAGGCTGGCTGGACGGTGTTGGGAAGAAGACGCTCGGCGAGGCCGTGCTGCTGGGTTGACCGGAACGGGAGATCAGCACGCCGGCGACGACGGCGGCGCCCACCAGCACGACGGCTCCAACGATGATCAAGATCAGCTTGCCTCGTGATCCGAAGGGTCCGGACCCTTCTCCACCGGGTCCCGGCGGGTAGCCGCCTGGTCCGCCCGGGCCTCGCGCCCCGTACTGCTGCTGGGTCGGCGGTCCTGGTGGGAAACCAGGGCTGCCCGGTCCACGCGGCCCGGGCGGGTATTGCCCTGGTGGATATTGCCCCGGTGGATATTGCCCCGGCGACGGGGCGGATCCCGGCCGCGGCGGCGGGCTTCCCGGTGGCCGCGGCCCTTGGGGATAGGAGCCCGATGTCATCTGAGCGCCGTACGCGGGCGGTGTCGGACTCGAGCCCGCTGCGCCCGAGCCGGCTGCGGATACGGGAGCCGACGCCTGAGCCCACGGTGGCAGCGGCGGCGAAGGTGCGGCAGCGTACGCAGCCTGCCCCGAGGTTGTCGCGGCCGCTTCGGATTCGGCTGACGTGAAGTAGTCGAAGATGAGGTGGTCGGGCATCGTCTCTTCCGGGATGGGGCCCGGTGCCTGAGGGTTCGGCACGGGCGAGTGGTCCGCAGGGCTGGCTGGGGTGGTCGCAAAGGGCTGTGGGAGCTGGTCCGTCAGTAGGTGATCCTCGCCTGTAGCTGCCGGCGGTCCGGATCACGGTCGCTTCCGAGATCACCGTCGCGCCCTCCGTCGGCGCGACTCAGCGGCTTCGACCTGTGGTTGCGCGCCGCCGGCTAGCTGCTCGAGCATGGAGCGACTCCTCCTCAGAGGCGGAAGCTCGGTTCGGGTGAGACCGTCGTGCTCCCGCCAACGATCGGCTCACCGAGGGCAGCTACCGCCCATAGGTGCCGCAAGAGGCGTTCCGGGTTGCGGAGGTCAGCAGCGCGCCGATGGCCACGTCGTACTCAGGATGCGTCCCTAGCCCAATCGGCGCTTCGAACTCCCGCTGCAAGAGTTCGGCGACAACCGGCATCCGGCAGCACCCCCCGACCAGGATAATCGCGGCCAGGTCGCTCGCCTGCACCCCAGCGCCATGGATCACCCGAGCCGTCATCGCGATGCTCTCCCGCAGCCCCGGCCTGACCAGCGACACGAACTCCTGCCGGCCCAGCCGTACCGTCGTGATGTATGCCTGGCAGCGACTATCGGGACCTGCGGCCTCCGCAGCTCGTCGACAGGGCCTCCTTGGCCTGGGTGCAGCGCGCGTCTGACCTCGGCCAGTCGACGCCGGGAATCGGGGTCGTCGACTTCCAGCTCGCGACCGCGGTCGCCGAGGTTGCTGAGCACGAGCCGGAAGATCGCTTCGTCGAAATCGGCACCGGACGGATGATCGGCGCCTTCGCTGGCGCCGAGAACCCGTGCTGCGGACGGCGTCTTCTCGAGCACCGTGACCTCACACGATCCGCCGCCCAGGTCGTAAACCACGACTCGCGCGCCATTGCCAAGCGACTCGCGGGCGGCGTACGTGGCGACGGCCGCTTCCGCGTCGGTGCAGCGTCGTACGGTTCCAAGGTCGGCGGCGGCGATTGCGCGATCGAAGCATTCGACCTTGTACTCATCCCAATGGGCCGGATGGCTGAGCACGGTCTCGCTGGGCGCTGGTGTTGCTGCTGCGGTTGCTCGGGCGACCGACGAAGCTGATCATCGCCGCTGTCGCCTCTTCGGCCGTTATCTCCTGCCCGCCGATGACCATCGGCACGTCGGTTCCGAGCTGCCGCCGCGGATCGATGATCAGCCGCGATGGATCGCCGGCCGCGCGATCGCAGCTGCATCACCCACCACGAACCGGTCGTCTTCGGCGACGAAGAGCATCGACCGCATCTGCTGCGACCGGGCACCGAGGCCGACCAGCTCGCACCGGGGCGCCATCGACGGCGACCGACGCGACGGTGTTCGTCGTGCCGAGGTCGATGCCTAGCCGATATGCCATGTCTGCCTTCTTCGCGCTGGTCAGCACCGGCTCGGCCTCATCGTAGAACGCCCATGCCGGGATGAGCGGATCGTGACCAGAGGATACGCGTGTTCCGTCCTGCGGCGCCAGTCGTGACGTCAAGCCGGCTGCACCGAGACCACGTGGCGTACATGGGCCGGCTTGACCGAGCGGATCAGGGCGTCGAGACGGTCCAGATCGACCTCCTGCCCGCGGCCGGATGGACGATGACGCTCAGCATCTCCTGCGGCTCTCCAGGCAGCGGACCGCCCGGGCTCGGCGACCAGCGCGCCCCCCCGGACTCGCTGACCTCGACCGGCATGCCAAGTGCGTTCTCAGGTTCGGTCGCGATGCTGGCGCGGGTGCCTCGGGTGGCGTTCAGCACGCCGGCGATCTGCAGCTCGTGCCGCTGCCGGGCTTGCTCGACGTTCGAGGTCGACACCGAGCCCCAGCCACTGGGCCAGCCAGGGAATCATGTCCTCCGGCGTGGTGGCGGGATCCAGGTAGTTGCGCGAACGTGTCCAGGGTCAGCAGCACCGGTGCCAGGACGTCGTCGAAGCTCGCGCACAGGCTGCCGGCGAACGGATCCTCCCGCAGCATCGACGGCAGCGTTCGGTCAAGCGGATGCGGGCTGGCGAGCTCCGCGACCATCCCTCTCATCGGGTTACCCGGACCTGGTGGTCGAAGGAGTAGACCAGCCCGGTCTCGGGCAGATCCATCCGTTCCACCGCTGCCGAGCGGCGACCGGTGTCGGCCTCGGCTGGGAAGAGTGCGACCCGCACCTCACGGGACATGTCCACACCCGGAATCCGGGCCAGTGCCGCGTGCACCTCGTGGGATTGCACCGACCGGCCAAACGGCCAGCCGGTCCCGTCCGGTCCGCCGATCAGCGGATGGTAGAGCCGATAGAGCGCCCGGAGCACCTCGGTACGCACCTCCCCAGGATCGAACCGCGGCCGTGAGCTCAGGCTCACCACCGCGGTCAGCCACAGGTAGTCCGGCGGCTGTACCAGCAACCTCGGTGCCGACCAGCCGGCGCTCATCGAGGCTGTTGCTGATCCGTTCCAGGATCTGCCACGGCGGATCAAGGTCGGCTCGCTCGATCCGTCCGACGTCGTCGCTCGCCACGTGGGGCACGACGAGCACCCGCACGCCCGAGGTCGTCCCTCCTCGGCAACGCAATGCACCCGGGCGGCGTCGGGAGCGACGTCGCGAGCCAGCTCTTCGAAGTCCTGCGGCGGTCACCGCCCGACCGCGCGAGCGCAGCAGCAACGGTCCCCGCGCCTTGGCATCATCGAGCGTCTCGGCCTCGGCGCCGCCGATGGCCGGCGACTCGGTTCTCGACCCGGGACACGTACGGGATGCTCGTCTTCAGCACCCGCACCTGGCCGCGGGCGACGTTGCCGAGCTTGGCCACCGCCGGTGCGGTACGACTCGAGGCGCAGCACCGCGCCCGGCCGGCGGGATCGCGCCGTGGCGTTGCAAACCTCCGCCGACCAATGCGCAGCGCCGGCCCGAAATAGAGCTCGCCGGCGTACGCGTCGATGCGGAAGTGCCGATCGTCTGGACCGGAGAGCGCAAAGTGCGGCACCTCGTTCCAGGTCTGCTCCTCCTCGCCAACCAGGACAGTCAGGGTCAGCGGCTCGTCGGAGGCGACGACAGGGCGACGCTGCAAGGCGAATCGCTGGGCCGGCGTACCGTCCGAACGCCCCAGGATCTCGCCGTGCACAACCTCGGCGTTGACCGTCGGCGCAGTTCCGCCGATCGTGTGCGCCTCGATCGTTGATCACGGTCGGCGACTCGACGTACGTCGGCACGTCCGGCGGCGCCTCGATCAACCGGCAGCGCAGCCATCCGGCCCGCTCTTTGGCGATCACCGACGTCTGGTGGTTGTCGGGTACGTGCAAGATCACGTCGCCCGGCTTGTTGAGGCCGCCGGTCTCGTCGGAGTCCAGGTCGCAGGCCGCCCAGCCACTGTCGGTCCAGGCCTCCCAGATGATCGGCGGGCGACGCGGATCGACGCCCCGGCCCGACACCTTGCAATCCAGCCGGAGCAGCACCGCGCAGGATGGCACAGCCTCGGACAGGCCGATCAGCAGCGCGTCACCGATCATCGGGCTGGCGCTGAAGGCCCGGAATCCGCCACGGCCGAGGGCCATCGTGGTATCGGCCGGCGGGGACTGGTTGGACTGGGTCGCCGCATGTGCGAACTCGCACGGGATGATCGCGAGCTCGCGAGTCGTGCTGAAGACAACCGGCTCAGAGATGTCGGTACGCGGGGTCGCGACCTGGCTCTCGGCCCGGACTCGCACGGTCTGCGGCTGCGGGGCTGACAGCCAGAACGTCGTCTGGCCGCGAGCCGCGGCCGGCGGCCGGAGCTCGACCCCGATCAGCTCCAGGAACTTGATGTAGTTGAGGTCCGGCACTCGGTTGAGGCGGTAGATCAGCTGATCAATCATCTGCGCCACGGCCTCGATGAGGGTGACGCCGGGGTCGGAGACGTTGTGATCGGTCCAGGTGGGGCAGCGCTGCTGGACCAGGCGCTTGGCGTCATCGACAAGATCTTGGAAGATCCGATCGTCGAGGTTGGGTGCGGGCAGCATGTCCTAGATACCTCCGCCAAGCAGAATCGGCCGAGTCGGCTTCGGGGAGTGCTGCGGTCGCAGCCGCCGGGAGCGGCTCCTCGTGACTCGGGATGACGTAGAACGGGAAAGACCAGGTTGCGCGGATCGTTGAGCCCGCGTACCTGATAGCTGACGTCGACGTACAGCACGCCGGATTCCGCAGCCTCGAAGCTCACGCCCACGTCGCAGTACGTCGATGCGTGGCTCCCAACGCTCCAAGGCCTCGCGGACGTCGTATGCGATCTGGCCGGCGGTCGCCGAGGTGGCGGTGTTGAACACGTGATCATGGATGCGGCAGCCGAACTCGGGGCGCATCGGTCGCTCGCCGCAGGCCGTTCCCAGGATCAGCCGGATGGCCTGCTCGAGCTCGCGGTCGGAGTTGACGAGGGCGACTCCGCCGGTGGCATCGGTACCGAGGGGGTAGGACCAGCCGGCGCCGATGAAGTCGATGTTGGCAGCTGCGGTGGAGGCGCAGGAGACATGATCAGCCGCCAATCAGAACGGTCGGGGCGCCCATCACGATCGGGGCACCGCAGCCGGACATGTCGCCCATGCGGGCTGCGGGTCTGCCGCCGATCAGCACGGTCGGGCAGCCGGGCGGAATGATCGTGGTCGGCGGATGCACTGCCGGCGGCGGAAACGAGCAGATGTGCGGCGTACCGACGGTAGCTGCCGGCATCCCGCCGATGAGGACGTTCGGCACTCCCGGTGGTCCGATTACGCCGGGATGGCCGGTCGGGTCACCGACTCGCGCTGCTGGAGGCATCGATTTCTCCTGTCTTGCGGGCTCGCGCCCGGTCGGGCTCCACAGATCCTGTCTTCCTCCCGCGCTCGCACGACGACTCGATACGCAGGCTTGCTCACTCGGAAGGGTCGTGCTCGCTTAGTCGTCAAGACAGGACCCGTCGCCCTCCCTACCCGACGCTCGCCCGCTTGCGACGAGCCCTGGACACCCAGGGTTACTCAATTGATCCTGACCATTGCGGCTTGGATGGAGCACGACGCACCCCCCTTCACGTCGGTGGTGCCACTGCCTTCGAGCTTCGTGGCTGGCGCCGGTCAGGCTGAGCTGGCTGCCCGCCTTCACGTCCACGGAACTCCCACCTTCGACGGTGACCCCAGCCTGGGCCTTGATCGTGATCTGATTGCCCTTGAGCTCCATGTTTGCGCTGGATGAGTCGATCGTGACGCCTTGCGTTCCTTCGATCACGACCTTGCCGTCGGCGTGCAGCGTGATCGTGGTTCCGCTGTGATCCATGATCAACTTGAGCTTCTCGTCGGTGGTCGCGACGCGTACGCCTTCCTTGCCCGATGCGTCCACAAGATCAACTCGATGACCCAGCCGGGAGACCATCGAGCGCCGGTTGATCCGCCCGGTCCCGCCATCGACAAGATCAACTGGACCCCGGGGCATGGTGTCCACGCCGTTGAACAGCCCGCCGATCACCATCGGCTGGCGGAAATCCCCCTGTTCGAACGCGACCAGCACCTCGTCGCCGACCTCCGGCACGACCTGCCAGCCGCGGTCCTTGCCCGCTCCCGCCTGGACCGAGCGAGCCCAGTCGCTGACGTAGTCCTCCGACAGCCATGGAAACGTCAGCTTGACCCGCCCCGCCTTCTCCGGATCGGCAGCGTCGCTCACCTGCCCGATCACGATGCCCGCCGGCGCCTTGCTGCGGCCACTGGACGCCAGGCCAAGGAGAGTCCGGTCCCGTCGCCCGGTCACCGAGAAGGCCGTCGTGTAGCCGGTCAGCGGATCAAAGCGATGCCGCGAGGTGGTGATCGTGTACTTTCCGTCGAACGGCTCGCCGAGCGCGTCGATGGTCACCGAGGCTCCCGGCCCGCAGCTTCGGATTCCCGCGCGCGGTGCCCTCGAACTCCGCGAACGCGCTGGCCATCTCGTCGGCCAGGGCCTTCGCCGCCTCGTCGACCTCGGCCTGCGTGCGATAGGGCACGTCGGTTGCCACGTAGGTCGGGTTGCCGAAGGTCTTGGCGAGCGCCTCCGGCGTTACGGTCGGCAACTCGATCCGGGTGGTCGCTGCGGGCTCGGTCGCAGTCAGCGCGTTCTTGGTCGCCACATCCCAGCCGCGTACCTCCACCTTGCCGACCTGTCCTGCCGAGGTCAGGATCGAGCGGAATCGCAGGAGATCTTGGCCCAGCTGCAGCACCAGCGGGTCGGTGTCGACGGTGCCGCTCGCCGCCGGAGCTGCACTCGCAACCGCCGGCGAGGTAAAGGAAAACTTGCCCTCGCGTACGGCAATCTCGAGATTGTTCGTGCGGGCCAGAGCCGAGAGCACCTCCCAGTCGGTCTGTCCCGCTTGGCTGTAGTGGTCGAAAACCGTCTTGGTCGCAGCCACCTCACCGATCTGCAGGCCAGCCCGCTGCGCGATCTTGGTCGCAATGTCGGAGGCGGTCATCTGCTGATAGCTCGCCGTCCGTCGACCCCGGAAGAACCGGTGCGTCTGGTCATATCCCCTGATCACGGTGAACGTGCCGCCGGTGTCGTACTCGGCCTCCAGCGCGGTGATCTCGCCGGAGATCAGCGGTTCAGGCTGCGGCGCCGCGGCGACCTGGACGCTGATCTTGATCATCGAGCCGATCTTGGCAGCCGTCTTGGACAGCACGATCCGATTCTGATCGCGGAACCGCAGCACGAACGTGTCCGGCAACTGCTGGCTGTCGTCGACGTACGCCGACACCAGCAGCGATGCGATGTCGTCGGCGAGTGGGTTGCCGTCGATCTCGACCAGGCACGTGCTGGTGATGCTCATGGCGCGACCAGCTCTTCGGGGACGGCAGCAGCAGCATCGTGCCGGTAGGCACGCGAAGCGGATCATCGATCTCGTTGAAGGCAGCGAGCGGCCGCCAGGCGTTCGGGTCACCGTATTCGGCGTACGCGACTGAGGCCAAGGTGTCGCCTGCGATCGTGCGGTGGACGCGCCGGACCTCATGGCTTCCGGACGTCGGATTCTGCCGGAATTGCTCGCCTGGCATTTCCTCCAGGCTGACGCTGCAGGCCGCGCGGATCGGGGTGCCGTCGGAGTTGAACAAGGTGAACTTCGCGCTCACCGAGGTGACGAACGCCGGGAAGCTGGAGATGGTGCCCCAGTGCAGCACGACGAGTGGCGGCGTCGCCTTCTTCTGGCCGGCGCTCTTCTGTGTCGCCACACAGCAGGAGAGCAATGTCTCGACCGCCTTGACCACCGAATCGTCCCGCTTGTCGGTGGCGTCGAAGAACATCTCTAGCGTCATCTTCGACGGCTCCGGCCCGATGAACTCGGGCGGCCCCGCCTTCTTCGACCCCTTGGTTGTCTTGCGTTCCCACTTGACCGACTTGCTGATGGTCACTTCTTTGGGGTTGAACTGGAAAGGCACCGCGCCACGCTTGGCCCCCGGCGCACCGCCGCCGGCTGGCGCGGGCGACGGGTCGTACAGCGTCAGCTGGGCCTTCTCCATCTGCCCGGACGCCTTGGCCGCCCCATTGCTAGCCGCGCCGCCGCCCGCTTTCTTGGCCGAGGCCAGCAGTGCGATGGGCTCTGTCATGGCAACTTCCTCGGGAGCATGTCGTGTCAGCCCGTCTTTGGCAGGAAGCCATGATGGGCGAGCTCGACGGTCTCCATGGCCACCTTCGGGCTGTCCGGATTGAGACTCGGACCCGACCAGCGGACTGGGATAACCCCGTCCAGGTTCCAGGTGACGACCTTCTCGCGGTCGCCCGTCATGGCGATGATGGTCGCCGTCTGCCGCTTGACGCCGTTCGCAAAGCTTGCAGATCCAGGCGGTCAGTTTGGCGCTGTCCTTGCAGACGGGGCGGCTCAGCTTGACGTTGCTGTACTTGATTCGGGTCGGCAGCTGCCAGACGAACCCGTTGTTCCCGCCCTCCTCGCGCTGCTCGATCACCACCTCGAGACCGAGTCCTTCACAGGTGTTGAACAAACCCAGGTCGTCGCCGTCGATGCTGACGGTAAAGCAGACGCTGACCGCCGGGTCGTCGCTTGGGGGTGGCTTGTTCGCATCAGCCATCAGTCATCACTCCTGCTCGTTCACGGTCCAGCCACAGCTCCGCCCGCAGCCGCGCGGTGAGAGGCTCATAGAGCCGGCGGGCCAACTCATCGAGCTCAGTGGGCTTGGTCCCCGCGGCTGGTGGCGGTGCCCCCGATGACGGGGTTGCCGGTGCCGCCGACGAAGCTGCGTCGCCGGCGGGTTCTGCTGCTGGTGCACCTGATTCACTGGCCGGCTGCAGTTGGACGCTGGTGAACCCGTCCTCGGCCGGCGATCCGGTTTCACCGCTGTGTGCAGAGCCGAACATCGAGCTGAAGGACCTGGCAACAGCTGGTGGTGACTCAGCGAAGGTCGCCGAAGCGCTCGCCCGAGGAATGGCGGGCCCGACCGCGACGGTCCGGCTTGAGCTAGCGGAACGGGTTGTCGGGTACGTCGACGCGTCTGCGAGTCTCGATACCGTCGGCACTGAGCTGGAGGCGGCTGGCAGGGCTGGTCTAGGTGCAAGGGTTCGTAGGTCGGAAGTGGGCGAGACGGGGGCTTGTGCGTCCGGGATTCGCGGAGCCGGCGTCCACGGTTCTGGCACCACGGCCGGGCCGACGGGTATTTCGCGGACCTCGTGCGGCGCTGGCATGTGAGTGACTGTTGGTTCCACCGGCGCCGCCGAAACCGCTTGTTGTGTTGGCAAGTGGTCAGCGACCGGCGTTGGTTCCGACTGTGGAAATTCCGACTGCATCGCAGAGGTCGACATGTGCTCAGAAATGACCGCCGGTGTGGAGGTCGCGGACTCGGGCGACTCGAGTCGCTGCAGCGGGGCGTCGGCGGTCGCCTGCGAGGCGTGCGTTTCGCGTCTCGAGACGGCTGACGGACGTGTGGCCGGGGAACTCGACCCCTGTTTGGCGTCTTGAGACGGCAAACGTTGCACTGCCGCCGATGTGGCAGCTGTCGTCGGTACGGCGTGGGTTGGTGCGGGAGGCTCCGGTGCGGGCGTCGGCGCTGAAGACTGAAGAGTGTGCGAAGCGGCGGATACTGTGTTCGGCCGAAGGCTCTGAGCCAGCTGCGGGGGTAGGAATTCCACCCGCTGCACTACCGGCTCGAGCGGGGCCGGGACACGTTCGGTCGCGGGTGTCCGCTGCAGAGTCAGGGGAGCTTGTGTGAGCCGTACGCCGAGTGTTGGCGTCTCTGACTGAGTCTCGATCTTGGGTTGCTTGACCTCGGCGATACCCGTACTCCCAGCATCGGCGAAGCGTGACACCACAGGCAGCGAACCGCTCGGGGCCGCCAGGGATGCAGATGACGCCACGACGGGCAGATCGGACTCCGTGGACGGAGGCCGTTCCTCCGTTGCACGCCGCTGGACCTTTACGGCATGCGGGAGCGCGGGCTGCCCAGAATGCGCAGAATGATCATCATCTCTCGTCGCGTGATGATCATGGGTCCCGCCATGATGATCATGGGCCGCCGCCTCACCTGGTTCGCTTGGCACGTCGTCCTCTGCCGCCGTCAGGTTGGTGATCGCCTCGGCGAACCCGCTCAGCGGCGCCGACTCCTCCACAGGTTCGGCGGATCGGCTGACCACTGGCAACTCGGTGCTCGCCGGTGCGGGCGCAGACTCTCGCATCGGCTGAACAACCGATTCAGTGCTCCCGGGCGAGCGCGCTGCTTCTGCACCCAGCGACGAATCAACTGATCGGGCCACCACCGGAAGCTCCCGCGCCGAGGTGATCGGCGTCGCTGCGGGCTCGCCTATTGGTGCATCCTTCACGCCCCACCTGCTCGGTGACGCCCCCTCAATAGGTGGGGCGTCGGCAGCGAAGGTGGGGCGCGAGGCAGGAATGCCCGGCGGCGGCGAAGCCTCTGACGGCAACCCAACCTCGGCAACGGGGGCGGAGTCCTCAGAAGCTGCTGGCAACGGGAACTCCGGCGCCGAGTAGCCAGTTTCCGGAAGCTCCAGCGGCACGGTGGGCATGTCCGCGGTGCCGCTGGAGATCGCACTCCGCTGGACCGGAGCCGCGTCAATGCGCCCTGAGCCTGTCGAAGGGCCTCGCCGGACGACAGGTTGCTGAGGTCGTGAGGGCAGTATCAGCTCGGGATCGCTCGAATGCGCGTACGGGACACCCGGTGAGACCAACCCCTCGACCAGGCCGCCGGCCTCGGGATCAACCTGATGAGTCAACGGAGCAGCGAAGCTCGGATTCGCGTACGAGGCCAGCGAGTCGCGGAAGTCGTCGTTGATCGCGACCGGCTGCAGGGGATCAGCGAGGGTCCGTTGTACGGCAGGGAGATCCCGCCACGCACCATCGGACTCCGCCGAGTCGATCATGGGCGGCACGGCGGGCGTGGCAGGGGCGGCGCCGGCAGCCGGCTCCCGCCGGTTCCGGCCCAGCGGCCACCACGTCATCTTCTCCTCATCTTTCTGATAGGAGCCGTTGAGTTGATCAAGCCTGTTGGATCCTGGTGTTCAGCGCACCGATCTGCGATACAAACCGCTGACGCTCGAGATGATCAAGATCGAGAATCTCCTCGCGCGACCAGTGCAGGTAGTAGGCGACGTACGCGACCTCCTCATAGAGCCGATCGGTCGCGTACGTCTCTATTCCCCCAGGCGCCCACCCGAGACGTCGACGGCGAACCGGTGTGAACACGACGGGCAGGTCACCGCCGCCCGCGTGTGTCCCTCGGTGTTCACCCGGCGGTACAGGTCCTGCAGGAACGCCAGGTCGGCAGCGAACAGGTTCTCCACGATGCCCGTGTGGATGTCGGTGATCGTGCCGATCCGGGTGATCACCCGGGCCAGCAGCACAACCGTGAGGTAGGCCGAGTTCTCGCGTACCCGGTCATCGCGCAGCGGGATCAGCTCGTCGCGAGCCGTGGCGAGCCGCATCGCCCCTTCACGATGCACCGTCCCCGGACCGTCGACGTATCCCCGCGGCAGCACGAAGGCGAACTCCGTGATCAGCTGCTCGGTCTTGGCCGCAGTCTCTGTGGCGGCCGCAGCCCCTTCGACAGATGCGGGGATCGTCTCCGCCAGCGAACCGCGGCGCATGATTACTCGACCTCGATGCTCTCGCAGGTGAGAACGAGCTTCTCCGACAGGTAGGACGTGTCGCCGGCCTTCAGGCTGCCGATCTCCAGGCTCTTCGGCCAAGCGTTGGTCAGCTTGTAGCGCTTGACCGCGGTGCCCTCGAAGTCGAAGACGATGATCGCGCCACCCTTGCGGACGTCGCTCATCTTGCCGAAGCGGCTGTCCTTGATCCACTTCTCAAAGCTTTGATCCGCTGTAAGGCCGCGGGTCAAGGTGATGTCCGGAGCCTTGGGGCGGCCCGGCAGCCGGCGGATCTGGTACTTGCCGTCGGGGCCGTTCTCCTTGTATTCGACGACGTCCTGCTCCATCTTGAGCCCGCTGACCTCGGTGATCGCCTTGATCGTGATGCCGTCGAACTCCAGTCCAAATGAGTGGCCGACACCGCTGTCGCCTTCTGGTAGTGCCATGTGTCTGTGCGCCTTTCTCTTAGCTCCGACTTGTCAGCGTCTCAGAGGGCTATAGCGCATTGAGACGCTGACAACTCGGTGAATTTTGGGGGTGGTTGTTACTCGCTGACCAGTGAGGTGCCGCCGGAGAACTGGGCCAGCCGGAAGATCACGAACTCTGCCGGCTTGACCGGCGCGACGCCGATCTCGCACACCACTTGCCCGGCGTCGATGCCCTCGGCCGGATTGGTTTCGGCGTCGCACTTGACATAGAAGGCCTCGTCCGGGGTGCTGCCGAACAGCGCACCGGCCCGCCACTGCATGACCAGGAAGGCCGCGATCGTACGCCGGATCTTCGCCCACAGCGCCTCGTCGTTGGGCTCGAAGACGACCCAGCTGGTGCCGTTGAGGATCGACTCCTCGAGGAAGTTGAACAGCCGCCGGACGTTCAGGTAGCGCCAGGCCGGATCCGAGGACAGGGTGCGGGCACCCCAGACGCGGATGCCGCGGCCCGGGAAGGCCCGGATGCAGTTGATGCCCTCGGGGTTGAGCAGGTCGTGCTCGTTGCGGGTGATGTTGATCTCAAGATCAACCGCACCGCGTACCACCTCGTTGGCGGGCGCCTTGTGTACGCCGCGAGTGTCGTCGTTGCGGCCCCAGATGCCGGCCATGTGACCCGACGGCGGCATGAACGACAGCAGGCCCGGTTGCGGGATTCATGGTCTGGATCCACGGCCAGTACAGGGTCGCGTACATCGAGTCGTAACGCGCCTTGTCGACCCGCCACTCCTTGATCTGCTGGGCGTTGAAGCCGGGCGGCGGGTCCAGGATGGCGACCCGATCGCCCATCAGCTCGCAGTGCGCGATCATCGCAGTCTGCACTGCTTGCACCGTGTCAAGGTCGATTGCGCCCTGCTGGTACGCGCTCATCAGGTCGGGCACGCAGAGCATGGTGATCTCCTCGACCGCCTCCAGGCCGGCGAACCCGGTGCGGTCGGCGACGTCGCCGACGTAGTCGTCGGCGCTCAGCCGGGTGGACGGCAGCGCGGCGGCCGACGGGCGGAGCGGCCAGGGCAGTCTCGCTGTTGGGCAGCCGCTCGACGGCACCGCTGCTGGTCTCTTCGAGGTTGATCAACTTCGACGCGGCGTTGACCATCGTGACCACGCTCTGCTTGCCCTTGCCCAAGTTGGGCGTTGTCGAACTCCTCGACCACCTGGCCATTGCGCTTGACCAGCAGCTTGAACGCCTCCGCGCCGGGATTGTCGCCGCCCGGGTCGGTGATCTGGACGCTGACCTCGTTCGGCTGCACGGCCGGGTCGATCACGCGTCACCTTGAGCCGGCCGATCTGGGCGGTCGGGTGCCGCCGCAAGCTCCTTGGCGCGCGCGCTGCGCGGCGCCGGCCGATTGGATCCGGGATCCTGCCCGATCCGGACGACGTAGCAGTTGCCACCGCCGTTCATGAAGTAGCCGTAGACCGACTGGGCCAGGTAGCTTCCGGCCACGAAGCCGCCGAACGTGTTGTTGAACTGGGTCCAATTGCTGACCAGGGTCGGCCGGTTGAACGGCCCCGCTTCGGCCAAACCCACAAATGCGGCGATGGCGGTGCCCACACCTTCAATTGGGCGTGCTCCCGCGGCGACTTCCTCGACGTAGACCCCTGGGGATTGGTAGGTCGGCATCCTGGCTCCTGACGATGAGACGGTGATCGTAATCAAGACACAGCACATGGCTGAGTGCCTTGGAAGTAGCGTGCTCTCCCCCGCGTACGAGGGGTACGGCCTCGTGGACGCGTCCTCGGGCAGGGTGTTCTGCCCAAGTGGGCAAGTCGATCTTCGCCTTCGTCGTTGCGTATCCAGCGTGATCACTCGCCTCGGACAGTGCGATCATGGCGCTCATGGGCCAGCTGATCGATCTCAACGAGGGCGAGTTCTCCGCCTATGTCGCCGAACCGACCGACACTGTACGCGGCGGCCTGGTTGTCATTCACGAGATCTGGGGGCTTGTCGAGCACATCAAAGACGTGGCCGACCTGCTCGCCGAGAACGGCTACGTGGCCGTGGCGCCTGATCTGCTCACGGGGATAGGGATCTCGCCCGAGATCGGACAGGAGTTGCACCGGCTCCGTACCAGTAGCGACCCTGCCGACCAGACCCGGCTGCAGCCGATGATGCGCGAGAAGCTTGCTCCGATGCATTCGCCGGAGTTCGCCGCGTGGGCAGTCTCGGCGCTGCGCCACACGGTCGACTATCTCGCTGCGCGGGCGGACGTTGGAGATCGAATCGGCGTTCTCGGCTTCTGCTTTGGCGGCAGCTACAGCTTTGCCTTAGCCGCAGCCGATTCCCGGATTGGCGTCGCGGTGCCCTTCTACGGCTCGCCGCCGGAGCTGAACGAGGTCGGGCGGATCACCTGCCCAGTACTTGCGTTCTACGGTGACCAGGACACCCGCCTGATGACTGACCTTCCAGAGGTCTCAAAGGCGATGTCGGAGGCCGGCGTGGACTTCACCTCGCAGGTCTATACCGGCGTCGGGCACGCCTTCTTCAACGACACGAATCCACAAACGTACGACGCAAGTTCTGCCGCTGACGCGTGGCAGCGGACGCTGGCGGTGCTCGACCGGAGCCTCTGAGCGAGCCGACAATGACGATATGAGGACCACGATCAACCTCGACGACGACATCGCACGCGAGGTGGCCAAGCTTCAACGGGAGCGCGGCCTCAGGCTGTCCGCTGTGGTCAACGAACTGGCTCGGGCCGGGTTCCGGACCGCTCGACCAGAGTTTCACTACGAGCACCGATCCCGCGGCCTAGGAGCGCTAGTCGATCTTTCCGATGTGGCCGATGTCCTCGAGCTGCTCGACGAGGCCGAACGGCCTCCAGGCACCGCACATGCTTCTTGACGCAGACGTCCTGGCCTAGTCGGTCGACCAGAGTTCACGTCAAATGCTCTCTGCGCGGGATTGGGATCGGTGCCGCGACCATCGTCGAGCAATGGCTGACAGCACCAAACTGCTGGATTCCTGAAGCATCTGAGCGGACTGCTCGCATCCTCGGAAGGCTGATCAACGAGCTCGATATCCGCAGCAATCTGGTCACGGACGCTCAGCTTGCCGCGCTCGCAATCGAGCACGGCGTGCCTGTTGTTTCGCTCGATTCAGACTTCGCACGCTTCAGGAGATCCGCTGGCTAAACCCCTCGTTCGTAAGGTCATCTGGTGTTAGAACTCGGCATCCTCCTCAAGCATCTGTCGGACCTCAAGGCGGGTACGGCGCGTAGTCCGGCCAACCGGCAATGACTTGGTCACAGGTGCCGGTTCCCTCAGGGATCATCTTCGGGAAACCAGGTGGTGCATGGACGCGTATCTTGAGGTCTGAGTCGCGAAGCAGTTTCCGGGCCCGCGCAACTGCCTCTGCGGGCGCTGCGAGATACAGCGCGCGCAACTGCTTGCTCGCGATCCCAGGACGGCCAACCTGGATCATCAACTGCTCGAGCCACGGCCTCGACCAGTTTGGCGTCCACGGTCGTCGATCGATCGGCGACGGTCATGGCGGCTTGCAGGGCATTCTCACGCAGGTTGCTGTCGGTCGCCTGATCAAGTGCTCGCGTGATCCGCGCAGCGTCCATCCGGCGAGCAAGTTGAGCTTCGACGGCTAGAGCGGTGGATCGGTTCGCTCCGGCGATCTTGGCGCCAGATACTCCGCGAGAGATTGGAGGCTGGTCCAGCATCGCTCGAGCGTTGCCGCTGGGGTAGACCCCGGAATAAGGGTTTCGTCCATGTCAAACAGCCTCGACCTCCGCGTAACGGTACTGGTCGAGAGCGACCCGTTGCCGCCCGTGTCTGCGCTGAGCAGGTACGGGATGTCCGCCAAGTCAGCTGTCCGCAGGTGGCTCCGCCAGCTCCGCACGGGCAGCCTCCAAGGCTTGGTCGGCGAAGTCGACATCCGCCCAGTAGTAGCTATCGAAGCTCATCGAGCCGCTCATGCCAACTCGATCGCGTCATGCGGTATCTCTCCCTTGATGAGCACCTCCTGTGTCCGCACCACATCTTCTAGCGCCTGGCGACGAATATCGGTCTTGGGGTCACTGAAGTTCCAGGCGTCCTGGCCTTTACGTGTCGTCGGGTCGAAGATCACTTTGGGCGAGATCCGCATGGGCTTAGCGGCTGGAGGTTGAGATGCATCCGAGTGATGCGCGGCAACAGGTCTTCCTGTCCTGAGAGCCAGGAAACAAAATGATGTTCGGCATGTGAGACGTTGTCGTACGTGTCGATGTTCGCGGTATTCCACGTAACGGCCCTGACGACGTTTCCGGTGAGGTTGCCGAAGGATTGCCCCGGCTGCACGAACGCTTGTCTGCCCGGCACCGAGAATCCTGCCTTCTCTGTCGGTCGGGCGAATAGCTGCCCGCCCAGCAACGGTCGGCTGAGATAGCCGAAGCGCGCCAAAGAACTTGAGCGTGTGCGTCCTTTGGTGGAGCAACCCCTCGCTTGGCGCAAGGCGGGCCAGGCAGGAAGGGACTGGCGGCGGCGGAGATCGTGACGAATTCGCCTCTTTGTCGGCAGGCCCCGCTTCGAGCCGTTAACAAGCCCTGCTTGGGCGGCAGCTCGGGCAGTTTGCCACCCTGTGCACTGCCTGCGGCAGATCTGATCCGGTGGCAGGCCTTTGCCCGTCTCCTGCTGGGAGGTCATGGAGTGCTTGTTTGCGCAAGTCGGCGGACTTTGCGAGGGGAGCGCCCTTGGTGGTGGGCTTCCCAGCGCCGGGAAGCTTGCCTTTTGCCCACGCCTTGCCCGCTTCGACCTTGCCTTTAGCCCATGCCTTTCCGGCCTCGACCTTGCCTTTCGCCCAGGCCTTGCCAGCCGCGACCTTCGCCTTCACCTTGCTGCTGATGCCGGCGATGCCGCGGATGATCGGTCCGGCGATCTTGAGGCCGGTCTTGATCACGAAGTCGATGGCCTTGTTGACCGGCTTCTGCAGCTTCTCGACGATCTCTCTGATCTTCTTCCCGATGTCACCGAGACCAATCAGGCTGGCCAGGAAGCCAATGATGATCGGAACCATCTGGCCGAGCACATCGTCGATCTTGTTCACGACGCTGCTGATGTTGCCGCGTACGATGTCGCTGACTGAATCAAGGACCGTGTTGACGAACTTTGCGATCCGACTGGCATTGTTCACAAAGAACATCACCACGTCGTAGATCAACTTGCAGGCCTTGATGAACGCCGCAGCCGGATTGAGCAAACCGATCAGCCAGGTGATGCCAGCGGTGATGATCTTCGTGATCACGAAGTCCTTCACCTGATCCAGGATCATCTCCTTGAGATCGCCGAGCTTCTCCAGCAGCATCTTCCACAGACCACCGACCCCCTCCGTCGAGATGATCTGGAAGATCTCCACACCCTTCTCGATCGCCGCCATCGCCTTCTCGCCGATCTGCTTGACGATCCGGTTGCGGATGTTGGTCCAGGTGAGCCCGAAGATCGAGGCGAGCAACTTGACAACGCCCTTGAGATCAAACGTGTCGGGCAGCTCGATGCCGCCTTCGGCGAGCGCTCCGAACAACCAGCTCAGCAGACCCTTGCGAAGATGATCAAGGAAGTTGTCCTTGAACTTGAGGATGCCGCCCTTGATGCCGGCAATCAGGTTGCCTAGGAACGCAACCGGGTGCTTGACGATCTCCCCGACCACCCCGGCCACCCGGGACAGCACGTTCTTGAGCATCGCGACAAGCTCGCGGATCGTGTTGATCACGGCCTTGATGGCGCCAATGGCTTTGTCGACCAGACCCTTGTTCTCGGCCTGCAACTCCTCGATCCGATCGTCCAAACCCTTGCGGGCCTCGACATACTTCGAGGCCAGGGTGTCGACCAGCGACTCCTGCTTGGAATCCACCTCGCTCTCCAGCTGGGAGAATCGCTCGCCGATCTCCTTCGACGCGTCGGCCCCAACCTTCTTCAGATCTTTGGGGAGACTCTTGACATACGCATCGATCTGGTTCCGCCCGTCGGCGATCCGTTTCTTGGCCGCCGTCAGGTCGTCGCCGACGATGTTGGCGATCCGGGTGATCACCTTGTCCATCTGCTGCAGGTACAGCTCGCGGCCAGCGACGTAGAACTCGTTGACCTTGTCGGGCATCCCGAACAACTTGTCCTTCGCCCAGCGCAGACCGCCCAGCCAGCCGCCGTAACGATCTTTCTTGTACGCCGACATCTTCGCCGCGACATAGCTCTCGAAGGTGGCCCGCGCGGCAGCTTCGCCGGCGTTGAACTCGTTCTCCACCTTGGGGTCGATGCCCTCGAGGATCTTCTTGACGTCCGCTTCGGTGGCGTTGAAGATGCTCTCGATCTTCGCCGTGACCTCAGCACGTTTCGCTTCGTCCTTGGTCTTGGCCTTGCCCTTGTCCGCAACCAGCTTGGCCAGCGCTGCGCCCTTGGCGCTCTGCATCCCGTTGACGCCCTTGGCGGTTTCCTCGGTCGCGTCAGCCTTGCCCTGCTGGACGACCTCGGCTTCCTGCTTGCGGTACTCCCCGGGCGCGGTGTCGGCATGTGCGGCCGCTGCCTTCTTGTCCGCCAACGCCTCCTCGAACTGAGGCTCGTTCGACTGAGCGAGCTGCGGCTCGGTGACGTCGCCTTCCGCCATCTCCTGGTTGGCCTGCTGCTTGCCGGCTGCCAAGTTGAGCTGCTCCGGGGGCGCCGGCTTGGGCACCGCACCCGTGGCGGGGATCGTTACCTCCGGCGCCTGTTGCTCCGGGCCCATCGGCGTGACCGGTTTCGGCACGGCCTTGGACTGGTCGGGCGCGGCCGCAGTCGCGGTCTCGATGTCCTTCGCCTGACCTTGTTTGCCCTCGGTCACTAGGCCCTTGACTTCGCCCTTGACCTCAGCGGTCTTGCCCGAGGACTTGTAGTCGTCGGCCTCCTTGAGGGTCTTGGGCGACTTCGCCTCGATGGCAGCTTTGACGGCCGCAATGAACGCCTTCTTGTCGAAGGTGCCCGGCCGCTGGGCGTCCATCGTGTCGGCCTTGGCCGCCTTGGCCTGAGAGCCAACATCACCCGCTGGTGGGAGCGCGGCGTCCTGGGCCTCCTTGGACTTCGACTTAGCTGGCGGGTGAGCGCGCTTGGCCTTGCCTGTGGCCTTGACCTTGCTCTTCACCTTGGTGAAGGACGGATCGTCATCGGGTCGTACATGAGTTGGCGGCACCGGCGGCTGCAACAGCTGGTCCGCAGCCAACGGCGCGGGCGCCAGAGCGGCCGCCGAACCAGCTCCGCCCCCAGCGCCAGCCGGTGCAGGTTCGGCGCCGCCCTTGGGTTTGACCGCAGGAGCCGCCTTCTTCGCGGCCGCTCGGCCCAGCGGGCTGACGGCTGGCACCTTCTTCGGGGGTGGCACCGGCTTCTTGGCAGGCACTGAACCCGGCCCGAAGCCCGTCGTCTTCACCGCAAGAGCCGACGCCGGCGGCCGTACTCCTTCGAGGTCGACGGGTACGCCAGCGGCCTTCGCCGCTTTGAGCCCCTTCTCGACGGTGTCGATGACCGGCTCGTCGCGACGGATCTCCCGCAAAGCGGAGTCGATATCGGCGGTGGCTTGCTTGCCTGGAAACCTCAGCCTGCCGGCCATCAAGGCGTTGATCGCAGCGTTGCCTGCGCTGCGTTGGAGGGCGATGAGAGCTCGCGGACCCATGGCCGGTGATGTGGAGTTGCGCGAGTCTTCACGCGGGCGTTCTTCAGCGCGTCAGTGGCCTGGTTCTTGGCAGTGTCGGCCGTCTGACGTACGCCGCCCATATGTCTGAGGATCTCCGAGGAAGCCGCCGACCACAGCCCGCGGCCAGGCATACCGCGGGGCAGCACAGGGTGCCCCTTGGGGCAGCACTTGCCGACTCCTCACGGCGATCGAGAACATAGGGAGTTGGGCACATGTCGAGGAGGTCGGGTGAGATGGAAGAACCGCGCAAGTTGTATCGCAGTCGAACTCAGCGCATGATCGCCGGCGTATGTGGCGGCCTGGCCGAGTACTTCAATGTCGACGCGACGCTGATGCGGGTGCTCTTCCTGCTACTGGCCGTCTTCGGCGGGTCCGGAATTGTGATCTATATCGTGATGTGGATCATCGTCCCTGACGCAAGCAAGGCCCCGCCGACCGTCTGACGGTGTTCGCGCGTCGCGGCTGAATTTCCGGCCCGCGTACGCTCCCCACATGGCGATCGGAACGCTCGTCAACCCGAAGGCCAGCATCGCGAAGGCCGTGCGGGACCTGCTTGCTGGTGACTTCGAGGCACAACATGCCGAAATCTGGCGAGACGGCGAGCGTTGGTTCGATGAGCAGGATGCGATTTGGCGGGTCCATGCCGATGCGTCGATGTTCATCGGTGCGATTCGTGCGCTGCTCTTGCAGGCACTTCATCCGCTGGCGCTGCAGGCGGTCGTTGATCATGCAGGCTTTCGCCGCGATTTCTGGGGACGCTTCCAGCGCACTAGCAGATACGTCGCGTTGACCACGTACGGCACGGTGCCTGATGCCGAGCGTGCGATCGCGGCCGTACGCGCAATTCATCGTCGAGTGAGGGGCATTGCTCCGGACGGGAGACCGTACGCTGCCGACGATCCGCACCTGCTGATGTGGGTCCACGTCGCTGAGGTGGACAGCTTTCTCACGGCCTTCCGGGCCTTCGGTGCCGAGACAGCTGACTTCGGCGGAAGCGGACGAATACCTGCGCGAAACGGGATCGGTTGCCGCCCAGGTGGGCGTCATCGATCCACCGAGGAGTGTCAGTGAACTGACCGCGATCATGGAGAGCTACCGCCCCGAACTCAGCGGGTCGGGTCATGCCCGCGAGGCCAGCAATCTCCTGATCGTGAACCCACCGTTCACCGGCTTTACGCGCGTCGCCTACCACCTGCTCGCCGCCAGCGCCGTCTCGATCCTGCCGGCATGGGCTCGTACCGAGCTGTTGCTGCCGGCCCTTCCGGTGACCGAACGCGCACTGATCAGACCACTGGGCCGCTCTGCCATGCACGCGCTGCGCTGGGCCCTCGAGCCGCCGCCGGACTGACAGCGGGCGAGGCCAGCCCGTCAGGCCGGAGTTTCTTCCTCTTCCTCACCCTCAGCGCGCTGGACGTAGAGGCCCTGCACCGGCTCCTCTTCTTCCTCGCCTTCGGCGCGTTGCACGAACAAGCCTTGGACCTGCTCCTCTTCCTCCTCCTGCCGCTGCACGAACATGCCCTGCACTCCAGGCTCCTCCTCGGTCGCATGGCGTTGCACCGAAGGTCCCGTAGCCGACACAGCTGCAGTCTGCACCGGGGCCGGGGCGCAGACATCACCCGTTCGGCGTTCGCTGCTGCCTCCCGCTCGTAGCGATCGGAGGGATTGCTGATCTTGATGCCACCCGGCGCCGATGTCCCGTCCACCGGCCCACTTCGCTGCTGGACGACATGGGTCAGCTCGTGGGCCAGCGTGGTCTTGCCCTCCTGCGTCGACGGGTCGTACTTGTCGCGCTGGAAGACCACGTTGGAGCCGACGGTGTAGGCATGCGCGTTGACAGCGGTCGCCGATGCGGCTGCCGCTGTGTCATCGTGCACGCGTACGTCGGAGAAGTCGTGGCCGAGCCGCGCCTCCATGTCCTCGCGGACGTCGGGCTCAAGCGGACGCCCACCCGACTTGATCACGTCGTGCACCGGTGAGCGCTCCTCCTCCAGCAACGAGGTCACAGCACCATTGCCCACGGTGCGTTGCAGGCCCAGAATGGCATCCGCGTCCAGCACATCCCCGCGTCCGTGCAGCACGGCCCGGCCAGGATGGGCCTCGCGGTCAGTGTCGATCCGGGATCCCTTGGGCCGCAGCGAATCCTGCCGCTCCTCGTTCAGATGGTGATGCATGGTTGACCTCCTGAGCCTGTGTTTGATTGCTCGCTCCCGCTCGCTGCGGATCGCGCCAGGAAGCCGCCTACTTCGTCGTCGCTCGCCGACGAGAGGCGTGTCGGCTCCCTCCTCCTCAACACGGCGGCGCGCGCTCCGTTCTTCAACTCTCGCACGTCATCGGGTGAGTGGGTAGTAGTGGCCGAACTCCCGTTCCAGCACCAGCCGGCCAAGCTTGCGGTATTCCTGCTCGACGGCAGCGATGATGTGCTGCATCGACACCGGGCTGCCAGCGCCAGCGGCCAGATAGGCCGCCGTGGTGGATGCCGAGCGGATGTTGCCACCGGCCATCTCGAAGGACTCGGCCAGGAAGTCCAGATCAAGATCATCGGCTAGCGGCAGCGGCGCAGCCAGGCAGTGCACCCACAGCGCGCGGCGCAGCTCAGGCGTCGGCGCCGGGAAGTCGATGATCGCGTCCAGCCGCCGGGTGAAAGCCTCGTCAATGTTGGCTCGCAGGTTGCTTGCCAGCACCGCCAGCCCGTCGAAAGTCTCCAGCCGCTGCAATAGGTATGCGCTTTCGATGTTGGCGTAACGATCATGAGCGTCTTTGACGTCACTACGCTTGCCGAAGATCGCATCGGCCTCGTCGAAGAACAGCACCGCGTTCACACCGCCGGCCTCGGCGAAGATCCGCTCGAGATTCTTTTCGGTCTCTCCGATGTACTTGTCGACCACTGTCGCGAGGTTCACCGTGTAGAGGTCCAGACCAAGATCGCGAGCGATCACCTCCGCCGACATGGTCTTCCCAGTGCCCGAGTCGCCAGCGAAAAGTGCCGTGACTCCTCGGCCACGGCCTCCGCCGCGGCGCATCCGCCACTCTGCAAGTACCGTGTCCCGATGCCGCGCGCGAGCAGCGAGCTCGACGAGCGCGCGGCGTACGTTCGGCGCGAGCACCAGGTCGTCCCAACCGACCTCCGGCTCGATCCGGCGAGCAAGCCGTTCCAGTCCGGCGGCGTTCTGGGCGCGTACGCCGCGTCGCAGATCCTCGGCGGTGATGTGGCCGTCACGCAACTGGGCCGAGGTACGTGCGGCGTCAACGGCCCGCTGCACTTGAGCTGGTCCCAGCGGGAGATGGCCGGCGAGCCCTTCGGCACTAAGCCCCGCCGTGGCGTCGCGGCCGGCAGCGCCCAGCTCGCGCGCCCACAACTCGATGCGATCCCCCACCGTGAGTACCGGCGCGTCAACCGCCAGCGGATTCCGAGTCGACCACTGCGGATCCCAGGTCGAAGAGCCGAACAGCAGCACGGGAATCTCCGTCTCGGCGAGCCAGCGCACGACATCGGCGTGCGACTCCGCAACCTGCTCGATCGGCCCTGCGACCAGACCGGCGCCACCCAGCAACGCCTCCCGAACAGCTAGCGATGCGACTACTCGAGGATCGTGTACGGCGGCTAAGCCGTCCAAGATCAAGTACGACGGCCGCGGTACCGAACTCGGCCAAGGCCGCCACAGCCGTGGCTGCCCCGCTGCCAATGAGCCGCTCCTTCAGGTGGATCAGCCGTACGCCTGCGGCAAGAGCATGCGCGAGCTGGGCCGAGAGATCGGTTCGGTAACCGGCCACGTCGATGATCAGTCCGGCCAGCTCGGCGTCCGGAGCATCATCGCCCAGCAGATGGGCGATGACCCGATCCGGTACCCGCAGCCCGCGAGTGAGCATGGGACGCTCCAGATCCTCGACCAGGACCAGACCCTGCCTGACCAGCGGCCGGCTCGGCTCCAGCCGTGATCGAGCCGCGGCGCTCAGACCGGAGGCGCCGGCCAGCTGCAAGGCAAGTCCGACCGAGGCGCGGCGCCGGGTGACATCGTCGTTGAGGTAGCCGTACAGCCGCTCGAATCGGGAGTCAAGATCAGGAAGCAAGGAGATCATGAGCAATTCGACGTCGAGTGAGGTCAATCCGGCCTCGCGGGCCAACCTGCGGATCCGGATGTCGATTCCAGATCGTTCGGCCTGCTCGGCTTCAGCATTCAGCTGTGCCAGTTCCTCATGATCAATGACGATGCCCTCGGCAGCGGCTGACCCGAGCAGCTCGTCCACGGCGTCATCGGTGAGGTACAGGCCGCGAAAGGGGTCGTCAGGAGCCGGATCGGCGGCGCGCCGCTCCGCCACCAGTTCGCGTACCCGTTGCTCCACCACGGCGGCTCGAGCCAGCAGGTAGCCGAGCGAGTCCCTGGCACTCCCAGAAGCTCCCTCAGATCGCGCAGCCCGGCCAGTGGTCACGAAGTCCTCTTGATCATCACCCGACGCCGCATCGATACCCGGACTGGGCCGCCGGAACCAGGACCGCGAATGGTCTGCGGCGGTACGCCCGCTCGCTCGTCCACAGCCGGCTCCCGCTCCGGCACTCCGGTTCGTGACGGCCATCGCGTCTGTTCTGGCGACTCAGATGGTTCTGACACCTCCGCCGGCGGTGCCGCGGCACGCTTCGGCGTACCGGCCCTTGTCGACTTTCCAGCCGCCTGGGCCGCCTCCGGCTCGCTTCGGCCTGCCGCCGCGTCCGGACTTCCCGGCCGGTTCCGGTGCCGTGGACTGCTGCGGCTCCTCGACCGTGAGGCCGACCGGCTCCGATACCGGCACATCGCTGGAGCCGCCGAAGTTGAAGATCGGCGGCGTCGTGACCGGGGGTCCGACCTCGAACTGCTGGCCGGTGTTGATCGGGGTACTGACGACGACGTCAATCGACGGCTTGAGCTCGCCGCCCAACGCGGACCAGACGTCGGCGAATCCGCGGTCCTCCGGCGGGGGCAAGCCAACCGTCAGCGGCACAGGCAGACCGATCTCGGCCAGCGGACCACCGAGCATGTCCGCCGGCAGCGCGTCGTACCGAAGAAAAGCACCCAGCAGCGCCGACAGCAGCCGATGTTCGTCCTCCGGTCGCTGGGTCCATGCAGTGACCAGGTAGGACAGTTTGAAATGCCGCGGCGGCAGATGCCGGCCGACGATACGAGTCTGGTCGTCGTTGTATTCGTTCAGTACGCCGCGCTCCCGCCGGCGCAGGTCTTCGCGGATGTCGTAGAGATAGACGTCGACGGTCGGCGTGGTGCGGCGGCTCGCCCACTCGCGAGTCGGCGCGTCGAAGACCACCTCGACATCGCGAATCCCCGCCTCGCGGTCGATCAGCGTGCGCAGCGCAGAGTCCACCTCGTGGATCACACCGATCAGTCTGGTGACCAGTCCGGCGGCGAACCAGCAGTCGCAGAACCGTCTTGGGGGCATCCCGCGTTGCCCCTTCGGGCAGGAGGGACTCCTTCGTCGCTCGCGAACCGCGGATCGCTACTTGCAGCCGCGAGCTCCTGCAGTCGGCGAAGCGGCTGCCTGTCATGGTGGGGTGAGCCTAGGATTCGACATGTGGCGGACCCGCTGATCAGCCTGGACACCGAGCGGACCTCCGCCCAACCCGGTGGTCAGGCTCGCGTCACCGTCACCGTCACCAATCCCGGCACCCTCGTCGAGGGCTACCAGCTGCAGGTGCTCGGTCCGCTGGCGCCGTGGGCGGAAGTCGTACCGCCGGAGGTGTCGGTCTACCCGCAGCAGGAAACGACAGCAGCCGTCGTCATCTCGCCGCCGACCGGGACCGGCGTTCCCAGCGGAGTGCAGCCCTTCGGCGTGATCGCACGGTCAACGCTGGACCCGAATGCCAGCGCGGTCGCCGAGGGTGACATAGACATCGGCGAGGTCTACGGCGTGCAGGCCAAGATCATTCCGGTGACCTCTTCAGGCCGCTGGCGCGGTCGTCACGTGATCCAGCTCAGCAACTGGGGCAACGCACCGGCCCAGCTACGAATGGCTGCGAACGACCCAGACACGGCGCTCGGCTTCTATGTCAGCCCGGAGTACGTCAATCTGCCGCCTGGTGGCACGGCAACCGTGCGACTGTCGGCGCGTACCCGACATCCGGTCCTGCGGGGTACGCCGACCCGGCTCCCCTTCCAGGTAGTTGGCGAACGGGTGGATGCGGCCGCCGGACCACCGCCGGCAGCGGGCATGGGATATGGAGATCCGTCACGGCCTGTGATCGATGCCGCTTTCAATCAGAAGCCGATCTTGTCCAAGGGCGTCATCGCTCTTTTTGCTCTCATACTCGCAGGGATCATCGCGCTGATCGCGTACCTGATCATGCGGGGACCCGTCGCAGACGAGCCGCTGGCTCCGCGAGGTGCACCGCCAAAGCCGACGCTGACAGCCGACGACGGCGGGACCCGACAGCGTTGCGCTCACTTGGGCACCGATCGACCAAGTGCAGCAGTACAACCTGCAGCACGTCGATCCCAAGACCGACAGCGTGACCGCCGTCGAGCAGCTGCCTGGGGCTGTCAACTCCTACATCGTGAGCAAGCTCACTCCCGATACCGACGTTTGCTTCCGGCTCAGCGCGACCGCGAACGGATTGACCGGCCCCGTCTCGGAGAAGGTGTGTGCCAAGACCGCGCCACCCGCCCCATCGCCAAGCCCCACACCATCGCCTACTCCGCCGGCAAGTCCGACACCGCCGGCAAGCTCCTCGGCCGCGCCTTCGACACCGTCAGGCGGTGTGACCCCCGGTGACCCGAATACCGACCCGATCATGAAGCAGAAATGGATCGCGGTCGCGACCGTACTGCCCAAATCTGCTCACGTGGAAGCAGATGCCCAAGCCAAGGTGCAGACTCTGGCCGGCATGGGAGTGCAGGCGAAGTATCTCGACACTCGCTTCTACCCGCGAATGCTCCTCGGCGCAACGACGCCGCCTTCAACGCCGACCGAGGAGTCGTACCTGGTCTACATCGGGCCGTTTGACACGCAGGTCGACGCCGAGAACCAATGCGTCAACATCACCAATGCCACTGGCGAGGCGTGTGTCGCGGCGCAGCCCGATCCGCCGTAGCGCTGACTCTTAGCTGGGGTAGGCCTTCAAGATCACCTCGCTGAGGCTGATCAGCGGCTGCCCGTTCGCGGCGGGATAGGCCGAACCGATGCCGATCAGCACTCGGGTAACCGGCTTCCCGCTGTCGATCTTGAATTCCTGCTGATTGGGCGTGGCTGTCAGGTTCACCGGATGGCATTGACCGTCGTCGAAAGCGATTCCCATTACGTGAGGCAGCGGTTGGAGCTTGCGTTGCGGATTGCTCTCTGCCAGACCCGGCGCAATCTGAATCAGTCGAATCCGGGTCGGCGCAAAGGTGAGCACCACGAACCCTGTGCCGGGCGCGGGACCGCAGGCCGACTCACCAGTCGGCGTCCAGTTCATGGTCCACTCGTTTTCCGACTCGTCGACCAAGGCGGCCGGGTCGGACTTCGGTGCAGTCGCCTCGGGCGGTATGACCGTGGCCTGGACCGGCTTGACCCAGACATACTCCTGCCTCAGCCCGTACCAGGCGCCCTTCACTATCCCGACTGGATCACTGCGAAGCAGTACGCCAGCGGCGATGAGCAACGCCGCTACCGCTACGCCGATGATCACTCGCCGCCAGCGGTAGAGCGGTGGGAGTGAACGCCGGTACGCCTTGCGCGCGGCCCGATCCTGCGCCGCCTGACTGGCAGGCGAGGTGTAGTAGCCGGCGTACGGGTCCAACCCCCCGTAAAAGAATGCATAGCCGCAGTGGGAGCAGAAGCGGCGAGTACCCGGATTGATCGTGCCGCAGCTCGGGCAGCTCATGTCGGTATACCCCGGCTGCTCCAGTGTGGGCGCGTATCCGGCGCCGCCTTGGTAGTAGGCGCCCTGGTCGTATCCCGGGTTGTAGTAACCCTGGCCCCCGTAGCCGGCGTCGGCATAGCCCTGGTTGGGGTAACCCTGATCGGCTGGCGCCGCATTCGGATATCCGCCAGCCGCGGCTCCCGCCGGTGGTGTCGATTGGGCCGTCCATTCCTTCTGTGGAGTTGGGGGTGCCTGGTTGGATGCGGGCGGAGTCGACTTCGAGGGCTGCCCTGAAGGCTTGGCCAGCACGGAGCGGTCCCACGCGAGATAGCTGTTGCAATTGGTGCAGAATTCTGTGCCCGGGGGATTGGCGGTGCCACACACCTCACAGATCAGGTCGATCGTGATCACCTCCAGGTTCGCCGCTTGACCCCCGCGCTCCAATCATTCACCCAACGGCGTCCTGGTCCACATCAGTTCCGATCAGATCAAGCCTTCGCGTACGGCATAAGCAACGGCGTGCGTACGGTTGCGCAATTGCAGCCGGGTCGTCAGATCGTGCAACACGTTCTTCACTGTGCGCTCGCTGTAGCACATCCGCAGCGCTATCTCGCCGGTATCGAACCCGTCAGCAACGAGCCGGAGCACCTGAGTCTCTCGCGGGGTCAGACCGCTGAAGGTCAGGCCACGAGGGGCGAGCACCTGACGCTGCAACCGGCCGACCTGCTCCAGCAGCCGGCCGAGAAGATCAGGCGGTACCTCTCCTTCGCCGGAGGCTACTTTCACGATCGTCTTGATCAGCGTCTCGCCGCTCGCATCGCATCGGCGCAGCAGGCCCGCCACGCCGGCTTCGGCCGCGGCGACCAGCGCGGCATCGTCGACCGACGTCGCAACGAGCATCAACCGTGGCCGGCCGTCCTTGCGCATGGCTCGCAGGTCCCGGGTGGTGTTGTCATCGACCGTATCCGCGATCATCACCGCGACGGTTGCCTCGGCTGGCGTATCGACGACCCGAACTTCGGGACGCATCCGGAGCTGGGCGACCACCCCTGCTTGGGAAATCGGATCGCGGGCGTGAACGTACGTCGCGACGGCGGTGCTGGACATGCTTCTCGCTTCCGTGGGCTTGGCGGGGAGCAGAGCGCCTGAGCGTCGAAGGGGCTCGACAAAGCTAGCGCAGCATCCGCAGCGCGGCTGCTCACGCTCGGCTCAACGACCACTCATCGAGCGCTCATCGCCGATCAAGCCGAGCACTTCGCGGAGAGAAAGAAACTGGGAGGCAGCGCGTCGCTCGGTCGCCGACACCGGCGCGTGCTAGGAGAAAGCATGAGCATTGAGCGAGAGAAGCAGCTTGCCGCCGAGGCGGCGGTGGAGTTGGTGGAGAACGGGATGATTGTCGGGCTCGGCACCGGCTCAACAGTTGCCTTCCTTCTTCCAGCGCTGGCCCGCCGGTCGCTCGACATCACCTGCGTCGCCACCTCCCCGCGGACCGAAAGCGCAGCGCGCGAGCTGGGTATCAGGGTCGAGCCCTATGGGGAGCTCGAACGTTTCGACATCGCCATCGACGGAGCCGACCAAATCGCCCCTGACGGTTGGCTCGTCAAAGGCGGCGGAGCCGCGCACACCCGCGAGAAACTCGTGGTGGCGGCGGCCGACCGTTTCGTCGTCATCGCCGATGCGTCGAAGCCCGTAGATGTATTGCGTGCGCCGATACCTCTGGAGCTGCTGTCGTACGGGCTGCGAGCGACCATGCGCCGCATCGGGCCGGTCAAACTCCGCGATGTTCCGCTGAGTCCCGATGGCGGTGTGATCGCCGACTACGAAGGCCCTGTTGGCGATCCGAGGGCACTGTCTCAGGAGCTGGCCTCGACACCGGGAGTGGTCGAGCACGGCCTGTTCCCGCCAGAAATGGTCGCGACGGTTTTGGTTGCTCGCGGCGGGTCGGTTGAGCGGACAGACTTCGGGTGATCACCCGATCCGGCTCGTTTGGAGAGATTCCGAGGTACCCAGTACGCCACCCCGACGGGGTGACGACAGGCTCCGCCGCTTCGCCGTAGCGTCGTGGCACGGGACCGATAGGGCTTCGGCTCTCTCAGGTCAGGATTGTTGGTTGCCCAGTCGGGTTCAGGAGGTCGGCGATGGTGGGACGTGACGGTTCGGCGGGATTCGGACAGCAGCAGGCCGATGTCTTCGTGATCTTCGGTATCACCGGAGACTTGGCCAAGGTAATGACTTTCCGATCGCTGTACCGGCTGGAAAAGCGCGGGCTTCTCCAATGCCCCATCGTTGGTGTGGCGTCCCGCGACTGGACTGTTGATCAACTCGTGCAACGCGCGAGGGAGTCGATCAGCGGCACTGGGGAGGAGCTGGATAACACGATCTTCGAGCGGTTCGCGGCGCGACTCTCCTACGTACATGGCGACTTTGCCGATGCCGAGACCTATCAGCGAGTCGGTGCGGCGATGAACGGTGCCCGAGTATCCGGTGTTCTACCTCGAGATCCCGCCGTTCCTGTTTGCAACCACCATCAAGGGGCTGTCCGAAGCAGGCCTCACCAAGACCGGCCGGGTCGTCGTCGAAAAACCCTTCGGCCATGACCTGGCATCGGCTCGCGCCTTGGCCGAGGAACTCCACCAATACGTCGATGAGTCGCAGCTATATCGGATCGACCACTACCTCGGAAAGATGGGGCTCGAGGAGATCTTGTACCTGCGGTTCGCCAACACGATGCTCGAGCCGGTCTGGAATCGGAACTACGTCAAGTGCGTACAGATCACTATGGCGGAAACCTTCGGGGTTGAAGATCGTGGCCACTTCTACGACCCTGTCGGCGCCCTGCGGGATGTGGTGGTGAACCACCTCATGCAGGTCATAGCGGCCGTCGCAATGGAACCACCGGCGGGCGGTGACCCGGCGACGCTGAGCAACTCCAAGGTGGCGCTCTTCAAGGCCATGCCCGAAGCCGATCCGGCTGCCTACGTACGCGGCCAGTATGAGGGATACGGCAGCATCGATGGGGTCGCTGCGGACTCCACCACCGAGACATTCGCCGCTTTGCGGCTGGAGATCGACAACTGGCGCTGGTCCGGAGTTCCGTTCCTGATCCGTGCGGGCAAGCGGCTGCCGGTCACCCAGACCGAAGTGCGTCTGGTGTTCCAGGATCCGCCTCGGCTGGGCTTTGGCTTGTGGGGCGATCGCGATGCCGAGCCGGATCAGATCGTGATCAGGCTGGATCCGGCGACAGGCCTGCGATTCAGGCTCGATGCACGGCGGGCCGTCAGCATGCGTCCGGAGGCGATCACGTTGGACATGACGTTCGCCGCGGAGGGTGGTGAGGGACCGACGCCGTACGAGGTGTTGCTGCACGCTGCACTGGTCGGCCAGGCGACCCGGTTTACCAGGCAGGATGGTGTGGAAGAAACCTGGCGGATCATGCAGCCGTTGCTCGACGCAGCACCAGTTGTGCAGTCATACACCCCCGGCTCATGGGGCCCGGCTTCGGCGGAAGGTCTGGCGGACGAGTGCGGCGGCTGGCATGAGCCGTGGCTACCGTCGTGACAATCGTAGAGTCGGACAGCTTCCGCCAATCGTGCACTCGCTAACGTGCTGGTCAAATGGGAGCAGTTGAGACCACAGGGGCGGCCAACGACCGCCACGAACCGGAAGCCATCGATGATCGGACGATTCAGGCAACCTCGGTCGCCGTGGTCGCGGCGTCCCTTGTCGTGTGGTGGCCGGCATTCGACTTGGGTGCCTATGGCGTCATCTTCTTCCAGCAGCTGCTGTCGCTTTGGGCTGCCTCCACCGCAGTTTTTCTAGTCAGTCTCACGGCTGGGCGACGCGCTCGATTGTCGTGGCCGAGGCGCTTGGCGCTGCTTCTTCCCTCGCTGTGGCTGCTGCTCGCTCTCGCGGTGCCGGAGGGTGGAGCCAAGGCCTGGTCGCGGGCATTGTTCTACCTGGCCATCCTGCTGACAATGGCTGGAACCCCTTATCCTCGCTTCGCTGCTCCTTCGGGTGACCATCGCGGGATATGCGCAGATACCAAACCGTCGTCGGCTCCTGGCGGCAGGCATTGTTGCGGTCGTGGCCATCGCGTCGTTCGGGCTCGGCAAGTTCAATGATCGATTTCTCACGTGCCATGAGTTCGTCATCAGTGGCAACGACACACCGCCCAGCTGTAACCCGGGTCGCGGTCACCTCGGCAACCCCTAGCACAGCTTCTGGGGACGATGATCTTGAGCCGCAAGCCACTTCAGGGCATGAGCCCGTGCTCGTGTGCGTACGCGGCGGCCGCCGTCCGCGACGGCACATTCAGCTTGGTGAAGATATTGCTCAGGTGTCGCTCGACCGTCTTCTGACTCAGTACCAGCGTTCGCGCAATGTCTGAGTTGCTTCGCCCTTCGGCAACCAGCCTGAGCACCTCGACTTCACGTTCGGTGAGACCACCGGGCCGTGTTCGTCCCAGAAGCCTGTCGATATCCTGCGCGGCCGACGCAGCACCAACCTCCGCCAAGGCACGGCGCGCGACCGCAAATTCTGTCGTTGCCGAATCCTCATCGCCGAGCTCGCGCAGTGCCCGCGCTACCAGGACCCGAGCCCGAGCCGCCTCGTACGGTGAGTCGATGCCGTTCCACAGT
The DNA here is from genome assembly GCA_963712625.1 of uncultured Actinomycetota bacterium. Lineage (GTDB taxonomy): Bacteria > Actinomycetota > Actinomycetes > Propionibacteriales > Propionibacteriaceae > Microlunatus. The sequence goes on from CAVQIU010000035.1 coordinate 131,448, forward strand.
CGGGTCGATTCGCGGGCCTGTACGAGCGCATCCTCAACCTCGCCGCAGCCCAACCTGACGTTGGCTCCCGCGTACGCAGCCATCGCCTTGACTGCGGGGTTGCCGAACAATGCGGCAATCTCAGAGAGCTCCTCGGCATACCGGCGAGCTTCGTCCAGAAGCCCAGCAGCCACCATGACCTCGACGCCGGCTGGCAGCATCCAGGATCGGCGGACTGGTCCCTGCGCCTCGGCGAGCAGACGCCGCATCGCCGAGACAGCTGCAGCGGTACGACCGCGCGCGAGCCAGGACAATGCCAACCCGGGCTGCGGCTCGTGGCCGAGCTCGGCAGCCTGCCCGTAGCAGGCTTCAGCCTCGTCGAGCTTGCCACGAACGCGTAGCACGTCACCCTGCTCAGTCAGCGCCAGTGCCGCCGGGGCCGTCGTACCTTCCAGGCGATACCGGCGTTGGGCGAGCGCAAACTCGGCCAGGGCTTCGTCGTAAGCCCCGCGCAGCCGCATGATCTGGCCGCGGTGGACCGAGCACTGTCCGGTGTACGGAACCAAGCCCGGCTGTGCGTCACACCACTTGGTCAGGGCGATAGTCCATGAAGCTGCACGTGAGAAATCCGACAGTTCCTGACACGCCTCGATCATGGAGCAGTAGATATTCCCAGCGAAGATGGGCGCGACCTCTCCAGCCGAGATCGCGACCATCGCCTCATCGAGCAACGCCAGCCCTTCCAAGACACGGCCGGAGTAGATCATGACCCGGCCCTGGCAGTTCAACGCTTGAGCGATCAGATCTTGGTCGGAGAAGCGGCGACCGATCTGGACCGCTCGCGCAGCCGTCTCCTCGGCCCTAGCAAAGTCGCCACGACCGATGTGTTGGAAGAACTCATGGATCAGGAGGTAGCCACGCTCGACGATGTCCTCGGGTTGGTTCTCGAGAAGGCGTTCGGCTCGAGCGACCCAGCCGCCCCCGACCGCCATCTCTCCACGGGTATTGAGCACAAAGCCAAGCCAGATGGCGAAGCGCACGGCACCCAGCCCATCACTGTTCTTGATTCGGTCCTGGTATCCGGCCTGCAGCGCCCGGACGGCCTCGTCAGCATCACCAGTGAGAAAAGCAGCCGTCGCCAAGACCATCGTGTCCTCAACGGACTGAGGTCGCCGGCACTCTGCGTAGGAGTCGAAGGCCAGCGCCCAGTCGCGACGATCGAATGCCTCGCGAGCCTGCAGCAACTGGTCGACGGTCTTGTCCCGCTCGACGCCCATGTCCGCAGCCTCCCGGTCAGAGGTTACGCGCAACACGGCTCACGCGGCGAGTGCGTACGACCCTTCCGCTCGCGCGTCGATCTGGTTCGCAACGTAGGCGGCGTCTCTGCCGACTCCGGCGAGCACCATCGAGCTGAACGCGTACTGGAACGCCAGTCCGCAGAAGAACAGCCCGGGAGCTTCCGTGACCACGCCGCGCATCTCCCGCGGCCAGCCGTCAGCACCGAAGATCGGCAGGTCGATCCAGTCGAACACCTGGCGAAATCCGGTGGACCACACCACATTCGCCACATCGGTGAGCAGTCGGCCGCCATCGAGAACCGGCCACCCGTCTTGGACGCCGGTCACCCGACCCAGGATTCGCTCGACTCCGCGTGCTCGCAGATCGGATCGCTTCACGCGCAACATGGGTCCACCGTGGAAGCGAATCTCCTCCGTGGCGCGGCGCCCGATGGGTGTGCGGCGGGTGATCACGTGGTGTCCCAGAAACATGAAGATCGGCCAGAACAATCGTGCGCTCCAGTGGTTCAGACGCACCGGCATCTGGCCGGGGTCGCGGCCGGCGAGAATCGTCGGGTGGGTTAGTGCAACTTCGAACGCGATGTCGGTGCCTGAGTGCGATGCGCCAACTACCAGCACCGTGCCAGGCTTGAGCTGCTCGGGCCTGCGGTATTCGCTCGAATGCAATTGGCGGATCGATGGGTCGAGATCCAGGGCAAAGTCCGGGATGCTCGGGGTGCGGCCGAAGGTACCCGTCGCAACAACGACGTTCTCGGCGACGATGCGGTCATCTCCGAGCCACAGCACGTACTTCCCGTCGGTGGCTTCCAGCCGGTCGACGCGGGCGAGCGTTCGGACCGGGAGGGCGAATCGCCGGGCGTACGCGGCCAGATATTGGGCGACCTGATCCTTGGTCGGATAAGACCACCGCGGACCAGGGAACGGCATTCCTGGCAGGCTGTCGGACACGGCGGGTGAATAGAGGCGCAGCGAATCCCATTGGGCGCGCCAATTGTCGCCAACCTGTTTGTTGGCGTCGAGGATCAGGCACGGGCGTCCGCGTTGCCGCAGATGGTAAGCGGTCGCAAGGCCGGCCTGGCCGGCGCCGATGATCGCTGTCTCGATGTGTTCGGTTGTCATGGGTACCTCCGGAAGGGAATGTGCTGCCGTGTGACCGGGACGAGCGGCTGGCGTACCGCAGATGCCAGAAGAGCATCAATCCCGAAGTGACGACATAGAAGGCGTGCAGGGCCCAGATCGGGCCGGGTGGCAGCTGAACCACGTAGATGCTGTGCACTCCGTTGCCTACGTTGGCCAGGACGAGGTTGCCGCGGCTGTATGAACGGAGCTCCTTGGTTCGTGCGGCCTTGATCAGCATGGGCAGCGTGCTCGCCGCGAACAGAAACGTCGAAACTGTTCCCGCGAGAACCGCCACGCCCAACATGCCGAAGACGCTACGGAGATGCGCGTTCGCCTCGCGTCGGGTCAGACACCCATCTTGGAGGCGCGGCTGATGGGTGAATCCCCGTAGCCGTATGTTCGGGCAAGATCAAGGACTGCTGGCGCGCTGACGTGGGAAACAAGCCGTCGAGGGTAAAGGTCCCACATGATGCCACGGCCTTCCTCGTCGCAAGGCGAGTCTCCATCGGTCTCAACCGCTGTGGAAGGCTAGCGAGATGACCGAACCTCAGCGGGTACGCAGGGTCGTGTCGACCGTGCTCCCGACCGCGCACGGGACCTTCCAGCTCCATGGGTACGCCGCAGCCCCCGACCGCGAGCACGTGGCACTCGTGCTGGGCGATCTGGACGGCGCTGGAAGCAACGGCCACGTCCCGCTCGTTCGGGTCCATTCCGAGTGCCTCACCGGCGATGCCTTGGGATCGCGGCGCTGCGATTGCGGCGAACAGCTGGACGCAGCAATGCGAGAGATCGAGCGTGAGGGCATCGGTGTGGTCATCTACCTCCGCGGGCATGAGGGCCGTGGTATCGGCCTGCACGCCAAGCTGCACGCCTACGCGCTGCAGGACAGGGGCCTCGACACCGTTGACGCCAATCTGCGGCTGGGTTTGCCGGTCGATGCCCGGGATTACCACGTGGCCGCCGCCATCTTGCGTGATCTTGGTCTGCGGCGGATCCGGCTACTTTCGGCGAATCCGCACAAGAGCGCCCAACTCGGCGATCTTGGTATCGAGGTGACTGCGAGGCTTCCGCTGCCGGTGACCGAGCACCCCGAGAACGCCTTCTACCTGGCCACCAAACGCCGCCGGATGGGTCACGACCATGGTCATGCCCTGCCCGATGTCTGGAGCGAGTTGTTGCAGGGCCGGGTGCCCGACCGGTCAGCCACTGCGCAGGAGGCGGTATTGCTGGACCTGTACGGCCCGCTGGTGGCGGCCGGATCAGTGATCACCATCGCACAGCTGGCGCAGAGCATCGACGGCTTCATCGCTTCGAGAACCGGCGATGCCAATTATGTCTCGGGCGAAGAGGACAGAGAGCACTTGCACCGGCTGCGGGCGCTAGTGGACGCGGTGGTCGTCGGAGCCCAAACCGTCACGACAGACAATCCGCAGCTGACCACCCGCGCCGTGCCGGGACCATCTCCGGCACGCGTGATCATCGATCCTGCGGCGCGAATCCCCCGGGATGCCCGAGTCCTGACAGACAGCAGTGCGAGGACTCTGTGGTGCGTCGCGTCGGAGTCCCGTCCCACAACCGACCTAGCGCCGCATGTTGAAGTTGTCAGTGTCCCTGACGAGCGGGACTGGTTTCCGCCGCAGGCACTGCTCGAGATGCTGCGGAAGCGTGGTCTGGGCAAGGTGCTTGTGGAGGGCGGCGGCCGTACCGTCTCAGACTTCCTGGCGGCGGGAGTGCTCGATCGGTTCTATCTGACGACGGCACCGATCTTGGTCGGTGATGGGATTCCGGGGGTACGCTTCGCGGGCGCTGATCTGGTCGCAGACGCCTTGACCGCTTCCATCCGGCGATTCAACATGGGCCGCGACATCTGCACCGTGTTCGACTTCGCCGAGTCGAGTACTGACCTACCGTCCTCCGGGCACGGCCAGGATGTCGCTGTGCGCCAGCTCGATCCGGAGCACCCCGAGGCCGAGCTGGACGCGTCGTAGCTCCAACCAGGCAGCGGCGGCCTGGGCAACGGCTGGCTCGTGAGCAACCGCGGCCTCGAGCCGCTCCTGGAGCATTCGCACAACAAACGACTGACCGTCCGATGCGGTCAACAACCACGGAGTGTCTTGCGTGTGGACGGACATCCCACCGCCGAGCAGCGCGCTGACGGCCCGCGCGGGCGCATCCGGGCCGGCCCGGCCGGCACGCCGTTGATGATCATTGAACGCATCCAGCAGCGGCTGATCACGCGGGTCCCTCGGGGTCATGCTGAGCGCCCCAGTAACGGTGAGGCTGAACAGCACGGGCACTTGATTGTTGATCACGGCACCGCACACGGCATCGATCTCCGCCGTCGTCAGCACGTCCAGCAAAGCCGAACACGTGACGAGCCGACGGTGGCCGTCGGATGTCGCCAGGAGTCGATCGAGCGCTTCGACGCTGTCGTCGATGATCACCGTCTCCTCGGGCAAGGCCATTGACCTGCTGATCACAGGATCATGATCAAGGTGAATCCAGCGCTGCCGGAGGGGCAGACGCGGTGCGAGCCAGCGCTGGTTTGCACCTGTACCGGCGCCAAGATCAATGATCTCCAGAACGTCGCCGGGGCTACCTGTATCGATCACGTAGCTGATCAGCTCGGAGAGGAGTGTGTCGATCGTCGGGGCACGAGCCGACGTGTCGGCGGCTACGCGGGCGGCGAGCCAGCTGGGGTCGACGATAGGTTCCGCCGGCGCTCCAGATAGTCCAACGCCGCCGCTGCCGTCTGCCGCCATCCGGGCAGAGTATCTCTTCGTGCGAGTGCCGCCTGACGCCACGCGCGCCGCACCGTTGGTTCGCTGAGCCACCTCCGCAACATCCCCGCCAGGCTCGCTGGATCTCCAGCAGGGATTGCTGCGCCAGGCGTCGAGCCCCTGGGCCGGTCCGAGGACGCCTCAGCTTCAACGGTCGCCCCCTGCTCGAGCGCCTCAACTGCGCCGGTGCCGGCGGTCACAACTGCCGGGATCCCACGCGCCAGCGCTTCGCCGATGACCAGGCCGTACGACTCGATCCGGGACGGGAGTACGAGCAAGTCGGTCGCGTCCCATTCCCTGTCCAGCGTCTTGCCGGCGAGCAGGCCGGGCACTGCAATCCGCTTCCTCAGTCCGGCGGCGACGATCTCGGCGCGCAATCGAGCGGCGTAATCCGGATCGGCCCGATCGGAACCTATTAGTGCGGCTGTCCAGGCCAGGTCTGAGAGTTGGGCCAGTGCTTGGACGAGGCTGAGCTGATCCTTGGTGGGAGTCAGCGAGGCAAGGGTGAGGATACGTGGCAAGCCGGTGTGCTGACTGCCTTGCGCCACGGCTGCTGGGGTAACCCCGGGAACCGCGACGCCAACGTCGCGGCGTCCGTATCGACGGCTGACATTCGCGGCAGACCAATAGCTTGGGCACAGGACCCCCGATGCCACTTCCACAGCCCGAGCCTCGAGTGCGACGTACCGATCGCGTTGCCGCGGCGCAAGGCCGACTTCTTCGCTGATCGGCAGGTGCAACACGATGATGATCAGGTGGCCAGCGCCGACAGCGGCGGCGAGAACATCGGGCGCACCGCAAGCCACGATCCCGTCGACCAATGACGCAGGCGCCTGGAGCAACGCACGCTCCAGCTGAGCGTGGCTGATGGCATCCCCTGCCGGCCATGGTCCTGCGAGCGCATGGAGGCGCACATCGATGCCACCCGACCGCAGCTCGGCGACGAGGGCCTGGTTGTAGACGGTGCCGCCGGTTGGCTCGACACGGTCCCAGGTCACGTAGCCCAGCGGCGTTCTGCTGCCGGAGAGTTCACGCCCGGACGCCGGCATCTCATTCAAGCGTCACGCTGTACCCCGCCCAGGCGTCGGGATGCTCACGCAGCGTCACATCCAGCCTGCTGAGGTCTCGGTCCGCGAGTGACGTCGCCACACGCTCCGCGATCAGCCGAGCGACAGCCTCGGTCGTCGTGAGCGTGCCGGCGAGATCGGGATGCTCGTCGAGGTTGCGATAGTTGAGATCACTGAGCGCGCTGCTCAAGACGTCGACGGCCTCGCCGATGTCGATCACGATCGACTCTGGGCTGAGCGTTTCGCGCCATAGCGTCAGCTCCACCACGTACGTGGCGCCATGCAGGTTTTGAGCCGGACCGAAGGACGGGTGCGGCAGGCTGTGGGCGATCATCACATGATCGCGAACCGTCAGATGGAACACGTCAGGTCTCCTCATCGGCTGCGTACTCGATCACCTGGCACAGTGTCTCAGTCCCGTTGTCGAAGATCGATTCCATGGTCTGCGGCAGCGCACCGAAGGGTGCGTGGCCCGTGATGAACACGTCGAAGACGGGATCTTCGAGCAGCTCCATGGCGAGTGCCAGCCGGTCCCTGGTCGTTCGCCTGGCGCGCCGGGAAGCTGCGACGACGCCGACCTGGCTGGCCCGAATCGCCAGCCGACGGGAATGGAACGCGGCACCGAGAGGCACCCGCGGCTGACGCATCCCGTACCACGACAGTTCGATCAGCTCGGCCTCGTCGCCCAGCAACTGTAGGCTGCGCGCGAGGCCCGATTCGGTGGCTGAGCAGTGGAAGACAAGATCATTTTCCCCAGCCGCCTCGTCAGGATGCACGTATTCGACACGCAACGCGGCGGCCAGCTCCGCTCGTGACGGATTCACGTCGACCAGCTGGAGTCGTTGGAGACGGAAATCGCGCAACAGCGCCGTGATCATGCCACCCACCATTCCGGCGCCGACGACGGCAACCCGATCACCGATGCGCGGCCCAGCGTCCCACAACGCGTTGATGGCGGTCTCCACAGTGCCGGCCAGCACAGCGCGATCGCTCGGCACTCCATCTGGCACGGGGGTCAGTGCGCTCGCGGGCACCACGTAGCGATCTTGGTGCGGGTACAGGCAGAACACGCGGCGGCCCTGCAACGGGTCGGGGCCCACCTCCACAAGGCCAACCGACAGATACCCGTACTTGACTGGGCCCGGCCAGTCTCCGACCTGAAATGGCGCGCGCATGGACTCGCCAATCTCTGGCGGCACGTGCCCAGCGTGCACAAGCATTTCGGTGCCTCGGCTGATGCCGGAGCAGATGGCGCGTACCAACGCCTCATCGGAGCGAGGTGCCCGCGCGGCCTCGGTGCGCAGGACGCCGTGCCGCGGGGCCATCGTCCAGTACGCGGTCCAGCGTTCGCTCGCCATGTGGAGCATTCTCTCGCCGGGCGCCTGGCCAGGCGCATTCGGCAGTCGGCTGTGTCTTGTCGGTCTCGTCGGTCTCGTCGATCTCGTCGACCGATTAGGCCCATCGACGGCTCAGGGCCATAGCACTCAAGCTCACCACCTGGAAAAACCACAGGGAGGCCGCCCATTGATCTATGCGATGCTGAACGCGTGTTCCGGATGCTGGAACTGCTGGGCGGCCTCTCACTGGTCACCGACATCGGAACGGGATCACCTCTAGAGGAGTCGCTGAAGCGCTGCCTGGTAGCGACACGCCTCGCCCGAATCCTCGGCTGCACCGAGTCGGAGGTGAGCGACGTGCTCTACACCGCGCTGCTGCAGCACCTCGGCTGCACGGCGTACGCGCACGAGGTGGCGAAGGTCTGGGGCGACGACATCGTCACGACACGAGTGAACTTTCTGAGCAGTTCCGGTGAGCCGCAGGACCTCTGGCGGGTCTGGATTCCCGGAGTCGCGAACGCGACGGGCAGATCGAAGGCAAGAGTGCTGGCAACGACTGTCATCACTGCTGGGCGAATGCAGTCCGAGGGCCAAGCAGCGACCTGCGAGGTGGCTCGCGGGGCCTCGCGAGGGCTGGGGCTCCCCGAACCGGTGCAGGTTGGCCTGTGGCACATGTTTGCGCAGTGGGATGGCAAGGGCTTCCCGAGTACAGCGGGCGAGGCAATCCCGCTGACGGCCCGAATCATGCAGGTCGCCCTGACCGCGGTGATGTTCGGCTCTCATGCCAACGTCGATGTCGCCATCGCGGAGGTCCGGCGGCGCGCCGGCAGCCAGCTGGATCCAGACGTCGCTGAGTTGCTGATCACGCGCGTGGATGAGCTGCTCGCCGATCTCGACGATGTCGATGCCTACCAAGCGGTGCTCGACGCGGAGCCGGCTCCCGTACGCCGGGTGGAGAAGGCCGAGCTAGCCGAGGTGGCGCGGACGTTCGGCAATCTGGTCGATCTGAAAAGTCCTTGGCTGCATGGCCATTCTGCGGGAGTTGGTGATCTTGCCGCCGCCGCTGCAGGAATGCTCGGTCTACGCGAGGAAACGGACACCTTACGCGTCGCGGGGTATCTGCATGATCTTGGACGAGTCGGTGTGGCCAGCTCGATCTGGGACAAGCCCGGCCCGCTGAGCACCACCGAGCGGGACCAGGCTCGACTACACGCCTATCACAGCGAGCGGATCATCGCGCGCATCCCTCCCCTCGCGCGACTGGCCACCCTTGCGGGCCAGCACCACGAACGCTGCGATGGCAGCGGCTACCACCGAGGTGCCACCTCGGCGCAGCTGTCCATGCCGGCACGCGTCCTGGCCAGTGCCGATACCTACCGACGGCTGACCGAGGAGCGCCCATATCGGCGGGCATTGGCTCCGGCGCGTGCCGCCGACCGGCTGGAGGCCGAGGCCAAGGCTGGGCGGCTCGACCACGACGCCGCAAGCGCCGTGATTGAGGCCGCTGGTCTTCGCCGGGCAGTTCGGCGCAGCCGCCCAGCGGACCTGACCGAACGCCAATTGGAGGTGCTGCGACTAGTCTCACGTGGCTTGTCCAACTCGGAGATCGCCGAACGGCTTGTGCTCTCCCGGCGGACCGTCGAGCACCACGTTCAAGACATCTATCTCAAGATCGACGCCTCGACCCGCGCCGGAGCCGCCATGTTTGCCATGCAGCACGGACTTCTTGATCAATCTGGCTAGAACTGATCATTGAATGTCGGGGGGTGCCTGCTTCGGCCAGGTCCATGCGTAGTAGATGATGGCCGCGAGCATGGCGACCTCGACCACGCTGCCGAGGATGTAGTAGCCCCACTCGCCGACAGCAGCAATAACGATCGTGACGATGTACACGAGGCCCAGCGCGATATTGGCGATTCGGTTGAGGCGCGGTTGCAGGACGAGTGTGGAGAACACCATCAAGCTAGGGATGACGACATACGCAGTCGTTCCAAGAAGGAACGACTGGTTGACGGTGAACCCACCGACCTCAGCGGCTTCGAGGTCCGCCCGGACGTCAGGTCGGTAGAGGCTGAAGAGATCGACGTAGGCAAAGACGAACAGCATCGACGTCCACAGCGCCGAGATCTTGGTCCTGACGTTCACGATGGCTGGTTCGAACTTCGTTTCGGCGACTGACATGGCGACCCTCCTGCTAGGTGGCTGGCGGCGGACATCTTAAACGGCCGGGAACTCCCGAGAGCGCATCGTTGCCGCTCTCGCATTGATCATCACGATCACCAACATCGCGGCTCGGCAGTCAGGTTCCCGACAAACGGTTGCCACGACTGGAGACCGGCGCCACTGGGTTTGGCGGCCAGACTGCTCAGAATGTGCGCGCAGGCCCGCACCGCACGACCGAACGCACGGAATGATCAAGCACTCGACTCGCGCGCTCCCGTGAGCTGCCCGAAGCCGATGATCAACTCTGCTGTTCCTAGCTCGGAGATCAAAACCTCCGCTGGATGGCATACGCCGCGCAACGATCGATCCGTATCCCGCTGTGGTCAGGATCGATGTGCTTGATTCAGCCGATGGAAGGGACCGACACTCGCCTGCACTACTGGTTCGTGCTGTCCTTACAGGCCGGTCTGTGCGACGACCCGGCCTGAGTCCACGGCTTGACCAGTGCTTGGTAGTCGCGTTCGTTCTGGTCGGCGTAGGCGCTGGAGAAGTCGGCGATGGCCCGGTCGAAGGCATCGCTGTTGCCCAGGTAGGACGCGATGGCGATCCGGTCGCCCGAGCGGGCGTGGGCGCGGGCGAGGGTCGCCGCGCAGATCCGGGCGTAGAACGTCATCGCCGAGGCGGTCATGGTGTCGACGTCCGCCGAGCCCTTCCAGTCGCGCAGCTGCCGGATGTAGAAGTCGCGGGCCTGCCCGTCGATGCCGGTCACCCGGTCCCAGCCGAGGAAGATGTCGCTGGCGGCCTGCATCAGCCGCTGCCCGGCGACGACGCGCTGGCCGTTGTTGGGGTACTCGGCTCTTGCCGACGAAGGGTTCCAGCACCGATTCTTGGGCTTCCTTCGCCTGCAGGAACAGCGGGTCCTGGTCGTCCCGCCCGAGCATGAGCAGGATCCAGGCGCGGGTGCCGACACTGCCGACCCCGACCACCTTCCGGGCCAGGTGCACGTAGTCGAAGTTCTCCAGCAGGTGGCGGCGGTCGGTCTCCAGGGTGCGCCGGTAGGACCTGATGCATGCCGCGGAGCTCCCCCTCGACCTCGTCGCGTTCTCTGCCCGCCGGCAACAAGTCCTCGATCGGCACGATCAGCGGCGGGTCGGCGATGATTCTGCGTTCGCCGTCGACCTCGTGGGTGAGCTTGGCGAACGCCTGCATGCTGTCCTTGGTTCGGGCCTTGGCGACGTTCGCCCGAGCCTTCGCCCGCTGCTTCTTGGTGGCCATGGCTTCGCAGCTGCTCGAACAGCGCCTCGACCTCGACGTGGGCGTACCAGACGTCGAGATTGCGCATCGCGGCGGCCTGCTTCATCCGCGCCCGGTACTCCGCGGCCATCGGCCAGCACGACCGCGCGCCGCTCCGCCGGCGTGAACCCGCGGTCCCGGCCGGCGATCTCGAAGCTCGCGGCCAGCCGCTTCACATCCCACTCCCACGGGCCGGGCAAGCGTCTCGTCGAAATCGTTGATGTCGAACATCAACTGCCGCTCGGGGGAGGCGAACACCCCGAAGTTCGACAGGTGCGCGTCACCGCAGACCTGGACAGGCAGCCCCGAGCGCGGGGTGGCGGCCAGGTCGGCGGCCATGATCAGCGCGGCACCCCGGTAGAACGTGAACGGCGACACCAGCATCCGGCCGTAACGGATCGGCACCAACTCCGGAACCCGGCTCACCGCCTGCTGCTCCAGCAGCCCGACAGGGTCGGGTCGGTTGACCGCCGGCTCCCAACGGCCATGGCTGGACCGCGGAACCTCGTTACGCGCCGCCTTCCCCCGGGCGACACACTCCTCCGGAGTCAGATGCGCAACCTTACGTCCGGCACCAGCACGCGATGCGGCAGCTCCGCCCCTCCGCTCCCGGAGCGAGTCCTCCATTGAGGTCTTACCGTCCATCACGACCTCCGACATTAGTAGGGAATGAACAGGTGCGGCTGACTAATAGTCCGACAATGGCCGACGATCGTGGCGTCCTACTTCACCCAGATCGGGTGATTTGATGGTCCACGAGAATCGGTGCATCGGGTGCCAAGCTCATGAACCACGGCGGCCGTCGGTGCCGCCGTGCTTCTTACTGCGTGATGATCGGGGAATTGAAGATCGCGGGTGTGATGACCGCATCTTCACACTAGTCCCGGCGCACTATCGGTCAGCCCGACAAGGCGATGCAGTCACACTGATTGGGTGAGGCCGGCGGTGCCGGCTGCTCCCATGGTGACACGGACGGCCCCGGCATTGGGAAGCATCACGCGACGACCGGCGCACGAGGATGCCGCGAGATGAGCCAACCATCGCGATCTTGCCATCGGCGACATCACCGATCCTGACGGACACGCGGCGACTTTTGCTTCATCCACCGACCTGGGAGGACTACGTCGCCGCAGCGGTCGATGAGCTCATCGAGGCCGGACGGGCCACCCCTAGCGTCGCCGCACGCCTCGTCAAGGTGCTGGACGACCTCACCGCCGCCGCCAGCCGACCGTCGCAACGAGATCAAGGAGCGGCGCCAACGGCTCACCCAGTGACCCGCAGGCGGGACGCTGATGCCGGCTGCGGGCGGATCTCATTCGAACTACGCCCAGAAATGGCTGGTCTCGGCCGTGCCTGGAAATCCCCGGCGCGAGCTCGTTCCCGTTCGCTTTATGCGTGCGTGACGGTACGGAACCCGGTGTTGCCCGTCGACGAGTCGGGCGTGTTCGATGAGCGAGCCGCGTTGCGGTACCTGTTGCAATACGAGTCGTGGCATAGGTACGAGCCGCCGCGCATCACTTTGCCACTCCCGCGCTCGGGCCCCGAGGGGTCGCTGACCGGTGAGATCGCGTAGGTGTCCTCACGCCACCAGTCCCAGCACCACTCCCAAACGTTGCCGACGGTCTGCCACAGGCCGTAGTCGTTCGGGGCGTATGAGCGGACCGGCGCCGTGGTGAGGTATCCGTCGTCCATGGTGTTGGCGGCGGGGAACTGGCCCTGCCAGATGTTGCACCGGTCCGTCCGGTCCAGCTCATCACCCCAGGGGTAGCGCAGGCCGTCGTGCCCGGCTCGTGAGGCGCACTCCCACTGAGCCTCGGTGGGCAGCGCCCGGCCCGCCCAGTCGCAGTACGCCATCGCATCGTTCCAGCTGACGTGCACGACGGGGTGATCGTCGAGCCCGTCGATTGACGAGTCCGGTCCGCCGGGGTGCCGCCAGTCCGCGCCCATGACCCCGAGCCACCAGGGGTGCCGGCCGCCGGTCCCATCACCGCGCTGCGCGGCGCAGCGAGGGCAAGGTGGAAGACGGCGGAGTACCCGAAGGACTCGGCCTCGGTGACGTACCCCGTGTTGTCGACGAAGTGCATGAAGTCCGCGTTGGTGACGGCCGTGGCGTCGACATCGAACCGCGAGACCGTCACCGTGTGGACCGGACCCTCGCCGTCAGCCCACTTGCTGTCGCCGCGCGCATCACCCATCGAGAACGTCTGTGATGGCACGCGACACTGCTCAATGGCGTGAGATCGGCTCGTGCCCCCGACTCGCGATGCCGGCGCGGCTCCGGCGGTCAAGTCATGCCCGGGGCCACCTGCGGCGCTCGAAGGTGTGCAGCATGCGCCGTGCTCGCCGGTCATCACGAACTCCTCCTCGTCATGTCGTCCACCGTCCACGAGTCCAAGCCGTGCGGGCGTTCCCCACACCGGTGAGCCGTCACCAGTAGCGCTCGGCAGGTCATCCGGGGTATTGGATGGTCTAGGCGGCCTTCCCACTGAGGCAAATCCCACTTGAATGCGATGACCTTGGCTGGTCAGGCTGTCACGCCGCGCTCGTTGGTGGCGCTGCGGACCAGGATACGGGCTTGGTAGTGGCGTTGATTTCGATAGCCCGGCGCATGACAGTCTCGCCAGAGCCCGCTGTGAGGCGGCGCGGTCGACGCCGTCGACACAATAGCGACAGACCCAA